>NZ_CP184376.1:0-182145 GCF_049913335.1 Sphingobium sp. R-21 | reverse complement strand
CGCCGGACCTGTCGCGCTTCCGGTCACGCCGACAGCACCGACCGGGGTGCGGCGTTCCGCACCAGCATCGGCGCGACCAGCGCGCCGATGGCGCCGACCAGACAGGCGGCCACGATCAGGAAAGCAGGCCGGTAATCGAGCATGATCACATAGGCGTAACCGACGGCGGGCGCGGCCAGGAACAGGGCCGGCAATTTGATCGCATAACTATATCCCATCGCCTTGCCGACGCCCTGGGCACCGAAAATCTGCGCCATGGCGACGCCGTGAAGCGTGGTGAGTGGCGTGGACGCAGCGCCCAGGGCTGCCGACAGAAAGGGAAAGCTGCCGTTGGGCGCTACCGCCAGCCCGGCCCAGCACAAGCATTGGACGACGCCGGATATGGCCAGCGCACGCGGTGCGCCGATCTTGTCGGCCAGCCAGCCAAATAACGGGATGCCGGCAAAGCCCGCGCCGGAATAGACGGACAGGATGATGGCGGACGCTCCGGCGCTCATCCCGCGCGACTCGGCAAAGGGGATCGCATGCACGGTGTAGGCGGTTCCAGTCCCGGCGATGATAGCGATGCCCAGCGAGATCAACCAGAAGTCCATCCGGCCGAGGATGGCCGCTGTCGGCACGGACTTCGCCGCCGGACCGATTGCATGATCGCCGCTGTTCCGCGCTGCGGGAAGGCGCAGCGCGAGGGGCAGGACCGGGAGAGGCGGGACGGCGAGCAGAAGATAGGTCGTTTCGCGCCCGAAGACGGGTAGCATGGTGGCCACTAGCCATGGTCCGAAGAACAGGACGATCGGCAGATTGACGATCCCAAGAACCTTCCCCGCCCGGCCGGGGAAGAGGTTTGCCGCGATGGCTACCGGTCCGAGGATCGCGGCCATCGCCGCGCCGAAGCCGAGCAGGGACCACATCGCCAGCGCCACCGGAAAACTGGACGTGAGGGCCAGCCCCACGAGCGCGCTGGCGGTGGCGCCCAGGCCCAGGGCGATCGAAACGCGCGGCGTGAGCTTTCGTACCAGCCCTCCCATCAGCAGCGCGGACAGGCCCACTGTCGTCGCGACGGCGCTCATTCCTAGCGATACGGTGCTGCGCGCGACGCCGAACGCCAACTCGTTGCTGACGAGCAGGGCGCCGAAGGACCCGAAAGTGAGGCCCAGCGTGAAATTGTTCGCCAGCATGCAGACGATGACCGTCATGCGATTGGCTTTGTCGCCCGGGGCGGTCGCCATATGTCTCTCCCGAAGGGTCGTGTTCGTTGCGGCTAGTGTCCCACGCATGCCGGCCGGTGCTAAGCCTCCTTCGCGCGGGGATATGTCCTGCGCGGCAAATGGAGATGTCCATTCGTGCGGTTTTGCCGCGCGGGGGTACGACCGTTTAAAAAAGTTGAACGGTGGCTGCAAAAGATGAACTTTATGAACCCTTTCGAACGCGCGATGGCTAAGCCTCTCAAAGAGGAAGGAGGATCGTCATGGGCACGGTTGCTGAAATTATTCCCAATGCCGCGAATGCGTGGCGCCTTGGAGCGCCCGAGGTGGAAGGCTGGGTCCGCGACGTGCGTCCGGGTCCCAACAAGCATTTCATCGTCTCGGTCGACACGCATATGTCCCCGCCGGTAAAGCTGTTCCACGAAAGGATGGATCGCAAGTTCCACGATTTCCTCCCCAGGATCGAAGTGCGGAAAAATGGGGAACGCTACATCGTCATGCCCGGCGCGCGGCCGGACAGGCTGGTGAATTTCGATTTCGACGGCGATGATCTGGTGCGGTCCAAATCGGGTGCGGACCTGCTGGCCAAGGACCAGGACGGCACCGTCGTCGGCGGACTGGCCCGAATCGCCGATCAGGATCGTGACGGCGTGGATGCGGAAGTCATTTTTCCCAATGGCGCCGCGCTGCTGATGTGGTCGAGCCGCAACAATGAAGTGGTCGATGCGCAGGCCAGGGCCTGGAACGACTGGGCGATGGAGCAATGTGCGCCTTTTCTACACCGCTGCAGTCCCACCGCGGCGATCTGCACGGCCGACGTCGACCTCGCCGTGGCGGAGATCGAGCGCGTGGCCAAGCTTGGCTATCGGATTCTCGCGCTGCCCAACAAGCCGATCTTCGGTGAGCATGACGTCAACGACATCAACTACAACCTGCCGGTTTTCGACCGGATGTGGGCCGCGATCCAGGATCATGACCTGGCGATCACCTATCATGTGTCGACCGGCCGCGACCCGCGCGCGGCGAGGGGTAATGGCGGGGCGATCATCAATTATGTGTGCCACTCATTGTCGCCGACCATCGAGCCGATCGTCAACATGTGCGCATCGGGCGTGTTCGAGCGCTTCCCCCGCCTTCGCGCGGCGACGATCGAGGCTGATGCCGGCTGGGTGCCGTGGATGATGCAGAAGATGGACGAAGCCTATCTCAAGCATCACTTCTGGGTCCGTCCGAAGATGAAGAATCTGCCCAGCGACTATTATCGCAGCAACTGTTTCGCATCGTTCGGGGAGGATAAGGCCGCAGTCGCGCTGGTCGAGGAATTCGGACTCGAAAACAACTTCATGTGGGCCAATGACTATCCCCACCATGAAGGCAGCTGGCCCTATTCCGCGCAGGCGCTGTATCGCACCCTGGGCAACGGATTGCGCGAGGAGACCCGCGCCAAGCTGCTGGGGTTCAACGCCGCGCGCGCGTTCCGGTTCGACATTCCGGAGAAATATACGACCAGCAACTGATCATTCTGGGACTCGGCCGCGCTATGGGATAGCACGGCCGTTCATTCGAAGCGCAGAAGCCTTTCGGGCTGCTGCGAGAAGTCGCGCCGCATTCCGGTCAATGCGATGGCCTCGCCGATCCGTTCCGAGGCATAGCCGAAACATACGCCTTCTATGGCCTTGCGGTGATCATCCGTGACCGGCCCCTCAGGCAGGCGGAATTTGCGCGCGCCGGTCATGAAGAAGCCCTTGTGAAGGACGAGGCATTCTTCGATCGCCAGTTCCGGCAGGCCCGAGGCCGTGAGGAGCCACTTGGTGAAGCCGCCGGCGAGGGACTGGCCCGCCAAGGAGAAAGGCGAAGCGATGACATTGCCCTCCACCAGCCAGTCCTGCACGACATCGCCGTTACGGCGCAGGACGCCCCGCATCGGTCCGGTCAACGCGTCGGGGATTTCGACTTCGTAGAGCCATTCGGTTTCTCCCCGACTCGCGTGGTGCAGCGCCAGCCATGCCAGGTCGAGCATATGCGTGCAGTTTAGCCGCGCACGGCCGTTGGCGAAGAAATCAGAGGTGGATGTCGCAAGCGGCATGCCGACGATCTGCTTGAGCGGCTCGCTGGCGCCCGGGCACAGCTGCAGTGTGTAGCGGCGGAAGTCCGCTTCGACGGACGTGACCGTCCGCCCATCATGACGCAAGGTGCAGAGCATGGCATGGCACATATCCTCCAGCGCGGCTTCGACCCGATCCGGCAAACCCCGCAGGCGGAAAGCGCGCCGGGTCACGCCCGTTCCCCAGTCGGTCGCGGTGGACATGTGATCGGTTGTCTTCCGGGTCATGACCTGCCTTACAGCTTGTGGGGGATTTCCGGAAACGGCCTCGCTTCATCGATGCCAGTCCCGCGCGGTTCTGTATCATGGCCGCTGCCCCGCATCACGGGCATGGAATCGTCATGGCTTCGCCTTTCGCGTCCGCTGTTTGTGCGCGATAGCATCGCGCCATCCCAAGCCCTTGTCTGCGGACGCCCTTGGACTTGCTTCGCCATGCAGACTTGCCGCCTTGCGAACCATCGCAACGCCGATGGTGGCAAGCTGCGGGTCCGACAGGATCGACCGAGTAGCGGCGCGATCAACAATCAAATCAGAGGAGAGAGCTTTGGCGGGCAGGATTGAAGGCAAAGTTGCATTGGTTTCCGGTGGCGCCTCGGGCCTTGGCGAAGCGATCGTTCGCCGCTTCGCGCAGGAAGGCGCGATCATCTATTCCGGAGACGTGAACGCGCAGCAGGGGGGGCCGGTGGCCGCCGAAGCCGGGGCGACTTTTCTTTCGCTCGACGTCGCACGGGAAGACCATTGGCAGGCCGCAGTCGCCCGGATCGAGAATGAGCATGGACGGCTCGACATCCTCGTCAACAACGCCGGGATTCTCGGTACGGGACCGCTAGAACATATCGATGTCGCCGCGTGGGACCGTCTGTTCTCCATCAACGTCACGGGGGTGATGCTGGGGTGCAAGCACGGGTCGCTGCTCATGCAGCGCAATCCGGGCGGCGCCATCGGCTCGATCATCAATATGTCCTCGAATGCGGCGATCCTCGCCACCGCTGCCGACTGCGGCTACTCCGCGACCAAGGGCGCGGTGAAGCTGATGACCCAGTCGATCGCCGTCAACTTTGCTCGTCGCGGCCTGGCCATCCGTTGCAATTCCATCCATCCCGGCCCTATCGACACGCCCATTTTCGCGCCATGGCGGCCCGACGCGGAAAAGGCGGAGCGTCTTGAGGGCCAGTTGCTTGAAATGATTCCCATGGGCCGACTGGGGAGGCCGGAAGAGATCGCCAATATGGCGCTGTATCTGGCAAGCGACGAGTCTAGCTTCTCGACCGGCGCGCAATTCGTCGTTGATGGAGGCGGCACCAGTGCGGTGCCGGGGATGTGAGCGAAATGAGCATGAGCAAACAGATCGGCGTCGGCATCATCGGCTATGAACCGCAGCGCAGCTGGGCCGCTGTGGCGCATGTTCCCGCGTTGCGCGGGCTTCCCGAATATCGTGTCGCGGCCGTCGCGACGACACGCCCGGAATCGGCGCGGGCCGCCGCCGACGACATCGGCTTGCCGGTCGACCGCGCTTTTTCCTCGGCCGCAGAATTGGCCGCATGCGAGGACGTGGATGTCGTCGCGGTGACGGTGAAGGTGCCTCATCATTTCGACCTCGTGCGGACCGCCATCGCGGCAGGCAAGCATGTCTATTGCGAATGGCCGCTGGGAAATGGGTTAGCGCAAGCGCAGGACATGGCCGCGCTGGTGTCCGCGTCGGGCCTGCAAGCCGTAATCGGGTTACAGGCGCGATGCGCCCCGCCCTTCGCCTATCTGCGCGATCTGGTGGCCAGCGGCGAGATCGGCGAGATACTGTCCTCCAACATGTTCGGCACGGGCATCCAGTGGGGTGCCTGGGTGGACCGCCCCAACACCTATCTGCTCGACCCCGCAAATGGCGCGACGTTGCTCACCATTCCGTTCGGCCATGCGGTCGACGTGATGTGCCACTGCTTGGGCGAGTTCGATTCGTTGACAGCCACTACGGCGATCCGCCAGCCCATCCTGCGGCAGATCGAGGATGGCACCAACTGGGATAAGCGCACGCCCGACCAGATCGTCGTCACGGGGACTCTCGTCGGCGGCGCGCTGGCGACGGTCCACTATCGCGGCGGCACATCGCGCGGCGCGAACTTCGCCTGGGAAATCAACGGCACCAAGGGCGATGTCCGGCTGGAGGCGGCGGGGGGCCACGCGCAGATGTTCGAGATGTCGCTCAGCGCCGGCTTCGGTTCCGACAAACGGCTCCGGCCGCTCGAAATCCCCGCGGATTACAAATGGGTGCCCGACACCGTCAGCGGCCTGGCGCTCAATGTGGCGCAGGTCTATCGCCGCCTGTCCGACGCCCTCGCCGGCAAGGGCGGGACGGGCATGTCCTTCGACGTCGCGGTGGCCCGTCACCGCACCCTGGCGGCGATCGAAGAGGCAGCCGCCTCCGCGACGCCGATCAGGCTGAACAACTGAGGAGTCGCCGATGGCCAGGTTCAAGATGATGGTCCTGTCAAACCCGGTGGGGGAACAGGATGAAGAATTCAACCGCTGGTATGACGAGGTACATCTGGATGACGTGTTTGAAGTCCCGGGCGTCGTCGGGGCCGAGCGGTATCGGTTCCGGTCGGGCGAGGGCTGGAAATATCTCGCAATCTATGACCTGGACTGCGACGATCCAGCGCAGGTCGAGCAGGAACTGCTGGCGCGCGCGGGGACCGAGGCGATGCCGCTGAGCGAAGCGTTCGACCTGTCGCGTTTTTTCATGGGATCGGCGGAGCTGATCACGCCGTATCGCGCGGCCTGAGGGACGGAACATCCCGCCCCCGACTGACATGGGGGCGGGATGCTTTGCATGATTGCGCGGGAATATCGGCGAGATCGCCAAAGCGGTCGCCTCGCCTAAGACAAGCGCGGGGAGGGGCGTGACAGCAGCCCCATCATGATCGCCGGTCCAAGCCGCTCGTTTGCGGCAGAGGGGCGGCGCGGGCTTCCGAAAATCCCGCGCCGTGCGGCCCGCCAGCGATCGGGGTATCGTTCCGCTCCCCTTCCGTGTTGGCGACAGGTTCAATAGGACTTCGGCAAGCCCAGCACCTTTTCGCCGATGAAGCTCAGCACCACCTGGTTGTTGACCGGTGCGACCATGTTGTTCTGGGCGGCGATGTAGAAGGGCAGGATGTCCTGCGTCACATCGACACCGGCGCCGCCAAAGGTGGTCATCGCGATTTCGGCCGACATCTTGAACGCCTCGGACGACAGGATCTTCACCATGTTCGCTTCCACGCCGACATTCTGGCCACGCTCGAAAGCGTCGCAGGCCTTGTACAGCATCGTGCGGGCCGCCTCGACATAGGTCTTCGAGCGCGCCAATGGATGCTGGATCGACTGGTAGGCGCCGATGGGGGTGTCAAACGGAGCGCGGGTCTTGGCATATTCGGCGGCGCGACTGATGCAGTAGTCCGCCTGGCCGATATTCATCGCCCCGACCAGCAAGCGTTCGGAATTGAGGCTGTCGAACAGGATCTTCAATCCCTGGCCCTCGACGCCCACGAGCGCGTCGGCGGGCATGACGACATTGTCGAAATAGGTCGTATAGTTCTTCTCGGGCAGATACATGCCGATTTCCATCTGCGTGGCGCTGATGCCGGGCAGCTTGGTATCGAGAATGAACAGGGAGATGCCCTTGGTCCGATCCGCCGGATCATAAGGCTGGGTCCGCGCGACCAGCAGGCAGTTGTCCGATTCAACGAACGCCGTCTGATAGGTCTTGCCGCCGTTGAGCAGGAAGGTGCCGTCGGGCTGGCGGATGGCGGTCGTCTTGATCTTGAAGGTGTTGGTGCCCGCATCCGGCTCGGTGATGCCGAAGCTGAAGAAGGATTCGCCGGTCGCCGTCGGCGGCAGGTAACGCTGGCGCTGTTCCTCGCTCGCGTGGCGCAGCAGCGGCTCGCGCGACATGAAGTTGGTGACGGCGATGGGGAGGAGCAGGCCGTGCTGGTGGAGAAGGTCGATCGCGAGGACGATATCCGTCAGATGACCGCCCGAACCGCCATATTCCTCCGGCAGGCCCATCGACAGCAGGCCGCTTTCCGCCCACATATTCCAGAGCTTTTCGGGGAATTCGTTGCGCTTGCCGCAGTCGGCGACATAGGCGCGATCGACCCGGCGTATGATGCTGTCACAGATTTCGCGGATGGCGTCGGCATTCTCACTCATCTTCAAATCATCCATTAATGTTGGAGGGCTTCCGGCTCGCGAACACGCGCGTGCATGTGTGAAATGCATCACATCCCGTGCCGCTCTTGGCTATGCGCCCTGTGCGGGATGCAAGACAAGTTGCAGTTCAGGGCTGTTTGAACATCGCTCCGCCGCCATGCCTGACGGGGGGGGTGAGGGCCGTTCCGGCAACCGAAATGCGCTCTTTCGCACTTTTCCAAAGAGACTTTCAGAACAGGACGTTGCCGTTGATCAGCCGGTCGGCGTCGAGCGCCTGACGCACCTGACGCATCGTCCTGAGCGCGGCTGGCGAGACATGCTGCGGCAGGAAGTCGCGCTTCGCCGTGCCGATGCCATGTTCCGCCGTGAGCGCGCCGCCGAACTCTTGCAGCACGTCATAGACACACTGCTCCACCTCGCGTTCGCGTCGGCGCGTGTCCGGACCGATATGAACGCCGATGTGGATGTTGCTGTCGCCCAGATGGCCGAAAGCCACGGAGCGATATACGCCGAACGTTTCGCCCAGCGCCGCGCGCACGGCGGTTACGAACGGGTCGGCCGTGCGGATATCGACGCTGACGTCGAAGGAGATGAAGGGCCACATCTCCCGAACGAGCATTTCCGATCCTTCGCGCACGCGCCAGATGTCCTCGACCTGCCTGGCCGAGCCGGCTGGCACCGCATCGATCAGCAAGCCGTCCTCCAACGCAGGCTCGAGCAGGGCCGAGAAGGCGCTCGCGTCGCCGGCCTCATCATATCCCATGGCCTCGATCAGCACGTAGAAGGCCGCATCGGGCGCGACGATGCGGCGCGTCGGATCTTGGGAAACGATGGCGTAATAGTCCTGCCACATGACCTCGAAAGCCGACAGTTGCTGGAGAGCGCGCGCCCGGCCCAGGAGTTCGAGCACATCGGCGAAGCTGCCCAGCGACAACAGCGCCACATGCTGCGTCGTCGGCAGCGGGACTAGACGCAACACCGCCTTGCACACAATGCCGAGCGTTCCTTCAGAGCCGATGAACAAATGCTTGAGGTCGTAGCCGGTGTTGTTCTTCAGGAAATGGTTCTGAAGGTCGAGAATGGTTCCATCAGCCAAGACGACTTCGAGCCCCAGCACATTCTGTCGGGTCATGCCCCAGCGGATCACCCGGTTCCCGCCCGCGTTGGTCGCGATGGTGCCGCCCACGGTCGCGCTGCCCTTCGAACCCAGGTCTACCGGGTAGAAGAGATCATGCGCGGCGGCCGCCCGCTGCACCTCCTCGATGGGGACGCCCGCTTCCACCGTCATCGTCGCGCCGAGAGGGTCGATCTCAATGATATGGTTCATGCGTTCCAGCGACAGGACCAACTCGCTTTCGTCCGCGAGCGCGCCACCGGCCACCCCGGTGCAGCCGCCATGCACCACGATGCTCTGCCCGGCGCGGTGGCATTGTTCCAATATGCTGCTGACTTCGGCGGTAGATCGTGGCCGCAGCAGCGCGGTCGAGCGGGGAGGCACGTGCATGAAAGGATCGCAACTGCGCGCCGCGACATCCTCGCCGGTCAGTACGGCGCCAGGTCCAAGCTCGTGCAGCAGGCGCTCGACCAGGTCCGGCGACCCGGTGGTCTTCATCATGCGGTCTCGACCGGTAGGCGCCTCGTCTGGATGAGTTCTATGGCGTAGCCATCCGGATCATACACGAAGGCCAGTTCTGGCGCGCCGGGCATCATCGACTTTGGCGCCGTACCCTGGCGGCCGCCATAATCAACCAGCCGGGACCATATTTCGCTGACATCGGGCACGCCGATGGCGATATGGCCGTAGCCGCTGCCATGCGTGTAATCGTCACTCTGGTCCCAGTTATAGGTCAGTTCGATAGCGGCCGGTCCGTCACGATAGCCGGCATAGGACAGGAACAGGATGGAGAAGCGATCTGCTTCGAAGTCGTAGCGATCGAGCAGTGTCATGCCGAGCCCGTCGCAATAGAAGCGCAGCGTCGCATCGACATCGCGCACGCGCAACATGCTGTGGAGCAGGCGAGGACCGGCCGCATCTTCGCCCCATACCCAAAGCGGGTCGATCCCCTTACTGTCTGTCATTCAAAACTCCTCGTTCGCCGATGCATGACCGTTGGGACTTACGTGGCACAGGCGCTTTGCTCGTGGCTGATCCTCGCCGTGGCCGGATTGGTTCTTGTCAGGCAGCCTGTCGGCTTTCCTGCTCCGTGTAGGACGCATGGTCCCGCTTGGCTTCGGCGGCTTCCTGCGCTTCGGTGGCGTGCCACGCGCGATATTTACGCGGGGGCATGCCATAATTCGCCCGGAACATACGGCTGAAATGGGCCGCGCTCTTGAAGCCCGACATGTAGGCGATCTCATGGATCGGGTAATCGCGGGTCTTGGGCGACACCAGCCAGTCGCGCGCCTTGGGCAAGCGATTTTTCCAGACCAGTTCCGAGAACGAGGTGTTGTTCGCTTTCAGAAGGAAACAGAGATAGCGAGGAGAAATGCCGCAGGAGATCGCGACCTTGTCGTAGCTCAACTCGGGATCGGTAAGGTTCATCTTGATATAATTTTCGATATCCGAAAGCCGCCTGTCCACCAGCTTCTGCCGTTTCGGCATGTTGATGCCGCTGTTGCGCAAATGATCGGCCACCGCTTCCAGCAGCGAATAAGCCATAAGCTCGGCCGTCTTGTCGCTGAGCTGATCGCCATATTTCACGAGAACCTCAAGGAGGTCCCGGACGGCATGGCCTTCCTGGCTGTCGAGGCTGAACGGCTCTGACAAGCGTTCGGCCTCATGCAGGTGGCTCATGAAAAGGTCTGGTGGGATGATGACCTGATAGGAGGAGTGATGACCGTCCGCGGAACGCTTGAGGCTTGCTGAAAAGGGCACGCCCGAATCGAGAAACCCTGCCTGTCCCGCCGCGATGTTGGTCGTGCCGGATGCGCGATTGATGCGGACCGATCCGGTGAGCGTGAACCACAAGATTCGCAGTCCAACCCTGTTCTTGCGGATATGCTGAGGCCCCCTGCGGAACGTCAGTTCGTTGCGTGTCGCGATACGGGTGATCGCCAAGGGCGCGCTGAGCGCCTTGTCCATATCGACACCCGTGAAATCCCCGGTCTCGCTGACAAGGTCGCCGTCATAGAACTCCCGCCTCGTCAACGCCTCGTAGGAGGGCATGACCGAACCGGACTTGTTCCAGAAGCCGGAATAAAGCTTTTCCACGTTCCTCTCCCGCCGCACATTGAGCGTCCGACCTGTCCTTGTGTGATCCGCTTCAGCGTCAGTCATCGACACTGGCGGTTCAGATCAAGATCGGCAATTTCTGGAATAACTATTCCTCATCTGAAATAGCGAGTCAAGCGCGATCGTGGCAGAAGGAGGATGCAGCATCGATTCCGATGCGAAGCGAAGATGGAGCATGCATGAAGGCGTCAGCACAGTATCGAGTCCCCGCGCAGCCAGCGATCGGCCTGCTAAGCCCGGTGCAGCTCGAACCGCGCGATCCTGAAGGTGACGAAATCCTCGTCCGCGTGGAGGCGAGTTCGCTCAATTTTCATGACTATCTCGTGGTGACCGGCGTCATTCCGACTACGGCAGGGCGCATACCCTTGTCGGACGGGGTCGGCGTGGTGACGGCTTGCGGCCCGGACGCGCGACGTTTCGCCGTGGGCGATCATGTGCTCGGCACCTTCTTCCCCGGTTGGGAGGGAGGATCGGCGGACGCGCAGGCGGTGGCCAAGATGCGCGGGGAGCATGTGGATGGCTTCGCCGCGACCATGGTGACCATGTCCGAAACGGGCTTCACGCGCGCGCCCGCGAATTTGGAACCGATCGCTGCCGCGACGCTTCCCTGCGCGGCGCTCACCGCCTGGCGTGCCCTCTTTGTCGAAGCCGATTTGAAGCCCGGCGAGACGGTATTGGTGCAGGGCACCGGTGGCGTCTCCCTGTTCGCGTTGCAATTCGCGCGCATGGCCGGCGCGCGCGTCATCGCAACCACCGGCACGCCTGACAAAGCCGACAAATTGCTGGCGCTCGGCGCCGCAGCGGTAATCGACCGAATGGACCCGGAATGGGGAAAGGCCACGAGGAGAGCTGCGGACGGAGGCGTGGATCATCTGGTCGAGGTGGCCGGCGGCAATCTCGAACAATCGCTTCAATCGCTTCGCGTAGGCGGCAGGCTCTGCCTCGTTGGCGTCCTCAGCCGCAGCCCCATCCAGTTCGGGCCGGCCCATATGATCCACGCGAACCGGCGCATCAGTGGCGTGACGGTCGGCAGCAAGGAACATCAGGAGGCGATGATCAGCGCGGTGGAACTGAACGGGATCGAACCTGTAATTGACTCTGTCTTCGATTTTGCCGCGCTGCAAGAGGCCTTCGAACATTTTGCGCGGCAGGCGCATTTCGGCAAAATTGCGATAGATTACCGCTGAAGTCGGCATGAACAGGGAGGATATCCAAGGCTGTAATGAGGTCCGTCCCAGCGGGAAAAAGATGCAAGGTCGCTTCCCGTTGAGAAATGAAAGGGCGACGCTTGATATGGTCAGCCAGACGTTGTGGTTCGTTATCGATATGCTAGGCGGTCCCGGAGGCCACGCAATGCGAGATTCCAGAGGTAAACCAGACTATGGCCAATGATCCAGCGCAAGTAGTGGCTCTGCCCGGGACCAGCGATGCCTCTCCTCACAAGATGAGTACGGTGGCGCAGACCATCGCGGTGCTGCGGTTTTTGGCCAATATGTCGGTTCCGCTGGGCGTCAACGCCATTTCGCGGGGGCTGGACCTGCCGACCAGTTCCTGTTTCAGAATACTCAAGCAACTGGCGGAAGAGGGCTATGCGCAGTTCGACCGTGACACGAAATGCTATTCCTTGGGCAGCGCGGCTGTCATGCTTGCGCGCAGGGCGCTCGATCCGGCCAATACTTTTGCCCTGATCCAGCCCCGTCTGACCCGGTTCGTCGCCGAAACCCAGACGTCGCTATGCTTCTGGCGAAGGATTGATCGCAATCGACTCGTGTTAGCGGGCTTTATAGAATCGCCGCATCCCTTGCGAATTCATATGTCGGTGGGCCAACGCATCCCACTCTTCATCGGTGCTGTAGGACGCGCTTTTGCCGGCGAGCTTGGTCTCTCTGAAAAAGACATACAGCGGGAATTTTCGCAGCTTCGCTGGCAGGACTCCCCCGATCTTGAGGATTATCGTCATCAGGTGAGCGAATATCTGCGCGTCGGCTATGCGATTGACCTGGGAAATTTCGCGCCTGGGGTCACGACCGTCGCAACTATCCTGAAGGATGCCTTGGGAGAGCCCAGCTTCGGGCTGTCGGCTGTCCACCTCAGCAACCAGATTGATAGCCAGAAGGTGGAAGCCATCGGAATGGCGTTGGCCCGCCTGAAGCAGGATATTCATCGCCACCTGCTTGGATGCGAACAGGGCGCGGCAGGGTAACCGCGCCAGGGTCGCTGGCCGCCTCTCACGGCCTGGGCGTCGACCACCCGGCCAGGATATCGTCGGCGGTCCATGTTCGATCCGAAGGCGGCCACTGGATTGCGCCAGGCGTTTCGGAAAAGCGGGGCGCCGGCGCGACCTGCAGAACGCCGCCCGATTCGACGAACACCTGTCGCTCGACCTGATGCGGATGCTCGCGTGCTTCCGAAAGGCTTAGGACTGGCGCGAAACAGACGTCGGTGCCCTCCATCAGGGCGCACCACTCATCCCGCGTCTTGGTCAGGAATAGGTCGCGGAAAACCGCGCGCATCTCCGGCCAGTGGGCCTTGTCCATCTGCTTGTGCCGCAATCGATCGGCGGCGCCCGTCTTTTCCAAAAGCAATTGATAGAATTGCGGCTCGATCGACCCGATCGCGACGAAACGCCCATCGGCGCATTCATAATTGCCGTAGAAGTGCGCGCCGCCGTCCAGCAGGTTCACTTCGCGCCGGTCGTCCCATACGCCTGCCGCCTGGAAATGGTGAAAAAGCGAACCGAGATAGGATGCGCAATCGGTCATTGCGGTATCGACGACCTGTCCCTTGCCCGTCGTGCGCGCATGGATCAACGCGGCGAGCATGCCGACGACGAGGAACATCGCGCCACCGCCATAATCCGCCCCCAGGTTGAGCGGCGGCACCGGGCGCTCGGCCGGTCCGATGGCGTGTAACAGCCCCGTGATCGCCAGATAGTTGAGGTCATGTCCGGCCGCATCGGACAATGGTCCATACTGACCCCACCCGGTCATGCGTCCGTAAACGACGGCAGGGTTGCGCGCCATAACGACCTCCGGCCCCAGGCCAAGTCGCTCCATGACGCCGGGCCGGTTGCCCTCGAACACCAGGTCGGCCTTTTCTATCAGCTTGAGGCAAGTCTCGACCGCGTCCGCTGACTTGAGGTTTAGGCAGATGCGCTTGCGGCCTCGGGACTCGCCGCGAAATGCCGGGGGGGGAGGCGTGCCCTCGCGAGCTATCTCGATCACCTCGGCGCCAAGGTCCGACAGGAACATGCCGGCGAAGGGGCCAGGACCCAAGCCGGCGAACTCGACGACCCTTATCCCGACCAACGGTCCGCTCGCCATTTCATCCTCCCTCGTTCGACACATAACAGCCGGCATGGCGCCGGTTCGTCGCATATATGCATGATCGCAAATCGACATTGTGCGCTAATTGATCGCGCGCTGGTCCACGGGTGCAATAGGGTGGCATTGTGCCGCCGGGTCCACCATCTTGCCATAATACAGGCCTTATCGGCCGTTGCGGCGCTCGTAGCGCGATGAGCCCGTCTACCTTTCCTTTATGACGGTAACGACATGACGAAGACAGTGATATCTCTGGACGACAAGTACGACCTTCTGTCGGGAAGGGTGTTCCTGTCGTCCAACCAGGCATTAGTGCGCCTGCCACTGGACCAGGCGCGGCGCGATCGCGCCGCAGGCCTCAAGACCGGCGGCTACATCTCGGGTTACCGCGGGTCTCCGCTCGGCGTCTATGACGCGGCGTTGTGGGCGGCGCAGAAGGAGCTCGACGCGCACGACATCCGGTTCGTGGCCGGATTGAACGAGGAGCTTGCGGCCACCGCGGTGCGCGGGACGCAGGAACTGGCCTGGTTCGGCAAGTCCTCCTACGATGGCGTATTCGCGCTTTGGTATGGCAAGGGGTTGGGCGTCGACCGTGCCTGCGAGGCGCTGAAGCTCGGCAATCTGGAAGGCGCTTCGGCGACAGGCGGCGTGCTGGTCGTGGCCGGCGACGATCATGGCGGCAAGTCTTCAGCCAGCGCGCACCAATCGGAACATACGCTGATCGCGGGGATGATCCCGGTCCTCTATCCCTCAACCATCGACGAGATCATCGAGTTCGGCCTGTACGGCTGGGCGATGTCTCGTTTCAGCGGCGCCTATGCCGGGCTGAAGTGCATCACCGACACGCTCGACCTGACTGCATCGATCGAGTTGCCTGACATCCATCGCGTGTTCGCGAGACCCGACTATCCGGTTCCGCCGGGAGGCCTCAACGTGCGCTACACACCCGCGCCGCTGGAACTGGAGGCGCTGACCGTGCAGCACCGCCTGCCGGCGGTACAGGCGTTCGTCCGCGCGAACGCGCTCGACCGCGTCGTGATGGACGGACCGCGACGCGAACTGGGCCTGGTGGCGGCGGGCAAGGCGTATCTCGACCTTCGGCAGGCGCTCGGCGACCTCGGGCTGACGGAGGAACGCTGCCGCGAACTGGGTATCGGGCTCTGGAAGCCCGGTCTCGTCTGGCCGCTCGAACCGGAGGGAGCGACCCGCTTCGCCACCGGCTTCAGGGCCTTGTTCTCGGTCGAGGAAAAGCGCCCGGTGATCGAGGATCAGTTTGCGCGCCTGCTCTATGGCCTCGCCGCCGCCGATCGCCCCGCTATTCTGGGCAAACGCTCGCTGCGGGGCGAGGCGCTGCTGCCCGAGGTGGGCGAACTCAACCCCGCGCTGATCCGCAAGGCGTTGCTGACCGTGCTGCGCGAACTCGGCCTGGCGGACGATGCTATGGAGGCGGCGGGCCGGCGATTCGCGGCGATGGAGGTGGAGGCGGCGCTTTATGGCGGCGGCCGGGTGCGGCCACCCTTCTACTGTTCGGGTTGTCCGCATAATACGAGCACCAAGGTGCCCGAAGGCAGCAAGGCGATGGCCGCCGTCGGGTGCCAGGGCCTTGCTGCCTATGTCATGCCCGAACGGCGGACGATGCTGCCTGTCAACATGGGCGGGGAAGCGATGCCATGGCTTGCGGTCGAACCCTATGTCGAGGAACAGCATATGTTCCAGAACATGGGCGACGGCACCTATTCGCATTCCGGTATCCTGGCGATCCGGGCGGCGGTCGCGGCGCGCACGCGCGTCACGTTCAAACTGCTGTTCAACGACGCCGTCGCCATGACCGGCGGACAGCCGGTCGATATGCACATATCCCCCATCGACATGGTCAATCAGCTCGTATCCGAAGGCGTGAACCCGGTCGTGCTGGTGTCGGACGAACCGGAAAAGTTCGACGCCGCAAAGCTGCCAAAGGGGGTCGCGTTGCGCCATCGCGATGATCTCGACGCCGTGCAGAAGGATTTGCGCGAGACCACGGGTGTTTCCGCGATCGTCTATGAACAGACCTGCGCCACCGAAAAACGCCGCAGGCGCAAGCGGGGCACCTTCCCCGATCCCGACAAGCGGGTTTTCATCAACCAGGACGTGTGCGAGGGATGCGGCGATTGTTCGGTGCAGTCCAACTGCATCTCGATCACGCCGCTGGAAACCGAACTGGGTCGCAAGCGCCGGATCGACCAGTCGACCTGCAACAAGGATTTCAGCTGCGTGAAGGGCTTCTGCCCGTCCTTCGTGACGATCAAGGGCGCGAAGGTCGCGACCCGCATCGCCGGCGATGCGACCCGGCTGGACGCCATGCTCGCCGAACTTCCCGCGCCGGCGACCGTCGCGCTCGACACCCCCTTTTCGATGATCGTCGCGGGTGTCGGCGGGACCGGGGTGCTCACCGTGGGCGCGCTGATCGGGATGGCCGCCCATGTCGAGGGCAAGGGCTGCACCGTGCTCGACATGACGGGCATGGCGCAGAAGGGCGGCGCCGTGACCGCACATATCCGCGTCGCGTCCAGCCCGGCGGAGTTGAGCGCAACGCGCCTCAGCTTCGGCCATGCGGACGTTCTGCTCGCCTGCGACGCCATCGTGGGATCGAGCCCGGACGTGCTCAAGACGCTGGAGCCGGGCCGTTCGAAGGCCGTTGTCAATGCCGACGTCAGCCCGACCGGCGAATTCCAGACAAATCGCGATGCCAGCTATGACGATACCGCGCTGGTCGCGGCCGTCGCGCGGGCCCTGAAGGATGGAGAATTGTTCAGCCTTCACGCCAGCGGCCTCTCGACGGCGATGATGGGCGACAGCATCGGCACCAATGTCCTGATGCTGGGCTACGCAGCACAGAAGGGATTGCTGCCGGTATCGATCGCGGCGCTGGAAGAGGCGATCCGCCTCAACGGCACCTTCGTGAAGGGCAATCTGCGCATCTTCGCCATCGGTCGATTGGCGGCGGTGGCGCCGGACGAGCTTTCGCGCATGATCGCCCCTTCGCCCGTCAGCCTGGCCAATATGTCGCTGGACGAGATTGTCGAGCGTCGCATAGCGCTGCTGACATCCTATCAGAATGCGGACTATGCGAAGCGATATGGCGACTTCGTCGCCCATGCGGCTTCGGTCATCGCCGGTCGGACCGTCGAGGGCGGCGATCTGCTCGTGCGGGAGATCGCCATCTCGCTCGCGCGGGTGATGGCGTATAAGGACGAATATGAGGTCGCGCGTCTCTATACTGATCCCAAGTTCATGGAGCGGTTGCGGGAGCAGTTCGACGGCGACCTGAAGCTGTCCTTCCATCTGGCCTCCGCCGCGCTGTTCACGGGCAAGGACGCCAACGGCCGGCCGCGCAAGCGCGAAATCGGCGGCTGGATGCTCCGCGCGTTCGGGGTGCTGGCCAAGTTCAAGGGGCTGCGTGGCACCCCGTTCGATCCATTCGGCTACATGGCGGAGCGCCGGATGGAGAGGGCGCTGATCGCGGACTATCGCTCCATGATCAAGGATATCCTGCCGCAGGTCGATGCAACGAACCTGGATACCGCGATCGAACTGGCGGGCGCCGTCCAGGAAGTGCGTGGGTACGGGCCGGTCAAGCATGCGGCGTTCGAACAATATGAGGTGGTCAGGGCGAGGCTGCTTGAAACCTTTCGCAAGGGCGGCAGCGCGCAAACGCAGCCAAGGGCGCTGGCATCCCAGGATAATTGACCGGGCAGGAGGATAGGAATTGGGCTATTTCATCTACACTGACGTGGTGCTGAAGATAGGGAAGTTGCCGGACTATACGGCAATGATGAAAAGGCTTGCGCCGTTCATGGCGCGCAATGGCTGGCATATGGTGCAGGCGCTGCAACCCGTCACGGGCGACTTTCGCAAGCTTGTCCATGTCTGGAAGCTCGACGCATTTGCCGACGTGGAGCGCGGGCTGCACGCCTGTGCGGGGCCTGAAGGCCAGGAAATCCTGCGGCCCATGGCTGATCTGGTCGAATCCGAAGCCATCTCGGTGATGGCCAGCACCGCCTACATCTGACGCTTGGCGCTGCGGCGCCCGCATAACATATTCGGGAGAGAAAGATGGAACTTGGACTAAAGGGAAAAATCGCGCTCGTCAGCGGCGGCAGCAAGGGCATGGGGCGCGGGGCTGCCGAGGAACTGGCCCGCGAAGGGGCTCATGTCCTGATCCTGGCGCGGGGGCAGGACGCCATTGACGAAACGGTGGCCGCGATCCGCGCCGAAGGCGGCGTGGCCGAGGGGCTGTCCGCCGACATGACCGATCCCGAAGCGATCGCGGGAGCGGTGGAGTATTGCAAGGAGCGGCTCGGCCGCGACCCTGACATCGCCGTCGCCAATGTCTATGGCACGGCGCGCCTGAACTTCGACACCGCTACCACGGACGATTTCCGCGCGGGCTATGATCTGATCGTTCTCAGCGCCATGTATCTGGCGCGCGCGGTCGTGCCCGGCATGAAGGCACGGGGATGGGGCCGTATCGTGACGATCGGGTCCTTCTGCGTGAAGAAGCCGCACTGGCACATTCCGCTGATCGTCGACAATGTGACCCGTGCCGGCGCGGCGGCGCTCAACAAGTCACTCTCCAACGAGCTTGGCGGCCACGGCATTACCGTCAACACCGTGGCGCCGGGCTTCATCGCGACCGAAATGGCGCTGGCCTGGATGGCGGAGCTGGCTCGCGAACAGGGGCAGGACCCCGCGGCGGCGGCGGCTGCTCTCGACGCCACCATCCCCCTCAAACGTCAGGGGACATCGGAGGAGATCGGCGCGACCGTGGCGTTCCTGTGCTCGCAGAGGGCGAGCTACATCACCGGCCAGGTGGTCATGGTCGACGGTGGTTTGGTCGGCACGCCCTATTAATCGATAAGAGCAAAGGAGAAGTCGATGTCACTACAGGACGAAAATGAAATAAAGCACGTCGTAAACCTTTATGGTCTGGCCGTCGATACGCAGGCCTGGGATCTGTTCGACAGTGTCTTCACGCAGGATATCGATGCCGACTATAGCGAAACGTCGCACTGGCGTGACCTTGCCACACTGAAGTCCGAGTTCGAGGTCTATCATGATCCGTTCGACGGCACGCAGCACACGATGATGCACCACATGGTCAAGGTCGATGGCGACAGGGCCAATGCCCTGACCTACGCGACATGGCGGCTCATCCGCTTGGGGCTCCCCGGCGGCGACTTCTGGGAGGGCACGGGCTGGTACGATGACGAGCTGGTCCGCACCGCGCAGGGCTGGCGCATTTCCACCCGCATCTGCCGGATCATCTGGTGGGGCGGCAATCCGCTGGTCAACGAAACCGTGCCCGGCGTGAAGTTCCAGCTTCCGCTCACGGCCCTTCGCGCCGAACGGCTGGCGGGGCGCGTGCGTTATTTCAACGCATTGACCAAATGACCGATGCGGCGGGGAAGAATCTTCTCCTTCCCCGCCGCAGATCCTCCCGCTCCGGCGGGTGAACTACCGACCCTGAGTTTATTCGCTGACCCATGCAACAATGTCGTCGGTCGCCGCCCTGCGCGAACGGAAACTGTTGGAGGGATGCTCCATGTCCGCATAGCCGAAGGATGCCCCGCACACCACCGCGCGATGGTCCGGGATGCCGAAAAACTCGTGCAGAAGCGGGCTGTAGTTGGCGAACGCCGCCTGCGGGATCATGGCGATGCCGAGCGACTGGGCCGCGAGCAGCAGCGTGCCCAGATAGCTACCGCAATCCAGCACCCCATAGGTGCCAAGATCCCGCTCCGTCGTGAGCACGAGCGCGTGGGGCGCGCCGAACAGGCGGAAATTTTCGAGTGCCTGGCGCGCCGATGCTTCGCGGTCGCCATAGGCCACGCCTACCGCTTCGTAGAGCTGCCAGCCAACCTCCCGCTGCCGTTCCTTGTACACGCCCTTGTAGGCGGCGGGAAAAGGGAAGTCGGAGCTGGCCGTCATCGCCCCGGCTGCGGCGTCCGCCTGCGCGCGGCTGTAGAAGGCTTCCCGGAAACGCTCGGTCGCTTCGCCTTCGGTGACATGGACCTGCCAGGGCTGACTGTTGCACCAGGATGCCGCGCTCTGCGCCAGCCTGAACATGGTGTGGACGACGTCGTGCGGGACCGGATCGGGCTGATAGGCACGGCAACTGAACCGATCGGCCAGCAGACGTGAGATGACCTGCGCGTCCGCCGTCATTCCCGGCGCATTGTCGATTTCTTCGCGTTCCACCGATGCCATCAGTCCACTCCCAATATCGCGGCGGTCGTCGGAAGGCCGCTGCCGGCGGTGACCAGCATGTTGCGGACATTGGGCACCTGATTGGCCGCCGTCCTGCGCAGCTGACGGACCGCCTCCGCCACCCCGTTCATGCCATGGATATAGGCCTCGCCAAGCTGGCCGCCATGCATGTTGATCGGCAGCTTGCCGCCGATCTCCAGATTGCCATCCTTGACGAAGTCTTTCGCTTCGCCCTTGGCGCAAAAGCCGTAGGCCTCCAGCCCGGGGAATACCGATGGGCCGAAATGATCGTAGAGGATCGCGGCGTCCAGATCCAGCGGCGACATGCCCGATTGCGCGTAGAGCTGGCGGGCGGCCGCCGCGCACTCGTCGAACGGCAAGATATTGTCCTTGTAGAACCCGCCGAGGCTGACCGTTCCCTTGGGCGAGCCCATGGCGGCGGCGCGGATATAGACCGGTTTCTGCCGCAGGTCGCGCGCGCGTTCGGCGCTGACGATGACCAGGGCGACCCCGCCGTCGCTTTCCTGGCAGCAATCGAGAAGATGCAGCGGATCGGCGATCATGCGCGATGCCTGATGCTCTTCCACTGTGATCGGCTTGCCGTAGAAGAAGGCCTTGGGGTTGGTGGATGCATGCTTGCGCGCCAGTACCGCATAATTGGCGAAGTCGAGGCTCGTCGCCCCGCTCTCGTGCATGTAGCGCCGCATCATCATGCCCATCATCGCGGCCGGCGTCATCAGCCCGGCAAAGCCATGATAGGCGAAGACGACATTGTCGCTGGTCGGCGGGAGTGAATGCATCGGCTGCCCGAAACGATATTCCGACCGCTCGTTCATCGCGCGGTAGACGACCACGACATTGGCGATGCCGGTGGTGATCGCCATCGCTGCCTGCTGCACCGGCCCCAATGTGCCGCCGCCGCCCTGCGGGATACGGCTGAAGAATGTCAGGTCCCGTCCGCCGATGGCGCGGAAAATCTCCTGCTCGCTGTTATTGTCCATGGTGAAGGTCGACATGCCGTCGACCTCGGCGGGCTCGATGCCGGCATCGGCGAGCGCGCCGAGCGTCGCCTCCACCGCAAGGCGCAGTTCGCTGCGCCCGCTATTCTTCGAAAATTCGGTCGCGCCATAGCCGGCGATCGCGGTTTTGTTGGAAATGCTGGTCATGCTGGGTTCCGGTTCGACGGATTAGACATTTTGAAAGCGAAAGGCGGCGACGGCGTCGCGTCGCACGAATTGCGTCTTCACGCGTTGGCCGATGGACAGGTGCGCGGGATCGGCGCCATCCATCGCGCCGAGCAGGCGCACGCCCTCGTCCATGGCGACGACGGCCATCGGATGTGGCACGGCGAAACCGGGCAGGGGCGGGTGATAGTGCGTCACGTAACTATATATCTCGCCCTCGCCCGACAGAGCGACCGGCTCCCAGTCGAGCGATCCGCAATGGCCGCAGCCGGGGGAGGGCAGGCCGCGCAACTGGCCGCAGCCCGTGCATTTCTGGACCAGCAGCTTCCCTTCCTCCAGCCCGCGATAAAAAAAGTCGAAGTCTCGATTGGAGCAAGGCGCATTATGGCCCTTGGCGTTGGGATCGGTCATGAAGGTTCCTCGATGATGGAGATGATGTCGAGCGCAATGAGGATCGTTTGCAGCGGCGTATGACGGGTTCCGTCCATAATCTGTTCCTTATCCGGGCCGATAGGGAGCAGCTGACATCCCCCCTTCCCGTATCTCCCGAGCATCTATGGGAAAACGCGCGCGTGACAACAAGGCACGCCACGGGCCTAAAGCTACCGCTGCTGCAATAGATGGTGCCTGCCGTTGTCACGCGCGCGAGCAACCGCCGATATGGAGCCTGCACGGGCTAGTGGGCGGCTGTCTTGCGCGCCGGTTGCCTCTTGCCTGCTGATCGCTGGATTCTTGCCTGTTCCGCTTGCGGGGATGCACAGCTGGCATGGCCAGCGTATGGCGGGCACAGCTATAGGGAGGCAAAGTCATTGCACGCAGCGTCGGAATATTCCCTGGACCTGCCAGCCATCGAGCATTGGCTGCTGGCCAATGGCGTTCTGGCGCGTCCGGGTCTTGACGATGTAAGGCAGCTTGCAGGCGGGACCCAGAATATCGTCATGCGCTTCAGCAATGGCGGGCGTGACTATGTCCTGCGCCATCCTCCGGCCAAGCCGCGCCCGAATAGCAACAGATTGCTGGAGCGTGAAGTCCGGCTGCTGAGGGCGCTGGGCGGCAGTGACGTGCCGCACCCGGCGGTGGTCGCCGTTTGCACCGATCTGTCGGTGGCGAGCGGCCTGTTCTATGTGATGGAGGCGTTGGATGGCTTCAATCCCACCGTGGTCATGCCGGAGCATGTCGCGGCCTCCGCGCCGGTCCGTCACCGCATGGGGCTTGAGATGATCGACGGCCTCGTTGCCCTCTCCAAGGTCGATCCCATCGCCAAGGGCCTGGAGGATTTCGGCAAGCTGGACGGCTTCCTTGAGCGACAGGTCGGCCGTTGGGCCGGGGAATTGCAAAGCTATGCGCGTTTCACGGGCTGGGAAGGGCCGGATGCGTTGGGTGACGTCGCGGGCGTCGGACAATGGCTGGCGGAAAATGTGCCGCCTGACATGCAGCCGGGCATCATTCATGGCGACTATCATATCGGGAATTGCATTTTCGCCGAAGACGGGCGTCTCAACGCTATCGTCGACTGGGAAATGGCGACGCTCGGTGATCCCCTGGTCGATCTCGGCCGCCTGCTGGTGAGCTGGCCTATGGAGGGTCAGGCGAAGCCGCAGACCATGCGCGTCGCGCCGCTGGATGGCTTTGCGACGCCGGCCGAGATGATCGCGCGCTATGCCGAGCGGTCCGGGCGGTCGCTCGCCCATCTGCCGTGGTTCGAGGTCCTTGCCTGCTACAAGCTCGGGCTGATCCTGGAGGGCACGCACGCCCGTGCGCAGACGGGATTGGCCGAGATGGAAACCGGCAAGCGCCTGCACCGTTCCGCCGTGTCCCTGCTTCAGGAAGCACGATCTATCATCGCACGAGCCTGACATATATCCGACAGGAGTTGTAAATCCGTGGATTTCGATTTTTCACCCCGCCAGTCAGAATGGCTCGACCGCGTTCGCCAGTTCATGGCTGACCAGGTCTATCAGGCCGTTCCCACTTACTATGCCCAACTCGCGGACAATCGCTGGCAGCAGCCGCAGATATTGCAGGAATTGAAAGCCAAGGCACGCAAGGAGGGGCTCTGGAACCTCTTCATGTGCCCGTCGAGCCACGACGAGGACGACTTTCGCGGCGCCGGGCTTTCCAACCTCGAATATGCGCCGCTTGCCGAGGAGATGGGCCGCATCACCTGGGCGTCGGAGGTTTTCAATTGCAGCGCGCCGGATACCGGCAACATGGACCTGCTGCACATGTATGGATCGCGCGAACAGAAGGAGCGCTGGCTGCGGCCGCTGATGGCGGGCGAAATCCGGTCGGCCTATGCGATGACCGAGCCGGACGTCGCCTCTTCCGACGCCACGAACATGCAGACGGAAATTCGCCGCGATGGCGACGATTATGTGATCAACGGGCGCAAATGGTGGATATCGGGCGTGCTCGACCCGCGCTGCAAGATCATGATCGTCATGGGCCGCAGCGACCCGAACGCGCCCCGGCACCAGATGGCGTCCCAGCTGCTCGTTCCCATGGACACGCCCGGCATCACGATCGGCCGGAACATGACCAATTTTGGTTATGACGACGCGCCGCACGGCCATTGTGAGGTGACGTTCGAGAATGTCCGGGTGCCTGCGTCCAACATGATCCTGGGGGAAGGGCGGGGGTTCGAGATTTCGCAGGGACGTCTGGGGCCGGGGCGCATCCACCATTGCATGCGGATCATCGGCATGGCCGAGGTCGCGCTGGAAAAGATGGTCCGCAGGCTGATGAGCCGGAGCACCTTCGGCAAGCGCCTCATCGATCACTCGCTGTGGGAACAGCGCATCGCCGACGCGCGGATCGATATCGAGACATCGCGCCTGCTGACGCTCAAGGCCGCCGACATGATGGACAAGGTCGGCAACAAGGTGGCGCGGCTCGAAATCTCGATGATCAAGGTCATGGCGCCGCGCACCGCGCTGGGCATCATCGACAATGCCATTCAGGCGTTCGGCGCCGGTGGGCTGGATAGCGATGCCGGCACCGCCGCCCTGTTCGCGCGCGTGCGCGCCCTGCGGATCGCGGACGGCCCCGACGAGGTGCATGCGCGCACAATCGCCAGGCTGGAGCAAAAGAAATATTCCGGCTGACCCGCCGCGCATTTGCGCCACCCGCTGATCCGCTTCGAAACCGCAGGTGGCAAGGACATCATCCTTGCGTCAGGATGCGGGCCGACAGGCCGCCGTCGATGACGATGTCGGTTCCGGTGATATAGGAGGCCTTGTCCGACAGGACGAACTCCACGACATTGGCAATGTCGCTGACGGTGCCCCAGCGGCCGACGGGCGTGGCTTTGAGCATGTCGTTCATCTCCGGGCGATCGACGACCTCCTTTTTCGTCATGCCGGTGCGGATGAACCCTGGCGATAGGCTGACGATCCGTGCCCCCTTTTTAGCCCAGCGCGTCGCCCGCTGCCGCACCAGGTCGCACGTCCAGGCTTTCGAATAGGCGTAGGCGCTGGCGGTCCGTCTTTCGTCGTCGTCCCCCAGATGCGGTGCGATCCGGTCCAGCAGATCGGGCACGAGCGGCTGCGCGAGCACTTGTGTCAGGGCAGGCTCCGCCGCCGGTACGAAACAGCGCGCGGTCGATGACAGCAGGATGCCGACCGACCCTTGCGTTAACAGCGGCTCGATCGCCTCGATCAGCTTGGCCGTACCCACGAGGTTGGTTTTGACGATGGCAGCCCACCCGGCGAGCGCCGGCGACAGGCCGGCCGTATGGATGAGCATCTTGGAACGATCGCCGATATCGGCCGCCGCCCCTGCGATATCCTGGATCACCCCGTCTTCGGCAATGTCTCCGCAGATGCTCGCCACGATGTCGGCATTGTCCTCCTCGCGCAAGCTTTCCGAGATCGCATCGAGCCGGCCGGCTTTGAAATCAGTAAGGATCAGGCCGTGGCTGTTGGCCAGGCGGCGGGCGCAGGCTTTGCCCATGCCGCCAGCGGCGCCGGTGATGATGGCAACGGGTTTGCGGGACAGCACATGGGGAACCTTATCTGACATCTGATCTAACTCCTCGACTTTTGCTCTTTCAGATTTGTGGGGTCCATGAGCATGCCGTGCACCAGCATGTTATGGGCGTGGGTCAGTTGGTGATGACCGAAGGCGGCGTTCAGCACCGTGCCCCGACCGGCCGCGTCCTGCGCAGCGTTGACCGCTTCCTTGGCCAGTTTCAGCGCGAAGAGCGGTTTGCGGGCGATTTCCTCCGCGATCGACAATGTGAATGTTTCGAGCGCGTCGCGTTCGACGACATGGTTGATCATCCCGGCGGCTTCGGCGTCGACGGCAGTCAGCACGTTCGAACGGAACAGGAATTCCTTGGCCTTGCGGACGCCAAGCTCATAGGGATGATTGAAGAACTCGACCCCGCACACGCCCAGATCGACGGCCGTGTCCTGGAAGGTCGCATCGGTCGAGGCGATGATGATGTCGCAAGGCCATATCAGCATCAATCCGCCCGTGATCACTTTTCCCTGAACTTGCGCGATCGTCGGTTTCGGAATATTTCGCCAGCGTTCGGACAGCCCGAGATAGGCTTCCTTTTCATATGCCATCTGCGCCTCAGCGCCCGCGCAGCCGAAGCCGCACCAGGTGCCGACCGGGGTTTCCGACCGGATATTCCGGTGAGTGTCCCCTGAGCCGATTTCGTCCAGGTCATGTCCCGATGAAAAATGCGGTCCATTTGCCGCCAGGATGATGACGTGAACGCCATCGTCGCGGGCAGCGCGGTCGAACGCCGCATTCAAGGCATAAAGGAGCCGGGTATTCTGGGCGTTGCGGCGTTCAGGCCGATTGAGCACGAGGCGGGCGACCCGAGGAGCGGCCATTTCGTAGATCACGGGTTCTAATTGCTTGCTCAAGATGCGCCTCCTCTACGGTGCGGACCGAACAAGCCAGCATTCCAGAACTGGTTGAAGTAGCGACGGGCGGTTTTCGCGCGAAATCGCAACTGGAGGCAATGCGCACTGCAGCCGGCATCGCATTACTTGTCCTATGGCATCGCCACAAGATTTGAAGGCGGAAGGACCATGCCGCCCGAAGAGCAAATTGGGAGGCATGCATGAAGGTTTCGCGATATTTCAGTACCTGCGCAGCGGCCGCGCTGGCCACCTCCGTCGCCATCCCCGCACTTGCGCAAGCGAGCGGAACGGCTGCCGAATCGTCCGCCGGGGGCCAGAACGCCGACGCACCGACGAGCGATATCGTCGTGACGGCGCGCCGCCGAGCGGAGGACATCTCGCGCGTCCCCACATCCGTGACGGCGCTCGGGGCCGAGGCGCTTACCCAGCGGTCCGTCTCGACGCAGGCGGACCTTCAGATGGCGGTGCCGGGACTCATCGTTCGCGAAACGCAGTCGAACAACAATCTCAACTACGCGATCCGCGGACAGACGGTCGATGCCTTTTCGGGTTCGTCGACCGCCGTTGTCCCCTATCTGAACGAAGTGCCGTTCGTCGCCGGCGGTATCGCATCCTTTTTCGACCTTCAGTCGGTTCAGGTCCTGAAGGGGCCGCAGGGCACTTTGTTCGGCCGGAACGCCACCGGCGGCGCGGTGCTTTCGACCACCGCGCGCCCGACCGCCGAGCCGGGCGGCAGCCTGAAGCTGGGCTATGGCAATTACGAGGCGGTCGATGTCGAGGGGTTCGCCAATGTGCCTCTCGTGGGCGACACCGTCCTGTTCCGCGCGGCTTTCAAGATCGCCCGGCGCAACGGCTATATCGACAATGTCTATAGGGGGCCAGTGTTCAACGGTAACGACAATCGGGAACTCGGCAAGGTCGATCGCCAGGCCTACCGCGCATCGCTGCTGCTCAAGCCGTCGGATGGAGTCGAGAACCTGCTGATGGTGCAGTATGAGCGCTCGCGCGGTAACAATTCGGGAACGAGTATATATAGCTACAATAGCTGCGGCGCTGTCGGCGCAAACGGCACCCCGCTGCCGTGCGGCACGCAGCTTCTCTTCGGACCCCAACTGGATGCGAACATCGGGTTCCCGGGAGCATGGGCAGCGGTCCTGGCGGCGCATCCCGGCTATGACCCCAGGGGAATCCAGGGTGTTCTCGACCGTCAGAAAAACCAGCTGGGTTTCTGGCAGGTCAATTCCGCCGCGCCGTCCTTCCACAGCGGCAAGGACATCGCGGTGGTCAACAACAGCACGATCAAGCTGAACGACAGCATGACGATCAAGAATGTCTTTGGCTATTCCTATTCAAGGGCAATTGACTCCACGGAACAGTCGGGCACGCCCTATCTGCTGATTTCCAATTACGACATCAATCGACCGTTCACCGGGGGGCTGCGCAACTTGGCGAATGAAGTCACCAGTCGGTCTGTTTCGAACGAATTGCAATTGCAGGGATCGCTGCTGAACGATGGCCTTGAATATATTCTGGGTGGTTATTTCCAGGATATCAGGAACCATACCATCTTCCCGCAAAGCTATTTCGATCTTGCGCCGATAATCCCGCCGGCGTCCACGACCTCCAACTTCAAGATCAGGGATCGTTCGACCGCCGTCTTCGCGCACGGCACTTTCGATCTCGGCACCCTGGCGGGTCTCACGGGCCTGAAATTCAGTGCGGGGGTTCGCTATGCGTGGGAGAAGATCAGCCTGGATCACCAGCCCGGCGGCACCTTCTTCGGCCTCACGACGCCGGACGCCAAGTTCGACCGGGCGAGTTGGAACCTGGGGCTGGAGTATCAGGCGACGGCCGATGTCCTGGTCTATGTCGTAGCGCGTGAAAGCTGGCGTGCCGGCGGCGTCAACGGCGTGGCGCCGCCCGCGCTCAGCGCCACGCTGACGAACACCGACAAGTTCAAGCCCGAAGTCGCACAGGACTTCGAAACGGGCCTGAAGTACAACGGGCGCGTGGGCGAGGCGAGGACGCACTTTTATCTCTCAGCATACTCCATGAAGGTGAAAAACGTTCAGCGCACCCTGTTCCCCGCCAATCCCATCAATCCGGCGCTCGGCTCGATCGCGGTCACGGTCAACGTGCCCGAGGCGCGGATCAAGGGGCTGGAACTCGATACGGGCATCGAACCCGCGCGTTGGTTGAGTGTCGGCGTGTCCGGTGCGTTCACCGATGCCAAGTTCACCAAGGATCAGGCGCTGGTGTTCGGCAATCCGACCCTGTTCGGCCCTGTGGCCGATACGCCGCGTTGGTCGGGTTCCGCCTATGCGGTCGTGACGGTTCCCTTGGGGAACGACATGGGTGACCTGCGGCTTCGCGGCGACGTCTACGGCCAGACCAGCTTTTATTTCTCGAACACGGCCAGTTCGGTATCGCCGCAAACCAAGCTGCCCGGCTACAGGCTCGCCAACTTTCGCATCGACTGGGACAATGTCGCCGGCTCGGGTCTTGGTCTGGGGGTCTGGATGCGCAACGCCTTTAACGAGAAATATTATGTGGGTGGCCTCGCGTTGGGACCGTCGCTCGGCGTGAACTCCGCGAATGTCGGTCGCCCGCGCATGTACGGCATGGAACTGTCGGCGAAATTCTGAGGACCTACGACGGTATGGGCGTCGGCCGTTCGCTATAGGCCGGCCGACTGCGGACAGGGAGGACCGGGCCGATGAGGATCGCGCAGGCCTCCCGCATGCATTTCGACGCACGCTGCCATGATGCCCATCGCATGGCCGGCGGCGGGGTGGACGATTCAGCCCGGCATCGGCCCCAAAACCGCTTTTCCCACCGCCCTGCCGCTTGCGACATGGTCATGCGCGCGGGCAAGGTTGGCGGGGGTCAGCGGGCCGAAATGATCGTGCATCGTCGTACGAATCCGGCCCGCGTCGACCAGATCGGCGACGGCGCAGAGCAGCCGGTGTTGTTCGATCATGTCGGATGTGGCGAATTGCGATCGCACGAACATGGCTTCCCAGGTTACCGAAGCGGCCTTCGCCCGCAACGGAACGATATCCAGCGAGACGGGATCGTCGATGATGCCGATCCGACCGCGCGGAGCGATAATCCTGGCGATGGTGGGCCAGTGGCGGTCGGTCCCGGTCAATGCCGCGATATGGGAAACCTGGGAAATCCCGGCGCGATCAAGCTGCGCCCCCAGATCGTCTTTATGATCGATGACCGTGTTTGCGCCCAGCGAACGGACCCATGCGGCGGTTTCGGGTCGCGACGCGGTGGCGATGACGTGAAGGTGGGTCAGCCGCGCGGCAAGCTGGACGAGCATGGAGCCCACGCCCCCCGCGCCGTTGATGATGAGGATGCTGCCGGCGCGCGCGGGGGCTCCTCGTGTCGCGCCCATTTGATCGAACAACAGTTCCCAGGCGGTAATCGCCGTCAGCGGCAATGCGGCGGCTTCCTCGAAGGACAGGGAGGCTGGCATCTTGCCTGCTATCCGTTCATCGACCAGGTGAAGCCGGGCGTTCGTGCCAGGGCGGCCGATAGTGCCGGCGTGAAACACCCGGTCGCCCGGTGCGAACAGGGTCACTTCGGAGCCTACCGCCGTGACGATGCCCGCGCCATCGAACCCCAATATGCGTGGCTGTCCCTTGGGCCGAGCCTTCGAGCGGAGCTTGACGTCCACCGCATTGACGGCGACGGCCCGGATGTCGACCAGAAGGTCGCGGGGACCGGGAAGGGGCTCGGCCACGTCAAACTCCCGTAGCACGTCACTCCCGCCCGGCTCGCAATATCCGATCGCCTTCATTTTCCTTCTCCGCAGCATCGCGTTACCCCCCTTGGTACGGTGTGGAGTGACGCCTGATGATGCGCGGATATAGCCTGGACCCGCACCCCGCCATCTCTCCAGCAGAGTTGGGTCATGACGCCCAAAGCATCCCTGGAACGGGGTGCGGCAGGGCGAATGACGTCCATCAGGAGACTTGCCCAAAGATGACCGCCATCTTGCCCCCTATGGGTATGTCTGTTCCTTCCACCGTTACGCGTTGACGATAACCCACGGGATGGAAAATCTAATCCGGGCGCGGTCAGGCGATCGGCCCGGCGCGCGCCTCGACGGGAGAATGCATGATGGACGATCTTGTGGCCAACAAACGACTTGCACACGAATATCTGGAGCGGATCGGCACGGGAGATGTCGACGGCGTCGTCGATCTCTTCACCGACGATGGCGCCATTATCGTGGAGAGCAAGACGTTGCTGCCGCCGGAAGTGCGGGGCAAGGACGCCATTCGCGCCGTCATCGCTTCATTGCCGCAGATTTTCCCGGAAACGGGTCTGCGGATCATCATCGACGACGTCACGGCGGAAGAGAACCGCGTCGCTGTCCGTGCGCATTCGGATGCCAGGCACGTGTCAGGCAAGATGTATCAGAACCGCTATCATTTCCTGCTCTATTTCAAAGACGGGAAAATCGAGCGTAGCCATGAATATCTCGACAGCTTGCATCTGACAGATGTTTTCTTCGATGGCGCGCGACCGGACTGATTTTTGGGAGCGCTGAAGGAAAGAAATCCTTCCGATATCTAAAGCACCTTCGCGAGATCGTCCGACGGGTCAGCAGGGAACTGTGCGTCATATGGGCGCTTCCGCCGCCCTTGTGTTCCGACGTCCCGGCTGGCCGTGTTCATTTTTCTGCTCATGGCAAGAGGACGTTCCATGCTGGTCAATTCGATGCGTTATACAGGGATGCGCCTAAAGCCGGGCAGCACAGAGAAACTTCAAATCATAATCAAGGGAGGGCCAATTGGCGTCATCATCAAACAGGCAGCAATTTGCTCGCGCATTGCTGGGATCCGCGGCGTTGATCGCTGTCGTTGTCAGTGCAGATGCGGCGGCGCAGAATGCGCCGGCGGATGCAGCCAGTTCCAACGACATCATCGTCACGGCGCGCAAACGGTCTGAATCGCTGATCGCGGTTCCCGTCGCCATCGCCGCCGTGGGCGCTGAAGAATTGTCGCGCAGCGGCATCAACGGCGTGGACGGCCTGGCTCGCAAGGTGCCTGGCTTCATCGTCGGCGAAGGCGGCGGCACCATACAGGGCGGCAGCATTTCGCTGCGCGGCATAAGCGCGGCGGACAGCAACCCGCTCGGTGACCAAGCCGTGTCCTTCAACATCGACGGAGTGCAGGTCGCCCGCGCGTCGATCCGCCGGATGGGAGATTTCGACGTCGCTCAAGTCGATGTCATGAAGGGGCCGCAGGCGCTCTTCTACGGCAAGAACAGCCCGGGCGGCATCATTTCGATGCGCACCAATGACCCTACTGATCGCTTCGAGGCCGGTGGAAAACTGGGCTACGAAGTTGTCGGGCATGAGTGGCGGGGGGAGGGCTATGTCTCCGGCCCGCTCACCGACGGATTGGGTGCGCGCCTTGCATTCTATGGCTCGGACATGCGGGGTTGGGTCAAGAATGCGCTGCCCGACGGCACGCAGTTCAAGCCCCGTGACCCCTATGGCCCTGAAAACAAGGAATATGCCCTGCGCGGAACCCTGAAATATGATCAGGGTGGCCCGTTTACCGCAAGGTTCAAATTGTCCTACAACCGCGCCAAAGGGCAGGGCTTTGCCGCGAACTATCAGTTCGTCGACTGCCCGGCAGGCGTCGCTCAAGGCGCCCCGTTCGATGACTGCAAGGCGAATAATCGCATTACGACCGCCTCGCTCGGGCCGGATTTTGCCAAGCTTCCGTCCACGATCAACATGGGTGGCATTCTCAGTCCCTCCGACTATGGGGACGGCGAGGGCTATAATCGCCAAAGCCAGTGGCTGAGTGGTCTTGAACTGACCTATCGCATCAGTGACGAAGTCAAGATCACGTCGGTTACCGGCTATTATGACCTCGACCTCATCAACCGATCCAACTTCAATGCCGCCAGCATACCCAGCTTCATCCTCGGCAGTATTCAGGCGCTGAAAATTCGGGAGTGGAGTCAGGAACTGCGGCTCGAAACCGACATTGATGGTCCCATCAATTTCATGGCGGGCGGGCAGTTTCAAAAGAGCCAGGCGGAGTCGGCGTCGCTGGCGGCGTTCGGCGCTATCGCCGGACAGCCTTCACTGTTCGGCGCAGCCCGTCCTTCGCCCTTCCCTGCTGCGCAATATTATCTTAAGCAGAAGGGCCATGCCTATTCGGTATTCGCGCAATTGCAATTCAAGCCGATCGAGCAACTGGAAATTTCGGCGGGCGGTCGTCTCAGTTCGGAAACGAAGCGGCTCACGTCGGTCATCAATTTCAACCACGAACTGATCGGAGCCGTGCCCAGTCTTTCGAACGGGCGCAACAAACGGGACTTTGACGATTTTTCACCGGAAGTGACCGTTAGCTACCGTCCGACCAACAATCTCACCGCCTATGTAACCTACAAGCAGGGCTTCCTGTCGGGTGGTTTCAACGGCGGGTCGTTCAACGCCAATGGCGACCTGTCCTATCGTCCGCAGCGCGTTGAGGGCTGGGAAGCCGGCGTGAAGGCGAGAACGGCGAACGGCAGGCTATCCGCCGAATTGGCGCTGTACGATTACAAGATCAATGACCTTCAGGTTCAGATCACGACCCAGGGCACGATCCAGGAACTGCGCAACGCCGGCAAGGTGTCATCGAAAGGCGCTGAATTCAGCCTGAATTATCGACCACCCCTCGATGGCCTCAGCCTTTACGGCAACGTGGCGTATCAGAAGGGCAGATATGATGAATATTACGCCACCTGCTATGCCGGGCAGGCGTTCCTACGTCCCGGCACAGGCATCGGGCAATGCGCTCAACAACCCAACCCGAACAACAGCAACATCGTCGGCTTGCTCCAGAATCTGAGCGGTACGGAGTTGGTTCGCTCGCCCGAATGGACGGGTAATGCCGGCTTCATTTTCGACACGCCTGTGTCATCGAACATGAAGTTGGAATTGAGCAGCGGCGTGAACTACAGTACCAGCTATATCACCAGCCCGGTTTCACAGCCGCGCGCCCGGCAGCCGAAGTTCGCGACTGTTGACGCCACATTGCGGCTGGTGCAGGTGGACGATAAGTGGGAATTCGCGATCATCGGTACGAACCTTACCAACAAATATACGTTCGTCCGTGGTATCGACACGCCCTCGGCGGCCATTCAACCTACGCGCTTGGCAGACACAATTGCGGTTGTCAGCCGTGGCCGCCAGGTTATGTTCCGGGCGGGGTTCAAATATTAACCTGGTATTGAACGGGGGGCTGGACGCATTGGGCCGTCCCCCGTTGTCTCCCTCGATGTGATGTGGAGCCTGCCCCAACAAAGGAGCAGATAAATGAGGGAGAATTGAATAGGTCCCTAGGTGTTCAGTCCCGGCATCTTGGACTTGTCCCGGTTTTGCGCCGGTCACCTATCTCATTATGCGACCTTGGCCTCAAAGGCGAGCGGGCTGATGCCGCCCAGATATGAATGTCGGCGGCGGGTGTTGTAGAACCCGTTGATGTACTGAAAGATAGCGGCTTCTGCCTGACGCCGTGTCGGCCAACTCTGCCGCCAGATGAGTTCGGCCTTCAGAGATTTGAAGAACGTCTCGACGGACGCATTGTCGTAGCAATTTCCCTTGCCGCTCATTGAAGGACGCAGGCCGTAGGCCTGCAATTTCTTTTGATAATCGTAAGAACAGTATTGGCTACCGCGATCCGAGTGGAAAAGGCAGCCCTCTGGGGGCTGGCGCAGGCGCACCGCCATGTCCAATGCCCTGATCGCCAGGTCCTTCTTCATCCTGTCGCTGACTGCCCAACCAACGACGCGACGGCTATGCAGGTCGAGAATGACGGCAAGGTAGAGCCAGCCTTCCGACGTCCAGATATAGGTGATGTCGCCCGCCCATTTACAATTGGGTGCATCGGCGGCGAAATCGCCATCCAACCAGTTTGCCGCAACACCCAAGTGATGGTGACTGTCCGTCGTAACTTTGTGTTTGCGCGTGCGGACTGGCTTGATCCCGTTGATCCTCATAAGCCGCCCGACCCGGCGCTCGCCAACATCGAGCCCTACCTCTTTCAACTCCATCGTCATCCTCGGACGACCGTAGCTGCCAAGGCTCAGGCGATACTGTTCCCTGATATGGGCCAGCATTTTCATATCTGTCCGTTCCCGACAACTGATCGGGCGTGAACGCCAGGAACGATAGCCACGCTCGCTGACCCCCAAAACGCGACACATCAATTCCACCGGCCAACGGTGCCGCCAACTATGCACAAAGGCGAACCTCACGGCCTTTGGCTCGCGAAGAACTGCGTGGCCTTCCTAAGAAACAGCCATATCAGGCTCCGGTGTCAGTTCCTGAAGCGAGAAGCCAAAGGCCTTGGCGCGGCGCTGGAGGTTGCCGATCACCCGGCTGCGATACCGCTCTTCATATTGGGTGGCGCCGGGATCATGATACGCCATCCCGAAGCGCAGGCTGTTATAAAAAAGGACAGCGATCTTTCGCGCCGTTGCGGTCACGGCTTTCGCCTTTCCCGCTCGGGCAGATAACCGCCGGTAAAACGCGCCCAGCGCGGTGTCGCTGCGGCCGATCGTGGTTGCAGCCAAGCGCAAAAGTGCCGCCGCGCGGCTCGACGATCGCCGTGTCTTTGATGACAGCAGCTTGCCGCCCGATATCTTGTTACCCGGCGCCAGGCATAGCCAGGACGTAAAATGCTTTGAACTGGGCCAAGCCGAAAGGTCGGTGCCGCACTCGCCGACGAGCTTGAGCGCCAGAGACGGTCCGATTCCATGGATCTGTGTCAGGTCCACGCCCAGCACGCGATAAAGCGCGGACCGGACCTCGAAGTCAGGCGCGTTCACCTGCCGTCTTTTAGTCCGGACTTTGGGGAGGCGGCGGATATCGTGCCCCTTGTCGATTTCGAGCGCCTTGAGCGCGACCTCTAGCTTACGATCGCATTCGAGGATTTTGGTCTGATAAAAGTCGTACAAGGCCAGCGACTGGCAGAGTGCAAAGATGTGCTCATCCCGCCAGTTTCCCGACAAGGCGGCGCAAATGGTCTCCACGGACGCGTGGCAACGGACGTCGCGCATTTCCGCCAGCGTGATGGGCGTGCGTTCGCCGGCCACAATGGCCCTGATGATCCGCATGCCCGTAACCCCGGTGATATCGGAAACGACGTGATGAAGCTGCACGTTCATCTCCATCAGCGCCTTCTGCATGTGCTGGATATGGGACGCTGCATATTCGATCAGACGCTCGCGCTGCCGGAGGTAAGAACGCATGGTCGCCACGCCCGCCTCAGGACGGAAGCTCCCTCGCAATAGCCCATAGCTGTGAAGGCGTTGCAGCCAGGCCGCATCGCTGACATCGGTCTTTCGGCCCGGGACGTTCTTGGCGTATCGGGCGTTGACGAGAATGACGTGAAAGCCGTGCTCCTCCAGCACTTCATAGGCCGGGATCCAGTAAACGCCGGTGGATTCCATCGCCACGCTGGTGACACCACTCGCCTTGAACCAACGGGCCATATCATGCAGCTCGCCGGTGAACGTGCCAAATGCCCGCACGGGATTGTCGTCCGCCTGCGGATTAATGGCCGCCAAGTGCATGGTCGAGCCGATATCGATGGCGGCGGCGCCAGGGTTGACCATGGACAAAGCGTCTGAACCTGGGGATTTTGCTCCTGTCATTCCATGTCCTCCTTCAAAGCGGAGGGTATGGGCTATGCCAACCGTCATCTTCCTAATCGGGATCGCCGCAGCACGGCGTCACCACTCTCAAGTACGCAAATGCCCACGGGCCACGTTTTTTAACGGGGTATCATGCCTCCAATAAGCGAACGGCCGCGACCCTCCTAGCCAACACCATAGCACGGCCCGTTTCTACCCTGCACAGGCGGGCTCAGCCGGGGACCGTTTTTTAGCACTTCCCTCTCCTCCCGGAGCACACGGTTCTCAAGGCGAAGGCGCTCATTCTCACGCGCCAGATCTGCCTGCGGCGCTGCCACCAGGTCAGGTGGCCGATACTGCGACACCCATTTGCCCAGCGTCGACTTCCCTATCCCCAAATCCGATGCAACCCGGTCGCGGGGTAACCCGCTGGTCAGTGCAATCCGCACCGCCTCCTGCTTGAACTCTTCTGTATGCTTGATCATCTCGTCGGTCTCCTGTTGCGAGCTCTAATCGCTCAGGTGACCGGCACAAAACCGTTACAAGTCCAGTTTGTACTTCGGCAATATCGATGTGAAAGAACCCGATGGGGTAGCGCTTGAAGCTGACGCTTTGGCTTATCGCCCTCGATGTCCGGCAGACGGGATATGCCGTGCCGCTGGAGGCAGCGGCGCAGCGCTGACCGGGTCAAATGCGGGATCGACGGTTGCAGGGCATAGAGGCAGTCGTCCAGCGGCAGCAGTGTGTGTCGTCGGAACGCCACAACCATCGCCTCCTCGGTTTCCGACAGGATCGTTGAATGAGGGGCCTTCGGCCCGGTCTTTAGATCGTCAACCGTCGTTCGCTTGCGCCACTTCGCGACCGTCTTGGGATTGATCCCCAACTCCCGGCTCAGCGTCGCAAGCGAAGCCTGCGATCGCTGTATTGCTGCTCGGACGGCGTGCGTGGTCGCGGCGCTCCCGTGACGTACCTGTCCCATAATGCTTCCTTCCATTCCAACGAAAGGATCGCACCATCAAACCGTGGGATCAAACAACTAGGCGCCTTACCGACTGGGCGATCTATTCCGCTGAAGAATCTGGTTCTGCTCCATAGAGCGGACGCGCTCATTCTGCTGCTGCCGCACCTGTACGCCAGCGATCTGCTCCCCTTTTTCGATCCTGACCGCCACCTCTTCCTTGCGCCTGTCGACAAACCCGCGCTGCCGATCCTCATCCTGCGGGAACCTGCCCGCCGCGATGACCAAGGCGTGGGCCACATGGCTCTGCGCGCGCCGAAGTGCAGGATCCTTGGCGTTTTCTGCGTGGGATTGCCGCCGGAATCGTTCGGCCAGGTCGAGGCTCTGGTCCGGCTTCTCCTTGCTATCCCGCACCTGGTTTATGGTTCGCTGCGGCGGCTGCTTCCGTTCTTCGACTGCCTGCGGGCGTATAACCACCGTCCCAGCCTGCCGCGCAATATCCCGACCGGCGGCGGCACGCGTTTTGGCATCCGGCTTGTAGCCTTCGATCTCCAGCCCCTGCGCCGCGGCTGCCAGATAGGCTGCCCGTTTGAAGTCCGCGTCGCCGTTGATCTTGATGGAGGTCCATCCATTGGCCTTGGCAAGGCGAACCAGATCGGGGAGGGCCGAGGAATCGCGGGCCTTGATCCGGTCTGGCGTCACAGTTGCGATCGGATTGCGGTCGTGCGCGCTCCGGTAAAGCTTGTCGCCCACGCGCAGAAACCGGCTCTCCAGTTCCTGCGGCATCTCCATATCCGGGCGTTTGCGGGCACCGGGCTTTTGGTCCTGGGCGGTCGTTGGGTCATCAGCCATTTCATCGCTCCTGTTCAATTAAGCCCACGGTACCGTGGTCGCGTTGGTCGGTTTCGACGTCGATCAGCATGTCGGGAAAATCCGAGATGATGATGCAGTCCATGGCGAAGGTATGTGGGTCGGGGTTGGCCAGCTGGCTGGCATCGGGCAGCACGCAGGGAGGAAGCTCCTCGTCATCCTCAACAATTCTGACGATCGGCTCGACCACGGGTGTTGGCATGAGGCGCCGCGTGAAATGCGGGTCAAAAAAATAGCGGATCTTGTCGCCGCGAATGGGCGGCATGCCGCCGCGCAGCAACAGCAGTTCGTCGGCAGGGAATTGCATCAGCTCCTGCGGCAGCAGCAGCGCCCGGCGATGGTCCGACATGGATTTGGACCGATTGGCGAGGATACCGTGGATGGTCAGCGATCGGGTGACCGATTCCTGGCCGATATAGCCGATCCGCTCCGACAGCTCATTGGCGACCTTCAGTTCCTTGGGCGTGAACGCGACTTCCACCCCACAGTTGGCAACAATCTCGTCCGCCACATGCTCGCCATAGACGGCACGAAGCTGAGAGCGCGACTGGATCACCGGCAACAAGCGGATCCCGTAGCCCGCGACATACGAAAAGGCGTTCGCGATCACCTGGGCGCGGCCGAGCCGGGCAAATTCGTCGAGCAGCACCAGCACCTGAACCGGCGTTTGCGCATCGGGAAGGTCGCGCACGTTAAGGTCGATCAGCTGCTGGAACAGCAGGTTATAAAGGGGGGCCACCCTCTCCAGCTCATCAGGCGAAACGCCAAGATAGATAGACATAGGCTGCACGCGCAGCGCACGAAGGTCGAAATCGCTTTCTTCCGTGGCGGCATCGACGCGCGGATTGAGCCAAAGGCTGAGCTTGGAGGTCACCGTCTGGACGATGCCGGCAAAGGTGTTTTCAGCGCCTGAGGTGAAATCGGCAAGCGCATTGCGGCATCCCGTCGATAGCCGCAGCGTGGGATCATCAAGCGCGCTACGGAAATAACCGCGCGTGTCCCCGTTGGTCATCAGCCGATAGATGGCGCCTATGGTGAAGGGCTTGTCGGACTGCGCGAGATAGGCGCCGACCCCGACGAAGGCCGTGCGTGCAGAATCGGTCCAGAAGGGTTCTCCGCGCTCCGGCGGCACGAACAACATGCTGGCAATCTTCTGAAGCTCGATGATCACCTGGTCGGGATCGTTCCGGTCGATATAGGACAGCGGATTATAGCGTGCCGTCCGACCTTCAGGGTCGGTCGGATTGAAGAGGTAGACGGTCTGCCCATGCTTCGCGCGGAAGCCGGCTGTCGCCGCGAAATTCTCGCGCTTCACGTCGAGCACGACGACCGAGCCGGGCCAGCTCAACAGATTGGGGATGACGATGCCGACGCCTTTGCCCGACCGGGTCGGGGCTTCCACGATGCAATGCTCATTGCCAGCGAAGATCAGATAGCGCCCGGCTTTCTTTCCCAGCACAATGCCATCATCGCCGCGGAAGCCATTGCGGCGGATTTCACTTTCCCTGGAAAAACGTGCTGCGCCATGCAGCGGCGGCTTGCGGGTGACGAACCAGTAGAGCAGCAGGCCAGCGAGCAGTGACCCGGCCGCCAGCCCGCCGAGCAGGGCTTGCCGAACAATGGGGTCGCCGCGGTAATACCAGAAGAAGCGTGGCATCTGCAGCGGATCATAGGTGGTTGCCGGCAGACCCAATATGAACCAGGCGACGATGGACCCGGTGAGAAGCAGCAGGAGCAGAGCGATCGGCGTGCCGATCGCCAGCGCCCAGCCGCGATTAGGCTGCGTGCCGCCCGGCGGGGTCATAATAGATCTCCGTCACGCGAAACTTGCCTTGCACCTTTTTCATCTGGACCACCACGTCGACCAGGATCTTGAGCAGCGAGCGGATGTCGTCGCGCGCGAGATCGGCGCCGCCCTCGCTCTCTTTCACCAGCAGGGTCAGCTGATCGAACGCCAGTTCGGCGGACGCGGCGTGGATGGTTGTGATCGAGCCAGGATGGCCGCTATTCACATTGCGCAGGTAGAAGAACGCGGTCCCGTCGCGCAGTTCCTGCATCAATATGCGATCGGGCCGCATTCGCAGCGCGCTTTCCAGCAATTCCTTGGCGGTGACCTTGGCCGTGCCCTGGCCATCCTTGCTATAAGTCATGTGGACCACGTTGCGGTGGGGCACGACCAGCTCGCGCGTGTCCTCGATCGTCAGCAGCCGCTCCTCTTCGGGAATGAGCTGGATCAGCCCTTTGGCGAAGGTTGTCTTGCCCGAGCCGGTCGCCCCGGAAATGAGAATGTTTAGGCGGCTGCGCACTGCCAGCTCGAAAAAGGCGCTATGCTGCCCTTCGCTGAGTAGAGCCAGCAGCCGGTCCTCGGTTTCGCTCATGCCCCTCGCGGCGACCTTCGTGTCAGCGAAAAGGCCGCCTGCCTCAAAGTCAGACAGGCTCAGCGTCTTGGTGGAGGGTTTGCGGATGGTGATGGACACCGTTCCGTCCGGCGCGACCGGTGGTGCGACGATCTGGACACGTTCGCCGGTCGGAAAGATCGTCGAGCAAATCGGGGTTTCGCGAGTTACATCCTGCGAGGTGAAGGCGGCGGCAGCGGTCGCCAAGATGTTGAGGCGGGGGAGGGTGAGTTCCTCTTCGACCTCCCAATTCCATCCGCCCTGGCGCTCGACCGCCACCTCGAGCGGCCGATTGATGACGACCTCCGTCACCGCGTCGTCATCGAGATATTTGCGCAGGGGCGCGATCGCATCATCAAGGATGGCGGTGTTGCGGAAATGGGTGATGCTCATCGCAGCGCCAGTCCATAAACTTGCGAGAAGTCGAAATCCTGCGCCACGGTGATGGACAGGTCTGTGCCCTGCGCAACGCGCAGCACGGGCTTGATCTGCTGTGTGTCCTGAAGGATGGTCGAGGCGGAATCCGAGGGTACCTGGGTCACATTGCTACCCGAGCGGCCTACTGCGGTCGATGCGACCGTGGACGCATCATCCAGGATGCTGAACAGCAAGGCCGAACCGAACCGGTCCCAGAAGAAACGATCAACCTTGCCGCCAATACCTGCACGCCCCAGGCTGTCGGAAGCGGGCGAGGCGATGTCGATGGACACACCGCGCGGTGTGACGGCGCGGCTCCACATGGCGAACAGGCGATATTGCCCGCGATTGAGGCCACCTTGATATTCGCCGAAGACCCGCGTTCCCTTCTCCATCAGCACGACGCGGCCATTATCCGAATAAATGTCGCGGGGAATGATGCAGGTGGCATAGCCGGGCACGCTGCTATCCATGGCGGTCTGCAGCGTGCAGGGGATGATGCTGCCGGCAGTGACCAGATAATTGCGATCGCCGATCATGCGGGCGCTGGTTCGCCCCACTGCCGAGGTGCGCTTTAGGGCATCGAGCGGCGTCGCGTTGCTGGCTGCGCCTTGTGGTTCGCCTTGCTGGGGCATCTCATCGCCGGGCATGCCGAAACGAGCCCCAAGCTGCTGACCCGAAGTGCCATTATAGGCGATCAGCGTTGAACGGCGGGCAGAATCCTGCAATTCCTGCGCCTCAGAGGCGCGGCGCTGGGCCGCGGTTTGTGCTGAGCTGTGCGCGGTGCTTCCGCCTATTCCGGTACCCGCGATGGCAGGAACCTGCTCCCCGGTGAGATGAACAGGCGCGTTCGGATCGTGGGGAGCGTTCTGAAGGGTAGGGGCGATCACGGTTTCCGGATCATAGGCGACATCTGGAGCAGGGGGCTTCGCCTTGATCTGCGGCATTTTGTCATTGCCCCCAATGCCCGCAGCAACGGTGAGGGCAGCGAAAAGGAGCGACCCGCCCAGGGCCCCCACGACGATCATCTTCTTCGTGTCCCACTGGACGCTCTTGAGGGACGGGATACGATTGGGCCGGTCGACCGCCGGGGCCTCCCGGTCGATCTCATTGATGTCGGGCGTCGCGTCGACGTCGAACCGCTTGTCGTTCACTTCTCGTCCTCCGTCGTGCGCCGGGCCACTTCAGACGCGGTGTCCGTCTTGGGATCGCGGCCGTAGAAGCTGGGATTGTCGTTATAAATGCAGAGCACCACCTTCCCCCGGCGCAGCCGCAGCTGACGGAACACCCCATGGATGACGACGAACTCGTCGCGCACGTCGAAGGAGGCGGTCGCTTCGCTGCCGTCGGGGTTGATCGTGAAGATCGCTGGGATTCCGCGCTGATTGGGAAAGCGCAGCACGGTAAACTGACCATTGTCTGTCACTTCCGACGGTTGGATTTCTGACGATCCCTGCACGGTATAGGCAAGGTTGCGCTTGCCCTCGAGCACGCCAAGGTCAAGAGCTGTCTTGATCGCACCGTTCTGCTGCGCCAGCACTTGCGCCAGTTGTTGGCGGGCAACGGCGTCACGGCGGGCTGCGGCTTCCTGTTCTGGATAGCGCATGCGGACCTTGAAAAAGGTTTGCGCGCCTCTAGAATTTGCTACCGCAGAGAGCGCAAAAGTATAGTTGCGCTTCTGCCCAGCATAATCGGTGACGACGATGAGGTTGGTTCCACCGGCCCTCTCGCGCGGCTTTATGAACAGGGAGTTTTCGGCCGGGGCAACCTCCCAGGACACAGTATCGCCCATTGCGACGAATTTTATGGTTTCGCCTTGCGCAAATTCAATCTGAGTGGCGGTGCGGAAGGCACTGCGAATGGCGATCACGTTCTGATCGCTATAATTGACCTCGCGCACGCGATGGTCAGCGAGAACTGGGCGCGGGGTGTTTTCCGCGATGGCAACGATTGGCGTGACCAAAATGGCGGCGGCGAGCAGAATGCTAGATTTCATTTTCCGCTCACCTCCGCATCTGCGCGATAGGATTTGACCTGGAAACCCAGCGGATTGGCGTAACGGCCAGCCTCGGATTCCGGCTTGGACATCACATCGAAGGTGATGGTCGCTATCGCAGGCGTTTCAGTCGCTTGGCGTTCCCGTTCTAAGCGCTTGGTGAAACGGACCTGCGCGACGCTGGGCGAAATGAAGGATACGGCTCTCACCGACACGAATACGGTGTCACCTGCGGACAGCTGGTTCTGCGGGGAATCCGGGTTGTCCTTCTTGTAGAAGGCGATCCAGCGGTGCTGTTCTTCAGGCGCGGATAGCGCCAAAACCTGATTAAAATATTCCTGCCGAGCCTGCGGTATCCAGCCTTCGCGTGCCCTCACATAGTTTGCGAGGAAATATTTTCGGACCGCCTCATCATAGGTGATCGACTTGTCGCCGCGAAGCTGCTGCGTCACCTCGGTCGCCCCGGTCGAGCGATCGACCGTGACCACATAAGGCACGACCGTTTTGAGGGGCGAGAGCATTGCGACCGAACCGATGCCCACCAGCGCGATCACGCTTGCGGCACCGGCGACGATCCATGCCAAGCGCTTGGACCGGTTCGCGGCAACGAACCGCTCACGGTCCCAGCTTTGCGCTTCAGCGAAATAGGATTTGAGATCCTCGGCGCTATCTTTGACTCCGATGGCCATGGTCAGCAACTCGCATAGACGGGCTGCGGCCGCCCATCGTGAACAGGGGTGGGGGACGCAGCGCTGATCGGCGGGACATTGCTGTCGTCGGTCGTCGATCCGCTGGCGCTCGGCGATACCGATGACGGGAATAGTTGTGTCGGCTTGGCCGTGGATGCAGCGCCTCCCGCTGCGCGCGATGGGAGGCTAGGGAGGACAGTTCCATAGGGATTGGCGGGGCGCTTCGACTGACCGTTGCAGCGCGGAACCTTGGCTTCCTTCGCCGCGAAGGCGACCGTCGCGCAAGAGAGGGAGAGTAGCGCGGCAAGGACGATAGTTTTTTTAATGTGCATGGCGTGGTTCTCCTATCGCGTCCGGGTGAGCGTTCCGCCCCGGCCGCCATTGCCGCTGCCGCCAAGCCGGCGGGCACTGTCACCGGTCATGCGCATACCCTGCATGGGAATGCTCGCCATGGTGCGACCAGCGGCGGGGACAAAGTTAGCGGTGACCGCGTTGGCAAACTGCGCTGCCAATGCCGGTCCGCCGCCGCCCAAGCCGGACGCCAGGCCTGGGATTTGAAGGAAGAAGAAAAAGCCGAGCACGTAGAAGGACAGGGCCTTCATTGCTGCAATCAGAACTTCGTCTCCGTCGGATATCGAATTTATAAACGTATCGGTCGTTTGTGAGATGAAGAGGGTCACCAGCAGGGCGAAAACCACCAGCATGACGTAGCTGATCGCGGAGCCGAGCCACGAGAAGAACCAACCGCGCGTGGAATCGAACAGCAGTGCTGCCACAAAAAGCGGCCCCACAACGGCGAGGAGGGCGAGGGCAAAAAGAGCGAACGCGCAGATCGTGAATCCCAGCGCGCATGACAGGAGAGCAACGAGGAGGATCGTCAAATTTGCGAAAGCGGCTAAGATGATCTCAACGAAGTTATTGGGTAACCCGACCAGATTGACACCTGCTGCGTCAGTGTGGGCCTGAACGATTTCTTCTATTTTTGTAATCGCTCGGAATGCTCCTTGCAGAAGTGTGTCGAAATATCCCCCCAACCCATTTACGTCAGCGCCGCCGAGAGCATTGGCAAATTGTCCTGGAAGTCCGTTCATAGTGAACAGACCGATCGAGGCTCCGTAAAGAGAACTTACAGCCCAGCTGAGAGCCGCCAATTTCAGCGCACGGTAGACGAACTCACGGGCTGGATATTGCACAGCTCCGCGAAGGATCGCGCCACCCAGCAAAATGATGTAGATAGTAATGCCAACCCTGAGCGGGCCGGAAATTATCCCAATCACAGACGAATACAGTCCGATGATCCCTGTCAGGGCTCCGTTCACTGCGTCCATCATGTTTTCAAAGATTGGGAAATTCATCTCTAAAAATCCGTTTGCGTTAAATGCCTATCTGCTTCTTCATGTTTTCCCGCTGCTTTGCCTGAAGATTGCGGTATCGCGCTGCGTTGGCATTGTTACAGTTTTCCGTTACAACGGCAGGCCAGCTCGAAATTGTCCGTTGCGAAGATTTCCATTTTTCGCACATTGCTTCAACCTTCCCAGCTTCCTTGGGATTTTCGGCAAGGTATTTAATTGAGCGAAGTGGCAGGTCTGACCTGAGATCGTCTCCAGTCTGCTGCTTTTCAGACGGCGTACAAGCCAGCAACGTCGTCACCGATAAAACTGTCAAAGCATTGGTGTATCGCATCAGTCTATGCCTGCCTGGGATTTGAGGTTCGCAAGTTGCTTTTGCCGTTGTGCTGTATAGCTTTGGTAGTCAGCTTCAGCCTTGGCCCGACGTTGCAGGTCCACAGCTTGAAGGGCCATCATGTCGTTGGTCATTTGCGCCTGTTCCAGCTGAAGTCTTGCGCTCATGTCCGCGCGCTCTGCGGCAGAATTCGCGCTGCCGAGCCGGGAACGGAGTTCTTCCAGCCCCTCGCGCCGGCTCGTAACTGAGTCCCCGACCGACCCTGCCAGGCCCGCGGTTACGGCCGCTTGCCGGGCACCCGTTTCATAGTTTGCCCGGATGTCTGATGACGCGTCTGGCGATAGCTGGTCCATCAAACCTTGGAACACGCTGTCGGACCGACCGCGCAGCCGTCCAATCAAATTGAGGTCGCCGCTGGCATATCCGTCGAGACTCGATGACGATACGTTGAGTTCGCGCATGGCGTCCGTCTGTAGTCCGCCCGCAATGCGTCCGATGTCGGTTGCCTTGTTTATGTCGCGGTAAAGGTCCTGTGCTTGGCGAAGCTGGGCTGCGCCCTGCGTCAACATCGACACGCCTTGCCGAACCTGCTCCAGTTGCTGGAACAGGCTGCGCGTATCCGTGACTGGAATGCCCTGCGCCTGCGCACTGCCTGCGAAGGCGAGGAGCGATGCCCCCGCCAGGAGATGCCTGAACCTGTAAGAAGCCATAAAACTCTCCTTCAGCTCGCGCGCCGGCGCTGGTGGAAGATTGGAAGCCACGTGGCTGGCGCAGGGCCATGTTCGGCAATGACCTCGCATGCGAGTGCGGTGGTCTCTGCGCGGCCCGACAGCACTGCCAGCTCATTATGCAGGCCAGAAAGGTCGAGCTCGACGACAACCGAGTCATGGCCCTGCTTCACCAGAAATTTGCGCGATTCAGGCGGCAGTTCCTCGCGGATCAGGGCAAACTCTGCCTCGGTCATGGAGAAGCCGTCGATATAGTCGCGGCGCTGTCCGTTGGGATTGGGCAGCATGATCTTGGTTGCCACTTGCTCCAATATGGAATGGCTGATGTCGCTTTTGAGCGCGTCGGCTGGCGACTGGGTGGCAAACACCATGAGTGCGTTGCGCTTGCGGTAAGTTTTGAGTCCGTCCTGCGCGAAGCTGCGGAAGGCACTGTCACCCAGTGCCTTCCAGAATTCATCGATCACGATGATCGTGCGATTGCCGGTCAGCATCTTGTCGATGCGATGGAAGAGATAGAGCATCAGTGGCGTGCGAATGTCGCCGTTATCTAAAAAATCAGTCATGTCGAAGCCGATGAACCGGGCGTCCAGCCGCATTTCATCCGCTTCATTGTCGAAGACCCAGCCCAGGGAGCCGCGTGAGGTCCATTTCTCCAGCCGGGCTCCGACGCCGCTATCGTCCGCCATGCCCAGCATTGTTCGCAGCGCATCGAGCGAACGCGCGGCAGGCGGAAGCTTCATGACGGCGGCGATGCCTTCGTCGATCCGCCGCTCCTCGGCGACAGAGATTGGGCGCCCTTCAACGCGCACCAGTTGCCGGATCCATAATGACAACCAGGCCCGATCCTCGGACGTGTCGGCAAGCGCCTTTAATGGAGCAAAGCCCGTCGGGGTGCCGTTGGCGAGCGTCAGATAGGTGCCGCCACTGGCCGCCACGAAAATTTGCGCACCCCGATCCTTGTCGATGAAGATCTGGCGCGCACCCGTCTTCTCGGCCTGCGCCATGAGGAAATTGACCAGCACGGTCTTGCCGCCGCCGGTCGGCCCAATCACCATCGTGTGACCGACATCGCGCTTGTGGAAGTTGAAGAAATAGGGACTGCGCGCGCTGGTCTTGAGCAGCGCAATCGCGTCGCCCCAGTGGTTATTCTCCGCGCGACCCGCCGGGTAGGTGTGGAAGGGGGCGAAGGCGGCAAAATTAAGCGAGGTGATGGGCGCGGGCCGTGCCCGCCAGGCGAAATTGCCGACGAGTTGGCTCCAATAGGCAGCTTCTAGGGCGGCGCCTTCGCGGGCAGCGACCATGCCGGTGTCTGCAAGAGCGGCCCGCGCGATCGACATATGGTCGCGCAGCGCCTTCAGGCTCTCGCCATAAACGGCGAGCGTGAAATGATGATCGCCCAGCACGAAGCGATTGGACATGAGATCGTCGGCCGCATCGACCAGATCGTGCATCTGGCTGATCGCACGATCATCGGCATTCTCCATCTGCCGCTGGCGCAGGCGGAACCGCTCGGCCGCAGTCGCGCGCCCCAGGAAGGAGAAGGATTGGGTGAGGACGAAGCCAAAATCGACGGCAAGCAGCGTCTCAAACTGCCGGGGCGTCGTATAGGCGGGATATTCGCGGATACCGAAGATGCCGCCGAAGGAACTGCGATCCGCGTCGCGCACCTCGACGGTCTCGCCACCGAAGATGACGCGCTGGCGGTATAGCGCACTCCCGAGGTGACCGCGAATGATCGGCACGCGGCGATGGCGGCCGGTCATGACCATCTCAGCGACCTCCAGCGGCTCAGAGAATTTGAGGCCTCTATGCCCATAGATTGCAAGCCTGCGCGGCTCACATCGGGCCATCAGCTTCTCAAAATCATGGGCCTTGTCCTCCAGGAACTCGACAAGATCCTGATCCACCGCATCGGCATCCGCACTGGCTGCTGCCTTCGATCGGAAGAGCTGGATGAGCTTGTCGGCGCCGTGGGCCGCTGGCCGGACCAGCAGGGTCACGAAGAAGCGGTTGATGAACATCCGCTCTCGGTTGATCCGCGCGAAATAGGCGGCATCGAGATCCTGCGCGAATTTCGAGCGAAAGTTACCGCCGGGATATTGCTCGACCCGCGCCCGCACCAACTGGGTCCAGATCGAGAGCCGGTCGTCCGCCAGGTTACGCAGCATGCCATTGAGCTTGCCGTGCCAGTCATTGAGGTCGCGAACATCGGCGGTCTCGAAGGCGCGGCCTTGAAGCTCGAAGCTCAGCATGAGCGCGCCGGAATCGAGCATGACCATCTCGTCGTTGACGTGGCGCGCATAAGGCAGAAATTTTGTGGGCAGCACCTCTTTGAGGGCCACCTTCATCGGCACCTGTGCAGAAAGGCGGATCGACTTATTCATGACGGCCAAAGCCCTTTCGGGCAATGCCCTTCAGCGGTAGGGGTGTATAGCTCGATCCGCCCCAGAAGACGCGATTGCGACTGGCAGCCTTGGTTCGGAAGAACAGAAACATCAGCCGAAAGGCATTGACGTCCTGCCGGACGACCAACCGGGCGAGGCCATAGCTGACGGCCGCCATCACCAGCGCATAGACGGGATTGTTGGTCCCGATCAGGACGATCGCTGACACGAGGAGGATGGGCACGGCGGCCTCAATCGGGATGCCTGCCCAAAGGGCGGGCCGAGTGAGGCCGAGGAACAGCGTGTCGCGTGCGATCTCTTCCCGTTCCTCTAACAACGCATCCTCCATCTTGCATGTCATGACCAGCCGGCACTTGGCCGAGCGGGTTCAGCATCACGCAGAACCTGCAATCTGATCGACGATCCAGGGCGCCGAAAAGATGATGGCGATGCCGATGATCACGGTCACCAGGCCGCCGGTGTTCACCCGCCCCATAAGCCAGCCCGCGCCCGCGATGATCACCGCAATAATGGCAAGCGCCCGCAGCAGGCCGCTGCTGAGCAGCCCAAGGACATTGTTGGCGAAGCCTTCCAAATTGGCGGATTGGGCAAAGGCGGGATCGGGAGTGACCAAAGCCACAGTGCCCGCGACCCCCAAACCCGCCGCGATCGCCGCTATCTTGCGGTGTCCAGGCTTCATCACCGCGAGGCGGTGCTGAACATTCGCGCGTATGGACAGTGACGATGAGTGCACGATTGCAATTGGGTGCATTAGCTTCCTCCTATTTCCGAAGCGCGCCGGCTTTCATAAGCAGCGCGCGCAAAGACATCCCATGTGGGGGGTGGCGCATCGGCTGCAGCCACTGGCTCAGTGTTGCCGATATTCTCGGCAACAAGATCAGCCAGCATGATCCGCGGCGGCACAGCTCTTTCAGGCTTGGCGGACAATGGTGGCTCAGGACTATAGTTCACCGCGGCAACACCGCTGGATATGCCCGCGTTGTTCATCACGCGGCTAACATAGCCGTTGCGAAATCCTCCGCTGCGCGAACCCGTATTGTACATCGAGAGCGCGACGCGCAGGGCCTCCTGCGGCAATCTCCCGCGGCTCACCTGCTGGTAGTTACCCGCCAAAACTTTGCCCGCCGCCCCGATGTTGATGCAGGGATCGAAGACGCTTTCCCAGGAAAGGCCAAGCGCAGCCATATTGCGCGAATTGATTTGGCCGAGGCCGAGATCGACTGAATAGCCGCGAGCAATATAAGCGCGAGCCACTTTGGCAGCCGCGTCTGCGCTGGATGGACGCACGGGCTGGCGCGCCACACCATTCACATTGAGCGCGAACTGAAAGCCCTTGCTCTCGGTATGGACCACCGCCGCGATCGTGGAGGGAGCGACGCCCGGGGCGCATTGTGCGGCGATCCCCAAAATGGCTGCGGTCGTGAATTGCATTACTGCACACTTCCCAGTGGCGCTGCCGCTTCAGCCTGCGCAACCTCAGCCTCGCTCGGAACTCTGTAGGTTGTTCGGCTGCCATCCGTCATGGTCATGATGACCCGGCCCGGTCTGCCATCATCCGGCTTGATGTATCGGGCGGACTTCACCCCTGCGGCACTACAGGTCGGAAAGCCGCCGCCGAAAGCAAGGGTGCGAAGCAGCTTGCGGATTGGTGGCACGCATTGGGCATATTGCATCCAGCCGCCAGGATTGCTGGCGCATAAAAGCACCTGGCAAGCCCAACCATTGTCCGCCGCGCGCGCGGGCATCATGGAGCCGGAGCCCAAAAGAAGCACCACAGAAGCAACGGAAGTGCACAAGCGATTTCGCATGTTTTCACCTCTCAAGTGAAAACAACCTTAAATCGCAATCACTTGGTTGCCTAGCCCACATTCCGGACCGGTTTGGACCAAGTCACGGATTTATTGAGATTCATTCTCAAAAACGCGATGGGTCGTTCCACAGAGGCGACGGGTTGATCGAGATTAGAGCATGGTGATCATAGCAAAGGATGATATGCCGGATGGCAGATGAAACCCTTGAATATAAACGCAATTTCTTTTTATCATAATGGCCGACATGGTAAGCGGCCGCCCCGCGCCAGCTCGCGCGAACGTTGATGTACCACTTGCCGTCGCTTTCCCTTTGATGCACCTGAACGTCGGTGATGACGCCTGCTACCGGACGCAGAGAGGTCAGCTCGCGTTCAAGGATCAGTTCAAGTTCCATTTCACCCCAAAGTGATTTATACTGATTTCACTGTTTTCTTTGTTTGTGTTCTTGTCCCTAGGGTAAGTGGCAAGTGGGAGGAGGTCCAGTGAGCGGATGCAAATCTGACGCTGTCGCGCGCGATGCCGACCGTCTTGTTCGCCAGCTTGGGGGCAAGTGGCAGGGCGACTATGCGATGTGCCGCTGTCCCGCGCATGCCGATGGCGATCCAAGTCTCTCGGTCCGAGTGGGGACAAGAGCGGTGCTGTTCCATTGCTTTGCCGGCTGCACATCCGACGCGATTATCGATGCTCTGCGCACGATCCCGTCCTTCGCTGGCCGCGATCACGATCCAGGGCGCCGGAGCAGCCAAGGGAAGGGCGACTTCAACAAGCTCGCCCTGTCCCTGTGGCGATTTGCTGACCCTTTTGACGGCAGTCTGGGCGAACGCTATTTGCGCGGCCGGTCCATTGTACCTGATGGCATCACAGCGCGCTACGATCCGCACTGCCAATATGGAGCCGGCAAGGAAAAGCGCTTCGCGCCGGCGCTGCTGGTTCCCGTCGAGGAGGATGCCGGCGTCGTTGCCATCCACCGTACGTTTTTAACAGCAGATGGAAGCGGCAAGGCCGCGATTTCCAGGCCGAAGCGCATGCTCGGTAATCCTGGCGGCGGTGCCGTGCGGTGGGGTGGCATTCCCAGCGATGGCGTGCTGCGGTTGGCGGAAGGCGTTGAAGATGCCGCCAGCGTCATGAACTTGTCTGAACCAGGCACCTTCGTCTGGCCTGTACTCGGCATCGAGCGCTACCAGACCCTTTCCATTCCTGAGAGCATCCACAAAATCATCATCTACAGCCAGCACGGGGCAGAGGCGGAACGGGCCGTTGCACGCGCCACCCCGCATTTGACGGCCAATAATCGAGAGCTGGGCGTCAAGCTACCGCCGCATGAGGGGGACTGGAACGATCTCCTTCAGGAGATTAGGGAGCGATGAAATTGCTGGGCAACTTTCCGCAGCATCAACGTGTGATGATCGCCGTCATGTTCGGCACCGTCTCGGTCTATGCGCTGGCAGCGCAGAAGAACCGGGTGGAACAAATCGCGTCATTGCGGCTCATCAATCCAAAGCCAAGGGTGGTGGATGGTGACACGATCGATGTGAGCGGATCCAGGGTGAGGATAGTTGGGGTAGACGCCCCGGATGAAGATCGACCCGCGCTCAAAGCCGTATCAGCGCTCGCCCTCAAAGCCCTGGTTGCGCGAGATGGTGGTTTGGAATGTGCCCGCAGCCTCTATGATTTCACTGTGGCGGAGGGGGGAGGTTGCGGTAGTCCGGCGACCAGTTTTGGAAGACTGAATCTCTCCTGCCGTTTCAGAGCCAACAACGCCAGCGTCGCGGCGACCATGGTGGCGCAGGGTTATGCGGTGGATTTTCGTCGCTATTCGGGGGGCGCCTATGTCAAGCTGATGCAGGAGGCGGCGCGGCAACGGCTGGGTCTTTGGGGTCAGGACTATGATGCCATGCGCCAACTGGCCGTCACGCGAGCGCAGCTTCCGCGCGGCGGCTGTTCGGGTCGAACATAGACGCTGTCGGCGAGCGGCAGGCCCACCGTTACCGAATGCGGCCTTTATCCCGTGGTGCAGGCGCAGGGCTCTGCGTCTTGCGCGAAACGGCACCGCTTTCCACGCCTTTGCCGATTGGAGAGCCGGTGTCGGGGCCAGAGCTCTCGGACATGCCCTGTTCCAACGCGCGGATGGCACGCTGAACCAGCGCAGGCTGCTGGCTTTTAAGGCGCGTGCCCAAGGCGGCTCCAATTTCGCGCACGCGCTCGAGCGGCGTCTGCTGCGCTGTGACGACGGCGTCGACGTCGCGCTGCCCCAGCTGCTTGAGCAACTGCGTCTGATAGGCCGGGCCGCGGCTGTGTTCGAGATACGTCAGCTCGCCCCTGGCATATGTGATCTGGCTCTCTGGAGCGCCTTCCTTCAAGAGCTTGTCGATGCGGCCTGCCGCCTCCGCGCGAGCCGAAGGCAGATAATTTTCCAGTTCCTGCCCAACTTTGGTGAGGGACAGGCGGTAACGCTGACCGGTCGGGGGGTCGCGCGGAGGGAGGAAGGCGATGCCCTCCGGCTCGGCGGGTGCCACTACACCCCCGCCACGACAAAGGACCAGCAGGCCGACATCAACGCAGCTTCATCCAGGCGGACAGCGACGCGCCTCGGAAGTTGAGCGCCACTGCGACAGGCGTGGCTGTCCCCCCCGCTTTATATAGGGGCGAATGGACCGACAGGTCCTGGAGGGAGAAGGCACGACTGGCTTGCGGCATGGCTAATTTCCTCGCGAGCGCCCATATCCGAGGCGACGCGCGGTGACAATCTGAGACCTTTGGAACCAAGTTGCATGAGTGTGGAGAGCGCGGCCGAGATGGACCGCGCTCTCCATGGCGCTGCTTATGCCGCGGGCTCGTCACTTTGCTTGTCGGCAGAGCTGCCGAGATGCGCACCGGCGGCCTTCAGCGCTGATTTGAGCGATTTGGACTTTGCAGCGCTTTTGGCCTTGGCGGGTGCCTTTTTGGCGGCCTTTGGCTTCTCCGCCGGAGCGGCGCCTTTTGCGGCAGCGGCTTTCTCGTCCTTTGGCGTTGAGGAAGAGGGGGTGTCCTTCGACTTGTCGCCGAACATCGAGAGTTTTTTGCGCGGTGCCGGCGCGTTTGCGGCCGGGCTTGTTGTTGCTCCCACGATAACGGCGGAGGAAGGATCAGTCTTCACCGCAGCACCTTTGCCGCTCGTCTTCTTGGAGGGGGCCTTCGCAGGCGCTTTCCTCGCCGTGGCCGGCGGGGCATCGGCAGTGACTGTCTCAATAGCGGCTGCGGATGCAGCGTCTGGCGCTGCAGACTTTTTGCCCAGGCCGCTGGCTTCGGCAACCGCCCTGCGCATCTGCGAGTAATTGGGTGCGACCATTGGGTAGGTGGCAGAAAGACTATAGCGTTCCCGATACTCCTTTTCCGTCAGACCATTGGCGGCCAGGTGGCGCTTCAACGTCTTATAGGGCTGTCCGTCGATCAAACTCAGAATATGATCGGGCGAGGAGAGACTTTTGCGCACGGTTACAGCCGGGACGTATTCGGGTTCGGGCGGGGACGCCGGTGCAGCAAGATCCTCTGTCAATGCCGCACGCGTGGCCTTGATCAGTTCGCCAAGACCCTCGCTCGACACCTCGTTTTTCGAAACGAACGCACTCAGCAGCTGCACCGTGAGAGCGGTGATGTCGGAGGAGTTGTTCTCAGCCATTATGATAACCCGTGTTGAAAGAGATACGGGCTTCTAAATCTGTTTGATCCAAAAAGTAAATGTCGTGCTTCGTCTGCACCGTGGCGAAATCTGATTTGATGTCTCCAGCAACGCTTTCCGTGCCGGAAGACACCTCTGTTCCTACCTAATGGATTGCGCATAATTGCCGCTGCTGTCGAAGTTCCCGACGACGACAGCGCGCACTCAAGATTGCGATGAGTTAATTCGCGGGGCGCAACCGCACTGAACAGGTGCGGACAGTTTGAGCCCGTGGCATTGGCCGAGCCAGACGGTTCTGAAGTGTCTCATGTGTCACTTTACCTGCGTTGAAAATGTGACACGCAATCTTGCGATAGGAGAAGGGCCGCTGAATCGTCGTTCGGCGGCCCTTCGCGGCTTAGCCGTTCACCTGATCCTTGAGCGCCTTGCCAGGCGTGAAGGTCAGCTTCTTCGACGCTGCAATCTGGATGGTCGCGCCCGTCGACGGGTTACGGCCTTCGCGGGCCGGGCTGTCCTTCACCTTGAACTTGCCAAAGCCGTTCAGCGATACTTCCTGCCCCCTGGCAGCCGCATCGGCGATCGAGCCGAAGACGGCGTCGACATATTTACGGGCATCGGTCTTGGTGAGGCCATGGTCGGCAGCCAGGGCTTCGGCGAGCTCGGTGTTGTTCATTGGGCATTCTCCCGTTGGTGATGCGCAGGGCATAAACTGGAAAATCCCCTGCCGGAAGGGAGGATTTGCCCCCAAACACAGGGCATAGCCCGGTAAAGTGACACATGGGTTTTATCTGCCGCCAGCGCAGAAAAGGGGATTCACAGCGACTCATGATCTGCTAGATTCCTGATATGTTCTATCAGGCTGACCTTTTTGAGCACCCGCTGCCGGCCGCGCAGAAACAGGCGCGGTCGGCCGCAGCGCCAGCGAGTGCGACGCAGCCGGACTTGGTAGATCGTATTGCGGCCGTTACACGCCGGCCGCGCTACGCGCTCCTCGTGCTGGAATTGATCGCTCGGGAAGCAGGGCCAAATGGAAGCCTCGGACCTTATGTCAGGACTGAGGCGGGAAGGGTGCCCGTTCGCGACTGGATCTGTCAGGCATTGGCCCCGCTTGCGAAGCGTGATTGCCGGCGCATCGCCATGGTCGAGGCCGTGCGCGGCGAGGTGCTGGGCCTGGCGCAGGATGGCGCTGATCCGGCCGAGCTGGAGCGCGCATGCGAGGCGCAGATTCAGGAGCGTATCATTCGTTCCGGCCGGACCAGCGTTAGCCGTGCAGTATCGGATTTGGTCAAGGCCGGCCTATTGCGCCGGCATTATCAGGGCTACCGTGTCGATCATCCCAACCGCGGTGCTGGGCGGGAAGCGGTCTACACAATCACTGCCGAGGTCAGGCGGACGCTGCGGCGACACTGAGCGATACCGCTACATGGCGGCCGAAGAAAGGGTTCGTTGAGGCGGCCCGTTCGCCTCAATCCAGTTGACCGCGATGACCTCCGCGCCCGTCCTGATGCCTTCGACCACTACGTTCGACTGAAGCAGATGACCGACGTTTTTTAGAAGGCCGACCTCCCAAAGCGCGCCATTGCGCGCCTGGACATAGAGGCTGACCGCACCCGCGACGAGGACGCCTTCCAGGCGGAAATATGAACCGATATTCATGCGACGCAGATAGCCTGCCTCTCATGACATCGCCATGACGCATCCCCCGCGCGTGCAAATAAGTAGACGGAGCGAGGCGCGTCGCCTCGTTAGAGGCGATCGAACACCGAACCCATGCGCGGGGAAAATAACCGCTCATAGGTTTTGAGCAGATGCGTGTCGGTCATCGCGGCCACATAGTCGCAGATGATGCGCAGGTCGCCGCTGGCTGCATCAAACTTCAAAAGCTCTTCACGAGGGAGCAGCCGGACGGGATCGGCCTGCATGGCTTCAAAAGCGGCGATGACCATCCCCTGACCCTTGAACTCCAGATGCTGGACGGCGGCGCTGGTGATGACCTCGCGCACGACGAAATTTTGCAGGACGTCGAGGAACTGACGCTCGCCTTCGCGTACCCGGACGCGGTAACGCAGTAATGGCTCGGCAAAGGCGTCCAGTTCGACATATTCAACGGCGGTGAGAAAATGGTGGACCAACCGCCCGATGAAGCGTTTGCGCGAGGCAGCGCCTCCGAACAGACCATCTATCATCTGCGAAAAGACGTCATTGGCGCTCTCGCCCGGATATTTTTCCTTCAGGGCGTCGAGAAAGGTCGGGCAGCGATCCTGCAACGCGGCGGCAAAACTCTCCCGCGTAACGAGGTCAAGGGCGATCGCATCTTCCAGGTCATGGACGCCGTAGGCGATGTCATCAGCCGTATCCATGATGGAGCAATCCAACGATTTATGGATGGACCTGCCATGTTTGCCAGGTTGGGTCGCGAACGCCTGGAATGTTTCGCGGTCCGCCCTGTCCAGCGGCGCCAGGATCCAGTCGACGATGTCCTGCTCGCTATCATGATAGCATTTGGGGGGCTTGCATGCCTTGCCGTCGAGAATCTTGATGGTGGTCGGGCCGGTGACGAGGGCAGGGACGATCCCCGGATTATTCACCCGGCTGAATGCGACGGGATATTTCAGGATGCCAAGCATGGTTCGGCGCGTCAGGTTCGCTCCGGCATGGGAGGAGAAATGCTCCAGTCGCCCCAATATTCTCAGTGTCTGGCCATTCCCCTCGAAGCCGCCGGCATCGCGCATGCAATAGTTCAGCGCGATCTCGCCGCCATGGCCGAAGGGGGGATGGCCAAAATCATGGGTGCAGCCGATCGAATGGATGGTGCCACGGTCGGGCAGGAGTGAGGCGGCGGGATGATCGGGAAAGCTCTTGCTGAGCTGGCGGGCGATGCCGCCTGCAATCTGCGCGACTTCGAGCGAGTGAGTCAGGCGCGTTCGGTAAAAGTCGCTGTCGCCCAGATTCAAAATCTGCGTCTTGCCTTGCAATCGGCGGAACGCGGCCGAGTGGATGACGCGGGAATAATCGACATCCCCGTCATCGCGAGCATCTTCACTTTGTGGATTCCAGCCCTCGCGGCGCGCTGACCAACTCATGGGTGGCGGCAGACCATGCCCGCTCGGGCGCTGGTGATGGTCGTTATCAATGGGATCATGATCTGGTCCGGGTTCTAAGACAGATGGTAGAATAGCGGGGCTTTGAAGCTGCTAACAGTCAGTCTGGAAAAAGCATCGCACCGTAATCCTGAGCGCCATGCAGGACATGAATGATGACGGCCTTGTCCGCTTCCACGCGATAGAAGATCAGATAATTGCCATGCCCGCGACGCCGGACGCCCACCCCTTCGAAGCGTGGGACAAGCGGGAACCTTTCCGGATGGTCGGATAGGCTCAGGCATTTCTCGCGTAGCTCGCGCAAGAAGCTTATCGCCCGGCCAGGGTTGTCCTGTGCAATAAAGTCGCCGATCGTCTCAAGATCCTGCTCGGCCTCGGCCGAAAGATGGACGATCATTTAGAGCCGGCATCCATGGCGCGATATTTGGCTTCAAGGCGATCAAACACTGCTTCCGCGGGCGTAATGTTCCCTGCATCAGCGTCGGCAAGCCCGCGCGCGATCGACGCATCAAGCGCTGCAAGGCGGGTTTCTCGGTCTTGAATCAGGCGCACCCCCTCGCGCAGCACCTCACTTTTCGAGTTGTAACGGCCTGTTGCGACCAACCTGGCCACGAACGTTTCAAGCTGCTGTCCAAGATCCGCGCTGATCATATGGATACCTCCTGATCCAGCCAATAGTATCTTATCAACAGTTGATAAAGCCCTCTTCGATGGCAGCGCATAGCTCCCGCTTTCACGGCCCGGCGAAAAAATACCGCCATGCGAGAGAATCACAGCTCTCTGGCAAACGGAGCATGGCGATCGAGTATGAGGTTCCGAGGAACGAGAAAAGGTGGGAATCATGCGATCCAGCGCACAGCCGGACAGCGGCGTTCCTGACGAGTTGATCTCGAGCAACCAATTATCCTCGGCCTCGGTCGGAGGCCGACGACGATTTGATCGGAGGATCGCGCTGATCCACCTCGCCTTTGCTGATTTCGACGGTATGGGAGTGGGGCATCTCGATGCCCTTACGATCGAAGGCCTCTTTGATGAGCTTGGTCAGTGAAATCCCAATCGTGGGGCTCAGCGTGAAGCTGTGTACACTGTTTTGCCTGAGGTTCGGCTGGCGCTTTCGCGTCACTGATGGCGGAACTGAGGGGCGCGCCTGTTAAGCCTGTTTGGCAGCTTCCGCGTTTCCCTTGCCGAGCGCGTCGGCGATCATCGCTGCCAGGGTTTCTTCAGCGCGTTGGCGTGTGGCCGCATGCTTTGCGGCCAAGTCATGTCGCAGCCATTGAGGGGCGCGATCAAGAACATGCGCGATTATCGCCAATGCTTGTTCATCCATTCCATGGCCTATGGCCGGGCAGGGGCCGCGATGCAATGTGCATATATCTAAGGCCAGCCTGTCTCTCCTGCGGACTGGCCAAACTGTCCAGATTATAGGAAAGTTACATAGTTCTATACGAATCAATTAGAACCATATAAATGAACTAGAATGGATCCACGCCGCAATCCCTTCGCGCCTGGTGCAGGTAGCCGACCCCCCGAACTCGCCGGCCGAGAGGACGTGCTCGAAACCGTCGCCATAGCGCTCGACCGCATCCGCAATAGCCGTCATGCACAAAGCATGATCCTGCTAGGTCTTCGCGGGGTAGGCAAGACAGTGCTGCTCAATGCGATGCGACGGGCCGCCGAGGGCGAAGGCATCGTGAGCGTGCCGATCGAGGCGCCCGAGGGGCAATCACTACCTGCCATGCTGGTCCCGGCGCTCAGAACCGCAATGTTGAAGCTTGATCGCGGACAGGCAGCAATGACATTGGCTAAACGCGGGTTGGGCGCGTTGGCCCGGTTCGTGAAAGCGTTCAAGCTGAGCTATGGCGAACTCGAAGCCTCGCTTGACTTGGGAGAGATAGGGATCGCAGATAACGGTGATCTCGAAGCCGATCTCATCGATCTGATCGATCTGGCTGGGGCCGCAGCAGCTGAGCGTGGGACAGCGCTTGTACTGTTCATTGATGAATTGCAATATGTGGCCGAACGCGAGCTGGCCGCTCTGATCACGGCGCTTCACCGTGCCCGCCAGAACGACCGCCCGATAACACTGGTCGCAGCTGGCCTCCCGCAATTGGCGGGGCAAATGGGGAAAGCCAAATCCTACGCCGAACGGTTGTTCCTCTTCACCAGCATCGGTCCGCTTGGGGCCGATGCGGCGACCTCTGCCATTGTTCATCCGATCGAGGCGGAGGAATGCAGCATCGAGCCGGACGCCGTTGCAAAGATCATCGCCGTGACCCAAGGCTACCCTTATTTCCTGCAGGAATGGGGCAAGCAATGCTGGGATGCTGCCGACGGTTGCCCGATAACTGCTGCCGACGTCGATCTCGCTCATCCTACGGCAATCGCTGCGCTCGACGACAGTTTCTTCCGCGTTCGCTTCGACCGCCTGACACCTTCGGAGAAGCGCTATTTGCGCGGCATGGCGGATTTAGGGGAAGGGCCTTTCGCCTCGACCGCCATCGCCGATCACATCGGCCGCAAACCTTCCAGCTTCGGGCCGGTGCGCGCATCGCTGATCGCAAAGGGCATGATTTTCACACCGGGCTACGGGGAGACTGCCTTCACCGTTCCGATGTTCGGCGCTTTCATGCGCAGGGCTATGCCGGTCAGGGAAATCGCCGTGGGGCAGGATCCTTCATGAAACTCATCCATAACGCCGACTGCGGACGCATCGGCACAATCTCGAAGATCCGACAAAGTTGTTCGACGGCATGGAGATACCCGGTGCGCGCCTGCACATTGGCCGGGTGCATGAGTTGAGGTTCGTGCAGATAGGACGAGTTGATCCGACGCACGACATAAAGGTGCCTCGGCTAATCCACCCGAGTAGCTATTTGTTCCTGCCGGTTAGAGAAGACACTTTCCGTCCCCGATAGAAATGACACTCTTGAGATCAGCAGGGGCTGCGTGGAGCCCTTGGGATAGCGCAGCGCAGACCCTGCTGATGGCGTAACAGTGGTGGGGAAGGGCACGGACCCGCTGCGACGGCAGCGGGCTCGGTCAGAACCGCTTTAGCGCGCCTTCACGAACTCGAGCGTGCCGCGCGCCCGTAACTCCGCCGGGCTGAGCCGGGGACGACGTTTGAGCTTTGCCCCGCCCAACCGGCGTCCGTCGATCTTCACCGGCGCCTCCGGTTCGGGGAACAGATGCGCGGGCTGGTCGCGGCGAGCAGGGGCATAGTTGTTCCGCTGCCGGTGATGCGGCGCGATCGCTTGGATCTCTTTTGCTAGCGCCAGTGCCGCGTCGAGATGCTTGTTATCGACGATGGCAGGTTGATTGATCCGGGGCATCTTGTCGAACAGGCTATAGGGAAGGGAGCGCCCCTCGTGGCGGATCTCGACTGTGCCGTCAGGATATTCACAGACATCCACGCGCTTGCGCACCAGTTCCTTGCTGATCGGGTTCGGCTCCAGAAGGAACAGCACTTTGTTATAGTGCAGCGTCAGCGCGGCCGTGACCGTCCGCTGTTCGCGCCAGACCATGACGGAGTGCAGATCATCCCGCAGTGCCAGAGGGCGGTGTAGATCACGACTGTCTGCGGCCGGACGAGCGAAGCGCGCATTGTGCCCAACCATGTAGCTCGGCAGAAAGACGTTCGCTTCTTCGATCGACGAGATACCTTCCAGGCGCATCGCTTTGATCAGGCGGTCCTGCAATGTGCCGTTCGCCCGCTCGACCCGGCCCTTGGCTTGGGGTGAGTTGGCGCAAATGATCTCGATGTTCAGCGCATCGAGCGCGCGCCCGAAATGCGTCATGCCGTCACCCTTGGCGGTCGCTTTAGCGTTGCGGAAGACTGTGTGCTTGTCGGAATAAAGGGCCACCGGCTTGCCGTGCCGCTCGATATATTCGCGCGTCGCTTCCATGTAGGAAAAGGTGCTTTCGCTCTCGACCATCTTGAGGTGCATCAACTCGCTGGTCGCGTCGTCTATGTAGACGAGCAGCGTGCATCGCGGTCCGCGGTCCTCAAACCAGTCATGATCCGAGCCGTCGATCTGGATCAGCTCGCCACGACACTCCCTGCGGTGGCGCGGTTGATATGGGCGAGACCGGCGAGCTGCGCGATCCTGCCACAGACCAGCCTCAATCATCATCTGCCGCAATGTCTCACAGCCCACCGCGATATCGTGGCGCTCCGCCAGATACTCACGCGCCAGGGTCGGTCCAAAATCCGCATAATGCTCGCGGACCAGTGACAGGATCCGCTCGCGAAAGGCATTGCTGTGACGTCGGTTGCTCGGCCGACCACGTTTGCGCGACACCAGGCCTGAAGCGCCTTCAACTCGGAGACGTTCAAGCAACCGGAAAATCTGCCGGCGCTTCAAGCCCAGCAACATCGCCGCATCCTCAACCCGAAGTTCGCCGCGGTCCACGCGCGACAATGTGTCAAACCGCGAAAGCTCGCCATGGCTCATCGCCACCACCGTCATAAGCGCGTCCTCCCGAACTGCCAGGAGGACCATGCCACCGGACTCTGCTAAGGACGCCCGAGGGTGTCATTTCTATCTAGCAGAGGGGTGTCATTTCTATCCGGCGCTTACACTATTGAAGTACGATAATAAGTATTATGTTAACTTTCGAGCGAGCCATTGGATGTGCAAATGGCAGAAAACTGAACCTCACGGCCTTTGGCTCGCGAAGAACTGCGTGGCCTTCCTAAGAAACAGCCATATCAGGCTCCGGTGTCAGTTCCTGAAGCGAGAAGCCAAAGGCCTTGGCGCGGCGCTGGAGGTTGCCGATCACCCGGCTGCGATACCGCTCTTCATATTGGGTGGCGCCGGGATCATGATACGCCATCCCGAAGCGCAGGCTGTTATAAAAAAGGACAGCGATCTTTCGCGCCGTTGCGGTCACGGCTTTCGCCTTTCCCGCTCGGGCAGATAACCGCCGGTAAAACGCGCCCAGCGCGGTGTCGCTGCGGCCGATCGTGGTTGCAGCCAAGCGCAAAAGTGCCGCCGCGCGGCTCGACGATCGCCGTGTCTTTGATGACAGCAGCTTGCCGCCCGATATCTTGTTACCCGGCGCCAGGCATAGCCAGGACGTAAAATGCTTTGAACTGGGCCAAGCCGAAAGGTCGGTGCCGCACTCGCCGACGAGCTTGAGCGCCAGAGACGGTCCGATTCCATGGATCTGTGTCAGGTCCACGCCCAGCACGCGATAAAGCGCGGACCGGACCTCGAAGTCAGGCGCGTTCACCTGCCGTCTTTTAGTCCGGACTTTGGGGAGGCGGCGGATATCGTGCCCCTTGTCGATTTCGAGCGCCTTGAGCGCGACCTCTAGCTTACGATCGCATTCGAGGATTTTGGTCTGATAAAAGTCGTACAAGGCCAGCGACTGGCAGAGTGCAAAGATGTGCTCATCCCGCCAGTTTCCCGACAAGGCGGCGCAAATGGTCTCCACGGACGCGTGGCAACGGACGTCGCGCATTTCCGCCAGCGTGATGGGCGTGCGTTCGCCGGCCACAATGGCCCTGATGATCCGCATGCCCGTAACCCCGGTGATATCGGAAACGACGTGATGAAGCTGCACGTTCATCTCCATCAGCGCCTTCTGCATGTGCTGGATATGGGACGCTGCATATTCGATCAGACGCTCGCGCTGCCGGAGGTAAGAACGCATGGTCGCCACGCCCGCCTCAGGACGGAAGCTCCCTCGCAATAGCCCATAGCTGTGAAGGCGTTGCAGCCAGGCCGCATCGCTGACATCGGTCTTTCGGCCCGGGACGTTCTTGGCGTATCGGGCGTTGACGAGAATGACGTGAAAGCCGTGCTCCTCCAGCACTTCATAGGCCGGGATCCAGTAAACGCCGGTGGATTCCATCGCCACGCTGGTGACACCACTCGCCTTGAACCAACGGGCCATATCATGCAGCTCGCCGGTGAACGTGCCAAATGCCCGCACGGGATTGTCGTCCGCCTGCGGATTAATGGCCGCCAAGTGCATGGTCGAGCCGATATCGATGGCGGCGGCGCCAGGGTTGACCATGGACAAAGCGTCTGAACCTGGGGATTTTGCTCCTGTCATTCCATGTCCTCCTTCAAAGCGGAGGGTATGGGCTATGCCAACCGTCATCTTCCTAATCGGGATCGCCGCAGCACGGCGTCACCACTCTCAAGTACGCAAATGCCCACGGGCCACGTTTTTTAACGGGGTATCATGCCTCCAATAAGCGAACGGCCGCGACCCTCCTAGCCAACACCATAGCACGGCCCGTTTCTACCCTGCACAGGCGGGCTCAGCCGGGGACCGTTTTTTAGCACTTCCCTCTCCTCCCGGAGCACACGGTTCTCAAGGCGAAGGCGCTCATTCTCACGCGCCAGATCTGCCTGCGGCGCTGCCACCAGGTCAGGTGGCCGATACTGCGACACCCATTTGCCCAGCGTCGACTTCCCTATCCCCAAATCCGATGCAACCCGGTCGCGGGGTAACCCGCTGGTCAGTGCAATCCGCACCGCCTCCTGCTTGAACTCTTCTGTATGCTTGATCATCTCGTCGGTCTCCTGTTGCGAGCTCTAATCGCTCAGGTGACCGGCACAAAACCGTTACAAGTCCAACTCGTGATGATAGGGCATTGGAGATGGAGCGTCAGGCAGACCCAAATAGGCCGCCCAGAGTTCGCCGTGGCCGGCGAGTTCGGCGCCGGTCCCCGAGAGGCGGATCGCACCGTTTTCGATGACATGGGCCGTATCGGCATGGACCAGCGCTAGGCCGGCATTCTGCTCGGCGAGGATCACTGCGACACCTTGATCACGATTGAGCCTGGCGACACCCGCGATGATCTCCTCGGCGGTCTGCGGAGCCAGTCCCATGGTCGGCTCGTCGAGCAACAGAAGCCGCGGTGACCCCACCAGCGCTCGCGCCACCGCCAGCATCTGCTGCTCGCCGCCCGACAGTAGTGCAGCGGGCGTCCGGCGGCGCTCGGCGAGCCGCGGGAACAGCACATACGCGCCATCGATCGCGTCGCGTGTCCGGCGCCGCGACAGGCCCTGAGCGAAGGTCGCGACCCGCAGATTTTCCTCCACAGTCATCGGGAGGAAGCAGCGCCGGCCTTCCAGCACCTGACCGATTCCTCCTGTCGTGAGCATGCTGGGAGAGCGCCCGGCGATGTCTGCGCCGTCGAACAGGACATGGCCGGCGGTTACCCGGCCGCGCTGGAGCGCCACGAGGCCGGAGAGGCTGCGCAGCAAGGTGGTCTTGCCCGCCCCGTTGGCGCCGATCAGCGCGACGAAGGCGCCGGCCGGCACGGCAAGCGAAATGCCGCGCACGGCCTGGACGGTCTCGCCGTAGCAGACCTCCAGGTTCCGCACTTGGATGATCGGCGCGCCGGTCATGCTGGCCTCACGACTCCTTCGCGCAGTTGCGCGGGTTGATGCCCTTCTCGCGGGCATATTTTCGTGCGGACTCCTCGATGATGGGCCGCAGAAACGGACGGTCGGCCTGCACCCAGTCGCTGATGAGGTTCCATTTCGCGCCGTCCCATTGCTGGAAGCGCACGGCGCCGCCGCCTTCATGGTCGGCACAGCTCAGCTTCAGGGGCTGAACAAGCCCGACCGCACCGAGAGCCTGGAGGCGGACCGCGTCGATGTTCAGATGTTCGAAGCCCCAGCGCACTTCCTCGCCGGTAAGCGGTCGGTGGCCGAACTTCTCCTGCGCGACGCGAACCGCTTCCACATTGAGAATGCCGTTCACGACACCGAGATTATAGTAAACGGTACCGAAGCGCTTGGGATCCGCGAGGTTACCCTGCCCCTTCTCAATGACCTCGGCCTTGATCTGCTGGAGAACGGGGAAGTTGGTTCCCGAAGGGTGGGTGGTGATGGCGATATAGCCCTTCGCCGTCGCGCCAGCTGGAACGACGTCTTCTTCCGAATTGCTCCAGATGTTGCCGATGATGCGATCGGTGGGGAAGCCGACCTTTCGCGCGGTCCTGATCGCCACCGGATTCATCACCCCCCAGCCGCGCAGGATCACCCATTCCGGAGCGAACTGCTTGATCTTGAGCCACTGCGACTGCTGCTCGTTGCCGGGATGCGGCACCTCGATCTTCTCGACCGTCACGCCATAGCGACTGGCAAGCCTGTCGATGACCCCGTTGGTCTCCTTGCCATAGGGCGAACCATGGTAGAGCACGGCGATCTTCTTGCCGCGCAGATGATCGAGCCCGCCGCTACGGGTGCCGATGAAATTGAAGATTGCCGAGACTTCGCTGTAGGGGTTGAGTTGCAGCGGAAAGACATAGGGGAAGATGCTGCCGTCGGTGGAATCCGTCCGGCCGTGATTGATCGTGATCAGCGGGATCTTGTCTGACGTCGAACGATCGAGCGTCGCATAGGCGATCCCCACCGACAGCGGGTTGGTCGCCGCCGTCGGCGATCCGTCCGAGCTCTTCTTCAGTCGCTCATAGCATTCAACGCCCTTCTCGACATCATATTCGGTCTCGCATTCCGCCCAGCTGAGCGGAACGCCGTTAACGCCGCCACGCGCATTGACGAGCTGCATATAGTCGATGAAGCCGCCGAAGAACCCGCTGCCGCCAGCGGCATAGGGACCGACGCGATAGCTCTGAAGCGGGAAATATTGCGCCTTGCCCTGCGCCGCGGGCGCCAAGCCCTCCTGGGTGGGCTCCGCTTTCTTGCCGCAGGCCGAAAGGGTCAGCAGCGTGCCGGCGGCGGCCAGCAGCAACAGGGGCTTCGAACGAGAATTATTCATGCAGTTACTCCTGGTTCCCGGACTTCCTGGAACCGATCCAGCGGAACTGGGTACGGAGCGCTCGGTCGACCAATGTTGTCAGACCGTCCGGTTCGACGATGAGAAAGAAAATGATGAGTATTCCGAAGATGACCTTCTGAATGTTCTCGATCAGGGCAGGATCGACTTGCGAACCCGCGAGCACGCCGGCGGCGATACTTAATCCGACCGGCAGAAGAACGATGAAGGCTGCCCCGAGAAAATTACCACGGATACTTCCCAGTCCACCGATGATGACGATGAAGAGGATCTGGAAGGAGCGGTCGAGATCGAATCCGGCCGGCTCCACCGTCCCGAGATAGGTGAAGGCCCAAAGCCCGCCAGCGACACCAAGGATGAAGGAACTCACGGCGAAGGCGAACAGCTTGGCGCGACCGGGCGCGATGCCGATAGCCGCGGCCGCCAAGTCCATGTCGCGCACAGCGATCCACGCCCGGCCCGCCGGCCCGCGCACCAGGTTGGACGCTCCCCAGGTGACAAGTGCGACGATGGTCAGGGTCAGGGCATAGCGGCCCGCAGGGCTATCGAGATCCAACGGCCCAAGCTTTAACGGGGGCGCCGTGACGACACCAGAATCGTTGCCGTTGGAGAACCAGGAATATTGGGACAGAAGCCAGGGGATGAAGAACTGCGCCGCAAGCGTCGAGGCGATCAGATAAAAGCCTTTGACCCGAAGGCTCGGCAAGCCGAACACCAGCCCTGTGCCCGCCGCCACGATGCCGCCCCCCGCCATTGCAAGCGGCATCGGCAGTCCTGGCAAGCGCAGCTGCAGATTGTACGTCGCAAAGGCACCCACCGCCATGAAAGCCGCGGAACCGAGCGAGAGCTGCCCCGCGTAGCCAGTCAGGACATTGAGCCCCAATCCCGCCAACGACAGGATCAGCAGCGGCACCAAGATTGCACTGAACAGGTAATCCGAGCCGATGGCGAAAGGCAGGAGCGCGACGGTGAACAAGGCCAGCAGCCACAAAGGCCAGCGTCGGCCCGTCCTGACGGGTGCGACCTGCGTTGCTGCCGGATCGGAGGGAAGTATCGCCGCCATGCCGGTCAGATCCTCGCGAGGTCGCGCTGGCCGAACAGGCCCGTGGGACGGATCATCAGGAACAGGAGCGCAAGGACATAGGCGAACCAGTTCTCGATCCCGCTACCGATGACTGGTCCGAGGAATATCTCGGCAAGCTTCTCCCCTGCGCCGACCACGATCCCAGCGACGATCACGCCGCCTACGGAGGTGAACCCACCGATGATGAGGACAGGCAGGGCTTTCAGCACGATAAGTGCGAGCGAGAATTGCACGCCCGAACGTGCACCCCAGAGCAGGCCCGCGACCAGCGCCACGAAGCCGGCGAGACTCCAGGCGATAACGGTCACGCGCTCCTGCCGGATACCGATCGAAAGCGCCGCCAGCGGGTCGGCCGCGACGGCGCGCAAGGCAAGGCCAAGACCCGTCCGCCCCGTCAAGAGGGCGAGGCCGACGACCAGAAGCGCCGCAATAGCCGTTGCCGCGAGATCGAAGCTGCTGATCGACAGGCCGAAAAGATCGACTGGTTCATCTGGCAAACCGATGTCGAGCGAATGGACCTGCGTGCCCCACGCGATCTGGGCGACGCCCTCGAAGATATAGCTAAGGCCCAGCGTCGCGAGAAAGAGCGTTATGACAGACCGGTTTGCCAAGGGCCGCAGCACCAGGCGCTCGGTCAGGAAAGCGCTCCCGATCAGCAGGGCAAACGTTACGAGGAAGGCGAGTAGCATCGGCGCGCCCATTTCCACCAGATTGGCAAAGGTGAGCGCGGCGAAGAGGATCATCGTCCCTTGCGCGAAGTTGAAAACGCCCGACGCCCGGTAAATGAGGACGAAACCGATCGCCACGAGCGCATACATCACGCCGGCGAGAGCCCCGCCGACCAGGACATTGAGGAAAAAGCTCATGCCGCTTTCTTCCCGGCGGTGTTCCGCGCGGTGCCAAGATAGGCCGCCATCACTTCGGGCATCGCCGCGACGTCCGCGGGCGGCCCGTCGGCAATCTTGCGCCCGCGATCCAGGACGACGAGCCGATCCGAAAGCCCCATGACGATACCCACATCATGCTCGATCAGGATGATCGTCGTGCCGTGTCGGCGGTTCGCCGCGCGAATGGCCTCAGCCATCTCCGCCTTCTCGGCCGGATTCATGCCCGCCAGCGGCTCGTCGAGCAGCAGGGTAGCCGGTTCCATCGCGAGGGCACGAGCAAGCTCCACTCGTTTCTGCGCGCCGTAAGGCAGCGTTGCGGCACGTTGATCTGCATAAGGGTCGAGACCAAGGAGGGTGAGGATCTCCATCGCCCGTTCGCGGTTGACCCTCTCCTCCTTCCGGGCCGCAGGAAGGCGCAGGAGATAGTGCGGCCAACCCGCACGGATGTGCAGCGTGCGCCCGGCGAGCACGTTATCGAGAACGCTCATCCCCTGGAACAGGCCGAGATTTTGGAACGTCCGCACGACACCGGCACGCGCGGTCCGGTGCGGCGCGAGCCCTCCCGCCGTCCGGCCATCGATCAAGACCTTGCCCTTATCGGGACGGTAGAAGCCGCTCATCACATTGAGAAGCGAGCTCTTCCCGGCCCCGTTCGGCCCGATCAGCCCGACCGTCTCGCCGCGCTCCACCGTCAGGCTCACGTCGCTCAGCACAGAGAGGCCGCCGAAGCACAGATGAATCCCCTCGACCGCGAGCGCCGCGGGAAAATCCACCCGCGCGCGAGCAACGGTTTCGCCTTCGGCCACGGCCAGCTCGGCCATATCCAGTAGCGGTGCCAGAGAGACGTTGCCGAGCATGGCGGTCAGACTGAGGGAGGTCTCGTTGGATGATAGGTGGTCCGTCGTCATCTTGCATGCTCCATTTTGCCCGTCCGGCAGCAACCAAAGGAGGAAGAGCAAGCACCGTGCCATTCGCAAGAATGGCGGAAACAGACGGGTTTTCTCAGTCCGCTTGTCCTGGCGAACATCGAGTTGCCGATAGACTGCTGCCATAGCAGCAGTCTATCGGCAGCGCTCAGAAGGCATAGAGAAGCCGGACGTTGATCCGGTTGGCCTCCTTGAACCCGTTGTTCACGTCGAGATCCCGCCCGTAGGTCAGGATCAGTTGCGTCGGCCCGAAGGGCTTGATCGCCGATCCGACCCAGAATTTCGTTTGGGTCGTCGCCGCACTGATAATGCTGGCCTGGGTCCACTTACCGAAGTCCGCGTGGGAAATGCCCGCTCGCAGGTCGACCGCGCTCGACAGAAAGTAGCGAAGCGAGCTCTGGACCTGATAGCCCACTTTCTGGCTCATCTGGCCGCCGGCATAGTCATTGCCGGTTTTCCCGTAGACGGTGATGTCCGCGCCCGCATCGAGCGCCACGCGCGGAGCAATGCGGACGCTGCCCGCAGCCTGTAGGTTCAGCTTCCACCGATCCTCCCCAACATTGAGCGTCCGCGAGCTTTTATAGTCACCTGTCGGCAGATAGAGATAGGGCGTGATGCCGAAATAGGTGTTGCTCTCCGGCTTGTTCACGAGCCAGATCGGCGCCGCGAGAATGATGTCGCCAAGTCCGCTGGCTTTCCCGAGCGTCGCGCGATCTCCGCGTCCCCGCAATCCAGCGACCGGAACCAGGACCTGCGGGGCGACCGTCACACCACCGATGTCGACGTAGTGAACGACACGAACGATCGTGACATCGCTATTGAGGCGATTGTCGCCCGGCAGCTTTTCGTCATCGATACGCCACTCGTCCCGCTCTGCGTGCTGGAGATAGACGAGCGCCAGCGTGGTGCCGGGCTTGGCCGGATCGTAGTCTCCAGCGTCGAGATCGACCGCGGCAGCCGGCGTACTTGCAAGGAGTGCAGGGGATGCAAGAGCGGCAAGGGATAATATGCGCGCACGGGGAAAACGATCGGCTCTGCGAAATGACGAAAGCGGCATGAATGGCTCCGGCTGAGGGCACAGGAACCTGCCTGCAAGCAGCAGGATCGGCTCCATGCTCATCCAAAGAGCAAAGGGCGTGCCATTCATTGATTCGCCGCCAAATAGCGGGATAGAATGACGCTCCGTCGCCCAATAGTGCGCTTAGAGAAGCACGTTGCTGACAAGCTGTATTTGGTGCAGCACTGACCTCCTCGTCCAAGCCTCGCCGCTGGAGTTATCTTTGGCCAAAATCCTTAGCGTAGGATTTCGCCCCTCCTCCCTGGAAAGCCTTCCCCTGCGGCCGATACAGGTCTTGTCCGCAAGCGTGGGCTGGAGGCCGCAGAACAGGCGGCTTCGGCGATCTGTTGCTGATCGGGCCGCCAGTGCCAGGGCATGAGTTCATCCCAACGGGCAGCAGGCCAATCACCAGCAATTTTGGCGATGACATCGGCGATATAGGCCTTCGGTTCGAGGCCGTTGTCCCTTGCGCCAATATAGGCGCGCAGCGGTTCGACAACACTGTCGTGAAGAGGAAGCAGGCGCTCCTTGCCGAACTTTGCGAACCAGATACGAACGACGCCGGTATCCAGATCGACGTCGCCCGTATCGAGGCTGAGCGCCTCGTTGATCCGCATGCCCCTCACCGCGATCAACCCGAACAGGGTCGAGCAGGTCAGGCCGCGCATGCCATAGATCGACGGCAGTCGTGCCGCATCCTCGACGATGGTCGTTATCTGCGCCGCGGTGAAGACATAGGGATGCGTCCGGCAATAGCGGTAAGGGACCAGGCCACGAGGTAGCACCTCATGGGACCCGTCCCGACCATGCAGCCATTGGCTGAACAGGCACACGATGATGAAGCGTGCGCCCCATGTTGCACTTCTGGCGTTTAGGGAGCCGCTTCGAGCGGTCGAATGTCTGCAATCGGGGCGTCAATGATCAGGGCTACCACGAAATGCGTACGCCAAGCGCGCCATTGATACCCTCGCCAATATTTGTCTGGGTCCAGTATTTTTCGTTGAGCAGGTTGTTGACGTTGCCCATGAGCGTCACCTTGCGATCGCCGACCAGCGTTTCATATTGAAACCCAGCATTGGCCACAGTGTAGGACGGAATGACGAGACTGTTAGCATCGTTTGTCGGAGCCTTGCCAATGTATCGGACATTGCCATGCACACTGAGGCCTGGAACAGCCAGGACATCATATTGCGCGTTGCCGGTTAGCTGCCATTTGGACGCGCCACCAGGAGTATTGCCCCGCAGCGTTTCATTTCCCCCCGAGACATCGCGGATGGACGGATCGAGCCGAAGAACGCCAAGACCTAACTTGAGGTGAGGCGTGAACCGATAGCTGGCAACAGCCTCCACGCCCTTGTAGAGCGTCAGGCCGTCCTGTGTCAGGCGGCGAGCACCGTTGACGATCTGGTCGATTGTGGCAGCACGTTCGATGCGGAAGCCTGCGAGCGACATGCTCAAACCTTCATGCTCATATTTTGCCCCGAGCTCATATTGGCGGCTGCGCGTGGGCTTCAGGACCTCGCCGACATTGGCATATTCCCCGCTGACACGGCTGCCCGGCTCCATTGCCTCGGCATAGCTGCCGTAGATCGACATATGAGGTGCAGGCTTGTAGATGAGCGCGAAAGTGGGCGTCACCGCAGAAGTACGATAGGATGAATCCACTGACGGATTTCCATCCACATCAAGTAGCTTGTACCTAGTATAGCGTGCGCCGATTACAGCCTGCACATGCTCGCCAAAATGCACCGTGTCACTGAGAAAGACACCGCGTTGCCGGTCTTTCGTAGGCCAGCCCTCGGTATCAAAATGCAAAGCGCGCGTCACGCGGAACGGCTGATCCTGATAGATTGAGCCGTCGAAGTCATTGCCCCAGTAATAATTTCGGTCGTTGAAACCGAACAGGCTGTCGGTCGCGAGATAGGACGCCCCAGCAACGATCTCATGGCGGATCGATCCTGTCTCGAGATTGCCCTGCGCGAGGAACTGGGCAAAGTGATTTCTGTCCAGTTCGGCGAAGTTATAGGCATAGCCATTATAGTCTCCGTCCGCGTTCTGCATATAGACGAACATCTTGTTCGAATGATGCCGCTTGCTGGTATATCCATAGGTCAGTCGCGCAGACCAGCCGGAAGCAAAGGACCAGTCGAGACCAGTCGCGGTCGCGAGTGTCCGCGCCTTGTAGAAGCTGTTGGCGACGTGCAGCTTGTCATAATCATAAGTCGGCCGGGGGAGCTTGGTCCCGACATATTCGTCCCAGTAAAACTGGAACGGCTCGTGCTTCAGATTGCTGTCTTCATAGGTGGCGCTGGCGTACCATTTGAGATCGGGGCTGAACGCATAATCGAGCGCCAGAGACGCCACGAAGCGATTAACCCCTGCCCTATTATAGACCGTGCCCTTTTCTCCGGCCAGATTGACGCGATAGCCAAGGCGGCCGTCCTGTGTCAGCGGCCCGCCTGCATCGGCTTTTGCATAAAAGACGCTGTTAGCGCGGTAGCCAACCTCCGTGGTCAGCATCGCTCCGGCCGTAGGGCGCTTGGTGCGATAGGCGATGACGCCGCCTGGCGCGCCAATACCGTACATGAATCCGGTCAGGCCCTTGAGCGCGGACACGCTTTCGATCGGTTCCAGCGGGAAGTCCCCACCCCAGTACAGCAGGAGGGGAACATCGTCGATATAATAGTTTCGAACGCCTAATCCTCTGATTTGGGTGCCCCACCAATTGACCGATCCCGATGGTGCAGAAGAATAAACAGACGGGTCGTTCTGGAAGACCTGCCCGATGCTCGTGACCTGGCGGCGGGCGATATCCGTCTGATCGACAAGGGTTATCGAGTAAGGCGTGTCGAGCAGCGTTTTCGTGCCCATCGCACCGTTGCTTGCCGCGCGAGTCTGGGCTTCGTCAAAGCGATGACCGTAAACCAGTATCGTTTTCCTCGCATCCTCCGTCCCCTCTTCGTCCGATGCCGTCGCCTCGGCGGCATGAGCGAACGGCGCAATTACCGGCACCAGCACGAGTGCCAGCGAGAAAATTGGCGCAATAAGCTTTTGCATGAACAGCCCCCGGAAATGTGGGGGGCGCAGTACGATTTAATATATTGCGAGTCAATATCATTACCGTCCGTGACCTGCCCCCGACAGTTCCCTCAGTCTGATGTAGAGTCTGCCCACGACGAAGGAGCAGACGCATGACGAAGCCGCATCGAAAGGCCGCGCACATCGCCGCCTCGACCAGCAGAATGCAGAACTTCGATAAACCCCTTGCCAACAGAGGGCCGTCCACGCACGGTCCAATTTCTGTCACACTGTGATGAAGGTCAGGAAAATGCTGATCGTCGGCTCCTGACAAGCGCGCCGTCGACCAGCGTATAAGCCTTGAGCGCGAAAGGCGCTGCTGCTCCCGTCACCGCCAAGGCGGTGCTTGCCATCCGGCTGCCTTCATGGTGCAGACCCAACCCCGCGCCGAGATTAGCGAGCAGACCATCTTGGATTGTGTAGCGGCTCCAAAAATTGGCGATGACATGCGGAATGGAGCCAAGGCGGGAGCCGACGCGCAACCGATTATCCGCCGTTGCGATGGCGTCCAGATAGGTGAACGCCCCCGTAAATTCGATACCTGGCGCGGGCCGCCATGCCACCTCCGCCTCGACGCCGCGAGTGCGCTGCTCACCGGTCAGCACATAGACGTTCGGCAGGACTGCATCTGCCGTCGCACATTGGTGCGCGTCAGTTTGAAGAGCGTGACCATGCCGGTCAGGCCGCCGTCGGAGCGCGCCAACTTCACCCCGCCCTCATAATTGACTCCGCGTTCGGGCGGCAATGGCGTGCCGTCGGCCGACTTGTAGGTGCCCTGAGGATTGAAGGATTTGGCATAGTTGACAAAGCGAAGCCCAGTCGGTCAGCGTCAGCGTAGCGCCCGCGCGAGGGCTGAAGGTATTGTCACTCACTTCCGGTGCGGGCGTGCCATTGCTGTTGGTGCCGCTGATCGCTTTGTCCCAACGCCCGCCCAGCGTCACAGCCAACGCATCGCCCAGTTTGATGTGATCCTGCACATAGATGCCGCGCTGCTTGGACAGGATGGCGTAAGTGGTCGATGGGACCGCCGGATTATGCCTGCTGACCGTGCCATAGACCGGATCGTAAAGGTCTAGCGAATAGGGCATGCTGGTGTCATACAAATTGGTGTCATGCCCGACCGGCGGCCATAATCGACGCCGAGCAGCAGATAATGGTTGAGCGGCCCGGTGTCGAAGCGTTCGCTGGCGTTGGTATCGACCCGGAAATATTTGCCATGCTGATCATAGGGCCCATAAAAAGCCCGCGTCACCGTAGGACGTTCGGCCGATATTCCGGTGATGAACAGCCAATTGTCCCAGTTATTGTGGAAATTCTGATAACGCAGCGACTGGTGGACGGCGATATTCTCGCTGAACTTATGATCGAACACATAGCCGACATTCCAATAGTCGTTATTCTGAACCGCTGGATGTTCGCCATCGTTGATCGACAGCCTGCGGCTGATCGGGCCATTGGGATTCGGCAGCGCCGTGCCATAGGCGGTAGTTGGCGACAAGGAATTGATATGATCGTCGACATAACGGCCCACCAACTTCAGCGCAGTGCGGTCATCGGGCTTCCATGTCAGCGACGGCGCCAGAAAGATGCGGCGCTGGCCCGAATAAATCCTGGTCGCGGTAGACGACCGGCAGGCGCCCCAACAGCGTGCCCGATGCGTTGAGCGGCCCGTTGGCGTCGAGCGTGATCTCCTTGAAGTCATAGGAGCCGCCAAATCCCCACATCAAGAAAGGCTTCCTGCTGTGGCCGCTTACTGACCAGATTGACCATGCCCGAAATCGGCCCCTGACCGAACAGACCGGACGCCGGACCTTTGACCACCTCGACCCGTTCCAGCGCCGTCATCTCCGACGTGCCATAGCCTGTATCGTCGAGCAGCCCGTCCAAATAGGTAGCGCCGGTCGAAGCGTTGAAGCCGCGGATATTGAAGCCGTCGAAAAAGCCGTAATTATTGCTGCGGGAAACGCCAGCGACATTCAACAGGGCGTCGGCAATGCAGCGCACGCCCTGCCCCTCCATCAACTCCTACGAAATGACGGAAATGGCCTGACTATTTTCGAGCGGCGCTATGTCCGCCTTTGGCCGCGACGGGCGCTTAAGACAGTTGTGCGGTCACCGTGATGTCGTCGCGGCTGATCAGTGGTAAAAGGATAAATGGTTTGTCATGATCACCCCTTCATATTTTGAGGAGCGTCTAAGGTTGTGCTTATGCGTCGCAATAGTATATTTCATAATGTTTCGTGCCTGTTGCCGTCGGACAGATCATCAGGCGAACGCCATCGCCACAGCGACGAAGAAACCCACGACGGCCAATGTAAAGGCGGCGTGTGACCGCCACGATAGCATCAGCACGAAAACAGCGCCCGCCACGCAGGTCTGGCCGATCCACGCCACCACGCCCTGCGGCCCGCCGAACCTCCAGAGGGAAAGGAGCAACGCGACCGCCAGCAACAACCACCCCGTCACGCGGGCCATGGTCGGTAAGGGCATGAACGCGAGCGCAGGGGTAGGCCGGTGTTTCATTACCGACAGCGCCAGGCTGGCGAGCGCCGCATAGCTGATCAGACCCGGCTCAAGCGACATCGAGCAATTCCTTCGGACGAAATTCGGCAGCGGCTGCTTTACGCTGTCGGCGTGGCGGAGCGACCCGCACCTGCGCGGCCCGCCATGACCCAAAGCCCAGCAGAGCGGCGATGGCCAGCATGGCACCATCAAAGGAAAGGAATAGCCAGTCCCCTGAAGCGATGCTCGTAAAGAGCCCGCGATCCGTCATCACCATATTGACCAGCGGCAGGGCAGCGAAGGCGGCGGCGGACAGCGCCAGCCCCTCGACCCAGGCGCACCGCACGGGGCGCAGCAGCGTCAGCGCGGCCAGCCCGAACCATGTCCAGAACATAGCCGACACCTCCAGCGCCGCCCGCCCTTCCAAACCCGCCGGGATCAGACGGTTGGCGAGCAGGAAAGCGGCCATGCCCGCAGGCAGGCAGGCGATGGTGGCGATGTTCAGCCGCTCGACCAGACGGAAGCCGAAAAAGGGCTTCGCACCGGGCTTGCGACGCTTGGCGGTCCACAGCAGCGATCCGGTGCCGACCATCGCCGTCCCGGTCAGCCCCAGCAGGAAATAGGTCCAGCGCAGCACTGGCCCGGCGAAATTGCCCAGATGCAAGCCCAGCATCACGCCCGCCGTCGTCAGCGCCGCGCCCGGCGGCGAGGACTGCGACAGCTTCGCCCCGGTCGCGCCGGAATAGGTGATGCTTTCCCCCCGCGCATTCAGCCGATCCGCCCCGCTGCGCAGAATGGTTACTGTCGCGGCGGAATCATTGGGATTGCGGATGACGATCGTGCGCGGGCGGCCACCCTGCCACTGGCGCGATGCGGCATCGACCATCGGGCCGATCGGCTTCAACGCAGCCGGTTTGCCCGACGCGTCGCCATCCGCCTCCCTGCCATAAGCGTCGGCGTAGAAATCCGCGTGCTTGGCGTAGTTGGCCGCGATCGGCCATGGCATGTACATCACGATCAGGGCGATCAGCCCGGTGTAGGTGATCATTGCGTGGAAGGGCAGCGCCAGCACCGCCGAGACATTATGCGTATCGAGCCAGCTGCGCTGCCCCTTTTTCCAGCGCAGGGTGAAGAAATCGGCGAAGATGCGCTTGTGCGTGATCACGCCGGACAGGATCGCCGCCAGCATGAAGATGGCGCACAGCCCCGCAAGCCAGCGTCCCCAGGGATGCGGTAGTTGCAGCTGGAAATGGAAGCGGTAGAAATGCTCGCCGCCGCACGTGTCGCGCGCGTTCAGAGCAGCGCCGGTGGCCGGATCGAGCTTGATCTCGGCGCTGCGGTTTTTCGGTTCCTTCGCCCCAGGATCAGGCTTTGGCATGGCGAAGATGCGCGTTTCGGGCGTGCGATCGTTGGGCAGATAGATGAACCATTGCTGGTCGTCGGGCGAGGTCGCCTGCATGTGCGCGACAGCGGTTTCCGCCGCCCGGCGCGGCGCGACCGGCGCCAGGCGCAATTCAGGCTGCATCCATTGGGTGATCTCCGGCCGAAAATAGCTGGCGGTACCGGTCAGGAACATGGCGAACAATATCCAGCCCGCCAGCAAACCCAGCCAGGTGTGAATCCACGCCATCGACTGGCGCAGACGCATTTCGCCCGAAAAGGCTTTGCTCATGGTCGTATCCCCATCGCCATGACGATCCCGGCGGACAGCAGCGTGCTGCCCCAGATGACCAGCGCGACCTTCCACAGACGCCGCTCATGGAAGGCCCACAGGCCCAGCGACGCGAACATCAGGAAGGACAGGATCATGCCCCACATCGTCGCTTCCACCCGGGCGATCGGCAGCAGCCGGGCCAGCAGCGACGCCATCGCCGCCGCCGCCGCATAGCCCCCGACCAGAGCCGTAAAACACCGCGCAGACATGCGCCAACCCCGGCGCGACAGTAGAAAAAACTGTGACAGACTTTGGCCGAACACACTGATCCCCTGAGACAACGTGCGCTTGCGCATAACCAAAGATGACCATAGTGGCAATCGCGACTCATTATCATTCGCAATCTACAGGGGATTTATGCGATACCATCGGAAGGCCGCTTTGTTGGCCGCGACCGCCATGTTTACGCCGCTGGCGCCCAGCCTCGCCCAAGCCGAGGAAGCCGCCGAGACGAGTGCGGAGACCATCATCGTCACCGGCCTCAACGACAACAAAGCCAGCACGGGCACAAAGACGGACACGCCGCTGATCGCCACCCCGCAAAGCATCACCATTATCGACCGCGAGGAACTAACCCGCCGCAATGCGCTGTCGATCAACGAGGCGCTTGGCTATGTCGCGGGCGTATCGACCAACCAGCGCGGCGCGCTTGCGACCCGCTACGACCAGCTGGTGCTGCGCGGCTTTTCCCCCGGCGTATTTCTCGACGGCATGCGCCTGATCGCAGGCCCCTATTCGACGCCGCAGATCGATTTCAACCGTGTCGATCGTATCGATGTTGTGAAGGGACCGGCCTCCGTTCTCTACGGCAACTCCACCCCCGGCGGTCTGGTCAATCTGACCAGCAAAATGCCCGAAGCAACCGCCTTCAGCAGGTTCGAGGGTCAGGTCGGCAATTATGACACGTTTCGCGTCGTCGCCGACGTCAACCAGCCGCTCGATAGCGAAGGCCGGTTGAAGGCGCGCATCGTCGGCGGCTGGCAGAAAAGCGACAATCTGGCGCAGGACACGTTCAGCGAGCGCTGGCATGTCAGCTCGATGCTGACCTTCTCCCCTGATGATGCGACCAGCCTGACCCTGATCGCGACCTATCAGCACACCCCCCATGGCGGCGGCTATTCGGGCACGCCTGCTGCGGGCACGGTCCTGCCCAACCCCTTTGGCACGCTGCCGCGCAATATGAACACCGGCGATCCGGGTTATGAACGCTACGACCATAAGGCGAAGTCGATCGCGGCCTTCCTCCGCCATGATTTCGACGAGCATCTGAGCTTCGCGTCGAGCTTCCGCTTCCAGCACAACAAGCTGTCCTACCGCCAGATTTATACGTCGGGCTTTGCCACGACCGGCACTGGGACCAATCGCAACAGCGACTATTCGACCATCGTTCGCGGCGGCGGCGGCGCGGACGAAGATTTCAATACGCTGACGATGGACAATCATTTGAATGCGAAGTTCGCGACCGGCTTCATCCGGCATAACTTGCTGGTCGGCGTCGACTATCAGCGCATCACCGGCGAGAATGTGCAGCAATTCAACAGCGGCGTGACCAGCAATCCGCTAACCAGCATGCCCAATCTTAGCCTGTTCACGCCGGTATATGGCGGTACGTTGCCGAGCTTTGACCTGAAAATTCTGTCGGCCAGCTACACCAACACCTATGGCAAGCGCGACCAGTTGGGCGTCTATTTCCAGGATCAGATGGCAATCGACCGGTTGCAGCTAATCGCCAGCGGACGTCAGGACTGGTATGAGCAGACCTCGCTCAACCTCAACCCGACAACCGCCGCCGCCCGCGCCGCACCGGTGACGAAGCTCACGCAGAGCGCCTTCACTATGCGTTTGGGCGCTCTGTATGAGTTCGAGTTCGGCCTGTCGCCCTATGTCAGCTATTCCGAATCCTTCGAACCGCAGGCGGGCACCCGCTATGTGACGGCGACCGAAGCCGCGCCGTTCGTGCCGATTACCGGCCATCAATATGAGGCGGGCCTGAAATATCAGCCCAAAGGGATCAACTCGCTGTTCACCGCGTCCGTCTATCAGCTCAAGCGGCAGGGCAATCCGGTGTCGGACCCGCGTGCCGGGACCGGCGGCATTCCCGCCAACGCCACCGTCCAGATCGGCGAAACCCGCGTACGCGGCGTAGAGTTCGAAGGGCGCGGCGAAGTCATCCCTGGCTTCGATATCGTCGCGACCGCCAGCTATACCGACGCAATCATCACCGAAGGCACCCCGGCGATCGCCGCAACCGCGACCAACAGCGGCACGCCGACGACGACCGGCACGCGTCAGCTGGGCACGCCGAAATGGAACGCATCGACTTTCCTGACTTATAATTTCGGCAGGGCGCACAAGGCCGCTGGCGCCCTGTCCGGCCTCAGCGTCGGCGCGGGCGTGCGCTACGTCAGCGGATCGGACGGCACGACCAACTATGCAGTCATCAACGGCGTGACCACCTTCCAGCGCTTCCACACTGACAGCTTCGCGCTGGTCGATGCAATGCTGGGTTATGACCTGTCGAAGCTGGGCCTCGAAGGCTGGAACGCCTCGATCAACGCCGTCAACCTGTTCGACAAGACCTATATCAGCGCCTGCCCCTTCCTCAACAGCTGCTATTATGGCGGCCCTCGGACGGTGGTAGGATCGCTGCGCTTCAACTGGTAACAATGCGCCGGGCGGCCGCACAGCGCCGCCCGGTCTCACTCGCTTGTGGCGCAAGTCCGTTCGTCAACGACCGATAGTGTTGAAGAAGTCGGGGATTGTCAGTCTTTGACATAGGGTCGAGCCGTGCTGTCCGGCTCAAGCTGGCGTGATTGCTGGCAGGATCGGAACGAGCTTTGCAAGCTTGCGCAGGTTCTGGGCTGCGGCCGCCAAGTGGAACTCGTCCTTTGCACCGTTGGGACCTCGAAGGCGCAGGCGATCGAGCTTGAGGATGCGTTTGAGATGGGCGAACAGCATCTCGACCTTTTTTCGCTCGCGCCTGGACGTGACATAGGCATCGGTCTTGGAGAGGTCCCTTGCCAGGTCGCGCGCGCCTTCATGGATTGACCGGGCAACCTTGCGCATGGGCTGACCGGGGCAGCGTTGCGGTTTGAGGGCGCAGGCGTCGCAGTCATGCTTGCTGGCGCGGTAGCGCATGAAGCCGTCCTTATCGACACCGGGCCGCGGGATGGCATAGTCTCTGCGGTGCTGGACCAGTTGCTTTCCGCCAGGGCAGACAAAGAGATCATTATGGTGATCGTAGCGGAACGCGGTACGCTGGAAGCTGTCGGTTCGACGGCCCACATGATCGAAGACCGGGATATGGGGCTCGATACCGTGCTCATGGACAAGCCAGGCAAGATTGGCGGCATCGCCATAGCCCGTATCGGCGGCCAGGCGTCGTGGCCAGATGCCGAAGCGTTCCTGCGTCCGGTCGATCATCGTTCGCTGCACCGTCACCTCGGCTTGGCGGATGGCGGTAGTGGCCTCCACATCGACGATGACGGCATTGGCCAGATCGATGAGGTGGTTGCACCTTTTTGGACAGGTTGGCGGCTAATTTAAGCTCATCCGTGTTGTTCTCATGCCGCCATTTGGGTGATCAAATCCTGGGGGGCATGCCCCCCAGGATTTGAAGCGCCGATTTGCCCATATGCCTCGCCTGGGGTTTTCCCTGCAAGGCGTGAATGCGGGCGATGCTTGTCATAATAGGCGAACCATCGGCCCAGGCCGGCACGCAGTTCAGATCCGGTCTCGAAGGCGTGCAGATAGACGCATTCGTACTTCACAGACCGCCAGAGCCGTTCGATGAAGACATTGTCCATCCAGCGTCCCCGACCGTCCATGCTGATCTTGATCTCGGCTGCGCGCAGCACACCGGTGAAGGCGTTGCTGGTGAACTGGCTGCCCTGATCGGTGTTGAAGATCTCGGGCTTGCCGAAACGAGCCAGCGCCTCCTCCAGTGCCTCGACGCAAAATCCCGCATCCATCGTGTTCGACAGCCGCCAGGCCAGCACCTTGCGGCTCGCCCAGTCCATGATGGCGACCAGATAGAGGAAGCCCTGGCGCATCGGAATGTAGGTCACGTCCGCGCACCACACATGATTGGGGCGCTCGATTGCCAGCTTGCGCAGCAGATAGGGATAGACCCGGTGCTGTGGGTGCGGATCGCTCGTTCGGGGCCGTTGGTAGATCGGCGTCAGACCCATCTTCGCCATCAACCGCCGAGTCCGACGGCGACCCACCGCACGGCCGAGGCGCTGCAGATGCCGCGCCATCTGGGGGCTGCCATACCAGGGGCAGTCCATGAACACGGTGTCGATCACCGCCATCAGCGCCAGCGTCTCGTCCGTTTCCGGAACCGGGGCGTAATAATAGGACGAACAACTGATCTGCAGCAGGCGGCATTGCGTCGAGATCGACAGGCAGTGGTGAGCAGGTTCGACCATCGCCCGCCTCCGATCCACGCTCATCGACCAAAGGCGTTCGCTAAAAAATCCCGCTCCACCATCAGTTGCCCGATCTTGGCGTGCAGCTTTTCCACCTCGCCCTCGCTGACTGCCTTGGCCGCATCGCTCGCCCCGGAGAACGTGCCCGCCATCCCGTCGATGGCCTGCCGCTTCCAGGCCGCGATCATCGTGTGATGGACCCCATGCTTGGCAGCCAGTTCTGTCAGCGTCAGGTCCCCACGGATCGCTTCCAGCGTCACCTTGGCTTTGAAATCGGCGCTGCAGCGCTTGCTCGTCGTCTTCATTCCCGTCCATTCCTTCAGGTCGGGATGAGCTTATCACCCTGTCCAGATATCCGGCACCACCTCACAGTGATAGGTGCCTCCGCCGTAAGCGCGATGCCGGTTTTATGGCGCTCCAAGTGAAACCCAATGCGCGGAAATCCGTTCTGGAGTATCTCCATGCCATCCGCCGCGAGCCTAATCGGCGCACCCAAGGATGTTGTGTAACAGCCAAATACGACAGCTTTTGCTGGAGGTGGAACTGGCTGTGGTCGCAGAAAGAGAACGGCTGCAATGATCGCAGCGACGCCAGCCAGATAAAGCCAACGCAGGCCCGTTTCGTACTCTATTCCCTCGTAAGCCATGCTGAACACAGCTTAGCCGCGTCCAATCCACGTCCGCAATCAAGCAATTTCGTCTTCCGATAGAATGGCAATTTCTGGTCGCGTGCCGTCCGGCAGCTTGCCCGTTCCGGACCGGACGGTCGCCAATGGAGCGGCTCTTGCGCGAATCGGGGCCGCTTATGGCTGGCGGGGGGTGGGAAGCGGAATGGCGGCTTTTTAGCAGGACGAATGGCTTAGCCGACGTAACCCCGATCGACTGCGATAATGACGGCGCCGCAGACGAATGAAACAAGCGAAAGCCCTATAGTTGAAGCGGTCAACTGTCCAAAAGCCGCACGGAAGCCTACTATCGCTGCTGCGGCCAGCATTATGGGGCAGAACATGACTAAAGCGATCCAATAGCGCTCGTTTGTTGTGCAGGTCATTTCACAGCCGAAGGGTGCGAAAACGGCCCAACCCGTCGCTGGGACAAATAAGAAAGCTGAAATCGCCGCAACAATGAAGGCAAACGCGCTTAGACACATTCCAAAGGGGGTTCGCACTCCGTCATCGTCGTAGATCGTCATCTAGCACCAGTCACAGTGGCTTCCTCAGTGCAGATTATCCTGCAAAAATGAACGACAGCTTTCGGCGGCGTCGATCGACGGAATGGCTGTCCATCTATGGCCCGCGATAGTCACAGGGGCACGCGGAATATGGCCTTGGCAAAAAGCAAGACCCCCAAGAAGCCGGATCCAATAACGTGCATCCAGAACCTCGTAGGTTGTTCGGCGCGGTCGATAATAATCCACCCGCCCCTCAACGTGACACGGCCGGTCATCCACGCCAAAATTGCAAAGCCCAGCATCGCTACAGCGAGAAGCCAATTGAGTGGGGTGCCGGACTCCATTTACGTGTTATCGCTCGCCTTTTTGATGTCTGCAATCAAGAAGACAGCCGAAGGCGATCATCGGCAAGAAATGGTCGCGTGCCGCTGGGCAGCTTTCCAAGCCCTTACCGGATTGGCAGCTTACCAGCACAGCGCAGCGACTCGCGACGCAGGAGCGACGATGCCGGGTGGAAAGCGGAATGGCGGCTTGCGGATGGAGATCGTTCTATCCGGTCTGCTTCTTCGATTGACGCGACTGCCACCACCCCAGCATGAAGACAAAGCCGAATGCCACGCTGCCGGAGTAACACCAGAGGATTTCTAGGTCCGTGTATTCTCCACCAATCGGCTGCTTGAATGCCCATCCCAACAGGGCGAACGAAATCGCCAGAGCCACTAGGACAGTTGGTGTGCCGCTCAAATAAGGATGGCGCGCAATGAAATGCCGGATTGGAAAAAGGACAGGCAGTCCAATTACTAGCGCGCCCGGAATGGTGCCGAAAAGGCTCATCAACCAAAAAACGGGAAAGAAGAAAATCTCCCAAACATCAGGCCGTGGCGATTTGTTTGGGTGACCAAAGAAGGCGTCGGCTATGAACAACGCCGTGCCTAGCGTGCTGCCGACCACAGCGGCGCCTAAGGCTAAGCCAGCGAATTTGCCAAATGTCAGTTTTCCCATATGCCCTCCGCCGCTTATCTGCCCTCAATAAATTAATGGCAGCTTACAAGCCTCCCTTATCCCACCGTCAGCGGCTTATTTTGGGCGGTAGCAGCTACCGTGTGCCTCGCGCGAGTTCGATTGCTGCAATGACGATATCGGCCGCGACCTCTTTTCCGAAGGTGTTCACGGTGATCGATCCGCCTTCTGGAACACTGACTTCGAATAGCATGTCGCCTTCGGGTGCGAGGATTTCGAGGCGGACACCATCGAAGGCCACGTCAGTTGCCCACTGATACTCCGCAATGCCATGTTCCAAGGTCAACGTTCCCATGAGCCGAACATAACCTCGAGATGCAATGTCCGCTATCTGGAACGAGGCAGAGCCTATCGCCCGGCAAAGAATGGTCGCGTGCCGTCCGGCAGCTTGCTCGTTCCGAATCGGACGGTCGCCAATGGAGCGACCCCTTGCGCGAAACGGGACCGTTAACGGCTGGCGGGGGTGGTTAACGGACTGGCAGCTATTTAGGGTTGATCGACTTCATGTGTCTGAGGAATTGTCAGAATTCCTAAGCTTCCCGAAGGCCGTTCCAATAAAAGCGCAGCAGGCAGCGGTCGGAGCACCAATTAAAAAAGCGAGGACGATTAAACCACCCTCATTTGATTTTGTAGAATGCCACGTAACAATAATAACGGCGAGCAATGCCGCTGACGAAGCACCAATAACAGACAGGATAATTTCACCCCATTCCTCGGCGAACTTAGTCTAGCGCGTCGAGAGCGGCACCCTCTCCTGTCAATAACTGGAGCAAGGCAACGAACTGGGCCTCGCGATCCTGCGCGGAACCGGCGTGGCGCCGCGGCAGTTTGGCCTCGCCCGGCGCGAGCACCGTCACGATCTCCCCGGAAACCGCAGCTTTGGCTTTAGACGGGCACTGTGCCCGCGCGGACAGGGACAAGGCGGATTTGGCGCGCATGGAGGGATAGAGGCGAAAATCCCGATGTCACTATCGATAGGACCCCATTATCGATAGTAATCCGCGGTCTTTTAGATTGCAGCAGAGCGAAATTTATTTGGCTAAATACGCATTATTTGAGTTTGGACAGCAAACGGCCAGCTGCACCATGCTCAGCCGCCAGGTTGCGATTATAGCTGAGCGGCATCTTGGGCGATTTCCAGCGCAGCGCGTCCATGATCCCGGCAATATCCTCGCCCGCCGCGAACAGGTCGTTGGTGATGCCGATGCGCGTCGAGTGGGCGCTGATCCCCTTGACCCATTGCGCCAGCTCCTCCTTGGTGAGATCCGGTAGCAACCCTGCGTCCCAAGCGCCCTGGACCCGGGTCTTGAAAATCTGGGTCACGGCCTGGGGCCGCAGCGCGGCGCTGCCCAAGGTCACGGCCGTCAGCGGATCGATGCCGGTTCGCCGCGGAGTTTTGGCGTCCGGCAGCAAACTCAGCAACCCCCATTGCCTAGCGGCGGCCTGCTGACGCGCCGCAGCGCGGGCGACCCCCGGGTCGACCGGCTTGAGCCGCTTGACGAACAGCCGCCGGAAAACCGGTCCCTCTCTCATGTCCGGAACATCCAGAAGCTCGGCCATCACCCTGATCCAGGCCTGCAGCGCCAGCACGCTGCGCATCGACAAGAAGGCGGACGCCCCCTCCCCTTCCTGATCGCCCTTGTGCCGTGGGATATGGAGCAGCCTTGTGTCGGGATCACTGGACGGCCAGATATGCGTGATGTCGATCGCGACCAGTTCGGAGGCGCGCAGGCCCGTATCATAGGCGACCGACAGCAAAGCCCGGTCCCGCAACCCCTTTTCATCGCCGGGGCAAGCATCGAGGAGTGCTTTGAGGCTCACCCCGCGCGCGTCCCCGTCAAAAACATCGCTGACCGCCCCCTTGTAGCGCAGCGGCCGCGCCTGGCGCTGAACCGTGCCCTGTTCCCGCCGCAGCGCCTTGAGCGTCAGCGTGACCAACTTATCCTTGGTCGGATCGGGCAGATCGAAAAGCCGGTGAAAAGTCGCGATCGCCCAGAGGATGCGCGCTAGGGTCGCCGGCTTCGCCTTGGCGAGACCGCCCTTCCCCGCCGCGCGTGCTTTCAGGAAGGCGATCACCGAGGCCGGTTGCGCCGGCAGCGCACTGACCCCAGAGCGGCGGCAGGCTTTGCCAAAGCCCGCCATGTCCGCGAGCAGGCCGCGCACCGTGTTGGCCGCCATGGCGGCGAGTGTCGCTTGCACCAGATCGAGGTTGACCCCCGAGCGACCAGTGGTCGGCAGGAACGCCAGCACCGCCTCGAACCGCTCGAGCGACGTGCGGCTTTGGTCGGCCGCCCGCTCGGCCCGGCGCTGGACGACATGCTGCTTGCGCGCGCCATAGGCCCAGCGCTGTCCCTGCGCCGGCAGGACGACGGCCGACAGGAGAGCGCCCGCGCGGGCGGCCAGCGGTGCGACGGGATCAGCGATCCCGAGCGCAGCGGATCCTTCTTGGGCCAGCGGCCCAATGGGCGCCTCGGCCTCGCCGGGGGCTGAAGCTACCGCCAAGTCGCCTGGCACGCGACCGCGGATCGCGTGGCTCGCACCATCGCCCCTTTGCGCCGCGAGCGGAACAGGGATAGGATCAGCGCCGGCGGGCGTGTCGAGAAAAACTCTCAGGCCCTGCAAAGCCGGCTTCGGCGCACCCGCCACGTCCTTTTCTCCACCTGTTGCTCGGCTCCCTTATAGAAGTTGTGACATTTTGGATCAACGATAATGGCCCTTGTCAGTGATCCTTTTTCTTCTTGATCACAGCAGACTTTCCTAAATGGCATTTCGGTTTAATATCTGGTCGTGTAAGGCGGAATTTGAGGTCATTTTTCGAAACTCCGCTGAGCGCATACAGCAGGGTCATTTCAGGACGTTTGGCTAGGGCAATGACGAGTCACCCCCCTCCCCTTTGCGATCCAGCCATCCTGCCGACCTATGCCGACGCACAGGCCGCACTGGCGCGGATCGAGGAGCGTTTGCGGCTCAGCCCGGTTCGCGGGCCGTGGAAAGCTCGTATGGCGCTGGCCGAACGGCAGGCACTCGCCGCGATCGATGCCTATGAACTGCCCGATGAGGCAGTAACAATCGATGCGCGGGGACGGGTGGTGACGGGCACCTATGACCTCACCCATTGGAAGTACGCCATCGGCAGGTCCATCACCCTGGATGCGCTGATGGCCGATCCCGCCGCCCTGCTGGCTTGGCTCGGCACTGACCGCGAGCCGCTGGAGGAGCATGTCCCGGGCCGTCGTGAAGTTTGGGAGCTGGTCCCAGCGATCGACGCCTGGAGCAAGGCATGCCAAGCCCTACCCCCCTCCCCTCCCCTCGTCCATGCCGGCCGGATCGCGTTGCTATGGCGCCAGCTTGCGCCCCTCGCCCGCGGCGATGCCATCGCAAGCCTGCTGATCGGCGATCGCTGGGGGCCGGGCCGCTGGAAAGGATCCCACGGCGGACTGACAGCGCTGGGTCTTAAACTGGCGGGTGGCCGATGGAAGATCGCCCAAGGGGCCGAGCTTGATCATCTCTGGCTCGGCGCCATCCTGGCCGGCGCCAACGCGCACCTTGAACTCGAACTCCGGTTACGCGGCTATGCCCAGCGCGCCGCCGGTCATATCCGCGATCGCCGACGGCCGGGCAGATTGAAGGAGTTGATCCTCTTCGCCATGGCGCGTCCGGCGGTCACCAGCAGCCAGGTGGCGAAGCATCTCGATCTAACCTCGGCGGGCGCGATCAAGCTGCTCTCAACCGCCGAGGCCGAAGGCCTGCTGATCGAATGGACGGGGCAGGCCAGCTTCCGTAGCTACATAGTTCCGGTTGGCGGAGCAGCCCCCTCCCCTCTCGGACGGCGCGTCTCTGCCGCCGACCCATTTGAACCCACATTCTGGGACGAACTCGGGGACAATGCCTTCCTCTCAGAGCCTCGCTGAACGCCGAAACGAAACCTCTCCTTGTCGTGTGACCTGGGACGCGCTGTCGCTCTGTACGAGCCTCTGAGGGCAATTTAGCCGCACTTCATGGTTTGTTCTAGTCGAGAAAGTTCGCGGTACCTCACTTGCGAGTACGAGACGCACCGCTTGGTCGATCCGAATCTTGCATCAGAAATCAGCTCACCCAAGTTCATTGCATAGACGCGCACCGCACCACCCCAGGCCATTCGTAGTGCAAACGTGCTAAGCGCCGTGACCGCTTTCGTGCTCAGGATTGGATGGCTTAGACCGCGCTGCCTAATTTCTCCTTCCTTTCCCACGATGCACAGGATCACCGAACAGGTCAATCGTTCCGGTCAAGCTCGTCACCAGTCCCGCCGCCGCCTGGCAATCAGCCCCAATGAGTGTCGAGTATATCCTTGAGTGCCGCTTCAACATCGTCTCGCGATGCGCCCCCCTTGTTGAGCAAGGTGAGGTGGATGCCTTTACGGTCCGATCCCAAAATTTTAAGGACGGGCTTCCCGCCTGGGCTTGAAACTGTTTGGGGCTTTCCTGACTTTTTGGGGGAGCCTGACTTTTTGGGGGTCTCAGCCGCGATGGTCAGCGCTTTGATCACGTCAAGCACGGGGAGTGCCCTCCCTTCCCCGGCTTGCTCGGCGGCCAAGCGCGCTGCTTCTGCAAATGCCTTTTCGCGTTTATCCTCGGGTTTGAGGAGCCCCTTTAGTGCGATTGCATTTCTGATGCCAAGCTCTTGGACATTTACAAAAGCTACAGTCAGCTCGCGCGGAAGCCGTGCCAGATCTAGGTAACGGGTAAGCCAGCTCTCGGTGACTTTCAAACGCTCGGCCATCGTTTTTTGACGGCCGTCGTAGTAGGTGTTCAGTGCGCGCAAATAGTCTTTTGCTCGCTCATAGTCGGTTAGATCATCTCGAGCGCGGTTCTCAATGTCGGCCAGCCTGAAGGCTTCCTCGTCCCCGATTTCGCGGACATCGACCAGAAATTTGAAATCGGGATAGTTGTGCGCGCGTAGCCAACTGATCGACCAGTGCCGACGGGCTCCACAGATCACTTCAAAGTCGAACTGGCTGTCTCCAGTCACACGGCGCACAATAGCTGGAATTTCCTGCCGCCCTTGCGCCTTCATACTCTCGATAAGATCGGCGCAACGTTCCTCAGTGAGCAGAGCATAGTCCCGATTGTGACCTTCCCACATTCGGCAGCGTGCGGGATCAACGAGTTCATGAACTCGATTGATGACTGCGCCAGAAGCAAGATCAGCAAGCCGGTTCGACCGACCCGTAAGCACGTTCGCGGCTATGCTAGATCGCCTGACCGGTGCAGACTCTTCGGTCAGGTCGATCCCAGCTGCTAGATCGGCCGCGAAACCGCTGTTCTTTCTGCTCACCCAAACCTCCTTTCAGCCAAAATTGCACGCGTGCAATTTCCAATTTCCTCTCGAATTGCACGCATGCAATTTTTCCGGCTCATGCTAGCGCCTCGTTCCGGAGACGCGCCTGATGGCTGGGCCACATCGACCTGATATCCACTTCAATTTCGCTGTTCACCCCGTCGAGATAATTGAGGCATCGATTGCGAACCGACGAACTGGTTGCGGGTCCATCAAGCTCATAAACGGTCATCAGCCGTGCAGTCGCGTTGTCGATTTCAGCAGAGTCCTTAAGCGGAGTACGAACCATCGCGTGCCCGAAAAGCGTCCGCATCAGTTGCAAAAGCTCCTTCTGCATCGACTTATTCTCGTCCACCTTCGACCCAACAAATCGCAGGAACTGGAGTTCGGGCGCCATCCCTCGCTCAGCAAGTTCCTCAATCGTCTCGTCGAGCATTGAGAGAAAGGCCGCGGTGGACGAAAAATCCATGACCGTCGGCGGTGAGGGAACCACCAACGCATTTGCAGCTCTCAAAACAGAGAGTGAAATCGCACCCAAGGCCGGTGGCGGGTCCATGACAATAACGTCAAAACGATCCGAGATGCTCCCAATCCCCTCGCGCAGGCGATCAAGTAGCGCGCCGCTGCCACGCGCCATGCGGGCGGCCAATTCATATTCTGACTGAAACAAGCGAAGATTGGCCGGGATAAGCTCCAGGCCGTCGAAATGCGTCTTTCGCAGAGCGTAATCGAGAGACGTGCGCTCTCCTTCGCGAAGGAAGGGATACAGGGTGTCATTCTCGTCCAAATCAAGGTCGGGAATGTAGCCGAACAATGTGGTTGCTGAAGCTTGGCTGTCACAGTCGATCAGCGCGACGCGATAGCCCCGAATAGCTAAATATTGCGCGAGATGCACGGAAAGCGTTGATTTACCGACGCCACCTTTGAAATTCTGGACCGCGACTACGCAGCAAGGATCTTCTGGACTGCGATATGGACGCGTTCCAAAGACACCCCGCATGTCGTTTAGTTGCGCCAGCGTGTACCTTTCCCGGCGATTGTTTTCGTTGCGAGTGGGTTCTGGAAGTCTTCCATCTTTCTCGGCATCCCGAATGGCAGCGGGTGTTCTCCCCACGAGTTCAGCGGCTTTACTGATTGTAAACGTAGGCTCGCGTCTATCATCCGATCGCGCGTTTTTGGCAGAGTCTCGAAGCTTCTCCAGGACTGATGAAGTTCGGTTTGCGAGAGTGGCGACAGAGACAAGGCGCTCCACCCCATCAATTTCAAGTGCGTTCGACACATGTAGTCCTTTCGAAATCCCGCATGTGGTACACCAGCTTGCGCTTTTTGGTCAATAATTTCAGAAATTGCGAAAGTTAGCGCTCCAATTTTCGGATTATCACTGCCGAAACTGCTATAACCTGACTCGGTGGGGGCGGAAATTGCACGCGTGCAATTTTGGTCAGGCACGACCTCGACGCGTGACCCAGCTTTCACAAAATCCCTTCCACGCCGCGGTAAGCTTGGCTCCCCGCAACTTATCGAGACGAGACCCCATATGATCCCTGAAGCTCTGGGCGATCAGCTCTACATCCCAACCGCCGCCAAACTGCCGCGCGATCCCGGCGATTTCGTCATGGCCGAAACTGATTGACCCACGAGGAAACAGAGGCTCTTCAATCTTCACAGTACGCGCTGATTTCGCGGAAATGGACTTGCCTCCGTCGGTCGATACCACCTGCTCGACCGTACCGTCCCGTCGTTCCTTCCTGCCACTCGAATGCCTGTCGAGTTCGTCGACTGTTTCGATTACCTCAGGTGCCCCTTTGGGCTCAAACCGGAATTCGATTTCCGCGACTGTACGACCTTGGCGTATCTCCCGCCATTCCACTCTGAAATGCGCAAGCTGGTCGATCTCGGCCTTCGCCTTTTCAAGAACCTTGCGCCTTAGCTGTGCAAAGTCGGTATATACATCAGGCGGAATTCCCAAGGCTGCACGCAAGGCCGTCATGTCGCCCTTCCATGTAGCCTGTCGTCTATGAAGGCGCAGTGCCCCAAGTTCGTAAAGCTTCAACGCATAGTTGGAGCGAAAACCTAATACCGCTTGCCTGTTAAGGACAGCGTACGTTTCCGATGCCTGAATCATCTTACGAGCGTCTGGAGTAAATTCCCATTCGATCCATCCTGCCTCACCACCATTTTCTTCGGTTTCTTCCCGAGACCGGGAGATTAGCGAGAAGAGGGTAGTGGCTTTCTTTCCCCGCCAGGAACGATCATCGACGGCAAAAAGTGTGCGGTGCAATTCCTGGAGCATGTCGGTAATCCGCTCATTTCCCTTATGGCCGCGGCGAATATCGGCCTTCCGCATTCTATGCGGCTTATCCTCCCAGGCATCACCGCCAGCAGTCAGGATCATCAATGCCAACAGCCGAGATGCCGTGAGGCTCAAAGACTCTCCTTTGACGAACTTAACTTCGATGATGCTTCCTGGCTTTGCAAACTCGTCACCGCCCTTTGCACGTAAGGCTGCCGCGACCCGCATCGCCCGGCCAGGTGCTTCTGGAGACTCCTCTAATTCCTCATTGTCCGCGATTTTGTCAGTCTCGGATTCCATGCCATACCAAATTTTCAAGAGCCTCAAGAGAATCGGAAAGCTGCCTGACCTGACCTTTCTCGTCAAGTCAGGTCAGGATATCGCACAGCTGGTCCCCCAGCAGGTCAGGATAGAATCTCTTTCCGATCGTCCCGAGAGGCCGCTAAACAGCCGAGTCGCACATAAGCCATTCGTGCGGGCTTCAATCGTCCAGAGTATTGAGCGGCATATAGCCGTAGGCGACACAAAGACGTTCATTCTGGGCAGCCCCCAATAAGTCAGGAAGCCCCCGACAGGGCAGGCAAGGTCCCCCGCAAGGACAGGTCAAAGCCCCCAATAAGTCAGGTAACATCCCCCGTCAGGTCAGGTAGCTCGAGCTAACATAATGAGATTACTACGTTTTGTTGGCTTGAATCTGAATTCCTTAGAATCAGGAATCACCTCCGCTGCAAGCAGCGGCGTTTTGAAAATGATTCTATTGCCTGCCTAACGCTCCTGCTCCTGCGTCATATCGATAACTCGCAATGCGAATCGGAGGGAGAGGTGAATATCCGGCAGGTACAAATCAGCATCGCGCAAAGCGACTCCTAACGGCTTGATAATAGGATTCCTGGGGACAGCTCTTGGAGAGCAGCCACGCATTTCTCGCTTCTTTCCTATCCATGAAGAGGGCTAGGCTGGGGCCTGTTCCGGCCCCCTGGCGCAAGGGCCTGGCCGTCGGCTCCGCTGCGCGGCCCCGCTTGGTGATCGCGGCGGTTTCCCCGCCTTCCTGCGCTGCGCTCCGTGCAGGCGGGTGATGCCCCTCCGCCGCGATCAGCCCTCAATTGCGCCATTCCCCGACCCGCTTCGCCAGCAGGCAGAAGCCGATGGCGCGCCATCGCCTTCGGCTCCATTTTTAAAGACAAGGGATAGACGACATGACCCGCACGACCGCAGCGCCCCGCACCAAGGCCGAGCGCATCGATGTTTACGAGGAAGTCACCAACCAGATCATCGCTATGCTCGAAGCTGGCACCCGCCCATGGTCGCCACGCTGGGCATCGGGGGCGGCCTCGCTTCCGCTGCGCCATGAGGGAACCGCCTATCGCGGTGTGAATGTGCTGCTTTTGTGGTCCGCGTCCATGACGCGCGGTTACACCAATCCCTATTGGATGACCTATCGGCAGGCCAGCGAACTGGGAGGGCAGGTCAGGAAGGGAGAAAAGGGAAACCTTGTCGTCCATGCCGGAAGCTTCACGCCCAAGGATGAGGAAATCGGGCAGGACGGGGCAGGGGAGGGCGAAGACCGCGCCCGCAGCTACCTGAAAAAATATGTCGTTTTCAATGTCGAGCAAATCGACGGCTTAGACATGACCAAATATCCCGTTCCGCGTGTCGAAGTGAAGAACCGCGACCAGCGCGACCTGGAACTGGAGGCAGCCTTTGCCCGTTATGGCGTTCATTACAGCGAGGGCGGCAATAGCGCTTGTTACAACCCGGTCGCCGATAGCATCCGCATGCCTGCCTTTGCTGATTTCGTGAGCGGCAACGCTTTCTACGCCACACTTGCCCATGAGGGAATCCACGCGACTGGCCACCAATCCCGGCTCAACCGTGAAACCCTCTATGACTATGGGAAATCGACGGCAATCCGTGCGGCAGAAGAGTTGATCGCAGAGGTCGGCGCGGCCATGCTTTGCGCGCAGCTCGGGATGGAACCGACCGAGCGTGACGACCATGCCGCCTATATCGCCTCGTGGTTGACCGCCCTTCGCAACGATAAGCGCGCCATTTTCCGCGCGGCGACCGCCGCGCAGGCGGCCAGCGAATTCATCCTTGCCCGGATGGCCAAACCCGACATCGCGCGCGCCGCCTGACCCCGATCGGGCGGCCGACCGCGCAGCCCTTTTCCTCGCTTCTTCTGAAAGATCGACCGATGTCCAAAGCTACCACCGAGATCGAACTTCGCTGGCGTGACGAAAATTACGGTGCTGTCCATGCCGTTGCCGCCCTCCGCAACTCTGGCGGAACCTGCGACTGGAGCGAACGAACCCACCAGAAATTTCGCGGCTGCCCGAAACGTGCGGGCTTTGTCTTTCATCATCGTCGTTGCTCCTACATCGCATCGCAAGGGGAGGGCGCGACACGCAAGCGCGCCGTGGGCGATGAACTCGCCCGCGCCGGTTTCACCATCACACAGGGCGATGTCCGACCGAAGGAAGAACAACCATGAGCGCATCGGGCTTCCGCCATAATGGCGGGCCGCCGCTCGACGATGGCGCGGCGGCAGCGGAGCCGCCCCGCTTGCCAGCGGATGCGGCATGTCTTCGACGTGTTCACTGGCATCCGCCCAGTGGACGCGAAGAGTCCGATTATCGCGCATGGCAGGGCGGCTATGGCCGCCGCGTCAGGGAACCGAGCGGTCATTGCTTTCGCGTGATGCACCGGGAGGGCGGCCCGACCGCCTTTGCCGGGACCATGGGACGCAACCGCTGCTTTAATTTCGAGCGCAAGTCCGATCCCGATCCGGCGCAATGCCGGACCAGAGGCTTTGTCACCATCTGGCAGGATGGGAAGATCGTTTGGGAAGGAACAGAGGGCGAGGAACCGGCTGAATTGCGCGAAGGGAGTTTGGCCCTGTGAGCACCAGATGCGCCCAAACGGAGCGGGCGCACGGCGCCAGCGCTTTTCTTGACCGCCCGGGAAAGGGGCGCGCCGCCCCCTTTCCCTGCAACGAGAATCAGCCCGACCGTGGCTCGCTTGGGGCTTCGACCGCTGCGCCCGCACCACTCGCGCGGTTTCTCGCTGCCCCCATTCCCCCGGCGTTCTTGAGCGTCCGTGTCGCCGTTGGCTGATGCCACCGGCACCAACTATTGCAGGAAGGATAAAGAGATGGCGATCAAACTGGTCGAAGGCCTGCACCTCACTGCCACCAACAAGCGGCATCTTACCACGATCATCGCTCAAGGGTGGACCAGCGGGGAGAGCGGACAGATCAAGTATAGCGTCACGCCGATCGAAGGCGAACCCAATCGCTATCGCTATTGTATCACCAAGCGCGAAAGGCTGGATAATGCGCGCAGCCATGTTCGCGAGAGCAGGGGCATCCTTGAATATATCTGCCCGAGCGTCATGCGAAGGGAGCGGCGTGATGGCGCGCCGTGCCCTGCGTGAGCCGCGCGGTGTCGCGGCCGCCTTGCCGCCCATTGGCGTCCAGCCCGACATGTTTGGCGGTCCTGCCATCGTTCATGACTGCGGGCCGGTTCACGGGGATCGACCAAGGCGATTAAGGGGAGCTAATGGCCACCATCGGCGGCTGGATAGTTCATACCGTTCCTGGCAAGCTGACGATAGCTACTGATCCGATTGGGGAAGGCGTGACGCTCACACTTTCCTATTTCCGCGCCGATTTGAGTTGACGGGCATCGAACCCCGCAGATCCATGGCCTTTGGACCGGCAGGCCACGCACGGCAGTCAGGTCCGTTTCCTTGTTCTGGCCTGTGCACGACCTGCGGGTATCAAATTCAGGCACCCTCGACACGGCACAGTGCCTTCTCAGAGTGCGGGAACGTGGCTTTTTGGGTGACCGTCACGTTCCTCCTGTTCGGGCGGCGCACCCTGGATTTTCCAAGCGATGTTCAAGTGACGCTGATGCCACTTCACAGGACTGCCGTCCTCTCTTGAGCTATGATGATGCTTTTGAACGATATTCTGTGTCATCCGCCCTTGCTCAACCGCGCAATTCCTGTTTGCGATGGGGTATGGTCGCAGGCCGCCTTCTACGATCAAGAAAATAACCGCCCTTTTGAGGGCTACGGTTTCCGCGGTGCGGACCCTCCGTTTATTTTCTGGATCGCGTCAGCCTTACTCCCGTGACGACCCCATCAGGAATTGGCCTGATCGAGCAAGAGGAATGTCCCATGCAGAACATCGCTGAATTTCGCATCATCGGCCGCGTCAACAAGGTCACGGAGCATGAGAAGGTGGCGAAGATTTCGGTCGCCGCCAATTACAACCGCCAGGAAGATGGTGAGTGGGTCACAGACACCCATTGGAACGAGGTGACGCTCTTCGGCCGCCTGATCGAGCGCGCGACCAAGATCGACAAGGGAGATCTGATCCACGTCACCGGACGGGTTCGGCAGAACTCCTACGACACGGCTGACGGCAAACGCTACACGGTTGAACTGATCGCCGATGGCTTGGCGGTCCTCGCAAAGGCCAGCGAAAATCACGACCGGTAAAGGAAAGGGGCTGCTTTTGCGGCCCCTCCCGGCTTGACCCAGCCGATCTGGGTTGCGCTTTAAGCCTCTGAATCTTTTGTTGGATTCGTTGAGTTATCGCCGCCGCGCGATTATCCTATGCGTCAGCTCGGCTCATCGCCGGCTGATTGCTCCTGCGCGGGCGGCGGCGCGACGAGGTCGCGCCACCGCCCGCCAATCTACAAGGAGGTGGAGGACATGAGCGGTGTAGCGCAAGCAGGCCTTTTCTTTTTCCTGCTGTTCGTCGCGATGTTTCCCAGCGCGGGTAGCAAGAGCAGAGGGCCTCGCATCCGCGATGAGGATGCCGAGACCTGGTGGTACGCCCGCCAATCGTGGTGGAATGACCGTCGATGAAGACGATCGCCGTGAACATCGAAAAGGGCGGCGCGGGGAAGACCACGATCGCCTGTCACCTCGCCTGGCATCTGGCCGATGCAGGGCACCGTGTACTGGTGCTGGACCTTGATCGGCAGTGCAATGCGTCGACCGCACTGCGCGATTTCGAGCAGCTTGGCTCGTGCAAGCCCTTGTTCGAACCGGACTATGCCGCGCCTGAGGGATTGCAGCGCGCCATATACTCCAACCACATGGCTGGAGAATATGATGCTGATTATGGCAAAGCGCTGACTTGTTTCCGCGCAAATTTCCCAGCGTTGAAGGCGGCCTATGATTATTGCGTGATCGACACGCCGCCAGCGTGGAGTTGGATCAACTTCGCAGCGCTGATGGTCTGTGACGATCTGATAGTGCCAGTGGAACTGGGACCCTTCGGACCCGATTCGACCCGGCAACTTTCCAACTCGATCCAGACCGTCAATCAGCGCGGCCGCCAGACGCCGATCCGGGTTGCTGGTTTGGTCGCCAACCGGGTCAAGGCCAATGACCGCAACCAGCAGGCGATGCTGGCTGAGCTCAAGGCCAAGATTGGCCGCAACTTGTTTTCCACGCATCTTCCCGATCGCGCCCACTACAGCCAGGCGGTGCAGGCCGGCGTTCCGGTCTGGCGGTTCGATAAGGATGTCCGATCGTCCCTGCCGCCGATGCAGGCGTTTTTGGACGAAGCATTGCAGAGGATTTGCGCCTGATGGATTTCGGCAACTTCGACATATTCGCCGCCAAGAACGAAGTTGCTGCCCAAGAGCGGGTGCTACTGCTCGACCCGTAGCTGGTCTATGCTGATCCCCATAATGTGCGCCGCGCGATCCGCCAGGAAGAGATCGACGCGCTGGCCGAGACCATTAAGTCCAGAGGGCAGTTACAGCCCATCATCGTCGCACCGGCGGACGATGAGGGGCGCTACATGATCCAGTTTGGGGAACGGCGCTGGCGTGCGTGCTTGCAGCTTGGCCAGCCCGTCCGCGCCATCATCCGCGAGGTTCTGGATGCGGCCCAGATCAGGATCGACCAGTTCATTGAGAACGACCAGCGCGAACAGCTGTCCGTATCGGACATGATCGCGTTCGTTGCCGATCAGGTCGGGTCAGGCATGAGCATCGCAGATCTCGCCCGCGCCACTGGTCGAGACCGGGCGCGGCTCTCCCGCCTGCATAGCCTCGCGTCGGCGCCCGACTATATAATCGCTCGCCTCAATGATATTCCGGTCCGCGGCGCCGTTGCATTAATGAAAGCCGCCGCCAACGATCCCGAAGCTGTGATGGCGTTTCTCGATGCCACGCCTCCGGGTTTGGTCACGGTTGCTGGCTGCGAAAGCCTGTCGCGCCCTGCGCCGATGCCGTCAGTTGATCTTGAAGCTGGCAACGTGGCGCAGGTGCTGCGCCTATCTCAGGAGCGCCGCCCGGTACCCGCAGCACCGGGAGGGCGAACCGAGCCGAAGCGGTCCCGCCCGGGAGCGGAGTGCCCCGATGGGTCACGCGCCATCGTTGTCGGCGGCAAGAGTGGCCGCCTTGTTGAGGCGCTGATTCACTTCGACGGCGAAGGCCAGCCGCGCCTCGTCCGCTTCGATCGCTAAATCTGCGCACCCCTTCTTTTCCGCGTTCTCGAGCGTTCCGGCCATGGTAGAGCACAGTGGCCCGGGCCACAGATTCGCATGGTTTTTTAAGAGGTTGCTTTGATGGCAGGATAGGGGTTAGGGTCGCAGTTGTAACACAGTGGCATCGCGGACAAGGGACGAGGATGACAACTGCAAACGCAGCTCAGGATGGCAAAACGCACCTCACCATTCGGCTGGACCGGGCCACGCTCGACGCTTTCGACGCGCTCGCGGCGGGCAGGGGAGGGCGCAGCGCGCTTCTCCGGTCAGTCCTGGCGCAGGTTCTCCGGCAGGCGGGCGATGCGCCGCTTGTGCAACCGCAAGCGGAGCGCAGCACTAACCGCGTCACCATCAGCCTGACCGATGCCGAGATGGCGGTGTTGGAAACACGGGCGGTCGAGCGCGGAACGGATCGGGCGGGGTGGGTCAAGGCCCTGACCCGCCGCCATCTTGGTCTGAAGGGCAGTGTCGACGCGGGCTTGCGTGAGAGCCTCGGCCTCGTGCGCAAGCAGTTGCAGCGCATTGGCCGCAACCTCAATCAGGCCACGCGTGCCGGCAATGCGGTCGCGCTGGCCGACAATGGGCTGCAAATCGAAGGCGAGCTTCGGCGCATCATCGAGATGCGTCAGGAGGTCAGCGACCAGATCGCGGCCCTGGGTGAAGCCCTGCGGGGAGACCTCAGCTACTGGAAGGTGGCTGACTGATGTCGTTCGGCGAGCGCGAGGACGAACTGTGGGGCGTGCTGAAGCCGACGTTCAAGCCGCGCGTGTTTGGTGATCCCAATCTCAAATATGCTGAGCGCCTGCTGAACCAGAAGGAGTTCGGCAAGGACGTAGGACAGGTGGTGGCGCCCCGTGCAGATGCCCGTTCCGTGCTGGCCCGCGTCGTTCGAAAGGCGCCCGAGGTGCTGGTGAAGGTGACGGGCCGCAAAAAGGGAGCCGACCATCTTGGCGCTCACCTCGCCTATATCGGGCGTAAGGGTGGGATCGCGCTGGAAACTCGCGACGGCGAACTGCTCACGGATAAAGCGGATGTCCAGCAGCTCGCGGAGGAATGGTCCGAACCCTTATATTGGCGCCAGCGCGCGACTGTGTCCGCAGTCTCCATGGTCTTTTCGATGCCGGAGGGTACCGACCCTGAGACGGTGAGGCAGTCGGTGCGCGAAACGGCGCAGCGGATGCTGGGCGACAATCATGATTATCTGATGGCGCTCCACACCGACACGCCGCGCCCGCATGTGCATATGACGGTTGAGGCCGAGGGCATGGACGGCAAACGGTTCGATCCCCGACGGGAGGATTTGTTCAAATTTCGGGAGGCTTTCGCCGAAGCGCTGCGGAGCCGGGGTGTCGAATGCGAAGCGACGCCGCGCTGGACGCGGGGGCAGGGCAGGGCTGGCACGAGCATGGCGCTCGCGCAAATGCGGGAGAAAATCCGGCGTGGTGTGTCGCGGCAGCCGACCGAAGCCGATTTGCGGCAGGCTCGGGAAGCCCTGGCGATCGCGATGGGAAAGGCCCAATCGCCTAGTTTTTTGGCGCAGGCAAAGCAGCGCTGGGCTGATATCAGAGAACGATACGAAGGCGCGGCCGTTCGCCTTGATGGTTCAGAGGACCCGCGTGACAAAGAACTGGCGCGGGAGCTCAGATCGTTCCTGAAAGATCGACCATCGATTGAAACCGTTCCCGATCGCGTGCTTAAGGATGCGATTGAGCGCGTGCGCATTGCGAGAGAGCAGCAACAAGCGGACAAAGAGGAGCGAAAGCCCGCAGAACGAGTACCCCCAGGCCTAGGGCGGTGAGCTTGGGTTATGACCTTTGCAAGCTGCTTTTGCTAGAAGTGATAATTGGCATATGCTATAGGCATAGGCCAAGGAGCTACTATGGGTGTCGAGCGTCACGTTAAGCTTTTCAAGAATGGGCGTAGCCAAGCGGTGCGCATCCCCCGCGAATTTGAGCTTCCTGGTGAGGATGCGATAATGCGCAAAGAAGGTTCGCGCATTATCATTGAACCTGCGCCCGGGACTTCTCTTCTGGGGCTGCTCGCGACGCTTGCGCCGATCGATGAGGATTTTGGCTCAATTCATGATGCCGCTCCTGAACCCATCGATCTTTGAGGCATGTTCCTGCTCGACACGAATATTCTATCGGACCTGATCCGGCATCCGCAGGGCGTGATTGCGGCGCGGATTGCCGTAGTCGGTGAGGTGACGGTGGCGACGAACATCATTGTAGCTAGTGAGTTGCGCTATGGCGCGGAGCGTCGCGGATCCGAGCGGCTGACGCGGCAACTTGAGGCGGTGCTCTCCCTGCTTCCGGTGCTACCTCTTGGCGATGACGTCGACACGCATTACGGGCGGCTTCGTACAGATTTGGAAAAGCGGGGTCAGCCCATCGGCGGCAATGATATGCTGATTGCCGCGCATGCCTTAAGTCTCGGGGCCACCCTCATAACGGACAATGTTCGAGAGTTTGAACGGGTGGCGGATCTAGGCATCGAGAATTGGCTCGGTCCGTACTGAGGTTGCCGCCGAGCATCACAGCAGACAAATTCAAGGTTACTCACGGCAGCAACGATTGGGTCGGGCCTGAGCGAGTCACCGTATAAACCCTGACCGCCTTGGGGACTTTCGCGACTGTCAGCTTCAAAATTGCGAACCGAAATAAGCCGACGTTCAATTGGCCCGAGCCGCGCGAATTGCCTCTCCTTATGCGCCCGCTCTGACTGTCGGCCGAACGCGCGCAAAAACCTCATCATAGAGCGCAACCTCGCCGGGCATCGCCAGTGTGACGGCAAGCCCAAACGTCACTGCGTCGTCGATTACTGCTCCTTGGTCGGGATCGCGCTGAACCGTAAGCGGTACGGTCATATTGGCAGTGACGACCGGAGCGTCGCTCCCTTCCCAGCAACGCGAGAAGATTGTGCCGCGATTGATCTGGTTCTCATCGGGCTGCCAGCCATGAGGACTTATACCGAGATCGGTGATCGAGGGAGGCTTGAGAATCTTGAGTCGACAGGATCGATAGGATTTTCGACCCGGTGATACCGGCGTGAACCAAGCAAGGGTCGCCGAGAGACTGTGTGGCTGACTTTTCCCGCCGATGGCGAGCGGAACGGGAACGGCTATGGTCACCGAACGGTCGCGATGCAGACTGCCAACAGCAAAGAAGGTAGCGCGGTCCGCCGCGCAGGCGACAGCATCCTCGGCATCGACCATGCCATAGCCGATGAACCGCCGGATATTATCCTTTTGACGCGGAGCCTGACCGCGTCCCCACGGTCCGACCGTATCCTTGATGAGCCTAGCTACGTCGCGAGGCCAGCGTGCCGGGTGGACGAGGAGCGCCTTGAGGAGAACGGCACGCTGGAGCGGCGACATGGCGAGGAATTCAGCGCCATATTCGGCTTCGAGAGCGTCGTGGATTTCGTGACATGTCCGCGAGGCGAGAGCGGCGGCGGCGCTGGTCCCGTTCGTGTAACCGTCCTGATTTTCGCGGCCGGCCACGGGTGGTGCGGCGACCTTGAGGCCCGCGCCGCGCGAAGCACGGCCGGGTCGGACCTCGATATGGGTGTGGTTGCGCACGACTTGCATATGCTCCTTCGAGCCCGGCATCAGGATGTCCGGCTTCACCGATCGGGCGAAGCCGGGACCGAGCGAACTGGAGGGATTGGCGGTGTCGTGATCGGGAAACGGGTCGATCAGTGCTCGCGCAAGCGCCCGGTCGGCGGGTGTCACCGCATCGCTGTTGCAGGCGCCCACCGTAATGCCGTTGATGGTTTCAGCCGGCGAGAACATCCGTCGCTCGCCGATCAGACTATGAAGCGCATTTATCATCGATGTAGCGCGATGGGCACCATCGGCGCTTTCGTAGGCAAGCCCGTTCGCATAGGCGGGTACGCCGAAGTCGGCGATCGCGTTGCCGGCGCTGACTATGAAGAGAAGGCCGAATCGGTTCGAGAGGCGATCGAGCAGCCGCGCCCATGGTGAAAGCTGGCCATGGAAAGGCCGGTTCCTGTTCCCTAGCGAGAGGTTGACGATCACGACGCCCGGTCGCTGCTCCCGCAACCGGACGATGGCGAGGTAGATGAGATCCACGACGAGCCTGTCGCGCGGGAAATCGTCATGATCACCCATGACGGGCATGACATGTATCCGGCGGGGCAAGGCCTGGCCCGTGCCGTTGCGATCGCCGTGGACGATGAGCGATGCCATGGCCGTGCCGTGAAAGCGATTGGCCACGAGTGCCGAGGGTTCGAGATCGAAGGGGTCGTCGAGATCGACGTGCCGGCTGAGCATGCGGTGCGCCGCGACCGGCACGCCGTCCAGCAGAGCGAGAATTGGCTCGCCCAATTCGGGCTGTGGGAGCGCGACAGCTTCTTCCTCGGCTACATCGCCTAGTTCGATTGAGGTCGAGGCGCTTTGTGGCCGGATGTGCTGGATCGGCTCGAGCCCGGCCACGCCTTCGGCGCGTCGCTCCACGATTTCGCGGACGGCCCAAACGGGAATGTCGGCTAGCAGCGCGTGATAGCCAATATCCGCTATGCGGGCCTGCGAGACGATACGGCCGTCGCGCGCGGTGATCGCGGCCCGGACATTGGCCTCCTGTTCGTTTGCGATCCGATCCTGAACGCGATAGACCAGCTCGACCTCAATGCGCACTAGTTCATCATCGTCCAGTCCGTCGATGAGGGAGGCAAGAAAGGTCGCGTCGCTTGCGTGGACGCGATCCAGCGGTCCCCATGGCCGCAGATCCTTGAGCAGTTCGAAGACATTCGCCCATGGAGTTTCGCCGCGTATCAGCCGACCGGTCTGCCACCGCTGCCATAGGGTAAGGAGGTTTCGCAACGCCCCCATGTCAGGGACGAGCAAATAGGCGAAGGGCTGCTTGTCCTCTTCATCGCCTTCGAGTTCCTCTTCATCGACTAGTTCGAGGCCCGCGACATTCTGGACGGCGTTTGCAAAGGCGGAGATCGAGCCGCGCACTTCGAAGACAAGGAGGCGCTCAGGCGCCAGACCGGCAGCGTCTGCCCGCAGTTCGAGCGCATCGGCGCCGCGTGCGAGAATATCGGCAAGTCTGCTGAACTTGGGACCAAATGCTGCCGTTTGGCGATCGCGCGGAAACGCGTCGGGCCTCGGGGTCATCATGGCGCGCCCAATGGCGCGCGGTTGATCAGCTGGGACGGGCAGCCTCAGAAGAGGCTTGGTCGGATCGCTCGGCACTGATCGCCTCCGGAGTTACCCGCGAGGCCCAAAGCTCGAGTTCGGCGCGTAAGGCATCATCAACGGAAAGCTCCCCCAACCCCAAAATCTGGCGCCTTCTGACATTCTGGCAGAAGTCCAAAGCCTCGGCATAGCTTACCGTGCCAAGCTTCGTTGTGATACGCGCCGGCGTCATCTTGGGAGCATCGGGCCAATCAGACAAGATGCGATCGAGAAATACGGTCACTTCCTTGCGTTGAGGAGTGGGCATGCTCAGGCGCATCTGGAACCGACGCCAGACGGCGCGATCGAGAAGTTCACCGTGATTGGTCGCGGCAACGACGATGACGTAGCTTGGCAACTGATCGAGTTGCATGAGCAGGAAGGAGACGACGCGTTTGATTTCGCCGGTTTCGTGCGTGTCGCCACGCTCCTTTCCGATCGCATCGAACTCGTCGAAGAATAGGACGCTGGGCGTCGTACGGACATAGTCGAACAGCCTGCGCAGGCGCGCGTTCGTCTCGCCCAGATAGCTGCCAATCAGCGCGTCATAGCGCACAACATAGAAGGGCAGGCCTAAGCTCTCGGCGATGGCTTCGGCGAAAGAGGTTTTCCCGTTGCCCGGAGGCCCGGACAGGAGCACCCGGTGCCGCGGCTCGTAGCCGCTCGCGCGCAGAACATCGGCGCGCCGATGCTCCTCGATAAGCTGGCGCCCGCTCTCCTTGACCGGCAGAGACAGGATCAGATCGTCGATCTGGAGGCGAGCCGTGACTTCGAGTATCGCCTCACGCCCATTCGACGGATTAAGATGTGGGGAACTGGCCGTCAGCGCCGGAGGGGTGACAGGAACTGCGGAGAGTGCGCGTTGGAGACGATCGGCGACGATATAATGCTTCTTGGCGCGCTCGTCGGCGACCAGCGCTTCGGTCGTTGAGCGCAAGGCTTCCCGATCGCCTGCAGCGCCGGCGCGCACCAGAGAGATGAGAAGGTCGCTACGCGCCATGTCAGCCTTGAATATCCCCCGTTTCCACGCTCATGCCCGCTTCTCCATGCTAACAATCAATGCTGCCGCTGTATAATATCTTCCATTCTGGGCGCGCCTAACGGAATCAAAAACGAGCCGAGTCGAATCAGCGCGCTTTATGCGATAGTTTGGCGCTGCGGAATCCTAAATCGCAACAGAAATCGGGTGCTACACGACGACAAGGGCTCGGCCTAATCTGAAGCGTTTTTCTGCGGCCATCACGGCCACCGGAGATGTGTCATGGGATTATCAGAGTTTGTTCCCACCGCTCGCCAGCGGGTGTCCCTGTAACGCCGGACGCAAGATTGGTGCAAAGCGCGCATTAGCCTGTTAAATCAATGCCAACGACCGCTAGCTTCACCTGATGGTTCAATTGTGCCTCAAGGTCGGCAGCAAAGCTTTGCAGCCGCCTCAGCAGGGTCGAGAAATCAATCACGGATTCGGTATCCGGGCATCGCCAAGTGCGGCGTTTTCTCATGGTCACAAGTAGGCAGCCCGCCCGGCAATCATCATGTTGCATATACTGGCCGACCAGCTGGTCTTCCAGAGACCGCTCGAGATCGACGACCGAATACCCATTGTTGGCGAGTTTCAATTCGATGACGGCCTGCGCATTCGAGCGCACCGAGAGGAGACGGATGTCCGTTTCCTTGTCATTGACCACCAGCGCCTCGCGATCGACACGATAAGCTCCATTCGCGCGCTCCTGGAGGCGCTTGGCGAACCAGACCTGCATATCCTTTTCTTTGTCGATACCGACTAGGATCGATCGCTCGGAAAACTCGTGTGCAGCGATATCGTGCTTAAGATCTGCAAGCCGATCCGTCATCAGCCGGAACATGCCGTTGCGATCCGCCTGCGGGGCTTCGCCATAAAGCTCGATCTGCGAAAGATCGCGATCGGCCAGTGGAGGCCCCTCAGCTTCGCTGGCCGCTTTCTCGCGCGCAATCTGGTCGAGCCTGTCTTTGAAATGGGTGAACAACGGGTCATTGCGCATGGCCTGCTTGATGGCCCAAGCTTCAGCGCCAGTGCGGGCAAGCAGAGCACTCAGCACTGCTCCGCGGCCATCCTGCGCCTCGTCGCGGGCAGTCGGACTGAAGACTCCGCCACCCGCCCGGTCGATGTCATCGGAGAGGCGGATTTCGGCATAAGCCAACTTGACCAGTGAAAGAAGCATGGCAGGAGTGAAGTCTTGGCCCGAAAGATCGGAGCAAAAGCGCGCGCTGCGGCGATGACCAAAGGTGGCGAACAGATTTTCGCACAGGGGGTACCGGGTTGGCGGATCGAGCGTTCCAATCTGTTGTTCCAGTAACGCAATAGCCTGTCGCGGCGCGGTGTTCAGCAAGAGCATCACCCAGAGCAGCGCGAAGGGCTCCCCAAGGCCACCTGAAAGCCGGTTATGCGCCAGCGCGATCAGCTGTGACCGATCGAATGAACTGCGAAGCAGATAATCAATCGCCCTTTCAAGGTGATCGTGCATTCGAGCCTGCTGTTGCTCACCGTCGAACGCAGCATCGGTCGTCCGCAACCAAGCCCATACACGCGGCGCGAAGAACTCGAGGACAGGCTGGTCAGCCCGCGAGAAATCCGCGAGCAGTCCCGGGAATTCGAAACTGACGGCGTCATCCAACTGGGCTGAAAGCTCCTTGCCAAGTGTAGCATCGACAGCTTCAGGGTGGTGCGCCACGAGACCCGCGATCCAGGGCGGGACGCCGTTGAGTTCAACAGGTACAAGGCGGGATGCTGTCGCGGCATCCTTGCGTGAGAGATCTCGTGCCCAGTCTGGTTGCTCCGCCTCTGCATAAACCCCCGCAAGCGCGTGGATCCAGCTGGACCATACGGTATTGCGCTCGTCGGTTGGACGCTCACTGCGCAGCGGAACCTCGATGGTGCGCCAGTAAGCACAGAACGCTGCGCGCACCCGTTCGGTGATCGCATCGTCGAAATGGGCCGAGATCGCTGCGCCGTTCCAATGGGCGCGCCAGCCCAGGTCTTCGGGGTCACGTTCAAGAACTTGCGCAAAATCCCAAACGATTCTGGAATTGCTCGTCTTCGCGAAATAGGCGTCTGGATCGCGCAAGATATCCTGCCGCCAGTCGAGCCACGTCTGGACAGCCGCCGCTTCCTTGGCCTTGCGTACCGCTGCCTGCTTCTTCCACTTCGCTTCCTGCGCCGCGTAGGACCTATCCGGCTTTGCAGGAACGAGCCATTGCTCCAGTTTTTCGAACCACGAAGGCTGATCTTTGGCAATGTCGCGGAGCGCTGCGACCCGGTCCTGAACCGGCTGGCCATCGACACGAAGCAGATAGAGGGCGTCGCGGAAAGCCGCAGCGCGGATACGCTGATCAAGTCCGGTGTCAGCCGCCACCTCCAACAACCAGTCGAAATCGTCGTAGTCAATCGCACCCACGGTCGAGCCATAGGCGATGTTCATTCCGAACTCGTCGTCATTGCGCGCCGGCACATGAGCAGCGCAAAAGTGCCCCTCCGCTGAGTAGATGAATTTTCGCCAGCTTCTAGGACCAAGGCGGAGCCGCTCGATCAATTCTTCTGCAGGCTTTTCATCGCCAAATTCATTGTCCTTCAGCCGGGTGGCGATCACGGCGGCCTCGACCAGCCCCTCGGGAGGTGGACGGGTGTCGTCGAATTGACGCAGGCAAAATGCTGCTAGCGCCGACGTGAGGTGCCGATATCTGCTCGCGTAATGCGGCCAGTGTTCGACGCGCTTGATGCTGTCTTCGATCAGCCGCGCCATCAAGTCGCGCAGCAAGGTGACCTCACCGTCAGGGAGCGTCCAATGCGGTATCAGCCTTGGCAGTGTCCATTCGATCCCGCCGACACTGCGTTTGTCGACATCGATCTGTCCGAGAAGCCGGACGAAGTCTTCTGCCAAAAGATGCTTGGGAAAAAGCGGGTCAATCACCCCTTCCTTCACGCGCGATGGCCAGTGCGGCTCGCTCAGTAATGACGCGATCAGGCTCGACAGCTCGCCCGGTGCCGTCATCTCTGCAAGAACCGTGACAGCCGTTACACGGTCAGTCGGCGACGCTTCGGGATCATTCGCCACTTCTGTTGCGATATCGCAGCAGTCTTCCATGCGCGCCGCCTGAATGAGGTCGATCAGTAGTTCGCCGACTTCTGGGCTGGTGCTTCGTTCCTGCCAAAGCCTGCGGACGGTAGGCGACAGATCGGGCGACGCGAAACGCAATACCTGAGGATAGGGAATGCGCACCCCGCGCCAGCCATCGCTTCCATAACGTTCGACATAGGCCGCAAGGATACGGGAGCGCGCACTGATCGGAAAACTCTCCGGGTCGCCGTCATCCATCAACGCTTCAGGCTCTCGGCGCACCATCTCGTCGCGTACAGCGTCGTCTGTGATCGCCAGCCAAGCCGCGACTGGGCGCATCGAAGGGAATACCAGATCCTGACCATAGCATTCGCCGAACAGGAGCCGAAACAATGCTGCCCTTGGCATTTGGCCATCCGCGCTGAGGCGCCGCAACCGCTGGGCCGCGAGGAATTCGGAAGCTGACCGGTGGTGAAACCGGACACGGCCATAGCTGGCAAACCCGACCTTTCCCGCATGCCAATAGTTTGGCTGATGGTTGGGACCGCACCTCGCCCGTGCGGACTTACCCCGCCAATAGCTATGGCCTTTTTGATATGATCGGAAATGTGTGGGAATGGACAATGGATTGGTATTCCCACCCAGATTCGCAGTCGCAAAACTCATGCTGTTTTCCTGCGAATCCTCGCGGCGGCCTCAAACAGCATAGTGTCGACCCATACGATCCGCTCGCTATCCCACGCAAAGTTTTGAAAGGCGGTTCGCATCTGTGCGCTGAGGAATATTGCCAACGCTATCGGCCAGCGGCAAGACATCCTCAGCCGGTCGATACTTCAACTAGCCATGTCGGTTTCCGGTGTGTTGGATAACGCGGATTTTAGCGGCATTCGCCGATGGATGCTCTGAATTAAGATGCATGCTTTCGTCATACGCTAATGATAGCGAGACCATCTGTCCATTCGGGGAACGGCCGCTTCTCGCCAGAGGCCGCCATATCCAAATGAGGTCACGGGAACCCGGCTCACGTCATGATGGCACAAGCAACAGGCATTTTCGGACATGTGACGCTCCGAGAATCCTTGTTGGCACGCGTATGGCCGCTACCAACTGAATTCCGGCGGACAATCAGCCTGAGCTGTTTCGTTCTACATCCCGCATGTCAAACGAAACGGGCCAGCATTTCAGTGAGCAGGGGGCCGAGATGCCGCAGTTCGTTCCTGTGGGCGCTCGAGAGTTTCGACAGAATCTCCAAGGCTTGGGGCGTCAGCCGCAATTGGGCGCGCCGCCGGTCATCATCGTTCGAATGCCGGGTTACGAACCCCTGCTTCTCTAACCGATCGACCAAGCCCGTTGCGCTATGCGGCTTCAACAGCAAGCGTCGGGCAACGAAACCAACTGTAGCGTCATCAATGGGGGCAGCGCGTAGTGCCAAGAGGGCCTGATGCTGTTGGGGCGTCAGGCCCTCTTGCGTTGCCCGTTCGTCGCTGAAAGCCTGAAATTGCCGCAGGGCAAACCGCAAATCCGCCAGCGCGGCATAATCGGCATCATTCAACTCTGCTTCTTTCGCTTCCATAGCACCTTCTTATTGAAATATATCGTACCGCGATATAGCTGCGGCGAGCTACTTCTACAAAGAGGGTTTTTATATGATTCGGGAAGCCTCCTCTTCTGCCGAGGCTATCAGGCTGGGCGACCATAGCGCAGATCGGCGCATGATCATGCTGGCCGCAATGGCGCTGTTCGTTGGGAGTGGCGGCGCAGTAAGTGCATGGGTTCTCCTCAATCTGATCGCGCTGGCGACAAACCTGTTCTGGTTCGGACGCCTGTCGTTCGCGGAAGCCAACATGGCGGATAATGCCATCGGGATAGCTGTCCTCGTCATCCCCATGATCGGCAGCGTGATTGTCGGACTGATGGCCCGCTTCGGCTCGGAAAAGATACGCGGACACGGGATACCCGAAGCGATCGAGACAATAATATTCGGTGAAAGCCGACTGTCGATGAAGGTGGCAATTCTCAAACCCGTATCGTCCGCGATTTCCATTGGGAGCGGCGGACCCTTCGGCGCTGAAGGACCGATCATCATGACCGGCGGGGCAATTGGCTCGCTGTTCGCGCAATGCTTCCACCTGAGCGCAGCGGAGCGCAAGACATTGCTCGTTGCCGGCGCGGCGGCGGGAATGACCGCTATATTCGGGACACCCCTCGCCGCCATATTGCTGGCGATCGAGGTGCTGTTGTTTGAGTGGAAGCCGCGCAGCTTTGTGCCGGTTGTCCTTGCGGTCCTCGTTTCCTTCACATGGCGACCGCTGCTTATTAGCGATGGCCCGATGTTCGCGGCTGATCTCGCGCTGCCAACCGGATCATGGTCGCTGGCCTGTGCATTGGGTATGGGCCTGCTGCTGGGTCTGCAGGCGACCTTGCTTTCAAAGGCACTCTATTGGATCGAAGACGGGTTTCATCATCTGCCGGTGCATTGGATGTGGTGGCCTGCTTTGGGTTCGATCGCGGTCGGGCTAGGCGGCCTGGTCGAGCCTCAAGTGTTGGGCGCGGGCTACGGCAATATCCATGCCCTGCTGGGCGATAGCCTGGGAATGCGCGCGATCATCATGCTTCTGGTGGTGAAGGGCCTGGTTTGGCTGATTGCGTTGGGATCAGGAACGTCAGGCGGCGTGCTGGCGCCGCTTTTGATCCTAGGTGGGGCGCTGGGTTGCCTCATGGGCCAGTTCCTGCCCGGAGACCCCGGTTTTTGGGCCATGATAGGCATGGCTGGCATTATGAGCGGCGCGATGCGCGCGCCTCTAACCGGGGCGCTGTTCGCGGCCGAGCTGACCGGGCAGTTCGCGGCACTTCCGTTCTGCATCGCGGTAGCGGTCTCCGCCTACGCGATCAGCGTCCTGTTGATGCGCCGTTCGATCCTGACGGAGAAGATCGCGCGGCGTGGGCGGCATATCCTTCAGGAATATAGCGTCGATGCATTGGATCTGTTGCAGGTGAGGGATTTGATGACCGCCGAACCGGAGACGCTTGCTGGCGATATGCCGGTGTGCGAGGTCATCGACTTCTTCGAGAAGGAAGCTCGCCATCGCAGCTATCCCGTCATCGACAAGAGCGGGCGCTTGGTGGGTCTTGTCTCGCGCAGCGACGTATTGCGGTGGGAAGTGGAGGGTTGTGATCAGGCGACGTTGCTTGCCGAAAGCCTCTCTGATGCGTCACAGCCTACTGCCTTTCCCGACAGTCCCAGCGGCGTTGTGGCCGACTTGATCGTTCAGTCCGGCATCGGCCGCATTCCCATCGTTGATCCCGATAGCCGCAAGGTTGTCGGCATTCTCTCGCGCCAAGATTTGCTCAAGGCACGACACAGGATTCGTGCCGGAGAAACGGAGCGGACCCGGCACGTCGGCGGAACAAAGAAAGGAGCTGGCGCTTGATATTTATATCGCATTACGATATAAACTGGCTGGGAGAGGATGCTGCGAGATAGCATCTCTAGCGGGATCAGGCTGGAAGGACGACCCATGTTACTGATTGCCGGAACGTTTGAGGCCATTGGTGCCATTTTCGGCAGTCTCTTGGTTGTCGTCTTGGTGTGCTGGCTCGCGTCAGGTGTGGCAAACCGCTTGCACCACGGCAATTGGGCGGCGTTTCTGGTTCTCGGACTGTTGGTGATCGTTTTGCTGAGCGGCCTGACCCAAAGCGGTTTTGTCAGGCTATGCGCGGCATATGGGATGTTCGGCGCACTCTTGTTGTGGCTCAGGGGCCGAAACGACAATCTGGGTTTGGACACGCTTGAACGGGACGATAAGTAATGGCACTGCGTTGCTGGTTTTATCCTGCGCTCCTTGCCGCGATCGGCGCCCAGCGGCGGCCAGATAGGACGGCTGATGAAGATCAACGGGATCAAGCCGGTCCGCACGCGCAAGCACAAGCTCACAACCGATAGCCACCATCGCCTGGGGGTCGCAGCGAACTGGCTGGACGGCGACTTCGCCGCCGATGCGCCCAACCGTAAGTGGGCGGGCGACATCACCTATATCTGGACCTCAGAAGGCTGGCTCTACCTTGCCGTCATTCTCGACCTGCATAGCCGACGTGTCGTTGGTTGGGCTGTCAGTGACAGGATGAAGAAAGACCTGGCGATCAGGGCGTTGGATATGGCGGTGCGCCTGCGCCAGCCTCCCGAGGGCTGCCTTTTCCATTCGGATCGCGGCAGCCAATATTGCTCTTACGACTATCAGAAAAAGCTGCAGGCCTATGGCCTGCGTCCATCGATGAGCGGCAAAGGAAATTGCTACGACAATGCGTCCGTCGAGACCTTCTTCAAATCCCTGAAGGCCGAACTCATCTGGCGGCAGAGCTCGCCGACGCGGCGTCAGGCAGAAGCCGCCATCTTCCAGTACATCAACGGATTCTACAACACCCGCCGCCGCCATTCATATCTGGGCGGCATCAGCCCGCTCGCCTTCGAAGCCAAGGTGACTTAATGAGATAGGTGACCGGCACAAAACCGTTACAAGTCCATTCTGTTATGCTGGACCGGAAGAGAGAGGTGCGACCCAGAACTCGATCCCGGCCCAGCACGGATCAGCTTTTCAGCGCTCCGCTGCCTCGCCCTTAGCTGTGCAGTCCGATTAGCGTACCGCTTTTTTACTACCGCATAAAAAAGACCGCCACCTGATCTCCGCTCGAGCCATTCCGAGAAAGGCCGAGAGCAATCCTGCAGTGTAAAGAGGTACGCGGCACGTCGCCCGCAGGCCCGCTACCACGCGCAGATGTTCTATATTTGCAATATAAACGCAGATCGCAAGGAAGTCGTTCTAGTGAAACTTCGCAATCCATATGATAACTTAATTAACATAGGCCGGACCCAGATAATATCAGGTTCATAAAATTTCGGGATAATCTGAAATCATATTTTTGGGGACAACAAGCACAACCTGTGATATAGGCTGCATATTACGCGAAATTTGCCGCAGGCAATCGCTGTAACTGAGAGACCATCGTGCTCCCGCTTGCCAAGCTGAGGAGCATTTATGGAAGATTTAAATTATCTTTTAAAGCGCGAGCAGGAAGAACTTCTGCGTGCCCAGTCCGCGACCTGTGGAGCGGCGCAAATTGCACATCAGGGACTGGCCCGGGGTTACGCGCGCCGCATTCGCGATCATCGGCTCCTCTACCGCTCCGTGCGGGCGGACGGGTCAACGCCATTTAGTCCAGCTCCCTTTGGCGCGATTGGCCCGTTTGCATGAGCCGGGTTGTCAACGTCCTGGAGACGCCAAATGCCGTTGAGGAACTTTGCCGAACCCACGCATTCCGCTTGTCTACGGTAGAACCCCTAGTTTCCGGCGGCTCGCGCGCGGTGATGCTCGATCCCAGGGACGCAGAGGCCTTCCGCGTCTTGATGAAAAGCAAGCTGATTGCAGGCGATGTGATTCGGTCCTCCTCCTATCTTTCTCGCCAACTGCCCCCTTCCCGCCCGCGAAAGTAACGAATGAACAGCATCGATGACCTCGAGCTTAGAAGGGCAACGGAGATAAGCCGGGCCGTAAGCGCAGCCTGTCCCGAAAAGAGGAACGAGCACGAACAGCAAGCGCGGGCGTTTGGGAAGATCATCAATGTCCTCCACCGCGAGGGCCGCGAAGCAGCGACGCGCAGCCGCACCCGATCAATATTGCCGAGCGCCTAAGGTCTGCCCCGTGCTGCGCATCACCGGCGGCGCGGAAAGAGAAGTCGATCATCGTTCAACCCCGGCGCCATTCAGAGAAGCGAGAGGATCTGCAACATGGCAGAAGCGCAGGACACTCGATCCATCTCGCAAATGCTCGACGAAGAATTGATGCGAGCCTATTGCTCATTTGAAGATCATGAACATCTTACCTTGGCGCAAAAGGCGCTGGTCGCCGAAATCGAACGGCGCGATCTGGAACTTTGAGTATAATACGCAAGCGGAAGCGCAATTTGACGATACTCTGGCCGACTGCGAATCAGTCGAACCAGCTGCTAAGCAGCTCAGTTTTGAAGATGCAGCGGATCATCTCGCGACCGGAAAGCATCCTTGCGCATTGCTCTCGCCCCCGCCAGGGTTCGACACTGGGCGCCAGCGGAGGCGAGCATCGTTAATTTACACCAAACCCCTCATGTCCCCTTCCGTTTTCCGCGCACACCGCTTACATGGGGATTGCTGAACGTCGCCTGCGACGGATGATGGGCCGCCTCGGCTCCTCCCTTTATCCTTTACTAGCTTCAAGACGCCGGAATGTGCCGCTGTTGGCGCGTGGCCGTCACTCGTGGGATAAAGGATACCCATCATGATCACCGGAACCGTGAAATTCTTCAATAGCGACAAGGGCTATGACTTCATTGCGCCGGAAAATGGCAGCGGCGATGCTTTCGTCCACATCTCGGCCGTTGAGCGTGCCGGCATGGTGACGCTCAATACGGACCAGCGCGTGTCCTATGAGCTAGAAACCGACCGTCGCGGCAAGACCTCTGCTGTGAATCTGCAGGCGGCCTAACAGAGAGTGGCGGATGCGACAGCGTCCGCCATTTGCCTCTTCTAAGGTCGCACTCGAAGCGCATCCTGAGCCCTCTCGGTTGGGTTGACTTGAAGCAAATCCGGGGGACTTCGGCAATCATGAGAGACCACTATGTTGTGGCTATCTCACAGGTTCTTGAGTGTACAGGACGGGAGCCGCAGCTTGCGATCACCATCCGCAATGCAGTTCAGCTTACCAAATCATACGAACACCACCTCGCGTTTGCCTGTGCCATCAAAAGCGCCATGGGTAACCAGCGCGCTAATCAGCCCTGGGTAGAAGTAGCATGGCCGAACGAGAACATGATCTGACAGCGCAGCAGATGTTGGAGGCGCAGCAAGCCCTTGACGTTGCATCCTTTAATGGAATTTTGAGCCTTGCTATCGTACTACGAAAAGCGAACTTGCTGAGCGACGCGGAAACAGGAAGCTTGCACGACATCATGAGCAGGCCACTTTCCCTACCCGGCAACGCAGGCAACCCGATCGTGCAGGATGCCCAACAGAACCTGGATCAGCTTTTTGCACTTCTCGTCAGACGTCTCTAGATGAGACGGAGCTGGACCGAGATCAGCCTCGATTTGGATTCCTGGGCCACCGCACGACAGATGCTGCGGCATTAAGACCCCCATATAGGTTGGGCACGTTGACCATGATGTCAGTCACGATCCGCTGATTACCCGCAGCCTGTGATCCGCATTCCGCCTACATCTCGATTATTTCACGAATGCGGTTGGAGAGAACGTCCATCTGGAAGGGTTTGGTCAAGACATACATGCCCGTGTCCAAACGACCACCTCCGATGATTGCATTTTCCGCATATCCCGTGACAAACAAGACTTTCAGGTCAGGCCGCTCCACTCGTGCAGCGTCGGCCACTTGCCTGCCGTTCAAACCTCCCGGCAAACCGACGTCTGTTATCAGCAGATCTATTTTCGCGTTCGATTCCAGAACTCGCAATCCCGCTGGACCATCCGGCGCCTCGATCACTGCGTAGCCAGACTCCGCCAAGACTTCTGATATCAACATGCGGATCGTGGGCTCGTCGTCAATGACAAGGACGACCTCCCCTTCAGCCGTGGGCTCGGCGGGAGCCAAACGCACTTCCGCATCCTCCACCACCCCCTCGGCATCGTGGCGCGGGAGGTAGAGGCACATGGTTGTTCCCTGACCCACCTCGGAATAAATTCTGACCTGGCCGCCGGACTGTCGCGTGAAACCATAAACCATCGACAGGCCAAGGCCCGTCCCCTCCCCGAGCGGTTTAGTTGTGAAGAACGGATCAAAGGCTTTGGCCACGACGTCCGGTGTCATTCCTGTCCCGGTGTCGCTCACGCAGATCGAAACATATTGACCAACTGGGAGATCTTGCTGGCGAGCCGCGCGCTCATCCAACCATTTATTCGCAGTTTCGATGGTTAGCTTCCCCCCAGCTGGCATGGCGTCGCGAGCATTGATGCACAGGTTCAGGATCGCGTTCTCCAACTGGTTAGGATCTACCAGGATGGGCCACAAGTCGCTAGCCCCAACGACTTCGACCTGCACGCTGGGTCCTACTGTTCGGCGCACGAGCTCGTCGAGCCCACTTATCAGACGGTTAACGCCCGTCGGCTGGGGGTCGAGCGTTTGCCGCCTGGAGAAGGCGAGCAGGCGGTGGGTGAGCGCCGCAGCGCGCTTAACCGCACCTTGAGCCGCCATGAAATATCGCTCTAACTCTGCGCCTCGCCCCTGGGCCATCCTCACCTGCATCATCTCAAGACTGCCGCTGATGCCGGTCAGAAGGTTGTTGAAATCGTGAGCCAGGCCGCCGGTCAGCTGGCCGATCGCCTCCATCTTCTGTGACTGGCGAAGTTGCTCCTCGATAGCGCGCTTCTCCGTCAAGTCCCGGGTCACCTTGGCAAATCCGACCAATTTGCCTTGCTCGTCACGAATGGGATCAATGATGATGCTGGCCCAGAACCGCGAACCATCCTTGCGAACCCGCCAGCCTTCAGCTTCGAAGCGCCCTTCGCGCCTTGCCGTTTCGAGGGCCGTCCGCGAGATTCCGGCTTTCCGGTCCTCTTCGGTGTAGAACCTCGAGAAATGCTCTCCCATTATTTCTTCGGCGGCATAACCCTTGAACCGCTCAGCGCCGGGGTTCCAGCTGCTGACGTGACCTTCGGGGTCAAGCATATAGATCGCGTAATCGGTCACGCTCTGTACCAGGAGGCGGAACCGCTCCTCGCTCCTGCGAAGTTCTTCCTCCGCAGCCCGGCGATCGGTGAGATCGCGGGTGATTTTGGCGAAGCCCACAAGATCGCCATTGGGCTCGCGAATAGGATCAATGACAACGTTGGCCCAAAAGCGGCTGCCATCCTTGCGCACGCGCCAGCCTTCTGCTTCAAATCGCCCTTCACGCACCGCGGTTTCGAGCGCAACTTTCGGAATCTCGCGGGCGCGATCCTCGGGAGTATAAAAGCGGGAGAAGTGCTCGCCTATTATTTCGTGCGGATCATAGCCCTTGAACCGCTGAGCCCCAGCGTTCCAGCTTGTCACGATCCCTTGGGGATCGAGCATGTAAATTGCATAATCAGTGACGCTTTGAACCAGTAGCTCAAACCGGCTGCCGGTACTGGATGGATGTTCAGATTGCGTCATGCCTGCTCCGCGTAATTGGCAAAAACGTCAAACGGAGTTAGCCGGGGCCTGTTCCTGTGGGCTCGAAAGGTCGACCTCGGTTAGAACCCAGGTTAGTGTGAGCAACGATTGTTGCTGAGAAAAGTGTCCGCTTCTTCGTGTTTCCGACGATAGGAAGCTCAGCGACAGCAGGATGCAGAGCGGCCGAATTTCCTAGGGCATGTTCCCCCGCCTGCCGCTCCTGGCTTTCACGGATGGGGCCTGCGAGGAACCCATTAAACTGCTCACTGGGCGGAACCGCCTGCCGCGGACGAAAGAAGCGATCGCGATGAACTTTGGTTCACAGCTATGGCCGCAAATGTCAGTCCCTGCTAAAAACGTGGCTTTGTGGTCCGCTCCTTGTTTCGCTTGTCGGCCACATAACTCTGTCCCGTCTCTTCTGCCTTCACGATGTCAAACAGGCCGACAGCTTCAAAAAGTTTCGGGAAATTACGGGCACCATAATTGCGAGGGTCGATAGGGGCTTGCCGCCTGGCTGCGCCGCCAGCGGCATCAAGCGGCGCCCAGCCGTCGTCACCGGCGGTTGCTTCAACCGCACCGCGGAGGACCGCGACCAGCTTGGCATCCTGGCTTAGTGGCGGCTTTGAAGCCTTGGCTCCGGAAGTTGATTTCCGCGCCTTTTTGGCTTCGGCGGTGGCATCCACGGACTCGGCAACCACAGGCGATTCGGGCTTTGCGGTCGCGCTTCCCTCTTCACCGAGCCGATCCAGATAGAGAAAAGTTGTGCAGGCATTGACGAATGGATCGGGGGTCTTCCGCTCACCGAAGCCGTATACGTCATGTCCGTTCGCGCGCAATTGCATCACCAGCGGGGTGAAATCGGCGTCGCTCGACGCAATACAAAAAGCGTCAAGTTCTTGCGTATAGAGCAACTCCATCGCGTCAATCACCAGCGCGATATCGGTCGCATTCTTACCTTTAGAATAGCTGAACTGCTGGATAGGCCGGATAGCATGCTCGTGGAGCCTGGCAGTCCATCCTTTCATGCTCGGGCTTGCCCAGTCACCATAGGCGCGCCTAACGTTCGCCACGCCGTATTTTGATAATTCTGCCAGCATGGCAGCAATTTTGTTGTGTGAGACATTGTCTGCGTCGATCAGCAAGGCAATGCGCCGGTCCGATGTCGCACTGCGCGGTTGGATTGAGTTCATGTGGGTCTCCGACGTGTTACTTCCTAATGCTGCGACGCCGTTCGCGCTAGCCTGGAATGGCGCAACACGATTTGGAACAAAACTCTTCCGCGTTCCGAAATTTAGCGCGTTGGCGAACTCGTGCCACCCCCTTTCAGCAGCTTCTCGTGACCAGGAGCATAGAGAGATCTGAGCGCGACTGGCGGCACGAGCCGCAATGGTGGAAAGGCATAAAATCGGCTACCGCTTGCAGAGCGCGCAGAAGCGGAGCCCGCCACCTTTCTGACACTGCCGCTCACATGTCATGCGACCAGCAGTCATCTTTTGGGTCCCGCCAAGCGACGTTCAGATTTCCCGGTCAGCATGAAATGCTAAAGGCTGGGGCTTTGGTGACGCGGCCATCCGGCGGTGCTCGGCGGCGAGTTTACATGCAAGGGATTGACGGGCAACCGAATGTACTGCCGATGGCTGTCCTGCTCGATCGGGCATGTTCGTTCTTACCGCAGAAGTCCTGCAGCCCGAAATGCCTGGTCAATGATCGCGCTCAGGCTCGCCTTCGAAGGGATCTTCATTCGCCCGCCGCTCGAACCGGGTGCAATGGCGGACTGTCAGATCGTCCTGAGGCCATATGCTCAGCTTGCTCCAGACACCCGATTGCGACCGGCTGCGCCGGTGAAATTTCCTCTGCCACCAGACCCCAAGCGCGAGCGATATGACGGGTGGAAGATCTCCCCGCCTCCAGCATGTATGGAGCGGTCGCTCCACACCCCTCCGGTCCGCCCGTATGAATCGGGTCCCATGTCCCATATCAGTGATCTGGAACGCCTCTATAACAGAGCGACCCGAGCGATCTCGCCAAGTCCGACGCTCGCAGCCATCGACAATTTCCCGCTCATCCGGCGCGCCTCCCAGGTCGTACACACCGCGCCACTGCGCAATGAGGCGCTCCGCGTTGGATGGGCAGACGGTCTTGTCTGCGCTGCCGTGCCAGACTGAGACCGAAGGCCAAGGGCCGTTATGATCGGATGCTTCGCGAACCAATTTAGCCAGCCGATCATCCGGCGGAAAACCCTTCCCTCGCATACGCGCTAAAGCGTCAAGAACTGAGCTGGCGCAGCCAAAAGGCACTCCGCGATGATCGCACCGCCGGCGAGCAACTCGGGATAGCTCGCCAGCATGATCGACGCCATCGCTCCTCCCGCAGACAAGCCGGTCATAAAAATTCTGCTTTGATCAATGTCGTAGGTCTCGACCATCTCTCCGATCATCTGCCGGACCGACAACGCTTCCCCGCTGTCGCGTTTAGAATCGCTCGGCAAGAACCAGTTGAAGCAGAGGTTGGGATTGTTGGATCGCTGCTGCTCGGGAAACAGCAGTGCGAAACCATATTCGTCCGCAAGCTGCGACCATCCTGAGCCGCGGTCATAACCGCTGGCGGTCTGAGTGCAGCCATGGAGCACCACAACCAGGGGCGCAGCTGCAGACAGTCGTTCAGGAACATAATATTTGGCCCGCAGCGCGCCGGGATTAGAGCCGAACTCACGCAGGCAGGTCAAACGATCCTCCCCGATGTCCTCGCTGACGGGTGATGGTGGCCTGCTCAGCACAGCCAGCTGTGTGATAGTGGAACCAAGGCGCATCATAATCTCCGGCGCAGGCGAACCCTGCACATACCTAACGCCTCTGTTAAGCGATTCGTTGCTGCACTGCATAATGTTTCGGGATCGAGCTTCTCCAGCGGCCGATCGTGATTCTGACCTCGCTAGTATGAACCGAGAGGGAAGATTACTCAGGGCCTACCCAAGCGCACGGACCCCTTTCCGGCTCTCCTGCGTTGGGGGCTCCAGGAAATCAGGAGAGACCATGATGAAAATGACAGTGATATTTGCCGCGGCAGTCTTCACCGCAGCCGGAGGGTCCGCCGTCGCGCAAGAGAGTAACCCAGCGATCAAGGACAGCGCCGTTGCCCATGTCGGGCACGCGGCAGAGGGCGCGAATTCGTTCACCGAAGATCAGGCGAGGGGTCGGCTGACAAAAGCTGGCTATACAAAAATCAGCGATCTCAAAAAAGACGATAACGGCCGCTGGGTAGGTGTTGCGACAAAGAAGGGAAAAAAGGCCCATGTCGCACTTGATTACAAGGGCAACGTGAGCATCCTGCCGGCCACTAAGTAATAGGAGAGATCAACATGACCAAGACCGTAACTCGACTCTTCGATAATTACAGCGAGGCCCGAAGCGCTGTTCGCGCTTTGGAAAGCGCAGGATTTCAGCATGACGACATCAGCATCGTCGCTAACAAGGAAGCCTATGGCAGACATGATCGCGACAATGACAGCGTCAATGAGGACGGAGATGTAACCCGCGGCGCAACAACGGGAGCTGTTCTTGGCGGTGTGGGCGGATTGCTTGCGGGCTTAGGCCTACTCGCCATCCCGGGCTTGGGGCCGATCGTCGCGGCCGGGTGGTTGGCTTCGACGGCAGCAGGCGCGGCCATCGGCGGCGTCGGCGGTGCTGCTACTGGCGGCATCGTGGGTGCTCTGAAGCACGCTGGCCACGACGAGGACGAGGCGCAAGTCTACTCGGAAGGCGTCCGTCGCGGAGGGACTTTGGTGAGTGCCCGTGTGCCTGACGAACGGAGAGCCGAAGCTGAGGCTATTCTGGTCCAGCATAATTCGGTGGACGCCACCACTCGGGGCGCTGCCTATCGCGAAAGCGGCTGGACCGCATTTGATCCGGAGGCCGATCCTTACACAACTGCGCAAATCGATGCAGAGCGCGGCCGATATACTACATCTCGCCAGAACTTGTAGAGAGACGGACTTCATCTCCTCCAAGGGGTGACAACGATAAACAATGCTCCGCCATTCTCGGCTGGGCATTGTTTCGGCTGGGGCGACCAGATCAGTTGCTATCGAGAGCTCGGTTCGCAATATAGGGACGGTGATTCAGAGCCGGCGAAAGAAGGTGACGGGACGGCGGACATGGACTGCTATCGGCCGTCTCGACCGCCGTGGTCCCGGTCAGGACGTTCCATTTGTCGTAAACGGGCGGCTCAAGAAGGGAGAGCCTTGCAGTCCAAAGCGCCACATCGTTTCCACACCGACGCTGATGCCTATTCGTTTCCCGATCACCGCGGGGCATGCTTCACCCCTGAAAAGCTGGAAGGGGGGCTCGAGGAGCTGTGCCCCATTGAAAGAAGCATCAATTCCCAGCGCTTGGCAAAGCTTGCCCGGCCCCGAGCACAGGCGGCGTAAGTCGTTGGTGCGCCGGCGTGAGCTCATTTCCACGATCCCGTGCGTCGGCTCGAGTGCACGTATCAGAACAGCACTTCCACGCACGCCGCAGACCAGGTTGAGACACCAATGCAGCCCGTATATGCGGTAAATATACGCCCGCCCTGATGGTCCAAACATGACCGCGTTGCGCCGGGTCTCGCCCGCATAGCTGTGTGACGCGGGATCGGCCGCATCATAGGCTTCAGTTTCAACTATGCGCCCTCCGACGCCGTGCACCAATATCGTGGCTCCTATCAGTGCACGCGCCACGCTTTCAGGCTCACGACCAAAAAATTGAGGAGTGAGTGGCGAGGGCTCAACCGCTGCGATCAACCGTTTTTCTTCAGCTTCTCGGCCGCCTCGTTGAGCCTAGCCCGATCGTTTCCGATCCGCTTGATCAGGCCTTCGGCGTCAGCACGACTGATCTCGTGCTTGCGTGCAAAGTAATTCACTTCATATCCCTCGGATGACGACACCTGCCGCCGGTCGGCGCCACCACGTTTGCTTTTATTATCAGCCATCGATGCTCTCCTGGTCTGCTGGAAAAAGAATCCGCAGGCGCGCCCCTGGTTCCATGTTGCAGGGACGCACCGCGTCGCCAGCCGGCCCCCATTGCGCACTAGCATCGATTGGGAGCATCAACGGGTGTTCGAACGCTCTTGTGCTGGATCGCAGGCCAACGCGGACCCTTCACGCCCCACGACCGTTCTGGCAGTTCCACTTGCAGGAGCAGATTATGAGCACCGACAGCACCATATCTACCCTCAACAGCCTCATTAAAACGACGCTCGACAGCATGAAAGGCTTCAAGGACGCAGCGCAAGACGCGGAGAATTCCCAGTTCTCGACTATGTTTTCGGAGTTCGCGGGCGAACGCAGCGAGGTAGCCACCGCGCTTCAGTCCGAAGTACGCCGTCTGGGTGGCAACCCCGAGGATGACAGCAGCTTCCTCGCGGCCGCGCATCGGACGTTCATGGATCTGAAGCAAGCCTTCACCGGCAAGGACGACAAGGCGATCATCCAGGAGGTCGAGCGCGGCGAGGATTACATCAAGGCGAAGTTCCAGGCTGCTCTCAATGATACCGACCTCGATCCCTCATCCCGTGCCGTGGTCGAGCGGGCATATCAGTCGGTCAAAGCGGGTCATGATCGCGCGAGTGCCTTGAAGCATAGCATGGGCTAACCTGATAATCGTTCTGGATCGCTGACCGGGCGATCCAGAAACGCTTTCACGGGTTAGGGTCAGGAACCCATTGATGTGATCGACTCGATCTGATTCAGGCTCCGCGAGGAGATTGAAGATGAGCGACCTGTATTGGCTGACGGACGAGCAGATGGCTCGGCTTGAGCCCTACTTTCCCAAGAGCCATGGCAAACCGCGTGTTGACGATCGCCGGGTGTTGAGCGGGATCATTTTCGTCAACCGGAATGGGTTGCGCTGGCGGGATGCGCCGAAGGATTATGGCCCACACAAGACGCTTTACAACCGCTGGAAGCGGTGGGGTGACAAGGGCGTTTTCCTTCGGATGATGGAAGGTCTGGCAGCGCCTCAGGCTTCCGAACGCTGGACGGTGATGATCGACGCGACATATCTCAAGGCCCACCGCACGGCATCGAGCCTTGCGGTAAAAAAGGGGGCGCGGGACGCCTGATCGGACGCACGAAAGGCGGCATGAACACCAAGCTCCATGCCGTTACCGATGCGAACGGCCGCCCAATCAGTTTCTTCATGACCGCAGGGCAGGTCAGCGATTATATCGGTGCCGCCGCCCTGTTGGACGAACTTCCCAAAGCCCAATGGTTGCTCGCTGATCGTGGCTATGATGCCGACTGGTTCCGCGATGCTTTGCAGGAAAAGGGCATCACCCCCTGCATCCCCGGCCGCAAATCCCGGAACAAGGCCGTCAAACACGACAAGCGCCGCATCGGGCAGCTATTGCAGATGCGCTAGATATCAGACGAACCGCGTCGGTCGATTGCCACGATATTTGCGGATCGCAGCTACCCACCCAGCCTCGTAGCGTGGAGCGAGCGGAATGCCATGACCTTAGGCCTTTTTTAGTCATTGTTGCGGGGGTCTCCATTGCGCTGATCTGCATGATGTAGAGAATCAATCCGCTCTCGTCGGTCACATCGATTTGCCAATCTTCATCAACCCAAACCAACTCAGCATGGTCTTTTAACAACTCACCTACGAATCGGGCCAGTTCCACTCGGAGGCCGGTCAGGTCATCGCTATCCACCTTCAACGTCTCGGCAATGTGCGACTCCGTTCGAATATTGATGTTATAGTTTTTCATCTGGTCCCTCTACACCCAGAGCGAAGGAGCTTTCAATCGGTTCCAGCCTGCTCACTGACTTATGTCATTCCTTTTCCAAACAGGCTGGCTGTTAACGATCCCGCGAGCGATCTAGTCGCATTTTCGCCCGCATATCAGGTCAAGCAAGTCCATTAGGTGCCCGCAGCACCATGTGGTATACTGGCGTATCGCGGTTCTGATTTTCCAGACATGCCGTGACTGAGAGATGCTTGTGCTCCCGTTTGGCGAGGAGAGCGACATGTCCATCTCGACAAATTCTCTATCATCATTGCGACAGAGTGATCTGCATGCCAGCGTCGAGCGTCAGGGACTTGCCTTGGGCGCGGCACGAGAGCAGGCATTTCGCGCGGCTTCGCTATTACGGGAGCATGAACGAAGAGACGAGGCTGCGGCCGATAATTGGGAAAATGAAGGCGGGCGCCTTCTGGAAGAGTTGCCCCGCCATCGACGGGCGACGTTCCACGAAGGCTCAGCGCCTTGCAACTATCTGCCGACCTGTTTCGGGATGACACCCTTTTACGTGCCGTGATTCTGAATGGCTTGCTCGTTCTGATTGCGGGTGCGGGAGTTTTTGCTCTGCTGAACAATTAAGCGCGTACCCGGACGGGCGGAAGCACTGCAACTCAGATTGGAGCAATGATGAACGCAACTGGAAGTGAGACGAATTCGGCTGCTGCGACATGGCTAGCATCAACCAGCGGATTTATGAGGCTGCAGAAACTTGAGAACCTTCTCCGTGCTGCTCGCGAAAAACTCGAGCGCGGAGAAGTGTTGTCCCGCGCCGATATGCAGCGCCTAAACGCTGCACTTGATGACTTTTCGGCCGTGTGATCGGGTCCGGTGCTCGCAGTCGCCACGGACGAGCAGACGGGCGGCTCTTGGCCCAATTTGGAGGTTCTTGATCCGCAGAGCGCTGGGGTAGGCCAAGGACCGGCTTGAGTTGGTCGCGAGCCGCCAGATAAACCCGCGAAGCGAATGTCAGCCTTCGTCGGTTTCTTCTCGGAACCGGACAGACGGAAATCCACCCCTCAGCACCGCTCTCGTGTTGGATTTCATACGGATATAACCGGACCGGCAGCACCGGTGCCACTCGCCACGCCTTTAACCCGGCTCAATCGCCGGGATGGGTGGAAAGCGGAATGACCACTTCGGCACCTTAATGTCCGACAGGGTCCCTTTGACAGTGCTACTGCTCGACCCTATGAAGCGACCGTGAAATAAATAAAACATTGTGGTGGGTCGTGGCGATAACATTTGAACAAGCTAGGAAATCGCTTGATTTTCTCGAGTTACAGCAACTCGAACCGACAGTCGTTAACTATGACCTAGCCCTAACATATGTTACAAGAGCCCTGCCTGAACTGTCACGTGAGATTGATACGCGGACCGATGGCGGCGTTCGGTTGAGCCGCAAAGAGGTTGATTCTCTAGTTGGGCGCTTTCTCTCAAACAGTAATTCGGACCTCGGCGCGCGTGAGAAAGTGATCGCACAGCAAACGCAACAGTTAGGTGTTCTAACTTCCGAGGCTCATCTGGTGACCAGCGGCTTAGAGCGAGATGTGGCGAACGTAGTAACGCAAGCAGGTGAATGGCCGGCTGCATCAGGTGAATTTGTGACGCGCCTATCTGAGGCAGAACGGGAGCTTGCGGAGCTTCGATTTAACCTAGCAAAGCTGCAGGAACGGGTTGATGGAAAAGATGGTGATCCACCAAGCAATAGCCGTGATGTCCTGACACGATCCCTAGATAGGGATGGGTCTCAGGATCTGTTGCGAAGGCTGACAACTGATGGACGAAGTTACGTGATCATCATGTTTGGGCTTGATGACATCGAAGAATTCAACGAAAAGTTTGGGAGATCGGTTGGAGACAACATAATTAATGCTCTTGCCGCTACGCTGCGAGAACATTTTCAGGAACAGGAGCTGGTCCGATGGTCTGGAAACCAGTTCATCACGATCCTGAAAGACACCGCCATTATGCAGGCGCGGGTAATCGCTGAAGAGGCGCTGCTTGCCATGTCGCAACGGCGCTTGAGGTTGCGCGACACTGGAGAATGGGTTGGCGTCGTGACCGCCTCAGCCGGGATTGTAGTCGGCCAACACGAACTCACGACCGATGTTTTGGAACGAGCACGTGCTAACCTGCTTTCCGCCTCAGAGGCAGGTGGAAATCAGATCAAAGGATGATGACCTCCCTTCAGGAATGCCCAGATCTCGTCACTACATGTTCCCGCTCAGCTTTCATGATTGAGCTGCACCAAGGGCAGCTTACAGGTAATTACATGTTTCAATGAAACGACCATAAATGGTCGCCTGCTGCTGGGCAGCTATCCGACCCAGAACCGACGGGCTACATAGCGGCCACGCGGATCGATACATGCGCCCGGTACAGCGGCAACGGGTGGATAGCGGACTGGCCGCTCACCTCTCCAACTGCTAACATTCCGACTTCACTCCAAACCTCATGTTGGGTGCGCTGAATGAGATATGGTCATCCCGCCCCGTTGATAGGCAGGCGAAACAGGCTGACTCACACAGTCGCGTCGGGACGACGGCGCGTTGCACTCCAGCTTGCGGGCTGTGTGTCGGGAGTCATCACCAGCCTAGGCGCGAGCTTGCCTCTGACAGTCAGCGCTGCCATCCCCTACGGGGAGAGCTTACCTGCAGTCTCGTCGGGCAGGCTCTGGGTGCGTGTAGCGTTAGATCCGCGCCTCCACCACAATGGCTCAGCCAACCTGACCGTCCAGTCAAATGATGAGCGAGGTATAGCCACATATCTTGCGATTGCGCTTAGATCGGAAGCAAAATCATCCGCTTTTGCTCCGATCAAGAATTTGAAAATCAGCGCAGTAGCAGAAACAAACCCGCAGTGGCGGTTCACAAAATCCGACATATGCGCGAACAACAAGCTTATCGTATTTTCGGTGGAGGCTCGTAGAATAACTGCCTCAAATGGTGAAGTCCGGGTAACGAGGCTTGGATGCCGAACCTCAACAATTGTCCATCGAGAAGCGTTTAACCTGATCTATCCTCATGGCGAAGGAAACGCCGGTGACGCGTGGGGCGGAGCTACGAGGCGCATCGGGCGAAGCGCATCGAACATCCTCGGTTCCATCGCACCCTAAAGCACCTCCAAAAAGATTGGACGTCGCAACTAGCTGTAGGAAATCGCGGTGCGATGGAATGTCCGGTTGCGGATCAAGTAGCAAAGCCGCGAAAGTCTCACTTTGGTCGAAATTAGATCTGGGGGAATTGCCGGAACCCTAGCAGAACGGTTCCGCTGGAGGCGCGATCGCAAGTGGTGCCAAACGGTTCATTCTGCCATGTAAATGATGGGCAACGTGGCACAGCCGCCATGGTGACGATCTTCTACGCAAATTAACTCGCCGCGCCGGCTCTCAACTGAGTGATCAGCATTCCTCTGGCGGAATATAGTCGGGCCAAAATCCAGAATCCGGATCACACTCGTAGTGCGGCGCGCCCGGCTCTGGCGCCTCCGGCTCTGGCGGCGGGGGCAGGGTGGGGTCCTGCCCATCAAGGTGGATGCGGATCACCGCGCCATCTCTGGTCGCCTGCTGAAAGATCGCACGCACATCCTGGCCCTGCCGGATCTTGCCACCCACCCAGCCACAGCGATCCGCGCTCAGATAGCCGATCTGGTACCCGCGCGACGAATTAACCGATACGGCGCTCGGATCAGTCTTGTTCGTGGGCTCCAGTTCCAACCGAATGGGGTCACCTGGATTGAGCATCCGTATTTCGAACAGCCTGTTCGATCCATCGGCATTGGGATGCAATGCGCCAACGACAAGAAGGCTGAGTTCATGGGCCATGGCGAGTGTCTAGGTGCAGCCGTCTGATTCTGTCCAGCCTGGCGCAGATCAGCACTTAATGAGTGGTTCGATCCTTGCCGGGGCCCATCGGCACGGCCTTGAGCGCGGCCATTTGCTGCTCGACCTCCTTGAAGGCATTGAGGAAATTATCGCGCAGCGCGTCAGCAAAGAGCCGGCGGGCCTTCAGGGACGGGATGTCACCGGATTGGGCGGCGAACGACCCGGTGACATAGGCAAGGGCTTGCGCCGCCGTGGGCAAATCGAGCGCGACAAAGGCGCCGGTCTCCCCTTGTTCGCTCATTTGGAAATCTTTGGGATTGCTCGCATTGATGATCGCCATTTGGAGATCATGGACGAGCCGGGAAAATTGGGAATCCTCTTCTTCGGTTGGCTGCGTCGGCGCCACCTGGCTGGCTGCCATTCCCTCCAGCATATGTTTGCCGGTCTCGCGGCTATGATCGCGAAGAAAGGTCAGGAAGGCCAGCTGGTCGGCGCCGGCCCGCGCGCTCGCAAGGCTCAGGCTATCATCATCGGCGTAATCCGGGTCGGCCTCCTGTAGCATGGCCCAGACAAAGCTCAGCGCGTCGAGGGCGAGATTGGTATGCCCTTGCCGTAGCTGCGTCCCAGCCGCCGCTTCGTAAATGGCCTTCACCATTTCAATGAAGAGGGGTTGCACCAGAAGGTCATCCACAGATTCCGAGCTTGCCATGTGTTACCTTGTCCTGATTCCGCCGCCGCACTCATTGGAGAAGCCCGTCCGGGCGATCCCGAAGCTGGTCGAAGCGATCGGCGATCGCGATCCACCGGGCTACGCCTGCATCATCTGCGGCCACCGCCAGCGCAGTGACGCGCTCCGCAATATGCCCCGTCGCCTGCTCGCCAAAACGGCGCTCGATAGCAAGGGCTTCGGCCCATCGCTCCTGTTCCGGCGTCACAACAGCGTCGCGGCGACCGAGGGCGCAGAGCGAGGCTTGTTCCACGGCTCGCTTGTTCGCTGCATGGAGATCTGTTCATCGGGGAAGCAGCGCTCCTGAAAGCCGATGATGTCGTCAAAACCCCCCATGGAGCCAAAGTGCATATTCATCCTCATGAAGGAGAACCGGCATCCGGTCATGAACCGGGCGGATGGCTTCATTGCAGTCGGTCATCGCTCCTGAGAATACCGGGCCCCATTCCGCGCTGTCGCGCCAAAGGCCTGCCCAGGCAAAGATCGGGCGGTCGTGCAGCGAGAACCAGGTCCGAGTTTTGGCCCCCGTCTTCCCTTCGGCTTCCGCGAAATGGGTGAGGGGAATGAGGCAGCGAAATTCGGCCTTGCGCGCGGCCCCGATCCAGAAGGGCTTGCGCAGATCGGCGATATTGTTGACCGGCTTGGGCTTGGACTCCGGCTTCATGCCCTTCAGGCGGACAGGCCAGCCCCACGTCATGCTCTGGAGAAGACGCGCTCCGTCCTGCTCTCGCACCACCATGCCTGGCGTGCCCGGATAAACTTCTTCGGGTGCATTGAACTGAGTGACCGGCGCCGCCACGCCGAAATGCGCGGCCACCTCGGCGGCACTTTTGCGCACGGTAAAGAGGTTGCAAATGAGACGATCCTCCTTGGCTGGCCTATCAGCGTAGCACCACCGATCGCCCCGTCAAAGGCGGCTATGTGTTCAAATAGGCGGCAACCGCATCGACGCTGTTTCCGGTCGCCTTGACCGCCTCCTCCAGTCGTTCCTTGCTGACATTGAACCGGTTGGTCCAATATTGCACTTCATAGTCTTCACCGAGTGCGATGCGCGAACGGTCTTGTGGTCCACGGGTGGTCTTGTCGTCAGCCATGTCCTCTCTCCTTCATGATCCTTGCGTGATTCAACGCGGAATCCTGGCTAGCGTTTCACGGCTCAGGCGTCGGCTTGTCTTCGGGCACCGCGACTGAGACGGAACGAGTCGATCAGGCGATGAGTAGTAAGGTTGAGCAGCGTGCGAGATGAGGCATGGCAACGCGAACCAGAACGACAGGCAGGAAAGAGGGCGGTGGGAGGGCCGATGCCGACCGTGTCGGCACCATGCCCGCGTTCCGTCCCGTGCAGCTCGCGACGCTGGTCGACACAGTGCCGACCGGCAACCAGTGGCTCCACGAAATGAAATATGACGGCTACCGCGTCGAGGTGGCAATCGGTGGCGGAAAAGCGCGGGCCTTTACGCGCTCCGGCCTTGACTGGTCGGATCGTTTTCCCGGCCTCGTCGAGGCAGCCGCGAAGCTCAAGGTCACCTCCGCGCTCATCGATGGCGAGGCGGTAGTGCTGGACGATGAGGGCCGCTCACGCTTCCAGGCGCTGCAGGCAGCGCTGAAGGGCGCGCCGGACAGCATCGACTATTTCGCCTTCGACCTCCTCGAACTGAACGGAGAGGACCTAAGCCAGCTGCCGCTGACGGAGCGGAAGAAGAAGTTGCAGGCCATCCTGCCCAGGCGCTCGACCCGGCTGCGCTACAGCGATCATATTATCGGCAATGGCGAGAAGCTTCTGCATCAATTCTGCGCGGCGCAGCTTGAAGGCGTCATCTCCAAGCGGGTCGACAGCCGCTATGTGGGTTCGCGCATCGGCAGCTGGCTCAAGATCAAATGCATCCAGCGTCAGGAGTTTGTGGTGGTCGGCTGGACGCCATCGGACAAGTCGCGCAGCTTTCGTTCGCTGATCCTGGGCGTGCATGAGGATGGCGCGCTCCGCTATGCCGGCAAGGTCGGCACTGGCTTCGATACGAGCGAGCAATTCCGGCTCATGGACATCATGAGGCCGCTGGAGGTGAAGACGGCGACGGTAACGGCGCCGCGCGCGGAGGTGAGGGGCGCCCATTGGTTGAAGCCCAGGTTGGTCGCGGAAATTGCCTTCACCGAAATGACCAATGAGGGGACGCTGCGCCATCCGAGCTATCTTGGCCTTCGGGAGGACAAGAAGCCCGAAGCGGTCGTGGTCGAGAAGCCGCAGCATGATGCCGCGCCCGTCACCGTTCCGATCAGCAACCGCGAGCGGGTCATCTACCCTGAAAGTCAGATCACCAAGGGGCAGCTTGCCGATTATTATGCGGCGATCGCGCCGCTGATGCTGCCCTGGATGGGCTCGCGTCCGATCAGTCTGGTGCGCTGCCCGCAGGGCAGGGCGAAGAAATGCTTTTTTCAGAAACATGATGCCGGAAGTTTCGGCGATGCCGTCAGACATGTCGGCATCGTGGAGAAAGATGGGCATGAAGAACCCTATCTTTACGTCGATACCCCCGACGGCCTCATGACCTGCGTGCAGATGGGCACGATTGAATTTCATGGCTGGGGCGCGCGGATCGAGGATGTGGAAAAGGCCGATCGGCTGGTCTTTGACCTCGATCCCGACGAGGGCCTCGACTTCGAGGCGGTACGCGCCGCCGCTTTCCAGTTCCGCGAGATATTGTCCGGCATCGGCCTTGAGACCTTCCCCATGCTGACCGGCGGCAAGGGCGTGCATGTAATCGCGCCGCTCACGCCGCGCGCTGAATGGTTAGAGGTCAAGGATTTCGCGCATCGCCTCGCGCAGGCGGTGGCGCAGAATGATCCCGACCATTTCACCGCCGCGCTCCCCAAGGCGCAGCGCAAGGGTCGGATCTTTGTCGACTATTTGCGCAACCAGCGCGGTGCGACCGCGGTCATGCCCTACAGTGCGCGGGCGCGGCCGGGTGCGCCCGTGGCCGTGCCCTTGAGCTGGAAGGAAATGGAGACGATCGACAAGCCCAGCCACTTTCATGTCGGCGACGCCGCTGTTCTTCTGAAGCGCGCGAAGCTCAAAGCGCTGGCCGGCTGGGGCCGGGCGGATCAGGAGCTTCCCGACTTGTGAAGATCGCGACCTATAATGTGAATGGGGTGAACGGACGTCTGCCGGTGCTGCTGCGTTGGCTCTATGAGGCCGAGCCCGACATCGTCTGCTTACAGGAACTCAAAGCCCCGCAGGAGAAATTTCCCGAGATTGCGATCCGCGATGCCGGCTATGATGCTGTCTGGCACGGCCAGAGCCGGTGGAACGGCGTTGCCATCCTGAGCCGCGTCGGCGAAATTCATGAGACCCGTCGCGGTCTGCCGGGTGATCCCCATGACGAGCAGAGCCGCTATATTGAGGCGGCGGTCGGCGGCGTTCTGATCGCCGGGCTCTACCTCCCCAATGGCAATCCCCGGCCTGGTCCGAAATATGATTTCAAGCTCCGCTGGTTCGACCGGCTGCACGCGCATCTGGCATCGCTCATCAATCTCGACGCGCCGGTGGTGGTGGCCGGCGATTATAATGTCATGCCTACAGACCTCGACGTCTATGCGCCCGATCGCTGGCGTGATGATGCTCTCTTTGCGCCCGAAGTGCGCGCCGCCTATCAGCGCCTCCTCGAGCAGGGCTGGACGGATGCGCTGCGGCATCTGCATCCGGACGAAACCATCTACACCTTCTGGAAATATCTGCGCTTTGCCTTCGAGCGCAATGCGGGCCTGCGGATCGACCATCTGCTGCTGAACGCAAAGGCGAAGGCGCGGCTGATCGCAGCCGAGGTGGATACAGCGCCGCGCGGATGGGAGAAGACGAGCGATCATGCGCCGGTCTGGATTGAGCTTAGTGACAGGCCCATGCGCCGCCGTGCGAAAGCATGAAGGCGAGCACTGAACCAAAAAAAAGGCCGGCCATACAGAGTTTTTAGGAGAGGATGCCTGAAAGGCAGGGCGCATATGGCGCCACGCACGACGAAATAGCGGCCGTTAGGCGTGACAGGATATTTGGGCGCTGGACGGCCGGCCGACATCAGGCCGGTTTAAGGCTGCGAAAGGTGATCGACCAGCGCGGCTCATCCTGCTCGGCGATGCTATGTTCCCAGCCATGCCGCGCTTCGCCCGTCAGGTGATAGAGGGAGCGCGGCTCCAGCGACACCGTGCGGCGCTCGAACCCGGTCGCCGTGCGGCGCCGGAAGCGCATGGGAGCCAGTCCCCCCAGCGAAATGCCGACGACATGCTCGAACACCGGGCGGTCCTTGTGCCAGCCGATGCCGGCGCCCGGATCATAGCGGGTGAGCAAGGCCTGGACGAGTGCGTCGGGCAGCAACCCAGCGAAGCGTGCGGCGCGATCGCGCACCGGCAGCAGCCAGCCGGGCAGGGGATCCGCCGGACCAAAGCTGCCCCGCTCGAAATCATAGCTCCAGCCATAGCTGTGGGTGAGGCGCTTGCCAGTCCATTGTTGAAACCGGAACGGGGCGAGCGGCGCCGCATCGATCCGGGTGATGAGCTCCGCTTCTTCCGCGGCGGTTAGAAAGCCGGTCTCATAGCGCAGGCCCGCAATCAGCGGCGGGGCGAAGAGGTCGATCTGCTGGGCGGCCCGGCTCATCTCAGATGAGCGCGAGCTGCTTGTCCGCCGATGGCGAGCGCTTGCCGCTGTTCCACAGATCTTCGGTCTTCTCCACGCGGAAGCGCTCGACGGGAATAGGCTTGCCGAACTGGAACCCGATCACGGTTTCGATCGAGCCATGAAGCCAGCTGTCATAGTGATGTGGGTCGAGCAGGACCGGCATGCGGTCATTGGTCGGCTGCACCGCGTCATTGGCGTCCATAGTCATGCCGGCATAAACGGGGCCTTGGCCTGGCATGTTCCGGCAGAAGCCGGCCCATGCCATGAACGGATCGCGCTTGAGCGAAAACCAGGTGCGGGTTCGAGCGCCCGGCACGCCGTCGGGGTTGGCGAAATGAGTGAGGATGATGAGGCACCGGTAGCGGGGATCGGCCACCATCTGGTCCCACATGGGATTGGTGAGATCGGCAACAAGGCCTATGCGGGTTGGCTCGTCGCCACGCTCACGCATCTCGCGGGTCAATCGCTGGAATCCCCAGGTCACGGCACGCAGGATGCGGCGGTCTCTATTCTTGAACAGAATAAGGCCGAGCGCCCCTTCAGTCGTTTCGGGCGGAAGCTCGATGGGTGCCGGCATTTCGGCCTGGAGATGCTGCGCGACCTCGGTGAGGCCCGCAGCCATGCAATGCAGTCTCGACATAGAAGCGGATCCAAGGAATCTTGTCGTCGGATGAGCGTGCGATTGAATGACATTAGAACAAATGGCGAACGATGCCAAGGGGAAGATATCTGCAACGCATAGGGCGCTCCACTCGCCGGCTGTCGGTTAATGAAAGTCGTGGCTGCGGATCGGCACCACATCTTCTTGGGTATCGTGCGCGGGAAAAGGCGGCGGTGTAAAAGTGCGCCTATTGCGAAAACCAGCATCGCGTGGATCAGGACCGCCGCCATGGCTGGCGCCGTCACCGCGTCCCGGTGGGACTGCAAAATCCATGCGCCCGATCGACCGCAGCATGTCATCATGATCGGTGATCCGGTCGCAGATGATATGGATGATCTCGCCTTCCTTCTGCAGGCGGCCGCGCATCGCGATCATGGAGGCGGACATGACCTGTCGGCGATAGATCTCGAACTTGTTAGGCCAAAGAATGCCGTTCGCGACGCCGGTTTCGTCCTCGATGGTGACGAACAGCACGCCCTTGGCCGAACCCGGCCGCTGTCGCACGAGGATGACGCCGGCCACTTCGACATTGCGCCCGTCGCGGATCGATCGAAGATCCGCGCAGCGCACGATCTGCATCTCGTGGAGCTGGGGCCGCAGGAAACTGAGGGGATGGTTGCGCAGCGACAGCTGGAGCGAGCGATAATCCTCCACCACCTCACGCCCCTCGGTCATCGGCCGCAGCGTGACGTTCGCCTCCTGACCTTCGGGGGAGAACTTCCCCTCCCGTTGATCAGCGGCGGAAAAGAGGGGAAGGCCTTGACCTTCCAGAGGCCCTGCCGCCGATCCTGCGCAATGCAGGAAAGGGCATCGGCCTCCGCCAGCCGCTCGATCGCGGCGCGCGGCACGCCCGCGCGCCGCCAGACTTCCTCGACGCTCTCGAACGGGGCCGGTCCGCGTGCGCCGACGATTGCCGCGCCATGAATATTGGCGAGGCCGCGCACCTGCCGAAATCCCAGCCGCACGGCTTTGTACTTTCCACGGGCCGGTTCAAGCGTACAGTCCCAATGGCTGTGGTTGATTGAAACCGGCCGAACCTCGACGCTATGATTGCGGGCATCGCGAACGATCTGGGCCGGGGCATAGAAGCCCATGGGCTGGGCGTTGAGCAGCGCCGCGCAGAATACGTCGGGATGATGATGCTTCATCCAGCAGGAGGCATAGGCGATCTTGGCGAAGCTCGCCGCATGGCTTTCGGGAAAGCCGTAGCTGCCGAACCCCTCGATCTGCTTGAAGGTGCGCTCGGCGAAATCTTTGGGATATCCGCGAGCGATCATGCCGTTCACCAGCTTGTCGTAGAAATGGCTGACCCCGCCGGTCAGCTTGAATGTCGCCATGGCGCGGCGGAGCTGGTCGGCTTCGGCGGGCGTGAACCCCGCGCCGACGATCGCGACCTTCATCGCTTGCTCCTGGAACAGCGGCACACCCAGCGTCTTCTCGAGCACGGCCCTCAGTTCGGGCTTGGGATATTCCGGCTTTTCCTTGCCCTCACGCCTTCGCAGATAGGGATGGACCATATCACCCTGGATGGGGCCGGGCCGGACGATCGCCACCTCGATCACCAGATCATAAAATCTGTTGGGCTTGATCCGGGGCAGCATCGACATTTGCGCCCGGCTCTCGATCTGGAAGACGCCGAGCGTGTCGGCGCGCTGGATCATCGCATAGACGGCGGGATCGTCATGCTGGAGATCGGCCATGCCGACCCTGATCCCCTTATGCTCCTCCAGCAGGTTGAAGGCGCGGTTCATGCAGCCCAGCATGCCAAGACCCAGCACATCGACCTTCATGAATTTCAGCGCGTCGATATCATCCTTGTCCCATTCGATGATCTGCCGATCCTCCATTCGCGCCGGCTCTATCGGGACCAGATCGTCGAGACGGTCCTGCGTCAGCACGAAGCCGCCGGGATGCTGCGAGAGATGGCGCGGCGTGCCGATCAACTGGCGCGACAGTTCCAGCGTAAGTTTCAGCCGATGATCCTCGGCATTGAGGTTGAGGCTCTCGATCTGCTCGTCGGTGATCCCGTCCATTGACCAGCCCCAGACCAGCCCGGTCAACATCTTGGTGAGGTCGCGCGGCAGTCCCAGCGCCTTGCCCACTTCCGCCACCGCGCCGCGCGTACGGTAGCGGGTCACGACTGCCGTCAGCGCCGAGCGGGTGCGGCCATAGGTCTCATAGATCCATTGGATGATCTCCTCGCGCCGCTCATGCTCGAAATCGACGTCGATATCGGGCGGCTCCTTCCGCTCGCCAGAAACAAAGCGCTCGAACAGCAGCTCATGCTTGATCGGATCGATCGAGGTGATGCCGAGCATATAGCAGACGCAGCTGTTCGCCGCCGATCCGCGACCCTGACAAAGGATGCCGCGCCGGCGGCTCTCGGCGACGATCGAATTGACCGTCAGAAAATAGGGGGCGTAACCGAGCTGGTTGATAAGGCGCAGCTCATGGTCGAGCTGTTTGGCGTAAGCAGGTGGAAGACCGGCGGGGAACATCCGGGCGGTGGCTGCCTCTGTCAGCGCCGCCAACGCCTGCTGCGCCGTGCGCCCCTCCATCACCTGCTCATAGGGATATTGATACTGGATCTCGCCCAGATCGAACCGGCATTGGTCGGCAATCTCCGCGCTGGCCTCGATCGCATCGGGAAAGGCGGTGAACCGCCGCTCCATCTCCTCCGGGCTTTTGAGATCGCGGTCCATATAGCGCTCGCGCTTGAACCCCAGGCCGTCGATCGTGGTCCGCTCGCGAATGGCAGTCATAACATCCTGGAGCGGGCGAGCCTCTGGGCTGTGATAGAGAATGTCGCCGGTCGCGACGCTGCGAACGCGCGCCGTCCGCGCCATCGCGTCAAGTTCATGCAGGCGCGCTGCATCATCAGGGCGGCGGCGCAGCGACAGCGCCATATAGGCCCGGTCGCCGAAGACGCTCCAAAGATCCGAGAGGTCGGCGAGCGTCTCGCTATCGGGCAGGTCTGGGACCAGTATGGCGATCATGCCCTCGGCATGGTTTGCCACATCGGCCCAGTCTAGCAGGCAGCGGCCCTTGCCGCCACGCGCCTTGCCGACCGAGAGCAGCCGCGTCAGCTTGCCCCAAGCGGGACGGTCGGTCGGATAAAGCAGCAGGGCGCGGCCGTCCGTGAGATCGACGCGAGCGCCGGGGACCATCCGCACGCCGGTTGCCTTTTGTGCATCCCATCCCCGCACCACGCCCGCGACACTGCCCCAATCGGCAAGGCCGAGCGCCTTGTGATCAAGCAACGCGGCAGCGGAGAAGAGCTGCTCGGGAGAGGACGCGCCGCGCAGGAACGAGAAATGGCTTGTCACCTGAAGTTCGACATAACGGGGCATCAGCCGAACAGCCCATGCATGTACCAGCTCAGATCCCCGGTCGGCGCATCGACACCGTCGCCCCGGCGGAAGATCCAGAACCGCTCACCCCCAGCGGCCTCCACGCGGAAATAGTCCCGAACCGCCCACATCTCACGGGCGCTCCGCCACCATTCGCCATGGATGCGTTCCGGGCCGTCGCCCGCGACGACGCGATAGTCGGTCCGACGCCAGGTGAAGCGGCGGGGCGGATGATCGGGGAGCAGAGCGACCACATGGGAGAGAAGTTCTGGTCGCCTGAGCATCCGTACCGGCCGCTTCCAAGTCGGCCAACCAAGCGGCTTTGCCAAAGGCTCGATCCGCCTGACCGCGCGCTCGGGCACATCGCTTTCATGAGAGGAAAGACGGAACGGGACCTCGGGTTCGATCCGCCCCGCAAGTTGGTCGACCAGTGGCGCAATGTCGGGGGGGCGATCGCTGGCCCCCAGCCCGGCTTCCAGCGTCTGCGCCTTCAACTCCTCGACTCTGGGCGTGCTGAGCGCCATCGCTTCGATGCCAAGGCCGGGATCGATTTTCTCGACCCGCATGGCGAGCATCCGTTTCACATGTCTGGGTTCGCGCGTGGCACGCGCGGTGCCGATCGCGATCCGTTGCTCCGTACCATCGACGATCAGGCAGGTGAGATGCGCCGTGCGCAGCCCCACGCCGCGCTCCTGCAGGATGATGACCAGATCATCGACGAGATCGCCGATCACCTGACTAATGGCTTCGGCGTGCCGATGGGTTCGAGCAATCGCCGCTCCACCCGCGGCGACTCGAACGGCACGACCGGGACGATCGGTTCCGCCACCATGCCGCGAGCCTGGTCGAGCCGCCGGACGGTGGCGAGTCCTAGGCGCTTGGCCAGTGGCCCGCGCGGCATGGGGTAGAGGTCGCCGATACGCTCTATGCCAAAGCGCGCAGCCGATAGCAGCGCCTCGGGTTCGAGGCGCAAGGCGGCTAATGGTAGATCGGCGATCGCCTGGGTCTCTGTGCCGGACGGCAGCAAGGTGATAGCCGCGCCGCTATAGCGCGCCAGTGCATGGGCGGCGCCAGGCGTACCGGCAATGGCCATGCTGGCGGTGAAGCCCAAGCGTTCCAGGAACCGCAGCAGCCGGCGGCAGAAGCGCGGCTCGCCGCCAAAGAGGTGGGTCGTGCCGGTGAGATCGAGCCAAAGTCCGTCAGGGCCGGCCACGCACGCCGTTGGCGTCCAGTGGCCAACGGCATGGTTAGCCAAGCGTTCGAGCCAGGCGCGATCGGCGTCGGGATCCGCACCGCGTACGTCGAGATCAGTAACCAGCGCACGGGCGTGAGCGGCGGCCATGCCGGGATGCAGCCCAAGCTCCAGCGCCACCGGGCAGACGGCGGTCACTACATCGCGTTGACCTGTCCGCGCGATCAGAATGGTCGGCCGTCCCCAGAGGGTCGTCCATGTGAGGGCCGGAGCAGACGGGGTGCTAGCCCCGGCTTCGTCCACCGGCATGGCCTTGAAGGGATGCTCGGCCGATTCACTGCGGCGTCCCATCTCGCGCATGGTCGGACGTTGGTGCGCGGGCAATGCGTCGATTGCGCTCTGGTCTGGACGCTGCCCATCATCCCGCGCCCAGCGCGCGCCGGGCCGCCAACCGCTTGCCTTCGACACCGAACAGGCTCCCGGATTATCGTCGATCGGCTCGGCAAAGCGGCGGCGGATCGACAGGCCAGCGGGCTTAGGCCGCGCGGCTGACCGGCCCAGCCGCCGCAAGCGCTCTATGGGGAGCTGCGGCAGATAGAGCGAGGCGACCCTGATCATCGCACGCGTCCAGTTCGAGGGAGAAGGGATTGCCGTTACGCTGCCGAACAAGCTCGACCGACCAGCGGGCGCGTCCGACCCCGGGATGGGGAAGGCGCGCCGAGGGCAGGCAGCCGATCCGCCAGCGGGTCATGGCTGATGAAAGGCCGCCCAATGGGCAACGTTCGCGGACACGGTGGCGGCGGTACAGCAGCATTGGTGTTTTGCCGTCGGAAGCGGCTAGCTGGAGCCGACGGGTCGCAGTTTGGTCGGCCGATTTGACCTCCGCGATGACGCAGGCGAGCGATCCATCGCGCAGAGCATCTTCGGCCATGGCAAGGACGGTGCTGTCTCTCGTGCCCTGCGCATAGAGAAGCTGCTCCGGGCCTAGCCCGACCTGCTCCAGCCCTGGCGCATAGAGGTCGAACTTGGTGAGTGCCCAGAAGACGGTAAAGCCGGGCTGAGACGCGAAGCGGGCGGCGATGCCGGCCGCGAACAGTGTTGCGGCAGCATCATCGTTCAGCGTTGCGGAAGCGGCGGCAATTTCATGTAATGCACCCCCGTCCAGTCCGCCATCGGCAAGGCATCCGTCGAGCGCGTCAACGCCAAAGGGCAGGGCGGGGCCACGCTTGGCGCGGGCCTGCCCAAGCTCGGCGAGCAGGGCGGCAAGAGGTGCGGCGCGGGGCCGATCAGGGTTGGAAGCGGGGCAGGCCATGGAACATATCGACTCAAATGTTCCCTTTATGTTCCATTCGTCGGCGAGATTCGTCAAGGGTGAGAATCGCTAGGCCAGTGCTCTCAGGCTGTTCGTTTGCGCCGCTTATAGTCTGAGTTCGACATTCAGGGATGCCAGGACAGGTACGAGATCACCAATGCGCGTCAAATTTTCGGTGGGGCAAGCCGGATAGAGCTTGGCGGTGACAGCATGATCGTAGACCGCGACACATTCGGCGTTGGTGATGCGCGACATGTAGACGATGCCGTCGAAATCCGTCTTATCATAGAGTTGCTGGCTGAATCTGCGTCCGGCCTGTTGCGCCCGCCCGCGCACAGCATCAGTTGGAATGCCCAGCCGGCTCGCGCCGCTGGTGCGAAGATCCAGCAATTTGAGCGGACTCCGGGCGCTCAGGCTTGCGACCGCCAGTTCCTCGATATCAGCCTGGAGCAGCACGCGGTCCCTTCTGCCCTGGAACCGGTCGCGGATCACCTTCTCGGCCAACGCGGTGGCAAGATTCTGCGCCGCGTACAGGATGGTAAAGCTGTCGGAAGGGCTGGCAAAGCGCGTTTTGCCATAGCCCATCCCCATCGGTGTGCCACTATGGCGTGCTTCGATGATTCGCAGATAGCTGGTCACATCAATGCCGACGGCAAGCGCTCGCAATATCGCAGGGTCGAACGTCACGGATATTCGAAGACCGTGCGCGCGGCTTCCACCACCGCCTCCTTGCGGTCCTGCTTAAGCAGGTCGATCGGGCGCTTATTGCCGAGAAGCGGACTGGGCTGGACCAGCCAAAGCCAGGCACGACGCGGATTGCCGACAATCTCGAGAACATCCGCCACGCCGATGATTGGCCGGTTGTCCACGAACTGCTCGAGTGGGAAGGCGTGTTTGCGCGCCCCAGCGAGCAGCGCGATCACCTCGCCGCGCTTCTGCCAATCGTGAAGTGTCGAACGTGCGATGCCGCGTTCGTGGAGCGTGCTTGACCCAGCGACAGGTCCGGCCCATTCCTCAAGCGGAACTTGGGTCGCATAGGCGGACAGCCGACGACTGCCTTCCTCACTATCGATCAATTCACCCAAACCGCTGCCCTTGCCGGTTTCGACTTCGGTGGGTTCAGGAATGACGATCCGTTCCAGGGGCTTGTCGTCCCGCGCGAACGCTGCAATCAGATCTGCGACATCAGCACTCTTGCCTTTCAGTCGCTTCTGCTGAGCGGGCGATAGGGATACGACGGCCGCTGCGACCGCCGCCACAATCTGAGCTGTGTTGGCTGCCACGGCCTTAGCGAGGCCCGGTTGCCGCGTCAGCAGTTCATTGACCTCGGTCGCCACGAGCTGGCGGACGCCAGCGCGGGTATCGGTACTATGCAATTGCGCCTGCACGACAGTCACTCCTTCGTCTATCGATATAAGGCCAGCGGTCCGGTTTGTCCAGAATGTCCGCTTTGTCCGGGATATCGGTTCGCCCCCGGCACGCGACCTTATCGCAAGACCAAAAGGTATGAGCATGCTCCAACCTGACCAGAGAGCTGAGCCTTGATCTTTGAAGCAGAAATTTTTCTGCGCTGGAGGGCGGAACTAAAACCAAAGAAGGGCAGGGCAAATTGGGATTGAAAATGTTCCCTCCCCAAGAAAGCGAAAAGCCCCGGTGAACTCACCGAGGCTATGACGCCGACCGAGAACCCCAATCCACTTATCGACCCAAATGCGCATTCGTCCGTCGCTTGAGAACCAGAACATTCCGGCCAACCCCGTTTCTTGCATTGCGACCGTTCACCGGTCGGATGCGTGACGGGTGGTGTCAACGGATGGGCGATCTATTTCGCTGAAGAATCTGATTTTGCTCCATGGAGCGAATGCGCTCATTCTGCTGCTGCCGCACCTGCACGCCAGCGATCTGCTCCCCTTTCTCGATCCTGACCGCCACCTCTTCCTTGCGCCTGTCGACAAACCCGCGCTGCCGATCCTCATCCTGCGGGAACTTGCCCGCCGCGATGACCAGGGCGTGGGCCACATGGCTCTGCGCGCGCCGAAGCGCAGGATCCTTGGCGTTTTCTGCGTGGGATTGCCGCCGGAATCGTTCGGCCAGGTCGAGGCTCTGGTCCGGCTTCTCCTTGCTATCCCGCACCTGGTTTGTGGTTCGCTGCGGCGGCTGTTTTCGGTCTTGGACCGCCTGCGGGCGGATCACGCCAAAGGCTGAGCTTGGAGGTCACCGTCTGGACAATGCCGGCGAAGGTATTCTCTGCGCCCGAGGTAAAATCGGCAAGCGCATTGCGGCATCCGGTTGATAGCCGCAGCGTGGGATCATCGAGCGCGCTACGGAAATAACCGCGTGTGTCCCCGGTGGTCATCAGCCGATAGATGGCGCCGATGGTGAAGGGCTTGTCGGACTGCGCGAGGTACTCCCTGCGGGCCTGATTGACCCGACCTGCAATGATCCTGACCTTCACTGCCCGATTACGCAATGCCTGGAGCGGGCGTTGATTTTTGCGCTAATCCTCGTCGCCGACCGACCGGTGGCATGTCGGCTTTCGAAAAGCAGGAGACCAACGGGGATGAGCATCGAGGGAAGGGTAGCCGGCCTGGTGGCCGTCGTGACCGGCGCGGCTTCAGGATTGGGCCTGGCCACCGCCATGCGGCTTTCCGAAGAAGGCGCGACCGTGTTCGTCACCGACATCGACGCGCCGGGCGCCCGGGCAGCGGCCGACATGATCGGCCCCTCGGCCCAAGCCAGGATATTGGATGTGCGCCGCGAAGACGATTGGGCCGGGTTGATGAGCGCGGTCGAAAGCGTGGCCGGCCGCCTCGACATCCTGGTGAACAATGCGGGGCTCCTGCGAGCCGGAACGATCGAAAGCTGCACGCTGGACGATTTCCGCCTTCAGAACGCGGTCATGTCGGAGGGCGTTTTTCTGGGCTGCAAGCACGCCATGCCGCTGATGGCGCGTCAAGGCGGCGGCTCGATCGTCAACATCTCGTCCACGGCCGCCTTGCAGGGATTTTCCGCAGTGCTCGCCTACAGCGCGGCCAAGGGCGCCGTGCGGTCGATGACCAAGGCGATCGCGACCCATTGCCTGGAACGAAATTATGGCATCCGGTGCAACGCGGTCCTTCCCGGCCATATTCATACCAACCTGCATGGCGAAACCGCGACGCCCGAGCAGGTAGAGCGGCGCGAGCATAGCTGGAAGCCGCTGCCCAACGGCGCGTTCGGTTCGGCAAGGGACGTGGCCGAAATGGTTCTCTATCTCGCTTCGCCCGAGTCGCGTTACGTAACAGCGGGGGAGTTCGTGATCGACAATGCCGTCACGATGATGCCCGCCCGGATTTCGGCTCCCACGATCTAGGCGTCGCGAGCAGCGGCTGAGACATCCCTCGTCAGCATATGGGCGTGATATTGACCGGAACCGCCGACATGTGCGGCATTGCGTTCACCGCCTCATGGTTGTGATCGGTGTCGATCAGGCGATTGACCGGCGTTCCGATCTGTTCGACGCCCGCGTTGCTGCAGGGAGCGTCGCCCCAGCCATGCGCGAGCGCGATCACGCCCCGGCGCAATTCCGCGTCCGTCTCGACGATTGCAATGACACGGCCGTGCGCGGATTCGATCTCCACCTTGTCACCAGGGGAAAGGCCGAGCGGCGCAAATTCGTCGGGGTGGAGGAAGGCAGGATTGTAAGGCGTGCGTTTGCGGACCGTGGACACGAAACGGCCATTCGAATTGAACAGGTCGCGCATGCGCCGCGTCGACAGCAGATGGGTGAAGGTCCGACCGTCCCGCCGCCACGCGCCGGGCGCGCCCCCTTCGTCCAGGAACCGGCGCAATTCGGCGGCCACGTCGGGTGGCATCGGTTCGAAGAAGCCGGCGGAGTCGGGATCGGCCGGGAGCACCGTCTCCTGTTCAATGTCGGCATGGAAGCCGTGGGGATTGGCCTTGAGCGCGTCGAGACTGTGCGGCGCGCCATGGAGGACAAGGTCCAGCAGTTCGTCGGTGGTGGGCGGCGTCTCCATGTTCAGCGGCCGCACGCCATTATAGGTGATCGTGCGACCCAGCCGCCGGGCGAGATCCCAGAACACATACCAGTCCTCGACCAGATCAGATCCTTGCGGCCGCGAGATGATCGGCGGGGTATATTGCGACCATGCACCGGCCCAGTTGGCGAAACCGGGGAGGTACATGGGCAGGTCGGCGCGTTCATACTGCATCACCGGAGGCAGGATGTAGTGGGCAAAACCGGTGGTGGGCGTGGGCCAGGGATCGACGCAAACCAGAAGGTCGAGCGAGGCCAGCGCCCGGACCGTCTTCTGCTGGTCGGGCCATGATGTCACGGGATCGCCGCCGTCGACGATGAGCGCGCGGACCTGCCCTTCGCCCGGCGTGAGGATTTCGTCGGCCAGCGTGGCCGTGCAGCGGTCCTGAAACAGTTTGCGTGCGCCCCTTATGCGGCTTTCGCCCGAGGCTTCCCAGAAGCGGGAAGGGGAAAGGGCCTGGGCCTTCAGCGGGCCATTGGGACCCATGCCGTTGACTTGATGCACTCTCTGTCCTTCGCGCAGGTAGCGCCCGCAGATCACGTTCAGCGTCTCGATCAGCTGGAAGGCAAGGTTGGAATAGGGCGCCATCGACGGCCCCGTGGCGGACGTAACGCAGCCGCTGCGGGCATCGCGCGCGAACATCTCCGCCACGCGGCGCAGCGAACCCGGTTTGAGCCCCGCGCGTCCTTCGACATAGTTCGGCCTTAATGGCTCGACCGCCTCACTCAGCGCGGCCATCCGCTCTGCGCCCACCCATCGTTCGCAGAAGCCCTTGTCTTCCCAGCCCTCCTCCAGGATCAAGCGGATCAGTCCTCCGGCGATCGCCGCGTCCTGACCGGGGTAGGGCTGAAGCGCGATATCCGCGAACTGGCCCGTTTCGGTCCTACGCGGATCGATCGTGATGATCTTCAGCCCGCGTTCCCGGGCGCGCTTGAGCTGGCGTACCGGATCTTCCTGAAGAAAGCCGAGCGATGCGTGACTGACCAGCGGGTTGGCGCCGAAGAACATGGCGACGTCCATGTCGTCCAGATGGGGATAGCCCGCCCCCCATGCGCCGAGCCGCCCCATCGTCACGACCTTGCCCGACTGGTCGATGGTCAGCGTGGAGAAATACTGGTCGGAACCAAAGGCAGCCAGGAAAGCCGGCAGCATGTAGAAACCGGCGATGTTGAACATGCCGCCATTGCCGAGGAAGATCGCCATCGCGTCCTTGCCATGCCGGTCGAGGATGGGGCCGAGCTTCCGGGCGATCTCGTCAAGCGCCTGCTCGGACGAGAGTTCGACATAGGAGCCGTCCGCCATCCGCTTGCGGGGGCGCAGAAGACGCCGGGGGCCATGATGCGAATGTTCGGGCTGTAGGCCCTTGAAGCACGCATAGCCGCGCGTGAGGGGGTTCTGCTTGTCGCCACGAACGCCGGTGATCCGGTCGTCCGGGTCGATCGTCATCACGACGCCGCATCCGCCCGAACAAATCCGGCAAAAGGAGACGGCCTCGCGGGTCGTGCCGTCGCTGCTCGTGGATTGCGCCGTGGTCGTCATATCCTGCTCTCCTGCTTCCGCCATCGCGGCCGTCCCTCGGGGGTACATCGTCATTGTGTCCCCACGTCCTTGCGGCGTCGGGCGACGATCGTCCGTCAGAGATGCATTCCGCCGCTCGCCTGGATGACCTGGCCCGTGATCCAGCCGCCATCGCCGGACGCGAGAAAGGCGACGACGGCGGCGACATCCCCGGTTCGCCGATCCGGCCGAGCGCGGCGGCGCGGGCGTAGAAGGCGGCCGCCTTGGCGTCAGCCAGCAGCGGGGCGATGAAATCCGTTGCCGTCGCGCCCGGCGCGACGGCCTTCACCGTGATGCCGCGCCCGGCCAGGCCGGCCGCGAGCGAGAGGGTGAAGGAAATCAGCGCCGCCTTCGACATGGCGTAGGCGATCGAGCCGGGATAGGCGGCGAGCGACACCATCGAACTGATCGTGATGACCCGTCCGGCATCGCTCAGATGCGGCAGGGCTTGCTGGGTGACGAAGAATGTGCCCCTGACATTGGTCTGGAACAGGCGGTCGAAATTCGCTTCCGTGACTTCGGCGATCCCGCGCGACGCGCCGGTAACGAGTGCGCATTTCCCCTTCAGTCGAGACATGGCATTTTCCTTCGATAGCATCGGGACGGCGGTCTGATCGACGGGCCGCGCGCTTATGTCCTCTGCCAAGCAGGCGAGGAGGGCTTGTAGTCGAAGGGGGTTTCGCCCCCGAATTCCAGCAGTTCGAAAACATTGCCTTCCGGGTCGCGCCCGTACACGGCGCGTATCGGCCTATCGCCGGACGATGTCATGGGCGGCGCGTGGAAGCGCACGCCCGCGCGCTTCAGCCGTTCATATTCCGCGTCGAGATCCGCCACGGCGAAACCGAGATGGGTTATGCCCGGCTTGTTCACAGGCCTGTCGGTCTCGGCGGCGCCAGGCGCGGGCGTCAGATATTGGAAAAGCTCCAACGCGAGATTGGCGCTGCCCAGAAGCGCGAACCGCGCGGCCGATTTCGGCAAGCCGACCATCGCGTCATACTCTGGGACGTCGTCCCACTCGCCGCTGGCGAGCAGCCGCATGTCGAACGTCTCGCTATAGAAACGCATCGTCGCGTCCAGATCGGTCGTGGCCATCGCCACATGGTGGATGCCGAGCATGCGGGCGCCTGTCTCGCGGATTTCCTGAACCATGCTAATATCCTTTTCGAGGGGTGGCGGGGGCGGGGCTTCGATACTCGCGCAAGAATGCCGCCCCGATCACAAGCTGCGCCCGCCATCCACGACCAAGGTCTGCCCCGTGATGTAGCTGGCCAGCGGCGACACGAGAAAGAGCGCCGTCGACGCGACATCCTCCGGCAGGCCCAGGCGGCCGAGCGAAATCGTGTCGAGCGCGGCTTGCAACCGGTCGGGGTGGTCGGTCGTCACCGCCGTCATCTTGGTGGCGATCATGCCCGGCGCGATGCCGTTCACCCGCACGCCTTCCCGCGCCCAGGCGTCCCCCAGCGTGCGGGTGAGGCCGACCACGCCTGCTTTCGACGCCGCGTAGGCCGGGTTTCCGACCACGGACTTGTACGCCCCGATCGAACTGATGACGATGACCGACCCCTTGCGCTCGCGGATTGCAGGGTAGAAGCGCGTGCAGCAGTGCATGACGCTGACCAGGTTGATGTCGACCACCCGCCGGAACGTGTCGATATCATATTCCTTGCGGCGGTAGACGACCGCGCCCTGGGCGAGGACGAGAATGTCGAGGCCTTCGGGGAAAGCGGCCGCCCCCTCGATCGCATCCGGGTCGGATACATCGACCTGTTCATAATCCAGACCCGACAGGTCCGACCCTTTGTCGCCCGCATAATCCGCAGCCGATGCGCGGGTGCCCCAGACCCGCACCATAGCACCCTGCGCACGGAAAAGCTGCGCGATGCCGTTGCCGATACCGCTGGAGCCGCCCACCACGAGCGCGCGCTTGCCCGCAAGTTCCAGAACGCCCGAACCCGTCGTCATTCCCGTATGTCCCTGTCTGTCGATCAAGAGCCGTTCGTGTTATCAGGGCCGGTCATGTCCGGCCGTTCGTTGAGGTAAGGCATCCGCGTCAGATGATTGCCGCCGCTGACGGGGAGGTTGAGGCCGCTCACGAAAGACGGTCCGGCCAGCCACAGCGCGGCATCCGCATAGTCGGCGGTCTCGCCGATCCGCCGCAGCGGGATTTCGCGCGTGTACACCGCTTCCATCCCCTCCACTTCCCAGAGACCGGAAGCCATGTCGCTGCGGATCGGCCCGGGCAGGATGGAATTGACCTTGATGCCTTTGCGCCCATACTCGATCGCGGCATAACGCACGAGGCAGTCGGTGGCCGCCTTGGCGCAACCGTAGGAATAGACGAACTCCATGGGTTGAGCGGCCGACATCGACGAGAAGAGGATGATGGACCCGCCTTCCTTCATCGCCCGGGCGCTGTGGCGGATGAAGTGCAGGCAGCCAAAATAATTGACTTCCATCGCGGCGCGCGCATCGTCGATCGGCGCTTTGGAGATGGTGCCGCCCATGGGCAGGCCGGCGGCATTGACCGCGACATCGAGACGTCCATAGGATTCCACGGCCTTGGCGACGAAGGCTGCGACATCCTCTTCCTTTGCAACGTCGCACCGCATCGCGATGCCGCCCGTTTCCCGGGCCAGATCCTGCAACGGACCTTCGCTACGCGCGCCGACCAGCAGTCGGGCGCCTTCTTCGGCATAACGGCGCGCGATAGCCGCGCCCGAGCCGCCGGGCGCGGAGGCACCCAGGACGATCGCCACTTTTCCGTCAAGTATTCCCATGAGGTCAGACCCTTAAATTGAAGCGCCGGCCAGATGGCCTTCGCGGATGGCGGTTTGGAGGAAGCGCGGCGAATTCGCGTCACCGATCACACGCACGTCGGCGTTGCGGTCGGTGATCGCCGCGTAGAGGTCGCGATTTGGTTCGTTAGCGGAAACGAAGACCACGGTATCGGCGGGGATATGCCGCACATCCGCATCGTCGGTGAAATGGGTCGGGCTGACCACCACCGCGTTGTCGGTGAACTCGACCGCGCGGTGCCGGATCAGATAGTCGAACGGCTTGCCGCGCATGCGGGTGAGGAAAGGTTCGACCATCAGCGGACCTTGCGCCAGCGGCGCGAACATACGCAGCCGCGTAACATAGGTGACGGACAGGCCGGCGGCGATCAGCTGCTCGGCCGCGGCAAGGCCTTCGTAATGGCCGACATCGTCGATGACGACAGCGGTCGTGCCCAGATCCGCAGGCGGCTGCATGAACAGGTCGAAGGCCGAGATGACATTGCGCCGATGGAAATTGCGGATCGGCTGGCCGGGGTGGGAATGTTGCACGCCGTCCATCCGGGGGAAGGAACCCGTCGCGACGATCACGGCCTGCGCGCCGCTGTTGGTCACATCCTCCACGTCCATATAGGTCGACAGCTGGACGTCGACGCCAAGGCGGAACACCTCCGCCTCCAGCCAGGTCGCGATATCGATCATGCCGTGCCGTGTCGGTGCCCTGGCCGCCGCGCGCAGGCTTCCCCCCAGTACCGGGCTGGCCTCGACGAGCGTGACCTTGTGACCGCGCAGGGACGCCACCCGGGCGGCCTCCAGCCCGGCGGGGCCGCCGCCGACGACCAGCACGTCCTTAGCCTCGGTTGCCGGGGTCAACAGGGCGTCGCCTCGGTAGAGTTCGTGCCCGTTGCCCGGATTGACCGTGCATTCGAGATGGCCATGTTCGGTCGCCACCTGCGCGACGCAGGCCTGATTGCAGCCGATGCAGGGGCGCACCTGATCAGCCATGCCGGCCAGGCTCTTGTTGACCAGATCGGGATCGGCGATCATGGCCCGTACCAGGCCGACCATGTCGGCGTCCCCAGCGCGGATCACCTGATCGCATTCCTCCAGGGTGCGGAAGCGCCCGACGACCATCGTGGGAAGATTGACTTTGCGGGTGATCGGAACGCTGGTCGGCAGCTCATAGCCGACGGGTTCGTGCATGCCGCCCACCATCTTGGTATAGCTGTTATAATTTCCGACCGAGACGTTGATATAGTCCGTCAGACCTCGTGTTTCGAGAATATGCGCGATGGCGAGGTTCTGCTCCTCGTCGACGCCGCCGATAGTCAAGTCAGGCGCCAGGCGGACACCGACAACGAAATCGCGCGACACCGCGACGCGTACCGCATCCATCAGCTCAATGACGAAGCGCGCGCGCTCCTCGATCGTCGCGCCGCCATATTCGTCGGTGCGAAGATTGGTGTTGGCCGACAGGAATTGGCCCGGGAGATAACCGTGCGCGCAATGGACGTCGACACCGTCCAGCCCCCAGGCCTCCATCCGGCGGGCGGCGATGGCATAGGCCTCGATGATCTCGGCGATCATCGATTTCGTCATCTCGACCGGCACCACGCCGACCTCCACGCTCGGCGTGGCGCTGACGCCCCAGGGCGGGCCGCCGTCGCGTGGCATCCCATGGTGGCCCGCATGCCAGAGCTGCTGGAAAATCTTCATGTCATATTTGCGGCCCATGTCGCCCAGCTTGCGATAGCCCGGCTCCAGTTCGGCCTTCCACAGATCGATGGCCAGCGGACTGGTGGGATGGACAGAGCCCACTTCCACGATCGACAGGCCAGCCCCGCCCCGCGCCCGCGCTTCATGGTAGGCGATCAGGGCGTCGCTCATCGCGCCCTTGCCCAGGATCGTCGCATGCGCCGGCCTGAAGATACGGTTCTTGATCGTGGCCGGACCGATCTTAAGCGGCGTGTGGACATGGGTGTAATTCATCTTGGAGCCTCTCCGCTATTCGATGCAGCCGTCTTCAGGGGCGGCCGTCTGTTTTTATTTCGTACGCAGCTTTTCGATCGTGGCCGGCAAATCGGGGCTCGCCATCGCCTCCATTTCATATTCGAGGCCCGCGCCGAGCGCCTGCGCGGCAAGGAGGTTGGTGATGCGCGCGAAGGTCCGCTTCGTTCCCGTCGTGCCGCCCGGGGCCATCGCCGCGATCCGTGCCGCCAGTTCACGCGCGCGCGGCGCCGCCTCTTCCGGTGTCTCGACCAGTTCCGTGACCAGGCCCCACTGATAGGCCTGCTCGCCGGTGATGACATCGCCGGTCAGCAGATAGCGCTTCGCGCGATTGACGCCGATCGATTGTGACCAGCTGATGATCCCGCCGTCCCCCGCCGCGAGACCGACATTGACATGGGTATCGGCGATCTTGGCGCCTTTCCAGGCGACGACGATGTCCGACAGCGTGGCGATCGTCGCTCCCAAACCGATGGCCGCGCCCTGAATAGCGGAGACAACCGGGACGGGCAGTTCGACCACGCCGTTGAAGACCGCCTTGGCATATTTCACCATGTCGGCGCGTACCACTTTGCTCGCGTGGGCCTCCAGCATTTCGTCGAAGTCGCCGCCCGCGGAAAAGATTCGTCCCTCCGCCGAGAGGACGAGCGCCCTGACATCGGGAACATGGTGCGCGACTGTTTCCAGCGCGGCCGCGAATTCGATATGTGCCGGCATGTCGAACCGGTTGAGCAGTTCGGGGCGGGCAAACCGGATTTCGGCTATGCCGTCCGCTATGTCCAGCGCCAGTGTCTGATAATCCATTTCCGCTCCCAATCGACGACGTCGAGGCCATGTGGCACCATGATAGCCGTGCGACTTGGCCCAAGACAGCATCAGCCTTGACCATAGGCGCATTCGTTCATGCACCCGGCTGATTTCGCCCAAGTTCGTCGCGACAGCTTCCGGTTCACGCCGCTTTTCTCCACCGATGAAGGAGAGAGAATCCATGAAAAGACTTGCCGGAAAGGTCGCCTTGATTACGGGCGGGGCTAAAGGAATCGGCCTAGCGATCGCCCGCCGCTTTGTCGAGGAAGGCGCAACCGTCGCGATCGCCGCACGCAAGGAGCAGCAGGCGGCAGCCGTTGCGGCGGAGCTGGGCGGCGATGTTCTGCCGATTGTTCTGGACACCAGCAGCGACGCGCAGTGGCATGAGGCGATCGCCGGGGTGGACACCCGGTGGGGCCGCCTCAACATCCTCGTGAACTGTGCGGGCGTCACTATCGGCGCCAATCTCGTAGATACCGACGACGCTGTCTGGAACCAGCATATGGACGTCAACCTGCGGGGACCGTTCATGGGCTGCCGGGCCGCTATCGACCTGATGAAGCGGGACGGAGCGCCGGGCAGCATCGTCAACATCGCGTCGGCCTTCGGTATCAGGGTGACGCCCGGCTTCGCCGCCTACAGCATCAGCAAGGCGGCGCTGATCGCGCTCACCCGCGTACTCGCGCTGGAATGCGCGGCGCAGAAGCTGCCGATCCGCGTCAATTCGGTCATCCCCGGCGGGACCGAGACCGAAATGTTCGAGGAGGAACTGCGCCGCACCGGCCTGGAACGCGAAGAGGCCTATGCACTGTTCGCGCGCATCCATCCCCTGGGTCGCATTGGCAAGCCCAAGGAAGTCGCCGAAGCGGTGCTGTGGCTGGCGTCGGACGAATCGACATTCACGACCGGCCTTGAACTCACCGTCGATGGCGGCAGCACCATCCGGGCCTGAGGAGCATCGTGACATGACTAACGCTGTACAGAAAAGCGCGATCGTCTTTGGCGGTTCGGGCGGGCTTGGCGCGGGATGCGTGCGCGCTTTGTCGCGGGAATGGCCAGCGGTGGGTATCGTGTACCACAACAGCCTTGAACGAGCCCAGGTGATTGCTGCGGACATTTCTGCTACATGCCGTGGCTATCCGGTTCGGTGCGATACGACCGACGCCAACTCGGTGCGTGCCGCCATCGAAGAGGTTGCCGAAATATGCGGTCCCATCGGGTGCGCGGTCTATTCCGCCGGGTGCGCCATCGATCAACCGCATATCGCGCAAATTACCGAGGAGCAGTGGCGCGATGTGTTCGAGGCGGAGACGCTCGGCTTTGCCCGCATGATTTCTGTTGTCCTGCCGATGATGCGCGAAGGGGGCGGCGGCTCCCTCGTCGCCGTCACGTCCATGGCGAACAGGCGTGTCATTCCGGGCGACAGCATATCTGCGGCGCCGAAGGCCGCGATCGAGGCCCTGTGCAAGGGCATCGCGAAGGAGGAAGGCAAGTTCGGCATCCGCGCCAACACCGTCGCGCCCGGGGCGATGGATGCGGGGATGGGCGCGCAATATATCGCCGAACGCCTGACTCACGAATTCTGGGAAGGCTTCCGCAAGTCCATTCCCGCGCGCCGCTTCGGCACGGCCGAGGACATCGGCGAGGCAGTGGCCTTTTTCGCGTCCGACCGGTCCAGCTACTTCACCGGTCAGACGTTGATCGCCGACGGCGGCTACACGCTCTAAACTGTGACATCTCCCGCGCGCCGGCGGGCGCGCGGGAGATCGGCAGGTCAGTCGTCCAGTTTCTCGATATTGGTGTTGAGGCCGGCACTCCATGCGCCATCGACCGCCAATTCCGCGCCGCTGACATAGGACGCGTCGTCGCTGGCAAGGAAAAGGGATACGGCGGCGACTTCGGCCGGCTGGCCGACGCGACCGGACGGGATGCCAAGGCCGGTAGCGATCGGTGTGGTGTCGGACGCGCCCGCAGGATTGAGCATCGGCGTGTCGATCGCTCCGGGATGCACGGAATTGGCGCGCACGTTGAAGGGCGCGCCCTCCAGCGCGACAGCCTTGGTCAGCCCGCGCACGCCCCATTTACAGGCGTCATAGGCGCTCAGCCCCGTCGTGCCGCGCAGGCCGTCCACCGACGATATGTTGACGATCGAACCTGTCCGTGCGCGCTTCATCAAGGGCAGCACGGCCTTGATGCCGAGATATTGGCCGACCACATTCACGGTCAGCAGACGGACAAGATCGTCCTTGCTCGTATCCTCGATGGCCGCGAAATGGGCGATCGCGGCATTGTTGAGGAGGATGTCGACCTTGCCGAAAGCGGAAAGGGCAAGGTCAACGACATTTGCCCAGTCCGCCTCGCTCGAAACATCCTGACGCAGGTATCGCGCGCGATCGCCGATGCTTGAGGCTACTGCTTCCCCCTCGGCTTCGAGGAGGTCGGTCATGACGACGGCGCACCCTTCCGCCGCGAAGAGGCGAGCGGTCGCCTCACCCTGGCCGCGCGCCGCGCCGGTGATAATGGCGACCTTGTCTTTGAGACGGCTCATGAAATCTCCTATTATGGGCTGTTATGCCGGCTGGTTGGCCGCTTGAGAGTTGTGCGTGAATTGTCCCAGCGCTCCGCTTGCCCCCGCCGCGACCATGTCGGCCGCGATGAAGCCGAACACCATGGCGGGGCCGATGGTGCCGCCCGCGCCGGGATAGGCGTTGCCGAAAGGCGATCCCGATGCGTTGCCCGCAGCGTAGAGGCCCGGGATCGGTCGGTCGGAACGATCGAGAACGCGCGCCTGAGCGTCGCATTTCAGCCCGCCTTTGGTGCCAAGATCCCCCAGGCTGATAGGAACGGCATAGAAGGGGGCTTTGTCGATCGGGCCAAGGCATGGATTGGGCTTTATCGACGGGTCGCCGAAATTCACGTCATATGCGTTGCCGCCCCGACCGAATTCCGTGTCGACGCCGGTGCGGGCATAATCGTTCATGCGCGCGACGACGCTCTCCAGCTTGGCGGGATCGATATCGATCTTGCGGGCGAGTTCGCCGATGGTCGGCGCGCGGAAAATATAATGATCCCACCATGCCTCGGGTATCTTGCGGTCGGGCATGAGCGCGGTGGGCATGATGCCGCCGGCGGTGAACTTGTACCGGAACGTCGCGTCGAATACGAGCCAGCATGGCGTATTGGCGCCGGTCTTCAACTGATCCCGCATCATGGCGTCGCCGAAGCGGTCATAGCCGCATGCCTCATCGACGAAACGGTCGCCATTGCGATTGACGCACACGCCGTGCGGACGCCCGACATCGAAGACGGCCTGATGGATTTCCTCGAAATTCGACACTGCCGGCAACGGCAGCGACATCGTGGGCACCCACCAGCCGGTCTCGGTGAATTCGGTCGCCGCGCCTAGCGCCATTCCGGCCTCTAGCACTTCGCCCTTGTTCGCTTCCTCCGGCGTGCTGCTGAAGCGCGTGCTTCCGGGGATGGTGAAGAAGCGGTTGCGCAGTTCCTGGTTCCATTCGAACCCGCCGGCGCAGACGATGACGCCGTGCCGTGCATGCAGCGGTTCCTCCCTGCCATATCGCTCGACCAGCACGCCGGTCACGCGATCATTCTCGACCAGAAGCTTTTTCACGCCCCAGCCGATGCGGAACTCGCCGCCGATCGCTGCATAGCGCTCGATCAGAGGACCGATCAGCGCGGCCCCCAGGCTGAACAACCGGTCGCGCCGGCCGCGACGGCGCGTGCCGACGTCGAACCAGTATCGCCCGATCACCTTCGCGACCTCACGCATCCAGCCGGACGACCGGGTCGAAATGATGTTCGCTTCCATGAAATCGAGCGTGTAGCGGTTCATCAGCTTGAACCGCGTGAATTGTTCGCGCACGAGCGGAAACAGCGATCCCAGGCGGCGTCCGTCATATTTTGGGAACACCACCGACCGGTCCGCGCGAGCGCCGGGCGCCTCGGGGAAATAGTCCGGCCAGGGCATCGGCATCGGCTCCATGCCGACCTCCTTCAGAAAGGCGATCATCTGCGGCCCGGTTTCGAGAAAGGCGTCGATGCGGTCGTGCCGGACGGGACCGTTCGCGACCGCATTGATGTAGTTTATCGCCTGTTCGCGGGAATCGTCCGTGCCCAGCCCATGGTTGGGAATCCAGGTCACGCCGCCCGAGGTGGCAGAAGTTCCGCCGATCCTGTGGGCCTTTTCAACGACAAGAACCTTCAGTCCCTTGCTGGCGGCGCGCACCGCCGCCGTCATGCCGGCCGAGCCGGAACCCGCCACAATCACATCATAGACGTTCGTCATTTGCCTCTCCAGATCATGGCATAGTCTATCCAGTCGGTGGTCAGGCATCGACAGCTACCGCGCCAATTGCAAGCCGCGCCATGTCCGAATGCAGCTGAAGGCAAGCGGCGTGAATGGCATTTGCTATAGCGGCTGAACTGAAACCTGCCGGAAGTTCCGGCTTAAACAGGATTGATGGCTTTGGCAGCGTTCGACCTTCCGCGTCCGGCATTCATGGATGACGAAGACCTCCGCATGTTCGAGGACATGGTGGACCGTTTTCTCGATGAGAACGCCGATCCGTCCGCGCAACGCCGCTGGCGCGAGCAGGGCTTCGTCGAGCAAGATACATGGCGGAAGGCCGGGGAGGCCGGCATACTCGGGGTAAGCATTCCGGAAGCCTATGGCGGCTCGGGGCTGGATTTCCGCTACGATGCCATCATAATGGAAAAGCAAGGGCGGAAGAACGCGCTGAACTTCGCCTATTCGCTGCACACGACCGTAGTGGCGCCCTATATCTACCGCTACGCCACGCCTGAACAGTGCCGCGAATGGCTGCCTTCGGTGGTGTCGGGCGAGACCTTGCTGGCGGTCGCGATGACGGAGCCGGGCGCGGGGTCCGACCTTCAGGGCATGCGGACCACCGCGCGGCGCGACGGCGACCATTATGTCATTAATGGTCAGAAGACGTTCATCTCCAACGGGCACGGCTGCTCGCTCGTCATAGTGGCGGCGAAGACCGATCCCGGCGCCGGCGCCAGGGGAATTTCCCTTTTCGCCGTCGAAGTCGACAAGGTCGAGGGGTTCGAACGCGGTCGCCTGCTCGACAAGCTGGGACAAGAAGGTCGCGATACCGCCGAACTCTTCTTCAACGACATGCGCGTGCCTGCCGGAAACCTGCTGGGAGGGGGCGAGGGGCAAGGGTTCCGCATGCTCATGGAGCAGTTGCCCAAGGAGCGGCTCGTGATCGCCTGGCAGGCGATGGGCATGATGGAGGCCGCGCTCGAACTCACCGTCGAGCATTGCAAGGCCCGCAAGATGTTCGGTGGCGCGTTGTTCGATCAGCAGAACACCAAGTTCAAGCTCGCCGAATGCAAGACGCGCGCGACGGTTGCCAAGACGTTCCTCTATCATTGCACGGAACGCCTTCTGGCCGGTGCGCTGGACGCCGCCACCGCGTCGATGGCGAAACTCTTCGTGACCGAAGCACAGGCGTTCGTCGTCGACGAATGCCTCCAGCTCTTTGGTGGCTATGGCTACATGCTCGAATATCCCATCGCCGAAATGTACAAGGATGCCCGCGGCTTCCGGATTTATGGCGGGGCGAGCGAGGTGATGAAGCTGCTGATCGCCCGATCGATCTGATTCAATCCAGGATAAAACGTCAGGGAGTACGGAATGTCAGTTGAATTCAACGTCGAGGATGGTGTCGCCATCATCACTCTAAACCGTCCCGAGGCGCGCAACGCGATCGATCGCGAAACGTCGCTGGGGGTTGAGGCTGCGGTGAAGCGGATCAATGAGAATCCGGAAATCCGCTGCGCCGTCATCACAGGCGCCGGCAGCAATTTCTGCGCGGGGATGGACCTTAAGGCCTTTTTGCGCGGTGAAGTGGTGCGGTTGCCCGGAACCGGCCTTGCGGGGATAACGCAAGCGGAGTTGAACAAGCCTTTCATCGCCGCTGTGGAAGGCTATGCCTTGGCGGGCGGTTTCGAAATAATGCTCGCTTGCGACATGGTGGTCGCGTCAAGCGGCGCAAAATTCGGCCTGTCGGAAGTCAAGCGCGGCCTGGTGGCGAACGCCGGCGGCCTGGTGCGCCTTCCTCGGCAGATGCCGATCAAGCTCGCATCGGAATTCGTGCTGACGGGCGAGATGTTCCCCGCGCAGCGCCTCGCGGAGGCGGGGCTTGTCAATCGCATCGTCGCGGAGGGCGAGGCATTGGCGGAGGCCGTCAAGCTGGCCCAACTCATCGCGGCCAACGGCCCGATGGCGGTCGCGGTCAGCCGACGGGTGCTCCGGGAAAGCCTGGAGTGGCCCGAGGCCGAGATGTTCGATCGCCAGCTCGAGATCACCGCGCCGATCTTTGCGTCCGAGGATGCGCGCGAAGGAGCCGCGGCCTTTGCGGAGAAGCGCAAGCCGGTCTGGAAAGGGCGCTGAGCGCGTGACCAGGCGCCCGGAGATCGACCACGCCCGGCTGACCAGCCTATGGTCGATCCTCGACCATTATGCGCAGGTGGATGCCGGTCAGACGGCCACCGTCTTCGAGTGGCGCGCGAAGACCTATGGCGTCTTGCGGGACGAGGCATCTGATCTCGCCGGACGGCTCGTCGCCGACGGCCGTGGTCGCGGTGACCGGATCGGTTATCTTGGCAAGAACAGCGATCATTATTTCGCGCTGCTGTTCGCCGTGGCGCGCATCGGGGCGGTTATTGTTCCCATGAACTGGCGGCTGGCGGAAGACGAGTGGGCGTTCATCGTCCAGGACTCCGGCATGGCCTGCCTGTTCAGCGACGAGGCCTTCGCGCCGGCGGCCGCGATAGTGGCGGATGGCGCTTCCATCGCGCACCGGATGCTGGACCATGGCGTGATGGCACCGGTGGAACCGCGTCCCTCGCTGCCAGCCAATAGTTCCGATCCCGACGCGATCGTCTTTCAGGTCTATACGTCCGGCACGACGGGACGGCCGAAAGGGGCAATGCTCAGCCATCGCAACCTGCTCGCCCTGCGCGCGCCGGGCTATGCGGCGGGCCTAGACTGGTTTCCCGCGCGCGGCTGCACTGTCGGACTGGTTTTGCCCGTCGCGCATATCGCGGGGACAGCCTATGCATTGTTCGGCTTCTACGCCGGGGCCAGGATCGTCATCGCGCGGGAGTTCGACGCCGGCGGCGTTGTGGCGCTGATCGCGCGGGAGCAGATCAGTCACATTCTCCTTGCGCCCGCAGCGATGCAGATGATGCTGGAACATCCCGCGTCGGCCGACGCCGACCTGTCGTCGCTTCACTATATCACCTACGGAGCGGCCCCGATACCCGAAGCGCTGCTGCGCCAGGCGCTGAATCGGCTGGGCTGCGGGTTTGTCCAGATGTATGGCATGACAGAGGCGGCGGGCGGCGTGGTCGCGCTTCAGCCGCACGATCACGTCTCGGCCGTTCCGGGCCGGTTGCGATCCGCGGGGACTGCCATGCCGGGCGTTGAAATCGCCGTTGTCGACGACGAATGGGCCGCTCAGCAACCTGGAACGACGGGAGAGATCGTCGTGCGGTCCGCTGCCGTGATGTCAGGCTATTGGCGACGCCCCGACGCCGACGCGGACATATTCGGCCCCGATGGCTGGATGCGGACCGGGGACATCGGCCGCATAGATACCGATGGATATCTGTTCGTGCTCGACCGCGCCAAGGACATGATCGTTAGCGGGGGAGAGAATATCTACCCCACCGAAGTCGAGAACGCCATCTTCGGTCACCCAGATATCGCTGACGTCGCCGTCGTCGGCGCGCCCTCGCAACGTTGGGGTGAGGAAGTGGTGGCGCTCGTCCTGCTCCGCCCGGGGACGAAGCCGGATCTCCAGGCCCTGCTAGCCTGGCTCGACGGCAAGCTGGCGCGCTTCAAGTTGCCCAAACGGCTCGTTCTGGTGGATGCCCTGCCGCGCAATGCCGGCAACAAGCTGCTTCGCCGCGTGCTCCGCGAACCCTTTTGGCAGGGGCACGACCGCAGGGTGAACTGATTTGCCCTGAATTGCACTGGCAATTGCCTTGGCTCCGGGCCGCCTTGGCACACGATGATGCTGGCGCGAAGGATGTGGCTAATCACCAAAGCCGTTAATCGCGAAGGAAAATCGATGATCGTGGAACAGCAGACGGACAGGGAGGCGCTCTTCCAGCCTTTGCGGATTCGCGGCGTGGAACTGCGCAACCGCATCGTGATGTCGCCGATGACCAGGGGCTTCTGCCCCGATGGCGTTCCCGCCCCGAATGTCGCGGCCTATTATGGTCGTCGCTCCGAAGGCGGCGCGGGCCTGATCGTGACCGAGGGGATCGCGGTTGATCACCCGGCCGCCGTTGGCGACGCGGGCCTGGGCGAAGACAATATTCCGCTGTTGGGGAATGCGGCCTCCGTCGATGGCTGGCGCAAAGTGGTCGCGGCTGTGCATGCCCATGGCGGGAAGATCATACCGCAGCTTTGGCATCAGGGCGCCATGCGCAAACCCAATACGGGCCCGCATCCGCATGTCCCCAGCGTCAGTCCGTCCGGCATCTGGGGTCCGCTCGGCCGCATGACCTCCATCGATCCGAAAAGCATTCCCGCCGACCCGCGTATCGGCGAGGCTATGGGTGAAGCGGAGATCGAAGGGGCGATCAGCGCCTTCGTCCGCTCCGCGGTCAATGCGGTGGACGCCGGGTTCGACGGGATCGCGCTTCATGGCGGCCATGGCTATCTGCTCGACAATTTCCTCTGGGAGGGCACCAACCAGCGCGACGACAAATGGGGTGGGTCGCGGGCCAGGAGATCGGAATTTCCGGCCGAGATCGTCCGCCGGATCCGCGCGGCGATAGGCGAAGACCTTCCCATCTTCTTCCGTTTCTCCCAATGGAAGCAGCAGGACTTCCGCGCCACCCTTGCCGACAATCCCGATGAGCTGCGCGAGGTGCTTCAGCCCCTCGCCGATGCCGGCGTCGACGTCTTCGACGCCAGCGTGCGTTACTATAACCGGGCCGCGTTCGACGGTGATTCCGCCAGTCTGGCTGGCGTCGCCAAGCGCGTCACCGGCAAGATGTCCATGGCCGTGGGCGGCGTCGGGATCAATTCGGGCATGTACGACCGCGACAAGCCGGCGGCCGTGGTTTCCGATTTCGGACCGCTGCTGGAACGTTTCAAGGCCGGGGAGTTCGATCTGGTCGCCGTCGGCCGTGCCATGATCGGCGATCCGCACTGGGCGCGCAAGTTCCGGGAGGGGCAACCGACCGAGCCCTACAGGATGGACGCGGACAACATCTTGTCCTGAGTTGCAATCGCCATTTTCCCGGCTCGCGCAGCAGTTGTGCCACGGACCGGCCCTTGCCAAGACCAAATGCCGGGACGGTCGGGCCGACTGTACCGCCGCAGACGATCGAAGTGGAATTCCAATGTCAAACGTCCCTGTAATCATCGATATCGTCCGCTCGCCGATCGGGCGTGGCAAGGCGGGCGGAATGCTGTCCGCGCTCCATCCCGCAGACCTCCTCAGGCAGGTGATTGTCGGGCTGGTCGAGCGCAACAATCTCGATCCCGGCAGCGTCGATGACCTGATCATGGGATGCGTCAGCCAGGCGGGCGAGCAGGCGGTTCCGGTCGGCCGCACGGCCTGGCTGGCCGCTGGCTATCCCACGCATGTACCATGCGCGATGGTGGACCGCCGCTGCGGTTCGAGCCAGCAGGCGGTTCATTTCGCGGCGCAGGGCATTGCTGCGGGCGCCTATGACATCGTCATCGCCGGCGGCATCGAGTCCATGAGCCGGGTGCCGATGTTTTCGGCCCGCATGGGCGCCGATCCCCATGGCGTCGCCTTCGAGGCGCGTTTCCCTGGCGCGGTGGGGCAGGGCATCTCGGCCGAACTGATCGCCGCGCGCTGGGGCATCTCGCGCGAGGAGATGGATGCCTATTCGGCGCAATCCCATCAGCGCGCGGAAGCCGCCAGAGCGGCCGGCAACCTTGCGCATGAGATCGTCCCGGTCGAAACGCCCGACGGCGTGGTGACCACGGACGAGACCATCAGGGCAGCCACCACGGCAGAGGGGCTGGCGCAGCTGAAGACATCCTTCAACGACGATGCCTTGGCCGAGCGTTTCCCGGAAATCAGCTGGTCGATCACCGCCGGCAACAGTTCGCAGATCACCGATGGCGCCTCGGCGGCGCTTATCATGTCGGAGGCGGCCGCCAACCGTCTCGGGCTGAAGCCGCTGGCGCGTTTCCTGGCCTTCGACGTCATCGGCGACGATCCGCTGCTCATGCTGACGGCGCCGATCCCGGCTACGAAGCGGGTGCTAGCCAAGGCGGGTCTCGGCATCGACCAGATCGACCATTTCGAGGTCAACGAGGCCTTCGCCTGTGTTCCGCTTGCCTGGCAGCGGGAAATCAACGCCGACCCGGCCAAGCTCAATCCGCGCGGTGGCGCGATCGCGCTCGGTCATCCCCTCGGCGCATCGGGAACCCGCCTCATGGCTTCGATGGTCAATGGTCTGCGCGAAACCGGCGGGCGCTACGGATTGCAGACGATGTGCGAGGCAGGCGGCCTTGCCAACGCGACGATCATCGAACGACTTTAAGCGGGGAAATTCAATGAATATCAACGATATAGTGGCAGTCGTCACTGGCGGTGCATCGGGTCTCGGCCGCTCGACCGCCGAATTGCTCGTTGCCGGCGGGGCCAGGGTGGTGATCGCCGATCTCGCCCCGAACGGTGACGAGGCGGCGGCAGAGATCGGTGGCGGGACCAGGTTCGTCCAGGCCGATGTGACCGACACGGACCAGATGAACGCCGTCTTTGACGCTGCGGAGGCCATGGGAACGCTGCGCGCCGTCGTCCACTGCGCAGGTCGGGGCGGTCCGATCCGCGTCGTCGATCGCGAGGGCAACCCGGGCTCGCTGGAGGTGTACGAGACGGTGGTCCGGATCAATCTCATCGGCAGTTTCAACGTGCTGCGTCTTGGCGCGGCCCGCATGGCGAAGAATGAACCCGTGGATGGCGAGCGCGGAGTTGTCATCATGACGGCGTCCGTTGCCGCGTTCGAGGGCCAGATCGGCCAGATCCCTTACGCGTCCGCCAAGGCCGGCATCGTGGGCATGACGATCGTGGCCGCGCGCGACCTGGCCAGTCATCAGGTTCGCGTCTGCACGATCGCGCCGGGCACTTTCGACACGCCGATCCTTCAGCGCGTGAAGCCAGAAGTGCGCGAAGGGTTGGCCGCCGCCATCCCGCACCCGCGCCGCCTCGGACGGCCCGCCGAATTCGGGATGCTGGCGAAGCAGATCATCGAAAATCCGATGTTGAACGGCGAAACGATCCGCATCGACGGGGCGATCCGGATGCCACCGCGGTGAGCGATATCCTGCTCTCCGAATTTTCGGACGGTATTCTTACGCTTACGCTGAACCAGCCGGAGTTGCGCAATCCGATCTCCAGCCCGGCGGCGATTGACGCATTGTGCGCGGCGATCGAACGCGCGGATGGCGACATGGCGTGCCGGGCAGTCATCATCACGGGCGCCGGTTCCGCCTTTTCGAGCGGCGGGGACCTATCGACCATGAAATTGGGCGGCGGTCTCAACGACCCGTCGCCCGCCAAGACCCGGCGGAACTATCGGAATGGCATCCAGCGCCTTCCGCTGTTGTTCGAAAGCATCGAAGTGCCTGTTATCGCGGCGGTCAACGGCCCGGCGGTCGGCGCGGCATGCGACCTCACTTGCATGTGCGATATCCGCATCGCGTCGGACAAGGCGAAGTTCGCGGAAAGTTTCGTGAAGATCGGTCTGGTTGCCGGAGACGGGGGAGCGTGGCTTCTCCCGCGCGTGATCGGCTGGGCGAAAGCCAGCGAAATGGCGTTTACCGGGCGGATGATCGATGCGAACGAGGCCTTGGCCTGCGGCCTTGTGTCGCGCGTCGTCGCGCCGGAGGCATTGATGGACGAGGCTCGGGCGCTGGCGGCACAGATCGCCGCCAATCCGCCGCATGCCGTGCGTATGACCAAGCGCCTGATACGGGAGAGCCGGCTGGCCAGTCTGTCCGCCATCCTGGAGGCATCGGCGGCGGCGCAGGCGCTGTGTCATACCACGCGCGATCATCAGGAAGCTGTCGATGCCTTCTTCGAAAAACGCGCTCCCCAGTTCGACGGCAATTAGGCGAAGATAAAGGTGCAGCCATGAGCCAAGAGGCGACGATCGCCAACCTGCGGACCGAAATCCATCAATGGCTGGCGCAGAACCTGCCCGACGACTGGCGTGAGCGGCAGCGGGGCGATGACATCGACGGTTTTCTGAAGATGCAGCGCGAATGGTTCGGCAAGCTGGTGGAAGCGGGCTATGCGACACCGCACTGGCCGGCACAATGGCCCGGTGGCGGCCGATCGCTGGCCGAGCAGATCGCCATGTTCGAAGAGCTGGCGCGCGGCGGCGCGCCGCGCATGAGCCTGTTCTTCGTGTCGCTCTATCATGCGGCCATGACGCTGGTCGAATGCGGGACGGAGGCGCAGCGCGCCCGGCATTTGCCGGCGATCCTCAAGGGCGAGATCTGGTGCCAGGGCTTTTCCGAACCCGGCGCAGGGTCGGACCTCGCGGGGTTGCGCACGCGCGCCGAGCGTAAGGGTGATCGCTATATCGTCTCGGGCCAGAAAATCTGGTCGACTCTCGGGCAGTTTGCAGACCAGTGTCTGCTGCTCGTCCGCACCGACAGCAGCGGCCCCAAACAGGCTGGGATCACCTTCCTGCTGATGGACATGAAGTCCAAGGGCGTGGATGTGCGGCCGATCCGGCAGATCACCGGAGACGAGGAATTCGCCGAAATCTTCCTCGACGAGGTGGAAATTCCCGTCGAGAATCTCGTCGGCAAGGAGAACGAGGGCTGGAAGGTGGCGCAGGTCACGCTGTCGTCCGAGCGCGGCCTGACCCTGGTCGAACTGACGGAGCGCATGGCGCTGTCGCTGTGGCGGCTGGTCCGTGCCGCCACCGGCGGCACGGGAGACGCCGGTTCGCTGGACCCGGGCGCGGCGCGGAGCGTGGTCGACATATCCGCACGTATCGAGGGTATGCGGGCCATGCTGGCGACGCTGATGGCGAACCGGATCGCCGGGCGGGAGGCCGTCGGTGATGCGTCAATCCTCAAGCTCGCCTATTCGCGCCTGTCGCGCGACTTCACCGCGCTCGGCCTGCGCCTGAAAGGCATGTCGGCGATGCGCGACACGCGCTATGTGCTGGGCGCCGGTTATGAGACGGGGAACTGGATGTTCGATTTCCTCAACAGCTATCAGTATAATATCGCCGGGGGCAGCAACGAGATCCAGCGGAACATCGTGTCCGAGCGCGTCCTGGGCATGCCAAGGGAGAAACTGGGGTGACGTCAGCCATGCAGGAGATGCTCATCGACCCTGCGGAGATGCAGGATACCGCCCGCCGCTTCCTGACGGAAAAAGTCGATCGCCGCGCACCCTGGGAAGGCAAGGGCGGGACCGCCGAGGCGCTGGAAGCGGAACTGAGCGCGCTGGGCTGGTATCAGCTTGCGGCCCCGGAGGCGTCGGGCGGACTGGGTCAGCGTTTCGATGTGCTGGCGCCGATCTATGAGGAGCTGGGCCGCAGCCTGGCGCCGTCCTGGCTTTCAACGACCATGGCCGCCGTGGACGGGCTGGACGCGGTCGGCGGAGACAACGCCGCCGGTGTGATCGCCGGCGTGATCGATCAGAGCTGGCGCATAGCGCCCATCATTCTTCCGAAGGGGCAGGGGCTGGACGGCGCGAGCCTGCCGGCGGTGCCGGGCGCGGTCGGGGCGACCCATTTGCTGGTGGTCGATCCGGCGGGCGGCAGCGCGTGGCTGATCGCCTCTTCGGCGCCTGGCGTCGCGATCAATCGGGTCGAGACTTGGGATTTCGGTCGCTCCTATGGCGAGGTGGCGCTCACCGGCGTGACGCAAGTCATGTACAGGTTCGCCAGCGACTTGCTACTGCCCGCGCTGCAGGCGCATGCCGAACTCGCGCTGGCATGGGACAGCGTGGGCGCCGCCACCCAGTCGCTTACGGAGACGGTGGACTATATGCTCGGTCGCCAGCAGTTCGGTCGGCCTATCGCTTCTTTCCAGGCGCTCAAGCACCGCGCCGCCGATCATAAGGTGGCGATCGAGCTCGCGCGTTCCCTGTCCACGCAGGCCAGCAATGTCTTCGCCGTACGTGGCAAGGGCTGGGCCGTCCTGGCTGCACAGGCACGCATCCTGGCGTGCGACGCCTTTGCCGCGATGGCGGAGGATTCGATCCAGTTGTTCGGTGGCGTCGGTTTCACATGGGAGTATAACCCGCACCTGTTCCTCAAGCGCGCGCTGATGAACCGGATCATCGGCGGATCGTCTGACGACCTGCGCGACCGTATCGCCACGGACGTGTGCCGACAGGCGCTGGCGAGCGCACACTGACATCTTCTCGGGCGATCAGAAAGTGTGTCGTAGTGACTGATGGGCCAGAGGCGTCGCTCCTCGTGGAGGAGCTGGATGAAGCGATCGCGGTAATCCGACTCAATCGTCCCGCGCGACTTAATGCCCTGACGCGCGAGATGGTGGTCGAACTGAACGAGGCGCTGGCGGTGATCGCGGTCAACCGGACCGTTCGCGCGGTCATATTGACGGGCAGCGGCCGAGGTTTCTGTGCGGGCCAGGATGTCGCCGCGGCGGACGCGCGCAACCGAACCGCGCCCAGCGGCCTGGTCGAACGCTATTACTGGCAGGAGCAGTTTGCCGGCCTGGTCGATCGCATTCGCGCGATGCCGCAGGTGGTGATCGCCGCCGTCAATGGACCTTGTGCCGGAGTCGGGATGGCGCTGGCGCTCGCGGCCGACATTCGCCTCGCTTCGCGCTCAGCGCGCTTTCTGAACGCGGCGGTGCGGCTGGGGCTGACGGCGGGCGAATCGGGCATGAGCTATTTCTTGCCGCGACTGATCGGGGCGTCGCGGGCATTCGAGATTCTGATAACGGGCCGGACCGTCGAGGCGGAGGAGGCGGAACGGATCGGCCTCGTCATTCGGCTGACCGACGATGAAGCACTCATGGACGAGGCAGAAGCGCTCGCGCGGCAAATTCTCGTCAACAGCCCTTTCGCCACCGAACATACCAAGCGGCTCGTCTGGCAGAATGTCGATGCGCCCAGTTTCACGGCCGCGATCGAACTGGAGAACCGCGCACAGATACTGGCGTCGATGACCGAGGATTACAAGGAAGCGACGGCGGCCTTCATCGACCGACGGCCGCCGCGCTTTCAAGGCAAGTGAGGCACGGCCTCAGGCCCCATTCTCAGGCTCGTGGTATGAAATCGAGACGCGATCGGGTCAGGAGGAGCGTGCGGATACGCCAGCGCCCTCGCTCCAGGACATAGGTCTCATGATAGTGACCATAGCCAATCAACTCCGCATAGGGGCCGTCGCCTGAAAATTTCAGCCGATCGACCATCGGCCAGATCCCGCGCGCATTTTCCGCATCGATGATTTCGATTTCCGGCTCCGACGTATGATGGACGGAAACGACGCCCTGGAGCGCGCTGGCCACCAGCCGGGCGGAGGCTTCACCACCGCGAAGAATATCGTCCGTCGCTTCGGGCGCGATGCCTGTTCCCGTCACGGGATCGGTGGTGGAACCGCGATAGTCGATTTCGATATCGTCGGCGAACACGTCGCGGAGCAGGGCCTCGTCCTTTTCATCGACGCCGCGAAAATATCGCGCTTTCAGATCCCGTATTTCGGCGATGGCCGCCAAGGTCTCGATCAAGTCCATCCATGCCTCCTCAGCGTGATGCGGTGCGCCGCCAAGCGGCGAAACCTGGATGCCGGCGGCGCGAGGGTTGGCGTGCCGTTCACGCTGCGCCCCGACGGTGACCGCCCGATCAGATTTCCAGCGCGACCCCGCCGAAAGGCCGTGCCTTGGCCACATACTCCAAAGCATCGGCCGCCTGTTCGAACGGAAAGCTGCGATTGAACAGGGGCGCGATCTTGCCCGCATCGGCGAGACCGGTGAACACCGTCCAGGCATCGGCCCATTCCTCGGGCGTGCAGGTGTAGACGCCATATCCCTGAATGCTGCCCCGATACAGGATCAAGTCGGCAAGCGTGATGGTGCTTTCCCGGCCGGCGGCAAAGCCCAGGCAGATGATCTTGCTGTAGCGCCGAATGCATTTGGCGGCTTCGGCCAGAATTTTCCCGCCCAGGGAGTCGATGACGATGTCGACCCCTTCGCCATCGTTGAGGGCGTGGACGCCTTCGACCATCGACTGAGTCGACAAGTCTATAACATTGTTGAAGCCCGCCGCCCGCGCCTGTTCCGCCTTTGCGCTCGAGCTTGTCGTGCTGATCACCTTCGCGGCGCCGAGTGCGCGCGCGAGTTGATAACCAGCATTGCCCACAGAGCCGCCGATGCCGGGGACGAGCACCGTCTTGCCGGCTTCGAAACCCGCTTCGATGAGCGCGCGATAGGCCGTCGGATAGGCGACGGACGCCTGCGCGGCGGCGCCGTCGCTCACGGAATCCGGGATTTTCCACGCATGATCCTGCTCGACCGCGCAATATTCCGCCCAACTGCCCGCACGCATGAAGCCATAGGGGAAAGCGCCGAACATGACCCGGTCGCCGACCTTGAGGCGGGTGCTGCCGCCCGCATCCTCAACGATGCCGGCGCCCTGGTTGCCTGGTACGAGTGGCAGCGAGCAGGGGGGGAAGTTCGCTTCATTCTCGTCGTTGATGACGGCGACGTCGAACGGGACCACCCCCGGTGCAGTCATGCGGACGAGTATCTCGGTCCCCGTGGCGGTGGGTTTGTCCATATCGACAAGCTTCAGGGCACCCGTGCCGCCTTGCTGCTCGATTTTCCATGCACGCATCGTCAGATCATCCTTGTTCAGAAATTCGGTCGGTCATTTCCGGCGGCGGACGATGATGCCCGCCTCTTCCCGATCCCATGTGGTGGGGGTGCAGCCTTCGTCCCGCAGCTGATATTTCAGCACGCGCCCCGTCGGGTTCTTGGGCAACTGTCCGCGGAACTCGATGTAGCGTGGCACCGCGAAGTGCGGCAGGTTGTCGAGCGTCCATAGGCACAGTTCGTGTTCTGTCACGAGGGCGCCCTCGCGCAGCACGGCGGTCACCTTGATGTCGTCTTCGCCCGTCTGGACACCGATCGCGTGAACCGCGACTTCGGCGATCGCGTGATGCGCCAGGAACGAACGTTCAACCTCGAAGCTGGAGATATTTTCTCCCCGTGACCGCAGATAGTCCTTTGCGCGGTCGCAGAAAAAGAGATGGCCGCCCTCAATCCGGCCTAAGTCACCCGTGTGCATCCACAGGTTCTTCCATGCCGCCGCCGTCGCGTCGGGGCGTTTCCAGTAACCGGCGAACATGATGTCGGGGTGACGCGGGCGCAGGACGATTTCGCCGACGGCGCCATCCGGCACAGGCTGGTCGAGTTCGTCGAAGATTTTGATCTCATACTCGTCCACGGCGCGCCCGGCGCACAACTCGGGAGGCGTTTCGTCCAGTGGCACGCCCGTTATGCGGATCGCTTCGGTCTGGCCATAGGCCCAGCTCGATACGATCTGTGCGCCGAAGCGCTGATGCCAGATCTGCCGCACCGGCGGGCTGATCGGCGTGCCGAAGACCATCTTGAGCTTGCCGCGATAGCGCTTCTCCGCCTCGCATTCCGGCGCTTCGGCGACGAACTGGAAGATCGACGCCATCAGCATCGCCGAAACCGCATTGGCGGCCTCGACATCTTCCCAGAAGCGGCTGACAGAGAACTGACTGGCGACGGCGATGGCGAAGCCTTCATCCATCACCGATATCACCGCGGTCAGGGCGGCGGCGTGAAACACCGGGAGACAGGTCCACAATGTGCGACCTTCTTCCAGGATCGTGTGACGCCGGTTGATCCGCCCTGCCGCGGCGAGATAATTGTGCGAGATCATGCAGCCCTTGGACGGCCCGGTGGTCCCCGACGTGTAGATCAGGGCGGCAAGATCGGAAGGTATGACCGCGAGCGGCAGCGGGCTGGGGTCGCTGCCACGGAAATTGTCGAGCGGCTTGATGGGAATGGCGCAGCCGGCGTCGATTGCGCCGCCGCGCGTCAGGATCAGTTGCACATCGGTTAGCTGATCAGCGATGTGGACGAAGCGTTCGAGATATTTGTCGTCGCATATCACGATCCGCGCTTCGGTGTCGGCGACCTGATGGCGCAGGAATTCTCCGCGATAGGCGGTGTTGATCGGCACCCAGATCGCGCCAAGCTTGTTGATCGCGAACCAGCAGTCGAACACGTCGGCGCTCGTGTCCAGCAGTGTGACGACGCACTGGCCCTTCTGCACACCGAGCCCCGCCAGTTCGCGCGCCAGGGCATTTGAGCGCCGGTCGATATCACCATAGGTGGACGGCACGCCGTCGATGACGAGGAACGGCCGGTCGACATGGGCCTTGGCCGCCCGTTCCAGCAGTTCGACCATGGTATCGCGGCGCGCCAGGCCATATGCAGAGGCAGAAGCCGGTTCGCTCATGCGGGCTGGGTCCCGTTGTTGACGACGTCCACCATGATCATGACGATCTTGTCGCGATCGAGGAACTTCAGTTCGTCCTCGACCAATATAGGGTTCACGTCGGGATGGTTGAACACGCGGCCCATCTCGTCGACCGCGGCCTGATCTTCGACATGCATTTCGGTGATGCAGTCGTAGCCGATGTCATAGGGCTCGGGCACGGAGCCCGCCGGATGGTTGCTGGGGTTGAGAAGCGCGAAAGTCGGGTAGTTACGGATATAGTCCTTCATCAGGTGCCCGACATATTTCTTGGCGAGCACGACATGACTGTTCTCGTAATGCTCGCGAAACTGCTCGTGCGAGATGCCTTCCTTGCGTTTCAGGAAATAGATGATCTTGACCATGACACTCTCCGAGAACTGTTCTTATTGAAGGGCGGCGAGGATCGTTTCACGTTCCGTGAACCGGCCGCCACGCCGTAAGCCAACCCGCCGGGAACCGCCGCCGGCTCCGGCGCGCAGGGACCAGGGCCATTGAGCATCCGGCACGACCGCGCGGCCTGCCTTCGCGATGTCGAAGGAATCCATGGCGCTAGAATTCTCCGTGGGTTGTTGACGAATCGTTCAGTCGATCATGCCGACCAGACCGAGACGCGCCAGCACCACCTGTCGCCGCTGCGACAGCAGACAATTCTCGCTACTCCGACAGCCGCATAGGAGCGGGAGGGAAGGCGGAACGTCGCTGGCGCAGCGGTCGAAGGATTAGATGGCGATACCCATCGCCCGCATATAGGCCTCGTGGAAATGGCGGATCCGGATTTCCTGTTCGGCGGCGAGAACGGGGCGCGCGGCCTGAGGGTCCGCCGCCTTCATGCCCCGATGGACCTCCTCCATATTCTCCATGTCCTCGTCCATGATGTACCCGACCTGGCCTGTTTCGGGGTAGTCCCGGCCCTTCTCGTCGAAGTCGATCCACACGGTCTCCGCCCTGGTCGGCGGCGGCGCGCCTTTGACGATGGGGCGAAGGTGGCGAATTTCCATGATGCATTCATCCGGACTGTCGCCCAGAGGTGTGAAATTATACCACCATGACAGGCCTTCCCCCCACCAGGGGAAGAAAGCGGGGAACATGAACCACTGGTGCATGTCGACGAGATAGGAGATCGACCGGCCGGTGAAATCGACGCCGGTATGTTCGCGGTGAAATTCGATCGTCTTTTCTGCGGCATAGGCGCGCGCGTCGGCGACTGTGTCGCCACGATCTTCCGGCGGCAGGGGAAGGCCGTATGTATTGCAGAAGAGTTCCAGCGAAAGGCGGGGCGTCACTTCGCCCTGCACCCAGCCATCGGGAACCAGGGCCGGCGTGGTCAGCCGGCTGACCGCAGCCTGCCCGTCATCCCAGCAATCGGTCTGCGTATAGGTCGACCCGAAGATGGGCATGCCGCTGGGGTGGGTCGTCAGCACATGATAGCCTTCCAGGAACGCTTCAAGGCCCGACTTCCAGTTGATCTTGACCTTTTTCTTGATGTGGGCGGCGGTATAGCGGTCCTCCTGCGGGCAGTCCTCGAAATGCTTGGGCATCACGCCCATCGCACTCGCCAGCGAAGGAGCGTTGAGGTCTGGATTGATGAAGACGTTGCCGCCCCATTTGTCGCACTGGACGGGACGGAGGCTGTAGTTTTTGGGCGTCACCTGCGAAAACTCTTCCCAGCGCGGCACCCAGGTCAGCTTTCCGTTAAGGTCGTAGCTCCAGGCATGGAAGGGGCACTGGATCATGTCGCCAGACTCGGCCTTGTCACTGCACAGGCGACGCGCGCGGTGGCGGCAGCTGTTCCAGAACGCCTTGAATTCATTGTCCCCCGAATGCACGATCAGGAAAGACAGGGTGCCGACATCATAGGCGATCCGGTCGCCGATGTTGGGAATGTCTTCTTCGCGGCAGGCGACCTGCCAGCTTTTCTTCCAGATCTTCTCGATCTCTTCCGGAACATATTTGGGATCGAGATAATATTCGTAGGGAAGCGCTAGGTTTTCGGGTGTGTGCGTCCCCCGTTCCGCCGCCGTCCAGGGAACATCTTCGCCCGCCTGCGTGATATAATCGACATATTGCGGCATGTCGGCGAATTGCGTGCCGTGCACCGCTCGGACATAGCTGCGGTTGCCATATTTGGTGATATCGACTGCTTGATTCATTGGAAGGCGCCTCTCGGATTATATGTTCGATCTTATGCGGCGAACCTTTCGGCCACCGGTCGATAGGATAGTTGCGTGAAGACCGAAGGCGCTGAATATGACCGTTTGCGTGATCCGATATCATGACGGCGGCTAAGGCAGTGTCGGCTCTAGACACAGGCCGCTGGTTTCATGCATTTCATCTACGCTATCGGCAATTCCGATCCGTCGGCGTCTGCACGCGCCTTGTGGAAATGATGGTAATCCGCCCGCGCTAGAGTGGAAAGCCCGCTCTTGCCCACAGATGGTGCGCCGCTTGTCGCAAAATGAAATGGCGGTGAAGACTTTCAAAACCCTCACTCAATTGCGTGGCGCACCGCCCTTCCGGAACCATTTACAGCCTGGGCAGGCAGGTCGCCGGCGGCCGGCCCGATCAGGGCAGCGTGGTCCCGTTGTCGACTTCCTCGACCATCAGCAATCTGGTCTTGAGGCGGTCCTGAAACTTCTCCTCATCCTCCAGAATCAGGCGGTTGTTTTCCGGAATGTTGATGATGCGCGCCATCTCATCGACCGCCGCCTGGTCCCTGAACCATATTTCCGTAACCGCGTCGTAGCTGTCCTCGACGCTGTTTTCCTCTGGCTGATAGTCCATGAGCGACAGCGGATAGTTGCGGACATATCTGGTCCACAAGTGACCGAGCAGGCGCTTGCCGATCACGGCGTGGCTCGTCTCGTAATGATGGATGAAGTCCTCCCGACTCATGCCGGGCTTTTTCCTGATCAGAATGACCATTTTCAGCATCGCGATTCTCCTTTTGGGCTCTGCGGCTGCGGCACGATTCTTGCCTGCGATATCGCCACGACTTGCGCCCATATCGGTTCGACATGCGACCCTGGCGGCGATATCGCAGCCAGAGGCAAACGTCATGGTCGCCGCGATCATTTTGCCTGGGGCGTAAAGGCGCGCGGTGACGTTCGCGCGATTGCCAAGAGCGTGGCCGCCGCGGATAAGATCTCCATGGCAAGCCGACTTCCCTCCCTGCGTGGCATCGAGACTTTCTTGTGCGTGGCGGAAGTGTTGAACTTTCGTCTTGCTTCCGAACGTCTTAACGTCACGGTGTCGGCGATCAGCCATCGCATCCAGGCGCTTGAGCAGGATCTTGGATTTCTACTGTTCGACAGGGGCCATCGCCTCCTGCAACTGACCGACGAGGGGAGCGCGCTGCTGGAACGGCTGCGGCCCGGCATGCGGATCTTGAGGGAGGCGACCATGCTGACGCGCGACAGGGCCATGCGCCCGGTCCTGCGGGTCGCGGCGCCGCCGCTGTTCAATGGCTGGCTTCTTGCCCTGATGGGCGGCTTCACGTCCTTGTACCCGGAGGTTCGGCTGGAACTGCTGAGCAGCGGTCGCCGCCGTTCGGCCAGCGTGGATGTCAGTGTCGTCGCGTTCACGCCCGCCACGCAGCGGGATGGCGCGATATTCCTGGCTCCGATCAGGATATCGCCGATCTGTAGCCCGGCCTTCCTTGCCGAGCATTCTGTCAACGTCCCGGCCGACCTGCTGAGGATCCCCCTCATCGACACCATACCCAATCTGAAAGGTTGGAGCGCGTGGTTCGACGCGGCGGGGATCGAGGAGGAGGTTCCGGCCCCAGCGATAACGCTCGACAACCAGGCGTTGGTTTACCCGGCCGTCATGGAGGGTCACGGCGTCGCGATCGGCATGCGCAGCCTCGTTTCGGCCTATGCCGCGCGCGGCCTGATGATCGAGCCATTTTCGATTGAATGTCAATTGGGTCCACCGCTGGGCATTTTGGTCAATGAAGGTGGCAATGTGCGTTTGGCGCGCGCCTTCGCGGCCTGGCTCGCCGGACGGTTCGAGATGACGGATGAAAATGTCTCAACCGCATCGGAAAAAAACGAGACGTCTTAGCGGGCGCTGTCCTCCTATGATGGCGAATCGGTCATCCGCGACCGGAGAATGGAAGATTGCGTGCTCGACGAACCTAATCCGCTTAAACTTGAGGCGCAGGCGCGCAATCGTCCGTCGGCTCCCCAGCCGCCGCGCCGCCCCGGCTCGGTTCGACGCACCAGTTCGCAACAGGCCATTTGGACGATGGATCGAGAAAGCGGGTGCCGGATATTCGGCCGGGCGCGCGACCTGGCGACGGGGCTGGATGGCGACGCGATGATCCTGGGCGAGGACAGGATCGAAACCCGGATCACGGGCGATGGCCGCATCGCGGCTTTTGCGGATATGGCGTCCGCCGGAAGGCTGGACCAGTTTGCCGGGCTACGTCCGGGCGGCGAATTGCGCAAGGCGCTCGCCGTTGCGATGCCGGAGGAGGAACGGCGGGAAACAAGGCTGTTCCGTCTCCTGGATGATTTGGCCGGCGCAGTTTTCATGTCCGTCGCCGCCTGGTATGCCTGGGACGGCGGTATCCAGGGCCATGCCGAGCGGACGGGCAGCGAGCCGAGAACCAGCCGGCCGGTGGAGGGCGTGTGCCTCAGCTATATACCCGGTTCTCCAGTGATGACCGCAGACGGGCGCGGCATAGACGAAAATGCCGATCATCCCTGGGGCGCTCCAGCCGTGCCGACTTCGGATGCCCTCGGATTTCATGAACTTGTGGAAACGGCCGATCCCAATGAATGGCGTCTGAGGCGGACGGATCTTTGGCGTGAGGCGGAAGATATTGTGGTCGACGCCTGGTTCCAGGACAGCAGCGGGATACCTGGAGAGGAAGCCCGCCGCGTGATCTTTCACGAATATGGACTGGCCGCGCGCTTCGATGGCGCGGCGATGACGCTTCGTTCCATTTCGGTCATGCCCCATGTTCTGCCCTACGTCACGTGCCATGCGGCGCCGGCGACGGCGCAGGCGCTGATTGGGTGCGGCGTGGCGGATCTGCGCCGCCAGGTGCTTGCACGGTTACGGGGCACGGCTGGCTGCACCCATCTCAACGACATGCTGCGGGCGCTCCAGGACATCGGGGGCCTGTCTGCTCTGCTGAGCGACTGAGGCGTGCGATAGGGGCTCGCGGTTCCATTGCAGACTAGTCGTTCTGCAGGCTCGGCTAACAGCGATCCGCTATGGCGATCCGGACGAATCCAGACAAGCGGATCCACGCCACCATGATTGAGACAAGCGCATGCCGCTGACACTAGAAAATTTCCCCCCTGCCGTCATGCCGCCGCACGCGGAGGCGCTGCGCGCCGAGGTCAAGGCCTTCATTCGCGAGAAGCTGGCGGGCGTGCCCACGCACATCCGGGCGCGCACATGGGCCGGTTTCGACGCGGATTTCAGCAAGGCCATGGCCGCGCGCGGCTGGATCGGCGTCACCATCCCGCGCGACTATGGCGGGGCCGGCCTTGATGCCTTCGCCCGTTTCGTTCTGGTCGAGGAACTGCTCGCCGCCGGCGCGCCGGTCGCGGCGCACTGGATCGGCGACCGCCAGAGCGCGCCCCTGCTCCTGCACTACGGCACCGAGGAACAACGGCGCAGCATCCTGCCCCGGATATGCAATGGCGAACTGTTCTTCTGCATCGGCATGAGCGAACCCAATTCCGGCTCGGACCTCGCTAGCGTGCGCACCAGGGCGGATCGGGCGCCGGGCGGAGGGTGGACGCTGAAGGGGCAGAAGATCTGGACGACCTACGCGCACAAGTCGCATTACATGATCGCGCTCGTGCGAACTTCCGGCACGTCGGAAGATCGGCAGAACGGTCTGTCCCAGTTTCTGATCGATCTTTCCCTGCCCGGCGTCACCGTGCGGCCGATCATGATCGGCACCGGCGACACCGACTTCAACGATGTGTTTTTCGAGGATGTCCACCTGTCCGAGGATGCGCTGGTGGGCATTGAGGGCAATGGCTGGAAGCAGGTGAATGCCGAACTGGCGTTCGAGCGCAGCGGGCCGGAGCGCATCTATTCGAGCCTCGTTCTGCTCGACCTCTGGGCGCGCCTGCTGGGCGATGCGACGGATGCGGAGTCCGCCGCCCGGCTTGGCCGGATCGTCGCGAGGCTGGCGCCGCTCCGCGAAATGTCCGTCGCGATGACGGCGCTGCTCGCCAAAGGCGGATCCCCCATTACCGAGGCCGCGCTTTTCAAGGATATGGGCACGGAAGTCGAGCAGCAGATTCCTGCGGAGATCGCGGACGCTGTCGCGGCGCGGCCCGACCTAGCCGCCGATCCGGAGCTTCTGCGGACGCTGGCCTATCTGATGCAATTGAACCATGTCTTCTCGCTGCGCGGCGGGACGCGGGAAATCCTGCGGGGCATGATCGCAAGGGGGCTCGGCCTGCGATGACCGATGATGATGATTTCCTGACCGACGCCTTCCGCCGCCAGCTTGGCGGGCTTGTGACACCGGAGGCGATCCGCGCGATCGAACGGGGAAGCGACGCGACGGAATTATGGCGTTCGCTCGATGAATCAGGCTTCGCCGATGCGATGCTCCCTGAAAGCGCCGGGGGCGCGGGCCTAGGCCTGGCACAGGCCTTTCCGCTCATCCTGGCGGCCGGCGAATATTGCGTGCCGGCGCCGTTCGCCGAAACCATGGTGGCGCGCGCCATGCTGGGGGAGCAGGGAGTGGCTCCGCCTTCCGGCGCCGCCATCCTGCTCGCGCCGGCTTCCGCCGTCCTGCCCGGCGCCGGGCTCGCCAGTCATGCACTGGTCGATCGCGATGGGGTTCCCACTCTGGTGGCGATCCAAGTCAGCGGTGACGACCTGTTCCGCCTGCGCTGCGCCACCGCTATCGAGCAGGGCGAAGTCCTTGGCCTGCTCGCGCCCGATGCTGACCGCCTGATGCTGTCGGCCGCAGCGGTGACCTCCGCGCTGATGGCGGGTGCGATGGGGAGGGTTCTCGAAATGTCGTTGCGCCATGCCGGCGAAAGGCAGCAGTTCGGGCGGTCGCTGGGCAAGTTCCAGGCGATCCAGCAGCAGCTGGCCGTCCTTGCCGAACAGGTCTTGTCGGCGCAGGTTGCCGCGCGGAACGCGTTCGTCGGAACGACATTTGAGTTGGCGCGCGTGGCTGCGGCGAAATGTCGCGCCAACGAAGCGGCGTCTCATGTCTGCAACATCGCTCACGCCATTCACGGCGCCATCGGCGCGACCGAGGAATTCGACCTCCAACTCTACACGCGGCGGCTCAAGCTGTGCCAGCTCGCCTTCGGTTCCGAAAGCTATTGGGGCGCCCGTCTGGGACATGCCCGCATCGCCTCGGGCCTCGATCTGACATCAGATTTCCTGCGATTGCGCCTTGGCGCGGAGATGAACTGACATGCCGATCACCGACTATCCGATGCTGCGATGGGAAGACATGGCGGAAGGGCAGCAACTGCCTGGGTTCGAATATGAACTCAGTCTGCTCCGACTTGTCGCGTTCGTGCGGGCCACCGGGCTTTATGACTATGTCCATTTCGATCCGGACTATGCGCGCGCGGTCGGCATCAAAGACGCCTTCGCCGCCACGCCGCATATCGGCGGCCTCTTCAGCCGCGCGGTCACCGATTGGACCGGGCCGTTCGGCCTGATCCGGCGCATGGAATTCAGGATGACGGGCCAATGCCTGCGGAACGACCTGTTGCAGGTGAGCGGATCGGTGGTGGGCAAGCGGCGGCTGGATGATGGCAGCGCGATCGTCGATGTCGACCTCAATATCGCCAACGGCAGCAGCCCGAGCGTGGCGAGCGCGAAGGTCACGGTCGCGCTGCCGTCTGCGGACGGCAGCCTGCCTCATGTCGAGCGCGGCCGCGATCCCGATGACCTCGTCGTGCCTAACGATGACATGCCCGATTTCGCCAAAGCTTATATGGGCGAGGTGCGCGAGGGGAATTGGGAGCCGCGCGAGCCTCTGGAGGCGAGCGACGTGCATCTGTGGTGCGAGGCGCTGGAGGACTGGAACCCGCTCTACTGGGACTCAGACTTTGCGATCGAATCGTTCGTGGGCGGTCTTGTTTCTCCTCCGATTGGTCTCTTCTATGGTGCCGGGAGCAGTCTGGGCGTCGGGCTGGGCTATCGCAAGCCCGGCGCGGACGTGCCCGCGCCCATCGTGCAGGGCCTGCACGGCATGGAACTGATGTCGGCCCTGCGCCAGGAAATGATCCGGGGCGGGGTGCCTTTTCCGCCGCCCGACTGCCCGGAGACCGTGGTGGTGAACGCAGTCTATAATTTTTATCGTCCCCTGCGGGTCGGAGACACGCTGCGGACAGAGCAGCGGCTTGCGACGTGCAGCCAATTGCGCAAGACCCGGCTGGGCGAAGGCTATTTCACCTCGGGTGAGAACCTTCTTTTCAACCAGCGTGACGAGCTGGTGCGGACGGTAAGCCTGAACCTGTTCTGCTACCGCGCATGAGCTGACCGGAGCCGCTGAAGGAGAGGCGGAATGGATATTGATGGTGCCGCTGTCCAGGCGATGCTGGACAAGGAGGCGATCCGAGAGGTTTCGCTGCGCTACACACGCGGGATCGATCGCCATGACGCGGACCTGCTGCGATCCGCCTATCATGCCGACGCCTGCGACGATCACGGCGCGTTCATCGGCTCGGGCGCCGATTTCGTGGACTATGCAAACCGGACGCATGCGCAGAACTGGGGGACCCACCAGCATCATGTCACCAATCAACTGATCGATCTCGACGGCGAGACGGCTCACTGCGAAAGCTATTTTTTCGCCATACTCAAAAGGTCCGACAGCATCTGCGATCTGGTCGGTGGCCGCTACATCGATCGGATCGACAAGCGATCGGGCGTCTGGGCCGTGGCCGACCGGATCTGCATGGTCGAATGGAATATCGAGGGCCGGCCGGGGGAGGCCCCTCTCGATCCGACGCTGTTCGTCTGCGGCGCCTGGGACCGCTCCGATCCGTCCTACCGACGGCCGTTGCGCGTCGAGCGAGCGCCGCGCGACCTCGGTCTCGGTCAACGTTTCGCGTCGCCAGTGTCGCATTCTCCAAGGCGCCGGCCGGGCACGAAAGGGAAGCCATGAATATCAGGGAATTGGTGGCGCTCGATCACTGCGTGATCGCCTCCAGCGATCTCGATCGCACCGATGCCTTTTACAGCGCGGTGTTTGGCGCGGTCGTGGAAAAGCCGATGCCGCTGTTCCGCCAGTACCGGATCGGTGCCCATATGCTGAATGTCCATGGACCCGGCCTTGTCGCGCTCGCGCCGCCGGATCTGGTGGCCAGGGTTCCCGTCTCGCCGGGCAACAGCGACCTATGCTTTGCCTGGGCCGGCACCAGCGACGAACTGCTGGCCCACCTTGCGACGTGCGGCGTGACGATTACGGTGGGACCCGAAACGCGCGAAGGTGCGCGCGGGACGGGCAGCAGCTATTATTTTCGCGATCCGGACGGTTCGCTGCTCGAATATATCATCTATGACGAAGGCTCGGCCGACGCGTTCGGGGAGGAAACGCCGGCGTGAGCGATGATGCCATCGAAGGGCAGGCCGCGCGTGGGCGCCGCACACTCTGGCTGGAAGACATGGCGCCCGGGCGGACGTTTCGCTTCGGTGACTATGCCGTGGAGCGCGACGAGGTCGTCGCCTTTGCCCGAAAATATGATCCACAGCCATTCCATATCGACGATGCGGCGGCGGCGACGTCCGTGTTCGGTCGCCTCTGCGCCAGCGGAATGCACACGATGGCCATGGCGCATCGCTTGCAGATGGGCGGCTTCCAGGAGGTCGGCCTCCAGGTGCTCGCCGGTCTGGGAATGGATGAATTCAGATTGTCCCGACCCGTCTTCCCGGGCGACAGCCTGCATATGGAAATAGAGATCGGGGAAGCGCGGCCGCTCGAGTCCAAGCCGGGGAGGGGGCTGCTTCGCTATGTGACCCGGGTCTTTAATCAGAAGGACGAGGTCGTGCTGACCTATCTCAGCACGCTGATGATGGCATGTCGCCCGATCGGCGCTTGAACCGGGGCCAACGATGGCAGGAGGCGACGTGGCGATGGGCGGGCCGCCTGCCTTCAGGCACAACCGGGGTCAGGCGGTGAAGCCACCATCGGCGACCAGCATGCTGCCGGTCGTGAAGCTGCTCATGTCGCTCGCCAGGAAGAGCGCGGCCTTGGCGATCTCGAGCGGCTGCCCGTGACGACCCATGGGGATCATCGAATTCATCAGCGCGGTCGCGTCACCACCGCCCATCAGCGGGCTGAACGAGTCCTCTATGTGCGTCTGGAACGCATTGTCGATCGGTCCGGGGTGGAGGCTGTTGACCCGGATGCGCTTGGCCGCCAGTTCCTTCGCCAATGATCGCATCAGCCCGATCTGCGCATGTTTCGCGGTGCAGTAAGCATAGATGCCCGGGCTTCCGCCGAGCCCGGCGACGCTGGAGTTGATGATGATCGAGCCCCCGGCGTTCATGTGGGGAACCGCATATTTGCAGCCCAGGAACGCGCCGCGCACATGGACGCGAAAGACGTTGTCCAGGCCATCGTCGGGATAGTCCTCGATCCCGCCGATAACGCCGGAATTGCCGGCGTTGCAGAACAGCACGTCAATCCGGCCCCACCGCGTCACCGCCTGGTCGACGAAGGCGCGCGTCTGCGCCACGTCGCCCACATCGGCCACGCAGGTGGCGACGCCGTCGGACGGCAGGTCAGCCACCGCGCTATCCAGCGCCGCCTGCGACAGATCCACCAGCAGGACCTTCGCGCCCTGCTCGATAAACAGGCGCGCTGTCGCGAGCCCGATGCTTCCCGACCCGCCGGTGATTACACAGACTTTGTCTTGCAGCATGGCCAAACTTACTCTCCTGTGAAAAGCAGGTTACGGTGCCTGCCCGCCCGATGGGAACGGGCGTCGGCGGGCAACACCCCGAACGCTTCGTGTCCGGGATCATCGACGCGATGTCAAAGCCTCACATCGCAACGACATTAGCCTTGTACTGATGCGCGCCCGCCAGGCGCCAGAGGTCGGATCGGAGCGCAACATCGCCTGGGATCAGCCGGCATGTCGGTCATCATGACCGCGCGGCCGGCAGGAGATCGATCACTGCCTGCGCGAAGGCGGCAGGCGCCTCCTGCGGAATATTGTGGCCGATCCCTTTTAGAATGCGACGATCGAAGCTTGACCGGAACAGGTCTGCGTCGCCGGCCGGCATGGTCGCAGCGGGCAGCGCGCCCGCGTCGCCATGAAGCGCGATCGTGGAGATCGTGATGGGTGGCTGCTCATATTCCAGCTTGTCGGCCAGGTCTTGAAGGGTCGGATCGCCCGCCGCCAGACCGCTGCGATGGCGGTAGGAATGCAACACGACCTCGACAAAATCCGGACAGTCGAGACTCGCCGCCGACTGTTCGAAGGTCTCCTCGCTGAAGGGCCAGGCGGGCGACCAGAGCGTCCAAAGCAGGCGGCAGAAGCCTCGCCGGTTGCGTTCCAGCATGGTGCGTCCGCGTTCGGTATGCAGATAATATTGATACCACAGCACATGCTCGGTTTCGGGTGGCAGCGGTTCGGTCGTCGGACGACCGAACAGATTGTAGCCTCCGGCCGTCACGAGGGCGCCGACAAGGTCCGGCCGCACGGCGGCGGCGACGCAAGCGGCGCGGCCGCCCCAGTCATAGCCCGCGACGATGGGACGATTGACCCCCATAGCGGCGATCATCTCGATCAGGTCCGTCCCGAGCGCGGCCTGTTCGCCCGAGCGCAAGATATCGGCGTGAAGGAACCGGGTCGGGCCGAAGCCGCGCAGATAGGGAACGATCGTGCGGAGTCCCTGCGCGGCGAGGATCGCCGCCACGCCGTCATAGGCGCGCGGCGAATAGGGGAAACCGTGCAACAGAACGACGGGCGGACCGTCCGCCGGCCCGCTTTCCTCATAGGCGATCGAGAGACGCGATGTGGCGATGTGCCGGATCATGGCTTAGGCGTTCCACCTGCTGGGCGGAAGGGGATGGAACGTCCCATGCCGCCTGCTGCTAGAGATGAAGCCATTCTGGGGGAGCTGACCATGTGGTGTCGAGTGCAACTGTGTGTTTGGCCGTCCAAGAGCGAACAATATTCAGGCTCAGGCATGAAGGCCGGCGCGCAAAATGGAAGCGCTTGGCCGAGCAACGGATCGCACGACATACTCTAACGTCGCCGCATCGGCGAGCAAAGCCTACAAGATGGCGGCAGGACGACGCGATCCTGCTCTTCGATGGCCATCGCCTTGTCTGATCCTGCACCATGTCATGCACAAGGACAGCATGGGTCTTGTCACCTTCGACGCGCGCGGAACAAGTGGGGCGGCGGCCAGTAATGGCGCATCCCATCCCCTGGAGCGTCCAACCGGACGGAGGTCGAAACGGCATGTCCTTTGAGAATATTTCTTTCTCCATCGAGGATGGCGTAGCCCGCCTGCGGCTCAACAGGCCGAGCTTCCTCAACGCGCTGAGCAGACCGCTGCTCGGGGAATTTCGCGACGCGCTCGACCAGACGGCCGCATCGCCCGACGCCCGCGTGCTGGTGTTGAGCGGGGAGGGGCGCGCCTTTTCCAGCGGCGCGGACCTGTCGGCCGGGTCGTCTCCGGTCGGCTCGCCCGGCTTCGACGCCGGAGCCGTGCTGGAGGATTATTACAACCCCATCATGGAGCGGATGTTCGCGCTACCGGTCCCGGTGGTTGCGGCTTTGCACGGCCCGGTGGTCGGCGCGGCATGCATGCTTTCGCTGGCGGCAGATGTCGTGGTGGCCTCGCGCTCGACCTATTTCCTTCAGGCGTTCGTCAATATCGGGCTCATTCCGGACGCGGGCAGCAGTTGGTGGCTGCCCCGGCTGATAGGCGTGGGCCGCGCATCGGCGATGATGCTGCTGGGCGAGCGCATTCCCGCCGAAAAGGCGGCGGCCTGGGGCATGATCTATGATGTCGTGGACGACGAAGAGCTGGAGGCCCGAGCGGAGGCAATCGTCGTGAAATTTGCTGCGGGTCCGACCGTCGCCTACCATCTCACCCGGCAAGCGATGAGGGACGGCCTCACTTCCGATTTCCCGTCAGCACTCGAACGCGAGCGCCGCAACCAGCGCATTGCCGGCAACAGCCATGACTTCGGCGAAGGGGTGGCCGCCTTCCGCGAGAAGCGTAAACCCGATTTTACCGGGACCTAGTTTTCCGGGACCGGAAGGCGCCGGCAGGGTCGACGGCTCCGTTCGCGATCAAGCGGGCGCCAAGGTCCGCTTCCACCGCCAGCGCATCACGCAGGGAGAGCATCTGTCCCGCGCGGACGGCCTGGACCACCGCGCCAAGCGCGGCGGCCGATCGTTCGGCGAGGACCGCCGCGCGGTCGAGCGCCAACGCCAGCGCGCCGCCCGCCTCGGGCGCAACCCAGTTGACCAGGCCGATCCTCTCCGCTTGCTCCGCATCGACAGGCTCGCCGAGGCATAGCAGTTCCAACGCTCGGGCGGCGCCGATGATGCGTGGCGCGAGTTGCGTGCCGCCGTAGGACGGGATCACGCCCAGTCGAATTTCGGGAAGGCCGAGCCTGGCGCCGGGCGCGGCGACCCGGAATGTGCAAGCCATCGCCAGTTCCAGCCCGCCGCCCAGCGCCCAGCCCTCTACGGCTGCGATCGAGATGGCGCGGAACTGGATCAATCGTTCGACCAGCCGGTGCATGCGATCGACTCGCGCGCCGACATCGGTAAGCGGTCCCTTGAGATCAGCGCCGACGCAGAAGCACGCCTCTGACCCGGTCAGGACGAAGACGCGCAACTCCGGCAGGTCGGCAAGCCGGTCCAGGGCGGCATCCAGTTGGTTGAGCAACGGCCCGCTGAGCGCATTCAGCGCGCTCGGTCGCGCCAGCCGAACGATCGCGGCGCGGCCGTCGAGGGCTAGCTCCGTTTTCACCAT
>NZ_CP184375.1:1107500-1555800 GCF_049913335.1 Sphingobium sp. R-21 | reverse complement strand
TGCCGCAATCCTCAATGCTGCACACGTTCAAACGGACGAACCGCGCGGCGCGATCTTCCTGCAATAGGCCTTCCGGCCATCCAGTGGAGCATATATGCTATTGAACGAAACTCAGAGCGCGATCAGGGACGCGGTGCGGGCATTCGCACAGGACCGGATCAGGCCCAACAGCTTCGCATTCGAATCGGCCAAAGCCTATCCCGACAGCCTCTTTGAAGAAATGGCGACCCTGGGCCTGATGGGCATGACCGCGCCCGAAGCCGTGGGCGGGGCAGGGGCCGACTATATATCCTATGCACTGGCGCTGATGGAGATCGCTGCGGCTGACGGCGCTCTCTCGACCATCGTCAGCATCCAGAACAGCCTGATCGTCGCGGGTTTGCTGAAGGACGGCACGCCGGCGCAGCAGGCGCGCTTCCTTCCTGACTTGATCGCCGGCCGCCTGATCGGCGCATTTGCCCTCACGGAGACCGACGCGGGTTCCGATGCGTCGGCGATCCGGACGCGGGCCGTGAAGGTGGAGGGCGGCTATGTCCTCAACGGCGGGAAACAGTTCATCACGTCCGGCCGCATCGCCGGTATTGCCATGGTCTATGCCGTGACCGATCCGGCGGCAGGCAAGCGCGGCATCACCGCCTTCATCGTGCCTACGGACAGCAAGGGATATGCGGTCGACAAGGTCGAACATAAATTGGGCCAGGCCGCGTCCGATACATGCGCGATCCGCTTCGATGATCTGTTCGTGCCCGATGACCTGCGGCTGGGTGCGGAAGGCGCGGGCTATGGCATCGCGCTGGCCAATCTGGAAGCGGGCAGGATAGGGATTGCCGCGCAATGCATCGGCATGGCGCAGGCCGCTCTCGACATCGCGATCGGCTATGCCAAGGAACGCAAGAGTTTCGGCAAGCCGATCATAGATCATCAGGCCGTCGGTTTCAGGCTGGCCGACCTGGCCGCGAAGCTGGAGGCGGCCAGGCAGCTGGTCCTGCATGCCGCCTCGATGAAAGATGGACATCTGCCATGCCTTGCCGAGGCGTCGATGGCGAAGCTGGTCGCGTCGGAGACCGCCGAAACCGTCGTTTCCGGCGCGCTCCAGACCTTGGGCGGCTACGGCTATCTTGAGGAATTCGGCGTCGCAAAAATCTATCGCGATGTCCGCGTATGCCAGATTTACGAGGGAACGTCCGATATTCAGCGGATGGTCATCGCCCGCTCACTCTAGGAGGTACAAAACATGACCGACGACCCCGTCGTGATCCTTGGCTATGCGCGCACGCCGATGGGCGGCTTCCAGGGCGCGTTGTCCGGGATGAAGGCCACGGAACTGGGCGCTGCCGCGATCAGGGCTGCGGTCGAGCGATCCGGCATGGAACGCTCCATGATCGATCGGGTCTATATGGGCTGCGTCCTTCCCGCGGGCCTGGGGCAGGCTCCGGCGCGACAGGCGGCGCTTGGCGCCGGATTGCCCCAGTCAGCGGAGGCGACGACAGTCAACAAGATGTGCGGCTCAGGCATGCAGGCGGTCATCATGGCGGCGGAGGCGCTTGCCTCGGGCGCAGCGGCAGCGATCGTTGCGGGCGGCATGGAAAGCATGAGCAACGCGCCCTATGCGCTGCCAAAACATCGCGCCGGTGCACGCATCGGTCATGATCGCGTCATTGACACGATGATGATGGACGGCCTTGAGGACGCTTATGCGCCGGGCAAGCCCATGGGCGCCTTTGCGGAGGACGCCGTCCGCGAATATCAGTTTTCGCGTGCCGAGCAGGACGATTATGCGCTGCGTTCGCTCAGCCGCGCGACCGATGCCATCGCAAGCGGCGCTTTCGCGCATGAGATCGAGCCCGTCCGCGTGCCCGGCCGGGGCGGCGACGTCATTGTCGATACGGACGAACAGCCCGGCAAGGCCCGACCCGACAAGATTCCTTCACTAAAGCCGGCCTTTCTCGAAGGCGGCACGATCACCGCCGCCAATGCCTCGTCCATTTCCGACGGTGCGGCTGCCCTGTTGTTGACCCGTGCCAGCGTCGCGGTGAAGCACGGTCTGCCCGCCATCGCCAGGATCGTCGCGACCGCCGCACATGCCCACGATCCTGCAAAGTTCACCACGGCCCCGGTCCCGGCGATCCGCAAGCTGCTGGAGAAAACGGGCTGGTCCATCGGGGATGTCGATCTGTTCGAGATCAACGAAGCCTTCGCGGTCGTCGCCATGATCGCCGCCAGGGATCTTTCCATTCCCGCAGACAAGCTAAACGTGAACGGCGGCGCGACTGCCCTCGGCCATCCAATCGGCGCATCGGGTGCCCGCATATTGGCGACGCTGCTCGCAGCATTGCAGAATCGCGGGTTGAAGCGTGGCATAGCTTCATTGTGCATTGGTGGGGGTGAAGCTACCGCGATCGCCGTCGAACTGATGTGACCCGAAGCAGATTGAAGGAGTAGGAATATGGATCTCACGAACATGCCGGCGATTGTCACTGGCGGCGCTTCGGGCCTCGGCAATGCGACGGCCCGGATGCTGGCAGCAGCAGGCGCGAAGGTCGCCATTTTCGATCTGAATGAGGAGGTCGGCCAGAAAGCGGCGCAGGAACTGGGCGGCGCCTTCTTCAAGGTCAACGTGGCCGAGGACGAAAGCGTCGCCGAAGGGCTGCGCCGGGCTGCCGAGAGGCATGGCACGGCGCGCATCCTGGTCAATTGCGCGGGCATCGCGCCCGCGGTGAAGACCGTCGGCAAGGAAAATGTGCCGCACGCGCTGGATATCTATCGCCGGACGATCGAAGTGAACCTGATCGGCACCTTCAACATGATCTCGAAATTTGCCGCGCAGCTTGCCGCCGCGGAGGAAATCGAGGGCGAGCGCGGCGTGATCGTCAACACAGCGTCGGTCGCGGCCTTTGACGGGCAGATCGGGCAAGCCGCCTATTCGTCGTCCAAGGGCGGCGTGGTTGGCATGACGCTTCCGGTGGCGCGCGATCTCGCCCAGTTCAAGATCCGCGTGATGACGATTGCTCCCGGCATCTTCCTGACGCCAATGCTGGAATCCTTTCCGCAGAATGTCCAGGATGCCCTGGGCGCGCAGGTGCCCCATCCCAGCCGGCTCGGCAAACCTTCCGAATATGCGCAGCTCGTCGAAAGCATCATCCGCAATCCGATGCTCAATGGCGAAGTCATCCGGCTGGATGGCGCCATCCGCATGGCCCCGCGATGACCGAGACGCACAATGGCCTGCGGGTCGAGCGGGACGGCGCCGTCATGCGCCTCACGCTCGACCGGCCGGCGGTCGGCAACGCCATCGATATCCCGATGGCGCGCGCCTTCATGGATGCGGCCATCCTCTGTGATGAGGATGACGGCGTGCGGTGCGTTTTGATCAGCGGGGCAGGCCGGCTGTTCTGCGCCGGCGGCGATGTGGCCGCATTTCACGGGGCGGGCGATGCGCTGCCATCATTCCTGAAGGAAATTACCGCCTATCTGCATTCGGGCATCGCCCGGCTTGCACGCATGGACAAGCCGGTCGTGACCGCCATCAATGGTCCCGTGGCGGGTGCGGGCGTCGGCCTTGCCCTTCTGGGCGACATTGTCCTGGCGGAGCCCGCAGCGCACATCACCCTGGCCTACACCGCGATCGGCATGGTGCCCGACGGGGGCACGACCTGGCTTCTTCCTCGGCTGGTCGGCCTGCGAAAGGCGCAGGAAATGATGCTGCGCAACCCCAGGATCTCGGCGGAGAATGCCGCGGCCATGAACCTCATCACTCGCGTGGTCGCGGAAGGAACCCTGGCGACCGAGGCCGATGCCATTGCGCTGGAGCTGAGCAATGCCGCGACGGGCGCGATCGGCGCGACGCGCGCGCTGCTGCTCGATGCCTTCACGCGACCTCTGGAAACACAGATGGAACTGGAAAGCCGCGCGATCGCCGCCCGCGCCCGGACGTTCGAAGGCCGAGAAGGCATTGCCGCGTTCGTCGAAAAACGTCCGCCGAATTTCCATCAGGAGAATAGTAAATGACCGATGCCTTCATTGTCGCAGCGGCGCGAACCGCAGGAGGGCGCCGAAAGGGTGCCTTGGCGGGCGTGCATCCCGCCGATCTGGGCGGCATGGTGCTGGACGCGCTGGTGGAGCGGTCCGGCATTGATCCCGCCGCGATAGAGGATGTGATCGCCGGATGCGTCAGCCAGGCCGGCGAGCAGTCTTTCGCCCTCGGCCGCAACATGGTGCTGGCGTCCGGCCTGCCCGACAGCGTGCCTGCAGTCACGATCGACCGGCAATGCGGCTCCTCCCAACAGGCGCTGCATTTCGCGGCGCAGGCCGTGATGTCAGGCACGCAGGACCTGCTCATCGCCGCTGGTGTCGAGAGCATGACCCGCGTGCCGATGGGATCGAATTATACGCTGCATGCCCAGGCCGGAATGGGCCAGGGGCCCTGGAGCCGCCGGATACTGGACCGTTACGGCGTATCCGAATTCAGTCAGTTTCATGGGGCCCAGGCGATAGCCGACAAATATGGCTTCAGTCGGGAGGATATGGATCGCTACGCGCTGGAGAGCCACAGGCGGGCGGCAGACGCGATCAAGGCTGGTCTCTTCCGCGAAGAGATCGTGCCCGTGCATGTCGATGGCACGATTTTCGACACGGATGAAGGCGTGCGCTTCGATGCCTCGCCAGAGGGCATGGCCGGGGTGAAGCCGATCATCGAGGGCGGCGCCATCACGGCGGCGAACGCCAGCCAGATGACCGATGGCGCATCGGGGGTTCTGGTGGCGAGCGCGCAGGCGGTGAAGGACCATGGGTTGACCCCTATTGCGCGCATTCATTCCCTGGCGGTCACTGCCGGGGACCCGGTCATCATGCTGGAGGAACCCATTCCCGCGACGCGCAAGGCCCTGGCCAGGGCCGGCATGACGCTGGAGGATATCGATCTCTTTGAAGTGAACGAAGCATTTGCTTCCATTCCCATGGCCTGGCTCAAGGCGCTGGGCGCCGATCCCGCGAAACTCAATGCCAGGGGTGGCGCGATTGCGCTGGGCCATCCGCTTGGCGCCAGCGGTACCAAGCTCATGACGACGATGATCCACGCCCTGCGACAGCAGGGCAAGCGGTGGGGCCTTCAGACCATGTGCGAAGGCGGCGGCATGGCCAATGTCACCATCGTGGAGGCGTTGTGATCATGCCCCGCACTTATGAGACCATCCTGGTCGAACGACGCGACGCCGTGACGCTGCTGACATTGAACCGGCCCGATGCGCTGAATGCCCTCAACAGCCAGGTTCTGGCCGACTTCACGGATGCGTTCGCCGAATATGAACGGGATCCCGATCAGAGATGCCTGATCGTGACCGGCAGCGCGAAGGCGTTTGCCGCCGGCGCCGACATCAAGGAAATGGTCGAGAAATCCGGCGCCGATTTCTTCCTCCAGGATTTTTTCGCCGGGTGGCAAAATCATGTCGCCGCGGCGCGCAAGCCATGGTTTGCCGCTGTGGCCGGCTTCGCACTGGGCGGCGGATGCGAACTTGCGATGATGGCGGACTTTATCATTGCGGCCGACACGGCGAAATTCGGACAACCGGAAATCAAGCTGGCCGTGGCGCCTGGCATGGGCGGTTCACAGCGTCTGACACGCGCCGTGGGCAAGGCCAAGGCGATGGACATGTGCCTGACAGGCAGGATGATGGACGCGGCGGAAGCGGAAAGGGCGGGTCTGGTCACCCGTGTCGTGCCCGCCGACCAGCTCATCGACGAAGCGTTCAAGACTGCCGCGGCGATCGCGGCGATGCCGCCCATGGCCGCGATGATCAACAAGGAAATGGTCAATCTCGCCTTCGAGACGACCCTGTCCCAGGCGCTGATTACCGAGCGGCGACTTTTTCAGATCCTGACGGCGACCGAGGACAGGCTGGAAGGCATGCAGGCGTTCGTCGAAAAGCGTGCCGGCAAATGGCGCGGCCGCTGAACGGCAGGGGGTAGGGAGAATATATGCGTACACGTTTCACGGACCTGATCGGCGTTCAATATCCGATCGTGCAGGGCGGCATGATGTGGGTCGGGCGGGCCGAACTCGCCTCGGCGGTGTCGAATGCCGGTGGTTTGGGCATGCTGACGGCGCTGACGCAGCCCACGCCCGACGATCTGCGCCGCGAAATCGATCGGTGCCGGGCCATGACCGACAAGCCGTTCGGCGTGAACCTGACCATCCTGCCGTCCGTGTCCCCGCCCCCCTATGCCGAATATCGCAGGGCGATCATCGACAGCGGCGTGAAGATCGTCGAGACGGCAGGATATAAGCCGCAGGAGCATATAGACGATTTCAAGGGGAACGGGATCAAGGTCATCCACAAATGCACGGCCGTCCGTCACGCATTGTCGGCAGAACGCATGGGAGCGGACGTGATCTCGATCGACGGCTTCGAATGTGCCGGCCATCCGGGGGAGGACGACATTCCGGGCCTCATCCTGATCCCGGCCGCCGCCGACAAGGTCAGGATCCCGATGATCGCGAGCGGTGGTTTCGGCGACGGTCGCGGCCTTGTCGCCGCCCTGGCGCTCGGCGCGGAGGGGATCAACATGGGCACGCGTTTCTGCGCCACCGTGGAGGCGCCGATCCATCCGCGGATCAAGCAGTTCATCGTCGATAATGATGAGCGGTCCACCAATCTGATCTTTCGCAAATTCCACAACACCGGCCGCGTTGCAAAGAACAGCGTGTCCGACGAAGTGGTTTCGATCAGCACGCGCGAAGACGCGGTCTTTGAAGATATCCGTCCCTTGGTATCGGGCGCCAAGGGACGTACCGCACTGGAGACCGGAGACGTCGATGCCGGACTCGTCTGGGCCGGGCAGGTTCAGGGGCTGATCCGCGACATTCCGACCTGCGATGCTCTGATCGCCCGTATCGTCGCAGAGGCCGAAGCGATCATCAGGGACAGGCTCGCCGGTTATCTGCGGCCCTGACCGGCTCTGGCAGGGCGCAGAAGGGGGCGAAGAATCCGGATTGGCTTGGGTCCAATCCGGTTGCCCCTAGTCTCTCCCTAGGCGTCCTTCAGCAAGCCCGCGATCATCGGCGCGATCTTGCCGACGATGATGGTCACCCCGGCAGGATTGGGGTGGATCGAGTCGGCCTGCATCAGCTTCGGATCACCGATCACGCCATCCAGGAAGAAGGGGTAGAGCGGCAGGTCGTAATCCTTCGCCAGCCGGGGATAGATGGCATCGAACTTCGCGCCATAATCCTTGCCCATATTGGGCGCGGCCATCATACCGGTCAGCAGCACGGGAATATGCCGCTGCTTGAGCTGGTCCAATATGGCGCGCAGATTCTTCTCGCTGTCCTCCGGCGGCAAGCCGCGCAGCATGTCGTTGCCGCCCAGGTCGAGCAGCAGCAGGTCGGGCTTGCGCGGCAGCCCGTCCAGCGTGAAGGCAAGGCGCTGCATGCCGCCCAGGGATGTTTCACCGGACACGCCCGCATTGTGGACCTGAACCGCCAGCCCCCCGGCTTTCAGCGCCTGTTCGAGGCGGAAGGGAAAGCTCTCATTCTGGGCCACGCCATAGCCGGCATAGAGGCTGTCTCCGAAGGCGACGACCAGCTTGCCGTCGGCAACCGGGGCAGCGGTGTTCCGGACCTCCGCCGTCTGTGCCGTGCCTTGGTTTCCCGTGGGCTGGCCCGAACAGGCGGTGAGCAATTGCACAATCGCCATGGCGCCCACATATATCGACCATCTTCCCGCCTTCATGGGGTTCCTTTCGCTGATGCACGGCTCGTCCACCCATGTCCATATTGCGATTGAAGCGCGCAATGTCACCCTTTCGCTCGGCACCCGCGAAGCGCCGACCCTGATCTTGAAGGGCGTGGACCTGTCCATTCCCCAGGGCGAAAGCCTGGCGATCCTGGGACCGTCAGGGTCGGGCAAGTCGTCGTTGATGGCGATCCTGTCCGGGCTGGAGCGTGCCAGCGGCGGCGAGGTGCGGGTTGCCGGGATCGATTATGGTCCGCTGGATGAAGACGCGCTGGCGCGGGCAAGGCGCGGGCGCGTGGGCATCGTGTTGCAGAGCTTCCACCTGCTGCCGACGATGACGGCGGTGGAAAATGTCGCCGTGCCGCTGGAACTGGCGGGATTCACGAGCGCCTTCCCTCGCGCGGCGAGCGAATTGGAGGCTGTGGGGCTGGGGCACCGGCTGCATCACTATCCGGCCCAGCTTTCCGGCGGCGAGCAGCAGCGGGTGGCCATCGCCCGCGCCGTCGCGCCGGCGCCGGACATCATCTTCGCCGATGAACCGACCGGCAATCTGGATGGTGTGACCAGCGCCGCCATCGTCGACCTGCTGTTTGCCCGGCGGGCGGCGAACGGCGCCACGCTGGTGATCATCACCCATGATCCGGCGCTGGCGGAGCGGTGCGACCGCATCGTGGAGATGCGCGACGGGCGCATCGTCGCGGATCGGCGCCCATGACGGATTTGGGTTGGGGCGCCTGCTGGCGGATAGCGCGACGCGACCTGCATCGCGGTTTCCGGGGATTGCGGTTGCTGTTCGTCTGCCTGTTTCTGGGCGTGGCGACGCTGGCGACGATCGGCGGCCTGACCGCCGCGATCACCGGCGAGATCGCGAGCAAGGGACAGCTGCTGCTGGGCGGCGACATTGAGGTGGCGATGTCGCAACGCGAGGCGAGCAGGGCGGAGAAGGCGGCCTTCCGGCGTGACGGGGTGGTGAGCGAAACGATCAGGCTGCGCGCCATGGCGCAGCGCGCGGGAGCGCAACGGGCGGAAGGCGCGGGCCCGTCCGCCGTGCTGACCGAACTCAAGGGCGTGGACGCGGCCTATCCTCTTTACGGCGCGCTGATGCTGAAAGGCGGATGGGCCGGGCCGATGCGCGCCGGTGAACTGGTCATCGGACAGGCGCTGGCCGACCGGCTGGACGTTAGGCCGGGCGACCGCTTGCGCTATGGCACGGCGACCTTCCGCATCCGCGACATCATCTCGGACGAGCCGGACCGGGTGGGGGAGGGCTTCACCCTGGGGCCGGTCGCGCTGACGTCGATGGAGGGCATCAGGCGCACTGGACTGATCCAGCCGGGCAGCCTGTATGAGAGCAAATATCGCATCCGCATGGCGCCCGGCGTCGATGCCGGCGCCGCGGCCGACAGGTTGAAGCGCGTCTTTCCCTCTGCCGGGTTCGAGATCAAGGATCGCGACGGCGCAGCGCCGGGAACCAGCCGTTTCCTCGAACGGATGGGGCAATTCCTGTCGCTGATCGGACTTGCCGCGCTCGCCATAGCCGGGATCGGCGTCGGCAATGGTGTCGCGTCCTATCTGGCGATCAAACGGGACGGCATTGCAACGTTGAAAATCCTGGGCGCATCGTCCGCCGACATCGCCCGCATCTACCTGATGCAGGTGGGCGCGGTTGCGCTGCTTGCCATCGCGTGCGGACTGGCGACGGGCATTGTGCTGCCGCTGGCGCTGACAACGGCGATGCGGGACATATTGCCGGTGCAGCCCGGTTTTGCCGTAGCGCCCTGGCCTTTGATCAGCAGCGCGCTTTACGGGTTGCTGATCGCCTTCATCTTCACCGTTCCGCCGCTGGCGCGAGCGCGGACCCTGCCGGCTGCCGCCCTGTTCCGGGATGTGGTGGACCGGCGGCGCGGCCTGGATCGCGCGAGCATGGTTGCGGTTGGCGCGGCGGGGGCTGCGCTCGTTGCGCTGGCCCTCGGCACGGCGAAGGAGCCGTGGTTCGCGGCGGCGATGCTGGGCGCGGTCGCCGCCGTGCTGACGCTGCTGACAGGGATCGGGCTGCTGGTGCGGCGGATCGCCCGCCGCCTGCCCCCGCCACGCCGCCCGCTGGCACGGCTGGCCGTCGCCAATCTGCACAGGCCGGGCGCGCAGACTTCAGCGCTGGTGGTGGCGCTGGGCCTGGGCCTGACGCTGTTCGTGACGCTGGCGGCGATCCAGTCGAGCCTCAGCGCGGAGATACGCAACACCGTTCCCCGGACCGCGCCCGACCAGTTCGTGCTCGACATTCCGATAGCGGCCAGGGATCGGTTCCTGACGCTGGTCGGCAAGGAGGCGCCCGGCGCCAGGGTCAACATGGTGCCGACATTGAGAGGGACCATCGTCGCCTATGGCGGACGGCGGGTCGCGGACCTCAAGCAGTTGCCGGAGGGCGCCTGGTTCCTGCGCGGTGAGCGCGGCGTCACCTATAGCGAGACCTTGCCGGAGGGTTCAGAGCTGGTGAAGGGCGAATGGTGGCCGCGCGATTATGCCGGGCCGCCGCTTGTCTCGCTGGACCGTCAGGCGGCGGAGGTTATGGGCGTCGGCATTGGCGACATGCTCACCGTCTCGGTGCTGGGGCGCGAGATAGAGGCGCGCATCGCCTCCCTGCGGCAGGTCAATTGGCAGACGATGGGTTTCAATTACATCATGGTCTTCTCGCCCCATACACTGCAAAGCGCACCGCACAGCCTGTCCGCGACGATCACGATGAAGGGCGGATCGCAAGGCGTGATGACGCGCGCCTTGCTGGCGGCCTACCCCTCCATATCCATCATCGCGGTGAGCGAGGTGGTGACGCAGGTCACTCTCCTATTGGGACAGATGTCGGCGGCGATCGTGCTGGCGGGATCGGTCGCGATCCTGGCGGGGATCGCCGTGCTGATCGGCGCCATCGCGGCTTCGCGTCAGGCGCGCGCCTATGATGGCGTGATCTTGAAGACGCTGGGCGCGACGCGCTGGCAGATATTGGGCGCACAGGGGATCGAATATGCGCTGCTGGCCGGGACCGTGGCTCTGCTGGCCCTGGCGCTGGGCCTGGCGGCGGGGTGGTTCGTGATCGTGCGGGTATTCGACTTCCACTGGGCGCCGGACTGGTTGCTGATACTCTCCACGCTGGGCGCGGGCGCAATGCTGACGCTGGGCATCGGGTTGCTGGGATCGATCCCGCTGATGTCGGTGCGGCCGGCAAGAGCGCTGCGGGCGCTGTGAGCTTTGGGTCCGGGTACAGCCGCCGCTCCAGCCCCGTGATCGTTCCTCCCTGCCACGGGGTCTTCACAGGGTGGCGAGGCTCCGAGCCAGATCGACCTGCCTGAAGGGCTTGGTCAGCCGCGGCAGCCCTGGTGAGATGCCGGCATTCTCCGCATAGCCCGAAATCAGCAGGGCGCGGATTTCGGGCTTCAGCGCTCGCGCCTGTTCGATAAGGTCGGTGCCGGTGGTGCCCGGCATCAGATGGTCGGTGACCAGTATGTCGATGTCCGGATCGGTCTTCATGATCGCCAGCGCATGTTCGGCCGAACTCGCCTCGAGCACGTCATAGCCCAGTTCGCGCAGCATGTGCACGGTGCTTGCGCGCACCAGATCCTCGTCATCGACCACCAGAGCGGTCCCATGATCGAGCTTGACCGGATCGACGTCGGGACCGGCGATATTCCTGGTCGCCGCGCTCTCGCTGGTCGGCAGCCACAGGCTGACCGTCGTGCCCTGGCCAACGGTGCTGTCGATGGTCAGGCCGCCGCCCAGCTGCGCGGCGAGGCCGTGCACCATCGACAGGCCAAGGCCGGTCCCCTGGCCCACGCCCTTGGTCGTGAAAAAGGGTTCGATCGCCTTTTCGGCGGTCCGCTGATCCATGCCGACGCCGGTATCCTTCACCGACAGCCTGACATATCTTCCTTCCCGGAAGCGGCTGTCGGCGGCGATGCTTTCGCAGCTTACCTCTATACGAAGCTGCCCCCCATCGGGCATGGCGTCGCGCGCATTCACGGTAAGATTCAGCAAAGCCATCTCGATCTGGTTGGCGTCGGCATGGGCCGCCGGCAGATCGTCCGCCACCGCCAGTTCGACCTGCACGCGCGGGCCGGACGTGCTGACGATCAGGTCGCGCATGTCCCGCACCAGATCGCCTATGTCGATGGCGGTGGGCTGCAAAGGCTGCCGGCGCGCGAAGGCCAGCAGCCTTTGCACCAGCATCTTCGCCCGGTCGGCCGATTGCAGCGCCCCCTCGATCAGTCGCCGCTCCCGCTCCGTGCCCAGTCCTCGCCGGTGGAGCAGGTCGAGGCTGCCCACGATCGGCGTCAACAGATTGTTGAAGTCATGGGCGACTCCGCCGGTAAGCTGGCCCATGGATTCCAGCTTCTGCGACTGGCGCAGTGCCTCCTGCGCCAATTCCAGCTCATGCGAGCGCTGCTGCACGCGCTCTTCCAATGTCTCGTTGAGCGCGCGCAACCGCTCTTCGCTCCGCCGCACGGCGGCCTCCATGCGGCGCCGTTCGGTGATGTCGTTGAACAGCACGGCGACAACGGGTGCCTTGGGGTCGCCCACGCGGAATGCGTAGACATCGTACCAATAGCCCCCCAACGCGTCCGCCCCGTCCTCGAAACGTACGGCCTCTCCGGTGCGGGCGACCCGGCCGTAAATGTCGAACCAATGCTGTTCGTGATCGGGCACCAGCGAGCCCATCCTCTTGCCCACCGCGTCGTTTAGGCCGGTCTGGCGCGCAAAGGCGGGATTGGTTTCGATAAAGAGATAGTCGACGGGCTTTCCCGCCTCGTCGAAGATCATCTCTATGATGCAGAAGCCCGCTTCGATCGAATTGAAGAGGGAACGATATTTCTCCGCGCCGTGATGCAGTTCCTCCAGCCGCGCACGGGCATCATATTGCCGGCGCCGGCCGCGCAATGCCGATCGGGCCAGGCTGATCAGCGTGGTGGGGTGAAAGGGTCTCTCCAGGAAATTGACGTTGCCCAGCACCTCCAGATAGCGCGCCGCCGATGGGTTGCGCTCCAGCCCGCCGCCGCGGCGGGTCAGCAGGATGAACGGGAAATCCGACCATTTGGGCTGGTTCTGCAACCAGCCGACCAGGGGATGCAGGTCGCGATTGTGCAAGGCCTCCTCCGTCACCAGCGCGAAGCCGGCGCCATTGTCGATGCCGCTCAACAATGCGCAAAGATCCTGGCAGATCTGGGTCCGCAATCCCGCCTCGGCCAGCACCGAGGCCGCAATGTCGGCGTCACGCCCGACCGGAGCGAGAATGAGCGCCCGTTCGGACAGATGCGGTATCACGCCTTGTCGTCTTCCAGCAGCGCGGGCGCACTGCCGACGAAATGCGGAACCCCGCGCAGCACGCCCTGAAAGCCCACCAGCGGTTCGCCCAGACGGATGCCGTAGGAGCCGATGCGAAATTCGCGGATCGTGTCCTCATGCGACCCGGTGCGCTTCTTGATGATCGACATGGCGCGGCGCACACGTCCCAGCGCTTCGAAATAGCGCAGCAGGATGACCGTGTCGGCCAGATAGGTGACATCGACTGGCGTCTTCATGTCGCCCACCAGCCCGTGCTGCGCGACCGTCAGGAAGGTCGTCGCCCCCTGCCGGTTGAGATATTGCAACAGCTCGTGCATGTGCAGCACGAGCGCATTTTCCTCCGGCATGGCGGACTGATAGCCGTTCAGGCTGTCGAGGACGACGGTCATCACCCCATGTCGTTCCACGCAATTGCGCACGCGTTGGGAGAATTCGCCGGGGGACAGTTCAGCCGCGTCCACCTGCTCGACGATCAGGTCGCCGCTTTCGACCATGGACCGCATGTCGATGCCAAGGCCGAGCGCGCGGTCGAAGAGCAGGCTCAGCTCCTCGTCGAAGACGAACATCGCCGCCTTTTCCCCCCGCGCGACCGCTGCCGTGACGAAGGTGAGGGCGAGCAGCGACTTGCCCGTGCCCGCCGGGCCGAGGACGAGTACGCTCGAACCGCGCTCTATCCCGCCGCCCAGCAGGGCATCGAGCTCGCCGGAATCGCTTTTCAACATGTCCCGGCGGAAGCTGGTCTTGTGCTCAGCCGACACCAGCCGGGGAAAGACGCGGACGCCGCCCTGCGCAATGACGAAATCATGGAAGCCGCCGCGAAAATGCCGACCGCGATATTTGATGACGCGCAACCGACGGCGTTCCGGGCCATAGCCGGGGGACAGTTCCTCCAGCCGGATGACGCCATGGGCGACGCTGTGCACGGTCTTGTCGGAAACCTCCGCCGTCAGGTCGTCCAGCATCAGCACGGTCGCATTTTGCTTGGAGAAGAAATGCTTGAGCGCCAGGATCTGGCGGCGGTAGCGCAGCGAGCTTTGCGCCAGCAGCCGGATTTCCGACAGGCTGTCCAGCACGACGCGGTCGGGCCGGATCCGTTCGAACGCTTCGAAGATCCGGCGGGTCGTTTCGCCCAGTTCCAGGTCCGATGAATAGAGCAGGCTTTGCCGCTGCTGTTCATCCAGCAGGCTTTCGGGCGGCACCAGCTCGAACAGGTCCACCCCTTCCAACGTCCAGCCGTGGGATGCGGCGCTGTCGCGCATTTCATCCTCTGTTTCGGACAAGGTGATGTAAAGACAACGTTCGCCATGCCGCGCGCCTTCGATCATGAACTGCATCGCGATGGTGGTCTTGCCCGTACCTGGACTACCTTCCAGCAGGAAGACGCGCCCGCGGGTCAGTCCGCCCGAAAGGATGTCGTCAAAGCCATCCACGCCGGAAAGAGCCTGTTCGGTCGAATGGGTCTTCACGTCATCTCCTTTCAGATCAGGAGCATCGGCGATTATCACGGGACGCGGCGGCCCTGAATGCGTTGCAGATTGATTTCGATCAAGTCGATCCGTCCGAATCCTCTCATCCGCCGGGCGTGCCGCTCTTCATCTCGCCGATCTGTTCCCGCGCCTCCGATGCTGCGCGAATAAGTTCATGCCCCGTCTCGTCCGCGGCGTCGGGCGTCATGCTGATCGCGACCCCGTCGGGGCCGTCCAGCATCACCTGTCCTTCCTCGGCATAGGCCTTGCCGGATTCATCAAATACGCCGTCGCGGGGCATGCACCATCCTCTTCCTGTTCGGCAGTTCAGGACGCTTCGCAGGCGGATGTTGTTCCCTCAGCCGCCTATGAACAGATAGGATGGATCATAATCGCAAAGCCGCCGCAGCGCGGCGAGATCGAAGATCGTGACCTTGCCGCGTTGCATCTGGAGCAGCTTTCGTTCCCTCAATTCGCGCAGCATCCGGTTGATATGCACCGATGTCATGCCGCAGGCCTCACCCAGATCGGCCTGCGTCAGCGGCAGGGTGAACCGGCTGCCGTCGCTCAGGCCCACCGCGCGCAGCTTCGCTTCCATCTCGCAGAAGAAATGGCCGATCCGCGCCACGGCGTCGAGCCTGCCAAGGCGGAATATCCACTCCCTGTGCATGGCTGCGTCCAGCAGGGTGCTGAACCACAAAAGCTTGGTCAGATTGGGCCGTTCGGGCAGCAAGCGGTCGAGTGTTTCATGCGGCACCAGAGCGATCCTGCAGGCGCCGAGTGTCGCGACATCATGGTCGAGCCGCCTGAGCGGATAGCCATGCAGGTCGACGAAATCGCCGGGTACATGGACGGCGACGAGTTGGCGCAGGCCATTCCTGTCGTCCATATAGCGGCAGATGAAGCCGTCCATCAGATAGGTGCTGCAGGAGATCGGCTCGCCGGCCTGGGCGATGATCTGTCGCGCATGGGCTTTCCGGACCTGGCTCACGCTGGCCTCCAGCGCCGCGAGATCCTGGTCCGATAACTGCTCGCGGCGACGATTGCGAAGGAAGTCGGCGAAGATCATCCGGCATGTCCCAAGGCATGAGGTCGGCCTCAAGACTTAACAGCAGCCAATGTCGGCGGCCAGCTTCTTCTCTTGCGAACAATGGCTCGCTCTAGCAGCGCGCCGCGGCGTACCGCTATCGGTGAGGGAAGAAGGCGCTAGAGCGTTTTCACTATGAGCGGAAACGCTCTGGTCCTTTGATGCCGCATTTTCCGAACCGTCGACCGTAAAGGGTCAACTTTAAAATGCTCTAAAAAGGCTCGTTGAGCCGCTTCAGCGCGCCTTCGAGCATCTGCGCGTGAACCTGGGGATCGCCATGTTCAAGTTGCAGCTTGCCCAGGGCGATGCTGGTTTCGATCACATCGCGGCAACGATCGAACCGCCGTTCCTGATAGGCGTGGAGTGCGGTTTCGACATCGTCGGTCCGCGCCAGTTCCTCGGCCAGGACGATGCCGCTCTCCACCGCCATGCCCGCTCCCGATGCAAGGTGCGGCGTGGTGGCGTGGACAGCGTCCCCCACCAGCACAATGCGGCCGCTGAACCAGTCCCTGGGCTGCAATGCAGCGGCGAGCGGGCGGTAGTTGATCCAGTCGTCGCTGGTCATGTTGTCGCGGATCCACCCTGCATTGCCGCCGAAATCATGCAGCAGGCCGGTGAGCGTCACGAACAGTTCCTCTTTGTCCATGAACCTGTCCCGCTCCATATGGGGCGTCAGCATCCACATGTAGACGCGGTCGGGCGCGCAGGCTGTGATGCCGCAGGGATTGGCGTGGCCAAGGAAGAATTCGCCCATCTGCAGTTCGGGTGGTTTGCGGATCGAAATGCGCCAGCACCCCTGGCCGGTCATCTTGGCCGGTCCCATGTGCGGGAAGGCGATGTCTCGCACGGCGGAAAATATGCTGTCCGCGCCCACGACCAGATCATAGCGGCCCTCGCTCCCGTCGGAGAAGCGGACATTGACCCCACTGCCGTCGTTTTCAAGCGCCGTCACCGTCAGCCCGAGGCGGACCGGGATGCCAAGCTCACCCACGCGCTTTTGCATGATCTGGTGCAGCACCGGACGCATGATACCGCCGGTCGCGGGCAGCCCCTCCTCGATCACTGGTTCGTCGAGATCGAGGATATGCGTTCCGTCATAGCGGAACAGGCGCGTCTTGCTGGTGATCGCTCCCTTCTGCTTGATCTGGTCGAGCAGGCCGAGGCGCTTGTAGGCGCGCAATGTGGGGCCGGTGATCGTGATCCCCGCGCCATAGACGCGCCAGTCGGGATCCAGATCGATCAGCTCTGCCTTCACGCCGCGTTCGGCAAGGCTGATCGCGCTTGCCATTCCGCCGATACCCCCGCCCACGACAAGCGCCGTTGCGATGCTTTTGATTGCCGCTTCAGTCATGCCCTCTGCATGAACGGAGCATGGGCAACAGGCAAATTGGAACAATGGATAGGAACCCATCCACGCGAACGGTGCGATAGAGAGGACGAGGGTGCAAGGGCGCCCTTCTCCGCCACGGTCGGCAAATGACCCGCGTCCAATCCTACCAGGCGGTCGCCCCGGCATCGACCGAAAAGTCGGCCCCGGTGACGTAGCGCGCCTCGTTGCTGGCAAGCCAGGTGGCGCACCAGCCGATGTCGGAGGGCTCTCCGATCAACTTGAGCATGTTCTTGGACAGCACGATGTCGAGGAATTCGGGATGCGCGTCGAGATGGCGCCCGGTTGCTTCGGTCCGGATAAAACCGGGGGCGATGGTGTTGGCGCGGATGTTGTGTGGGGCGCCTTCCATCGCCAACTGGCGCGTCATGGCCAGGACTCCGCCCTTGCCGGCGCAATGGGCGAGGGCGGGCGAGCCTTCGAGTGCCTTCCACGCATTTGCGCTGGCGAAGTTGATCACGCTCGCCGCCCCGCTGGCCTTGAGCCATGGCCAGGCCGCACGGGTGGGAAGAAAGACGATGTCCAGTTCGGCGTCGAGCGTCTTCCTCCAGTCGGCATAGGTCAGGTCCTCGATCCAGGCGAAGACGGCAAAGGCCGCCGCGTTGAGGAGGATGTCCACCTTGCCGAACTCCGACCCGATATCGGCGAACAGCGCGTTGGTTGCCGCTTCGTCGAGAAGGTTGCAGGCGCGATCGGCATCTTTAAGATCGACGCCGATCACCGTCGCGCCTTCCGCGGCGAAGATTTCCGCGCAACCCTTGCCGATGCCGTTGCCGGCGCCCGTGACCACGGCCACCTTGCCTGCCAGACGGTTTGCCAATGTCCTCTCCCTCGATCTGTTCCGCGCCCGTGACGCCCTGATACCATCTGGGTAGCCTAATAGGCTGCAGCTCCGTGGGAAAATTCGAATTGTCGATGGAAAACCATCCATGCGCAAGGTTCGTGCAACCTTCGCCGTGCCGTTGCGGCGCATACATTCGAACCATGGATAGGAATGCATTGATACAAATGGCGGGAGTTTCGGCCTGAAAGCCTCTATCCCGTCTCCAAGCAAAATATCGTGAAAGGGGAGGGGAATCCTTATGCGCACAGCATTTCTGGTCACCACGGCAATGACGGCGATCGCCCTTGCTTCGCCCGCATTCGCCCAGGAGGCGCAATCGGCGGCATCGGACAATGGCGGCATCAGCGAGATCATCGTCACCGCGCAGCGCAAGGAAGAATCGCTGCAGAAGGCCGCTCTGGCGATCGACGCGGTCTCGGGCGACGATCTGGCCCAGCGCGGCATCGCCAGTGCGACCGACATCACCAAGGCTGTTCCGGCAATCTCCTTGCCATCGCCGGGCGGCAACATCTCGTCCATCTTCATTCGCGGCGTCGGCAATGTCACGACCAGCAGCTATAATGATCCGGCAGTGACGCCGAGCTATGACGGCGTGGTGCTGGGTCGCGGCGCCGGCGTTTTCGGCGCGGCCTTCTATGATCTTGCGCGGGTCGAGGTGCTCAAGGGGCCGCAAGGCATTCTCTATGGCCGCAATGCCACCGGCGGCGCGGTGAACATCATCCCGAACCGGCCGGTCATAGGCCGCAATGGCGCCGGGTTCAACGTGAGCGCTGGCAACTACGATGCGGTCGATGCCGATGCCTATGTGAACCTTGGCGTCAGCGATATCAGCGCGCTGCGCCTGGGCGCGGCTTATGCGGTGCGCGACGGTTACAATCGCGATGGAACCGATGACCTGCGCCGCGGATCGCTGCGCGCGCAATTCCTCATCGAGCCTTCCAACGATCTCTCGCTTCGCATCGGTGCGGATTATACGCATCTGGGCGGCAGGGGCGTGGGCGGATCCTATGTCGGCGGCTATGCGCCCGACGGCGCGGGCGGCTATGCCTTCTTCCCGTCGGGTCTGGATGCCAGCGAAGGGTTCAATACGCCCGCCGCCAATGCCTTCCGCAACCAGAATCTTGGCGCCCCGGCATTTGCCTTCCTCAGCGCGATGAACAGCGACCAGCGGCAGGACAGCACCTATTGGGGCGTGAATGCAGAGCTCAACTGGACGACTGGCATCGGCAAGGTCACGATCATCCCCGCCTATCGCGAGAGTGAGGACCACTCGCTGTTCTACGGTCCTGCCTTCAATACGGCGATGACGAACGAAAAAATCCGCCAGACCAGCCTGGAGGCGCGGCTCGCCGGCAAGACCGGCATGTTCGACTATGTGGTGGGCGGGTTCTTCTTCAATGAGAAGATCGATGCCAACAACCAGTATAATCAGGAGTTCGTTCTCCCGATCGTCAATTATCGGCACAAGACCGACAGCTATGCCGGATTTGGCCAGCTGACCGCCAATATATCAGACCGCTTCCGGTTGATCGGCGGCGCGCGCTATACGCATGACAAGAAGTCGATCAATGGCCTGATCAACAACTTCATCACCTTCTGCGGCGGTCCGCCCCCGGCGTTGGTGACGCCGCCTGCCTCCTTCGGCATCGGCTGCGCCACGCCCGGCAACATGCCCTATTATCCGAACTTCCTGAACACCACGGATACGATAAACTGGCTGAGGACCAACAACTGGATCGCGTCGGGCAGCACGGATCAGGCGGGCTATCAGGTCTTCCCGTTGCTGACGGGCGCGGGCGCCATTTTGAAGACCTACAATCCAGTGGTGGACAGCAAGGGTTTCTCGCGCGTGACCTGGAAGGGTTCGGCCGAGTTCGACCTCAGCCCACAGAATCTGCTCTATGCAACGGTCGAGAGCGGCTACCGTGCCGGCGGCCTGCAGATGACGGAAAGCAAGACCAGCTACAAGCCGGAGTTCATCACCGCCTACACGATCGGTTCGAAGAACAGGTTCTTTGACAATCACGTCCAGCTCAACCTCGAAGGCTTCATCTGGAAATATCGTGATCAGCAGATCACCTATTTCACCGTCGATACTTCGGGCACGCTGATCAATTCGAACGAAAACGCCGGTCGGGCCACGATCAAGGGCTTCGACGTGGATCTACTCATAAAGCCGACGGGTCGCACCACACTTAATGCCAAGGTACAGTATCTCGATAGCAGATATGATGACCTTCACCTCTACACTGCCGCGCCGCGTGACAACTTCAATTGCCCGTACACCTTCACCGGCGGCACGGCCGGCGGCGCGCCGGTCAAGGACTTCAACTGTTCGGGCAACCCTCTGCTGTTCTCGCCCAAATGGACGGTCAATCTTGGCGCGGAACAGATCGTGCCGCTGGGCGAAAAACTGGAACTGGTCGCCAATGTCGATACGGCATGGCGCGACCGCCAGTGGGGAGGATTTGAATATCTCGCGTTCGAGAATATTCCCGCCTACTGGACGACGGATGCAGCGCTGACCCTGCGTGATCCCAGCGGTGGATGGTCGCTGACGGCATATGTCCGCAATCTCGAGGACAAGCGCCGCAACCTCGCTCCGCAGGCGTCCCCTCTGGGCATGGCGGTCGGCCACTTCTCGGCACCGCGCACCTACGGCCTGCGTCTTTCCGGCAATTTCTAGGGGCATGCCGACGTGAATATCCTGCTGACCGGGGCCGGCGGATTTGTCGGGCGGGAACTTGGCCGCCTGCTGGTGGGCGCCGATCACGCGCTTGTCGGGATCGACACGGATGCCGGGGGGATTCCCGCCGGCATCCGTGCCGTTGAGGGGGATCTTGCCGATCCTGCGGTTCGGGCCGAAGCGCTCGGCACCGGCTGCGACGCGCTGATCCACCTGGCCACGGTGCCGGGCGGCGCGGCGGAGGCCGACCCGTCCGCTTCGCGCCGCATCAATGTCGACGCGATGTACGACCTGCTGGTCGAGGCTTCGGCGCTGAAGCCCGGTCTTCGCGTGGTCTATGCCAGCTCCATCGCGGTGTTCGGCGATCCCCTGCCAGCCCAGGTCGATGATGCCACGCCGCTTTCACCCAGGATGATCTATGGCGGGCACAAGGCGATGATGGAACATGCCGTGGCCATGTTTTCCAATCGAGGCCTGATCGATGGGGTGACCGTGCGACTGCCCGGTATTCTCGCCCGGCCAAAGGGGCCGTCGGGCATGAAGTCGGCCTTCATGTCGGACCTGTTCCATGCGCTGCGGGCGGGGGAGGGGTATACTTGTCCCGTTTCCGCCGCTGGCAGCATCTGGGCGCAGTCGGTGCGGCAATGCGCGCGCAACTTCCTTCATGCGCTGACGCTGGATTCCGGGCTGATGCCGCCGACCCGCGCGGTAACGCTGCCTGCTCTGCGCATCAGCATGGCGGACCTTGTCGCGGAAATCGCGCGGCAATGCGCCGTGTCGCCGGACCTTGTGCGCTATGCGCCGGACGCGGCACTTGAAGCGGCTTTTGCCGCGCAGCCGCCGCTCGCCACGCCTGCGGCCGAGCGCGCCGGCTTTGCGCATGACGGAGACCTTGCTACACTTGTCTCCAACGCCCTCGCAACGATCTGAGGGCGATTGGAGATGGCGATGCGATTCGGACGGCTCGACCTCAACCTGCTGGTGGCGCTCGACGCGTTGCTGACCGAGCGCAGCGTCAGCCTGGCGGCAGATCGCCTGTGCCTGTCGCAGTCGGCCACGTCCAGCGCGCTTGGGCGATTGCGCGAATATTTCGGCGACGAACTGCTGGTGGTCAAGGGACGCAACATGATCCTGACGGCCCGCGCGGAGGAGTTGATCGACCCCGTTCGCGCCGTGCTGGAACAAATCCGGACCACGGTTGCGGTCGCGCCGCCCTTCGACCCGATGACGACGGACCGCATGATCCGCATCATGGCCTCGGATTATTCGACCGAGGTGCTGTTGGCCGGCGCTCTGGCCGAGCTGGAGAAGGAAGCGCCGCAGATGCGTTTCGAAATTCAGCCGATGAACGACAGTCCGATAGAGGCGATCGAGCGGGGCTATGTCGATCTGCTGCTGACGATCGACTATGCCATTTCGCCCGACCATCCCAGCCAGCTATTGTTCGAGGACGATTATGTCGTGGTCGGTGATCGCAGCAATCCGGCGATGAACGAACCGATGACGCGCGATCTCTATTTCCGGCTTGGCCATGTTTCGCCCCGCTTCGGCAAACAACGGGTTCCGGCATTTGAGGACTGGTTCGTGCGTCGCCAGAAGCAGCAGCGCCGTATCGAGGTGATCGCGCCCACTTTCCTCTCGCTGCCCGGCCTGATCGTCGGCACCAACCGCATCGCGACGATGCATCGGCGCATGGCGGATATCGTCGTGCGGTCGAGGCCGCTGGTCATGCGCGAAATCCCATTTGCCATCCCACCGATCCGCGAAAGCGTGCAGTGGAACATCGCAAACAGCAACGACCGCGCCCTGCGCTGGGTTACCGAGCGGCTTCAGGCCGCGGCAATGCGAGAGGTGCCGGCGCCGGAGGGCAATGTCGTGACGCTCAATGCCGTCAATGAGATTGACCTCAACGAGATCGAGGCCGAATACCGCATGAACCACCCCCAGCGTTAAGCCCGTACGGACTTCCGCGCTGATCCATCTGTAACGTCGATAGCTTGGGTCCGGAAACTTGCGTTTCCGGACTTGCCTCCGCTTGGGCATGGATATGTCCTGAAACAAATTCGGGAGAAACCATGTCCCATCATCTTACCCCCGCAGTGCTAGGTGTCGAAGCCGTCGTCTTCGGTGTCGCCGATCTTGCCGAACACACCCGCTTCTGGACCGATTTCGGCCTGCCATTGGAATCGGCAAGCGAAAGCGAGACCGTGTTCCGACTGCAGTCGGGCAGCCGCATCATCCTGTTGCAGCATGGCGATGAGCGGCTGCCGTCACCTGATCCGTTCCCCGGCGATGGCGTGAAGGAGACCGTGTGGGGAGTGGACACGGCCGAGAATCTCGATCGGATCGCGGCGAGCCTTGCCAGCGAGGTGACGGTCACGCGCGATCCGGACGGCACGGTCCGTTGCGTCTGCCCCGACGGCCAGCCGATCGCGCTGCGCCCGTGGGACAAGCGTCCCGTGGTATCGGAGGCGAGCCCCGTCAACACGCCCTCCAACTGGCCGCGCTTCAACCAGCACCGTATATGGCGCAAACGCGCGATCCCAAAGACCATCAACCATGTCGTGTTCTTCAGCCCGGACTATGTGGGCAGCTTTGAATTCTACGAACGGCACCTGGGCTTCCGCTATGTCGACCATTCGAAGGGGACCGGCATCTTTGCGCGCGCGGGCGGCACGTTCGAGCATCACTCGATCTTCTGGGTCAATTGCGACCTGCCGATCGCGCCGGATCATTTCAGGTTCATGCACATCGCCTTCGGTTGCGACGACATTGACGAGGTCATGCTGGGCGCCAACATCATGGACAACAAGGGCTGGAAGAACACCACGATGAACACCTCCGGCGGTATTTCGCGCCATCGGATTTCCAGCGCCATCTATTATTATTGCGAGATGCCCGGCCATGCGGGCGAGGCTGAATATCATGCCGACACCGACTATCTCGACGACAACTGGGTACCGCGGGCGTGGGACTTCAAGTTCGGTTCGCTGCTGTGGTCGCATAATGCGCCGGCCATTTTCCGCGGCGACAACATTCCCTGGGACATGACCTTCGATGCCGATCGCAGCAGCTTCGAACCGTTTCGCCGTGCACGGCAGGGCAAGCAGCCAATCGAGGGGGATCTCTCCCGCCTCACGGCCGATGACGAGCACGCGATCTGAATGGCAGGAGGGCAACAGCGGCGATCAGCGCCGCCGTTGCCCTCCTGCTTGTGGACCTCAATCCGCTTGTCCTGACCGGCAATCGGTACCGAGCCAGGAAATAGCTCCCGTCTTTTGATGCCGCATTTTCCGAGCCGTTGACCGTAAACGGTCAAGTTGGAAAATGCCCTAGCGCATCTCGGCGAAAGTCTGCGCACACCAGTCGGCGATATAGTCGCGCATGCCGGTGCCGTTGTCGGCGCCGCAATGCTCCACCTCGAAATCATCCTTGGTGAATATCCGCAATGTTCGCTTGGGGCTGTTCACCGCCTGATCGTAGCTCATCTCAGCATTGTAGGCCGGAATCTGCCGGTCGTTTTCGCCATGGGTGATCAGGAACGGAACCTTGATCTTCGCAACCTGCCCATCCAGCGTGATCTGGTCGGCATATTCCAGGAAGGCATCGCGATCATCGATGCCGAATACCCACATCACATGATCCCAATAATGCGGCACCGGGTTCTCGCCCTCATTGGCGACGCGTTCGCGCTGGCGCTGGCCCCAGACATGGTTCGCGCCCATGACCGCGCACAGGGCATAGCGTGGGTCGTTGGCGGCGATGCGCGGCGCGTGATAACCGCCGAAGGACAGGCCGAAAATGCCGATCCTTGAATGGATCACATCGTCGCGGGTCAGCAGATAGTCGAAGGCGGGGCTGCCCCAGCGTTCGGCATCGTAGACGGCGGCCAGATTCCGCTTGCGGATCGCCTCGCCTGTGCCCGGCTGGTCCACGAACAAGGTGTTCATTCCGCGTGCGAGATTGACCGCGCCGTGGCCAGCCATATTGACCTGCTCCTTCATGGAGTCCAGGCCATTGACCGAAACCAGCGCCGGACGTGGCGTGCCCGATCCATCGTGCACGAAGATCGCCGGATAGCTTGTTCCCTCATAGGGGATTTCGACCTTGTCGACATGCAGGCCGCTGAGCGCGCTGCCCCTGTGATAGAGCTCAAGGCCCTTGTTATAGGCTGCCCAGCGTGGGGCATAATCGCGGCTCTGCAGGCGCTCGGCGCCAAGATAATAGCCGGACGCGCGCAGATATTTGGCCCCTGCGGAAAGCAGGAAGCCCTCGGCCTCGTCCCTTTCGGCATTGCGCGCAACCTGATCGGCCACGGCGATCCAACTGTCGAAAAGTTGGGACGATCCGGCATCGGCCCCGGCCTTTGCCGCCTCCCGCACGGGACGGCATACTTCGTCCAGTTCGCCGTGATTGCCCCCGGCGATCAGGGCAAGGTTGATGCCAAGGTTCCAGATGTAATTTCCGGGAAAGGGTTCGAACATTGCGATAAGTCCTGTGCTGTGCTCAGACGGCGGGGGCTAGGATGGCGGTTCCGGTCATCCGGCATGACAACGCCGGTAATCCTGGTGATCGGGCGGCATGTTCACTGAGCTGCGGCAGCATCGGCCGCTTCGCCAGATCGCCATGAATCTCCCCGCGCGGTTGTTTGCAATCATGCTGCCCTTGCAACAGGTCACGGCGCGCGACCATCGCATTATATCGATGGCAGGCTATCGACCAAATGCCTTTGTCCTGTGCACGCAGGCTGCATGACGGTGGTGTTCAGCATCATGTTCCGTCGCTGATCAATGTCCCGCCATCCACCACCAGATTCTGTCCGGTGACGAAAGCGCCGGCGGCCGAAGCCAGGAAAAGGGCTGCCCCGGCAACCTCATGAACTTCCCCCGGTCGGCGCAGCGGGGTCATGGCCATGCGCCGCTGCATGAAGGCAGCGTCGGCCAGCAGCGGCGCCGACAATTCGGTGCGGATGAAGCCCGGTGAGATTGCGTTGACGCGTACGTTGCGCGGCCCCCACTCGACCGCAAGATTGCGGGCCAGTTGCGCCACACCCGCCTTGGCGAGCGCATAGGCGTTGATGGCGCTGTTACCGCGCAGGCTCGAGAGGCTAGAAATAAGGATGGTGCTGCCGCCGCCCCGCGCCGCAATATGAGGCAAGGCAAGGTTGCACAGCGTCACCTGGCTCCGCAGGTTTATCGCCATGACCTGATCGAAATCGTCCATGTCGACCGTGGCGAAAGGGCCGGGGCGACCCGTGATCCCCGCGTTGCAGACCAGAATGTCGATTCCGCCATGATGATCGGCCGTGCCATGGACCAGCTTCTCAAGCTGCCTTGCATCGGTGACATCGGCGGGAATGGCCAGCGTGCCCATCTCCTGGCCGACACGGTCGCAATCGTCCGCATTTTCGCTGGAGATCACCACCTTCGCGCCTTGATCCTGAAGGGCGCGGGCTATCGCCAGGCCAATGCCGCGCGTTGACCCGGTGATGATCGCGACCTTGCCGTGCAGGTCGAACAGGTTCAATGCGCCGCTTCCGGCTTGTCTTCCGGCAAAGGCCGGCCGTCATGAAGATAGGCGGGCGCCTCGATCAGGACGAAAGCGATCCGGCACGGCTTGTCCGAAACGTTGCGCCAAAGATGATTGGTCCCGCGCTGGATGATGATGCCACCTTCGCCTATGCGCGTTTTCCGGCCGTCATCCAGTTCCAGCTCGACCTCGCCCGACATGACGATGCCATAGTCGATGCTGTTGGTGCGATGCATGGGGGACTGCTTTCCGGGCAGCATGTCGACGATGCGGATCACCGACCCCCTGTTCAATGTCAGGCCAGCATCGCGTTCGCGGCCGTCCGTCTCGTCATTATTGTCGGCCGGGACTGTTTCGGTCGTCCAGAGCAGGAGGAAGGCTGCGTCGCCCGATGGAATCATCCGCGTCGGGGTCATGTCCTCGGACTTGAAGATGGCGCGCCCCTGCGCATCATGGCCCGTGACGACGCGTTGCACCAGGGGCAGGCCGGAGTCGCTCAATTCAGTCATCGGGGCTTCTCTTCCTTGTGCCATGCGGCAAGCGATGGGGCAGGTGGACCGTGATGGTCAAAGCCAATATATGGATAGTCGGCCTCCATAAATTCGATTTGACCTGCACGTCGGCAACCTCAGCCGACAACGGCCTCCTTGCGTCCGGCCTGGCGCATCGGACCCTTCGCGCGTCCCGTTCGTATAGTGGGTTCCATAATCAGGAGATGATCATGACCGATGCGCAGAAGCTGAAGGAACATCTGTGGGCCCGCATGTCGGACAGCCCGTTCATGATGATGGGCCTGACGGGCGGCGGGCAGCATAGCGAGCCGCTCACCGTTCAGTTGGACAGGGATCAGGTGGACACGCTCTGGTTCTTCATCGGCAAGGATAACCGTCTTGCCGGCGGCGGCGCGGCCATGAGCCAGTTCGTGTCCAAGGGGCACGATTTCTTCGCCTGCCTTGCTGGACGCGCGCGTATCGACAATGACCCGGCGATGATCGACAAGCTGTGGTCGACGACGGTGGAAGCCTGGTTCCCCGGTGGCAAGTCCGATCCCAATCTTGCCCTGTTGCGTTTTGACATTGACGAGGCTGAGCTGTGGGAAGCGGATGTGTCGCTGACCGGAAAGCTGAAGATGCTGTTCGGCGGCAAGATCCGCCCGAGCGAGGAGGGCAGCCACGCCCGCGTCGAGACGACAGCGACCTGAATTTCGCCCCGGTGGGCCGTGGCGATATTCGGCAGGGCGGTTCTCCCGACGTGCTCGAAGGAGGGACGCGACCAGGGAGTCGCGGCCCTCCTTTGCTTCATGCTGGCCTCATGCTGCGTCCACCAGGACAATCTCGCTGTCCTCGATGGCGGTGACGCGGATGACGTCCATATCGCTGATGGCCGCGCCGTCGCGGGCGTTGATCCGGACATCGTCGATCTGGATCGCGCCGGTCGCCGGCACTAGATAAGCCTTGCGATCACGACCGATCGGATAATCCGCGCTCTCCCCGGCCTTCAGCGTCGCGGCAACCACCCGCGCATCCGTGCGGATCGGAAGGGCATCATGATCATTGTCATAGCCTGAAGCCAGCGTCACGAACTGACCGGTGCGATCGCCCTTGGGAAAGGGCCGGGCGCCCCAGCTTGGCGCTTCGCCGTTGCGGGTGGGCATGATCCAGATCTGGAAAATCCGGGTCGTCACATCCTCCAGATTATATTCCGAATGACGGATGCCCGTACCGGCGCTCATCACCTGCACGTCGCCCGCTTCGGTGCGGCCCTTGTTGCCAAGGCTGTCCTGATGCGTGATCGCGCCTTCCCGGACATAGGTGATGATTTCCATGTCGCGGTGCGGATGCGGCGGAAAGCCGGTCTGGGGGGCGATGGTGTCGTCGTTCCAGACGCGCAGATTGCCCCAGTGCATGCGGGCCGGATCATGATAGTCGGCGAAGGAAAAATGGTGCTTGGCGTTCAGCCAGCCGTGATTGGCGCTGCCGAGGCTGTCGAAAGGACGCAGTTCGATCATGTCTTGTCTCCTGATCGGGTGGGGACCGGAAATGGCCTCGCCCTGTTGAACATCTCTTTACAGCGGACCGGCTTTCCCGTTCAGTGGGATAAATTGCATCAAACCGTTCGAGAAAATGGAAGATTTGATCAGGCTCCTGCGTTGGCGATCCGGATTGAAATCCAGCCATTGCGGCTGACGCTTCAGGATGAGGGGAGTGATTTTCCGCCTGCACGAACGCCATCACCTCCTCCGGCGTCATTTGCGGGCCGGTGCGGTAACCGACATTGGCCGGATCACGACGGTCCCTTGACCGGGACCGGGCTGAGCGGCTTGACCTCGCGAATGATCACCAGCGTCTTGAACGTGCGGATGCCGTCATTGGCGGCGAACAGGCGCTGCGCGAGATTGTCATAGCCCTCCATGTCGCGGGCCACGATACGTAGCGCAAAGTCATGATCCCCCGTGACGTTCCAGGCCTCCAGTATCTCAGGCTCGTTGCGAAATATCTCCATCATCTCGTTCATCGTGCGCGCGCTTTCGCGTTCCAGCGAGACGAGGACGATCATCGACAGGGGCCAGCCCAGATTTCGCGGGCGTACGATGGCGACCTCGCGTTCGATGATGCCGATTGCGCGAAGGCGGCGTATGCGCCGGTAACAGGCGGGAGGCGACAGGCCGACGGATTCCGCCAGTGCGGAGACCGGCCGCTGCGCATCGGCCTGCAACAATTCGATCAGCTTTCTGTCGAACGAATCAAGGGGATCATTTTTCATCGCTCGTGCAGGATATGCGATAAATTTTATCGAAAAAGGGACAAAAAAGAACGCACTTATCCGGCCCCTTGCGCTAGCAGGCTGGCAATCGTCCACAAATTTCGAGTGCTGCATGTCCTGTGTTGCTGCGCCGCGGCCCACCACCGCGCGCGTCGATCCCGTCGCGCTGGGAGCGCTTTCTCTATCCCTTCTGTCGGTGACCTGCGGCGCCTCCTTGGCCAAGCGGCTGTTTCCGCTGGTCGGGCCCGAAGGCGCGACGACGCTGCGCCTCATCGTGGGTGCGGTCATCCTTTCGCTGGTGTTCAGGCCGTGGCGGCTGGACTGGCGCGCGGGTTGGCGCCCCCTGCTGGCTTATGGCGTGGTGCTGGGCGTCATGAATCTGTCCTTCTACAATGCCCTGGCCCATATTCCGCTGGGCCTTGCCATAGCGATCGAATTCACAGGCCCCCTGGCCGTGGCCTTGCTCACCTCGCGGCGGAAGCTGGACTTTCTCTGGATCAGTCTTGCGGTGGCGGGCCTGGCCAGCCTGCTGCCGCTATGGGGCGCATCGTCCCGGATGGACGGGCGTGGTATCGCTCTGGCGCTTCTGGCCGGGGCATGCTGGGCCGGCTATATATTGATCGGGCGGCATGCCGGGCGCATCCATGGCGCGGCGGCCTCGGCCGGAGGCATGATCGTTGCAGCCCTGCTGATCGCGCCGGTCGGGCTGGTCCATGCCGGTTCTGCGCTGTTGAGGCCGGAGGTGCTTCTGCTTGGCGTAGCCGTGGGCATCGTCTCCAGCGCCATTCCCTATTCGCTGGAGATGGTCGCGCTACCCCGGCTACCCGCCAACACATTCGGTATTTTGATGAGCGCCGAGCCCGCCGTCGGCGCCATCATGGCGCTGGTCCTGCTGGGCGAGGTACTGACGCTGTCCCAATGGATGGCGATCGGCCTCATCATCTGCGCTTCCATCGGCACTGCCGTCACCGGCCGATCGGGTGAGGTGATGGAACAGCCCTGATACCCTGCGGATCGGCCGCGAAGGTCCATCACACACATGGTGTTTTGGCGCGAAGGGGCGGTTGGATTGACCGGCCGACGTCTTTCTGGAACCCCATTGCCCCAAACGGCCATGATGCCGGGGAGAACCGATGATGGGCGAGAGGAATGAAGGCGCCGTGCTGCCAAAGATAGGGGTGGCGGCTTTGCTGGCCTGCGGCCTGTTTCCAACCATCGGCCTGTTTTCGCCCGGCCTGGTGCTGCCGCAGATTGAGCACGCGTTCATCGACACGCCCAATGTGAAGCTGTTGACCGAACTGGTCGGGACGCTGGCCGGCTTCGCCTTCGCCATAGGCGCGCCGATAGCAGGCGCACTGATCGCGCGCCTTGGCTGTCGGCGTGTTCTCTTGCCCGCCCTGTTGCTGTTTGCCGTTGCGGGTGCCGCCCCGGCGCTGCTGCAGGATCTTTGGGGCATATTGGCCGCCCGTCTCGTGCTTGGTTTTGCCTTGTCCGGAGTCTTCACCAGTGCATTGGCCGGCATCGGCGCCTTGCCGGAGGGTCTGAAGATGCGGCTGTTCGGCTTGTTTTCCGTGGTCGGCGGGGCGACGGCGATCATCCTGTTCCCGTTGATCGGCGCGATCGGCCATTTCGGCTGGCAGCCGGCCTTTCTGGTGAACCTTATGGCTCTGGCGGCCGTGCCCCTGGCGATGACATTGCCCCGGACGCTCGGCATGGCGGCGCCGCAGGACGCGGCCATCCGGCTGGACGCGGCGCGGGATCGCGGTCTGCTCAATGCGGCGATGATCGGCCTTCTCGTCCTGGCGGCCATGGCGGGCATGGGCATGTTGATCGGGCCGATCTATGCGCCGCTCTATCTGGTGCAACTGGGGATCAGCGATACCCGGTTGTTCGCCGTCCCGGCGACATGTGGTTCGATCGCCGCTGTCTGCGCATCGGCCCTCTATGGCCGGATGCACGCCGTGCTGGGCATTCGCGGCCTATGGGCGGTCGCCATGCTTGCGATGGGGGCCGCGCTGGTCTTGGCCGGCATCAGCACCAACATGACGCTGTTCACTGTCGCCGTTGTCGCCAACAGCGCGATGGTTGCGCTCATGGCGCCCAATGTCAGCGCCTCGGCCGTCGCATTCAGTCCGCCTCATCTCGCCGCACAGGCCATCGGCCTCGCCAATGGCGTGATGTTCGGCGCGCAACTGGCCTTTCCGTTACTGGCGGCATGGCTGCGATCCGTGGCTGGTCTGGGCGGCGTGTTCCTGCTGTTCGGCGCGCTTGTCGGGTTGATCGGGGCCGGCATCGCGTTCGGAATGGTGCTGGCTCGCCGGCAGGTGGCGGAGCCGGTTTCGTCCTGACTTGCGGCACCACGCATGATCCGAAGTGCTCGCGAGTGAAGGCCGGTATCAAGCGAAGCCTCCACTCGCGATCGGACCTCAGAATTCGAACCGTGCGGAAACCCCATACATGCGCGGATCACCGCGAAGGCCCGTGGCATATCCGCTGGAAGCCGTCAGGTTGGTCGCGTAGGCGAAATAGGCCTTGTTGAACAGATTGTTGACATAGGCCGACAGGCCGATCCCGCTGCCGCCGATATTATTGTAATCCAGGCGTAGATTGACCAGATCCCACCCATTGATATAGCCTCCCACGGGTACGACAACATCCGCTGAATAATAGCGGCTTTGATATCTGTATCCCGCCGTACCGACAATTTCGCCACCCTTGTCATCGGCTGGCAAGGTATAGCTGACCTGGGCGTTCGCCGTATATTTGGGAATATAACCGAAGGGCGTGATGGCCGCGACGTCGACGCCATTATTGATGAAGCTCTTATATTTCGGGTCGGTATAGCTGAAACTACCCGACAGGCTGAGACCCGTCACTGGCTGGAGCGTCGCCTCTACTTCCACACCACGGATGCGGGACCGCGCCGCATTGAAGATGGAGGACACCAATGTGCCGCTGGTCGGCGAAACGAAGCTGACCTGTCGCTGGATATCCTTGTACCAGGCCTCATAAGCCGCCACGTTGAACCGCAGCTTTGCTCCGCCGCCCAGGTCGGTGTCCAACTTCAGGCCAAGTTCGACGTCGTTGACCTTCTCAGGGTCATAGGGGATCGCCGCTGCCTCCGTAGTGGCGCGGGACTGCAATCCGCCGGCGCGATAACCGTGACGGTGCGCGGCATAGATCATCAGTTCGTCGTTGAACTTGTAGTTGAGACTGGCAAGCCAGCTCGGTTCGTTGAACGAAACTTCCTGATGGAACAGGCAGGGGGGTGCGATGACCGTCCCGTCGAGCAGCCTGAAAGTGCAGTTGCTGCCGGTCATCTGCAGGCCGTCGCTGGCTTTCTTGTCATGGGTGTAGCGAAGGCCGAGGTTGAGCGAAAGCCCCGTTTCGCCAAAGCGGTATGTGCCCGACGCAAAGGCCGAGTAGCTGATATTCTTCGCATAGACACCGGATGGGCGATCGACGGTCGGCGCAGATGGAAGATTGCTGGTGGCGATGTCGCTGCCTTTCTCGTTGAAATAGAACAAGCCGACAATCCAGTCGAAGGCGCGGCTGTTGCCCTGCAACTGCAATTCATCGCTAAATTGCCGAATGTGCGATTCACCCTTGAACCGCAGCAGAAACAGGGATGATCCGTCAATATCCCATTTCGAGAAGGTATTGATCTTCCGATAACCCGCAACATTCTTGAGAGTCAGGGAATCCGATAGATTGATGGTCGAGATGTTGGAGAAGTCATAGGTTTTGGCGGTTTCCATCGGGGCGTCATTATTGTTGAAGCTCCACGGATCCGCCTTGTTTGCCGCCACCTGCGCATTCAGCGTCGGGAGAACGGGGGCCAGCGACGCAATGGCAGGATTGACGGCATAGATGACGTTGGCCGTGCCATGATCCTTGGACTGGAAATAATTGGCGTAGAAGGTGCTGGTAACGCCTGCCGCCGGTTCCAGCTTCAGCGTGGCCCGCACCGCCTTGTAGTTCTGGCTATTGGCATCAAATCCGGTCTGCCGATCGTGCATGAACCCGTCGCGCGTGCGGATCGTCCCGGCGATACGGAGCGCGGCGCCCTCGGCAAGCGGGATGTTGAAAGCACCCTTGGCGTCGAGCAGCCCCAGATTGCCCATCGTTGTTTCGAAATTGCCTTCCATTGCATTGCTGGGCTGGACGGTCGTCACCAGCACCGCACCGCCCGTTGTATTTCGGCCGAACAGCGTTCCCTGCGGCCCGCGCAGCACCTGCACCGACTGGATGTCGAACAGCGCCGCATTCAAACCCTGAGGCCGCATGAAGGGGACCTCGTTGAAATAATTGACGACCACGGGATCCAGCACCAGCGAGGTGTCGATCACGCGTTGACCGCGCATGGTAAAGCTGGGCGTGTTGGACCCGCGCGGCGACTGGGAGACAGTAAGCGATGGGGCGACACGCCCAAGATCCAGCAGCGTCTGCACCCCTTCCGCGCGCAGAGCGTCGCCGCTTTTGGCGGTCACGGCCACCGGGACGTCGATCAGCCGCTCCTCCTTCCGGCGGGCCGTCACCACTATGTCTTCCGAACCGTCAGGCGCCTGGGCGGCTGAAATGGGTTGATTTTGCGCCCAGGCCGGCGTCGCGGCGGACAAGGCGATCCCGCTCGCAGCCTGCAGTAATATGGATGCCGATATCTTCATCATCTTCCTCCCCTTTTTGATGTTCAGATTATATTTCGGTGGATGCATGCCCTGGGCGCCACCAACCCGGCGCCGCGAAAGTCAAGGCGAAGGACAGCGCCAGCAGCGCGGCGAACATCATCCATACCGGCGCATAGTCACCCGTCGCATCGGAAATCAGTCCGGCGAATATCGGGCAGACCATGCTGATGGGGGCCATCGCCGCGCGCGTCCATCCCAGTGCGCGTCCATAGCTGCCCAGGCCAAAGATCTTCGCGACGATCCCGCCCCAGACTGGCAGCATCGCGCCAAGGCCAAAGCCGAACAGCATCGCGCCCCCGAACAGCATCGGGTAGAGCAGGCCGGTCGCAAGGACGATCAGACCGGATGCCATGAGAGCCAGGCCGATGCGCAGCGCAATGACGGGCGACAATCTGTCAGCGGCAATGCCGAATACCAGCTTTCCCGCCACCGACGTTGCGCCGATCACGGACAGCAGGGCTGAACCTTCCAGGCTGCTGAAGCCGCGCGATACGGCAAAGGCGACGATCGAAACCATGGTCCCCGTATTGGCCCCGATCATGGCCCCGATCGTCAGCGTGACGATCCAGAAGGCAGGGGAACGGAACATTTCACTAAGGCTGATGGGCGGGCCGCCGGGCCGGCGAAGGGCGAGGGGAAGCCGCTCATGCTCGGCTATGTTGTCGGGCAGTCGCGCCAGGAACCAGATCGGCGGTATCAACACCAGCATCAGGACCGCGTAGATCAGGAAAGTCGCGCGCCAGCCGAAGCGCGAAAACAGAATGTCCGTCAGTGGTGGAAAGATGACGGCGGCAACTGCGGTCCCGATCACGGAGAGGCCGATCGCCAGGCCGCGACGTCTTTCGAACCAGTGCGACACCAGGATGTTCGTGACCACGGTACCGATGCAGATGTCCGCCAGGGCGATAAGCGTGCTGAACACCAGCAGGACCTGCAGGATCGAGGACGCGGTCGACACCAGTGCGAAACCGGCGGCGGTGCCCAGCACGCCCAAAAGCGCAACGCCCTTGATCGGCCAACGCTCGGCCATCATCCCCACGGGGGCCGAGCCGAGATTGCCCAGCAGCAGCACCATCGTGTAGCCGATGTTGATGGTGGCCCGATCCGCGTTGAAGCTTTGGGCGAAAGCCAGGGCGTAATTGCCGTAGGCATAATAGACAGGCCCGGCGCCCAGCATCAGCATGGCGAAGCAAAGTGCGACGACGGCCCAGCCACGATATATGCCGGCGGACCCCCCAGCGCTTTGGCTGGTCGTCCCATATGAAGATGGGCGCCTTGTCACGATCCTGCTCCTCCCGCGCAGCCCTTGTATTTTATGGCCTTGGGTTGCCGGGCGAGATTCCATACAACTTGTATGGTGGTCAATGACAAGCTTGCCAGTCGGGGCGGCTTGCGGCCATAATCGTCAAAACATCACATGGGCGTAGGATATGGGCGTAGGATGACATTGGCGGCAGAATCGACCTGTGGTGCGCCGGTTGTCAGCACTGCGGCGGCGCGTCGGCGGGCAAGCGGGCCGCGAGGACAATCGCAGGGGGACGTGCGAACTCGCCTTGTCATGGCGGCGACGCGCCTGTTTGTCGAGCGCGGGTTCCTCCAGACAAGTGTCGAGGATCTGCTGGGTGCGGCCCGGATCAGCCGCGCCAGCTTCTACACCTATTTTGAGAACAAGATCGCCTTGCTTGCTGCGCTGGCCGATGACCATATCGAACGCAGGATGCGCCATTTCCATGATCTGGCGCAACTCGGCCGGCCCGATGTGGAGCAAGTTGCCCTGTGGTTCAGAAAAGTGGGCGAAACGAGCCAGGAGCAAGCCGGTATCGTCCGGCTCATGCGTCTGGCTGTCGCACTGGATCCTGATCTGATGCGGCGGTTCGTCAGGGCTCGCGATAAATATGCGGAGATCCTGGGGCAGAATTTCCGTCGACTGGACCTTGCGATCAGCAATCGCGAGGAACGGGAAGAACGTCGCGCGGCGGCCCATCTCCTGATAATTCAGGTGGAACAATTCGCATCCAGTTCGGCCGACGGCACCTGGTATCTGGATGTAGACATTACTTCGCGAACTTTCGCGCGCTCATTGATGCAATATGCTTGAAGACGCTCGGGTGAATGCGGTCGACGCCTGATCTTTCGTCCATTGCTTCCCGATGGGATGAACCGGGCTGATCCACAACATGGCGGCGATGAGGCGGGTCATGCCCGTCGGCGACAGAGCGGAACCAGGGCGCTTGTTGCGGCGTCACGCCAAACGCCCATCCCTCAAACCAATGGAATGCGTGCCGAGGCTTCCGGTCCGATCAGGGCGGCCAGCAGCCGGATGCCCTTTTCAAGCCGATCCCGCGTCAGCGCTCCACCGATCGAGATGCGCAGTGCCGGCGCCGCCGCCGACCTATCGACGGCAAAAGCCTCGCCGCCCACGACCGACAGCCCATGCGGTCGCAACGCCTCCATCACCGCGGCGCCATTGATGTCGGCAGGAAGCGGCACCCAAAGATGATAGCCTGTTTCATGGGCCCGGAAGCTGCCTTCATGGAGCCATTTCCGTACGAGAAGTTGCCTTGCGGCAGCCTCGCTGCGAATTTCGGCGACAAGGCGCTCGAACAGGCCGTCCCCGACCCATCTCGCCACTATTGCGGCATTGAGCGGCGGGGCCATGATGGCGGTGTCATGGACATCGGCCGCCAGCCGCCAGGCATCGGCCACGCCGGGCGCGCAAAGCCAGGCGACGCGAAGACCCGGGGACAGGATCTTGGACGTGCTCGCAATGTGCCAGCTCTGCTCTGGTGCAAAGGAAGCGATGGGTGGCAGCGGGTCTTTCGGCAACAGGCCATAGGCGTCATCCTCGATCACGATCAGCCCATGGCGTCGCGCAACGGCGGCGATCGCCTTGCGACGGCTTACCGACATCGTCGCCGTTGTCGGATTGTCGTTGGTCGGAACGACATAGACTCCCCTGAGCTCGACGGTCCGGCAAAGGGCGTCGAGCGCATCGGGATCAATGCCTTCGCTGTCGGAGCCGATCGCGACCAGCCGGATGTCGAAGCGGCGAGCGAGCGCGAGCACTCCCGGATAGACATTGCCGGCCACTGCCAGCACGTCTCCCGCCCGCAACTCGGCACTGAATATCGCGTGGAGCGCATGTTGGCCGCCGGCTGTGACCAGCACAGTGTCGTCCAGGCAGGGTATGCCGCGCTTCTGCAGCAATTGGGCGCCGGCTTCTCGCGTAGCCGGCATTCCGCCTCGCGGCGGATAGGAGAGGGAAAGTGACTCATGATCGCCGAGCAAGGCTTCGGCGGTGCGCCTATATTCTCTCGACAGCAGGCTGCCAGCCTGTTCGGGCGGTGCGTTCATACCCGCGTCGCCCAGCCTGGCGCGCGCATATTTCGGTGTTTCGACCCTTTGTTCCCGTACGAAGCTGCCGCGACGGCCATCGCTTTCGATAAGGCCCAGTCGCTGCGCTTCACCATAGGCGCGGGTCACGGTCGTCAGGTCAATGTCCAGCGCATCGGCAAGGACGCGTTGCGGGGGCAGGCGCACGCCCGCAGTCAGCCTGCCTGCCTTGATATCCAGCATCATTGCATGGGCAATCGCGAGATATTTCGGCCCTGCCACTCCATCTATGTCGGGCATCCAGTTTTGCATGGATCAATCCTTGAACTGCATGCCTTCACAATCCAGACAAAAGGCCGTCAATCGTCAAAGGCCTTGCCGGAGCCGTTGCCATAGAGATGCGCCCAGACCTTTTCCGTGCCCGCTTCCTGTGCCCTGTTCACATATTGCGACGCGACAAGCCAGCCTTTGATCGGTCGCAAAGGCAGCAGGCAACCCAGGATCATGAGTGGAGCCGAGACCAGCATATGGACCCACCATGGCGGCGTGAAGGCGACCTGCAACCACACCACCATGAAGGTGAGCGGAAAGGCGATGATGCAGAGCGAGAAAAAGGCCGGACCGTCGTCTGGACTGGCGAATCGATAGTCCAGGCCGCAGCGGTCGCAGGTCTGCGCGATCTTGAGCCAGGATGCGAACATCCGCCCCTCGCCGCAGCGCGGGCAGTCGCCATGCCACCCTTTGCTGAGGATCCATTGGAATTTGTCGCTACCGTTGGCCATGGGTCTGTTCCGAATCGTCATTGCTGATGCCGACATAGAATATTATGTATGGAAAATATAGCGGTATATGTATGGATATACGAGCCTATCGCCGCCGCGATCCCAAGATTGCGGCGGGCGTCTTCAATTACCTGGGCCACCTTGTCCGGCATCCCGATCAATGGGGTCCACCATCACATCGAAGCCGCTGAGAATGGGCATGGCATTGATGGTCTGGCGGCCTTGGATCAGGCTGGTCAGGCTGTTCACATTGGCGCCTCGCCCGTCGCCCCAACCGTGCGGCATGGTCACGACGCCTGAACGCAGATTGCGGTCCGGGGCCACCGTGACGCGCAGCTCACCATGTGCCGAGCGCACGCGAGCAAGGGCACCAGGGACGAGTCCCCGGGAAGCCATGTCGTCGGGATGCATGCTGAGCGGGTTTTCGGGCATGCGCCGCGCGATCGATGGCAGGTCATGGTACATGCTGTTCTGCACATGTCGCACCCGTCCGCAGACAAGGCGTAGCGCAGAGGTTTGACGACGGACCCCGGCCAGTGTCTCAAGTTCAGCCAGGACGTCGCTCGGCGCCACCTGGAAGCGGGGCGGGCAGGGCTCGGCGGGTTTGACGCACATGGGATCCCCGCGCAACACGACCCCCCGCTTTTCCGCCAGCAGATCCTCCGCCGGGAAGGCCGAATGGCGCAGGAGGATGCGGAACAGGTCCTCGGTCTCAGGGCGGGTCTCCATGGAGATCGGCACGTCGTCGAAAATGATCTTGTGGCCGGTGCGCTTTGCGAGTTCCCAGAAGACCTGCCAATCCTCGATCAGTTCGCTGTTCTCAGGCGGCCGGGCAACCATTTGCGCGAACTGGTGGAAGGGTTCGTGCAGGGTGTAGCTCTCCCAGTCGCGGCTGCGTATATCGGCCCGTTCCAGCATCATCGGCGGCGGCAGGATGAAATGGGCGAGCCGCGACGTCTCGTTGAGGAAAGGGTCGATCGATACCAGCAACTGCAAATTGCCGAAGGCCGCTGCTGTTTCGGCGGTTTCCGCCAGCGCATTGACGGGATTGCCGCCATCCACCACGAGCGCGCGAACAGCGCCTGTCCCGGTTCCCAGGATCGCCTGCGGAAGGATGGCACTCATGCGCTCACCCATCAGAAGGCCGTATCCCCACCCGTCACGCCAACCGCTTTCCCAGCCGCGCGTTGGCGCAATCGCCTGCGCGCGGCGCGGCCAGCGAGCCCCCAGCACACCCGGATTGCCGATCGCATCGCCCTCTCGCGCGAACCGGCCGCACAGCACATTGAGACATTCGACAAGATGTTCCGTGAGATTGGAAAAGGCGCCCATGTTCGCCCCGGTGCCCGATGCTGCAGCGCCCCGCTTGCGCCGCCCGTCAGGATGCGGTTCGGCAAAGTCGCGGGTGATCGCGACCAGGTCTTCGGCCGCGATGTTGCAACGCTGCGCCACATGGTCGACAGTGAAAGGTGCAAGGGCGTCCCGCAGCGCTTCCACGCCCTCCACATTATGTTCGCAAAACTCCCTGTCGGCCCAATTCTCCTCCAATATCAGGCGCAACATGCCCGCGACCAACGCCGCATCTTCGTCCGGCAGCGGCTGCAGCAATCGGTCGGCAAAGGCGGCCGTCTCCGTCCGGCGGGGATCGATCACCAGCAGGCGCGTGCCGCGTGCCTTGGCTTCTTTCAGGGCCTTGACCGGGTTCTGCATCACCATGGTGAAAGTGGATAGCGACACCAATGGATTGGCGCCGATGACCAGCAGGACTTCAGCGTTTTCATAGGGGTCCTTGCCAGCCTCCCACACGCCCAGCCGGTCTGCGGTTATCCACTTGGCGGACTGGTCTATGGTCATGGTCGAAAAGAAGCTGTGTGATCCCATCGCCGCCAGCCAGGCCGGCAACATATGCGCTGCCAGGCTGTTGGTGTAGTTCATGGTGCCGCGAAAGCCGGCGACCGCATCCGGGCCATGCTCGGCCAGGATCTTCCCCAACCGTTCGGCGATCTCGTCCAGCGCTTCGTTCATCCCCACCTGGACGAAGCGGCCATCGTCGGTGCGCCGCAAAGGGTGCAGGATGCGATTGGGGCTGCTGTGCGCCTCGCCGAGCGTCAGCCCCTTGATGCAGGCATAGCCCCTTGTAAGCGGATTATCGGGATCGCCCCGGACGCGATCGACGCGGCCCGCCGCATCGAGCTCCACGATGATGCCGCATTGGCCGGCGCAGATCCGGCATGTCGTGATGCGGCTGATATCAGTTTCATGGGGTGCCGCCTTCTTCATGCCACTCTCCCGGTCGAAGATGTCGCCATGTCCATTCCATTATGCCAGAATGGGAAACGCCCTGCACCGCATTGGTCCCGCCCGGACCTGCTGTCGAGGAGCGATCGTCGCGGGAGGGTGGCAGCGCATTCACGGGATGCGCGAAGGGAAGGTGGACATGGCACAATCATGGATAATAAGGGGCGGACATATTTGGTCCGGCGAGACCGGCGATGTTCGCGAGCGGGCGGACGTGCTGGTGACGGGCGACCGAATTGCAGCTACGCAGCTGCCTGGCACGCCTGCGCCGGCCGGCGCGCAAGAGGTGGACGCAAGCGGCGCGACAGTGATTCCCGGCTTGATCGATGCGCATGGTCATCTCAGCTTTCCGACAGTCACCTATGCTTACGAGATAGAGGACACCCCGCCTGAAGAAACTGTTCTTATCACGATGCACAATGCGCGGATCATGCTGGATGCGGGTTTCACAGGTGTGATCGGTGCGGGATCGCCCAAGCTGCGATCGGAGATCGTGATCCGCAACGAAATCGAGGCGGGGCGCATTCCGGGGCCGCGCCTGCTGGCCTCGACGCCCACCCTGACTGCGACCGGCGGGCTTAACGACACGGCGCAACTGCATCAGCGGCGCGATGTTGCGGCGGCTGTCGTCGATGGCGCGGAAGCATGCCGCAAGATGGTGCGGCTGGGTTTTCGCGAGGGGGTCGACGTGGTGAAGGTCAACATGTCGGGCGATGATTTCTTTCCGCGCCCGACCGGCCGAACCACGACCCTGGCAGAGGACGAAGCGCAGGCGATCGGAGAGGCGGCGAGGGAACTTGGTCTGCTGGTCAGCGTTCATGCGCGCTCGGCGGAATCGATCAAGCGGGCGCTGCGCGCCGGGGCCACGCTCATCAATCATGCCGACTTCGCCGACGATGAAGCGCTGGACATGCTGGAGGCTGCCAAGGATCGCATCTTTGTCGCGCCGACAATAGGATATTACCACAGTCTGCTGCATGACAGCCCGTTTGACCGCGCGACAATTGATCGCATGGGTGTTGAACCTGCGATGGAAAGCAACATTGCAGTGCATAGTGAATTACGGCGCCGGGGCGTCCGCGCGGTGATTGGCGGCGATTATGGCATGCCCTGGCAGCCCAATGGCGCCAATGCCCGTGACGTGCAGCATTTCGTGAGCTACCTCGGCTATACGCCGGCTGAAGCGCTGTACGCCGCGACCGCCAATGGAGGCGAACTGATGGGCAAGGGCGCCGGGCGGATTGCTCCGGGCATGTTGGCTGACATGCTGCTGATCGACGGCGATCCCATTGCTGATCCGCGGCTCCTCGCCGATGCCAGGGCGCTCCGGGCGGTGATGAAGGGGGGGCAATGGCACAAGGCGCCCGCCCCGATCAGCCGTTCGGTGGAGGAGGCTGCCTGACCTTGATGATCCAGGGACAGCCGCTGGAGCGTCGCGTGGGTTTCCGGGAATGGAGCGCCGGCGCGGGAAGCAGCGGATCGGCTGGAGCCGCAATGACAAGCCAATTACATAGGAGAAAATGATGCCAGCCGACACGCCGCCTTATCCAGGTTTCTTCCAGGTCGCCTATGTCACCCGCGATATCGACAGGGCGCAGGCGCAGTTCGCCGGCACCCATGGCATAGCGCGCTTTCTGGAGATGCGCGACATACGCTACCCCACGGGGCCGGGCCGCGAAGCGCATTGCCATGTTTCCCTGGCCTATGTCGGCGCGACGGAAATCGAGATCATTCAACCGATCGACGGGGACGTGGCCATTTACGTGGAGGGCCTGCCCCAGGCTGAAGGCCCTGTCGTTCGGTTCCATCATCTTTGCCGGCGCTTTGCGACGCGAGAGGCATTCGATGCGGAACTGGACCAGCTCCAGGCATCGGGCCGGACGCTGCCGATCCGCGGTGATGTCGACGGGGTGGGCAGCTATTATTATTGCGACATGCGAAACCTGTTGGGCCACTTTGTCGAAGGCATCGTGTTTGACGATGGAGCGAGCGACTGGCTCGCCTCCATTCCCCGCTTCTGATGGATCACGCCTGTTGCCTGTCGGGCATCAACGGGCTGAATGCCGATCCGTCCCGGGACTTGCCATTTGAGGGGTGGGCAAGGTCCGTTCGGGCGGCGGCATCAGCTCCCTGATCATGTCTCGGGCTCGGGCGGGCGGCCGGGGCCAAGGCCGCGACAAACGGCCAGCCGACCTCTCTCTGTGCGGCAGATCGCACATGCGTCGGTGGCCGATTCATCGCCGCCTATGATTGCACAGGGCGCAGCAGCAGCAGTGCGCCCGCCGCCGTCAGCGATCCCAGCGCCATGGCGAGCGCGACGATGGGCAGGCCGAAATTCAGGCTGAAGAGGAAACCGGCGATGATCGGCCCCAGCGCGGCGCCGCCCCGGCCCAAGCCGATCACTACCCCGGTGCCGCCGCCGCGCACGGAGGTCGGAAAGGATTGCGCGATGATCGCATAAAGGCCCACCACGCCCGCATTGGTGAAGAAGCCGGCCGCCGCCGCCACACCGGCAAGGCCTGAGAGGCTGGATTGCCCCTGGCCGAAGATCGTGACCATGACCGTGGAAGCCAGCATCGCGGCGATGACCAGCGCCCGAATGCTAATCCGCCAGCTCAGCAAGCTCAACAGCATCGCTCCGGCCAGGCCGCCGACATTGGCCCAGACCAGCACTCCGCCCGCGGCGGACGCGGCATATCCCATGTCGACCACGATCTTGGGCACCCATTTCAGGATGAAATAGAAGGTCATGATATGCGCGAAATAGGCGGCCGTCAGCAGGATGGTGACGCGAGCCAGCCCAGGCGCGAACAGCGCCGCGACCGATGCCCTGGGCGCGATCCCGTCGGGTGGAGGCAGGGCGCTCACCGGCTGATGCCGGTAGCGGACGAGCAGCGCGTTGACGCGCCCTAGCGCGCCCTCGGGCCGCCTTTGGAGCAGGAAGCCGATCGATTCAGGCAGCAACATATAGGCGAGAGGCAGGAAGAAGCCCGTCATGATGGCGCCGAACAGGAACACGTTGCGCCATTCGCCCGAAACCAGGATCAGGGAGGCGATGGAACCGCCGGCGATCGCGCCGATCGGATATCCGGCCGCCATGACCGCCACCGCCAGACTGCGGGATCGGGCATTGGAGAGTTCCGCCACCATCGCATTGGTGGACGCAAGCATCCCGCCGATCCCAAGGCCCGTCGCCAGGCGGATGGCGGACAGGGAAAATATGCTGAAAGCCTGCGTGGCGGCCAGCATGCCGCCTGCCATGATGACCAGGCATAGGAGGATCGTCGGGCGCCGGCCCACGCGATCGGCAAGCCCGCCCAGCAGTACCGATCCCGCCGCCATGCCGATCAGCTCCATCGACAGCACCAGCCCGAGCGCGGCGCGGTCCACGCGCCATTCGGCCGCAATGCCGGGCGCGGCGAAGCTGATCGCCAGCACGTCGAAACCGTCCAGCGCGTTGAGCAGAACGCACAGGACGATCGCCGCGATCTGCGGGCGCGCCATCGGCGCCTCATCCAGCAGGCGTCTGATGTCCCCCTTTTCTCCCGTCATCCTCGTCCTGCCTTCTTTTTTCAATCGACCGCGAATATATCCAGCCGCACATGGTCGCGATAGCGTGCAGCCGTGCAAAGGAAGATGGTGCGCCCAAGCCAGCCGTGAACACTGTCCTGGGCGACCTTGAACCGCGGTGTGGTGCGGAAATAATAGAGCGCCGGATCGACATCCTCGCCTGCGGCGATCCGCGCCAGCACGGCGGCGGGCCCATGGCGATAGCCGGGATTGACGATGGAGATGATCGTCCCGTCCTTTGCTTCAATCGTATAGCGGGCAAATATGTCGGCGGTGCCGTCTGCGCGGATCGATTGCCAGTCCGCACCGCCGGCAAGCACCTTGCCCTCAAGCCGTGGCCCCTCGACAGTGCCGCCGGTGATCGGAATGATCCGCTTGCGTACGCCATCGACCATGCCCAACTCCCGCGGCTCGCCGATCAGTACGCGCAGGCGCATCGCCAGGCTCAGCGCGGGCACCGCCAGCGCGGGTTCTGCGGCCTTTGTCGCGGGGGCGATCGTCCCGCCCAGCGCCATGCCGGGCATGGCCTTCAGCAGCGCGCGGCGGCCGACTTCGTCGGTCATTCCGGCAATTCCGGGCCGAACAGCAGCCTCATCGCGTTCTGCTTCACGATCGGCGCCCGGACTTCCGGCTTGAACCCGGCCTCGTCAAAGGCGGCGATCCACTTGTCCGGCGGGATCAGCGGGAAATCGGAGCCGAACAGGAATTTATGCCCAAGCTGCCCATTGGCGTAGCGGACGATCTGGTCAGGAAAATAGCGCGGGCTCCATCCCGACAGATCGATGAAGATATTGGGCTTGTGCAGCGCCATGGAGAGGGACTCGTCGGTCCAGGGCCAGCCGGGATGCGCAAGGATGATCTTCATGCCCGGAAAATCGACCGCAACGTCATCCACCAATATGGGCTGGCCATATTTCAGGCGAATGCCGCCCCCGCCCGCCATTCCCGATCCCATGCCGCTATGGCCGGTGTGAAAGATGACCGGCAGTTGATGATCGTTGATCACCTCATAGAGCGGCCAGGCCATGCGGTCGCCGGGATCGAAATTCTGCAGCGGCGGATGGAATTTGAAGCCGCGCACGCCATGATCCTCGATCAGCCGCCGTGCCTCTATCGCGCCCCGTTTGCCCTTGTGCGGATCGATGGAGGCGAAGGCGATCATGATATCGCTGTTTTCTGCCGCCGCTTCCACGATTTCCTCGTTCCGGATGCGCTGGATGCCGGTGCCCGCCTCCATGTCCACGGTGAACATGACGAAGCCGATCTGCCGCTCGCGATAATAGGCAAGGGTTTCCGGGATGGTCGGCCGGCGGCGAGGCGCCTTGAAATAGCGGGTGGCCGCATCGGCAAATTCACCGAAGATCGGGTCTTCGGGGTCATGGCAGCTGACCTCCGCATGCACGTGCATGTCGATGGCCCCGAGTTTGGCGAAATCCGCGCGCGTGGCTGCCATGATTCCCTCCGTTCGGCCTTTTCAGCCCGCCCTGGGGGCCGTCAGCATCAATGCGTCCAGCGCCACCGCTCCCTTGCCTTCGGGGTAGACGATCACCGGGTTGAGGTCGATCTCGCGAATGGACGGTTCGGCCAGCAGCACGCGGCCCAGCGTCGCGATGATCTGCGCCACGGCCTCCACGTCAAGTGCCGGCGATCCGCGAAAACCGCGAAGCAGGACGGCTTGCTTGAGCTGATGCAGTTCGCGCACGATCGCGTCCACCGGCAGGTCGGGCGTGAAAAGGCGCACATCCTGGAGGATCTCCGCCGTGACGCCGCCGAAACCGGCCAGGATCACCGGGCCCCAATCGGGATCGCCCTTCGCGCCGATGATCAGTTCCACGCCGCGCTCGCCCATGCCCTCCAGCAGGGCGCCGTCCAGCGTCAGTGCCGGGTCATGAGCCGCGACATTGGCGTACAGGCGCGCCCAGCCCGCACGCAACTCGTCCGCATCGCGCAGGTTGAGCACCACGCCCCCCGCGTCGCTCTTGTGGCTGAGGTCGGCCGACTGCGCCTTGAGAGCGACCGGATAGCCGATCGTTTCGGCAGCGGACGTTGCCTGTTCGACGCTGGTGCAGAAAGCGCCCTGGGGAAAGGGGATGCCGAACCGCGCCAATATCGCCTTCGCCCGATATTCGGGAATGACGCCGCCCTGGTCGGGCAGGGCGGCAGCGGCGAGCGGGCTGGTGTCGCCTTCGCTGAAGTCACGGCGGGCATGGTCGTTGAGGCGCTTCAATGCCCGCATCGCGCGTTCGGTCGAAGGGAAATAGGGGATGCCGAAGGCGCGAAGCTGATCGATATAGTCCTGCGCCACGTCGGCGCCCTCGTCCAGCCCGGCGAAGATCACCGGCTTGGCAGGCCGCAGTTCGCCAACGGCACGCAGGATCGGAGGCAGCTTGATGCCGATGGTCACGGGATCGGTCTGGATGATCCCCGCGACGATGCTGCCGAACCGGTCGTCGTCGAACAGGGCGGCGAGCGTACGGTAATAGAGGTCGGGATCGACCAGCCCCTGGGCCGTCAGGTCGAGCGGGTTGGAGACGCCGACGAAATCGGGCAGGGCGGCGCGCAGGGCGGGGGCATTGCTATCGTCCACCTTCGGCAGATCGAGGTCGAGCGCCTCGCAAAGGTCGAGCGTCAGCGCCTTGAACGCGCCGCTCTCTCCCAGCACCGCGACGCCGCCAGCGGGAATGGTCGGGCAACGCAGCGCGATTTCCGCAATGTCGCCCAGTTCCTCCAGCGTTTCGGCGAAGATCACGCCGGCGCGTTCAACCTTCACGCGCATCAATTGATAATCGCCCGCCATGGCGCCCGTATGAGTCGCGGCGGACTCGCGGGCCGCGCTCGACTTGCCGGGATGAAGCAGCACAATGGTCTTGCCCAGTGCCCGCGCGCGCCTAGCGGCGGCCAGGAAGCGCCGGGGCTTGCGGAACTGCTCGACGATCATGGCGATGACCTGGGTGGAGGCATCGTCCAGCAGATAGTCGACATAATCCTCCACTCCGGAGGCGGCTTCGTTACCGGTAGAGATGGAGAAGGAAAGGCCCAGGTCACGGCTTGCCAGCGTGGTGCCGAGGACACAGGCCATGGCGCCGCTCTGGGAGACGATGCCGATACCGGCGCGGTCGCCCAGCGGCCTGGCCTCCGTCTCGACGAAGGTCAGCGGCACGCGGTCGATGAAGTTGGTCATGCCAAGGCAATTGGGGCCTTCGACCACCATGCCCGCTTCCGCCGCGATCCGGCCGATTGCCCGCTGTTCGGCAAGGCCGTCCTCGCCGCCTTCGGCGAACCCTGCCGAGAAAATCACCGCCGCGCCCACCTTGCGGGCGGCGAGCGCCTGTACCGTTTCCAGCACTGCGACCCGCGGGATGGCCAGCACAGCGGCGTCCACGCCTTCCGGCAAGGCATCGACGGAGGGCAGGCAGGGGCGTCCGCCAATCTCCGCCCTTTTGGGGTTGATGAGGTGGATGTCCCCGGCAAATCCGTTGCGGGTCAGGTTGGAGAGCACTGACGCCCCCAGCGCGCCCGGCTTGTCCGACGCGCCGACGATCACGACCGAGCGGGGCCGCAACAGCCGGTCGAGCGAGGCGGCGGGCGCATCGGGCAGGTTCAGGGTGTCGACCGTCATGGCCTGTCTCTCCAAAATCTGTCTGTCAGGACGGGCCGCGGGGCGGGGCGGCCCGATCGGTCGTCAGGCGCTCTGCCTCGACTTGTCATAGGCGCCCAAGCCCGGCTTGTAGCTCTTTTCGTCGATGAACTGCTTGATGCCTTCCTTGCGGCCTTCATTATCGTAGCTGTTGGCGGCCTCCTGCGCGCGGACCAGATAATCCTCGGCATTGTCATAGGTCATCTCGCGGACCCGGCGAATGGCATCCTTGGTCGCCTTCAGGGCCACCGGATTCTTGGTCAGCAGCACATTGGCGACCTGGGTGACGCGATCCTTCAACTGCGCGAGCGGCAGCGCTTCATTGACGAAGCCCCATTCGGCGGCCTTCTTGCCATCGACATTCTCGCCCATCAGCGAATGGTACATGGCATTGCGGAAATTGGTCAGCTCCGTGGCGACCTTGGCCGCGCCGCCGCCAGGCAGGATGCCCCAGTTGATTTCGGAAAGCCCGAACTGTGCCTCCTCGGCTGCAAAGGCCAGGTCGCAGGCAAAAAGCGGACCATAGCCGCCGCCGAAGCACCAGCCATTCACCATGGCGATGGTCGGCTTCTGATACCAGCGCAGGCGCCGCCACCAGCCATAGCTTTCCCGCTGTGCGTTGCGCGTGCCGGCCATTCCATGCGCTTCGGTTTCGCGGAAATATTCCTTGAGGTCCATGCCCGCCGACCAGGCCGATCCTTCCCCGGAGAGAACGAGGACGCCGACATCGGCCCGAAACTCCAATTCGTCCAGGACGCGCATCATCTGGCGATTGAGGCGCGGCGACATGCAGTTGCGCTTGTCGGGTCGATTGAAGCTGACCCAGGCGATGCCGTTCTCGACTGTGAAGGCGACGGTTTCAAGCTCGGACTGTTCGACATTGTCGACATGCAGGATGTTGGTCATGGGAAAATCTCCGGCAAAATCAGGAAAGATCGGTTCGGCCAAATTCAGATGGGATAATGGCCGGGCTGGGTCTCCATCGTGATCCAGCGCAATTCGGTGAAGCTGTCGATGCCGGCCTTGCCGCCAAACTTGCCATAGCCCGATGCCTTGACCCCGCCGAAGGGCATCTGGGCCTCGTCATGGACGGTCGGGCCGTTGACATGGCAGATGCCCGACTGGATCTGGCGCGCGACCTTCAGCCCGCGCGCGGTGTCGCGCGTGAAGACGGAGGCGGAGAGGCCATATTCGCTGTCGTTGGCCAGCTCGATCGCATGTGCCTCGTCGCGGGCGCGAACGATGCCCACGACCGGGCCGAAGCTCTCCTCGCGGAACAGCTTCATGTTCGGGGTCACGTAATCGATGACATGGGCGGGCATCAGGACGCCGTTCGCGTCGCCGCCGTTGAGCTGCTTCGCGCCGGACGCGACCGCATCCTCGATCAGCGAGCGCACATGCGCGACCGTTTTGGTGTCGACCACCGCGCCCAGCGGCGTTTGGCCCAGGCGCGGGTCGCCAACCGCCATGGTGCTTGCTTTCGCCCGGAACTTTTCCGCAAAGGCATCGGCAACGGCATCGACGACGATGATCCGCTCGGTCGACATGCAGATCTGGCCCTGGTTCATGAAGGCGCCGAAGGCCGCCGCCTTCACGGCTTCGTCAAGATCCGCGTCCTCCAGCACGATCAGCGGCGCCTTGCCGCCCAGTTCGAGCAGGACCGGCTTCAGATGTTCGGCGCAGCGGCGCGCAATGATCCTGCCCACCGCGGTGGAGCCGGTGAAATTGACGCGACGCACCGCAGGATGGTCGATCATCGCTCCCACCACGTCCGCGGCGTCCTGCGGCGCATTGGTGATGAGGTTGACGATGCCGCCGCCAAGTCCCGCCTCGACAAAGGCCTGGATGATGAGTCCGTGCGTGCGCGGGCATTGTTCGGACGCCTTGAGCACCACCGTGTTGCCGCAGGCGAGCGGCACGGCGATCGCGCGGGTGGCAAGGATGATGGGAGCGTTCCAGGGCGCCATGGACAGCACCACGCCTGCCGCTTCGCGGACGGCCATGGCGATGCATCCGGGCTTGTCCGATGGAATGACCTCACCGCCGATCTGCGTGGTGAGGCTGGCGGCCTCCCGCACCATGGCGCTGGAAAGGGCGATGTTGAAACGCGCCCAGCCTTCGGTCGCGCCAATTTCCTCCATCATCGCATCGACAAAGTCGCCAGCCCTTGCGTCGAGTGCATCGGCCGCCTTCATCAGTGCGGCGCGGCGGGCGTTGGGGCCAAGCGCGGACCAGGCCGGAAACGCCGCCTTGGCCGCTTCCACGGCGGCGATGGCGTCATCCACGGTGGCCGCAGCGGCGCGGGTTGCGATGTCACCGGTCACGGGATTTGCGCGGTCGAAGGTGGACATGGCGGCACGCGATTCGCCGCCAATAACCAAGAGAATTTCCGATGCAGGCATATCCTGGCTCCTCATTATTGTTATGTAACATAGCAATATTGATTGTTCTGGGCAATAGCACTATTTCGAAGGTCATGGAAAAGCCGATCGCCGCCAAAACCCTGCAGGATCCCGTCGTTTCGCGGCTGGGCTATCTGTTGCGCCGGGCATCTTCTGCGATGATGACGGATCTTGGCGGCGCGCTGGCGGAGGTCGGGCTGCGGCCGGTGGAAGGCACGATCCTGATTCTGGTCGGCGCCAATCCGGGGTGCATCCAGATCGAACTGGGACGGATGCTGGGGATCAAGCGCGCCAATATGGTGCCTCTCGTATCGGGGCTCGCAGGGCGCGGCTATCTTGAAAAGACGCCGGTCGACGGACGGTCTCTGGCCTTGACGCTGACGGAGGCGGGGGAGGCGATGCGTCGGCAGGTCGAACAGATCATGGACGCGCACGAAGCGCGCTTTGCGCGATCACTGGCGGGGCAGGATCAGGCGGCGCTGCGCACGGCGCTTCTGACGATCGCGCAGGCCGGGCAGGATGATATGGCCTGACCGGTCGTCCTGCCCGCGATGACGCCAGTTGACTGGCACCATCGCCGATCAACAGCCAGGGCTACGCCGGAAACGGCCGGGCGCTCATTCCACTTGATCGACATGGAGCGCGCCCCGCTGCAACTGGTCCCGCTCGATGCTCTGGAACAGCGCGGTGAAATTGCCCTCGCCAAAGCCCTCGTCCTTCTTGCGCTGGATGAATTCGAAGAAGACAGGGCCGATCTGCGGTTGCGCAAAGATCTGGAGCAGGAGGCGGGGGTCGCCGTCCTGCGTCGATCCGTCGAGCAGGATGCCGCGCGCCTGCAACTCGCCCACCGGCTCGCCATGGCCGGGCAGTCGCTCTTCCAGCATCTCGTAATAGGTGGCGGGCGGCGCGGCCATCAGCGGCACGCCCAGCGCCTTGAGCCTGTCCCAGGCAGCGATCAGGTCGTCGCACAGCAGCGCGATGTGCTGGATGCCCTCGCCATTATAGGCGCGCAGAAACTCCTCGATCTGGCCGCCGCCCGCCTTGCCTTCCTCGTTCAGGGGGATGCGGATCTTGCCATCGGGCGCGGTCATCGCCTTGCTGGTCAGGCCGGTATATTCGCCCTTGATGTCGAAATAGCGGATCTCGCGAAAGCCGAATACGCGCTCGTAGAAGCTGGCCCAATGGGCCATGCGGCCGCCATAGACATTGTGGGTGAGGTGATCGATGATCCTGAAGCCCGCTCCTTCGGGGTGACGTTCCACGTCCGGCTCATAGACAAAGTCGATGTCGTAGATCGACAGGCCGCCATTCTCGTCCTCGTAGCGGTCGATGAGATAGATGATCGATCCCCCAATGCCGCGCACGGCGGGCAGGCGCAGTTCCATGGGGCCGGTGCGGACCTCCACCGGCTCCGCCCCGCGCGCGATGGCAAGGTCATATGCCTTGGCCGCGTCCTTCACCCGCCAGCCCATGCCGCAGGCGGATGCGCCATGCTCCGCGGCGAAATAGGCGGCCGGGCTGCGCGGCTCGTAGTTCGCGATCAGGTTGATGCCGCCCTGGCGCCACAGTTGCACGTCCTTGGAGCGGTGACGGGCGATCAGGGTGAAGCCCATGGCGGCGAAGACCGGCTCCAGCAGGCCCTTTTCGGGCGCGCTGAACTCCACGAACTCGAAGCCGTCGAGACCGATGGGGTTGTCGAACAGGCTCATATCTTCTTCCTCTCTGGTTCTGGTTCTGGTTGGCTGGCGACGCTGTCGGTCACTGGGCTCAGGGCGGCCCTTCCGCGATCGCGTCACAGCCTTCCGCCGCGGTGCAGTGGAGAATGGCGGGGGGACGTCACGCGTTCGCCTTCCCGTGGGCATAGGCCTGCGTGCCCGCATGGAGGACCCGATCCGTCGGCAACAAGCAGCCTACGTCGATCGCTTCCTGATCGCGCAGGCGATCGTAGATCGGTCCCAGATCAGCGTCTCGCGTCTGCTGCAGTAGGTCTTCGAAGCTGTCGATCACGAAGTAATTCTGCTGGTAATCGTCGATGCGGTACAGCGAGCGCATGACCCGTTCCAGGTCGAAACCGATGCGGTTGGGTGACGGATCATCGATGGCGAACAGGCTTTCTCCGTAGGACGACACGATACCTGCGCCATAAAGCTTGAGATCGCCGCCGTCCCGGATCAGTCCGAACTCGACCGTGTACCAGTAGAGCCGCGCAAGGGCATCGATCATGCCCAGCCTGGCGGCGCGCAACCCTCCCTCGCCATAGGCCTGCATATAATCGGCGAACACCGGATGCACGAGCAGCGGCACATGCCCGAACACGTCATGGAAGATGTCCGGTTCCTCCAGGTAATCCAGCTGCTCGGGTGTACGGATGAAGCGCCCCGCGACGAAGCGGCGGTTGGCGAGATGCTCGAAAAATATCTCGTCGGGAACGAGGCCCGGCACGGCGACGACCTGCCAGCCGGTTGCGCGGAACAGACGATCGTTGAGTTCGTCGAAATCAGGAATGCCCGGTTTCGACATGCGAAGTACGTCAAGGCCTTCCATGAAGGCAGGTATGACCCTGGTCGGCAGCATATTGGCCTGGCGGGCAAACAGCCGGTCCCACATCGCATGTTCGGCCGCGCTATAGGACGCCCAGTCCTGGGGGACGGTCCAGTCGGCTGCCGCTCCGGGCGGCGGTGCATCCATATGTGCCATGCCGAGATAATAGCAGCATTGCGTGAAAATCCGTTTCAATTTTCCAGTGAAATTGCGAAAAGGTGAAAGAGATTCATCATATTTTACGGATTTACGGAATAGTTTCTGTCAACGGTATCCACGACCTGCCGCTCGCAGTATTTTCCAACAGGACGATGACGTTGCGGCGGTCAGTGGTTGTTATGATATTGGAGTATATCAATCTCCTCACCGGATATTTGCTGCCCTCGTGGATCATCGCGTCGCGGCGGATGAGCCCACTCCACATCAATCGGACAGCGGCCGGCGGAAGAAACCGCGTGATTGCGACGATACGGGCTTTCCGAATCGGGCGAATCCTTCTTTGGTGCAGGATGCGGCGCGATCAGGTCGCTACGCGATATATGAAGATGAAGGGCTCATGGAAGCAGACGGCGCCATATTGAAGGATGAGGATTACGCGGCGCTGGCGGAATTCCGTTTCGCCTTGCGGCAGTTTCAGGCGTTCAGCAGCGACCGGGCGGCCCAGATGGGGCTTACCCCGCAGCAGCATCAGGCTTTGCTCGCGCTGCGGGCCGCTCCTGCGGAAGATGCCACTGTCGGTTATGTAGCGCGGCGCCTGTTGTTGAAACCCCATAGCGCGACCGGACTGGTGGATCGGCTGGAAAAGCTGGGATTGGTGACGCGCCATGCCAGCGCCACCGACCGGCGGCGATCGCAACTGCGTTTGACGCCGGATGCGTTGGACTTGCTGGCGAAGCTGTCCGCCACGCATCGGGACGAGATCCGCCGGCTGCGCCCCTTGCTCAACCAGTTGCTGGCGCGCTTTGCATAGAGCAGTGCATTGCCGTGTTCGATCGGGCAACTGACGGCGAAGCCGCCGCAGGATCATGCGACAGTCATTTGCGCGCTGCCGTAAGCGCGCGAGCACCGGGAAGCAGTGCCCTCAAGGCCCCCGTCAAGGTCCCCGTCGGTGATGCAGGCGCGGAACCGCGTCGGACTGGCGGCGGATCAGACTGCAGTTCAGTTGCGCCAATCCCTTGACGTCCAACTCGTCTCCGCCCTTCATCGCTTCGGCCAGCAGCGTCATGGCGGCGCGACTCATGTCGCGGATCGGCTGGCGAATGGTGGTGAGCGTGGGCCAGATCGCGGCGGCAAGCGGCGTGTCATCGAAACCGCAGACGGTCAGATCGGCCGGCACGTTGATCTGCCGCTGATGCGCGATGGTGATGGTCGCGGCCGCCATATCGTCATTGCAGGCGAAGATGGCCGTCGGCGGCGTCTCCAGGCTGAGCAGATGCGCTGCCGCTTCCAGCCCGGAGCGGTAGCTGAAATCGCCTTCGACGATATAGTCCTCTTCGACCGGCAGGCCCTGTGCCGTCATCGCGGCGCGAAAGCCTTCCAGCCGCCGCGCGCTGGAACGATGCTGGGGATTGCCCTGGATGAAGGCGATGCGCCGGTGCCCCAGGTCGATCAGATGCCGCGTCATCTCGCCTGCGGCCTGCCGGTCGTCGATCGCGACCACCATCATGCCACGGCTTTCGTCCGGCGCGATCGCGACCCATGGAATGCCGTGCCGGGAGAGCGCCTGCGCCAGCTCGTCCCAGTCGCACAGGGGCGGTGGCACGATGACGCCGGATACGCGGGCTTGCAGGATCTGGGCGATGATATCTTCCACGGCGGCGTCGGTTTCGCATAGTTCGACCACCAGATGGAGATGATGCTTCGCGGCCTCGTCCAGCCCACCCAGCAGCAGTTCGCCCAGATAGGCCGAAGTGGTGGTGTTACGGTAAAGCAGGGCTATCCGCCGATCCTCTCCGCCTGCCAGCGCCCGCGCGGAGGCATTGGGTGCATAATTCAGGTCCGCGATCGCTTTTTCCACCCGGGCGCGGGTTTGGGGGCTGACCCAGCTCTGCTTGTTGGCGACGCGCGACACGGTCATCACCGACACGCCGGCTCGCGCAGCGACTTCCCGGATTGTCGGCGGCTTTCGTTCGTTCATGATCGCTCACCGCTTAGCCTTTGTGGCCATTGAATGCCAGTCATGGATTGCCCGGCGCGTAGGGAAAGTTGAGCGACTTGTACCAATTCAGATCATGGTCCGGCGCCGCCGCGTCAGCGGGCAGTGGACGTTTGGATATGGACTGGAAATAGGCGATGCTGGCGTCGCGCCACCATTTCGCCTCACGATGCTGGATGCCCAGGAATGTCCGGGTCTGGGCGAAGCGTTCCGCGTCGATGAAGGGGCGCAGGCTGTCCCATGTCCTGCGCATGGCCGCGACATAGGCCACGCCTGCATCATAATGATGGATGAGACCGTTCCACAGTGTCTCGCCCGATTTCAGCTTCGCGTCCCAACCGACATGATGGAACCAGAGGAGGTCGCGTTCCGGCGTCGTTTTCGGGTTTGCCAGCATCTTCGCGACCGGCGGCGCATATTGGGCGACGGCATTGCTGCCGGTCTTCGTCCGGTCAAAGCCGATCCCGCCGGCGTCCGCCTTGTGATAATAGACCGGGTTCCATTCGGGCCGCGCCAGGTCCGAAATCCAAGGCGCAGGGCCGTAATGATGGCCAGTGCCCATGACATGGGCGAGGCCAAGCGGCGTCATGTAATCGACCGCCGCCTCACGCGATCCCATCATCATTGCAACGACAGGATCGAGCAGCCTGGCGTCGGTCGAGAAGGTCTGCGCCGCCCATTCGCGGGCGATCGCCTCCGCCGGGAGATCGGGATTCCAGGCGAGGCGACCGAAGGCATACCAGTCCGCCTGGTTGAAGATCGATCCGCTCCAGTCGCGGTCGGCGCCGATATTGGCGACACCGGCAATGCCGGTCAGCTTGTGGCCCTCCAGCGATCCGTCAATCACCCTTGCCACCGTCGATCCCTTGCCACGGGCGAAGGTGTCGCTCTTCAGCGTCTCCTGGAACAGGGGGCCAAGATAGGTGAGATGGGTCGATTGGCCGAGATATTCCTTGGTGATCTGGAATTCCATCATCAGCGGCGTTCGTGGCATCGCCCCGAACAGCGGATGGAATGGCTCGCGCGGCTGGAAGTCGATCGCGCCATTCTTCACCTGCACCAGCACATTGTCGGCGAACCGGCCGTCCAGCGGCTTGAAGTCGTCATAGGCCTGTTTCGCTCGGTCGTCCGGATTGTCATGCGCGTAGACGAAAGCGCGCCACATCACGATCCCGCCATGCGGCTTCACGGCGGCGGCCAGCATGTTCGCGCCGTCGGCATGGGTGCGCCCGTAATCCTGGGGTCCGGGCTGTCCTTCGCTGTTTGCCTTCACCAGGAAGCCGCCAAAATCGGGGATGGCCCTGTAGATTTCGTCGGCCTTCGCCTTCCACCAGGCGGCAACGGCGGGATCAAGCGGGTCGGCGGTCTTCAGGCCGGAAAGCTCCATCGGGGCTGTCCATTTCACCGACAGATAGACCTTGATGCCATAGGGCCTGAACACGTCCGCCAATGCCGCCGCCTTGGCGATATAGGGTGCCGTCAGGCTGTCCGACCTGGCGTTCACATTGTTGAGCACCGTGCCGTTGATGCCGATCGAGGCGTTGGCGCGGGCGTAGTCGGTGTATCGCGGCCCCTTCCAGTCGGGCAGGCGCCACCAGTCCCAGATGGATTGTCCGGCATAGCCGCGCTCCACCGTGCCATCCAGATTGTCCCAATGGTTGAGCAGCCGCAGCTTCATGCGCGGGGCGCTGCGGATGTCCAGCCGATCGAGCGAAGCGCCGGTTTCCGCCAGCCGCAAATAGGCATAGGCGCCATAGAGCAGGCCCGCATCGCCATTGGCCGCGATCAGCGTTACTGGCTGGCCGTCCACGGCGATGCTGCGGATTGCATAACCCTCCTCGCCCAGCCCATCGAGCTTGATCGGCAGATCAGGTGCTGACGCTGGCGTGGCGAGCCAGATCGCGCCGGCCCTCGGTCCATCGACGAGCAGCGGCGCCGTACCAATTGCAGCGGAAAGGCCGCGCAGCAGTTCATCCCGCGCGGCGATCGCCGTCGCGCTGCGGCCGGGCGCGACAAGGGCCGTGGCGTGACGCGCCAGTTCGCCGTCGTCTGCCACCTTTGCGTGACGCAACCATAGATCATAGCCGTCCTCCGCCAGTGCCGGCGTGGTCATCAGGGCGGTTGCCACCGTCCAACAAAACAGGCGCGCGATCATGGCTCCCCTTCCTCTCCTGCGTCACGGCCGCATCGAAGGCCATTGACAGGTTCCTATTGCATGAGCAATGTTACCGTTATCAGTTTTAATCCGGCCAGTTCCAATCCGGCAAGCGAAAAGCGCGGCCTTGGCGAAAAAGGGGGGAGAGGTGTTCGTGATCCGGTCCTGTACGCTGTCATGCGCGGTTTCGGCGGCAGCCCTGGCCTTTGCCGCGCCCGTTGCGTCCGTCGCGGCGGCGCCCACATCCGCGACCTCCAGGCCGCTCTACAAGGATGCGAGCGCTCCCATCGAATCGCGGGTCGATGATCTGCTGGCGCGCATGACGCTGGACGAGAAAATCGCGCAGATCACGGCGGTATGGACCGACAAGGTCAAGATATTCGACGACCGGCTGCAACTTGATCCGCCGAAGCTGGCGCAGGTCTATCCTCATGGTATCGGGCAGTTCACCCGCCCTTCGGACGCCAAGGGCGCCTTCTCCCCTCGAGAGGTGCCCGGCCGCGATCCACGCCAGACCGTGGCGTTGGTCAACGCGCTGCAACGCTGGGCGACGACGCAGACGCGGCTGGGCATTCCGATCCTTTTCCATGAGGAAGGTCTGCACGGCTATGCGGCTGTTGGCGCTACCAGCTTTCCGCAGTCCATCGCGATGGCCTCGTCCTGGGACCCGGACATGCTGCGCGAGGTGAATGCGGTCATCGCCCGCGAAATCCGTTCGCGCGGTGTCAGCCTCGTCCTTTCGCCGGTGGTCGACATCGCCCGCGATCCGCGTTGGGGGCGGATCGAGGAAACCTATGGCGAAGACCCCTATCTGGTCGGAGAGATGGGCGTGGCCGCCGTGGAGGGTCTGCAGGGCAAGGGCCATGCGCGCCTGCTGCTGCCGGGCAAGGTGTTCGCGACGCTCAAGCATCTGACGGGCCATGGCCAGCCCGAAAGCGGCACCAATGTCGGTCCGGCGCCGGTTTCCGAACGCGAACTGCGCGAGAATTTCTTTCCGCCCTTCGAACAGGTGGTGAAACGCACCGGGATCGAGGCGGTGATGGCCAGCTATAATGAGATAGACGGCGTGCCCTCGCATGCCAATCACTGGCTGCTGCATGATGTGCTGCGCGGCGAATGGGGCTTCAGGGGCGCGGTGGTCAGCGACTATTCGGCGATTGACCAGTTGATGAGCATCCACCATATCGCCGGCAATCTGGAGCAGGCGGCGGAGCGTGCTTTGGAGGCGGGCGTGGACGCGGACCTGCCCGATGGCCTGTCCTATGCGACGCTCGGCAAGCTGGTCCGCGAGGCACAGGTCGATCAGGCGGTACGGCATATGCTGGAACTGAAGTTCCGCGCCGGCCTGTTCGAAAATCCTTATGCGGACGCTGCTGCCTCGGAAAAGATCACGAACAACCCCGAAGCCCGCGCCCTGGCGCTGAAGGCGGCGCAGCGGTCGATCACCCTGCTCAAGAATGACGGCATGTTGCCGCTGAAGCCCGAAGGCGCCATCGCCGTGATCGGGCCGAGCGCCGCGGTGGCGCGTCTGGGCGGCTATTATGGCCAGCCGCCGCACAAGGTTTCGATCCTCGACGGCATAAAGGCCAAGGCCGGCGCCAAGGCGAAGATCGTCTTCGCGCAGGGCGTCAAGATCACCGAAAATGACGACTGGTGGGAGGATAAGGTCACGAAATCCGACCCCGCCGAAAATCGCCGGCTGATTGCCGAGGCCGTTGAGGTAGCGCGCAATGTAGACCGCATCGTGCTGACGCTGGGCGATACGGAGCAATCGAGCCGCGAAGGCTGGGCAGACAATCATCTGGGCGACCGGTCCAGCCTCGATCTCGTGGGCGAACAGCAGGAACTGTTCGATGCGCTCAAGGCGCTGGGCAAGCCGATCACCGTGGTCCTGATCAACGGCCGCCCTGCCTCCACCGTCAGGGTGTCGGAACAGGCGAACGCGATTCTCGAAGGCTGGTATCTGGGCGAGCAGGGCGGCAATGCCGTGGCGGATGTGTTGTTCGGCGACGTCAATCCGGGCGGCAAGCTGCCGGTGACCATCCCGCGCTCGGTCGGGCAATTGCCGATATTCTACAATGTGAAGCCGAGCGCGCGGCGCGGCTATCTGTTCGACACCACCGACCCACTTTATCCCTTCGGCTTCGGCCTCAGCTATACGAGCTTCGACCTGTCCGCGCCGCGCCTGTCGCCCGCGAAGATCGGCGTGGGCGGAACGACCAGCGTGTCGGTCGACGTGCGCAACAGTGGCCAGCGCGAAGGCGATGAGGTCGTGCAGCTCTACATCCGCGACAAGGTCAGTTCCGTCACCCGGCCGATCAAGGAGCTGAAGGGCTTTCGGCGCGTGACGCTGAAGCCCGGAGAGGTCCGCACCGTCACCTTCACGGTCGGGCCGGAAGCGCTGCAGATGTGGAATGATCATATGGACCGCGTGGTTGAGCCGGGCGATTTCGAGATCATGACCGGCAACAGTTCGGTCGCACTGAAATCGGCAACGCTGACGGTGGCGCCATGAGGGACTTTGCGCGTCGCCAGGCGTTGGGCCTGTTCGCCTCGACATCGCTGATGGCGGCGGCACCCGCTGCCGCTAGGGGGAAGGCGGGACCGCTCTACAAGGATGCCTCCGCCCCCATCGACCTGCGCGTCAGGGACCTGCTGGCGCGCATGACGCTGGATGAGAAAGTCGGCCAGATCATTGCGCTTTGGGCGACCAAGGCCGACATCATGGACGATCTGACCTTCTCGCCCGCCAAGGCGAGCAGGGCCTATCCTGACGGTTTCGGCCAGATCACCCGCCCGTCGGACCGGCGTGGCGCGCCCAACGGATCGACCCAGGCAGGCGGCGTCGGTGCGCGCTGGCGCACGCCTGCGGATACGGTCGCCTTCATCACCGCTGTCCAGAAATGGGCGATGGAGGAAACGCGGCTGGGCATCCCAGTGCTGTTTCATGAGGAATCGCTGCATGGGCTTATGGCGACGGATGCGACCATGTTCCCCATGGCGATCGGGCTCGCGGGCAGTTTCGACCGCCAGTTGATGGAGGATGTCCAGTCCGTCATCGCCCGGGAGGTCCGGGCGCGCGGTGTCCATCTGGCGCTTTCCCCGGTGGTGGACATCGCCCGCGATCCGCGCTGGGGCCGCATCGAGGAAAGCTTTGGTGAAGATCCCTATCTCTGTGGCGAGATGGGCGTGGCCGCGGTGCGCGGCCTTCAGGGCGAAGACAGGCAGATCGGCCCCGACAAGGTCATGGCGACGCTCAAGCACATGACCGGCCATGGCCAGCCCCAGGGAGGCGAGAATATCGCGCCCGCGCCGATTTCCGAGCGGGAGCTGCGCGAGAATTTCTTTCCACCTTTCCGCGCCGTGGTGAAGCGCACGGGCATCGCCGCCGTCATGCCGTCCTATAACGAGATAGACGGCGTGCCCTCGCATCAGAACCGCTGGCTGCTGAACGACATATTGCGCGGCGAATGGCATTTCGACGGCGCGGTGGTCAGCGATTATGGAGCCGTCCACGAACTGGACAGCATTCATCATGTCCAGCCCGATCCGGAGGCGGCGGCACGCGCCGCGCTGCGGGCGGGCGTCGATTGCGAGCTGCCCGATGGCCAGACCTACCGGACGCTCGTCGAACAGGTCCGTGCGGGCAAAGTGCCGCTTGAGGCGGTCGATCTGGCCTGCACCCGGATGCTGACGCTCAAGTTCCGTGCGGGCCTGTTCGAAAATCCCTGGCCGCGCAAGGATCATGAGCAGTTGACCGGCAATGCTCAGGCGCGCGCCCTGGCGTTGAAGGCTGCGCATCGTTCGATCGTCCTGCTCAGCAATGACGGCACGTTGCCCCTTACTCCTGGCGCGCATGGCAGGGTGGCGGTGATCGGTCCCAATGCCGCTGTCGCGCGACTGGGCGGTTACAGCAGCATTCCGCGCCAGACCGTCTCCCTGCTGGAAGGCGTGCGGGCAAAGCTCAAGGGCAAGGCGGAGGTCGTCCACGCCCAGGGCGTCTTCATCACCCGGAATGAGGATCGCTCGGCGGACGAGGTGCTGCTGGCCGATCCGGGGCGGAACCGCGAACTGATCGCGCAGGCGGTCGAGCTTGCGAAAACGGCGGACATCATCCTTCTGGCTATCGGCGACACGGAACAGACCAGTCGGGAAGGCTTTGCGAAGAACCATCTGGGCGATCGTACGAGCCTGGACCTGCTGGGCGAGCAGAACGATCTTTTCGCGGCCTTGAAGGCGACGGGCAAGCCGGTGGTGGTATGCGCCATCAACGGCCGCCCGCCCAGCTATGCCGCGGTGGCGGAGGGCGCCAATGCGCTGCTGGAATGCTGGTATCCGGGGCAGGAGGGCGGCACGGCCATGGCCGACATATTGTTCGGGGACGTCAATCCCGGCGCGAAGCTGCCCGTGACGGTGGCGCGCGACGCTGGGCAGATCCCGATCTTCTACAACCGCAAGCCGTCGGCCCGGCGCGGCTATGTGTTCGAGGATATCTCGCCGCTTTTCCCCTTCGGCTTCGGCCTCAGCTACACCCGTTTCGAATTCGCCCCGCCCCGCCTGTCGTCGCCGCGCATCGGCACGGGTGGCGAGGTGACGGTGGAGGTCGATGTCCGCAATGCGGGGCAGAGGGCAGGGGATGAGGTCGTCCAGCTTTATGTCCGGGACCAGACCGCCAGCGTCACCCGGCCGATCAAGGAACTGAAGGGCTTCGAACGCATCACGCTGGCTCCCGGCGAAAGCCGCACCGTGCGCATCACGCTGACGCCGGCCGCATTCGCGCTCTGGAATCTCGACATGGAGGAGGTGGTCGAACCCGGCCTGTTCGACATCATGACCGGGCCGGACAGCGAGAATCTCCAGAAAATCACGCTCGAAATTATCTGAACAGGACCATTTCAATGCCCAAGATCATCGATGCCAAGGTCATCGTCACCTGCCCCGGCCGCAATTTCGTTACCCTCAAGATCATCACCGACGAAGGCGTATATGGCGTGGGCGACGCGACGCTCAACGGCCGCGAACTGGCGGTGGCAAGCTATCTGGCCGACCATGTCCTTCCCTGCCTGATCGGGCGGGACGCGCACCGGATCGAGGATATCTGGCAATATCTCTACAAGGGCGCCTATTGGCGGCGCGGCCCCGTCACCATGACCGCCATCGCGGCGGTCGACATGGCGCTGTGGGACATCAAGGGCAAGATTGCGGGTCTTCCGGTCTATCAGCTTCTGGGCGGGGCCAGCCGGGAAGGCGTGATGGTCTATGGCCATGCCAATGGCGCGACCATAGAGGATACCATCAACGCCGCGCTGGAATATCAGGCGCAGGGATACAAGGCGATCCGCCTGCAATGTGGCGTGCCGGGCATGGCATCGACCTATGGCGTGTCGAAGGACAAATATTTCTACGAACCCGCCGACGCCGACCTGCCGACCGAAAATGTCTGGAACACGTCCAGATATCTTCGCGTCGTGCCTGAACTCTTCAACGCAGCCCGCGAAGCGCTGGGCTGGGACGTGCACCTGCTGCACGACATCCACCATCGCCTGACACCCATAGAGGCGGGGCGTCTGGGCAGAGATCTGGAGCAATATCGTCCCTTCTGGCTGGAGGATGCGACGCCGGCGGAAAATCAGGAGGCTTTCCGGCTGATCCGCCAGCATACGACGGCGCCGCTCGCCGTGGGCGAAATCTTCAATTCGATCTGGGATGCCAAGGATCTGATCCAGAACCAGCTTATCGACTATATCCGCGCCACGGTGGTGCATGCGGGCGGCATCACGCATCTGCGCCGGATCGCCGCGCTGGCCGATCTCTATCAGGTCCGCACCGGTTGCCACGGCGCGACCGACCTGTCGCCGGTCTGCATGGCCGCCGCACTGCACTTCGACCTCAGCGTGCCCAATTTCGGCATTCAGGAATATATGCGGCACACGCCGGAAACCGATGCTGTCTTCCCCCATGCCTACACGTTCGAAAGCGGCATGATGCATCCGGGCGAGGCGCCGGGCCTGGGCGTCGACATCGACGAGGATATGGCCGCGAAGTACGAATATAAGCGCGCCTTCCTGCCGGTGAACCGGCTGGAAGACGGCACCATGTATAATTGGTGAATCTCATGATGCAGGCGCTCCCGAAACCTTCAGGAAAAGTCCGCTGGGTGGTCTGCAGCCTGCTCTTCGCGGCTGTGGTGCTCAGCTATGTCGACCGGCTGGTCCTGCCGACATTGAAGCCCGATCTTCAGGCCCGCTATGGCTGGAGCGAGAGCGGCTATGCCGACCTCGCCATCTGGTTCCAGGCGGGCTACGGCATCTCCTATGTCTTCTTCGGGCGGCTGATCGACCGGATCGGGGCGCGGGCAGGCTATGCGCTGGCGGTTGGGCTTTGGACCGTCGGCCATGTCATGCACATCTTCTTCACCTCGACGGCGAGCATGCTGCTTGCGCGCATCCCGCTCGCCATCGGGGAGGCGGGAACCTTCCCGGCCGCCATCGCCGCGACCAACGAATGGTTCCCCAGGAAGGAGCGCGCCTTCGCCATCGGCATCTTCAATGCCGGGTCCAATGTCGGCGCGATCCTGACGCCGCTGATCGTGCCGGTCATCGCCGTCACCATGGGCTGGCGCTGGGCCTTCATCCTGACCGGCCTGCTGACCGTGGTCTGGCTGGCAGCATGGCTCGGCTTCTATCGCCGCCCGCGGGAGAAGAAGGCTCTCTCGCCGGAAGAACTCGCCTGGATCGAGGCAGACCCCCAGGAGCCGCAGCGCCCGGTCAAGTGGCGCACCCTGTTCCGCCACCGCCAGACCTGGGCCTATATCGCCGCCCGCTTCCTGATCGATCCGGTGTGGTGGACCTTCCTCTTCTGGCTGCCGGACTTCTTCAACAAGCAATATGGCGTCAGGATGCTGGACTTCGGCCCGCCGCTGATCGCCGTCTATCTGCTGGCGGATGTCGGATCGGTCACGGGCGGCTGGTTGTCCTCTCGCCTGATCGGCCGGGGCATGAGCATCAACCGCGCCCGCAAGACGGCGATGTTCTGCGCCGCGCTCTGCGCCCTTCCCATCGCCTTCGCCGCGCAGGCGCCGGGCCTGTGGGTGGCGGTCGGCCTGATCGGCCTCGCCTGCGCCGGGCATCAGGGCTTTTCCGCCAATGTCTATGCCCTGCCCGGCGACCTCTTTCCGCGCTGGATGGCGGGATCGGTTGTCGGCCTCGGCGGCCTGTCGGGCGCCATCGGCGGCATGCTGATGGCGAAGTTCGCCGGCATGATCCTGGAAAGCGTCGGCAGCTTCCAGCCGATCTTCATCGTCGCGGCCTGCGCCTATCTGGTCGCGCTGCTGGTCGTCCACCTCATCGTGCCGCGCTACGCGCCCGTCACCCTATCGGAATCCCGTTCATGAAGCCGCTGAAGCTCCACCCCGACCGCCTTTTCCCTGCCGATCCGCGTACCCGCGACATTGCCCGCGCACTGCACGCCACGGTCAGGGATCTGCCCATCGTCAGCCCGCATGGCCATACCGATCCGCGCTGGTTCGCCTATGACGATCCCTTCGCCAACCCGTCCGAACTGCTGATCGTCCCGGATCATTATGTGTTCCGCATGCTGATGAGCCAGGGCGTCAAGCTGGAGGAGCTGGGCGTGCCGACCCGGGACGGCAGCCCCACCGAAACCGATCCCCGAACCATCTGGCACAGGTTCGCCGCCCATTATCACCTGTTCCGCGGCACCCCGTCCCGCATGTGGCTCGACTGGGTCTTCGCCGAAGTTTTCGGCATCGACGTCCGGCTGTCCCCGGACACAGCAGATCATTATTACGACATCATCGACGCGGCGCTGAAGACGCCCGACTTCCGTCCCCGCGCCCTCTTCGAGCGCTTCGATATAGAGGTCATCGCCACTACGGAAGGACCGCTGGACCCGCTCGATCACCATCGCGCGATCCGGGCGTCGGGCTGGGGCGGCAGGGTCGTCACCGCCTATCGGCCGGACCCGGTGATGGACCCGTCCGTGCGCGGCTTTGCCGACAATGTCCGTGCGTTCTGCGCCATGGCAGGGGAGGATGCGGGGAGCTTCGCGGGCTATCTGCGCGCCCATGAAAAACGCCGCGCCGACTTTCGCGAGGCCGGCGCCACCTCAACCGACCATGGCCATCCCACGGCCTTCACCGCGCATCTGGGCAGGGCGGAGATCGAGGCGCTTTATGCCAGCGTCATGTCCGGTCCCGCCAGCGCCAGCGATGCCGAACTGTTCCGCGGCCACATGCTGGTGGAAATGGCGCGCATGTCGATCGAGGACGGCATGGTGATGCAGTTGCATCCCGGCGTGCACCGCAGCCATAATGCAGCCGTCCTGACACGTTTCGGCAGGGACAAGGGCGGTGACATCCCGGCGGCTGGCGAGTTTGTCCAGGCGCTCAAGCCCCTGCTTGACCTCTATGGCAATGATCCCCGGCTGATGCTGATCCTCTTCACGCTGGACGAGGATGTCTACTCCCGCGAACTCGCGCCGCTGGCGGGCCATTACCCTGCCTTGAGGCTCGGTCCGCCCTGGTGGTTCCATGACAGTCCGGAAGGGATGCGCCGCTTCCGCGAGTGCGCGACAGAGACGGCGGGCTTCTACAACACGGTCGGTTTCAACGACGACACCCGTGCCTTCCTGTCGATCCCGGCGCGGCACGACATGGCGCGCCGGATGGACTGTGCCTGGCTGGCGCGGCTGGTGGCCGAACACCGGCTGGAGGAAGATGAGGCGTTCGAACTGGTGCGTGCCTTGTCCTACGATCTGGTGAAGCAGGCCTACAGGCTGTGAGGCGGCTGTCCTCCGCGACGCTCGATGCGTTGCCCGATGATGTGATTCGGCCTGCCTATGATCGCGCTGCGGTCAGGCCCGGCGTCGTTCATCTGGGCATCGGCGCCTTTCACCGCGCGCATCAGGCGGCGGTGTTCGACGACGTGCTGAATGCCGGCGACCTGCGCTGGGGCATCGTCGCCGCGTCCTTGCGTTCGCCGCGGGTGCGCGACCAGATGGCGCCGCAGGACGGCCTCTACACCATGCTCGTGCGGGACGGCTCGTCCGAGCACGCCCAGATCATCGGCGCAGTCCAGCGGGTCATCGTCGCGCCGGAGGAGCCTCTGGCGCTGCTGGATGCCCTCGCATCGCCTCACACGCATATCGTGACGCTGACCATTACGGAGAAGGGCTACAAGCTGGACCCCGCTACCGGCGAGTTGATCGAGCATGATCCGCAACTGGCGGCGGATCTGGCCTCGCTCACCCGGCCGCAGACGGCGCCGGGCTATCTGGTGGCGGCTCTGGCGAAGCGGAAGGCGTTGGGCCTGCCGCCCTTCACGGCGATCTCCTGCGACAACCTGCCGCATAACGGCCGAAGGCTGCGCAACGCCGTACTGGCGCTCGCGCACCGTCACGATGCCCCGCTGGCGGAGTGGATTGCGGAAGAAGGGGCCTTTCCAGAAACGATGGTCGACCGGATCGTGCCCGCCACCACGGCGGAGGATGTGGCCGCCCTCGCGGCACGTCTTGATGTGGCCGACCACGCTATGATCAAGACCGAACCCTTCACCCAATGGGTGATCGAGGATCGATTTTGCGGCCCGCGTCCGGAATTCGGAGCGGGGGTGCAACTCACGGCGGCCGTCGCCCCCTGGGAAGAGGCGAAGCTGCGCCTGCTGAATGGCGCGCATAGCGGCATTGCCTATCTGGGCGGCCTGGCCGGTATCGAGCATGTGCATGAGGTGCTGGCGCTGCCCGCGGCGCGTGCCTTCGTCGAGGCCCTGTGGGACGAGGCGCAGACGACGCTGTCGCCGCCGCCCGAACTGAACATCGCCCTCTATCGCCGCGAGCTGATGGCCCGTTTCGACAATCCGACGCTGCGCCATCGCACGCGGCAGATCGCCATGGACGGATCGCAGAAGCTGCCCCAGCGCCTGCTCGCCCCGATCGCTGCGAGGCTGGCAACCGGGAAGGGGATAAAGGCGCTTTCGCTTGCCGTGGCGGCCTGGCTGCGTTGGCAGGCGGGACAGGATGATCTCGGCAACGCGCATGACGTCGACGATCCGCTTGCAGGCATGATCGCCGCCCGCCTGAAGGGTGCGGGCACAACGGAGGAGCGGGTCGCCGCGATCCTGCGCGTCGACGCTGTCGTTCCGCCCGCATTGGCGGAGAATGGGGCCTTCCGCATGGCGCTGACGCGCTGGCTCGCCATGCTCGAAACGCAGGGCGCGCTGGCCACGCTGGCGACCTTTCAGGGAGAGATATGATGCAATGGGCGAAGATCGGCGCCGCCGTCGCCGCGCTTGCGATCGCCGCGGCGCAGGCCGAACCGCCCCGGCTGGTCCGGCAGGGCAGCGCCACGCAGATCAGCATGCAGGGCAAGCCGATGCTGCTGATCGCAGGCGAGCTGGGCAACAGCAGCGCGTCTAGCGCAGCCTATATGGCGCCGCACTGGAAGCGGCTGAAGGCCATGCACCTCAACACCGTGCTGGCGCCAGTCTCCTGGGAACTGATCGAGCCGGAGGAGGGCAGATTCGACTTTTCCTCGGTGGATGCGCTGATCCGCGATGCGCGGGCCAATGATCTGAAGCTGGTCATCCTCTGGTTCGGCGCCTGGAAGAACAGCATGTCGACCTATGTGCCCGCCTGGGTGAAGCGCGACCAGGGCCGCTTTCCGCGCGCGCGGCTGCCCAATGGGCAGGGCGTCGAAATCCTCTCCGCCATGGAGCCTGCGACGCTGGAGGCCGATCAGAGAGCCTTCGCCGCGCTGATGGCGCATATCAAGGCGGTGGATGACAGGCAGAACACGGTCCTCATGACCCAGGTGGAAAATGAGATCGGCATGCTGCCCGTTGCCCGCGACTATGGCGCATTGGCCGATGCGGCGTTCAAGGCGCCGGTGCCCGCCGAACTCACCACTTATTTGCAGCATCATCGGGACGTTCTGGTCCCGCAGATGAAGCGCCTGTGGGAGGAACAGGGGAGCAGGACCAGCGGCACCTGGTCTGAAGTGTTTGGCCCAGGCCATGCGGCGGAGGAAATCTTCACCGCCTGGCACTATGCCCGCTTTGCCGATGCGCTGGCCCGTGCGGGCAAGGCCGTTTATCCGATGCCCCTCTATGTCAATGTGGCGCTCAACCGCCCTGGCCGCCTGCCCGGCGAATATCCGAGCGGCGGACCGCTGCCGCATCTGATCGACATCTGGAAGGCGGGGGCACCCGCGATAGATTTCCTGGCCCCGGACATTTATTTCCCGAACTTCGTCGACATCGTGAACATCTACAAGCGGCCCGACAATCCGCTGTTCGTCCCCGAAGCCAATAATGCCGACCATCCCCAGGTGCCGGGCAACGCCTTTTACGCCATAGGCAAGCTGGACGCGATCGGCTTTGGCCCCTTCTCCATCGAGTCGATCGACGAGAAGCCGGGCGCATTGGGCGAAGCCTACGACCTGCTGGAACAGCTCAGCCCCCATATCCTGGCCGCGCAGGGCATGGGTCGCATGTCGGCTTTTCGCCCGAAATCGCTCTATGACGAAACGCTGGTCCATGAGCCGGTTACGGAGACGATCGGCAATTACCGTTTCACCGTGGCCTTTGCCGATATCCAGAAGCCTGTCGCCACCCCTGATACCGGTAACGCAGCCGGCATCATCATCCAGACAGGGCCGGAAGACTATCTGATCGCCGGGCAGGGCATCACCGTCACCTTCGCTCCGGTGGGAGCAGGCCCGAGTCTCGCCGGGATCGACAGCGCCTGGGAAGGGCATTTTGATGCCCACGGCACCTGGATCGCAGGACGGTTGCTGAACGGCGACCAGACCCATCAGGGGCGTCATATCCAGCTTCCCACCGGCGATTTCCAGATCCAGAAGGTCCGCTTGTACCGTTACCAATAATCATGGCTCCGGTCTTGACAAAATAAACTCAGGGTTTATCAACGCCGAACTGATAGCGCTACCAGACAGGTTCACCGGATAGGCGGGAGCCGCGCTCAGGAGGGGATTTTCAAATGGTTGATTCTCATATTCGCTCTTTTCGCCTGGCGCTCTGCGCGGCCTCGGCCTTTGGCGCGCTGACGCTGGCTCAGGCCGCGATCGCCCAGGACAGCGCGGCCCAGCCCGCTCCTCAGCCCGTCGCCCAGCAGGATGAAGCAGCCGACATCGTCGTGACCGGCATCCGCGGCAGCCTGCAAAGCGCCACCAATGCCAAGAAGAACGCAGTCGCCTTCGGCGACTCCATCTTTGCGGAAGATATCGGCAAGCTGCCCGCGACCAACCTGGCCGAAACGCTGAACCGCATGCCCGGCGTGCGCCTGACCCGCGACATCAGCGGCGAAGGGACGCAGGTCGCGATCCGCGGCCTCGGGGCCAGCTTCACCCGTGTTCTCCTAAACGGCTCCCAGCTTCAGGTCGCCTCTGACGGCGGCACGAATGGCGGCAGCGCCAACCGGGAGGTCGATCTTGACTTCTTCCCCTCCGAACTCTTCACCCGCCTGGATCTTGCCAAGACGCCGTCGCCCTCGACGCTGGAAGGCGGCATCGCGGGCACCGTCAACCTGCGCAACGCCCGTCCCTTCGACAAGCCGGGCACCCATGTCACCGTGGTGGCGCAGGGCCAATATACCGACAGCAATGAGAAGCTGAGCCCGCGCGGCGCGATCGTCGCCAGCCACACGACGGATAGTTTCGGCATCCTGGTGGGCGTGGCCGGCGTCAAGACGAAGACGCGCGTCGACGGCTTTGACACGGTCGGCTGGACTGACGGCAATCTGGGAATGGTCAATGGCGTGGCCGATCCCGGCGGCAACAATTTCTTCTGGGCCTCGACGGTTCCCGCCAATGCAGGCCATGGCCTCATTCCCGGTCAGCCGGTCGATGTCGTCGCGACTTCGGGCCTGACCCGCAGCCAACTCAGCACGGCATTGCTTCCCCGACTGGGCCGCAACACCCTGACCGATGGCGACCGTTCGCGCATTTCCGCCCTGGCCTCGCTCGAATGGCGGCCCAGCGACACGCTGCACTTTGCCCTCGACGGCATCTGGGCCAAGTCGAAGCGCGACTATTCGCGTATCAACATGAACTGGCAGGTCCGCAATTCCGGTCCCGGCACCGGCGCGCAGGCGACCGGCGGCATGATTCCCATCGACCTCACCGTCGACGACAACGGGGTCGTGACTTCGGGTACCTTCGCCAACTCTTCCTTCTTTCTGGAGGCGAGCCAGTTCAAGCAGACGACGAAGTTCTGGAACATCAATCCCAGCCTGAGTTGGCAGCCGACCGAAACGCTGAAAGTCGACCTCAGCGCCAATTATTCCAAGAGCCGTTTCTTCCGCGAACAGCCGACCTTTGCGTTCCAGACGCCGCCCAATTCGGGCGTGGACGTCTATTATGACAACAGCAACGGCTATTATCCGTCGATCACGACCAATATCGACTTGAACGATCCCAATCTGGGTTGGCAATGGTATCGCCAGAATGTTGCGCTGGTCCGCCGCAAGACGGAGACCAAGGGCGCGCATCTGGATGTCACCCTGGGCGACGCGATGTTCAACGTGAAGGTCGGTGCCGCCTATGACCGGGCGACCCGCTCCATCCGCGCCTATGATAACAGCCAGGCCTATCAGCTCTCGGTCTGCGGAACGGGCTGCACCGGTGCCACCGGATCGATCCCGACCGGCGCCATTCCGCAATATCTGATGCCGATGACGGTCAGCAATTTCGGGCATCTGGCGGGTCGCAACATCGGCTACAACGCCTTCATCATGCCCGATTTCGGCGCGATCAAGGACGCCACCGACTATTACAGCTATCGCGACAGCGCGCCGGAAACGCGCGGCGCGGTGACGGGCGGCGCGACGGGCGACATGGATGAGAAGGTGTGGGGCGCCTATTTCGAACTGAACGGCGTCACTACCATTGCGGACCGCGACCTGCACATCAATGCCGGCATGCGCTACGCCGCCACCAACCAACTGGTGGTCGGACCCAGCCAGGTGGGCGCGGCGATCGTCGACATAACCTCGCGGTCGAAATATGACAATTTCCTTCCCTCCATCAACCTGACCTACGACATTGCCGACAATGTGAAGCTGCGCGCCTCCGCCTCGCGGACCATGACGCGGCCGGATGCGAGCCAGATCCTGCCGGGCGTGACCTTCACCGATCCTACGGCACTGGTAGCCAATGCAGGCAACCCGGATCTCAAGCCCTATACTTCCGACAATTATGACATGGGTGGTGAGTTCTATACGGGCGGCATTGGCTATGTCGGCCTTTCGCTGTTCATGAAGAACGTTCAGGGTTTCACTGTCATCGATCCGCGGGATGTCACCTTCGCCTCGCTCAATATCCCTTATGACAGCCTCCTCGCGACCCAGCAGCAGGCATTGACCAACCGTGCGGCATCGACCGGCGTGCCGATCAATGACCTGACCGTTTCCGTGGACCGGCCGATCAACCTCAGCGACCTCAAGATCAAGGGCATTGAGGCGACCTGGGTGCAGCCGCTCGACTTCCTGGTGAAGGGGCTCGGCTTCTCGGCCAATGGAACCTATCTCAAGCAGTCTTCGAAGCTGATGCCGGGGCAGGCGACGAAGCTGGTCGCAACGGGCGTTTCCAAATGGTCCTATAATCTCCAGGGATTCTATGAAAATAACGGCCTCTCGATCAGCCTGAACTATGTCTGGAACGACAAGTCGATCGCAGTCAACGCGCCGCAGAACGGCATTACTGGCGCGGCCCTGCGCAATGATGCCCGTGGCCAGCTCGATCTGTCGGCAGGCTATCAACTGCCGTTCCTCAACAAGGCGATGCGCCTGACGCTCGACGTACTCAACATCACGAACGAGCCCATCCGCACAACATTCGAATATGATAATGCGCCCTATTCGATCTATTATCCGGGACGAACCATATTGGCGGGCATCCGCGCGAACTTCTGATCCTCCCCCAAGGACCCTGGGCCGGTTGCAAGACCGGCCCATTTTTCTATCGTCAAGGACAAGTCCATGCGGTTGACCTTTGCTCCCGTCCTGCTTCCCCTCGCGGCGTTCGTCGCGATGCCGGCCTGGGGCGCGCCGTGCCGGGGGCAATGGACCGTGGCCTGGGCATCCGCCCAGATGGCGCCGAACGGGGACAATGCGCTGGCGCCGGGGACATTGACGGACAGCAGCCTGCGGCAGATCGTCCGCCCATCCATTGCGGGGAACCGGCTGCGGGTGCGCCTTTCCAACCAGACGGGCACCGCGCCTCTGCACTTGAAGGGCGCCAGCATCGCGCGGGCGCTGCGCGCCGGATCAGCGGCGATCGACGCGAAGACTGTCATCCCGCTCCGCTTCGACGGGCGCAGCGAAGTGACGATCCCGGCCGGTGCCGATTATCTATCCGATCCGATAGGCTTGCCGGTCCGCGCCTTTGACGATCTGGCGATCACCATCGCCTTTGCCGAGGAACCGTCGGGCCAGACCTCTCATCCCGGATCGCGGGCGACATCCTGGCTGCTCAGGGGCGACCATCTGGGCGATGCCGCCATGGCGGGCGCGCAGGCCGTCGACCATTGGTTTTCGCTCGCCGCGCTGGAGGTGGAGCGCTGCACGGCGGCGCAGTTGATCGTCGCGCTCGGCGATTCCATCACCGACGGCCGGGGCTCGACCACGAACGGCAATGATCGCTGGACCGACCGTCTCGCCCAGCGGTTGCAGGCCGATCCGGCGACGCGCCATCTGGTGATCGTCAATCAGGGCATCGGCGGCAACCGCCTGCTGAACGACGGTCTTGGGCCCAATGCGCTTGCCCGGCTGGACCGAGATGTGCTGGCGCAGCCGGGCGTGCGTTATCTGATCCTGCTTGAAGGCATTAACGACATCGGCACGCTCACCCGCGAAACGCCGGTCAGCGACGTGGAGCATGCCCGCCTGGTATCGCGCATCATCGGCGCCTACCGGCAGATCGTGCTGCGCGCCCGGGCGAAGGGCATCAAGGTGATCGGCGGCACCATCCTGCCATTCGCGGGCAATGATTATTATCATCCCGACGCCCGGAACGAAGCCGACCGGCAGGCCGTGAACCGCTGGATCCGCGAGCCGGGGAATTTTGACGGTGTGGTCGACTTCGATCGGGCGATGCGCGATCCGGCCCGTCCTGACCGCCTGCTCCCGCGCTATGATGTGGGCGACGCGCTGCATCCCTCACCGGAGGGCTATCGCGCCATGGCCGAGGCGATACCGCTCGATCTCTTCAACTAGCCGCCGGCGCGTTCATCCCCTCTGTTTCGAGGTGCGCATGCAGCCTGCACTCGCCCCTCATCCTTTCGGGCAGGGCGGATTGCCAACCGCGATCCTGCCATTATGAATCGACAGCGACGATATTGTCGGACTTGATGAAGCAGGGCGCCAAGGAATGCCATGGACGACATGACCAGCATCCCGGCCGATCCCTTTGCAGCGCTCGGCCAGCGCAATCATCCGCTGCGCGCATCCCTTTCGCGGGAAATGCATGTTCGCGGCCTGTCCCGCTTCGATGCGCCTGCCCTCGCGCTTCAGTTCGTGCTGCTGGTGGACGAAGCGCAGGCCGAAAAGGGCATTGCCCTGCTGTCCGAACGTTTTCCTGCCCTCAAGCCCGGCGATCGCTTCCTCGCCGGCCGGGTCGGTGACCTCCATTTCTCCTGGGAGCGTCATACCGAATTCATGACCTACAGTTTCCTCGCGCCGGTCGAAGGTGCGAGCTTGTTCGACCTCGCGCCATTTGCCAATGTGCCCGCCTGGATGGCCGACATGCCGGGCCGGGTGATCCGGTCGACACAGATCGCGATGGTCATGAATGAACCGCCGCCGGCCGCCATCGCCGCGCATTTTGCCACCGAAGACCTTATCATCTCCGACGTGGCGGACGGTCATGCCCGCATCTGGAGCGACTTTCGCCTGCATGGCGATGGTTTTGGCCGACTGCTCATCCATGATAGGGGACTGGTGGGCGACGAAAGTTCGCAACTGGTCCAGCGGCTTCAGGAATTGGGCAATTACCGCAAGATCGCCCTGCTGGGCCTGCCCGAGGCGCAGCAGGCGACGCCTCTGCTGAACGGGCTTGAACAGCGGCTGACGGCGATCACGAGCCGCGTGGCCCAAAAGGATGCCGACGCTGATCAGGTGCTGGAGCTGCTTTCCGCCCTGAGCGCCGAACTGGCCGAGATCGTGGCGCGCACCCGCTACCGCATGAGCGCGACACAGGCCTATGCGGAAATCTGCCGCGACCGCATCCGCCGCCTCGCGGTCGCGCCCGTGCGCGGTTACCGATCGCTCGACGATTTCACGGAGCGACGGTTGCTGCCGGCCATGCGGACCTGCGATGCGTTCAACCGGCGACTGGAGGATCTGGCGCAGCGCGCCGCCTGGACCAGCGCCCTGCTGCGCACCCGGGTCGACACCGCTCTCGCGCGGCGGAATCGCGATCTGCTGGCATCCATGGATCGCCGGACGGCGCTGCAATTACGGCTCCAGCATACGGTTGAAGGGCTGTCGGTGGTGGCGATCAGCTATTATGCACTGGGCCTTTGGCATCATCTGAAGGAAGCGCTGGAGCATCAGGGATTGCATCTGCCCGGCTGGATCGACGTCGCGCTTTTCCCGCTGACGATCATCGGCGTTTTCATAGGGGTCGGCCAGATCAGGAAGGTGAAGCGGCCGTCCGGTGACGGGCATTAGGGCGGGTTTCGAAACGCGAAAATGCGTGCCGGTTCGGCAAACTCCGCTAAAACGCTGATCGAGTTTGTTCGCCGGCGGGACGATGGAAATGATAAATTGCGAATTGCTTGATCTTCGCGCGCTGGTCGCGGTGGCGGAGGGGCGAAGCTTCCATCGCGCGGCACAGCAGCTCAACCTGTCGCAACCCGCGCTCAGCCGGCGGATACAGAAGCTGGAAAGCGCCGTGGGATCGGTGCTGATCGAACGCACGACGCGAACGGTGCGGCTGACCCCGTCGGGGCGTGAGGTGCTTCCGCTGATCCGACGCATGTTGGACGAATTCGACGGCTCGCTCATCGGGCTCATGGCCCAGGGGGAGCGGCAGGCGGGTCGCATCACCCTGGCCAGCGTGCCCAGCGCCACGGTGCGGTTCATGCCTGAGGTGCTGCAGAAATTCGGGGAGGATTATCGCAACACCCGCGTCCGAATCCTGGACCTGTCGGCCACCGAATGTGCTGAGGCAGTCAGAACGGGGGAGGCGGAATTCGGCCTGTCGCTGCCGGTTTCGACGGACGCCGACCTCTCCTTCTCGCCATTGCACGATGATCCCTACGGGCTTGTCTGCCACCGGGACGATCCGCTTGCCATGCTGCCGAATGTCGGCTGGGGCGATCTGGTGGGTAAGCGGCTGATCACGGTCCACAGGGCGAGCGGTAATCGCACCACCCTTGAAGCAGGGCTGGCGGCCCAGGGCATCCAGCTCAGCTGGTTTTACGAGGTGACCCGCCTTACGTCCGCGCTCGCCCTGGTGGACGCAGGCCTTGGCCCCTCCGTTCTTCCAAGGCTTGCCTGCGCAGGCCCTGAAGCGCGCGATCTGGTGTGGCGTCCTCTTGGCGAGCCGGTGATCGTCCGCACGATCGGACTGCTGAAGCGCCCTGCAGCCCCCATCTCACCTGCGGCCGAACGGCTCGTCACCCTTTTGTCGGAGGCATGGGCTTCGGCCTGACCTCTCCGATCGTTGCGCCGTCCCAGCGCGCCAGAAGCAATGTGGCGCTGATGTTGGCAAGGCCGCTGGTGGTCGCCCTGATGGCGGACAGCACGCGATCGACGGCGATCAGCATGGCGGCAGCCCCCACCGGAATGTCCGGCAGCAGCGACAATGTCAGCAACAGGGCCGAGAAGCCGCTGCCCGTGACCCCCGCGGCTGTCTTCGACGTCACCAGCATGACGAGCAGGTACAGGGCGAGCCTGTCGGGGGGCAGCGGAATGCCGAGAGCCTCTGCAAGAAACAGGGTGGCGACGGTCAGGTAGACGGCGGTGCCGGCAAGGTTGAGCGTATAGCCCAGCGGCACGGTCAGACCGACGACAGCAGGACTTGCGCCCAGTCGCTCGAGTTTGGTGATGAGGCGGGGGAGGACGACCTCGCTCGACGATGTGCCGACGACGATCAGCAACTCGTCGCGGAAATGACGGATCAGCTTCCATATCGGCATGCCGGTCGCGAGCCGAACGGCCATGAGGAGGCAAGAGGCCAGCATCAGGCACGCGATGGCGAGGGTCGCGATCAGCATGCCGAGCGAACCGATGAAACCGATGCCATAGGCGCCAACGGTATAGGCGATCGCGCCAAAGGCGCCGACGGGGGCGAGGCGTACCAGAAAGCCGAATATCGTGAACTGCAATTGCGTGAGCGCCCGCAGGCCCCGGACGATCGGCTCGCCCGAAGCGCCGATCCGGACCAGTCCGAATCCCACCAGTCCGGCAATGAAAAGGACCGGCAGCACGTCGCCGGCCGTGAAGGCGGAAAAGAAGGTGTCCGGTATCATGCGCAGCAGGAATTCGCCGGGACCGTTGATTGGTGGGCCCGCCAATTGCCGATGCATATCCTGGTTCATGGCGACGGCATGCAGGTTCAGGCCAGCTCCGGGCTGCATCAGGCCGGCGACGACGGTTCCGGAAAGAAGCGCCAGGATGGTGATCGCTAGAAAGACGATCAGCGCGCGGACGATGGTTGAACCGGTGCGCAGCGCGCCGCCATGCAAAACGATGCCGTCGACGATCGTGCAGAACAGGATGGGCGGAACCATCATGCGCATCGTCTTGATGAAGGCTATGCCTAATGGGCCGAGGGCCACGCCCGCATTGGGCCAGACATATCCCAGGATGGTCCCCGCAACCACCCCCAGGATCATCTGAACATATAGCTGTCGCAACAAGCCCCGCCTCCCATTTATGCGTAAAATGCATCACATGGACCATTCATTGCATTTGATAAAAATATTCGGACCCGCTTCTATCGTCAACTGAATGCAGGCGCCGGCAGGATCTTCTTCCTGCCAGCGGACAGAATGGATTTGAAGGAGAGGTGCAATGCAAATGGCATGGAGCGATCCGTCGTGACCGCGATGCTGTCGGCCCTGCGCCGCAATGTGTCGCGCGTATCCATGGCGACCTTTGCGGCATTGCTGCTTTCCGCCTGCCAGACCTCCGCCGACATGGCCGCCCGGCCCGCCGAAATCCACGTGCTGACATCGGGCGGTTTCAGCGCGGCCTTTGACAGGCTCGCCGCGCAATATCGCACCGAAACCGGCACCCGGATCGTGACGGAACATGGGCCATCCATGGGCGAAACCAGCAACGCGATTCCCGCGCGCCTTGCCCGCCATGAACCGGCCGACGTCGTCATACTCGCGCGTTCCGCACTGGATAAGCTGGTCGCCGCAGGTCAGGTCAGCCGCGGCACGGAGATCGATCTGGGGCTCTCCAAGATCGCCGTGGCGGTCAAGGACGGCGCGCCCATTCCCGACATCTCGACCGCGGATGCCGTCCGGACTGCCTTGCTCAACGCGAAGTCGGTCGCATGGTCCGACAGCGCCAGTGGCGTCTACATCCAGACGACCATGCTGGACAGGCTGGGCGTCGCTGATCAGGTTCGTCCCAAAGGGCGGATGATCCCCGCTACTCCGGTCGGCGAGATCGTGGCGAGGGGGGAGGCCGAGATCGGTTTCCAGCAACTCTCCGAACTCAAGCCGGTCAAGGGCATCCGCATCGTCGGGCTGCTGCCGGACTCGCTCCAGAAGGTGACACCCTTTTCCGGCGGCATCGTCGCCTATTCGCCCCAGCCCGAAACGGCGCGGGCCCTGCTCGACTATCTCTCCTCGCCCAAGGCCTACAGCATCATTCGTGAAAGCGGCCTTGAACCGGCATCGCAAAAGGTGACCCCATGACCGCCCAGACCCACACGGCCTCAGCCGATTTCACTGAAGCGGCAACCGACAGGAAGAAGTCGGCCTTCAAATCCATCTTCATCGTGGCCAGCGGCAACTTCCTGGAGATGTTCGACTTCATGGTGTTCGGCTATTACGCCACCTACATCTCGAAGGCGTTCTTTCCCACCGGCAGCGAGTTCGCCTCGCTGCTGCTGACATTGATGACTTTCGGCGCCGGATTCCTCATGCGGCCGGTCGGCGCGCTGGTTCTGGGCGCCTATGTCGACCATCATGGCCGCCGCAAGGGGCTGCTGCTCGTGCTGGGGCTGATGGCGCTCGGTACGCTCGCCATCGCGATCACCCCGACCTATGAGCAGATCGGCCTTGCGGCGCCGCTCATCATCCTGGTCGGCCGGCTGGTCCAGGGACTTTCCGCCGGCGTCGAGGTCGGCGGCGTGTCGGTCTACCTGAACGAGATCGCACCGCCGCATCGCAAGGGCTTCTTCACATCCTGGCAGTCGGCCAGCCAGCAGGCGGCGGTGGTGTTCGCCGCGCTGATCGGCCTCATCGTCTCGACGAGCCTGCCGCCTGAAACCATGCAGGCCTGGGGCTGGCGCGTGCCCTTCATCATCGGCTGCGTGATGATCCCCTTCCTCTTCATCATCCGCCGCCATGTCGAAGAGACCGAGGCGTTCCTGAACCGCAAGGAGCATCCGCAGATCGGCCAGATCGTGCGCATCATCGGCGCGAACTGGGGCATCGTGCTGCAAGGCGCGCTGATGGCGGTCATGACCACCGTGTTTTTCTACATGATCACCGCCTACACCCCGACCTTCGGCAGCAAGGTGCTGAACCTGGACGCGGGCGACAGCCTGCTCGTGACTGCCTGCGTCGGCCTCACCAACTTCATTCTGCTGCCCGTCATGGGTGCGCTGTCGGACAAGGTCGGCCGCCGCCCGTTGCTGATCACCGCGACGTTGCTGGGCGCGGCGCTTGCCTATCCGCTGATGAGCTGGCTGGTGGCTGATCCGACCTTCGGCAAGCTGCTGGCGGTGGAACTGCTGCTGGCCGCGATCTACGCCACCTATAACGGCGCCTTCATCGTCTATCTGACCGAAGTCATTCCGGGCCATGTCCGCACTGTCGGCTTCAGCCTGGCCTACAGCACGGCGACCGCGATCTTCGGTGGCTTCACCCCCGCGATCAGCACCGCCCTCATCGGCGCGACCGGGGACAAGGCGATCCCCGGCGCCTGGTGCGCCGCAGCGGCGCTTCTTTCCCTGCTCGCCCTGCTGATCGGCAGTCGCGCCAATCGCAAGGCCATCGAACAGGACTGAGACTTTCCTCGCTTCAACCTGACAATATAAGATCTGGGAGACTATTGATGCACAAGCAACTGAAGGGCCTTTTCGCGCAAGGGGCGGCGTTGATGCCGCTGGCGATGGCGCTGACCGTGATGACGCCTTCGGGCGCGGCGGCGCAGGACGCGACAGCCGCGCCTGCTGCTGATCCGGCCGTGACGCAGGATGTGGCGCCGCAGGATGTGGCGGCCCAGGATGTGGCTGCCGATCCGGCTGCCGCTTCTGTCGACGACGCATCGATCGTCGTCACCGGCAGCCGCGTCGCCAACGGCTTCAAGACGCCGACGCCAGTCACCATGGCGAGTTCCGAGCAACTGCGCGTGGCCGCGCCGACCAACCTTGCCGACGGCCTTAACCAGTTGCCCGCCTTCAACGGCAGCACCAAGACGTCCAGTCCGTCAACCACCAACAGCCGCGGCGGCAGCAGCGGCCAGAATCTGCTCAACCTGCGCGGCCTGGGCGCGCAGCGGACCCTGATCCTGCTCGACGGCCGGCGCCTGCCCGCCACCAACAGCGGCGGTTCGGTCGACATCAACATCATTCCGCAGGGCCTTGTCAGCCGCGTCGATGTCGTGACCGGCGGCGCTTCGGCGGCCTATGGTTCCGACGCGGTGGCGGGCGTCGTGAACTTCGTGCTCGACACGAAATTGCGGGGCTTCAAGGCGGAGGCGCTGACGGGCATTTCCACCCATGGCGATCTGCCCTCGTTCGGCGGTTCCTTTGCCTTCGGCACCGCGGGCGCGGACGATCGGCTCCGTTTCGTCGCGGGTATCGATTATTTCTACCAGAAGGGGCTGCGCGCCGACCAAAGGACGCATCGCGACTGGTTCGACGACAATGCCGGGCAGATCGTCAACCCGGTGGCCGGCGCTCGCCCGCTCAACCTCATCATCCCCTCGATCCGCAGCTCGATCGGCACCTATGGTGGCCTGATCAGCGCCGGTCCGCTGCGCGGCACGCAATTCCTCGCCAACGGCGTTTCGGCGCCTTTCGATTATGGCACGATCACCGGCACGGCTTTCCAGAGCGGCGGCGACGGCGCGAGGGCGAATATCGGCCTTCAACCGACGCAGGAGCGCTATAACGGCTTTGCCCGCGCCGAATTTGACCTGTCGTCCGCCACGACGCTGTTCGTCGAGGGACTCTACGCCCGCAGCCATACCAATCAGGGCGCTTTCGTCAGCCAGAATGTCGGTTCCAACGCGGCCTACACCATCTATCGCGACAACGCCTATCTGCCGGCGGACATCCTGGCCCGCATGGTGGCGGCCAATGTCCAGTCCTTCCAGCTCGGCCGGTTCGAGGGCGAATTGCCGCTGGTCGAGAATGAATCGACTATAGACGTCTATCACGGATCGATCGGCGTGCGCGGTGAGCTTGACGGCACATGGAAATGGGACGCATCCTATAATTTTGGCCAGTCGGACCAGGAACTGCGGTCGAACAACCTCACCATCGCGCGCAATCTCTATGCTTCGGCCGATGCCGTGCGGAACCAGGCCGGACAGATTGTCTGCCGTTCGACGCTCGCCGGCCTCGATCCGGGCTGCACCCCGCGCAATCTGTTCGGACCGCAGGCCCCCAATCAGGCGATCACCGACTATGTGACCGGTGACAATGTCCTGAACCTGCGACTGCGCCAGCAGGTCGCCGCGATCAACATCCGGGGTGATCTGGGCGACAATCTGCAAATTGCCGGACCGATCTCGGTCGCGGCCGGCGTCGAATATCGCAAGGAGACGGCGAAGCAGACGACTGATGCCCTGTCCCCCACGCGCATCGATTTCACCGGCATTCGCGGTGGCCCGGCCGCGCTTCAGGGGCGGCAAGGGCCCTATCGTTTCTTCAATCCGCTGCCTTTTTCCGGCGAATATGACATTCGCGAAGGCTATCTGGAAATTGCCGTGCCCGTGCTCAAGGACAGCCCGATCGCCCAGTCGCTGGACCTCAATGGAGCGGTCCGCTATGCCGACTACAGCACGTCGGGCGGGGCGACGACGTGGAAACTGGGCGGCAGCTGGCAGTTGAACGACGCGCTCCGCTTCCGCGGCACCTGGTCGCAGGATATTCGCGCGCCCAACCTGCTCGAACTGTTCAACCCCGCGACGCAGTTGAACGGCAATGTGGTCTACAATGGCGTGACGACGCCGCAGGTCAATTTCGCCACCGGCAACCCCAATCTCAAACCTGAACGGGCGAGGACCATCACCTTCGGCGGCGTCTATCAGCCGAGCTGGCTCCCCGGCTTCCAGGCGTCGGTCGACTATTACAAGATCAAGCTCAAGGACGCGATCACCACGCTGGCGGAACAGCGGGTGGTCGACGAATGCGCGGCGGGCAACCAGGCCCAGTGCGCGAACATCACGGTGCTGCCTTCGGGATCGCTCAGCATCCTGCGCCCCAACCTCAACCTGGCGGAGCAGACCGTCGCCGGCATCGACTTCGAAATCGGCTACAAGACCGATTTTGCCGGCGGCAATCTCAACGTGCGTCTGATCGGCAATCATGCGACGGAAAATAATTCGCAGACTCCCGGGTCTCCGGTGCGCGAGGCGCTGGGCGAGACGATCACGCCGAAATGGAGCGGCGTGCTTCAGGCGAACTGGTCGAACGAAGCCTTCTCGCTGTTCGTGCAGGAGCGTTTCATCAGCGCAGCAAAGCTGGATGCCACGCGGATAGAGGGCATCGACATCAACGACAACAGCACGCCCGCGGTGTTCTACACCAATGTCACGGCGACCTATAATCTCCACATGGGCGGCGGCAAGCAGCAGGTCTATCTGTCCGTGGCCAATCTGTTCGACCGCGATCCCCCGCTGTCGCCTCCGCCGGTGACGACGTTCACCACGGCCGCCAGCAGCGCTTATGATCCGATAGGTCGCTATATCACGGCGGGTGTCCGCATATCCTTCTGATCCTTTGGGGAGCGCGTCCGGCCCGTCGCGCTCCCCGCCAATCCGGGGAATGGAAAATGACCATCGACCGTCTTGCGACCATGCGACCCGTATCCAGGCATGTGGTCGATCATATGCTCTCTGGCATGCTGGGCCAGACGAGCGACGTGCTGATGATGCAATATGGAATCAGCTACAATACCTGGCGAAAGATCCGCGCCGGCGACCCGATACGCAAATCCGTCGCGGAGCGGCTGGAGCAGCGTATCCTGGGCAAGAGCGGTACGTAGAGCATCGTGCGGAAAAGTGGGAACCGGTTTTCCGCGCAAAGGATGCGACAACAAAGAACCCACAGCATCGTGCGGAAAAGTGGGAACCGGTTTTCCGCGCAAAGGATGCGACAACAAAGAACCCACAGCATCGTGCGGAAAAGCGGGAAACGGTTTTCCGCCTGGAACATATCTTTCGGCCGCGACATGGCCTATGAAGGCACTGGTACAGTTCGGGCGGTCGACGGTCTGGAAGCATGAGTTTGCAAAAGAGTGTCTGAGCGCCGGCGGAATTATCGCGTCATTGCGTTGGTGGTGGCTTTCGCCCTGTTCATGCAGCAACTGGATGCCACCGTTCTGACCATCGCGCTGCCGGCCATGTCGCGCGATTTCGGTATCCCGGCTTCGGGCCTCAGCCTCGCGCTCACATCCTATCTCGTCGCGCTCGCGGCATTCATTCCCGCCAGCGGCTGGGCGGCCGATCGTTTCGGCTCACGCACCATCTTTTGCAGCGCGATCGCCATCTTCATGGCGGGGTCGGTTGCCTGCGCCTGGTCGAACAGCCTTCCGACGCTGGTTGGCGCGCGCTTCTTTCAGGGTATCGGCGGCGCCATGATGGTGCCGGTCGGCAGGCTGGTCCTGCTGCGCAGCGTCAGCCGGGATGACTTGGTCGCCGCCTTGTCATGGCTCGTCATGCCGGCCCTGGTGGGGCCTATCGTCGGACCACCGCTGGGCGGGCTGATCGTGACCTATCTGGACTGGCGCTGGATCTTCTACATCAACATCCCGATCGGCGCGGCCGGGCTGGCGCTGGCGATCTGGCTCATTCCCCAGATAAGGGAAGACGACGTGGCGCAGTTCGACGCGCGGGGCTTCGTTTTGTCGGGACTGGCGCTCGGATGCCTCATCTTCGGTCTGGAACTTGGCAGCCATGCTGTCGGGCTGCCGGTCATCATCGCACTTCTGGGATGCTGCGCGTTGTTCTTCATCGCCTATCTTGTGCATGCCCGTCGAACGAAAGACCCGATCCTCGATCTTTCGCTCATGCGCATCCGCACCTTTGGCCTTTCCGTGGCGGGCGGCACGCTGACCCGCATCGCGCAGGGCGCGCAACCCTTCCTGCTGCCGCTGCTTTTCCAGATCGGCTTTGGCATTTCCGCAGCCCAGGCGGGCACGATCATGGCGGCGACAGCGATCGGCGCCCTGGCCATGAAGCCGATCGCGCCGTCGGTCATCCAGCGGTTCGGCTATCGTGCATGCCTGATGGCGGGAAGCGTGGCGGCTGCAATCGCCATCAGCGGCTGTGCCCTGTTCAGTCCGGCCTGGCCCCAGCCTGCACTGGGCGCGGTGCTGCTCATATCCGGATTTTTCACGTCCTTGCTGTTCACCGGGTACAATGCGCTGGCCTTTGTCGATGTCGACCAGTCGAAAATGAGCGCGGCGACCAGCCTCTATGCGACATTCCAGCAGATCAGCCTGTCGCTGGGCATCTGCTTCGCCGCCAGCCTGCTCGAACTCCGGGGTTCGATGGACGCGGCCAATTTCAGCGGGATATTCATCCTTATCGGCCTGGTGGCCTTTTCCGCGACCTTCACGAACCGGCTCCTGCGGCCAGATGCCGGCACTTCCTCCCCTCCGGCCCAGGCCCTCGACCAGGCATGAGCGGCTGAGCGGAACGCCGCGCCGGCTTGCCAATATAGGTTCTTACGCGTACCTTTAAATTCGATGGCGACATCGGATATGGAGGCATGGGTGCAGAACTTCTTCAAGGGCTTCTTCCAGTTCGGCTATGTAACCCGCGATGTGGAGGCGGCCGTCGCGGCGTTCCGCGACAGGTTCGGCGCGGTCGAATTCATGGTGAACGATCCTCCGGCGATCGACGGCCGGCCAGCGCCCACCCGACGCATAGCGCTCGCCTGGATCGACAATGTGATGACGGAGATCATCGAGCCCGATCCCATGCAGAAGACGATCTATGACGATCATCTTCCTCCCGTCGCCGGGCCGATCCGGCTGCACCATTTCGGATATCTGATCGACGATCATCAGGCGATGCTCGATCGCCTTGGGGACATGGGTTATGATGTGCCCATGGCCGGCTCGATGCCGGGCGCTCTCGACTATATTTACGCGGACACACGCCGCGATCTGGGAGTCTGGTCAGAATTTATCCGCCTGGACGAGGGCGGAAAGGCCTTCTTTGGCGCCGTGCCGCGTAACATGACGGGGTGATAAGAACGATCGTTCCTTCGATGCGCGAACATCTCTGAATTGAATACGAATATTTGCACGAATAATTGGCATATTGACTGTATTCGCTGAAAATATAATAAACTTGGCGAAACATATACAAGGAGAGAGTCGTGCAGCCGATATTGGCGGGCAAGGTGGCTGTCGTCACGGGCGGCGCATCGGGGATCGGCCGGGCGACGGCGGAACTGCTCGCGGCGCAAGGTGCGGCCGTGATGATCGCCGATCTGGACGAAAGCAATGCGAGCGCGGCGGCGGATGCCATAACGGCATCGGGCGGGCGGGCGCTGGCATTGCGCGCCGACATGCGGGAAGAGGGCCAGGTGCGGGCGGCGATCGAAGCGACCGTCGCACATTTCGGCGGCGTCGACCTGCTCGACAACACCGTGTCCTACAATGCACCCGAACAGACCGGCGCGGACGGCGAAATCCACGAGATGGATGCCGCAATCTGGAACCGGGCGCTGGAGATCAATCTGCGCGGCCCGATGCTGGCCGCCAAATATTGCATACCCCAGATGCTGAAGCGCGGCGGTGGCGCGATCGTCAATATCTCGTCGACCGCCGGCATATTGTCGCTGGGCACCGTCCCCGCCTATGCGGCGTCGAAGGCGGCGGTGCACAGCCTCAGCCAATCGATCGCCACCGCCTATGGCAGGCGCGGCATCCGCTGCAACACGATAGCGCCCGGCTTCATCGATACGCCCACGACGCGGAACATGGGCGATCAGTTCTTTCAGATGACCCTGGACAATAATGTACTGCCTTATCTGGGTCAGCCGGACGATATAGCGCAGGCGGCGCTGTTCCTGCTGTCGGACGCGGCCCGCTACATCACGGGTCAGTTGCTGGCGGTCGACGGCGGACAGACCATCCACCTGCCGGTGGTCGCGGATATGTGGCGCATGGCGGCGGGCAAGCCGCTGGTCGAGACAGCGTGAGGAGAGACGGGATGCAGACGCATGGACGGCTGAACGGCAAGGTGGCGGTGGTCACCGGCGGGACCAAGGGCATAGGGCAGGGCATCGTCCTGCGCTTCCTCAAGGAGGGGGCTGCGGTGGTCTATTGCTCGCGCAGCCCGGAGAATAACCGGGAGAATGAGGCGCTGATCGCCAGCATCCCCGGCGCGGCGGATCGGGCCCGCTTCGTCGCCGCCGATGTCGGCAATCGGCAGCAGATGGAAGATCTGGTGAACAATGCGGCCGAACAATTCGGCCGACTGGACATCGTCGTCAACAATGCTCAGGGGATCGCGCCGGTCCGATCGATAGAGAACAAGCCGGATGCTGACTATACGATGACGCTGATGACTGGTTTCTACCAGTCGCTCTGGACCAGTCGTGCGGCGGTTCCACACATGCGCAAGGTGGGCGGCGGGAGGCTGATCTATTTTTCCAGCCACTGGAACATCTGGGGGCAACCCTATGCCAGCGACTACAACATCACCAAGTCTGCCAATGAGGCGCTGACGCGCAGCGCCGCGCGGGAGTTTGGCAAGGACAATATCACGGCCAACTGCATCACGCCGGCGGGCGATAGCTGGGCCTACAAGAGTTGGGCCGACCAGAACCGGGAAATGGCCGAAGCGAGCGTGCGGCAGTTCCCGATGCGTCGCATGGGCGATTGCGAGGTCGACATTGCCGGCGCGGTGCTGGGTCTTTGCAGCGACAATGGCCGCTTCATCACCGGGCAGGTCTTCTGCGTCGACGGCGGCGTATGGGCGACCGCACCGCTCCAGATGCATGAGGAGGGCACGGATATCCACAAGGGCCACAGCCAGGCCGCCGTCGAACTGACGGTTTGAGCGCGGGGAGGACAGGATGGGATTGATCGAAGGGCAGGTCGCGATCGTCACGGGCGCGGCCAATGAATTGACCCAGGGCATTGCCCGCCGCTTCGCCCGGGAAGGTGCGAAGGTTGTGCTGGTGGACCGCGATCAGGACGCCGCGCAGGCGGCTGCGCGCGCCATCCCGGATGCGGAAGCGCGCAGCGCGGACCTTGCCGATCCAGCCGCCGCGCGGGCGCTGGCCGATGCCGTGGTGCAGGCGCATGGCCGGATCGACATAGTGCTGAACGGCGCCCACGCGGCTCTGAAGTGGGACCGGCTGGCAGACAGGCAGGCGGCGCCGGACTTCACGGCGGCGTTCAACGACGTGCTGCTCAGCGCGCTCAACATGATGCAGGCCGCCTATCCTCATATGAAGGCGGCAGGCACCGGACGCATCGTCAATCTGGGGTCGATCTATGGTCCGACGGCGAACGAGGGCGTGTCGGATGCCGTCACCATGGATTTCGCGCTGACCGGGCTCAGCCGGTCGGCGGGCGTCGAATGGGGGAAGGACGGCATACTCGTCAATTTCCTGCAGGCGGCAGTGCCCGATATCGGGGTCTTTGCGGAGTATCGGGCGAAGAAGGGCAGAAGCGTCGAGACGCTGATCGCCAATACGGCGATGCCGCGCCTCGCCGATCCGGTGGAGGATGTTGGCGGCGCGGCGATGTTCCTGGTGTCGGACGAAGCCTGCTTCATTCTGGGCCACCGCGTGCTGGCCGATGGCGGGCAGCATCTGACGGCCGCGATCTTCGAACCCGGCGCGGAGCGGTGACGAAGGGCTGGACCAGCATGGCCGCGAACAGCTGGGCGAGGCCGTCCAGCTCCTTCCCCTGATGCATGACAGGCGGCCGGCCGTGGCCGATCGCCTGCGCCAATGCGGTAGCTCGTGGCTTCAGAGCTTCTTGAGATCCTCAGCGGTCAGGCTTGTGACCAGTCCCTTGTCGCCGGCGGACAGGGTCGCGGCCGGGATGGAGACGAAGCGGCCCCTGTAGATGATCTGAACCGATGCCGGCGCGCCTTCGCCATTCTGGATGATCCGGTCGATGAATCCGACGCGGACGCCATCGGCGGTCTTGACCATGGTGCGCGTCTTGATGGCGGGAGCCTCCTGCGCGATCGCGACGGAGGAAAGGGAAAGGGCGGCCGCAAGCGAGAAAAGATATTTCATATATGCCTCATAACTGATCTGGCGGGCTGCTATCATGTTGTTCGGGCGGGAACAAAATCAAAGCGCGGTTGCCGCCAAGCGATCACCTATATGAACGATGCTGCCGGCCGGCCTTGCAGCGGCGGGCTGGGCGGCGATGTCGGCATTGAATTTCGTCGGGTTTCAGAGCATGGAACCTGCATGCATAATGAACAGCGACATGCCGATGCGTCGGGACAGCTTGAACCCCTGGCTCGGCCGGAAGCCCTGACGGAAATGGTGGCTGATCGACTTCGCAGCGCGATCCTGTCGGGCGCCCTCGCTCCCGGCACGCATCTTAGCGTGCCGGAAATCGCCAAGCGGCTTGGCGTCAGCCGGACCCCGGCGCGGGAAGGGCTGATCGCCCTGGAACGGGAGGGGCTGGTGGAGCCGCGGGCGAGCGCCGGCGTCGCCGTGATCGCGGGCGGTACCCGCGACATTCTCGACCTGCTGGATATTCGCGAAGGGCTGGAGATCGTCACGGTGCGCCGCGCAGCCGAGCGCATGGATGCGGATGGCATCGCCAAACTCAAGGCGCTGTTCGCGCAGCATGAGGCGGTGGTCGCGCAAAATGATCTGGCCGGCCATGTCGAACTGGACGCTACCTTTCACGGCATGATCCGCGAGGGGGCGTGCAATGGGCGTCTGGCGCGTCAACTGGTGCAGATCGATCAGCAGTTGCGGGTTCTCAACAGCCGCCTGTCGCGCGCGCGGGGATGGAGCGGCCGTGCAGTATTGCGTGATCACAAGGCGATCATCGATGCCATAGAGGCAGGCAATCCCGACGCTGCCGAACGCCACATGCGCGCCCATATCGAGCGAACGCGCACTTTCCAGCAACGGTCAGCCGGACAGGCTGAATAACGGTCCACAGCGTGTTCACCGCATAGGCGATGCTTGAACGCCCATGCGCCGGGCCAGTCGATCCTCTGCATGTTGCATGTATACTGATGCGACTGACAGGAGGAACCGGGGATGATTCGACTGGATGGACGCGTCGCGATTGTCACCGGCGCCGGACGGGGAATGGGACGGACCCATGCGCTCCTGCTCGCCGCGCGCGGAGCAAAGGTGCTGGTGAACGACTATGGCGGCGCGCAATCGACCCTGACTCCGGGCAGCATTTCCCATGCGCAGTCGGTGGTGGAAGAAATCCGTGCGGCAGGGGGCGAGGCGGAGGCGGATGCCGCCATGGTCGGCACGGGCGAATCCGCGAGGGACATTGTCCAGCACGCGCTGGATGCTTTCGGCCGTATCGACATATTGGTCAACAATGCCGGGGGATCGTTGATCGGCGAACCCGATGCCTTCGCCGATGAAGAGATCGAAGGTGTTTTGCGGACCAATTTCATCGGACCCTACATGCTGTTGCGGCGTGTCTGGCCGCTGATGCGCGATCAGGGTTTCGGCCGGATCGTCAATGTCATGTCATCGGCGGTGCTGGGGGCGGGGCATTTGGGCCCATATGCGGCGGGCAAGGCCGGGTTGCTGGGGCTGACCCATGACGCCGCCTTTGACGGGCGACCGCATAATATCCTGGTGAACGGAGTCTTCCCGACCGGCGCCTCCCGCCTGACGGAAACATCGCATGAGGATCTGGCGCTCTGGTACCGAACCCATTTCCAGCCGGAAAAGGTATCGGCGCTGATCGCCTATCTGAGCAGCGAGGAACTGGATTTCAGCGGCGAAGTCTTCAACGTCGGGGGAGGGCGCGTCGCGCGGCTGGCCATCTTCGACAATGACGGTCTGTTCGATCCGGCGATCACGCCGGAGAGCATCGCCGCGAATATCGACCTGATCCGCGACCTGAGCCAACCCACCATCATCCCCACCCTGTGGGCGCAGACAGAGCGCTATTTCGCCTACATTCCCTGGACGGGCGGCAGGGCGGGGCTGTTCTGAACAGCAGGAGGACAAGATATGGAAGGACCGCTCAAAGGAAAGGTCGCGCTCATCACCGGCAGTGGATCGGGCATGGGCGTGGGCATCGCGCTTGCAGTCGCCAAGGCGGGAGCGGCCGTCGTCTTGGTGGGACGGACGGTTGAGACGCTGGAACGCACGCGGGCGCAGATCGAGGCGGCCGGTGGGCGCGCGATGGTCGCGCCGTGCGACGTCACCGACCGCGCGCAGGTCGACGCCACCGTGGCGCGCGCCCAGGCGGAACTCGGCCCCATCTGGCTGTTGGTGAACAACGCCGTATCGACCGACAACCGGCCGATCGAGGATGTGGATGACGCCAATCTCGACCTCGTCCTGCGGTCGGCGATCCACGGCTCGCTCTACATGATGCAGGCGTGCTTCCCCACGATGAAGGCGCGGGGCGGCCGGATCGTGAATTTCGGCTCTGGCGGGGCGACCATGGGCCTGCCGGAAGTGGGCGCCTATGCGATCGCCAAGGAGGGCGTCCGGGGGCTTACCAAGACTGCGGCTACAGGCTGGGGCAAATATGGAATCACGGTCAATACCGTCTGCCCCATGGTTGCGACGCCGCTGTTCGACAGCTGGTGGCAAAGCCTGAGCGAGGCCGAGCGCGAACATCAGCTATCGATGATCCCGATGCGCCGAATGGGCGAGGGGGAGCAGGATGTCGGCGGCCTCATCGTCTTTCTGGCAAGCGAGAATGCCGGCTACATCACCAGCCGCACACTGCACGTGGACGGAGGGCGTGCCTTCTATGACCGCTGACCGGAGGGGCACGGCACCAGCCTCGTCCTGACATATATCATCAACAGGCTTGATATTTTGCATGCAACATGCAAATAAGTGCTGGAGGTGTTCCCATGACGATTATTCTCGATCCTACCGCATCGCTGGTCCACGATATTGCCGATCCCGGTCCCCCTGCGGGCGATCTTCAAGGCAGGAAGATCGCGATCCGCATCGACATGCTGTGGCGCAGTTGGGACTGGGTCAGTGAAATATGGGCCGAAAGGCTGCGCGCCGAAGGCGCGGAGGTGACCTTCTGGCGAAGCTGCGGCCGCACCGGCGAGGAAGGCGAACAGGCCGACCGTGAATATCAGGCGTTGCTGGCGCAGAGCGACATGGCCATTGTCGGCCTGGGCAATTGCGGGTCCTGCACAAGCTGGACCATCGCTGACGCGCTGACGGCGGCCGCCACCGGAATGCCGACCATCGCGGTGGCCACCGCCCATTTCGAAGGTCTGGCCAGGAATCTGGCGAAGCGCGGCGGACGATCGGGTCTGCGCCTTCACATCCTTCCCTATCCTCTCGATATCCTTCCGAAAGAGCAGGTCCATGACATTGCAAGAAACCACTATCGATCGTTCCTGCGGGATTTCGGGGTGCGAAGCGGACTGGCTGAGCAGTCGGCGGCATGAGGTCGACGACGATATTGTCGCCTTCAACAATTTCGCCATGGCGCAGGGGTGGGGGGACGGGCTGCCGCTGATCCCGCCGACGCAGGCGCGGGTGCAGGATTTCCTGATCGCAGGCGGGCGATTTCCAGACGAGCTGATTGCCGTGCTGCCGCCGCTGCGCGCCGAATGCACGGTGGAAAAGATCGCGATCAACGCCGTCATGGCGGGCTGTACGGGCGAGTCCATGCCGCTCTTGTGCGCCGCGATCGAAGCCATGGCGGACCCGAAATTCGATCTTGCGGGCCTCAACGCCACCACCGGGTCGGTGGTGCCGGCGCTGATCGTCAACGGCCAGATCCGCAACCGGCTGGACATTCCCTGCCAGGCCGGCTGCCTGGGTGGAGTCGCCGGACCCGCAGTGGCCATCGGCCGAGCCATTCGTCTGATCATGCGCAATGTGGCGGGCCAGTTGATCGGCGCCACGTCGCAAAGCGTCTACGGCACGCCGGGGCGGGTTGCCGGCATCCTCTTCGGCGAATGGGAGGAACGGTCCCCCTGGGCGCCGCTGGCGGAACGGCGCGGGGTTCAGGGGGATGCCGTCACCGCCTATGGCGCGATGGGCACGGCCAATATCTGCGATGTCGTGGCGAACAGCGCCGACGGCTTCCTGGACATGATCGCCAAGTCCATGGCCTATCCCGGCGCCAACGGCTTCCTGCCTTCCTCCGCCTTTGCCGAAACGCTGTGCGTGATCAACCCGATCTGGGCAGAGGTGATCGCGCGGGCCTATCCCCGGATGGAGGATGTGCAGGCCTATATCTGGGACAAATGCGCATTGCCCATCGACTGGTTTCGGCCCGAATATCGCGACCCCATCGGCAATCTCGGCCGGATCAAGCCCGACGGGCGCGTTCATCTGGTGCCCAGTCCCGATGATGTTCTGGTGATGGTTGCGGGAGGAGAGGGCGGCCTGCACGCGGCGATGCTGCACAGTTGGGGCACCTGCCTTACGGTTACGCGTCCGGTCGCGTCTGCATGAACGGTGACGTCATCATCGGCGATCGCGTTCGCGGGCGGGCCGAATTGCTTGACAGGGCAGCGCGGCTGGCAAGCGCCATGGCGGCGGCAGGGGTGGTCGCCGGCGACGCGGTCGCGCTGCTGCTGCGCAATGATTTTGCCGTGCTGGAGGCCAATCTCGCCGTTCGCCGGCTGGATGCCTATGGCGTGCCGATCAACTGGCACTGGCACGGGGCGGAGATCGGCTACGTGCTGCGTGACGCCACGCCCCGGCTGCTGATCGGACATGCCGATCTGCTGGAAGGGATAAGGAACGAGATTCCGGACCACCTGCCCGTCATCGCCGTGGGCGGGAAGGGCAATTGGCCGGATTATGACGACTGGATCGGCGCGCACGAACCCCATGCCGGCAATGGCAATGGTCTCGGCTCCTCGATGGTCTACACCTCGGGCACCACCGGCAAACCCAAGGCGGTCCGGCGCCTGCCCGCGACGGGCGAGGAATCGGCGCAGCGCGCGCGGGTTCTCTCGATCATCCATGATACGGCCCCGGGAAATGTCGCGCTGGTCACCGGGCCGCTTTATCATCTCTTCAGTCAGGCGATCCTGATGGCGACCTTCGGCGCGGGTGGCACGGTGGTCGTGATGGAGCGGTTTGATCCGGAGGAGTGCCTGCGCCTCATCGAGAAGCATCGCGTCACCCATAGCGCGCTGGTGCCGACCCTGTTCGTAAGGCTGCTGCGCCTGCCCCCGGAGGCGCGGACACGATATGATCTTTCCACCCTTCGACATGTCGTCCATTCCGGTGCCCCCTGCGCGCCGGAGGTGAAGCGCGCGATGCTGAAATGGTGGGGTCCTGTGCTCTACGAGACCTATGGATCGACGGAGACCGGCGTCGTTACGAAGATCAGCCCGGAGGAGTGGTTGGCAAAGCCCGGCAGTGTCGGACGACCCGTGCTGACCGGGGAGGTTCGTATTCGCGGCGGAGACGGCCAGTGGGCAGGACCGGGGCAGACGGGCGACATCTATCTGCGTATCCACGGCACGCCTGACTTCACCTTTCACGGCGATCCCGAAAAGCGCGCCGCCGTGGAATATGACGGGCTCATCACATGCGGCGACATGGGATGGCTGGATGAAGAGGGCTATCTCTTCCTCTGCGACCGCCGCGTCGACATGGTGATTTCCGGCGGCGTCAACATCTACCCGGCGGAAGTCGAGGCCGCCCTGCTGGAACATCCCGGCGTGGCCGACTGTGCCGTGTTCGGGATTCCCGATCCCGAATTTGGCGAGGCGCTGGTGGCGTATGTCGAGGCTGAAGACGGGGTGAAGCCCGACGAGCTGAAGGCGTTTCTGCGTGCGCGGATCGCGGGATACAAGGTTCCACGGCATGTCGTCATAAGCGATGTCCTGCCCCGGGAAGAGACGGGCAAGATCATGAAACGGCGGCTGCGGGACAATTTCCTCGCCGACGCATCAGGGGAGAGCATCAAGGGATGAGCGGACAGGGGAGCAGCGCCATCCCGCCCGGCGCGCTGGCGGGATTGAAGGTCATCGACATGGCGTCGCTCTATGCCGCGCCGCTGGCGGCGACGATCATGGCGGATTTCGGTGCCGACGTCCTGAAGATCGAGCCGCCGGAAGGCGATCTGTTCCGCAACAGCAAGATGTGGCCGCTCGTCGCGCGCGGGAAGCGCTGTGTTGCGATGGACCTGCGTTCGGCCGAAGGAATTGCGCGGCTCAAATCGCTGGTCGAACATGCCGATGTGGTGGTTGAAAATTACCCCGCCGACGTGCTGGCCAGACGCGGCATCGGCTGGAATGTCCTCTCGGCCATCAACCCCCGCCTCGTCATGCTTTCCCTGTCCTGCTTCGGGGGAACCGGCCCCTATGCGGGCCGTCCCGGTTCGGGCACGATCGGCGAAGGCTTTGGCGGCCTGACGGAACTGATGGGGGCAGCCGACGGCGCGCCGATGCTGCCGTCGGTGGCGCTGGGCGATGCCGTGGGCGCGATGAGCGCCGTGATCGGAACCCTGTCCGCATTGTACTGGCGCGACCGCAACGGACAGGGGCAGCAGGTGGACGCCAGCCTCTATGAACCGATCCTCCAGATCGTCGCCCATGCGGCGCAAAGATGGGAGCCGGGCCGGTCGCCCGAACGGACGGGGTCGCGCCTGCCGGGCGTGCTGCGCAACGTCTATCGGACGGCCGATCGGCGATATGTCGCGATCTCCGCCAGCACCGCACGCCATGCCGCGGACCTGGTGGCGCTGGCGGCGGGCGAGGGGGCGGGTGGAGCGGGAGACGACGCCGACCCCGACGCGCAGGTGGCGGCCTGGATCGCCACCGTGCCGCAGTCCGCGCTGGTCGAGCAACTTGTCGCCCGGCGCATCCCCGTGACGCCCGTCAACAGCCTGGATGATATGCTGGCTGACCCCCATGTGCGCGCCCGCGCCAGCCTGGTTCATGTTTCGGACGATGCCTTGGGCGATCTGGCGCTCGCCGCGCCTGCGCCGCGCCTGTCGGAAACGCCGGGGCGGATCGGGGAGGTGAACCCGCCGCTGCACACCGATGTCGAGCCGGTGCTGAAGCGCTGGGCCGAAAGGTGAGGGCGCGTTGATCCGGCTGGCGGCGCATCTGGGCATAGTCGATCCCGCGGCGCCCTTGCTTGCGGCGACGGCCGGGTCGATCGATCCGGTTGCGCAGATCGAATGCGCCGCGCGACTGGGCTTTGCCGGCATCACCGACAATGGACTGAAGCTACGCCCGCCGATGGTGCAGCAGGCCATGGGTATGGCGCTGCGCGATCATGGAATGGCGATGGGCAGTTTCACCCATAATCCGCTAGGGCTGGAGCCGCCCTTTTTCTGGGGGGCGACCATTGCGGACATGGAAGCGGCAATGGCTCCCGGCCTGGCCGCAGCGGAGCGCATTGGCGGCGGCTGCATCAACATGATCCTGCTGGATTGCGGTGCACCCCAGGCGGAACAATTGGCGCGAGCGACCGAGAATTTCGCGAGCGCCGTGACGCTGGCACGGGAACGCGGCGTCGCGCTGGCGGTCGAGGTGGCGAGCCGGGCACGCGTGCCGCAGGTGCTGGTGGAGCATGTGGACGCGGTGGCCGCCATGGCCCGATCGGCAGGCGTGGGGCTGATCCTCGACAGTTGCCATTGCCATTGTAGCGGGGAGGACATGGCGGCGATGATCCTGGCGCATGCGGACATCCTTGCCGCGGTACAGATCGCCGACATGCCCGGCCGCGTTCAGCCCGGCGCGGGCGTCATCGAATTTGCGCCGATCATGGCGGCGCTGCGCCGGATTGGCTGGACCGGCCTGGTCGAGGCGGAATTTATGCCAAAGGTGAAGGGCGTCGAGGGAGAAGCCGCCGCCATCGCCGCATTGAAAGCGATCGGCTGACTTCAACCCTGTCGTTCGGGCGTATGCACGATCAGGCCATCCAGCGCCGGGCGCAGACGGATCTGGCAGGAAAGCCGCGAATCCTCGCGCTTTCCATGCGCGAAATCCAGCATGTCCCATTCATCCTGGGACGGCGGCCCCACCATGTCGATCCATGCCGGATCGACATGGACATGGCATGTCGCGCAGGCCGCGCTGCCGCCGCATTCGCCGATGATATTCTCGACGCCCGCGCGCTTGCCGATGTCCATGACCGACTGGCCGACATCGCCGTCCAGCGTGGTGACGACGCCGGAGGGGGTGATGAAGGTGACATGGACCATGATGATTTCCCCGGCCTTGGACACATGACCGGCGTGGTGAAACGCGCGGTCCCCTTGTCTTAGGGCGTTAAGCCAGGCTGGCGCCATCGGAAAGAATCGGCGTCCGGCATCATGTCTGCGATCCCTCCGGCGCGCTCTTGCGCCAGCCTTGCCGCTGCGGGCAGGTTCGGCCGGAGGCCGACATTTTCAAAGCCGATAGCTTGTTAATTTAGATACCCGTTAGTATCTATATAACGTGGCACAAGATTTTGGGAGAGAGCGATGCGGGCAGCGATATTCAAGGGCGCTGGTACGCCGTTAGTCGTCGAAAACGTGGCGGATCCCGAACCCGGCGAGGGCGAGGCGGTGATCAAGGTGACGCGTTGCGGCGTCTGCGGCACGGATCTGAGCATGACATCCGGCAAGGGCAATGATTTCCCCGTCAACAGCGTCATCGGCCATGAATATTGCGGCGAGGTCGTCGCCCTGGGCAAGGGCGTCGAAAGGCTGAAGGTCGGCCAGTTCGTCACCGCGATGCCGGTCGCCGGCTGCGGCCGTTGTCCGCCCTGCCTTGCCGGCTATCCGATGGCCTGCGCGCAGATGCAGGGACTTGTCGGCGGTTTCGGCGAATATATGCGGATCGCCGCCGCAAGTTCGGTGCTGTTGCCCGAAACCCTGACGCCTGCCGATGGCGCGCTGATCGAGCCTCTGGCCGTCGGCCTGCGCGGCGTGCGGCTGGCGCAGATGCAGCCGGGGGCGAAGGTCGCGGTGCTGGGTGCCGGATCGATCGGCCTTGCCGTCATCTACTGGGCGCGCCTGCTGGGCGCTGGGAAGATCGTGGCCATTTCCCGCTCCGCGCGACGCGCCGATCTGGCGATCCAGATGGGCGCCAACAGTTTCGAGGCACTGGGCGAGGGCGAAATGGAACGCGTCTCCGCTGCCCTGGGAGGTATGCCTGACATCGTGCTGGAATGCGTCGGCGCGGTCGGCATGACGCAGAAGGCGGTAGAGCTGGTCGCCCCCGGCGGGACAGTCGTGTCGCTGGGCTTCTGCTCCTCGCCCGATCCGATCCTGCCTTCGCTCGCCACATGGAAGCAGGTCACGATCAAATTCTCCTTCGCCTATGACCTGCGCGAATTCGAACATAGCGCCAATGCACTGGACGCCGGGCATGTCGAGCCGCGCCTGATGGTGTCGAGGACGGTGGGCCTGGACGCCTTTCCCGACCTGTTCGAACAATTGCGGGCGGGCGCCAACGAGACCAAGATTCACGTCGATCCGTGGAGCGTCGCCTGATGAGCAGCGAAGCCGTTTTGCAGGACCAGCCGCAACTGACCCTCGATGTCCTGCTGGCTGGCTCGACGGCCCGCACCGGCCTCAGCGACTTTGGCGACCCTGCTTTCCGGGAAGGGCTGGACCTGCTGCTGTCCGACATCCGCGCGCTGGACCTGGAACCTGCCTGCGTGCAGGCGACCGCATGGCGCATCGGTCAGTCGCTCGATACCCGCGCCTTGGCCGTCAAGGGGCTGAAGGCGCGGCCGGAGGTGCTGGAGACGCCGATCAGGGAACCGATCATCATCGCCGGCCTGGTCCGTTCGGGTACGACCGCGCTGCACCTGCTGATGTCGCTCGATCCGCAATTCCAGGGACCGGAACATTGGCTGACCGTCTACCCCATGCCCCGCCCGCCGCGGGACAGCTGGGACGCCATTGCCGAATACCGGACCGAAAAGGCGTCGCTCGACGCCTATCTGGAGGCGTCGCCGGAATCGGCCGACGACCATATGATGACGGCGGAAGGGATCGAGGAATCCCTGTTCATCCTGGGCTCCAGCTTCGCCAGCAACATGTGGCCGTCCATGTGGGACGTGCCGAATTACGACCGCTGGTACCGGGGCCGGGACGACACCGACAGCTATCGCTGGCTTGCCGACGTGCTGCGCCTGATCGGCGCAGGGGACGATCGCCGGTGGCTGCTCAAGAATCCCACGGATCTCTTTTCCCTGCAGGAGGTGCTGAACGTCTTTCCGGACGCGAAGATCATCCAGACCCACCGTGACCCGGTGGATTCGACGCCCTCCGTCAGCAACCTTATCTTCTCGGCGCGCAGGGCCTTTTGCGGCGACAAGGCGAACCGCGCCGATGTCGGACGGCGGGAAGCGGAGATGTGGGCGCAGGCGCTGGAACGTGCCGAAGCGGTGCGGGCGAAAAGCGACGCCACTTTCATCGATGTCGAGTTTCGCGACTTCACGCGTGACCAGATGAGCACGATCCGCTCCATCTATGATCGCCTCGGCCTGACGCTGACGGCCGAAACCGAAGGCGCGATGCAGGCCTGGCTCGATGCGCATCCCCACAGGCCCGGCACCGGGCCCAAGCACAGCCCGGAGGATTTCGGCCTGACCCGCGCGGGGCTGGAGGAACGGTTCGCCGCCTATCGATCGCGGCGCGGCTATATCTGAAGGGCGCGCGCAGCGACCGCTTGATGGGCCGGTCGCTGCGCCGTCGTTCCGGCAGGTTTTCAGATGATCCCGTCTTCGGCCAGCCCGTCGATCGCGGCCGCGTCCAGCCCCAGTTCCTGTGCCAGCACCTCCCGCGTATGTTCCCCAAGCATCGGCGGGGCGCGATAGTCGGTGATCGGCGTTTCGGAAAAATTGAGCGGACTGCGGATCACGTCGAGATCGGACTTCAGCGGATGCGGCGCGCGCACGCGCAATCCCCGATGCACGGCCTGCGGATAATCGAACACCTGCTCCAGATCATTGATCGGCCCGCTGGGAATGCCGGCCGCGCCCAGCTTCTCCAGCCAGTAATCGACGCTGTTCGTCTGGAAGATCGCGTTGAACACCTCGGTGATTTCGTCCCGGTTCTTCACCCGTTCGACATTGGTGTAGAAACGGGGATCGTCCTTCAGTTCGGGATGACCGACCGCGTCGCACAGCGCGAGATACTGCTTGTCGTTGCCCGACGTGATCATGATGGCGCCGTCGCTGCACGGGAACATGCTGGTCGGCATGCCGCCATTGCCCTGGGTGCCCCGGCGCACCGGCACCTCGCCCGAAGTCAGGTAGATCTGCGCATAATGCGACAGCGCCGACACGCCGCAATCCAGCAGGGCGATGTCGATATACTGGCCCTCGCCGCCAGCGGCGTCGCGATGATACAGGGCGGCCAATATGGCATTGGCGACGTTCAGCCCGGTGAACAGGTCGATGATGCTGGGGCCGACCTTCATCGGTCCGGCGCCCGGCTTGCCCTCCGGCACGCCGGTGACGCTCATGAGGCCGCACTCGCCCTGGAACACCGCGTCATAGCCTGGCTTTCCCGCCAGCGGCCCGTCCTGGCCATAGCCGGTGACGGAGCAGTAGATGATGCGGGGATTGACGGCCTTCAGGCTTTCATAGTCGAGGCCATAGCGCTTGAGATCGCCGACCTTGTAATTCTCCATCACCACGTCGCAGGACTTGACGAGTTCGCGGATCAGTTCCTGCCCCTTCGCGCTGGCGATGTTGAGGGCGACCGATCGCTTGTTGCGGTTGACGGACATGTAGAAGGCATTTTCCCGCGTCGGCTTCCCCTGCGCATCGCGCAGATAGGGTTCGCCGAAAATGCGGGCATCGTCGCCCACGACCGGGCGTTCGATCTTGATCACATCCGCGCCCATGTCGGCCAGGACCTGCGACCCGAACGGCCCCGCCAGAACGCGGGTCAGGTCAAGCACGCGGATCTTTTCAAGGGGCAGTCTGGCCATGGATCACCTTGCTGAAAATAGCATTTTCCCATGCCACCTGAGGGTATGATGACAAGATCGGACCATGCCTGTTCACAACCATGATATGCTTTCCAAAGAAGGCCGTCGGGGGTTCCGCAGCCCTCGTGTTTTGGTCGACTATGGTCCACAGCCGGGCGGAATGAAAGAAAAGGACGGGAGTCAGATGGGCGACATCTTGCGCGACATGCCGGTCGAGGGCGTCTGCAGACTGACGCTTAACCGGCCCGATGCCCTCAATTCACTCACCTACACCATGTATGCGGAGCTGATCGACCATCTGGAGGGCGTGCGCTACGACCATGATGTGCGGGTGGTCATTCTGACCGGCGCGGGGCGGGGTTTCTGCGCGGGCCACGACATCAGGGGGGCGGGCAAGCCCGAATGGGTCGCCGAAGGGCTGGGCAAGGCGCAGTTCCAGCAACGCGTCATGGCGAAGCTGGGGCAGATCCCGGTCCTGATGCGCGCCCTGCCGCAACCTGTGATCTGCGCGGTGAACGGGGTCACGGCCGGTGCCGGCTATCCGATCGCGATCGCCGCCGACATGACCATCGCGGCGCGCTCCGCCAAGTTCGTCAATGCCTTCCACAATGCCGGAACCGGGCATGAAATGGGCTTTTCCTACCTGCTTCCGCGCCTCGTCGGCCTTCAACGGGCCGCAGAGCTGATGCTGACCGGCCGTCCCGTCATGGCGGATGAGGCCGAGCGCATCGGCCTCATCCTGCGCTGCGTCGACGATGATGCCCTGATGGAGGAGGCGCTCAAGCTGGCCGAGGCGGTGATGGTCAACAGCCCGATCGGCATTGCCCTCACCAAGAGCTCGCTCCAGTTCAATGTCGATGCGCCTGGGCTGGAAGCCGCCATCGAGATGGAGAACCGCGCCATCTTCATGAGCCAGTCGACGGCCGACTCCGCGGAAAAGCGGACCGCCTTCATCGAAAAGCGCAGGCCCTTGTTCAAGGGACAGTGAGATGAGCCTCATCGATCCCCTGCTCCGCCCCCTCACGCTGCGCGGCCTGACGCTGCCCAACCGCGTGGTGATGGCGCCGATGACCCGTTATCGCTCCCCGTTCGGCGTGCCGACGGAGGAGGTGGCGAGCTATTATGGCCGCCGCGCCGCGACGGGACTGGGTGCGATCCTGACCGAAGGCGTGGCGCTGCCCCATTATGCCGCGGTCGATCATCCCGACATACCGCGCATCGACGGTGTCGAGGTTCTGGCCGGCTGGCGCAGGGTGGTGGAGGCCGTGCATGATGCGGGCGGGCGCATCATCCCCCAGCTCTGGCATCAGGGGCCGATGTGGAATGTCGAATATGCCGGCACCGGAACCGGCAATCCGATGCGGCCGTCGGGACTGTGGGGGCCGCCGGACGGCGTGATCTCCTTCCGCGAGGAAGGACGGGTGGAGAGCCTGTCCCCTGTCCCGCCGATGAGCGAAAGCGATATTGCCGACGTCATCGCCGCATACCGCCAGGCCGCGCGCAATGCGGTGGCGCTGGGCGTCGACGGCATCGCGATCCATGGCGCGCACGGCTATCTGATCGACAGTTTCCTGTGGGACTACACCAACCGGCGCGAAGACCAGTGGGGCGAGCGGGCGGCCTTCGGCGTGGCGGTGGTGAAGGCGATCCGCGCGGAGATCGGAGAGGACATGCCGATCGTCCTGCGCTTCTCCCAGTTCAAGATGCAGGATTATCGCGCCGTGCTTGCGGACACGCCTGACGGCCTTGGTGCGTTGCTTGGGCCGCTGGCGGACGCGGGCGTCGATCTGTTCGATGCCAGCCAGCGTTATTTCGACACGCCGACGTTCGAAGGATCGCCGCTCAACCTCGCGGGCTGGGCCAGGAAGCTGACCGGCAAGGCATCGATGACCGTCGGCGGCGTGGCGCTGGACAAGGCGCGGGGCAAGGCGCAGCATATCGATGCCAGCCAGCAGTCGGTGAACAACCTGCCGCTGCTGATCGAACGGTTCGAAAAGGGCGAGTTCGACCTGGTCGGCGTCGGCCGGGCGCTCCTCAACGATCCCGACTGGTTCGGCAAGGCGAAGCGGGACGAACCCTTCCTGCCGTTCGACCCCGCCAATCTGGAGCGATTGGCATGAATGACCTGGAAGCGCGGATCGACCGGCTGGAATCGCTGGCGGCGATCCAGCAGCTTCCGATACGCTATGCGATCGCGGTGGACAGCCGCGACATGGATGGCTGGGTCAATCTGTTCATTCCCGACGTCCATTGCGGACGGCGCGGCAATGGACGCGATGTCCTGAAGTCGATCATCACGCCGGCGGTCAGGACATTCTATCGCTCGGTTCACCAGATTTGCGGGCACCGGATAGAGTTCGACGATGCCGATCATGCGCATGGCGTGGTCTATTGCCGGGCCGAGCATGAGGATGAGGGCAAATGGGTGGTCATGGCGATCGCCTATTTCGACAGCTATGAACGGCGCGACGGCGAATGGCTTTTCGTCCGCCGCCGGGAAAAGCACTGGTATTCTGCGGACTGGCAGGAGCGGCCGGCGGCGCCCTTCACGGGTTGGGCCGGCCATGACAATCCACCCGATCTTCCGCAGGATTTCGACAGTTGGGCGTCCTTCTGGGCGGATATGGACGGGCAGGAGATCAGCCGCCTGACCGACCAGCCGGCGCATTGACGGGCGGTCAAGCAGGCCGGCCAGGATAGATGGGCCAGGATAGTCAGGCCAAGAGAAACAGGAGAGCGAGGATGGGCGACAGGCGGCGTTTCGAGGGGCGATCGGTTTTCATCACCGGCGCCGGATCGGGCATTGGCGAGGCGACGGCCCATGCCTTTGCAGAGGAAGGCGCGAAGGTCACGATCGCGGAGCTTGACCCGGCCAAGGGTGAGGCGGTGCGCGATGCCATTCGGGCCCAGGGTGGCACGGCGCTTTTCGTCGCCACCGACGCCACGGACGAAGCCTCGGTCAAGGCCGCGATCGCGGCTGCAAACGAGGCGCATGGTCCCATCGTCCACGCCTTCAACAATATCGGCATGTCGCGTCCAGGCAGCATCGAGGAGATGAGCCTGGAGGACTGGAACTGGACGATCAGCATTTCCCTGACCAGCACCTTCCTGGCGATGAAATATGAGATCCCGGTAATGAGGGCCAATGGCGGGGGCACGATCGTCAACACCGCCTCCATGGCCGCGCGTCTCTACACGCCGTCCGCGCCCTGTTCCTATGCCGCGGCGAAGGCGGGCGTCATCCATCTCAGCCATCATGCGAGCTGCGCCTATGCGGACGACAATATCCGGGTGAACAGCGTATTGCCGGGATTGACCGCCACGCCGCAGATCGCATCCATGTTCACGGCGGAGGAGCAGGCCGAGATCGCCGGTGAAAACCAGGTGATCCGCCGCGCCGTTGCGCCGCGCGAGATCGCCAACGCGGTGCTGTTCCTGTCCAGCGACGAGGCCAGCATGATCACCGGCCGCGGGATAGAGGTGTCGGGCGGCCGCAGGCACGGAAGCTGAGCCGGGCCCGCCTGCGCCCTGCGGCTCGCCCAACGGCCGGGACGCGGCCGGTACGCGGTCGCGTGCGGGCCGCATGAAGCGACGATATGGAGAAGGAGAGTGCCCGATGACGAAGCCAACGATCATGACCTGTCGCGACGGGGCCTGCTGGGCAGCGCGCTCTGCATATCCGTCGCCGGCCGGCCGGCCCGTGCATGGGGCGCGACCATGAACGGCGGCGCCGCGACCGCAGCCGCGCTCAGGAACTGGAGCGCCTATGTCGACCTTCTGAAACCGGCCGGCAGGCTCAACGATCTCACGGGTTTTCCGCAGGATGACCAGATCCGCGCCGAACTCTATCGCCAGTTGGTGATGAATATCGCGCAATCCTATATCTGGTATTTCCAGTCCACGCCCGAACATCCCGACTGGATGCCGTTCGAAAACAGTATTTTCCTGCTCCAGCCCAATCCTGACGCTATTTACCATATCGCTCCGGTCAGTGGCGACGGCGTCTACAGGATCAGCGGCTATCGAGGAACCAACAAGGTCATGGGCTTCGCCGTCGGGCGGGGCATGTTCGGAACGCAGGATCCCCGTCCGGGCTTCAACAATTATGATGCCGACGGCCTGACCCTGGGCAAGGACGGCTATTTCGAGGTGATATTCAGCACGGAAAGGCCAAAGGACTGGACCGGCGACTGGCGTTATCTCGATCCCCAGGCCGGCGACATCATGATCCGCCAGTTCGCCTATGACTGGGGCGTCGACGTGGACGCGCGCTTCGCCATAGAACGACTGGACAAGCCGCCGCTCAAACCCCGGCTGACGCGGGAGGAAATTGCCGCACGGCTCGATGCGATCCTGGGCGGATTCGTGGAACGCTTCTCCCGCATCTGCATCGGTTATCAGAACAAGGTCATCCAGGACCTGGGTCTGAACGTCATGGAACTTTCGGGCTTCGAAGATCTGGGCAATAGCGGCGAATGGCCGCAAAAATATTTCCGGTGCATATACGACTATCAGCCGGGCGAAGCGCTTGTCCTCGAAACCGAACTGCCTGAGACCTGCAAATATTGGAACGTGCAGTTGAACGATGAACTCTGGAACCAGATAGAATTCGGCTATCGCCAGAGCAGCCTGAACGCGATGCAGGCCAGGCTCGACAGCGACGGCAAGTTCCGCGCCGTGATCGCACTGGAGGATCCGGGGGTCGCCAACTGGCTGGACAGCGGTGGCCATGGCCGCGGCATGCTGGTGGGCCGCTGGCACGGGGCGGACAGCTATCCGATGCCGACGATCAGGAAGGTGCCGCTGTCCGAACTCGCCAGTCACCTGCCCGGCGACACCCCCCGCGTGACGCCCGCCGAACGGGAAGCCACGTTGCGCAAGCGCAATCTGGGCCTGCAGATGCGCAGACGCTGGTAGGAAATATCCGGCATCCCCACCGCAGGGGATGCCGGATATTTCCGCTGTCGGCAGCGACCGTTCAGCGCGGTTCGTCTTGCGCGGCGGCAACCATGCGCGACCAGTCGTTCAGGCGCCGCCACAATATCTCGCGCGTCGAAGCGAAATTGTGCATGTGCGCCATGCGCGGCACGATGTAGAGCGAGACGTCGCGGGAAGCGGAATAGGCCGCCGGCTCCCGATAGGGCTCCGGGCACGTATCCCGCTCGCCATCGCCCACAAGCACCGGCACCGTGATGCGGGCGGCATCTTCCGCGAAGGCGCCGGGCAGCATCATCTGCACCGCGCAATGCGGGATGGTGAGGCTGCCATAGATCGGCGTGGTCTGCCGGATCGGATATCCGCCCTTCATGTCGTCGTCCAGGATGTCGGCGGGCACGTCTTCCCAGTGGAATGGATAGACATAATCGACGCCCTCATGGTCGTGCTCGATATGGCTTTTGACCTCACCGCTCGCCACCTTGTCGAAACGGCGTATGCCATGTTCGAAAGCGGCCTTGTCGCGCTGCGGCAGGACGGTGTGAATGGCGCTGACGCCAAAGGGCGCGATCGCGTCGAACGTTGCGAAACGGCCCTGCGTCAATATGCTGACGCCACCGCCCATGGACTGCCCCATCCCCACCAGGAAAAGCGACGACAGGCGGGGAAAGCCCTGCGCCGCCGTACCCTCGATCAGGGAAGCCGCAATCTGCTTCACGCAGGAATCATGCGTCGCGGCCATCGTCTGGAAATCGATCTTCGACAGATCGGGCATGCTGCTTTCGCCAACGCCCACATGATCGATCGCGACGTGGATCATGCCGTGGCGGGCCTGCCATTCCGCCTCGTCATAGCCTTCATGACGATCGAAATTCATCATGAAATAGTGGCGCGAATATCCGCCACCCGGACAGGCGAAGATCGCGACCGGCCGGTCCGGCATGGCCGACGGATCGGGCAGGGTCAGCGTCACGGCCATTTCGACCTTGTCCCCCAAATGCGGTGCGGCCGCCGTGACATCGATACGCTTGTCTATTCTCAGCATGGATTCTCTCCCGATATTATCCCGCGGCACAGGATCGGTTGTTCATATGGTCGTGATGGTGTGGCGCCGGTGCGGCTCACCCCATTTCCTGCATCGTGACCCAACGCCTTTCGGCATTGGCCCGCTCGACTGCCTCGACCACGCGGTGCACGGCTGCGGCCTCGGTAAAGCTGGGCGATCCTTCCGTTCCGTGGTGAATGGCATCGACCATATTCCGGAACATCCAGTCCATGGCAGCGAAGGCGCGCGGTTCCGCCGTTGCGCCTTCGACGCCGGGAATGGCGTAGACTGCATCGTCCACCGTCACCTCCTCGCAGGTCCGCTGGCCATAGGTCAGCAGCCGCGCGTCGCCGGCATAGAGCTTGGCCGACGGAAAATTGCCGAAACTGTCGTCGACCAGCAGCAGCCGGCCCCTGTCGCCCCACACTTCCACGCGCCATCCTTCGGTGTCGGGCACGCACCATCCCGCCTGCAGGCTGCCGATCGCGCCATTTTCCATGCGCAGCACCGCGCTGCCCAGGTCGTGCGTTTCCGGGCGCAACACTTCGCCATTGGGCAGGAACCATTCGGGCACGCCGGTCGTCAACATGCCGGTCGCCTCCGCCACTGGGCCGATCAGATGCGTCAGGAACAGCAGCGAATGAGTCGCGAAATTGCGCCAGGCGCTGCCGCCGCTGCTCTTTTCCGCCAGCCAGTAATATGGGTCGGTATGCTCCGAATAGGCGCAATAGGCATAGGGTTTGTCGTTGGCGACGATCAGCGGCAACATGAGCTGCACGTTGAAGCCAAGCGGGCGGCCAATGAAACCTTCATCAATCATGCGCTTCATCTTCTGCGCATGCGGGGACCATCGGAACTGCGCGTCGACGACGCCGACGACCCCGGCCGCCTTTTGCGCGTCGCGCATCGCTTCGGCGTCGGACAGGCTGACCGCGAAGGGCAGGGCGTCATAGACATGCTTGCCGTTCTTCAGCGCGGCCATGACCATGGGAAAGCGGAAGGACGGCCGCGTGCCGACATCGATGATGTGCAGGTCCGGATCGGCCGACATTTCCTCATGGTTCCAATAGGCCTTGGGGATGTCATATTCGCGTGCGGCCCGCTCCGCCGTTTCCTGCCTGGATGTGCAGATGGCGGCGACTTCCACGCCCTCGATCCGGCGCCAGGCCGCGCCATGCACCTTGAGGCTCCAGTTGGCGCTGATGATCCCGACCTTGAGTGTATCCGCCATTGCCCTGCACCTTCATTCCGTTCTAATTGAACCAATCTGTCCAATTAAAATGGGGCCTGCGCAAGCAGGAAGGGGATCAGGAATATGATGATTGCGCGGCACGCCTCCCGTCGACGCGGTCGACCCACGGCCGACGAGGCGCAAGCGCGGGAGCAGGCCATCATGGAGGCTGCCGGGGCGCTGTTCGAGCAGCGTGGTTTTGCCGGCGTGACCATGGCGGAAGTGGCGCGCCGCGCCCGCATCAGCAAGACGACGCTCTATGCCCGCTATGCTGACAAGCCTGCCCTGTTTCGCGCGATCTGCAGCTATGCCTGCCGCGTCCCGGCGCACCGCTTCGCTGCGGTCGCGACAGAGGGGCGCGATCCGATCGACGTGCTCGCCGACTTTGCCGTCGCGATTGCCGAAGCGACTGCCGATCCCGCCGCCGATCGATTCCTCCGCCTCGTGATTTTCGAGGCCGGCCGCTTCCCTGAACTGGCGCGGCAGATCCTGCTGGAAAGCCGCGACGTGGCCGCGCCGCTGGTCCTCTGGCTGGAGGAGCTGGCGCGGGAGGGGCGGCTTGCCAGTCACGACCCGGCCCTGCTCGCGCGGCAATTCGGCGCGCTTGTCACCGGCGGCCATGATGGCCTGCTGCAATGTTCCGAACGGGAGTCGGGGGAACGGATCGCATCGGCGATGGCGTTGCTGACGCCGCTGTTCCGCAATGAAAAAGACCGACAATGAAAAAGACCGGCACGGATAACCGTGCCGGTCTTCTGGCATGTCTGCGCGCCCCTTATCCGCGCCGACACTCCATCTCAGGCGATTTCATGCTGCCTGGCCTGCGCGGTCGCCGGAGCGCCGCGTACACCACGCACCAGGCGGCCCGGAAGCGCGTCGGTCGCCTCGCCGTTGCGATAGGTCACGGCTCCGCTGACGAGGGTCGCGACATAACCCTTGGACTTTTGCGACAGCCGCTTGCCGCCTGCCGGAAGGTCCGCGATCACCTGCGGCCGGTGCAGGATCATGTTGGGCAGGTCCAGGACATTGATGTCCGCCTTGTACCCAACGCTGAGGACGCCGCGATCGCGCAGGCCCACGGAGTTTGCCGGCTGGCTAGTCAGCGCCTTGACCGCGGTGGGCAGGTCCAGCCCATCCCGGCCCAGCCGCCCAGTCAGCAGGTAGGTGGTATAGGCCGCGTCGCAGATCATGCCGTAATGCGCGCCGCCATCGCCCAGGGCGACGATCATATTGTCCTGCCCGATCAGGTCGCGACTCTTGGCCAGATATTCCGGCACGTCCGACGAATAGGAACACAGGATCGCGCGTCCTTCATCCTCCAGCAGCGCATCGTAGATCATCTCGCGCGGGTTGACGCCGCGCCGCGCCGCCTCCGCCTGGATGCTGTCTTCCGCCGCGAAATTATAATCGGCCGGATCGCCGATGCGGAACAGGGCGCTGATCGACTTGATCAGCCCGACGAAAGCGGGGTTGGGATCGTCCGGTTCCTCCGCGATCAGGCGCGCGCGAAGTTCGGGATCGCGCATGCGCGCCACCTTTTCCTCCAGGGGCAGCTTCGCCAGCGGACGGTAGCTGGGATTGAGCGAGAAGGGATGATAGCTGAGGTCCAGCCCATACATCACCCCCATCGGGCGCGGCATGAACTGGCAGCGTATGGCAAGACCGTCCTCCGCCGCCTGGCGCACGCCCGCGACATAGCCGTCCCAATTTTCCGGCCGGGTCGGCATGGCGATCAGGCTGAACGTCACGGGGACGCCCGCCTCCCGCGCGATGGTGCGGAAGATCTTCAGCTCTACCTCGGCATCATTGTCCAGATTGGGATTGCACTGGAAGGTGCCCGCGCCCGCATCCTTCAGACCCTCTGCCAGGGCCAGCACCTCGTCCAGTTCGGTCGTGACGGAGGGCGCGAGCTCGCCGGAACGGAAGCGGTGGAAAAGGTTGCGCGAACTGGCGACGCCCAGCGCGCCGGCCTTTACCGCCTCGCTGACGCAGCGGCGCATCTCGACCAGATCCTCCAGCGTCGGCGGTTCCAGATTGGCGCCCCGCTCGCCCATGACGAACACGCGCAGCGGGCTGTGCGGGATCTGCGTCGCGAAATCGACGTCGGACACGCGCTGTTCCAGCGCATCCAGATATTCGGGGAAGCTGTTCCAGTTGAACGGCACGCCTGCGGCCATGACGACTTCGGGGATGTCCTCGACGCCCTCCATCAGCTTGATCATCAATTGATGGTCGCCATCGCGCACCGGCGCGAATCCCACGCCGCAATTGCCCATCACCACGGTCGTGACGCCGTGATTGGATGAAGGGGCCATGCGGTTTTCCCAGGTGATCTGGCCGTCATAATGAGTGTGAACATCGACGAAGCCCGGCGTCACGGTCAGGCCGCGCGCATCGATTTCCTCGCGCGCCGACGCATCGATCGCGCCGATCTGCGTGATGATGCCATCCTTCACGCCGATATCGGCGACATAAGGCTGGGCTCCGGTGCCGTCCACGATTGTGCCGCCGCGGATCACCACATCGAATTGACTGCTCATGCCTCTCCTTTCAGAATCGCCGCAACGGAGTCGCGGAGATAAATAGTATGTGCTATTTATAGCATCCGCGAAGACAGGACAATGGCTTAATGACGCATGCATGACATTTCCGATCGGTCGACTGAGGTCATTGCGCGCCGCCGCCGCGCGCGGCGCTCCACGGCGGAAATCCGCGCGCTCATCCTCGATGCCGCCCGTGCCGTTTTTGCGGAGCGGGGTTTTTCCGGTGCGACCACGCGCCATATCGCTGCGCGCGCGGAAGTGTCGGAACCGCTGATCTTCAACAATTTCGGCAGCAAGGAGGCGCTGTTCACCGAAGCGGTGATAGAGCCTTTCAATGCCCGTTTCCGGGAATTCCTGGCCTTCAGCGATACCCTGCCGCCTGACCGGGAAGAACGCAGCATGCGTTATGTCCAGGCGCTCTACCCCTTTCTGCGCGACCATGCCGACCTGCTCCTGGCAATGGTCAAGTCCAGGGGGGACGTGGATCTGGCGGCCATTCATGGAATGGATGACTATTTCGCCCGGGCCGTGGCCCGGATCCGTTCGCAATATCAGCAGGCCGGACTGGAATTCGACGTGCCGCCGGAACTGATGGTTCGCTATGGCTTCGGCATGCTGGCAGGTTCGGTGCTGCTCGGCGACTGGTTCTTCCCCGAGGGCGGGCCGGATACGGACGTGGAGGAAGGCGTGCTGGCACGAATGCTTTTCAAGGCCAGCGAACCCAGGAAGGATTAGCTCTCCGTCCATCGATCCATCACATGGCCGAAATTCCATCGCCCGGCTTGGCGGAATGCCGGGCGGCCGCCATGGTCGCGCCCAAAAGGAGGCGCGGATGGCGATTGATTTCAGTGGGCAGGTGGCCGTGGTCACGGGTGCTGGCGGCGCACTCGGTTCGGCCTTCTGCCGGGAACTGGCGCGCCGGGGCGCGGCGGTGGTCGCCAATGATCTGGGCGGCGATCCGACGGGACAGGGCGGTTCCACCGGCTATGCGGACGCGGTCGTCGACGAACTTGCCGGGATGGGCGCCCGCGCGATCGCGAACTACGACACCGTCGCGACGGAGGCCGGGGGCCGGGCCATCATCGATGCCGCGCTGGACGCCTTCGGACGGGTGGACATCGTCATCTCCAACGCCGGGAACCAGCGCAACGGCGCCTTCGGCGCATTGAGCGAGGAGGATCTCGAATCCGTATTGGCGGTCCATCTGAAGGGCGCCTTCAACATATGCCAGCCCGCCTATCGCGCCATGACCCGCCAGGGCTATGGCCGGATCGTTCTGGTGAGTTCGCAATCGGGCGTGTTCGGCAATCCCTATCGCGCCAATTACGGCGCCGCCAAGACCGCGTTGATCGGCCTGATGAACGTCATCGCGCAGGAGGCGCCGGCCGGGATCGCCGTCAATACCCTGTTCCCCAACGCGCAGGGCGGCCGGCTGGGCGGCACGCCGATCGATCAGCGCCCGGACGTCGATTTCCTCAAGGCCGCCGGCGCGCGCACCCGCCATTTCATCGAGGGCATGAAGCCGGAATTCGTCGCCGCCCTGGCCTGTTACATGGCCAGTCGGGACTGCGCCTCCTCCCAGCACATGTATTCGGTGCTGGGCGGCAAATATTCGCGACTGTTCGTCGGCCTGACCCGCGGATGGTACAGCCCCGGCCCGGATGCGCCCGACTGTGACGACATCGCTGCCCATATTGGCCAGATTGACGATCGCGCCGACTATGACGTGCCGTTGAGCGGCCTGGACGAGATGGACACGGTGCTGGCGGCGCGGCGCGCCCTGGGGCTGGATGGGTGATCGCGGTGGACGCCCCCGTGGACAGGGATGACCATGCGCCGACGCGCGAACCGATTTCCAACGTCCTCGACGTGACGCAGTCCGGCCCCGACCGTTTCATCGGATCGGCCGGGGCGAGGAATCATATCGGATCGGTATTTGGCGGTCGCTTGCTCGCCCAGTCCCTGCTTTCGGCGATGAAGACGGTGGAGGCGCTGCCGGCCAGTTCGTTCCACGCCTATTTCCTGGCCGCCGGCCGCACCGACATGCCGATCGACTATCAGGTGACGCGCCTGCGCGACAGCCGTCGTTTCGCCAACCGCCTGATCACCGCCCGTCAGGATGGGCAGACGATTTTCACGATGATGGCCGAATTCCACGCGGCGGAGGATGGCTTCGTCCATCAGGACGCATCGATGCCCCTCGTGCCGCCGCCCGAAGAAGTGGCCTCGATCCAGCATTTCGTCCGCGAACGGGCGGGGGAACTGGCGCGGGCGGTCACCCATAATTTCGCGGCGGCGCTGGTCATAGAGATGCGCCCGATCGCACCGGAAAGCTACTTGCTGGCACGCCCTGCCGAGGCGGCGCGATCCTTCTGGTTCCGGCAGTCGGGGGCCGCCGCCGTCGACGATGCCCGGCTGCAGCAATGCCTGCTCGCCTTCGCCAGCGATTACTGGCTGGGCGGTGCATCGGCCATTCCGCATTTCCTGCCCACCAACAGCGGCGAATTCCTGATCACCAGCATGGATCATTCGATGTGGTTCCACCGCCCCGCCCGTTGCGAGGAGTGGATGTTGCATCAGACGTCCAGCCCCTCGGCCAGCGACGGGCTCGGCCTTTCCAGGGGTCAGATTTTCGACCGCGACGGCCGTCTCGTCGCCTCGACGGCGCAGGAATGCCTGTTGCGCCGATTGCGTGGTTGAGGCGGGCGGCTCACTCCGGCTGGTCGCCCTCCGGGTAGCGGCCCATCATCAGGTAGAACAGGGCCGCCAGGAAGAAACTGCCTGAACAGGCCATCAACGCAATGTCGTAGCCGCCGAAATGATCATAGGCCATGCCGATCAGGCTGGCGCCCATCGCAACGCCCAGCGCAATGCCCAGGGTCGACAGGCTGTAGATGGTGGCATAGCTGCGCAGCCCGAAATAGCGCGCGATCATGAAGGCCACGATATCGATCTCCGCGCCCTGGCCAAGCCCGATCATCAATACCGCGCCATAGAAAAGCGCGGGCGGCACGTCGTGCTGGAGCAGCAGCAGGCAGCCGATGGCAGGCGCGAAGTTGAGGACGAACGCGACTGCCGGAGCCCAGAAACGATCGACCAGAACGCCACTGAGCAAGGCCCCCATGGCTGCCGCTGCCCCCATGACCGACACGGCACCGACCGCGGCCAGGGCATCAAGACCCTTCTCCACCGCCAGAGGCTTCATCTGGGAAAGCAGCGCCACCACCGGCACATAGTTCAGGACGGAGGCCGCGATCAGGATGCGGACCTTCCCATTGGCCAACAGGGACAGGGCGCTGTCCGCGGGCGGAAGCGATCCGCGACCGGACCGCAACTCCATGGCGCGGGAGGGCACCCAGAACCAGATGAGAGGCAGGGCGACCAGAAGGATGAAGGCGGCAAGCAGCAGATAGCCGCCTGCCGTACCGAAGCGCAGCACCACGGGATAGAGCGCCATCGGCATCAATCCCCCCGCGACCGCCAGACCGGACCGGCCAATGGCCAGAGCCGTTCCCCGCGTCCGCTCGAACGCGCCGCTCAGGATGCGGGTGACGGTGATGCCGGTCGTTGCCATGCCGACCAGCGCAAAGCCGAAATGCACCACATAGAAATAGCCGAGCGACCCCCTCATCGAAGCGAGCAGGCCATAGCCGATGGCGGTCATCAGCAGGCCCGCCGACAATATCGGCCTGACCCCGTAACGATCGGTCATCCGGCCGATGACCGGCGCGATGAAGGCGATGATCAGGCCGAAGCTGTGAACGAAGGCTATGTCGCCGCGGGACCAGCCGAATTGCTGTTGCAGGGGCTCCACGAACAGGCTGGATACCGCCGGGTACAGGGAATAGCCCAGCGATCCTGCGAACAATGCCGCAACGCCCGGACGCCAGGCGCGCCCCCATTCCTGCGCGACAAGGCGCAACTGGGATGCTCCGGCGGCGGGGGGCTGGTGCTGGCTCATGCCCCTGTTTCTGCGCGAAAGCGCGTGATGGGAACAGCCGCCCCTCTTTTCTACGCATATGTGTAGGGAACGCATCTTCCGCTTGCCAATGTGGCGGCGGCGGTCGCACCTTCGCGAAGAGGTCGGTCAGGAGAGGGTGATGGTCGAGGAAGATATTGTCGTTGAGCGGCCGGGACAGGATGACGGCATCGTGCTGCTGACGCTCAACCGGCCCGCGCGGATGAACGCCCTGCTTCGCGAGACTGTCGCGCATTTCAACGGATTGCTGGACGAACTGGCGGCCGATCCCACGTGCCGGGCGGTGATCATCACTGGCGCCGGGCGCGGCTTCTGTTCTGGCCAGGACCTTGCCGCATCCAATCAGCGCAACCAGACGGGCGCCAGCGGCGTCATCGAGAAACTGCACTGGCAGCAGCAGTTCGCCGGCATGGGCGGACGCATCCGGGCCATGCCGAAGCTGGTGATCGCGGCCGTCAACGGCCCGGCCGTGGGCGCGGGCATGGCGATCGCGCTCAGCGCCGACGTGCGGATCGCGACCCCTGCCGCGAAATTTCTGGTGGCGGCGGTGCGGATCGGCCTGACCGGCGGCGAAAGCGGCATTTCCTATCTGCTGCCCCGCATGATCGGCGCCGCCCGCGCCTTCGACATCCTGCTGACCGGCCGCGCGATCGAGGCTGGGGAGGCCGAACGCATCGGCCTGGTCCGTTCGCTTTCGGAGCCGCAGTCGCTGATCGACGACAGCATCGCCTATGCGCGCTCCGTCCTTGCCAACAGCCCCTATTCCGTCGCCCATACCAAGGCGTTGATGTGGGCCAATCTGGACGCCGGCAGCTATGACGCCGCGATACAGGCGGAAAACCGCACCCAGATATTGGGCACGATGACAGAGGATTACAGGGAGGCGACCGCCGCCTTCATGGAAAAGCGGCCGCCCCGCTTCTCGGGACGATAGGGCCGGGGGTCCCGGCCGCCGCCTGATGCAGGCGGCCGGGCGCCACGCGCCGTCAGTCGACGATCCGCTTCACCGCCCGGTTGCGGTCCAGCGTGGGGTCGAGATAGCGGCCCACCGCATAGTCGCCCATGATCGTGGTGCGGCGGGCGCTGCGCGGCACGTTCAGCGGCACGCCCTCGGCATGGTGGATCATCCGCCAATTGTCCCACACCAGCATGTCGTTCCGCTGCCAGTCGTGGAAATAGGCATATCGCTCGTCGGTCAGATGAGCCGCCAGTTCGGCCAGCAGTGCATCGCTTTCGGCCCGATCCATGCCCAGAATATACTGCGCCTGCAATGGCGAGATCTTGAGTGCCTTGCGGCCCGTTTCCCTTTGCGTGATGACCATCGGATGGACCACGGGCGGGAAATCATATTTCGCCCCGCTCGATGGCTTGGCGCGCGGCAGGGCGCGCAGGTCCGCGGGCACGCCATATTTGCACTCCAGGAAGTCGGTCACGAAATGATAGACGACTTCCATGCCATCGATCTTCTCCTTCATCTCGGGCGACAGCCGTTCATAGGCCTCGATCGCATCGATGAACCCCGTCCGGCCAAGCTGCGTGGCCGGCTGTTCCATGCGCAGCACGGCGCCGCGCACGATGGTCGGCATGAAGCTCTGGTCCCAGTGCCAGGGAATATAGCCCGCCCGGTCATGGCCGCCGAAATTATAATCGGTCTGGAACCGGGGCTTGTCGTCCGCGGGATCATGTTTCAGCGTCATCATGAACTGGTTGTTGGGATCGTTCATGTCCGCCGTGGCGGCCGGTTCCATATCGCCGAACAGACGGCTCAGGCGCATCTGCGCTTCATCGTCGGCCTTCGGATCGCGGACCAGCAGCAGTCCCGCCTCGATCCATATGTCGCGAATGGCCTCGGCCGTGGCATCGTCCACCGGACGCGAAAGATCGACACCGATGATCTCCGCACCGAAACCGGGGCTGAGCGCGCGGACCTTGATCCCGGCTTTTTCCCGAACCTCGTTTTCCTTCAGCATTATCCTCTCCTCGCATATGCCGCCGGGCCGTGATGGCGGACCAGTGCGATCATGCTAAACCTTATCGGTCGCCTGTATAATCGGGCAATTTACGAAAAAACCATTCAGGATCATTGAACAATGATCTTGGGGGGACTTGGGGCAACTCATCAGAAATCTGATGACATCGTTCCGGGTCCTCCGGCACCGGCGCCTATTGCTTCCTCCATGCTATAAGGGCTGCCAAGGCGGGGTAGCGGACGGCGGCCCTGTGTCGGACGATGTCCCCAGGAAGGAATGGAAAAGGATGAACAGTTTTACCGCGACCCCATGGCCCAAGGACCGTGTGATGCCGGCCAGAAGCTGGGAAAGGCCCGCCGGCATGCGCGTCATTTCCAGCGACGATCATCTGATCGAGGAGCCGGGGCTGTGGGAAAACCGGCTGAAGGGCGCGGACAAGGATCGCGCGCCCAGATATTGGAAGGACGAGACAGGATTCCATCTGGAAGTCGACGGGCAAAATTACGACGTGCCCGGCCTGCCGCCGACCTTCCCCGAAGGACGCGAGGGTTTCTGGGACGTGCAGCAGCGCCTGGTCGACATGGATGCGGAGGGCATTGACGCCGCCATCATCTATCATGGCCGTCTCAACAGCCTGATCCGCATGCCGGACAAGGAATTCTGGTTCCGCTGCGTCGATGTCTGCAACGAATGGGCGGCGGAATGGAAGGAAGCCGCGCCGGACCGGCTGTACCCGGTCGCGCTGCTGCCGACCTTCCTGTGGCCGGAACGGACGAAGGACTATCTCCAGAAACTGAAGCAGCTCGGCTACAAGGCGATCGACATTCCGGTCAGTCCCAAGGGCGTGCGCTACAACAGCAAGGACATGGACCCGTTCTGGGAAGCGATCCAGGACAGCGGCTTCCCCGTGTCCTTCCACATCGGCGCCTATCTGCAATATAGCGGCCGGGGATCGCTGGGCGCGAACCTGAACGCCAATCTGATGCCCTTCACCGGGCTGTTCGGGCAGTTGGTCTTCTCCGGCGTGTTCGACCGTTTCCCCGGCCTGCGCGTGGTCTTCACCGAAGGCGGCGCGAGCTGGGTGCCCGGCACTCTGGAAAATGCCGACAAGGTCGCGCGCGATTATGCGACCGAATTGCGGCCCAAGCTGGCGCAGAAGCCGAGCTGGTACTGGCATAATCACTGTTACACCACCTTCATGGAAGACGATGTCGCGATGGAGAATATCGCGCGCATCGGCGACGGCCGGGTGATGTGGTCGACCGACTATCCGCACCCGGAAGGCGTGATGGGCAGCAGCGACGTGATCATGAAGCGCATTTTCGATACGGTTGGCGAACCCGCCGCGCGCAAGGTACTGGGTGACACAGCAGCCCAGCTCTGGGGCATCTGACAGAAACAGGGGCCCGGTGGCGACGGCGACCGGGCCGGGAAACGGACTTGCCCCATCATGTCGCTTGAGGAGATCGTTGCAGGGGCCATCGCGCAGCGGGCGGCGATGACCAGGCGACGACCGATCATCGTCGGCATCTGCGGTGCGCAGGGCAGCGGCAAGTCCACGCTGGCGGCTGCGCTGTGCCGCCGCCTGGACCGTGCGGTGACGCTGTCGCTCGACGATCTCTATCTGACGCGCCAGGACCGGGAAAGGCTGGCGCGCGACGTCCACCCCCTGCTTCGGACGCGCGGCGTGCCGGGCACGCATGATATCCCGCTGGGGATCCGCCTGCTCGACTCCATCGGATCGGGGAAGGACGTGGCTCTCCCGCGCTTCGACAAGGCGCGGGACGACCGATCGCCTCCGTCGGAGTGGCCAGTCGCCCCGGCCGATACGCAGGTGGTGCTCCTTGAAGGATGGTGCGTCGGCGCGATGCCCGAAGACGAAGCCGCGCTCCAGCATCCCGTCAACGCCCTGGAATCGGCGGAAGACCCGTCAGGAACCTGGCGATCGTTCGTGAACAGGGCGCTGGCCGGTCCCTATCAGCCATTGTTCGACCATATCGATTTTCTGGTGCTGCTCGCTGCGCCGGGCTGGGATGTGGTCGCCACCTGGCGAATGCAGCAGGAACAGGCGCTCAGGCTATCCGGCGCTGCCGGTCCGGGCGTCATGGACGATGCGCAGCTCATCCGGTTCATCAGCCACTATGAACGCCTGACACGCCACATTCTCGATGAAATGCCCGGCCGCGCCGATCTGCTGATCCAACTGGACGAACAGCGAGCGCCCCTGGCCGTGCGATTGAAGGAAGAATAGGACCTGGGCGAACCGCGGGCGTCATGACGGCTTGCCGGAACTCCAACTCATCGCTCCTTCGGCCTTGCGCCTTCGCAAAGTCTCCGCTTCGATCTCCAGCGCGCCGGCCAGCGTCGTCTCCGTTCCTTTATCGATGACGCTCTTGGACATGCGGATCAGCGCGGGATCATGCGCCGCGATCGCCTCTGCGATCTGCACCGCCCTGGGCAGCAGTTGTTCCGCCGGCAAAAGCTCATTCACCAGGCCCACGCGCAACGCCGTGGCGGCGTCGATGGGCTGGCAGCTCAGCATCATCTGGCGAGCAAAGCGCGCGCCCACCGCGCGGGGAAGGCGCGACCCCATACCACTGCCCGACAATGCGCCGATCTTCGCATGGGTATCGGCAAAGCGGGCATCATCGCTGGCCAATATGAAGTCGCAGCCCAGCGCCAGCTCCAGGCCGCCAGTATAGGCCGCACCGCCAACCGCGGCGATGATCGGCTTGCCCAGATGCGGCACGCGCTGGATCAGGGCTGTCACGGACTGGCGCGGCGCATCGGGGGCGGAGAAGGTCTTGAGGTCCAATCCAGCGCAAAAGGCGGGCGGCGTCCCGGTCAGCACGGCGACCCGCCAGCGGTCTTCCTGCACGAAAGCGTCGAACGCCGCATTCATGGCGTCGAGCAGCACGAGATCGATCGCATTGCGCTGCGCCGGCCGGTTCATCGTCAGCAGCAATATGCCTTCGCCGACTTCCTCCCTCCAAAGCACATCATTCAGCTTGGCGTTCATATCCGGCTCTCGAAAAATTCGATGACATCCTGCGCGAACGCCCGGGGTTCTTCCATTGCGGCGAAGTGGCCGCCCGCCTCCATCTTCGTCATGCGCGCCACATTATACTGCCGTTCAGCCAGCGCCCGGCTGGGCATCGGATAGAATTCGCCGGGGAAATGAGCGAGCGCCGTGGGAACCGGCACCGGGCCGGGCGCCAGTGCGTCGCCATGCAGCCCATAATACATCCAGATCGAGGACATCACATTGTCGGTGACAAGATAGCTCATGAGGTTGGTGATCAGGTGATCCTTGCTGAAACGGCTTTCTATGTGGCCCTTGGTATCGCCCCAGCGCCAGAATTTCTCGACCACCCACGCCGCCCAGCCGACCGGATTGTCATGCAGGGCAAGGCCGATCGTCTGCGGCTTGGTGGCATGTTCGTGATGATAACCGCTTTCCGCCTCCGTCACTGCGCGCACCTGCGTCCAATAGTCGAGCAATTCTGCGTCGGCATCGGCATCCGGTGACGGCGCCATGAAGAAATTGAGATGGATAGCCGGCACCACATCGGCGTGGCTGATGCCCAATTGCGTTGTCACAGCGGATCCCCAGTCGCCCCCCTGCGCGAAAAAGCGCTCATAACCGAGTATGTCGACCATCAATGTCCGCCACATGGCTGCAACGCGCGCCGGCCCGATGGGGCGGGGCGGGCGGCCCGACCAGCCATATCCGGGTAGGGAGGGAATGACGACGGAAAATCCGGCCTCGACCAGCAGCGGCATCGCGTCCTGAAACTCCACTACCGACCCCGGCCATCCGTGCGTTAACAGGATCGGCGGCTTTCGGGCGTCGCTGCCCTGCACATGGTAGAAGTGGATGGGAATACCCTCCACCTCCGCCATGAACTGCGGCCAGCGATTGAGTTTCTGCTCCTCCGCGCGCCAGTCATATGTCGAGCGCCAATAATCGACCAGTTCGGCCAGATATCGCGCATCCATGCCATATTTCCACTGGTCGGGATCGTCGGGCATATAGCCGATCCGGCTACATGCCAGCCTGTGTCCGATATGATCGAGCACAGCCTGCGGCACATCGATGCGAAAGGGGGTAGGGGTCAACGCGCCTCTCCTGATGATCGCCATTTCATAATCCCTCCCTTGCTTCACCGGATATGCACGGGCGGATGCATCACAGTCGTGATCGGGTCTTCGGAATCATGACAGGTTTGAAAACCGATGGTACGATGGCGTATCCTGAACAAAAAAGAACAGTAGAAAACCACCAATGGAGGGGCGCCCATGGGCATCGTCATCCGCTATCCCCGTATCGATTTTTCGAAGGTCCGGGCCCATTGGGCGCCCAATATCGCCTTCGCCCAATTCCAGAATGCGACCTCTATCATCCCCGCGCCTGTGGAGCCTTGGCTGATCAAGGTGCTGAACATGGCGATGGAATTCCTGCCCGCCGGTTCGGACCGGCTGCGAGAAGACATGGCCGCCTTTATCGCTCAGGAATCGCAGCATTATCGCCAGCATCAGAAGTTCAACAAGGTCATTGCGGCGCAAGGCTATCCTCAACTCGCCGAATTCGAGAAGAAGCTCGCCGACGACTTGGACGGCTTTATCAAAAACCGCTCGCTCAAATTCATGCTGGCCTATGCCGACGGTTTCGAATCGCTGGGCGCGGGGCAAGGCAGCATATGGTTCGAACGGATGGATGCGCTGACGGAGGGCGCCGATGCCAATGCCGTGGCGCTCTGGAAATGGCATATGGCCGAAGAGTTCGAACATCGGGAAGTATGCTTCCAGATCTATCACCGGATTTACAGTCGCGGCCTGTGGGGCAGGATCTGGAACGGCTATTTCTATCGTGTCTATGGCTGCATCTACGCCATGGTTCATCTTCAGGGCTATATGGCCCGGATGTTCTCCTATCTGATCGAACAGGACCGCAGGGCCATGACGAAAGTGGAGCAAGCCGCCCTTGACCGTGACATCAAGGCGCTCAACAATTTTCAGCGAAGGGTCTTCTTCCCGCAATTGCTCAAGAATTTGCTGCCCTGGTATGATCCGGCGAAAAAGCCGACTCCTGCCGGCCTTTTCGATTATCTGCGCCAGTTCGAAAGGCCCGAGGTTGCAGCCTGACAATCAGACCGGTTCATGCTGCCAGCGGATGAGGATCACAGGGTCCTGTAAAGTTCCTTCAGCGCGAACTTGATCACCTTGCCGGTGGAATTCATCGGCAGGGCGTCCAGGAAGGTGACCCCGCGGGGGATCTTGTAATTGGCGAGATTGGCCTTTGCCCAGCCGATCACTTCCTCTGCAGTGATCGACGAACCGGCCGAACGCACGATGAAGGCATGCCCCACCTCGCCCAGCCGTTGGTCGGGTACGCCGATGATGGCGGATTGATGGATTCCCGGCAGACCGGACATCTGCTTCTCGATCTCGGCCGGATAGACGTTGAAACCGCCGACGATGTACATGTCCTTCAGCCGGTCGGTAAGCTTCAGATAGCCGTCCGCGTCAAGGCAACCGACATCGCCCGAATGCAGCCAGCCCTCTGCGTCCAGCGTGGATAAGGTCGCCTCCGGATTGTCCAGATATTCGATCAGCAACTTGTTGTCGCGGATCAGCACTTCTCCCGGCTCGCCCACCGGTAAAGCGCGGCCATCCGGTCCGGCAATCCGGATTTCCGTGCCGGCAATCGCCGTGCCGACCGTATAGGCGATGCGCTCCATCGGATCGCCCGGCCGGGTGTGCGTGGCGGAACCGCAGCATTCGGTCATGCCATAGCCGGTGCTGATCTCCTGGATCGGGGTTTCCGCCTGAAGCCGCTTCATCAGTTCGATCGGCACCACGGTCGATCCCGTCGACATGAATCGCCAGCTGGAAATGTCCCAGTCGCGCCAGTTGGGAAAGGCCAGCATCTCCTGGAACACGGTGGGCGGGGCGGGCATGACCGTGATGCCGTTTTTCGCCACCAGGTCCAGGACGCTGGCCGGATCATAGGCTTCGGGCCAATAGAGCGTGCTGCCCGCGATCAATGACGCGACCCAGCCCGCCTTGTAGGAAGCATTGTGGGAGAAGGGGCCAAAGGCGGCATAGCGGTCGTCCGCCGTCTGCCGCGCAATGTCCACCCAGGCCTGACCTCCACCCAGCGACCGGCGGTGATCGAACAAAGCGCCCTTGGGTGCTCCCGTGGTACCGGACGTGAACATGAGATCAGCCAGCGTGTCGGGCTTCACCATTGCTTCGCGCTCGGCAAGCTGTGCATCGCTGCTGCTGTCGGCCAGGGCGAGAAAATCCTCGAACCGGATTTCGCCTTCGCCCAATTGCTGCGGTTCGGCACGCAGCACGATGCGGCGGCGCAGTTCGGGCATCGCCTCGTCCTTCAGCATGGCCGGATAATAGCGGCCAAGGAAATTGCCGATGGAAAACAGGCGCAGGATCTTGCCCCGGCGCACGATGTCGGACACCTCGCCGCCCTTGAGGCGCGTGTTGAGCGGCACCATGACGCCGGCGGCGCGTTGGATGCCGATGGCTATGGCGACCCATTCCCACATATTGGGCGCCCAGATGACGGCCCGGTCGCCCGGCTGGGCGCCATCCGCGATCAGCGCCTTTGCGACCAGATCGGCCTGGCGGTCGAGTTCGCGATAGCTGATCGCTCCGTCTGTCTGCGAAACCAGGGCAGGTCGGTCGCCGTGGCGCGCGGCTGCGCTACGCATAAGGGCGGGAATAGTCGTCGTCATGATGGCCTTTTCAGTGCTTTGCCGATGCCGCATGGCAGCATGGGCCGAACGTGCCTTTGAAGGAAGAACGGCCGCGACATAAGCGCGGTTGTGATGGCTGTCCTCATTGATCCAGACGGCGCAGGAAGTCGCCGCGCGCCGACCACACCATCCATGCCGCGAGCGGCCCCGCGGTCAGGAGGCAGGTGATGATCGACCAGCCGAGCTTCATGGGATCGCCAAAGACATAATCCGTCAGAAAGCCGATCAGCATCGGCCCCAGCGCATAGCCGCACAGATTGGAAGCCAGCACCATCAGCGCGGCGAACCGACCGCGCATCTCCACTGGGGCGATCATCTGCACGGCGGCCATGGTCGGGCCATAGCTTGAACCCATGGTCATCATCATCAGTGTGATCGCGCCGAACAGCAGCGTGAAATTGCCGAGCGCAAAGGCAGCGGCCAGGCAAGGAGGAATGGCGATGCAGAAGCCGCACAGCAGTCGCAGCGCCATGTCGCGGGTACCACGCGCGAAACGGTGGTCGATGAACAGGCCGAGCGACAGGCCACCGATGATACCGCCCAACGCGACCGCGAACGACATCATTGTTCCGACGTCCGCCGCGCTCGCGCCGAGCACCCGACGGGCATAGGTTGGGGTCCACACCATGGTGCCCTGTATGGCGACTGCCATCACCGCCGATCCCAGGATCAAGCCCAGCATTAGCCGCGGATGCGTGCCGATATGGCGGAAGAACGCGCCCCAGGTCGCCGCCCGCCGGTCCGGCGGGGTCAGGCTGCGGCGCTTCGGTTCCCGAAAGGCGAACGCCAGGAAGGCGATCAGCACGCCCGGCAGGCCCGTCACCACCAGCACCTGCCGCCATGGCGCAAGGCCAGAGAGCGGGCCGCCCAGCGGCTGCGCCGAAAATAGGGCGAGCAGATTGCCGCCAAGCGCATATGACAGCGATATGCCGATGACGCCGGACACGGAAAGACAGGCGATCGGGGTGGTCAGCCGGTGCCGGGGGAAGATGGACGACAGGAGCGACTGCCCCGCCGGCGATACCGCCGCCTCACCCGCGCCGACCAGCAGGCGACCAGCGAACAACTCGTGGTAGCTGCGCGCCAGCCCCGTGCCCGCTGCTGCTAGCGACCAGACCACTATGCCCGCGAACATGATTGCGCGCCGAGAATAGCGATCGACCAACCCACCGATCACCAATCCCATAAGTCCGTAGAACAGAGCGAAGGAAAGGCCTTGAACCAGGCTGATCTGGAAATCGTTGAGGCCAAGGTCCGCCCGCATTTCCGGGATCAGCACCGATATGACCTGTCGGTCGATCATCGACACGATCTGGAAGATCGTCAGGATGAACACCGTCCACCAGGCGCTGGCAGGACCATAATTGTCGGGCCAGTCGCTGCTGTTGTCGGGCCTCTCCGTTCGCGCCGGGGGTGGCAAGGGCGATCAGGCCTTCAGATGAGCAGGCAGTTCCTGCATGAAGACAGCCTTGACCTCCGTGAAGCCGTGTAGTCCCTCCACTCCGCCTTCGCGGCCCACGCCGGACTGTTTGAAGCCGCCATAGGGGATGGTGTAATCGATGACGCGGCCATTATGGCCGAAATTGCCGGTTCGAATGCGCCGGGCGACTTGATAGGCGCGCTCGACATCCTGGGTGAAGACGCCGCCCGACAGCCCGTAGATATTGTCGTTGGCGATGGCGATGGCCTCTTCCTCGCTGCCATAGGCGATGATCGTGCCGACGGGTCCGAAAATCTCCTCGCGGGCGATGGTCATGTCATTGCTGGCGTCGGTGAACAGCGTCGGTTCCACAAACCAGCCCCTGTCGAGATGCGTCGGGCGATTGCCGCCGGTGACGATGCGGGCGCCCTGCGCCTTGCCTTGCCGGATATAGTCGAAGACGCGGCCATGCTGGCGCTGGGTGACGAGCGGGCCCATCTGCGTGGTTTCGACGAAGGGATCGCCCACCTGCACATATTGCATTGCGGCGGCCATGGCCTCCTCCACTGCGCCCTTCAGAGACAGGGGTACCAATATGCGGCTGAACGCGGCGCATTGCTGGCCGCACAGCCCGACGAGGTTCGGCATGATGCCTTCCACGACCTTGCCGATGTCGGCGTCGTCCAGGACGATGGCGGCGGACTTGCCGCCCAGCTCGGTCGTGATGCGTCCCGACCGCGCGCTGACGATCGAGGCGATATTAAGGCCTGCGGCGGTCGAACCCGTGAAACTGACCTTGTCCACTCCTTCATGCCGGATCAGATGATCGGAGACGTCACGATCGGCCGTCAGTACGGAAAAGACGCCCTCCGGCACGCCTGCCGCTGCAATGCATTCGGCCAGGATCAGTGCTTCCAGCGGCGTTTCGGGCGATGGCTTGGCTATGATCGTGCAGCCGGCGGCCAGCGCGAAGGCCACCTTGAGCGAAAGGGTGGCGAGCGGGGCGTTCCACGGCACCACGGCGGCGACCACGCCCACCGGCTCGTGCACGACAATGGCATGGCCGCCAGCCAGTGCGGGCCGCACCTCCTCAAACCCCTTTTCGGCAAGATTGGCGGCGTAGGTGTAATAGCCGCCCATGAAGGGCGCGGTCATCGACGACTGCGAATAGGGCATGCCCACCTGCATCGACCAGGCGCGCGCGAAATCGTCGCTCCGCTTGGCCATCTCACCGGCGATGCGACGCAGATAGACGGCACGTTCCGGGCCGGTCATACGCGGCCACGGGCCATTGTCGAAGGCATCGCGCGCGACCGCGACGGCGCGATCCATGTCCGCAGTCGTTGCCTTGGCGACGCGGCCCACCTTCTCCTCGGTGGCGGGGGAGATGATCTCTATTCCATCGGACCCGGAAGAATTGGTCCAGCCGCCGCCAATGAACAGCTTCTCCGGGCTTGCGAGATTGACGAGCGTATCGGTCATGCGAAGTTCCTTCAGGATACGGCAAATATGGGCGGGACGCTGGTCAGGTCTCGACAACGACGGGCAGCGACAGGATGTTGGCGACGCCGCCGTCCACCGGCAGCATGTGGCCGGTGATATAGCCCGACGCATCGGACGCCAGGAACTGGACCGGGCCGACCATCTCCTTCGGATCGCCGAAACGGTCCAGTGCTATGGCGCTTCGGAAGATTTTCGCCCGCGCCGGGTTTCCGACCGTGGGCGCGGCCATGTCCGTGTCGAAGAAGCCGGGCGCTATGGCGTTGCAGGTCACGCCATGGGGGGCCAGATCCGCCGCGATCGATCGCGTCAGGCCGAGAACCGCATGCTTGCTGGCGACATAGGCGGACAGGTTGGGCCGCCCCGTGTCGGACACATAGGAGGCGAAATTGATGATCCGCCCCCATTTGCGCGCCACCATTCCCTTAGACAGGTCGCGGCACAGCAGATACATGGACGATACGTTCACATCGAACATGTTTTCCCAATGCGCCAGGGTGGACTGGTGGAGCGGCCCCCATCCGCCGATAGCCCCATTATTGACCAGTATGTCGATGCCGGGCTCTTCGGCGTTCAGCCTCTCGGTCGCGTTCTGCACAGCTTCCAGATCCGCCAGGTCGAAGGCGATCGTTCGCGCCTGACCGCCTGCCGCACGGATGTTCTCGGCCGTTTCTTCCAGTTTTGCGGCGTCGCGCGCGGCAAGGACAAGCGATGCCCCGGCTTCCGCAAGCCCCAGCGCGATCGCCCGGCCCAGGCCGCGAGAGGCGCCCGTGACCATCGCCGTGCGGCCTGCAAGCGAGAAAAGCCCCGTCATTTTGTCCTCATCCTTGGCCAGACCTTGTTCCGATGCAATCATAGCGTTGCCAGCGGCCCGATTTCGATGGCGCAAGTCCAGCCATCATAAGAGCGATGTTCGTCGTCAAGGTCCGCACAAGGCTTGTACACCCTTTGCGCTTCCCCGCTATGCACAGCAGCTTGGGAAAGGAGAAAGCCATCATGGTCGAGGCGCACAGCGTCGTGGAGGCGGAAGCCGATTATGTCATCGTCGGCGCCGGATCGGCCGGCTGCGTGCTCGCCAACCGGCTGAGCGCGAACGGCCGTCACAAGGTTGCGCTGCTGGAGGCGGGCGGCGACGACAGGCCGCTGCAGAATCTTCTCAACCCCGCGCAGGCGATGAGCACGATGAACATTCACGTGCCTGCAGGCTTCACCAGGATGCTGAAGGATCCTCGCGTCAATTGGAACTATATGACCGAACCCGATCCGGGATCGGACGGCAGGCGGCATGTGTTCCCGCGTGGCAAGGTTCTGGGCGGCTCCTCTTCCATCAACGGCATCATCTGGGTCCGTGGCCTGCCGGAGGATTATGACGGCTGGCGGCAAAGGGGACTGACCGGTTGGGGATGGGAAGACGCCGAAACCTATTTTCGCAAGATCGAAAATCAGCAGGGCGCGGATGTCGGCAGCGACCGGCCGGTCGGCCCCCTCAAGATAAGCGACGTGCCGATCCGACATCCCATGCTGGATGTTATGACCAGGGCCTTCGAGGAAGCTGGTGCCCCGATCTCCAACGATCTGAACGGCACCACCCGGGAAGGCGTGGCCCGTATCCGGCTCAACGCCTATAAGGGCATGCGCGTATCGGCGGCCGTTGCCTATCTGCATCCGGCGATGAAGCGGCCCAATCTCCAGGTCATCATTCACGCGCATGCCACGCGCGTCCTGTTCGAAGGCAGGAAAGCCGTGGGCATCGAATATTGGAAGGGCGGCCGCATCCGGCAGGTGCGCGCGCGCCGAGAGGTCATCCTGTCGGGCGGTGCGATCAATTCCCCCCAATTGCTGGAGCTGTCAGGCATAGGGCAGGGCGAGCGGCTGCGGGAGCTGGGCATTACGACGCTTGTCGACAGTCCGAATGTCGGTGAAAATCTCCAGGATCATTATGCGGCGATGGTTCGCGCCCGCCTCAAACCGGGTGCTGCGAGCTTCAACGCCATGTCGCGTGGCTTGCCGTTGGTGGGGCAGATGCTGCGTTTTGCCATGAACCGGACGGGTCTGCTGGCGCTGGGCGGCTCGAATCTGACCGCATTCCTCAAGTCCGATCCGTCGTTCGACCTGCCCGATCTGCAATTCTTCGCCAGCCCCGCGACGGTTGATTTCGAGGCGCTCGCGCTGAAGGGCGCGATGACGATGGAAAAGCTGCCCGGCATCACGGTGGGCGGTTATGTGATGCGGCCGCAGTCAAAGGGCTCGATCCATATCAGGAGCGGCGATTTCCATGACGCGCCGGCGATCAGGCCGAATTTCCTTTCGGCCGAAGCAGACTGCCGGGCGCAGGTCGGTTGTCTGCGCTGGGCACGCCGCGTCATGGAAAGTCCTGCCCTTGCCCCCTATTTCGATCATGAACTGACGCCGGGCGCGGCATTGCAGAGCGACGAGGAACTACTGGGCTTTGCCCGCTCCAGCGGGTCGACCGGCTATCATCAGGCGTCGACCTGCGCCATGGGCGTGGGGCCGGACGCGGTCGTTTCCGGAAAGCTGAAAGTCAACGGCGTGGAAGGCCTGCGGGTCGTCGATGCCTCTGTGATGCCCGCTGTCGTCTCAGGCAACACCAATGCGGCGACGATGATGATCGCGGAAAAGGGTTCCGACATGATCCTTGCCGAAACCTGACGAAGATCGCCCTTTCACTTCGCCCGGATGGAGCTGTTCAGCTCGGTTGGCGCACCTGCTCCCCAAACAGCAGGAGCGACTGGTCGGTGGGCAGTGCATCCCAGATCTGGCGCGCGGCTGTGTCTATGTCCATGACGCCGATGCCCAGTTCCATCTGCCTGCGCATCTGCGATGCAATGGGATAGTCGCTGTCGGCCATGGCGGCGACATGGCGGGTAAGAGCCGTGTCGACAAATCCCGGCCGCACTGCCGTCACCCAGATATTGTCCTTTCCGCGCAGCGCCAGTTCCCTGCGGGTAACGCGAACCCACATTTCCTGGGCGGCCTTGCCCGCGCAATAGACGCTCTGTCCTATGGTAGGTGAACGGGCGGAAGAAGAGGACATGAGGACCAGCCCCGCCTCTCCGGCAAAGCCGCTCTCCCCGACCGCGCGCACGAACATTTCCGCCAGCCGCAGGGGCGCGGCGACATTGGCGACAATGTCGCGGGCATAATCGTCGGGCGCGACCTCTCCGACAAAGCCGGTCATCCCCTTCATGTGCGCATTCTGGATGAAGATCGCGCGGGAGCCGCGGAACCGGCTGAGGTTGTCGGCAAAATGAGAGCCGACATCATTCCAGCTTGCCGGATCAGCGAGGTCCAGGAAGACGCTCTCATGGTCGGGATGGGGCCGTCGCGACAAGTTGACGACGCGCGCGTTGACATAAGGAACATTGCGCGCCAGGCCCAATCCTATGCCCTCGGTGGCGCCTGAAATCCATATCAGGCTGTCGCAATCGCAATGCGCATCTGTTGTTTCTGCATTTTGCATGTATGATCTTCATCATGACGGTCGTCCTGCTGTCAAATCACACTGTCGCACCATCGCATGGATGATGCCGCGGCCCATGCTGCTTGCACCCCTTGGCGGTGCAGGCCATGGACATTCCAATCACCATACAGATAGCCGGAGCCGATCCGATGGAATTGCGCCTCGATCCCGATCTTCAGACCTTCCGGACGGAAGTGCGCGCCTTTATCGACAGCGTATTGCCCGCTGAGATGAAGGAACGTCAGCGTCGCAAGGTTGCCAATAACGCCGCCGTGCCCGATCTGCTGGAATGGATGCGCATCCTCAACGCTCATGGCCGATCCGTGCCGCACTGGCCGGTGGAGTTTGGCGGTTGCGGTTGGACACCGATGCAGCTCTTCATCTTCAATGAGGAACTGTACAAGGCCGACGCCCCTGAATTCGACTGGGGCGGCACGCATATGCTGGGACCGGTGCTCTATACCTATGGTTCCGGTTATCTGAAGGACAGGTTCCTGCCCATGATCCGCGAAGGCGCGACCATGTGGGCGCAGGGCTTTTCCGAACCGGGGTCGGGTTCCGATCTCGCTTCGCTGCGCACCAGCGCCGAACTGGTCGGCGACAAATATATCGTCAACGGGCAGAAGATCTGGACCAGCGGCGCCGCCCACGCGGACTGGGGCTTTTTCCTGGTCCGCACCGACAAGAATGTGAAGCCGCAGCGCGGCATCAGCTTCCTCATCATCAAGATGGATACGCCGGGCGTCACCGTGCGCCAGATCCCGCAGATCAACGGCGAAGCGCATCTGTGCGAAGTGTTCCTGGACAATGTCGAGGTTCCAGCCGACCAGTTGATCGGGGAACCGGGTATGGGTTGGACCTACGCCAAGTTCCTGCTGGAGCATGAGCGCACCACGTCGAGCTTTATCTACTGGAGCAAGCGTGAACTGGCACGCGCGAAGGACATCGCGCTCGGCGAAATGACAGGAGGCCGCCGCGTCGCTGACGACCCTGCCTTCCGCGCCCGTTTCGCCAGAGCGGAGGCAGATCTGCTTGCGCTGGAATGGTCGGTTCTGCGCGTGCTGGCGCATGAGGAATTCGACGCGCCGGAGGCTGCCGCCGCCTCCGTGTTGAAAATCCGGGGTTCCGAACTGCAACAGGAAATCACCATGTTGCAGGTCGACGCCTTGGGCGCGAAGGCGCTGCGCTTCTTCGATGTGGCCCCTGCGCCTCCCCCTGCGCCCACGGATGTGTGGGCCGATTATGCCCCCGGCCGAACGACGGTGGCGCTGATCAACCGGGCGGCGACCATCTATGGCGGGTCGAAGCAGATCCAAAAGAATATTCTGGCCAAGCTCGCCTTCGGCCTCTGACAGGAAGACAGGAACAATGGATTTCGCGAAGTCCGACATTCAGACGATGCTTCTGGACAGCGCCGAACGGTTGCTGTCTGAAAATGCCGACGTCGAATATTGGCGGCATCAGCGATCGAGCGCGACGGGCTTTGACGAGGCACGCTGGATGCAGTTTGCGGAGCTGGGATGGCTTGCCCTGCCGGTGCCGGAAGCAGCGGGTGGTCTGGACGGCACGATAGAGGATATTGCGCTGCTCAACATTGCGCTGGGCAAGGCGCTGGCGACCGAACCCTATATCAGCACGATCGTGCTTGGGGGGCATGTGCTCAAGCAATCCGCGGACGAAGCGCGGGCGCTGGACCTGTTGGGCGAGGTTGCGGGCGGCACGCTGCGCATCGCGCTTGCGCATCAGGAAAATGGCGCTCATCCGCTCGACGTCGAGGTGACCGGTACCAGCGCCCGCCGTTCCGATGACGGATATATTGTGTCCGGCACGAAGATCATGGCGTTCGATGCGCCCAGCGCGGGGCAGTTGATCGTCTCGGCCCGTCTGGAGGGGGAAGAGGGCGTCGGCCTGTTCCTCGTGCCCGCCGATGCGCCCGGCCTTTCGGTTGAATCCTATGCGTTGGTCGATGGCACACGCGCCTCCGACATCGTCCTTGCCGACGTGACGCTCCCGTCCGCGGCTCTGCTGATCGGCGGTAATCGCGGCGCGGCGGTGCTGCGCGAGGCCATCGATCGTGCCTCGATCGCGCTGATGGCGCAGGCGGTCGGCGCGATGGAAGCCGCGAACAAGGTCTGTGGCGCCTATGTGCAGGAGCGCAAGCAGTTCGGGGTCGCCATCGGTTCCTTTCAGGCGATCCAGCATATCATGGCCGATAATTTCGTCGCCGCCCATCAGGCGCGTTCGATGCTCTACCACGCCTTGGCCAATGCGGATGAGGATGAGGCGACGCGGTCGGCCGCGCTTTCCGCCGCGCGCCTTGTCATCGGAGAGGCGGGGCAGACAGTCTCGCGCAATGGCATTCAGGTCCATGGCGGCTATGGGCTGACCGATGAATATGCGATCGGCCATTATTTTCGCCGGTTGATGTGCATGGAAAAACAATATGGTGACCTGATCCAGCATGGCGAACGCTTTGGCGACAGCATCTTCGGCTAAGCTCTGCAAGGGATCACGCGGTTGAGGGCCGGACCAGGCTCTTGCGGATCGCCTCACCCTGTGTCTTTGTGGTGCCATGACGGGACGGGCCAGGACTGAAGAAGGCGAGCGCAGCGTGGAGGCATGCCGCGCCGCTCTCGAAGTGCATTATGCGGTGCACCGCACCATCCCATCCATGGCGGGCCTTGCCAGGCTGTGGGATTATGCCAGCAAATCATCGGCATCCCGGCGCGTCGATCAGCTGATAGAGGCGGGCATATTGCTCTGGTCGGCCGACCGGCGACTGGCGCCCGGACCGGCCTTTCGCATCCTGCCCGATCCGCAGGTGCAGGTCGACGAGGTTCCGGCGCCCACCGCGGCCGACCCGCTTCAGGCGGCTCTGGCTGCCTGGGCGACAGACTATGATCCGCTGCTGGTTCGCTCCTACTCCGTCACGACGCGCCTGTTGCGCCTGGCCCGGAGCATGGAACGGCACATGACACTGTCGGCCGCGCGGGAAGGGCTGACATCCGGCGACGTGCTCCTGCTCGATGCCCTGTACCGCGTGGGACCGCCCCATCGCATCGCGCCCACCGCGCTCAAACATTATTTCCTGATGTCGCTTGCAGGCGTCGCCAAGCGGGTCGATCGGCTGGAGGCGCTGGGCTTTATTCGCCGGGTGCCCAATCCGGACGATCGGCGCGGTTTGTTCATCGAATTGACGGAGGCAGGCCACGCCGCGCTCACCAGGCTGGTCGAGCTCGACCGCTCCGCTCCGCATATCCTCTGGCCCACCGCGCTCAGCGAGCAGCAATATCATGCGATGATAGAATCACTGAATATCGCAGAAGCGCTGGTCGCGGAGCAGGATAGGAACGAACGTTCTCATCATTATCGTTCGCCCATGTGATAATATCCAGTTTAATTGACTTTCAGGCGCCTATTGCTCCAGCATATGCAAATCCAGGTGAACTAGTCAGGAGGGGTGATGCGCAGCCGATCGGAAAATGTGGGAACCGTTGCTGACCTGTCGAGCGGCATAGATGCAGCAGCGCTCATCCGCACGTCTCAGATAATCGCCGGCAATTTCGATGCGCTCGATCCCGCTCTTGTCGGCAGGGTGGAACGGTTCACGGGCTGGCTCAACGAACAGCCGCCCCTGCGTCCCGAACAGAAGTCGGATGTCGAGTTGCAACTGCGCAAGCTGCTTTCGACTCGCCTGCGGCTCGCGGCGGACCGGAAACGCATTCCCGCCATCGCAGAGGAAAAGATAGAGCGGCCCATTTTCGTCATCGGCTTCGGCCGGACCGGCACGACACTCATCCATTCGTTGCTGGCCGAGGACCCCGGCGCGCGTACCCCGCTCTGGTGGCATAGCCATTCGCCAAGCCCGCCGCCAGGCGAAGTGCCGGTAACGCCGGAGCGGATAGAACTCACGGCCAGGGAACTGGACGAGCTGCTGATGCGCGCGCCCGGCCTGCTCACGCTTCACCCCTATTGGGACAAGCGCGGCCATTGCCCGATCGAATGCGAGGAAATCTTCACCCTCGACTTTCAGAACGCCTATCCGTCGCTATTGTACAAGCTGCCGGCGCTGGCGATGATCCTGGACGCCAGCAATATCGCCGCGGCGTACAGCTTCCATCGCCAGTTCCTGCAACATTTGCAGTGGCAGCAGCCGACCGGCCATTGGGTAGCCAAGGGAATATACCACCAGTTCGCGCTGGATGCGCTGTTCGAGGCCTATCCCGACGCGCTGTGCATCTGGCCGCATCGCGACCCGGTTCAGGTCCATCCCTCGATCATGGCGATCACGGCGGTGCTTTATGGCGGTATCACCAACTGGCAGATGGATTTTCAGGCCCTCGGTCCAGCCTTTGTCGAAAGCATCGCGGCATCGCTGGCCGAAACGATGAAAAATCCGCTGGTTGACGATCCTCGCATTTTCCATGTCGATTTCCAGGACCTGACAAGTGACCCCGTGGATGTGATCCGGCGAGCCTATGGCCACTGGCAAATGGATTACACGCCCGAATTCGACAGCCGGATGCGGACGTGGCTGGCCGATCCGGCAAATGCTTCCAATCGCTATGGCCGCTATGATTACGCCCTGGAACCCTTCGGCCTCAGCCGCGAGATGATCGAAACGGCGTTCGAGGGTTATTCGCGGCGCTTCGGGCTGGGCCGGTTCGCCCGGGCCTGAGGCTCCACCATGCCGGATGCTGATCCTGGAGGAGGGCTGATGACCAATCCTGTCGCCAATGAGGATCAATTCGCTGCCGAAGCGGAGGTCCGCGCCATGTGGGACGAGGCGGCGACCAGGGCGGCGCGCAATCATTGCGCGCAGCTTTGGCGCGTGGGTCACGGCAGTGACGTGCCGCTGGAGGTCGAGCCGCTTTTCGACGGTGCGATGGACGCCTGGATGAGCAATTATCTTTTCAAGGCTGCGGCCCGCGACCCCGTTCGTCCCCGTTTCGTGCGCAACTTCATGCCGGGCCATTGCTGGAATGGTGCGGCCGTGCCCGATGCGCGCATGGGGGGAGACAATCCGGACAACTGCTATCGGCTGGCGGGCATCGCCCATGGCGGTCGCTATCGGATTACCGGCAAGGTCATCAATGCCTGCCCGGCGCATATATCCTTCACGCTGGTGGAGAATTGGGGCACGTCGATCACGACGCAGACGGTCGAGATCCCCGGAATCGATGTCGGGGACGACGGCGGCTTCGCCATCACGATCGATGACCAGCCTGCCGCCGGGCGGCGCAATCACATGACCACCAATCCGCGCGTCAAATTCCTGTTCGTGCGGGATTCCATGATGGATTGGGAAAGGGAAACCCCCTTGATCCTCGGGATCGAGCGGATCGATGCGCCTGCCGTCTCTCCCATGTCCTTCGAACAGCGTCTGGAGGAGGCGCTGCGTCGCGCGCGGGAGGAGGTGCCCCTCTATTACTGGTTCTTCCGCCTGTCGGCAGGGCATGCGATCAACAGCATGCCTCCGCCTTTGAGGACGGCCAGCGTCGGCGGCCTCGTCACGCAGGCAAGCAGCCTTGGCCGCCTGCATCTGGAGGATGACCAGGCGGCCATAATCCGCTTCGATCCAGCAGGCGCTGCCTATAACAGCCTGCAACTGGCCATGTGGTGGTATCGATCGGTGGATGCGCATCGCCTGCAAAGTGGCCTGTCCGCCATGCAGGCCGCGCCCGGCGGTGACGGATTGATCACGACAGTTGTGTCGGCGCGCGATCCGGGCATCGCCAACTGGGTACAGACTGACGGATTGCGTGACCTGTTGCCGATGATCCGCTGGCAGGGGCTGCCGGACAGGGTACAGGGCGGGGGACCAGTCCACTGGCTCGACATCGTGCCATTCGAGCAGGTTGATGCGCATCTGCCCGATGATATTGCCCGGCTGAGCCGGGAAGAACGTCTCGCGCAGATTGATGCGCGTCGTGGCGCCTGGTCGCGCAGGATCAATAGTTGACTAAAAACATCCTCATGCCCGGAAAAAAGCATCCGGTTTAAACGTTGATGCAACATTTTGCCGAAAAGATATGGATTATATAATCATCTGAAAATAAAGCCGGAAAAAATGACGCTGGAACTGTGTCCTGAAAACAACGGACCACTTAAATCATCTTCCCTATTCCAGCGCATATGCAAGATCGCCTATCTGATGATCCATAACATCCGCCAATCAGGGGTTTGGCCGAGCGGGAAATGGCGCTAGCTGGCGTTCATCCGTTCGCCGGCTTCAAAGCAAAGCTATAGGCCGGTTCCATCAGTCCCTGAGAGGATGCAATGACCTATCGACGCTATCTTGCCGCGACTTGCGCGGTTTTGTTCGTTTCCGCACCCGCCTTTGCTCAGGATGCCGCGTCGCCGCAGACCGACGGCGTGTCGACCGGGGACATTGTGGTCACCGCGCGCCGCCGCGACGAGGCGCTGCAGGATGTTCCGATCTCTGTCTCGGCCATTTCGGGCGAGCAGCTTTCGCGGTCGGGCGTGACCGACGTTCAGGGCCTGCAATACCGCACCCCTTCGCTCTCGATCACCAGCGCGCAGAGCCAGCGCAACACCATTGCCTTTTCGCTGCGCGGCCAGCGGACGCAGGAAACGCAGCTCTTCACCGATCCGCCGGTGGGCACCTATTTCGCCGAAGTGGTGCAGCCGCGCCCCTACGGCTTTGGGAACAGCCTGTATGACCTTGAATCGGTCCAAGTTCTGAAGGGCGTGCAGGGCACGCTGTTCGGCCGCAACATGACCGGCGGCGCGGTGCTGGTCGAGCCTGCCCATCCGAAGCTGGGCGAGTTCGCGGGCGAAGTTCGTGGCCAATATGGCAATTACGACATGCACGATATCTACGGGATGGTGAACGTTCCGGTCGGCGATTCCGTTGCCCTGCGCGTTTCGGGGAAGACCCGCGAGCGTGACGGCTGGGCGCACGACATAGGCAGCGGACTGCGTCTCGATAACCAGAATTACGACACCTTCCGCGTGTCGGCACTCGTGTCGCCGGGCAATGGCATTGAGTCGCTGACCGTGTTCGATTGGTTCAAGTCGCGCGAAAACGGCACCGCTTCCTTCCTGACCTCCATCAGCTATCCCTCGGCTCTCAGCAGATATGCCAACCTGGCCGATATTCCGGGGCAGTTTGCCGAAGCGCAGCGGCTTTTCCGCACGCAACGCTACACGCTCAATTCCGGTTCGGGCGACGGCAGCAATCTCGACGTGTTCGGGCTGCCGCGCGAAAGCATCAAGAATTGGGGAATCACGAACAAGACGACCTGGGAACTATCTGATAGCCTGACGCTGAAGAACATCTTTGGCTACCGCAAGCAGCGTCGGGATATCGTGCAGGACTATGATGGCATCCCGGCGTTCCTGATTGCGCCCTATCAATATTCGCGCTCACGCAATATTTCGGAAGAATTGCAACTCCAGGCCAAGATGTTCGACAATCGGCTCGATCTGATCGCCGGCGGCTATTATTTCGAGGAAAAGGGTATTGACGGCTCGCTCGCCAACACCCTGCCTCAGCTGAACATCCTGGCGGCAGGCCTCAATCCGGCGACGACCGACGCGTCGCTCTTCGTCACCAGCAATCCGGGTGAAGGCTATGCACGAACCGCGGCCGCCTTTGTTGCGGGCACCTTCAAGGTCACGGATCAGGTAAGCCTGTCGGGCGGTCTTCGCTACAATTACGACAAGCGGAAAATCACCGTGTCGCCGTCGCAGCCCAACTATCCCAATGCGGACGGTACCTTCGGCCGTTGTACTTTCAACCCGGTCGTCCCGGCGGGCTATGACACCACCGTCCGCCAGACCGGGCCATGCGCCTTCACCAACAGCAAGTCGTTCAAGGAATGGACCTACGACGCGACCCTGCAATATGAACCTACGCCGGAAGTGACGACCTATGCGTCTTATCGTCATGGTTTCCGGGCGGGTGGCTTTTCGACTCGGGCAACCGGTGTGGTCACGCTGGCACCCTTCCTCCCCGAATTCGTCGACGAATATGAAATCGGCCTGAAGACCAATCATCGGTTGGGTGGCGGTCGCCTGACCACCAGCACGGCGCTGTTCCGTCAGGATGGCAGCGATGTGCAGAAACAGCGCGCCACTTTCGTCGACGGCAATGTCTTCACCATCGTCGACAATACCGCCAAGCAGCGCAATGTCGGTGGCGAGTTCGAGGCGAACTTCAGCACCGACACCTTCTCGCTCGCGGCCTTCTATTCCTACACGAAGGTCAAGATCCGGGCAGGCCGCGTCGTGCTGGCCAATGGTCTGACCGAGTTCGAGCAGCGCGGCGTTCCCAAGCATCAGCTGGGCGCCACGGCGACGATTTCGCCGCCGGTCAGCGAAGATCTGGGCCAGCTCAACTTCATCATGAACTACACGTGGCGCAGCAAGATCTATCTTGACGATTTCGAGATTCAGGGCGTTCAGCCAGCCTATTCGCTGATCAACTTGCGTGCCGAACTCAACAATGTCGGCGGGTCGGGCGCTTCGGTCGCCGCCTTCGTCAACAATGCGCTCAACGAAACCTATCGCATCGGCGTGCTGGGACTCATCGCCGAGGGGTTGGGCTTCCAGAACAGCGTCTACGGCGAGCCGCGCACCTATGGCATCGAGGTGGGCTTCAAATTCTGATCCTGGATCAGGGTGAAAGCATCAAGGGGGCGCAGAGTTCTGCGCCCCCTTTTTCTTGCGCGTTGCTGTCTGGCATTCTGCGCCAAAAGGACGACGGAGAGTTTCATGAACAAGGCTTATCCTGCTGACGCATTGCCGCTGCCGTTGACGCCGGAGCAGATCAACAGCGCGTGGCTGACTCGCGCTCTGCGACAGCGACTGCCCGGCGTGTCGGTGAGCGACTCGCAGATCGTCGATATCATCCTTGGGACCTCGACCAAGATCCGCGTCCGGCTGACTGTGGAGGGGGAGGGTGCCGAACAGATCGGCGAAACCCTGATCGTCAAAGGCGGCTTTGAGGAGCACAGTCCGAAGATGGCTGCGATGTACGCCAATGAAACGCGCTTCTACGCCGATATTCAGCCCTTGATCCCCATGCCTTCGCCACGCGCCTATTTTGCCGGAACGGACCCGAATTCCCACCAGTCGATCGTCATCATGGAGGATCTGAAGCGGCCCGGCGTCGATTTCTGCGATGCGCTGCGTCCGCACAGCTTCGATCAGATTGCGCGCCGCATGGAAACCATGGCCGCCTATCATGCAGCGACCTGGGCTTCACCCCATTTCCAGACGGGCGGCCGCTGGGCCGACATCGCCAGCCGGTTCGACGGCTGGGGACTGGAGTATATGCGCCGCTATCTCGTTCCAGATATCTGGGCACATTATATGGCCTCGCCGCGCGGCGCGGCGGTGTCCACGCGGTTGCACGATCGTGCCTGGATGGAACGGGCGCTGATGACCATCGGTGACATTCAGCGCGCCCAACCCCGCTGCCTCATTCATGGCGACACGCATCTGGGCAATCTGTACATATTGGAGGACGGCACGCCCGGCTATTTCGACGCGCAGGTAGCGCAAACCGCCTGGCACCATGAAGTTTCCTACCATATCGTCTGTGCCGCCGACCTTGCCGATCGGGCCGCATGGGAGGGCGAACTGCTGCGCATCTATCTCGACGCGCTGGCGCGGGAAGGTGGTCCGGTTCTGGATTGGGACGAGGCATGGCTGGATTACAGGCGTTCCATCGTCTGGGGTCTGTTCATTTTCCTCACCAATGAGGTGAGGTTCCAGACGGAGGCCGTCAACACAGCTTATGCCGCCCGCTTCGGACAGGCCGCACTCGACCATGAACTCCGTCAGTTATTGCCATAGGAGGCCCTTCGGATAGCGTGGATCAGATGCTTCTTGCCTCTTGCTCGATGAACTGGTCGATCCTGGCGTTCAGCCGGTCGACCAGCGCGCGGTCCGACAGTTCCACAAAATAACCAAGTTGATCCACGGTATCGAGGTGGATCACCGCCGGATCGCCATTGGGCATCGTCGCGCCCCAGCTTTCGAATACGCATTCGACGCCATCGGGCCGCTGCGAAAGATCATCGACTGCATAGCCGAGGTGAAAAATGCCTTCGCCCCGTGTTTCCAGCCATTCTTTGGCATTGCCGTACCCGATGAGCGGCTCGATCATCTCCAGATAGACATCGCCCCATCGGGTGAAGGCGTTCCTGTTGGCAAAGCGGCCGTGCCAGTCGCGATAACGGCCCTCATAATCGGTATCGAGCCGCCAGAAAGGGCCGAGCCCCAGCAGGTTCCGATAATGCGCCATGCCCGCGTCGATATCGCGAACCACCACGCCGATCTGATAAAAGTCGCCCCGGAATTCCATCGCCATCCTCTCATCTGCTTTTCCGGCGTTCGACCTGTCGCGACGGGGCGTTCACCCCTCAGCTCTCGCGGCCTGCCGCTCCGGATTCCTTATGTTCCGCGATGTCCTAACCAGTGATCGGTTCCGATCGCTTGGAAATCGCTTTAGGCCTCGGCCTGGGCCTTGATCCGATCACGCAACAGGAATTTCTGGATCTTTCCCAAGGGCGTGCGCGGAAAATCATCCATCAGGAACAGATGGCGAGGCACCTTGTAATTCGCCATCTGCTCGCGACTCCATGCCGTCAGCTCCGCCAGCGTCAGCGCTTCGTCATCCTTCAGGATGACGCAGGCGGCGCAGACTTCGCCCATGCGATCATCGGGCCAGCCGATTATACATACATCGGCAATGGCGGGATGTTTGCGCAGGATATTTTCGACCTCGGCCGGATAGGCGTTGAAACCGCCGACGATGACGACATCCTTGAGACGGTCGAGGATGCGCAGCGTGCCGTCCTCCGCAATGCATCCCACGTCGCCGCTGTGAAGCCAGCCGTCTGCGTCGATCGTGGCTGCGGTCTGCTCCGGCTCCTCGAAATAGCCCTGCATCACCACCGGGCCACGGATCAGCAGTTCGCCGCTCTCGCCCGTGGGCAGCGGATTGCCCTGCGCATCGATGATCCGCAGCTCCACGCCGGGCAGCGGCTTGCCGACTGTCCGCGCGATTGTTTCAAAGCTGGCATCGGGATAGTTGACGGTGGCGAGCGCCGTGCACTCGGTCTGGCCGAAGCTGGTCAGGAACAGGTCGAACCCGAATATTTCCCTTCCGGCGCGGATCAGGTCGACAGGAACATTGGAAGCGCCAGTGTGCCCGACCCGCAGCGATGAAATGTCGAACGCGCCGAAACGGGGATGGTCCATCAGCGAGAGGAAAATCGTCGGCGGGCCCATCAACACGCTGATCCTTTCGCGCTCGATCAGCGAGAGCAGCGCCTCGGCGTCGAATGTGGACAGCGGATAGACGGTGATGCCCGCCACCAGCGCGGAAATCCAGCCAGACCTGTAGCCGAAACTGTGGAAGAAGGGATTGACGATGGCCATGCGATCGCCGGCCCGCAGGTCATTGGATTCGTTCCAGATGGCCGGCACCCACAATGCCTGGCCATGATTGTGCATCGCGCCCTTGGGCTGTCCGGTGGTGCCGCTGGTGAAAAGAATATCCGCGATCGTTTCCGGCGTCACGGCCGCAATATGTGCGGCAAGTTCCGCCTCATCGGCCTGCGCGCGCCGGAACATGTCAAAACCAGGTCCGTCCAGTGCTACGATATGGCTTAGCGCCGGCAGATCGCGCACCGGCCCGGCCGATCCCGGGCCTCCCCCCGCCTGGGTCAGCATGGCGGCATAGTCATTGCCCAGAAACCCCGTCACGGTGAACAGGATCCGGGCCCGCGTCTTGGCCAATATGTAGAGCGCCTCGCCACCCTTGAAGCGAGTGTTGATGGGCACCATGATGGCGCCGATGCTCTCCACCGCCGCCGCCGCGATCATCCACTCCGCGCTGTTGGGCGCCCAGATCGCGACCCTGTCCCCATAAGCGACGCCATGGGCGATCAGCGCACGGGCAAGATCATCGACCCGTTCCTTGAATTGCGCAAAGCTGATCCGTGTGCCGTCCTCCCCGACGATGAAGGGCGTGTCGCCATAACGCGCGGCGACATGCGCGATGACCTTCGGCAATGTGTGGTCAAGCGTCTTCGGCAGGTCGGAAAAATGTGGATTGGTCAAGGCTGTCGCGCCGATCACAGCAGTCCCTTTTCCTCAGACGTCTTGACGTCGGGAGAGACGCCGGCTTCGCGCATGGCTTCGATAACCGCCGTCGTGGCGGATGCGATGCACGGGAATCCGACATAGGGGGTGAGTTGCACCAGCAGTCCTTCCAGCTCCTGCGGAGTCAACCCGTTGGCGATGCCGATCTTCACATGGTTTTTCAATTCCAGCGACTGTCGCATGGCAATAAGGGCGGATATGACGGCCAAGCTCTTTTCCTTGGGAGCAATGCCCTGATGCCGCCAGGCGTCATGAAAAGCCCAGCTTGCCGCCATGCGCGGGATGGCCGAGCCAAAGCCATCGGCGGTGCATGCGTCGCGAAAGGCATTGCCGAACCCTTCGCCCATGATGCCGCTGATGAAGTCGACGCCCGATTTCTGCTTCTCGTCCAACTCAGCCATCCGATGTCTCCATGCATTATGATTGTCTGGCCTATGGGCGGCGGCTTGCCCACGTCAACAATGCCGCTGCCGCTATGGCTAGGTAGCATATAGTGATCGGTCATCTGATGGAGCCGGTACTCCATCGCCTATGTGATGGCAGGTCCGGGTCGATATTCGCGCCATCCGCTCAAGCCTATATAGGTTTGGACACTGGATACCCGACTTTCATGTCGCATGGCCCAGACAATATCGAAATGACGTCACGACCTTGGGGAAGGAAGATTATGTCTGCACAAATCAAGGCGACGGAAACTTCGCCTGTTTATTCCGGTCCGATCTTTGATGCCGACACGCATTTCTGGGAAACGGATGAAGCCTGGACGAAATATCTGCCCCAGGATGCTGCCGAACGCTATGGCGTGACGTTCAAGACAGGATCGGACGGCGACTTCGCCATGTATGTGGGGCCGCGCAAGGTGGAAATCAGCGCCGACCATCTTTTTGAGGATGGCCGTGTCCCCGCGCCCGGCAAATTGCACGAATGGCTGCGCGCCATGAAGGAGGGCAAGGCCGAGATCGACATGCACGTGCCCAAGAGCGCGGACATGATGGAACCCGAAGCGCGGGTGAAACTGCTCGACGCCTGGGACGTGCGTTCATCCATTCTCTTTGTCGGCAACATGATCACGGCCATCAGTTTCCTTGATGATCCGCGTTACGCTTATCCCGTGTTGAATGCCTATAATGGCTGGATGTACGACCAGTGGAAGTATAATTACAACGACCGCATCTTCTCATGCCCCATCATGACGCTCGACAATGTCGAGGAGGCCTGCAAGGCGCTGAAGGATGTGGTCGCGAAGGGCGCAAAGCTCATCCTGATGCCGATGGGCCCCTATAACGGCAAGGCGCCCGCGCATCCCGACCATGATCCCTTCTGGGCGATCGCCAATGAAGCAGGTATCCGGGTCGTCTTCCATGTGTCCGAGGCTATTTACCTGAAGGATCATATGGCGCTGTGGGGGGAGGGCATGCAGCAATCGCGCATCCGCCAGTCCGCTTTCGTATGGATGCACGGCTATTCGGAACGGCCGGTGATCGAGACGCTGTCGAGCTTCATCTTCTGGAATTTCTTCGAACGCTTTCCCAATGTGAGGCTGCTGTCGGCCGAAAATGGGGCCGAATGGGTGCCGTCCATGCTGGTGAAGATGGACAAGTGTCGGGGCATTGCGAAGAACGGCTATTGGCCCGCCGGGCAGTTGAAGGATCGGCCCAGCAACATCTTTGCCCGCCATGTTTCCGTCGTCGCCTATCCGGAGGATGACCTGAAATCCATCATCGATCAGGTCGGCAACGCCGATTGGGTCTTGATGGGATCGGACTATCCGCATGCAGAGGGCGTGGAGGAACCGCGGCTGTTCGCCGAGGAAGCGTGCAAGGATCTGTCGGCCACCGATGTGCGCAAGGTTATGTATGAAAACGGCATGCGCTTCATGGGGCTGCCTGCCTGAAGCTTGCCTTCGGCCGACAGGCTATCCGCCGCGCGTCAGCTTCCCGCTGATGCGCGGCGGCCCGCCTCCACCGTGGCGCTCAAAAGCCGGTCGAAATTCTGCTTCATCCTGGCGAGCGGAGCGGCCAGTATCAAGGCTCCCAGCATATCCCCGTCGGGGCCCATGACCGGCACCGCCAGTGCCGCAGTGTCGCTCAACATTTCCCCGAAACTGGCGCAATAGCCCTGCTTGCGAATTTCCGTCAGGCTGACGCGAATGGCGTCGGGATCGGTTCGAGTGCTGTCGGTCAGTTGCCGAAGATGGGCGCGGGCCAGATAGTCGTCTACCTGCTCCGGACCGGCAAAGGCCATGAGGACGCGGCCGGCGGCGCTCGCGTACAGGGGCGCGCGCAGCCCAGCCTGCATGGCATAGCGCACCGGTTGCGGGCTGTTGCTCGCTTCGGTGTAGATGGCCTGCCCGATTTCCCAATCGGCGATGGCGAATCCCACCGATTCGCGCGTTTCGGCAGCGAGCTGCTTGACGAGGGACCGGACCAGTTCGGGCGCTGACCAGTGGCGCACGATCCGGCTCGCGAAATGATACGCCGCCGGCCCCAAACGGTAGCGCCCTTCCTGACAGGACAGATAATGCATGTCGCACAGGCCCCGCAGCGTATCGATGAAGGTGCTTTTGGGTACTGTCATGATCGCGCTGAGCTCGGCCAGGCTCATGCCGTCCTGCTTCCCCGCCAGCAATACCAGCAGATCGAGCACACGCGTGATCGCCTTCGGTCCCCGCGCACGGATCTCCTCGACTTTGGCCTCTTGCATCTTCCCCGCCCGTCCCCTGTTTTCTGCTCAGCCTGCATAGCTATTCGAAAATTCGAACGCAATTCGAAAAATCGTTGGACATTATATTTGTGATGCGATACGAAAATCCGTGCAGCAGATGCAATTTCATGCATCCGCGGGAGGAGAGGAAAGCCAATGGCCACCAGCGCATCCCGGACCATTAAATCCGCGCATCGAGTGCTGGAGATCCTGGAATATTTCGATCAGGATCGCCGCGTCGCCACCGTCATGGAAATGTCGCGCACGCTGAACTATCCGCAATCCAGCACATCCGAACTGCTCCGCTGCCTGACGCGGCTGGGCTATCTCCACTATAACCGGGTACGTCGGACATACAGCCCCACCGCGCGAGTCGCTCTGCTGGGCGCCTGGGTGAAGCCCTCGCTGTTCCGGGGCGGACCGGTGCTGTCCGCGATTGACGAGATCGCCAAGCTGACCGGCGAAACGGTGCTTTTGTCCACCAGTTCCAACTATGTGCTGCAGCATCTGCACGTCATCCACGGCAATAATGAAGATGCGCTGGACGCCCATGCCGGTGACCAGCTCTCCATCTTGCACAGCACCCAGGGCCGTCTGCTGCTTTCGAGCTATCGCAACGAGGGGATCCGTTCGGCGGTCCATCGCCTGAACGCGGAGGAGACCGACCTGTCGCGCCACGTCCGTGTAGCGGAGCTGCTGTCCGAATTTGCCGTGCTGCGCGAGAAGGGCTGGACCATAGAGCAGGATCGCGACGGCGTTGGCTGCGTCGCCGTGTTGCTGCCCTTTGGCCGGAACATGGATCGCCTGACCGTAAGCGTCATCGCCCAGCCGGCCGTGATTGCCGCGCGTGGCCAGGAAATGCTGGACCTGCTGCTCAGCCGCAAGGAGAGCATTGCCGAACTGCATCTGGAGGAAGATGGCCAGGAGCAGGACAACAGCAACGTCGTGAAGATGCCGGAGACGATAAAGATCGCCAGCTACCGCCGCCATTTCGCCTGATAGCGCTGTCCGGGTTCTGCATGAACCGTGCGGTGCTGCCCCGCGGAACGGGTGAAATTCGGCTTGCGGATGCACCATTGCCACCAGCACCGCGCAAGGACGCAGTGCTGGTGCGCATGCTCTATGCGCCTGTCAACCCGGCTGACCTGTTGGCGATCGATGGTCGATATTCCTTCGATCTGCCTCAAGATCAACCGCTGGGGGCTGAAGGCGTGGGGCTGGTGGAAAGCGTGGGCGAGGCCGTTGTCGATCTCCGCCCGGGCGAACTGGTGATGCCGCTTGAGCGAGGCAATTGGTGCGCGATGCGCCTTCTGCCTCGCCGTCATCTCGTGGTGCTGTCGGACATTGACCCGGTACAGGCGGCCATGTTGCGCATCAATCCGCCCACCGCGCATCTGCTGCTGCGCCATGCGGGCATGCGTCCGGGCGAGGCGCTGATTCAAAATGGCGCAGGGTCGGTCGTCGCGCATTGGGTTCGCGCCTTTGCCGCCCGCATGGACATCAAGGTGATCGATGTCGTGCACAGGCCGCATCCGGCGACACCCCATGCGCTGTTGGACGGCGATCATCTGGCGGAGCGCGCGCGGGCTGCATCCGACGGTCGGCCCATCCGCGCCGCCCTGGATTGCGTGGCAGGTGCGGCAACCGGCCGGCTTGCCAGTTGCCTCGCGTCCGGCGGCCGGCTGCTGCTGTTCGGCCATCTTTCCGGCGACCCGATACAGGTGCGGTCGCAAGTGTTGACCGGCGGCGGCCTCTCGATCGCGGGTTTCAGCCTTCGCCCCGCTGAAGCGGCACTGGGTGCGGCTGGCGTGCACGCGATGTTCAAGGAACTGGCCGCGCTTCATGCGGCCGATCCGCCCGCCTTGCCGGTGCGCGCCATCATTCCGCTTTCCCGCGCTGATGAAGGGATCGCGCTCGCGCGGGCGGGAGGGAGCGGACGGATACTGTTCGATCTGGCGCAATGATATCGGGCATGTGAAGCCCTTGGCGTCGCCGTTGACTTGGAAGGCCGATGCCTGCTGGGGAAGAGGCTCTTATATGGGAACAGCGCGATGAAACTGGATTTTACGCCTGAGGAAACCGCCTTCCGCAATGAGGTGCGCGCTTTCCTCCAGCATGCCCTTCCGGACGATCTGCGGCGCAAGATGATCAACAGGGATCATCTGACCAAGGAGGATACGGTGCGGTGGCAGCGCATTCTCAATGCGCAGGGATGGGCGGTCACCCATTGGCCCGTGGAATATGGCGGCCAGGCGTGGACGCCGGCCCAGCGCTATATCTTCCAGGAGGAAATGGCGCTGGCCCACGCGCCGGAAGGATCGCCGTTCAATGTGAACATGATCGGCCCGGTGCTGTGCAAATTCGGCACGGCGGCGCAAAAGGAAAAATTCCTCGCCGCCACCGCCAATATCGACATCTGGTGGTGCCAGGGCTTTTCCGAACCGGGCGCCGGCTCCGACCTTGCCAGCCTGAAGACGACGGCGGTTCGTGACGGCGATCATTATGTTCTCAACGGCCAGAAGATCTGGACGACCCAGGCCCAGCACGCCGACTGGATGTTCGGGCTTTTCCGGACCGACAGCAGCGGCAAGAAGCAGCAGGGCATAACCTTTCTGCTGCTCGACATGAGGACGCCGGGGATCACCGTCCGCCCGATCGAGACGATCGATGGCGAACATGATGCCAATGAAGTCTTTTTCGACGACGTGCGCGTGCCGGTGGACAATGTCATTGGCGAGGAAGGCCGAGGCTGGGACGTGGCCAAGCATCTGCTGGGCAGCGAACGCAGCGGCATCGCCCGCATCGGCCTGTCGAAGGAGCGCCTTTCGCAACTGCGCGCGCTGGAAACCCGGCTTGCCGAAGAAGGCACGCTGGACGAGGAAGAGCAGCGCCGTCTGGCCCACAAGCTGGCCGAGGTGGAGGTGGAATTGCGCGCGCTGGAACTGACGCAGTTGCGCGTCGTCGCGGCGGATGCCCATGGCGGCGGCGCCAATGCAGCAGCGTCCATCCTGAAGGTCAAGGGCACGGAAATGCAGCAACGCATGACCGAACTGGTTGCCGAGCTTGCCGGTCCGGCTGGGCTGGCCATGCCGGACCATGACCATGCGCGCAACGATCCGGACGACGGCTGGGTCAGCGCCGCCGCGCCATTCTATTTCACGATGCGCAAGGTGTCGATCTTCGGCGGATCCAATGAGGTCCAGAAGAACATCATCGCCAAGACCATGTTGGGACTCTGACGCGCCATGGATTTCGACCTGAACGACGAACAAAAGATGTTGCAGGAAACCGTCACGCGCTTCGTGGCGGAAACCTATGACTTCCAGAAGCGCGAACATGCGCTCAAGACAGCCGATGGCTGGAGCCGGGAGGCCTATGCCGGGCTTGCGGAGATGGGCCTGCTCGCGCTGCCCTTCGCCGAAGAGGATGGCGGTTTCGGCGGCGGTGGCGTGGAAATGATGATCGTCATGGAAGCGCTGGGCCGCGGCCTGATGGTCGAGCCCTATTTCGCGACCGTGGTGCTTGCGGGCGGCGCGCTGCGCCATGGCGGCTCGGCGGGGCAGCGCGCGGACATTGTTCCCGGCATCGCCGCGGGCGAACGCATCCTGGCATTGGCACATAGTGAGAAGGGACTGCCGCGCCATATACTGGCGGCGCGCACGACCGCATCGCGATCGGGCGACGGATGGACCATCGACGGTTGCAAGATCGCCGTGATCCACGGCCAGAGCGCGGACACATTCATCGTCAGCGCAATGACGGAAGAGGGGCTATCGCTCTTCCTGGTGGACGCGGCGGCGAAGGGTGTGACGGTGGAGGGCAAGCGCGGCTATGACGGCGTTCCAGTCGCCACGGTGGCCCTTTCGGGCGTCCATGTAGCGAACGAAGCCCTCATCGGCGCGCCGGGGCAGGGGGAGGACATCCTCTCCCACGTGTTCGAGGAGGCGACCGCCGCCCTGGTCGCGGAATCGGTCGGCGCCATGGCCGAGACGTTCGACGTGACCGTGGACTATCTCAAGACCCGCCAGCAATTCGGTGTCGCCATCGGCAGTTTCCAGGCGCTTCAGCATCGCGCCGTCGAAATGCTGATGCAGCTTGAACTGTCGCGCAGCATGTCGATCCTCGCGGCGCTGTCGCTCGACATCGATGCCGATCAGCGGAGCCGCAACATTTCAGCCGCCAAGGCGCAGATCGGCAAGTCCGGCCGCATCATCGGTCAGGAGGCGGTGCAGATGCACGGCGCGATCGGCATCACGGCCGAATATAAGGTGGGCCACGCCTTCAAGCGGCTGACCGCCATTGACGCGCTGCTGGGCGACAGGGACTGGCACCTTGCCCGTCTTGCGAAAATGCGCGGCGTTTATCCTGTCGCCTGAAGCAGGTTCCATGGGGTCATGGGCGTGCCATGACCTCAGCCGGCCGATGCGGACCGGACCCGCGCCCAAAATGCTTGCGCTGCGGCATCCAGCATGTCGGCGCCATAGGTGATTAGCTCCTGCTCGACGCGATAGAGCATGGCCCATTCATAATGGATCGCCTCGCCGTTCGCTGCGCTCCGGCGATAAGCGCGGGCTTGGACGAATGCGCATTCCCGATCGATGCCGGTTATGGCGATGATCTCGTCGTGCCGTTCTTCCAGCGCCTCCGCGCAGGACGCGGCGAAACGGAGAAAGGCTTCGCGTCCGACCAGCGTCTCCTTCGTACCGCTCGGGCCGAACAGGCTGTGCACCACGTCCGGATGGAAATAGTCCGCCGGGGAAGGCCGGCCTTGCTCCCCGACAGGGAAAACATCGGGATGTTGCCGGCCGTCTGCCGTGAAGCCGAACATGCGCGTCAACAGCTTCACGGCATCGTTCGTCATCTAGAGGATCGTGCGCAAAAGTGGGAACCGGTTTTGCGCAAAAACGATGCGACATCAAAAGCATAGAGCGCGCTGCATGACCCGGATCTAACGCAGCGCGCTCCAGCCCTCATCCTTCGGCCGCCTTGCGAAGCATGACGGCGCGGTCGCCGTCGCGCACGACGACCAGACGCATGCCGGCCTTCATATAATTGACGAAATCGTCGAAGCTTTCGCGCACGCCCGGATTGATCGGGCGCAGATAGCTGTCCTTGTCGATTGTCAGCGTGACTTCGCCGATCCGGTCGGCATCCACGGTCACGGTCGTCGGGGTGAAGGACTTCACCGTCGCGGCGATGGCGCTGGGGTTGGCGGCAGACTGGACGCGCGAGTCGAAGGAGACGCGCAGCCGGTCGCTATTGTTGGGCAGGCCGCAATGCGGCGTGCAGGGATGCACGACCAGCACGTCGCCGGGCATATAATCCGTGGTGGCCCAGCTTTCGGCCGGGATCACGTCGCGCGGGATCGGGAAAGGATTGGGCTTGCCGACATTGTGGAAATAGCCGCGCTTGTTCTGGCCCACCGCCAGCGCCAGCCCGCCCATGTCGCGCGTGCAAGGGGTCAGGGATATCCAGACTGGGCGATAGTCCTGGATGCCGGGGCTGTAAAAGCCATCCTGGTGCACCGTGCCCAGCTTGCTCCGGGGCGGATAGGTTCGATATTGCACGATGGGTACGGAGCAGGCCGGCTCTCCCAGCACTTTTTCCATCACTGCCTGATTGGCGGGATCTTCGATCAGACGGGCGGCGATTCCGGCATAGAGGTCGCTTTCCTCCATGCCCCCCACCGACGGCTTGCCGGTCCATTTGCCCGTGGGATCGCCCGGCTCGACCAAGCCCATCTGGGCGGCCACGGCCAGCATTTCATCGCGGGCGCGGGCGACACTGTCCTGATCGAACACGCCGCGCAGCAGGATATAGCCCTTCTCCTCATAGAAGCGGTTGAGCGCTTCGGGATCGTCCAGCAGATGGTTGCAGCTTTCCAGTTCGCCCGCCGCGACGACATCCTGTACATCCAGGTCTTCAGCTTCCGGGCGATTGATTACATCGACGCTCATTTCTTCCTTCCTCTCCACTCGGGCCGGTCAACCTCCGGAGGCGCCGGGACGGGGCCATATTAACATGGCGCGCCTCTGGTGGGTGGGATGGTTTTCGTCGACTTTCGGCTGTTATTGATCATTGTCCCGCGTAAGAAGCTTCAGCATCTGCATCAACTTTTCATCCTGCCAGGCGGCGATTTCCGCTACGCTTCGGCCGGCGGCTGCTTCTTCCATCTGTTCGACCAGCATCGTCTGCAACGCCGGATCGGCCAGCGGCGGATCAGCCATGGTTTCCCAGCGCTTCACGATCCCCGGCGCGAATTTCGGCAGGAATTCGGCGAGGCCGCCAGCGCCGCCCGAAGTATGGAAGGTGGTGAACTGACCCTGGATGGCCCATTTCAGCGCGAAGCTGTGCTTCATCGCCTTGTCGATGTCGCCGACGCTTGCATAACCCTCCGCCACCAGCCGCACCGCTTCCCGGAACATGGCGGCGGTCAGCCGGTTGCCGATATGGCCGAATATCTCCCGCTTCAACCGGATCGGCTGTTTGCCCATCGCGGCGTAAAGCGCGAAGGCGGCGTCCACGGCTTCCCCGGTGGTACCTTCGCCGCCACCTACCTCCACCAGCGGGATCAGGTGCACGGGGTTGAACGGATGGCCCAGCACGAAGCGATCGGCGGTCGCAAGCCCGGCCTGCAACCCGGTGATGGGCAGGCTCGACGTGCTGCTCGCGACCAGCACGTCCGGAGGCGCCAGCTGGTCGAGATCGGCGAACAGCGCCTGCTTGAGGTCGGTGCGTTCCGGCGTGCTTTCCTGCACGAAATCCACGCCCGCCAGTGCGTCGGTCAGGCTATCGTGGACGGAAAAGCGCGTGGCCCAGTCATCGCCCGCGCTCGCAAGGCCCAGCTCGACCATCTGGTCCCATGCCCCCGCGACATGGGCGATGGTGCGTTCGCCGGCCCCCGGCATGGGATCATGGAGGCGCACCGCCCGGCCGCTGCCCAGAAAGGCAGCGACCCAGCCATTCCCGATCACGCCGCCGCCGATCGCGGCGACGGCGCGAATGCTGTCCGCGTCGCGATAGGCGGGCATGGCGATCAATATCCCTTGAAGACCGGCTTTTCCTTGTTGGCGAAGGCGGTGGTCGCCGCCTTGTAGTCCTGCGTCAGCATCGTCATGGCTTCATAGGCGATGGACAGTTCGCCCGTCAGGTTCACCTGATCACGGATGCACTTGTTGACAGCCGCCTTTGACCAGCGCACGGCCCACATCGGCTGCCCGGCGATCTCGCGCGCGATCTTCAGCGCTTCCTCCAGCACCTGTTCCTTGGGGAAAGCATAGTTGACCAGGCCGATTTCCTCCGCCTTCTTGCCGTTCAGGAGCTTGCCGCGCATCAGATATTCCTTGGCCTTCTGCGGCCCGACCAGCAGCGGCCACATCACGGAGCCGCCATCGCCCGTCACCAGGCCGACGCGCACATGGGTATCGCCCAGCTTCGCGTCCTCCGCGACGATGCTCATGTCGCAGAAGGCGAAGAGCGAGGTGCCAAGGCCGATGGCGTCGCCATTCACCGCCGCGATGATCGGCTGTGGCGTCATCAGGATCTGGTCCCAGATCCGCAGCGTATTGATCGGCACGCGCAAGGCATATTTCAGGCCGTATTCGGTCTGGGCGCGCTCCGCCATCAGCTTGATGTCGCCCCCGGCGGAGAAGGCCTTGCCCGCACCGGTCAGCACGATGACCTTGATCCGCTCGTCGCGGGCCAGCTTCAGCCAGATATCCTCGAGCTGCCAATGATTATGCGGTCCCACCGCGTTCAGCTTGTCGGGATTGTTCATCGTCACGACGGCAACGCCGTCCTCGCCGATTTCGACCTTGAAGAAGTCGAACTCGCTATAGTCGATGTCGCGCTGAAACTCGTTGTCGCTCATGATAGTCTCCGGAAAATCCCTGTGATATTCTCTGTTTCGTTTCGTTCCGTTCAGGCCGCGGCGCGGTTCTTCTGCCACTCGGCGAAGCTCTGGCCCTTGTCCGCCAGCTCCGTCAGGAGGGCGGCGGGTTGCAGCGATGGATCGCCCGGCGTTTCGGCCGCCATCTCGCGCAACTTGGCGACGATTGTCGCCAGGCCGGTTTCATCCGCATAGAACATGGGGCCACCCAGATGCCGGGGCCAGCCATATCCGTTGATCCATACCAGGTCGACATCGGACGCCCGCAGCGCGATCCCTTCCTCCAGGATGCGCGCGCCCTCGTTGATGAGCGGGAACAGCAGCCGCTGCACCATTTCCTCTTCCGGAATGTCGCGGCGCGTGATGCCCAGCTTTTCCGACGTCGCGATGATGAGCGCTTCCGTCTCGGCATTGGGATAGGGGGTGCGATCGCCCGGTTCGTAGCGGTAATAGCCCGCGCCTGTCTTCTGCCCCAGCCGTCCGCTCTCGACAATGGCATCGGCAATGGGGAAGGGGGTTCCCCGGCGCTTGCGGATCGAATAGCCGATGTCGAGGCCGGACATGTCGTTCGTGGTCAGCGGGCCCATGGGGAAGCCAAGATTGGTGAGCGCGGCGTCAACCTGCTGGGGGAACGCTCCCTGCTGCAGCAGTCGTTCAGCCTGCGCGGAACGCTTGGCGACCATGCGGTTACCGATGAAGCCGTCGCAATTGCCGGACCAGACCGGCACCTTGCCAATGGCCTTGCCCACCGCCATCGCGGTCAGGATCGCATCGGGGCTGCTGTGCCTGGCGACCACCACTTCCAGCAGCTTCATGACATTGGCTGGCGAGAAGAAATGCATGCCGACGAAATCCTGCGGCCGTTCCAGCACCGACGCGATCTCGTCCACGTCGAGCGCCGATGTGTTGGAGGCAAGGATGGTGCCGGGCTTCACCCGTTTTTCAAGGTCGGCGAAGATCTCCTTCTTGACGCCCATATCCTCGAACACCGCCTCTATCACGATGTCGGCATCGGCCGCCGCGCCGCGGTCGGTGGCGCCGGTGATCAGCGCAAGACGGTCGTCCATCTGCGCCTGCGCAATCGACCCGCGCTTGACCGATGTGGCGTAATTGCCCTGCACGCGTTCCAGGCCGCGGTCCAGCGCCTCCTGCGTCGTGTCTATCACGGTCACGGGAATGCCAGCGCCTGCAAAGCACATGGCGATGCCGCCGCCCATGGTCCCCGCGCCGATGATCGCGGCTTTCTTCACGGGCCGCGCCTTTGCCCCCTCCGGCAGACCGGGGATCCGCGCAGCTTCGCGTTCGGCAAAGAAGAGGTGGCGCAAGGCGCGCGATTGGCTGCCCGCCATCAACTCGCGGTTGGCGACGGCGTCGATCGCCAATGCTTCGTCCAGGCTCAAGGTGAAAGAACGGCGAATGGAATCGATATTGGCCTGTGGTGCCGCCTGTCCCTTGCTGCGCGCCGTCAGCTTCTTTGCCAGCGCGTCGAAGCCTGACGGATCGGCACGGGTCGCCGCCAGCTTCTCATCACGGTCACGAACCGCCACGGCGGGCATGTTTTCGTCGATCACCCGGCGGGCGAAGGCGGCGCCCACAGCGGCCGGATCCCCGTCCTGTACGGCATCGACGATCCCCAGGTCCAGTGCCTGCGCGGCTCCCACCGGCTTGCCGGACAGCACATGTTCCAGCGCCTTTTCCGGGCCGATCAGCCGGGGCAGTCGCTGCGTGCCGCCGCCGCCGGCAAACAGGCCAAGGTTGATTTCGGGCAGCCCGACCTTGGCGGACGGGATCGCGACGCGGAAGGCGCAACCCAGCGCCGTCTCCAGCCCGCCGCCCAGCGCGGTGCCGTGGATTGCCGCGACAACCGGCTTCGCCGAACTTTCCAGCGCCGCGATGACGTCCTGCAAGGTGGGTGCTTGGCGCGGCTTGCCGAATTCAGTGATGTCGGCGCCCGCGAAGAAGGTGCGGCCTGCGCAATACAGCACGATCGCCTTCACCGCCGGGTCGGCGTTCAGTTCTTCCAGCGCGCCGACCAGGCCCTGCCGCACGCCGATGCCCAGCGCGTTGACGGGCGGATTGTCGCTGACGATGAAGCCGATATCGCCTTCGATGCGGATGGAGATCTTTTCGTTGATCTGGGTCATGGCTGGAATGTGTGGCCCTGTCTTGTAAAATGCGTCTGAAATCTGTTCCCACAAGCTATTTGCCGGCCGCAACTGTCAAGCTGGCGGCGGCGGCGCAGGCGATGTATCGTGAATGTGAAGGATCGTACCTGCAATCTTCGCATCGCGGCCATCCCCGATTAGGTCGAGGATAGCAGTTTATCCGCGGCATATTGAGCCGCCCTATGGGAAGCGAGCGATGCAGTTCGACTTGAATGAAGAGCAAACCATGTTCCGCGACGCAGTAGCCGCGTTCGCGCAGCGCCATCTGGCGACTGGAGCGCTGGAACGCGCGCACAGCGACGATTATCCGTGGGACGTCGCCAGGATGATGGCCGAACAGGGGCTGATCGGGATTACCGTGCCGGAGGACAAGGGCGGTCTGGGCGGAAGCCTGATGGACGCCGTCATCGCGATCGAAACGGTCGCATCGGTGTGCCCGCGTTCTGCGGATGTTGTGCAGGCCGGCAATTTCGGCGCGATCCGCACCTTTGCCCAGTTCGCGACGGACGCGCAGAAGGAACAATATCTGGCACCCTTGCTGCGCGGCGAGGGGTTGATCTCGGTCGCCATGACGGAACCCAATGCTGGTTCCGCCGTGACCGAACTGACGACCACGGCGGTGGAGGATGGTGACGGCTATCGCATCACCGGGCAGAAGATATTCACCACCCACGGCACCCATGCGACCGTGTTCCTGGTCTATGTCCGTTATGGGCCCGGCACCGGCAATATCGGATCGGTGCTGATCGAGCGCGGGCAGGAGGGCTTCACCTTCGGCAAGCCGATACGCTTCCTGTCGGGCGAGGAATGGAATCCGCTGTTCTTCGACAATGTCTATGTGCCCAAGGACAAGGTATTGCTGGGACCGGGCGGCTTCAAGAAGCAGATGGCCGGCTTCAATGTCGAACGCATCGGCAACACGGCGCGCAGCCTGGCACTGGGCCGTTACGCGTTCAACGCGGCGGTCGAGCATGCGAAGACGCGCAGGCAGTTCGGCAAGGCGCTATGCGAATTCCAGGGGTTGCAGTGGAAGTTCGCGGAAATGAAGCTGAAACTCGATGCGGCGCAATTGCTGTTGTATCGTGCGGCGACGAATGCGGATGCGGGCCTGCCTTCGCCGGAAGAAACCGCCATTGCCAAGGTGGCATGCAACCGCGCCGGTTTTGAATGCGCCAACGAAGCGATCCAGATCATGGGCGGCGCGGGCTATAGTCAGGACAGCCTGGTCGAATATTGCCTTCGCCGCACGCGGGGGTGGATGATTGCCGGCGGTGCGATAGAAGTGCTGCTCAACCGTATTGCGGAAGGCGTATTCGACATGCGTTTCCCCCAGGGACCCGCAAAAGGCTGATCGGCCAAGGGCTGACAGGTCGGAAATCGAAACGTCCCGCCAAGGAGAGGATCGGACAATGAACGAGATGATCAGCATGTCGAGGCAGAAAGCCGAGGTGACGGCCGATCGCATCCCGGTCGACGCCTATGTCTCGCGCGATTATGTGCGGCTGGAAAAGGAACGGCTCTGGCCCCGGGTCTGGCAGATGGCCTGCCGCACGGAGGAAATCCCCAATGCGGGTGATTTCTACACCTACGATATCGCGGATGAGTCGATCGCGGTGGTCCGTCAGAAGGACGGGTCGATCGCGGCCTATTTCAACGTCTGTCCTCACCGGGGACGCCGCCTGACGGAAGGCTGCGGCCGGATGGGCAAGTTCCATTGCAAATATCATGGCTGGCAATGGAGCCTTGATGGAAAGCCGACCGAGATCGTCGATCGGCACGACTGGGGCGAAGCGCTGCCTGATGAGGACGTCACCCTGCAAAGGGTGAAGGTCGGGCAATGGGGCGGCTGGGTCTTCATCAATATGGACCCGGACAGCGAAAGCCTGGAGGATTTCCTGGGCGAGGCGAAGACGATCCTCGACCCGTTCGAGATCGAGCATATGCGCTATGCCTGGCGCAAGCGCATCGTCATGCCCTGCAACTGGAAGACCGCGCAGGAAGCCTTCATGGAGGGCTATCATGTGCAGACGACGCACCGGCAGTTGCTCGCCTATCAGGACGACTACACCTATTCGAAGGCCTATGGGAAACATGCGATGTTCGGCTATGCGCCGACCGCGCTTTTCGGCTTGCCCAGCCCGCGCATCAGCGACCAGAGCGGCGACATCCGCAAGGGTTTCTACGAATTCAACAAGGAAATCTGGGACACGTTGCAGGCGACCACCACGCAGGAGATGCTTGCAGCGGGCAGGCGGTTGATGGAATTGCCCGAAGGGGTCGATCCGTTCACCATGTACGGGGCATTCGCCCAGTTCCATGCGGAGGAATCGGCCAAGAGCGGGCGTCCCTTCCCCGCAATCACCGGCGAGCAGTTGATGAAGGCGGGGACGGACTGGAACATCTTCCCCAACCTTGTCTTCCTGCAACAGGCGACGAACGTGCTGTTCTACCGCGCACGTCCTTATGGCGACGATCCCGACAAGTGCATCTTCGAGGTCAATGTGCTGGAGCGCTACGCACCCGGCGCCGAACCCAAGGTCGAGGTGGAAGATGGCGGCGACGGCAGTGACGGCAAGTGGCGCGCCCTCAACTGGGGCCTCATCCTGGAGCAGGACTTCCAGAATATGGAGGAAGTGCAGAAGGGCATGAAGTCGCAGGCCTTCAAGGCGGCCCGGACCAATCCGGTACAGGAGGTGGAGATCAGCAATTTCCACCGCGTCTATCACGAATATGTCGGGAAGGTGGACTGAATGGACGAGACGAAGTTCGACGAGGTCGCCGACTTCGTCATCATCGGATCGGGCGGCGGGGCGATGGCGGCCGGGCTGTATCTGAAATCGATCGGCAAGACGCCGCTGATCCTGGAGAAGACCGACAAGCTGGGCGGTTCGACCGCGATGTCCGGTGGCGTGTTGTGGGTGCCCAACAACCACATCATCAAGGCCAAGGGCATCAAGGACAGCCATGAGATGGCGCGCACCTACATGGATGCGACCGTCGGCAATGATGGCGGGCCGGGCGCCACGCCGGAACGGAAGGAAGCCTATCTGCGCAACGGCCCGGTCATGCTGAAATGGCTGGAAGAGCAGGGCATGAAATGGCTCCATACCGAAGGCTGGTCGGACTATTATGACGACCGGCCCGGCGGCGTGACCCGAAGCCGCTCTATCGGCGCACCCATGCTGGACGCGCGCGAGATGGGGCCGCTGTTCGACAAGCTGCGCCTCGGGCCGATGGTGATGCCGCTGCCGACGGACAAGGCAGGCATTATCGGCCTCGCGACGCGCACCCCCCGCGGAATGTGGGAGGGATTGAAGCTGCTGTGGCGCATGCGGGTCGTGGCAAGGCGCGGGAAGCCGATACTCAGCTTTGGCGGCGCGTTGCAAGGTCGCCTGCTGATGCTGGCGGACAAGGCCGGCGTCGACATGCGCACCGACTACCCCATCACCGAACTGATCGAGGAGGACGGCAGGATAATCGGCGTTCTTGCCGAGCATCGCGGCAGGACTCTGCGCATAGGCGCCCGCGACGGTGTGCTGATCAATGCGGGCGGTTTTTCGCGCAATGCGGAGATGCGCAAGAAATATGGGCCGCAGCCCAGTTCGGTCGAATGGACAAACGCCAATCCCGGCGACACCGGGGAATTGATCCAGATCGCCGAAAAACATGGCGCCGCGCTTGATCTGATGGACCAGGCCTGGTGGGTTCCGGGGACGATGCTGCCCGAAGGCGGCCCGGCGAACATGCACAATACCGACATTTCCAAGCCGCATTGCATCATCGTCAACCGTCATGGCCGCCGCATCCTGAACGAAAGCGGCTCCTATATGGAGAACGGCCAGCGTTTGTACCGGAATGACGTGCCGGCCTATGTCATCCTCGATAGTCGCCACCGCAAGCGCTATGCCTGGGGCTATTATCCGCCCGGCAAGACCCCTCAGTCCTGGCTGGACAGCGGCATGATGAAGAAGGCGGATTCGATAGAGGAACTGGCGCGCATGACCGGCATCGATCCGGCTGGCCTGAAGGCGGAGATCGAGAAGTTCAACGGCTATTGCGAAACCGGCAAGGATCTGGACTTCAATCGCGGTGGGCGTGGTTATGACAATTGCTTCGGCGACCCGACGGTCAAGCCCAATCCCAATCTGGGCAAGATCGACAAGCCGCCTTTCTATGTCATGGAGATCGTGCCCGGCGATGTCGGTACGTCCGGCGGCATTGTGACCGACGAGAATGCGCGTGTCCTGCGCGCTGACGGATCGGTGATCGATGGTCTCTACGCCACCGGCAATTCGACGGCATCGGTGATGGGCCGCTGCTACCCTGCGGCGGGTGCCAGCATAGGCGCCTCCTTCATCTTCGGATGGATCGCCGCCCACCATGCCGTGGGCAGCAACAACTGATCAGGCTCAGGCCCCTTGCCATCGGCAAGGGGCCTGTCAGTCGGGCCTCACGTCTGCCGCGGTTTCGCCCGCCATTCACTTGCGGTCATGCCGGCATGTTGACGGAACATTGCCCGGAACAGCCGGCTGTCCGAATAGCCGACCAGTTGCGCGATCCGATCGACCGAGCGCGTGGACTTTTCCAGCATTCGTACCGCCGCCTGGAAGCGGAGCTGCCCCACATAGGCCTTGGGCGACAGGCCCAGCGCCCTGTGGAATCGGCGATTGAGGGTGGCGGGGCTCGTCGACAGATGCCTGGCCAGTTCGGCCATGTTGATCGGTCCGGTGAAACGCTGCTCGATCCATAATTGCGCCCTCGCGACCATCGGATCGGGCGCCAGCAGTTCCTTCTCCTCATAATCCTGCCCTATGATCGAGGAGAGCCAGCGGGCGATATCGGGGGAGATCATCCGCTCCAGCACCCGGATGATCAGTTGCAGGTCGTTGCCCATGCCGTTGCCGATCAGCAGATGGCCGTGATCGACCAGCCCGAACCGCTCCTCGAAAGGCTGGCGCGGGAACAGGGTGCGCGTGAGCGGCTGCATCGCCCTTGCGACGGGCACCGCGAGATCGGCAGTGAAGCCGCCTGCCATCAGCAGGGTTGACGCTGCTCCGCTCGCCCCGATCACTGCCCCCTGTTTCGACTGGCGATGGAGCCAGTCGATCAATGGGCCTGCCTCTGCCAGGCGGCGTTCCAGCAGTTCGCGTCCTCCGGCACGGAAGGCAGGCAGCCAGATGAACGCCATCGGATCGTCCCTGTTCGCCGGACCGTCGACCGGAAAGGAACGGCCGTCGCCCAGCACCACTGGTCCCCCATCTGCGGAAAGAATGTGAAGCTGCGTCTCCATGCGCAGCTGCTCTTCCCCGGCGAAAACATGTTCCACCCGATCGCGGGCGATCAGGAAGCTGTCCACCAGCGCACCGACGCTGCTGGAATAGGCGCCGGGCAGCGCGACAAGAGCAAAATCAAAGGCCATGACTGAGAGAAAACAGCCGGTATATGCGCAAATTCTCCCTGTCAATCTTTCGCGCCCTGCGCGAACAGCGGCATAGCACGCTGGACGGGTCGTGCCCTTTGGGTCCATCTGCCTGGCAGACTGAGGAGAGAGGCCGCATGCCGGAACCGTTACGCCATTATGACCGTCTGGCCGGCAAGGTCGCCATAGTGACCGGCGCGGGCGCGGAAGGCGATGATATCGGCATTGGCCGTTCCATTGCCCTGCTGATGGGTGCGGAAGGTGCGCGGATCGTTTGCGCCGATCTTGACCCGGCGCGGGCGCAAACCACTGCCGAGCGGATCGAAGCCAATGGCGGAAATGCCCTGGCGATGGACGGCGATGTCGCCGACCCGGCAGCATGCGCCAGGCTGGTCGATGCGGCGCTTGCCGCATTCGGCAAGCTGGATATTCTGGTCAACAATGTCGGCATATCCGGTCCCGCCACGCTTGAAACGATGACGCTGGACCAGTGGAACCGGACGATGACCACCAATCTGACCAGCGCGATGTTGATGAGCCAGGCGGCGGTCCCGCATATGGCGCGCAACGGCGGCGGGTCCATCATCAACATCTCCTCGCTGGCCGGGATCAGGGCCATGGGCGCCATCGCATATGGGCCGTCCAAGGCAGCGATGGCGCAGCTATCCCGGGAGATTGGCGTCCTGCATGGCCGCGACGGCATCCGCGTCAATACGGTGGCACCGGGTCATGTCATGACCCCCCACGCGGCCCGTTACATGTCGGACGAGATGCGGGAGATGCGCCGAAGGGTCAGCCCTCTCGGCATCGAGGGCGATGCCTGGGACGTGGCGCAGGCCGTGCTGTTCCTGGCGAGCGACGAGGCCCGCTTCGTCAACGGTGTGGAACTGGCGGTCGACGGCGGCGTGGTGGGGATAGGCCCGTTGGCGGGCCATGCCCTGATCGTGGAACGCTGAGGGCGGCCCCCTGAAAAATATCATGGCTGCGATGAATGTTGCTCTGGCCATCGTAACGATTGAGTAAAACTATCCTTTCTACATGATCCTTTTCCAGAGCCGCAAAAGCGGCCGTGCCGGCGTGGTGCCGGACGATCAGGAGAGGAAGGATGACCATGTTCCGGTCCGCATTGCTTGCCGCTACATCGCTCTTCGCTACAGCCGCCGCCGCGCAGGATGCCGCGCCGCAGGCGTCGGGCGTCCAGGTGCCCGACATCGTCGTGACCGCGCGCAGGCGCGAAGAAGCTTTGCAGGATGTGCCGATTTCGATCACCGCCGTGAGCGGCGACTCGCTCGCGCGAAGCGGCGTCAGCGACGCACTCGGGCTGCAAAGCCGCGTACCTTCGCTCAGCCTGACCAATCAGGGCACAAGCCGCAACGAACTAGGCTTCGCCATTCGCGGTCAACGTACCCAGGAATCGCAACTGCTCACCGACCCGCCCGTCGGCACCTATTTCGCCGAAGTGGTCCAGGCCCGCAGCGTCGGCTTTGCCTATGCGCTCTACGATCTTCAATCGACCCAGGTGCTGAAGGGCGTGCAGGGTACATTGTTCGGCCGGAACATGACCGGCGGCGCCGTGCTGATCGAACCCAACAAGCCGGTGGACGAATTTCATGCCGAACTGCGTGGGCAGGTCGGCAATTATGACATGCACGACATTTACGGTATGGTGAACGTACCCCTGACGGAAGGCCTGGCGGTACGTTTCGCGGGCAAGATCAGGAAACGCGATGGCTTCACGACGGATGTGCTGACCGGTCGCGACTATGACGACCAGAATTACAAGACTTTCCGTACATCAATCCGCTTCGCGCCGACGCCTGAATTCGAATCCAATACGATCGTCGACTATATCAAGACGAATGAGCATGGCACGGCGCTGGTAGGTACGGCTGCCAATCCTGCTGCGCCCGCCATCGCCGGATATACGGTGCTGCGCGGGTTCGGCTTTCCCGTCTCGGATGTGGTGGGGCAGTTCGCGGCGCAGCAGGCGCGTCCGCATTATACCTTCGCTTCCGGATCGGGCACCGGCGGCACGCTCGACGCCTACCAGACCCAGCCGTTTGAAAGGTTGAAGAACAGGGGCATCACCAACCGCACGACATACAGCCTAGACAATATCACCTTCAAGAATATCATCGGCTACCGCAAACTGGACTTTGATCAGGTCATGGATCTGGACGGCGTGCCCGCCTATCTTATCAATTCCAATCGCTACCGCAGTATCGAGCAGTTTAGCGAAGAGTTCCAGGTTCAGGGGAAGGCGATAGAGAACCGGCTCGATTATGTGCTGGGTGCTTATTATTTCGTGGAAAAGGGGAAGGACGGTTCCACGTCCAGCCAGTTCCCGGAACTGGCTATCGTCGGCGCGGGACTGCCGCTCAATACGCCCGCGGCGACTTTCCTCAACGCCTATGCGGGTAGCGGCAAGGCGAAGACGTTCGCGCTGTTCGCGGCCGGCACCTACGCCTTTACCGATCAGTTCAAGCTGTCCGCCGGCCTTCGCTATACGACCGACAAGCGCAATGCGCGCGTTTTTGCCTATTATCCCAATCTGGGCACATGCCTGTTCCGCGTGGATACCGGCACGACCTCCTTCGTGCCTTCGTCGCTGGCCGATTGCCCGCAGACGAACAGCAAGAAATGGGATGCCGTCACCTGGGACGTCACGCTGCAATATGAACCAAATGCCAATCTGACGACCTATATTTCGACCCGTCGCGGCTTCCGCTCCGGCGGTTTCTCGTTGCGCGCGGCATCCACCGAAGAATTGAAGCCCTTCGATCCGGAAACGGTGCAGGAATATGAGGTGGGGCTCAAGACGCGCCATGCCCTGGGCGGCGCCACGCTGACCAGCAATCTTGCCATCTTCTACCAGGACTACAAGAACGTCCAGAAGCAGACATCGTCGATCGACAGTGCCGGCAATGTCAACACCGTCATCGACAATACCGCCCGTCAGAAGAACTATGGCGGAGAGCTGGAACTGGGCCTTATCGCTGGTCCGCTCAATATCAGCGCCTTCTATTCCTATGTCGGGGTCGATATCACCAGCGGCCGCCAGCCGGGCGAATTTGAATTGGTCGGCTCGCCCCATCACCAGATGGGCGCCAATGTCAGCTATGAAATCCCGCTGTCGGGCGATGCCGGCGCGGTCAACCTCAATGCCAATATCAGCTATCGGACCAAGCAGCACCTCGACAAGAATGACGTGCAGGGCGCGGAACCGGGTTATGAGCTGGTGAACTTGCGCGCGGGATGGGACAATATCTTCGGCACCGGGCTGGGCGCTGCGGCTTTCGTGAACAATCTGACCAAGAGCTATTATCGGGTGGGCGTGATCGGCATCTACAATGAGGCCGGTTATATTTCCTCGGTCTATGGCGAACCGCGAACCTATGGCGCGGAATTGTCCTATAAATTTTAAGCCGGGGGATCGGCGCCGGACTTTCGGGTCCGGCGCCGATGACTGTCGGTAGGGGCGAACAGGGCGATTTCGTCTGTCGGTTCCTTCCGCCTCGCCATCAACGGACCGATGCTTGCCGAATAATCTGTCCACCCCGTGCGAGAGGTTCTAACGCGGCGGAATGGACAGCGGCAGACAAGGCTATCACGACAATGCGCGCGGCGCGCTGTGGATGCTGGCCTCTGGCTTCGCCTACAGCATCGCCATGGCTCTGGTGAAGCTGCTGGGCGACGACTATTCATCGGCAACGCAGAATTTCGTGCGGCAGGGGGTCGGCCTGATCGCGCTTTCCCCCTTCATCCTGCGGCAACCCCGCAATGCTTTCACGCTACGTCGACCGATGCTGATGATCCTGCGTTGCGCGGCGACCAGCCTGTCGATCATCCTCGCCTTCAACAGCTTTCACCTTCTGGGACTGGCCGAAGCCAACGCGCTGTCCTTCACCCGCACCCTGTTCCTCGTCCCGCTGGCCGCCCTTTTGCTGGGCGAAAGGCTGGATCGGCAACGGCTCTTCGCCACGCTCGTCGGTTTTGCAGGAGTGCTGATCATCATCGCGCCGGGCTCCGCTCATTCGCTGATCGGCTGGGCGGCCGTTCAGGGCTTGCTTGCCGCATTGCTGGTCTCCTGGTCAGTGATCAGCGTGAAGCAGATGTCGCGGGATCATAGCGACCTGGCGCTGCTGACCTGGTCAACATTGCTGGGCCTGATCTTCACCGCGCCCTTGGCCTTCAGCAGTTGGCGGACCCCGACGGCAGAGGATGCGCTGCTGCTGGTCGCCATGGGCGTACTCGGCGTCGTGACGCAGGCCTGCTATATTCGCGGCATGACTTTGGGAGAGGCGAGCCTGATGGGGCCGCTCGACTATGTCCGCATCCTCTTCACCACGGCGCTGGGCTATCTGATGTTCAGCGAATGGCCGCAGCCCGGAACCTATCTGGGTTCTGCCCTTATCATCGGCACAGCCATCTACATCACCCTGCACGGACGCCGGCGCGCCTGATCTTGCCGCATTCGCAATGCGCAAATGCGGCGTCGAAGGACAGGGCCTTTCCACCCGAGGGGAGAAGGCGCCAGTTCAGCCTCGCTCGACGTCCGGGCCAAAATCAGGTGTGGCGGCCGCCGTCCAGGGCAGGTGGCGGAAATAGCGCGCGCCTGCCTCCGCCTGGTTATGCACGGGGGTAAGCAGGTTTTCGTCCCATATCTCCCCGATCCGCTGGGCGACCCGTTCAGCGCTGATCTCCGGATCGAAAATCTCTGCCGTCTCGGCGAAGATCAGGCTCGACAGGCGGCCGCCGCCGGTCAGCAGGATGCGGCCCGTTGCCGCACAATCGCGGCTCAGGAACCAGGCCATCGCCGCCGCCACCTTTTCCGGCGGCAGATTATCGCGGAACCAGGCGACCGTGGTAGCATCAGGGATCTGCTCCACCAGTCGCGAATAGGATGTCGGCATCACGGCATTCACCAAAATACCGAGCGGCTTGCCCTCGATCGCGGCATCCAGAGTCAGGCCCAGCATGCCTGCTTTGGCCGCGCCATAGGGGGCATTGCCGCCCACGCCCAGTGCGCCGTTGGAACTGACGTTGAGGATCCGGCCATAGCGGTTTTCCGCCATGTGCGGCCATGCTGCGCGCATCAGATGATGGCCGCCAATGAGGTTGGTTGCATAATGGCGCTCGATCGCGTCGTCATCATACGCGGTGAAGGGGCCGGCAATGGCCGTGCCGGCATTGTTGACGAGAATGTCGATCCGTCCGAACGCGTCCAGCGCCGCCTGGGTGATCGCTCGCGCATTGCCCGCCGTACCCACCGCCAGCCCATTGGCAATGGCCTGTCCGCCAGCCGCGATTATTTCATCCACCACGGCCTGGGCCGGCGCGGCACTGCCATTCTGCTCGCCCAAAACGCCTCCGCCATAGTCATTGACGAGGACGGCAGCGCCGCGGCGCGCCAGTTCCAGCGCATAGGCGCGCCCCATGCCGCCACCTGCTCCCGTCACGATGGCCACCTGGCCGGAAAAATCTATGGTCATGCTGTCATCGCCTTCACCAGTTCCGGCATGATCTCCGCGCCGGAAGCAAAAGAGCTGGTCCATTCGGGTTGCGCGGTCAAACCGCGCATCACGCTGTCGATATCGCCCTCGGACAATTGATGAACGGGGCCTTCCAATATCTGCACACGGCGGACATTGCCTGCGCCCGCATGGTAGATGCCGCCCGAAGTGCTGCATCGATCGCTGCACAGCCAGCCGACGACCGGCGCGACATGATCGGGTGAGGCATAGCCGGCCCACTCGGCTGGAATGCTGCCTGCCGACATGGGCGTGTAGGCGGCGGGAGCGATCACATTGACGCATATGTCCGCCCCCGTGGGAACATCGATGGTCAGCGAACGCGCAATTCCGACCATCGCCGCCTTGGACGCCGCGTAATCGGCCGAGCCGACCTGTCCCCACAAGCCCGCGCTGGAACCGGTCAGCACGATACGCCCATATCCCGCCTCCGCCATCGCCGGCCATATGGCCTTCAACCCTACCAGCACGCCGTGAAGGTTGATCTCCAGCAGCGCATTCATTTCGTCCAGTGTGACGCTGCCGAAGTCTCGGAACGCCTGAACGCCGGCATTGCTGATGAAAATGTCGGGCGTGCCGAAATGCTGGATGGCGATCCGCACCATCTCCTCGGCGGCTTCCGGCGTTTGCACCGGTCCGTCATGCGCGACCGCCCGGCCGCCCGCCGCCACGATTTCCTCGCTCACCGTCCGGGCCGATGAGGAGCCGTCCGGCGCCTTGCGGTTGCTCACCACGACGGCGCAACCATGCGCCGCGAGCCAATGCGCATAGGCGCGGCCAAGGCCCTTGGTCGCGCCGGTGACAATCGCGGTGCGGCCCGAGAAATCAAGTGCGCCGCTCATAACATCATCTGTCCGCCGTCGACGTTGATCGTCTGTCCCGTCACATAGCGGCTGTCGTCACTCGCCAGGAACAGCGCGGCGGGTCCGATGTCCTCCATGCAGTCCCCGAGATAGCCGAGCGCGACCAGCTTCATCACCTTCTCCGCCTCTTCCGGGAAATCCTTGACCCATTGCTGGGCAATGGGGCTGAGCGCGGCCGGGCAGATCACGTTGACGCGGATCTTGTACTTGCCCAGTTCCCGGGCTGCGGTACGGGAAAGGCCGCGAATGGCCTCCTTGGTCGCGGCATAGGCGGCAAAGCCGATGCCGCCGTGAATGCCCTCATAGGAACCAAAGTTGATGATCGTGCCGCCCTTCTCCTTCATATGGGGGACGGCCGCCTGCATATGCTGGAAGGTTCCATAGAGACCGGATTCGATCGTCATCGCGAATAGGGCGTCGTCCGTATCCTCGAACAGGGTGCCGGGCTTCGACGTCTGGGCATTGTTCACCAGAATGTCGATCCCGCCGAACAGTTCGACCGCCTTCGCGACGGCGGCCTCCGCATCCGCGCGCACGCCTGCGGTTCCCGCGATCCAGGCCGCCTCTCCGCCATCGGCTGCAAGGCCGGCGACGGCTGCTTCCAGCTTGTCGGGGGTACGGCCGGTGATCAGCACCCTCGCCCCTTCACGCAGGAAAACCTGCGCGATGCCCAGACCCACGCCCTGGCCGCCGCCGGTGACGATCGCGACCCTGCCGCTTAATCTGCCCGCCATATTCTCTCCTTTTGATCTTCATGTTCCGGGGTCGATGAACTCCCGCAGCGCGCGGTGGAAATTCGACACGCTGCGCTCCTGCACCGGATTTGTACGTGAACCCTTGAAGCCCGTGGAACGCATGCCCCGCTGCACTTCGGTCATATTCTCGAAGTCCTGGGTCAGGATCAGGCCCCAGCCGTCATGATCGCGCCAATCCCCGAAGGCCTGCCGCTCCAGCGGCGGCTCCTGCCCTTCGGGATAGAGGATCAGCGAATAGACTTCGAAGATGCATCGTTCAGGATCATTCCGGTCCGGCCGTGCGCGATAGGCCAGCATCGCGTCGGGTGCGGGCAGGAACACCATGTTGGGGAACAGATGCCAGTCGGCTCCCGCGCGCGCGATCTCTTCCGGCGTCAGCGAAGGGAAGGGGATGCCGCGTTCCTGCGCCGCCTCGAAGGCGATCTGCCCATATTTCATCAGAACGTCGAGCAGGGATGCGTTCTCGGGCAACTCATCGACAAGCCTGTCTGCCAGTTCCGACATATGTGGCGGGATGGAGGCTTTCAGATCCTCCTCCAGCATCAGGACGAAATCCCGGACATTGCGGCGATAATCCACCCGCACGCTGGCCAGACGTGGCGATCGTTCGCCCAGGGAAATGCGCCCCGGCGCAAGCTGGTAGCTGCCATGCCGCCCTTCGGCGAAGGACAGTGCCTCATCATCGTGGACCGGCAGCAATTGGCTGTGGGTGGTCTGGACATGATAGCCTTCGTTGAAGGCTTCCAGCGCTGTCTTCCAGTTGCAATCGATTCCGGTGCGCTTGTACCAGCGATACCGCATCTTCTCGAAGGGATAGTTGCGGAATACCTCAGGAATGGGGGCCAGGAAATCAAGCAGGGGCTCGGCATCCCCGTCCATGCAGATGAAGACGAAACCACCCCAGCGATCGACCCTGACCTGCGGCAGGGCGACGTCCTCGTCCTTCAGGCTGCCGTCCCAATTGTCCCGGTCGACGACATGGGCGATCGTTCCATCGAGTTTCCAGGACCAGCCGTGAAAGCGGCAGAACAGACGGGCTGCGTGGCCGCACCCCTCCGTCAGCCGGCGTCCACGATGCTGGCACGCATTATGATAGGCGGCTATCCGGTCAGGCGCGACGCGCACGACGATGATGGATTCATCCAGTATGTCGTAAGTGACATAATCACCGACGCGGGGGATTTCCTCTTCACGACAGGCCATCTGCCATGCGCGGGGCCAGAGCCGCTGCTGCTCCAGACGAGCGAAATCGCGGCTGACATAATCTTCTTTCGGGATGAAATCCTCCGGTCCCGACTTCTTCCTGCATAAGATATTCGGCTGCACCGTGCCGGATGGCTGGTTCACGATTCCCGCCCTCTCCTGTGATTGGACATCAGCTTCCCGCCCCAACATGGTGCAAGTCAATGTCGCCGCCGCCTCGCCCTCGGATCATCGCCAGTCTGATCGCCCGCCGCCGGCGGTCAGGCCTGCGGCGCGACCCTGCACCGCTGTTCACATGGGCCCTGGCGTGTCTCCATGGGCGGCGATGGAGGCCATGATCTCCTCCGTCGTGGGATTGCGGCGCAGCGTCAGACCGCCGGTCACATGGAAAGTCTGGCCCGTCATGAAACATTCGTCGCTGGCCATGAACAGGGCCGCATTGGCGATGTCCTCCACCGTCGTGATCCGCCCCAGCGGGTATTCCTTTGCATAGGCTTCCACCATGCCCGGCACGTTGAAGCCGCCCAGCATCGGCGTGATGGTGAGGCCCGGCGCAAGGATGTTGGCGCGGATGCCATGCCTGCCATATTCATATGCGACAAAGCGCGTCATATGGTTGAGCGCGGCCTTGGCGCCCATATAGCTGCAATGATCGTCGGACATGATGTCGGCCACGGCCGAGGAGATATTGATGATCGCGCCGCCTCGTCCGTTCCGGCGTTCGCGCTTCATGGCCCCGACCATCACCTGCATGAAGAACATTCCGCCCTTGAAGATGATGGAGAGCATCGAATCGATCTGCTCCTCCGTCTCCTCCTCGAAGGGCGCGAGAAAGCCGATCGCGGCTGCATTGACGGCTATGTCGATCGCGCCATGCTGCGTCAGCACGGCATCCGCCAGCGACTGGATCTGATCGCGGCTGCGTATGTCGCACGTTATGGCGGTTGCTCCGGTCGCGGCGGCGAACGCGTCCAGTCCCTCCCTGCCGCGTCCTGACACGACGACATGCGCGCCTTCCTCAAGAAAGCGTTTGGCGATCGCCTGCCCCATATTGCCTTCGCGGGTCGCGCCCATGATCACTGCGACCTTGCCTGTCAGACGGCTCATGATGCTCTCCTCATTCCATATCGTTCGATGAATGCGCGATCAGCGACTCAAAGTCGGAATAGGCCAGGGATTTGCGGCGGAAGATCGCATTGGCGCGCAGCGCTGTCTCACCGTCCGCGCTGAAGCGGCATTGCGCGAAGGCAAGGTTGGGCGTCCAGCGCAGGATTTCCGCCCGCCCTTCGACCCACTGTCCCTCGACGGCGGCGCCCAGGAAATCGATGCTGAGCGAAACGGTCGGTCCGCTCAGCCCGGTGATGAAGCCGACATTCAGGCCCATGACGACATCGGCCATTGTCGCCCAGGTGCCGCCATGGCAATTGCCGCGTGGATTGCAGTGCTGGGGTCCGACGCGAAAGCCCAGGGTGACATAGTCTTCCGCTTCCTGGCGCACGTAGACGGGATCGAAGGCCCGCATGACTTCGTCCAATTGCTTCAGCCGATGGAAGCCCGCCACCATCCTCGCCTGTTCTCCTCCGATGTTCTGCATGATCCGGCAGGACTGCCCCGGACACCCGTCGGGGGCAAGACGGGCGGAGGGCAAGGATCACATGACCGATAGACCGGCCGGAAGGCATCGCCAGCGCGGTACATGGCGCGCTATGCTGGGCCATGATGACCTCGGAGAGCGGAATATGGGCATGAAATGGCTGAAATCGACGGACTGCATCAGCTTTGCGGTGCGCGACAACGTGGCCCGCATCACCCTGAATCGCCCTGAAAAGCGCAATGCCCTGTCGGGTCAGACGCTCGAGGAACTGCATCAGGCGCTGCTGGAAGCGGACGACCGGCGCGACGCCAACGTCATCATGCTTTCGGGGGAAGGGCGCGATTTTTGCGCCGGCTATGATCTGACGGACAGCTATGGCGGTGCAGCCGACGCGTCCACGGAATATGATCCGGCGGATTACCGCAGCCGTGCAGGAACGATCGATGACGATATCTGGAACCTGGAACGGCAACAGGAACTGACCTCCATCATGCTGGACCTGCACAAGCCGATCGTGGCGAAGGTTCAGGGCAATTGCCTGGCTGGTGGCACGGACCTGGCCTTCTCCTGCGACATCGTGCTGGCCGCGGATGATGCGAAGATCGGCTTTCCCGCCGCCCGCGCGAATGGCACGCCGCCCACGAACCTGTGGTTCTACCATTGCGGACCGCAGTGGACCAAGCGCATGCTGTTCACGGGCGACACGATCAGCGGCATCGACGCGGCGCGCATCGGCCTGGTGCTGGAGGCCTATCCGGCGGCGGAACTGGATTTCGAGGCCGATGAAATGGTGCGCCGCATCGGCAGCGTCGACGCCGAGATACTCGCCACGCACAAGCGCGTCGTCAATGCGCAGATGGAACTGGCCGGCGCGAAGCAGTCCCTGCGTTACGCCGCCGAACTGGACGCCCGCGCGCATCTCAGCACTGGTCCACGCCGCAGCCAGTTCCGCAAGGACATGGCGGAAAAAGGGCTGAAGGAGGCGCTGACCAATCGCGATGCGCCATTCGGCAAGGGGCGGATCGAACTGCGCGCGCGGCGCCCCCAATCGGAATGACGGCCGCGCCGCATCCTTCACAATTGCGATATGGATCGGCCGGGGCTTTCATGCCGGGCAAAACATGGCAGATGCTGGACGCCGTATAGCAAGAATCCGGCCTTTCGAAAGGACGTCTGAAAATGACCAACAGGGCAACCCCCGATGCGGCGACCCAGATAGAAATCTACCGCCGCATGGCGCTGATCAAGGCGAATGACGAACGGTCGCGGAAGGTCATCATGAACGGGCGGCTGGTCATGCCCTATTACAGCCCGCGCGGTCAGGAGGTGATCCCCAGCGCCATTTCGGTCAATCTGACCGACCAGGATTATATCTGCACCATCTATCGCGGCAGCCATGACCAGCTTGCCAAGGGCCTGCCGCTCAAGGATCTGTGGGCGGAAGTCGCCGGTCGCACGACCGGCACCTGCAAGGGCAAGGGCGGTCCGATGCACGTCACCTATCCCACCAAGGGCATCATGGTGACGACCGGCATCGTCGGATCCACCATGCCGATCGCCAATGGCCTGGCCTGGGGCTCCCAATTGCGCGGCGATGGCCGCGTGACGGTCGCTTCCTTCGGCGATGGCGCCGCCAATATCGGCGCATTCCACGAATCGCTCAATCTGGCCGCCGTCTGGAAATTGCCGGTGATCTTCGTTTGCCAGAACAATGAATGGGGCGAGCACACGGCCTACGACAAGACCAGCAACGTCAAGGTAGCCGATCGTGCCGCCGCCTATGGCATGCCGGGCGTGCGGGTGGACGGCAACGACCCCTTCGAAATGTACGCCGTCGCCAACGAGGCGATCGCCCGCGCCCGCGCCGGCGAGGGGCCGACCTTGATCGAGGCGATGACCTATCGCTTCTTTGGCCACGTCTTCGGCGATGCCGACGCCTATATGGACAAGGCGCGCAAGGCCGATGCAATGGCGAACGATCCCGTTCCCCGCTTCCGCGCGTCGCTGATCGAAAGAGGCGTCGCGAGCGAGGAGCAACTGGCCGAGATGGAAGCGGCCATCGAGAAGGAGATCGACGAGGCGGTCGAATTCGCTCTGGCGAGCGACTTCCCCGGCGTGGAGGAACTGAAGCGCGACGTGTTCGCGGAGGAGATGGCCTGATGAACGCCGAGACCACAATGGCCCCTGAAAATGCCGTGAAGGCCGCCAAGGCAAATATCCTCCAGGGCATCAACGCCGCCATTGCCGACGCGATGGAAGAGGATGACAATGTCATCGCGCTTGGCGAGGATCTGGCCGACCCCGAGGAGGGCGGCGTGTGCGGCGTCACCAGGGGGCTTTCCTCGCGCTTTGGCGAACATCGGGTGCGCTCCACGCCCATTTCCGAACAGGCGATCATCGGCGCGGCCATCGGCGCGAGCCTGGTGGGCTTCAAGCCCATTGCCGAGATCATGCTGATGAACTTCACGACCGTGGCAATGGACATGATCGTGAACCATGCCGCGAAGCTGCGTTTCATGTCGGGTGGCCAGACCCATGTGCCGATCGTCATCCGCACCATGACGGGGACGGGATTCGCCAGCGGCGGGCAGCATTGCGATTATCTGGAAGCCTGGTTCGCGCATACCGCGGGCATCAAGGTCGTCGCGCCCTCCAGCCCGAAGGATGCCTATGGCCTGATGCGCAGCGCCATCGATGATCCTGATCCGGTCCTGTTCATCGAGAATCTGCCGACCTACTGGACACCTGCCGAAGCGCCGGAAAAGGGCCATCGCGTACCCATCGGCAAGGCCAATGTGTTGAGCGAAGGCAGCGACGTCACCATCATCGCCTATGCGCGCATGATCCAGGAGGCGATGCCCGCCGTCGCGAAGCTGAAGGAGGCAGGCATTTCCGCCGAGCTGATCGACCTGCGCACCATCGCGCCCTGGGACAAGGAAACGGTGGTGAACTCCGTCGCCCGGACCGGCCGCGCCATCATCGTGCATGAGGCGGTGACGCCCTTTGGCGCCGGCGCGGAAATCGCGGCCGTGCTGAACGAGGAACTGTTCGGCAAGCTCAAAGCTCCGGTCAAGCGGCTGGGCGGCGCATTTTGCCCCGTTCCGTTCTCCAAGCCGCTGGAAACCGCATTTGCCCCGCAGACCGCGGACATCGTCGCGGCTGCTGAAGCCATCATCAAGTCCTAATATCGCGCAGGGAGTTTTCCATGGCTGTTGAAGTATTGCTGCCCAAGATCGGTTTTTCGATGAATGAAGGCACGCTGGCCGAATGGCTGGTGGAAGATGGCGGCCAGGCCGTCGAGGGCCAGCCGCTCTATGCGCTGGAATCGGAAAAATCCACGCAGGAAGTGGAAAGCCCCGCCAGCGGCACCCTCAAGATCGTTGCCCAGATCGGGGAAACCTACGAAGTCGGCACCCTACTGGCGACGATCGAGTAATCGGCATGCGTTATATCCTGCATGTGACCTCGCGCGCGGTATCCGGGCGCGAGGCGGAATATGACCGCTGGTACGACGATGTTCACTCCGCCGAGATGTGCCGGTTGCCGGGCATATTGTCCTGCACCCGGTACAGGGAACTGGACATGAGCGGAGCCGAAACCGGCCTGTTCGTTGCCGATTACGAGGTCGAGACGAATGATCCTGCGGCCTTGCTGGAAAGCGTCTTCGCGGCGGCCCCGACCATGCAGTTGACCGACTCCATAGATTTGGAAAGCCCCCGCTTCACATTTCTCAAGCCGACGGGATCCCAGCACATATGAGCGATTTGCTCGCAGGCCTTGCGCCCTGGCCGACGGGCGATTTCTCGGTCTTCGGTGAGGTCGAGCAGCGGCCTCTCAGCAAGATCCAGAAGTTCGTCGCGGCGTTCCTGGGTCGTAACTGGGTCGCCATTCCGCACGTCACTCATCAGGATGAGGCGGACATCACGGCCCTGGAGGAAAGGCGCAAGACCCATAATGCCGGTGGCGGCACAAAGCTGACGGCAGTGCCGCTGCTGGTCAAGGCGCTGGCCGATGGCCTGGCTGCCTTTCCGCAGTTCAACGCCTCGCTCGATCCGGCGAGCGCCACGCTGACGCTCAAGAAATATGTGCATGTCGGCGTGGCGGTCGATACGCCCGGCGGTCTGCTGGTGCCTGTCATCCGCGACTGCGACCGCAAGTCCGTGACGCAGATTGCGGAGGAAATCGTAGCCTTGTCGGAGAAGGCACGAACGAAGGGCCTGTCCATGGCGGAAATGTCGGGCGGCTGTATCACCCTGACCTCACTGGGGCATATCGGCGGCACCGGTTTCACGCCTATCGTCAATGCGCCGGAAGTCGCGATCCTGGGCGTCACCCGCGCGCGGCCCGTTCCGGTTCCGGCTGACGACGGCGGGATTGCCTGGCGGCAAATGCTGCCTTTGTCTCTCAGCTACGATCATCGCGTCATCAACGGCGCCGATGCGGCGCGCTTCTGCCGCTTCATTGCCGACAGGCTGTCTTCCGCCGAACTTTTCGCCTGAAGCCTGATCGCGATTTTCGATGACTGCCCGCTTTTTGGCGGATCGACCTGGGGCGCGACTGCCTCATGTCGATCCGCCAAATATCACCGGCCTGCTCTCATGGCCGCGAGCGCGGCCGCCGTCTCGTTCCAGATCGTTCCCATATCCGGGTGCTGGCGCGCCTTTTCCTGGTAGCCGGCAAGATTGGGACAGTCCGCAAGTGGATCGTCCAGTTCAAAGATGTTGGCAACGACCTCGCAGAGCAAAAGGCTGGGCAGCAGGATGCAGTCCGCCTTGCTGATGGCGCCGCCTACGGCGAACATGGCGTCGGTCACGAATTGATCGCAAAGCCCCAGGCCGCTGCGCCAGCTGGCGATCTCGGCCGCGGTCACCGCTTCGTTCCTGGTTGCTGGATCCATCTGTTTGAACAGGCGGGACATGGCCGGCGTCGCATAGAGTTCGAAACTGCGGATGATGTTTCGCATCCTCACCCGTTCAGCCGGGTCCGAGGGCATCAGGGAGGGCGCCGGGAACTGTTCGTCCAGATAGTCCAGGATGGTTTCGGATTCGGCGATCGCCAGCCCTTCGTCCGTCACCAGCACCGGCAATTTGCCGATGGGATTGATCGCAAGATATTCGGGCGACCGCGTGCTGCCGCCCGGTGGCGGTTGCATGTCATAGTCCAGCTTCTTGACGCGCAGGGCCAGCCGGACGCGGGCCGCGAAGGGCGAAAGAGTGACGGCGTAGAGGATCATGCGTCGTCTCCTTCGCGATAGAGGCGCGCCAGCGTTCCGGCGAGCGGCGTCGGCACGAAGCCATCGCCAAAGGGCCATTCGATCATGCCCGCCGCCGCCATGGTGCCGCCGTCGACGTGCATTGTCATGCCCGACACGAAAGTCGACAGGTCCGAACCCAGAAACAGAACGGCGTTCGCCAGAGCGTCGACCGGCGGTTGCTCTCCCCTGGGGATGTACATCTCCATCCCCTTGCCCCTGACATGGGCAGGCAATCTCGCAAAGCCTTCCGCGAAAGAGGGAGGCATGGCAGCCACATTGCCCTGGCTCAGGGTAGTGTCCGGCGCGATGCAACTGACGCGGATCCTGTCCTTGCCCAGTTCGACCGCCATCGAGCGGGTGAAGTTTGTGGTCGCCGCCTTGGCGCCTGCATAGACAGAGAAGCTGGCGGCGCCGCGATGCGCCTCTATCGTGGTGAAATTGATGATGCTGCCCCCGTCGCCGGAACGCTTGATCAGCGGCACTGCGCGCTGCACCGACTGGACCACATAGCCGTAGTTGCGGTGGATATCCCGCGCGATGTCAGCCCGACTCGCTTCGGAAAGCAATTGCCTTCTGGTCCCGCCCGCCACGTTCACCACTATGTCGAGGCGTGGGTAAGCGCTTTCGACATTGTCGTAAAAGGCGTCGAGCGCCGCTTCGTCAGTGGCATCCGCGGTCATGGCCGTGACCCGACGGCCCTCCGCCCTGATCGCGCGCTCTGTTTCGGTCAGCGCCGCCGCATCGATGTCGCAGATCGCCAGGTCAACGCCCGCCTTGGCCAATGCCAGCGAAATGCCGGCGCCAATGCCCCCGCCGCCGCCGATAATCGCGGCCACTTTCCCTGCCAGATTCGCGCGCTCATCCAGAAAACCGCTCATTCCAGGCTCCTCTCGCTGCACGGTTGTTGCAAGGTTGCATGCAAAACGGCAAGGCCGGCGCCGCAGGCATCAAAAGGCCGATGGGGCGGCAGGATGACTGTGTCGGGGGCGATTTCGATGTAGGATGCGCGTGAAGCGGGAGCTGAAGATGGATCGACTGACGGCGATGGAGGCCTTTGTGGCGGTGGCCGAGGCGGGCTCCTTCACGCGTGCCGCGCTGCGCCTCAACATCTCCACGCCCATGGTCACCCTGCATGTGAGGAGGCTGGAGGAACATCTGGGCGTGCGCCTGTTCAACCGGTCGACCCGCCGGGTTGATCTGACCGTGGAGGGCGGCCACTATCTGACCTATGCGCACGCCGCGCTGGACGCGGTGGCCACGGCGGACATGGCGGTGCGGCCGGGGGCCGGCATAGCGGGGCGCGTGCGACTGGATGCTCCAGCCTCCATGGGACAGGCGTTCATCATGCCGGCGCTCGCGGAATTTCAGCGGCTCCATCCCCGGTTGATCCTGGACCTGACGCTGGGCGACCGGGGGACGCTCTTTCGCGTCGACGGTTTTGATCTGGTCATACGGGCGGGCGAGGTGCCGCCGACGGGATGGAAGACCGTGAAGCTGGGCACGACGCGGCTGGTCTGCCTTGCGTCGCCCGACTATATCGCGGAGCATGGACAGCCGGCGAAAGCCGACGATCTGGCCCATCATCGGACGATCCTCTATGCCAGCGTGGAGACGCCGGGCGGCAATCCGCTGCAACTGCGGCAGGGTGATCGCACGATAAGGGTGCGGTCGCCCACGGCTTTCACCTTCAACGATGGCGCGGCGATACTTTCGGCCACTCTGGCGGGCTTGGGGATCGGCCAGACATTGGAGATGCTGGCGCGCGATCATATCCATGCCGGTCGCCTCATCCCCCTGCTGCCCGAAGCGAACTGGCCCCGGCTGCCCGTCGTGCTGATGGGCGCGCCGGATCGTATCGCCCTGCCGCATGTTCAGGCCGCGCTTGCCTTCCTGACCAACCGGATCGACTGGAACATCGATCCGGATTGATGCACCCCTCAGGCGGCGAGGTCGGCCGCCTTGCACAATGCGGGCACACCCTTTGTGCTGATCCGGTAGAGCAGTCGACGCTTGCCGATTTCGTCGGAATATTCGATCGGCGTGGCGCTGTGCAGGACCTGGAAATTGTCCCACAGGAAGATGTCGCCCGTTTCCACCTTGTAGCGCGTCACGAACTGGGGCTGGGTGCAATGGGCACGCAGTTCATTGATCAGCGCGCGTCCCTCGTCGGTTTCCAGTCCCTCGGCCCCGAAGGCCGAACCGGACGTGTAGAGCGCCTTTCGCCCCGTGACCGGATGGCGCATCACCAGCGGATGCGAAACAATGCCGTGGCGGGCCGTATTTTCGGGAATGAACGGGATCTTCTCACCTGGCAGGGCAGGCGATCCGCCCAGGCAATGCAAGCCGGTAAGACCGTCGATCCGGGCCTTCATGTCTTCGTCCAGCGCATCATAGGCCAGAGCGGTGCTGGCGATCAGCGTTTCGCCGCCCTCGACGGGTGTTTCCACGCCATAGAGCATCGTCACGCTCGCAGGCACAGCCTCATAACTGCTGTCCTGGTGCCAGAATTTGGCGCCGTCGCGATAGCGTTCAGGCGTGGCGGCAGCATTGGTGATCCGGATCATCTCAGGAAAATCATCTTTCCTGTGGGTCGGCAGGTGGAACATCAGCGGTTGGCCCCATTGATGGCCAAAGGCGACATAGTCCGCATCCGCCAGCTGCTGGCCGCGTATCGCAAGGATCTGATGTTCATGTAGCGCCCCGATCAATGCCCGCAGGGTTTCCTCGCCCTGAGGCTTGGAGAGGTCGACGCCTTCAACGATGGCGCCGAAGGGACCGGGCATGGCGGTGATGATCACGAGAATACTCCTCTCAACATTCTTTCCAGCCATTATAGCTTTGCTTTAAAATAAAGCAAATGATTTAATTGAGGGGCTGGTCATAAGAGACGCGCAGGCTACAAGGCCTTCCATGACCTCTACTCCCCGCAGCGAGAGCACCAAAAGGCAGCTCTGCCTTGCCGCGGAAACGCTGGTGGCCGAAGCAGGGATCGGGGTGGCGACTCTGCGGGCGATCGCGCTTGCCGCCGGGCAGAAAAATACTGCCGCCGTCAGCTATCATTTCGGCAGCGTGGAAGAGTTGCTGCGCGCCGTCGTGGATATGCGGCTGCGGGATACGGAGGTGGACCGCGCCCGGATGATCGGTGAAAGCGGGCCGTCGCTGGAGCATCTCGACGCCTTTACCGCCTGGCGCTGCATGATGCGGCCCTATTTCCTGCTCCGCGACGAACAGGCGCCCCATGCCCATATCCGCTTCATGATGCACATGAGCGCGGCCGGCCTGCTCAGCGATCCGTTTGACGCGGCCGTCCCGCGGCCCGGCGCGCCCAGCATAGCGGCCCTGCTGGAACGGCTTCACGCTGCGCTGGCATGGCTGCCGCCGCAACTGGGTCGGGCGCGGATAGCATTGGCCGGGACGATGATGTGGAATGCCGTCGCGCTGTTCGACAAGAACAGCTTTGGCGAGGAACAGCCCGCCCTGGAGATGGAGGCGTTGCTTGCAGATGTAGAGAATCTGATCAGCCTGGTCCTGAGCGCGCCCGCCTGAAGGAGGGCAGGCGCGGGCTCCCCTTACAGGGTTTCGGCTGTTCCCAGCACGACCGTCGCTTCACTGGACAGCACCCCGCCATTGCCATGGGCGAGGGCCAGCCGGGCATTTTCGACCTGCCGCTCGCCGCATTCGCCGCGAAGTTGCCGCGTGGCCTCCACCAGCAGGAACAGGCCATACATGCCCGGATGCACGCAGGACAGGCCGCCGCCATTGGTGTTGAGCGCCAAACCGCCGCCCGGCGCGACATGCCCGTTTGAGACAAACCGCCCGCCTTCGCCCTTGGGACAGAAGCCAAGATCCTCCAGGAACAGGATGGGTGTGATCGTGAACGCGTCGTAGAGCATTACCACATCCATGTCCGCGGGTCCGACGCCGGCCTGGGCGAAGGCCTGCGGGCCTGAAATTGCGGCTCCCGTCACGGTGAGATCGGGCATGGAGCTGATTTCGCGATGGGTGACGGCATGGGCGGCGCCCAGCACATGGACCGGCGCCCTGGCGCAATCCCTTGCCCGGTCGGCGCGGACCATCACCACGGCCGCCGCGCCGTCGTTGAACAGGCAGCAATCACGCACCGTCAGGGGATCGGACACCATGCGCGCCTTCAGCACATCCTCCACGCTCAACGGATCCCGTACCGCGGCCTCAGGATTCAGTTGCGCCCATTGCCGCGCCGCGACCGCCACTTCGGCCAGTTGCTCGCGGGCGGTGCCGTAAAGATGCATGTGCCGGCTTGCAACCAGCGCATAGGAGGAGAGGGGAGCCAGCGGCTTATAAGGCGCTTCCCACGGGCTTTGGCGCGTCATGCCGACGCCCGGGGGCGGATTGCTGGCGGGATTGGACCCATAGGCGATCAGCGCGCAATCGATCAGACCGGCCTCAAGTGCCAGTGCCGCCTGCTGGACATAGACCTCGAAAGCGGAACCGCCCGTGCGGTTGCAGTCGGTGACCTTGGGCGTCAAGCCCAGATATTCGGCCAGCTCCATGCCGCCCAGCGCCTCATAGGGCGCGGAGGTGTAAACGGCATCCACTTCCGCCAGGGAAATGCCCGCGTCGGCCAGCGCCAGCAGCGCGGCCCTGGCCGCCATGTCCACGGCCGAAACGCCAGGACACAGGCCAATGCCATAGGTGGACGCGCCGACGATCGCGGCGCGACCGCGCGGGAAACCATTTCTCATGTTCATGCGGGCACGAAGACGAGCAAAGGCTTGTCCCCCTCGTTGATGATGCTGGCCTTCACGGCCATGCCGATATGAATGTCGTCGACCGGTACGCCGTCGACCCGGCTCATCAGCCGCGGCCCTTCGGCGAGGTCGACCAGCACGACGCTGTAGCTGTCGGCCGGATCCTTCTTGCGCACGATGGTGACCGCATGCACCGTTCCTGCCCCCGACGCGCGCACCCACTCCAGATCTTCGGCGCCCGTGCCGGGCTCCGCCACGCGGGGATAGAAGACATGGCCCCCGGTCGACCGGCTGCGCTGTATCATGAAACGCCCCTCTGCCAGGTGCGCGCGCCATTCCGCTTCGGGCTGGAGCATCTGGGTCACTCGCCCCTGAACTGCGGCTTGCGCTTTTCGCGGAAGGCGAGCAGCCCTTCCTCATGGTCTTCCGTCCGGCTCATCAGAGGCTGGATCGAAGCTTCCAGTTCCAGATATTGCTCAAAGCCGGTGTTCCAGCTCAGTTCGAACTGCCGCTTGGCCATCCCCATGGCGATGGTAGGGCCGGATGCGAAGCTTTGCGCCAGTTCCATGGCCCGGTCCATCAGCGAATCCTGGGCGACCTTTTCATAGGCGATGCCCGCCGCCACCGCTTCGTCGGCGCGGACGATACGGCCGGAATAGACCAGTTCCTTGGCCTTCTGCACGCCCAGCAACTGGCGGAGGTGCCAGACAAGACCACCATCGGGCGCCAGCGCGATGTTGCGGAATATCGCGGCGAAGCGGGCCTGTTCACCGGCGAGCACGATGTCGCAGGCAAGCGCATAGGAGAAGCCGACGCCCACGCACACGCCCGGCACCGCAGCGATCGTGGGCTTCTTGAGCGAATAAATGGCCTTGGCGATCCGATTGAGGGTGTACATCCGGTCCATCGAGCCGGTGACGCCGCCCTTGCCCATGCCGGTCACGTCCATGCCCGAACAGAAGTCGCCGCCGGCGCCCGTCAGGATTACGGCGCGGACGTCATGGTCCATGGCGATATCTTCGAACGCGCCATATAGCTGTCCGCGCATCTCCTGGGTGATGGCATTTTTCGTCTCTGGGCGGTTCAGCGTGACGATCGCGACCGGACCCTGCTTTTCGACGGTAATGGTCATTGTGAAGCGCTCCCTGCTTCGGAATCAACCCTGCTTTGTGAACCTGAGCGGGCTGGGTCAAGCACGTTGGTCTGCTTCATCAAAGACGTGATGAGGCCGACGCGTTATGGAAAGCGGCCGGCCCAAACCCTATCTGCTCGTCAGCTTCTGACGGGAGATTTCGGGCATGAAAGATGCAGCGATCGTCGCGACGGCGCGTACGCCGATCGGCAAGGCGCACCGGGGCGCGCTCAACAATATCCATGGCGCGACGCTGGCGGCGCACTCGATCCGCGCGGCTGTGGAACGTGCCGGGATCGACCCGGCGGAAATCGATGACGTGCTGCTGGGTTCCGCCCGATGCGAAGGCGCTGTGGGATCGAACATCGCACGGCAGGCCGCGTTGCGCGCAGGGCTGCCGATCAGCGTGTGCGGCATGACGCTTGACCGCAAATGCTCGTCGGGCCTCCAGACCATCGCAATCGCCGCGCAACGGATCCGTGGCGGGGAAGGAGGCGTCTATGTGGCAGGAGGCGTCGAAACGGTCAGCCTGGTCGACCCGCACCGCAATGTCTTCCGCAACAAGGACGAGTGGCTGCTCGAACACAAGCCCGAAATCTATATGGCAATGAACCTGACGGGCGATATCGTGGCCCGGCGCTATGGCGTCAGCCGCGAAGCGCAGGATTCATTCGCCGTGACGAGCCAGGCGCGCACGGCGACGGCCCAGGAAAAGGGCTGGTTCGATGATGAGATCGTGCCGATCACCGCGACGAAGAATGTCGTGGACAAGGCTCTTGCCGTCACGGGCCAGGAAGAGGTCACGCTGGCGCAGGACGAATGCAACCGGCCCGGCACGGATATGGACGGGCTTGCACGCCTCAAGCCTCTGTTCGAAGGGGGATCGGTGACGGCGGGCAATTGCAGCCAGTTGTCCGACGGTTCCAGTGCGTGCGTCATCATGGACGCGGATGAGGCGGCTCGGCGCGGCCTTCCGATACTGGGCCTTTACAAGGGCATGCAGGTCGCAGGTTGCGAGCCGGACGAAATGGGCATCGGCCCGGTCTTCGCAGTGCCGAAGCTGCTCGACCGGATGGGACTTTCCGTGTCGGACGTGGACATTTGGGAACTGAATGAGGCCTATGCCAGCCAGGCGCTCTATTGCATCGACCGGCTGGGCATCGATCCCGCCAGGGTCAATGTCGACGGGGGTGCCATTTCGATTGGGCATCCGTTCGGCATGACCGGATCGCGCATGACCGGTCATGCCCTGCTGGCAGGCAAGCGGCTGGGGGCGAAGAACGCCGTCGTCACCATGTGCATCGGCGGCGGCATGGGCGCGGCGGCGTTGTTCGAGATCGTCTGACGGACCAGCGTGCAGCCTGCCCGCTGGCCGCCAAATGGGGCGTTTCAGCCGCCCTTTGCCACGGGGATCAACGCGCCGCTGATGGATCGCGCGGCCGGGGAAGCCAGGAACTGGATGACCTCGGCGATGGCGGCCGGTTGCACCCATTGGCTGAAGTTCGCGTCGGGCATGTCCGCCCGGTTGGTCGGCGTATCGATGATGCTGGGCAGGATCGCGTTCACCGTGATGTCCTTGCCGGACAGTTCAGCCGCCAAGCTCTCGGTCAGCTTGTGCACGGCCATTTTCGACGCGGCATAGCCGCCCATGCCTGCCGCTGCGACCACGGCGCCGCCCGCGCCGATATTGATGATGCGGGCTTGCCGCGCCTTCTCCAGTTCCGGTAGAGCAGCCTTGGTCATGTTGACGCAGGTCGCTGCGTTCATCGCGAACATGCGGTTCCACGTCGCGCTGCCTCCATCGGCCAGCGTCTCCCATATGAATCCGCCCGCGACATTGACCAGGACGTCGATCGACCCCATCGCGCCCACGATTTCCGCCACCAGCTTCTGCGTCGCGGCATAATCGGTCAGATCGACGCCGCCGAAATCGCGGCAGCCCGTCGGAGTTTCGGCGGGAGCGGGGGCATAATCGACCCGCGCCACCCGGTCGCCAGCGGCCGTGAAGGCGGCAGCGACGGCGCCGCCCAATATCCCGAAAGCGCCGGTGACGACGACGGTCCGTGATGTCATGCAATATCCCTCGATCTGATGTTGAACTTGTCCTGCCTATATCCTCAGAGGAGCCGGAACGACAATCATTCGTCCCTTGCCTTGCGGACCAGTGGCCGGACATAGGAAATGTCCCCTTTGTCGCGCCGGTTCGGCCCCGTGCTGAAAATACGGGCTTTCCATTCGTCCGGAATCTCGGCGGCCGTCAGCGTCGCCGTCATTTCATTGACGCAGACTCTGTCGGCGATGCGCCATTCGCCGTTGCGCTTTTCGAACCGATCCACATAGCGGCCGAAACTGAGTTGTGGCGGCGCACCCTTATTCTCGCCCCAGAAAGTGTAATAGGTTTCGCCATGCGCCGTGTCGCCGTCGATCTCGACCGTGTGGTTGCTGATCGCATGGTGATGCTTCGTCTGGAATTCACCATGCCATCCGATTGCCCAGTCGACGAAATCGGCGGCATAGCCCTCCGCAACGCCATGGTCGTCGAAGGCGTCCGGCCAATAGGCGGAAAGCATCAGTTCGCGGTCATGCCGGTCGACACCCCGCGTATAGCGCAGCAGGCAGTCCTGGATGGCGGTGCGATCCTTCATTTCCTGAAGGAAGGCGATCATGTCGGGCGTAAGTTCTGTCATGGCGATTCCCTCTGCGCTGGCGGTTCATGGCGGGCGAGACGGTTGATCCGCACCGCCCGCCAGCCCGTCAGGCGGGTTCCAGTGTCTGTGCGGAAGCGATCTTCGGCGCTTCCTTGCCCCCGCGCACGAGGCGGCCGGGCAGGGCGCCTGTGGAACGGCCGTTGCGATAGGTCACTACCCCGCTCACGATGGTCGCATCATAGCCGTCTGCCCGCTGTTGCAGGCGGCGGCCGCCGGTCGGCAGGTTGTAGACCACATGGGGCGCGTAGAGGTGGAGCCTTTCCATGTCGATGACATTGAGGTCCGCCTTGTATCCCGGCCTGATCAGGCCGCGGTCATGCAGCCCGACGGCATAGGAGGGTTCGTAGGTCAGCTTTCGCACGGCGTAGGGCAATTCGATCTTCTTGTCGTCCTTCGCGTCGCGCACCCAATAGGTTAGGAAATAGGTCGTATAGGCCGCGTCGCAGATCATGCTGTAATGCGCACCGCCATCGCCCAGCGCCGGGAAGGTCCGGTCGTTCCTCACGAGATTGCGGCCGGAACTTTCGAACTTATCCCCCTCCGAATTGCCGAGAGGTCGATAAAGCACCTCCCGCCCGTCGCGCTGGAGCAAGGCGTCATAGATCAGCTCCCTGGGGTCGACGCCCATGGCACGGGCGCGGGCGCCGATGCTCTCGTCGCTGCGGGGATTATAGTTCGGCGGATTGCCCAGAACGAACATGGAATCCAGATCGGAGATGACATAGACGAAAAAGGCCTGCGGGTCGGTCGGTTCCTCGGCGATCAGCTTCTTGCGGAAGGCGGGATCGCGCATCCGCTCTACCTTTTCCTCCAGTGGCAGATGTTCGATCTCGCGGAAGCTGGGGTTGAAGGAGAAGGGGTGCATGGACAGCTCAAGGCCCAGCAGGGCACCGGTCGGACGCGGGATGATCTGGCCGCGCACCTCCAGCCCCTGTTCCTTGGAACGCTCCAGCCGGGACACCATTTCCTGCCAGTCGCCCTCGCCCACGGGTGTCTGCATGAAGGTGAAGGAAACAGGCCGTCCCGACGTCCGCGCAATGTCGTCCAGCAGATCCATGCGTTCGCCCGCCGTCACGTCATAGCTGGGCACCATCTGGAAAACGCCCTTGCCGGCGTCGCGCAGCCCCTGGGCAAGCGCCAGCACTTCCTGATCCTCGCTCTTGACCGAAGGGGCCGGGCGACCGTCGCGGAACTGGTGCGCATAGCTGCGCGAGGTGGTGACGCCAAGGGCGCCCGCCTCGATCGCTTCTGCCGTCAGGCGACGCATTTCCGCCAGATCCTCTTGCGTCGGCGGCTCCAGATTGGCGCCGCGCTCGCCCATGACGTAAACGCGGAGCGGGCTGTGCGGCAATTGCGCGGCGAAGTCGATGTCGCTTTCGCGTTGTTCGAGCGCGTCCAGATATTCCGGGAAGGTTTCCCAGTTGAACGGCACGCCCTCGGCCATGACGACTTCGGGAATGTCCTCAACGCCTTCCATCAGCTTGATCATCAGCTGGCGATGTTCAGGGCGGGAGGGGGCAAAGCCGACGCCGCAATTGCCCATGACCACCGTTGTCACGCCATGATCGGATGACGGGGCCAACCTGTTTTCCCAGGTGATCTGCCCGTCATAATGGGTGTGCACGTCGACAAAGCCCGGAGTGACAATGCGGTCCGACGCGTCGATCTCCTCCCTTCCGCTGCCCTCCACGTCGCCGACCGCGACGATCACCCCGTCATTGATGGCGATGTCGGCGAGGAAGGGCTCTCCACCGCTGCCATCATATATCTTACCCCCCCGGATGATCAGGTCATAATCGGGCATAGCGATTCCTCTCAACTTGGTCTCGGCGGTGCGTGATTGGGCAATATGGTCGCAACGCCTGCTTCGCGCAGTCGTTGCATCCTTTCACCTGCCGGAAAGTGACTCATGGCAGTTCCTGTGCCAAGCGAACTCCTCCCATTTCATAGCACATTTCAGATAAGCGATGCTTCATCTTCCGCATCGCGTGGCAATGTCGGACTGCCCTCTTGGTTTGGCCGCTCCGCCGGGCTATCCGCACAGGATGAGCGAGGAAACCATGGCGGCAGGGCAGGGGGCAGGCGGGCGCTGGCAGGGCGGGAGGCTGCCGCGTGCCGAAGTGGACCGGCGCATCGACCATCTGCTTGACATCGCGTTGGAGGAATTTGCGCTGACCGGCTTCGGCGGAACCAGCCTCGACCGGCTGGTGGAGCGCTCCGGCGTCAGCAAGACAACCATTTACCGGCGCTTCGGCAGCAAGGAGGGGCTGTTCACGGCCCTGATCCACCGCAGCATGGAGTCGGTGCGTTCCGGCCTGTGGGCGCTGGAACTCGACCTCGACGATCCGCTGGGTACGATAGAGCGGTTCGTTACCACCTATACGGATGTGGCGGTGAGTCATCCACTGGGCAGAACGCTGCTCCAGATCGCCGTGGCGGAGGGGCGCGATTTCCCCCATCTCGGCGCGCAGCTTCTGGCCAATGCCTATATGGGTTTCCGGCCGATCAGCGATTATTTCGAGGAGTTGATGGCAAGGGGAATCTTGCGCCCGGGCGATCCGCAGGACGCCGCTTTCGACCTGCAGGGCCTCATCACCCACGGCTTCCGCGTGATGGTGGACGATATCGCCTTTGTCCGCCGTCCGGGCCGCGCCCGCGAAATTGCCGAACGGTTCCTGCGCGGCTGGGCCTGAGACGCCCGCGCGGCTTCGGCCGCACCGTCAATCATACCCATGATGCATGCAGAGTTCATGTGATTTCTGCATGCAAAACCATTCCCTGCGGCATAGGCATTGCGCGAGCTTTCGGGGCGTTCGCCCCTGTGTCGACAATCAAGTCGACAATCAGATGAGCGGGGAACCCATGACCAGATCCAGCCAGATCCTGCAATTGCTTGGCACCGGAACGGCCGTCATTGGCATCATCGGCGCCGCGTCCGCTCAAACCGACACAACGCCCCAGACGGGGCAGGGGAGCGACGACATCATCGTTACGGCGCAGCGCCGGGCTGAACGGTTGCAGGATGTGCCCGTGGCGGTGACGGCGCAAAGCGCGGAACAGTTGCAGAGCGCCAATATCAGCAACGCGCGCGACCTGACGCTGGTGACGCCGGGCCTGCGGGTCGAGGCAAACGGCATCAACGCACAGCCCGCGTTGCGCGGCGTTTCGTCCACCCTGGGTTCCTCCAATGCGGAAAACAATGTCGCGACCTATGTCGACGGCGTCTACCAACCCAATATCACCGGCGCGTTCTTCTCCCTGCCGGATGTCGAGAATGTCCAGGTGCTCAAGGGGCCTCAGGGCTCGCTTTACGGCCGTAACGCAACCGGCGGCGTCATCCTGATCAACAGCAAATCGCCGTCCTTCACGCCGCATATGGATCTGGGCCTGTCCTGGGCTCATTATGGCCATGGCAGTGAAGGCGAGCTCAATGCCCAGGCGTTCGTCACGGGCCCGATCATCGACGATGTCCTCGCCGCCAGCCTGACGCTCAGCAGCCGGGAACTGGGCAGCTATGTCCGCAATGTCGCGACGGGCCGGAACACGCCGGACAATCACAACCGCTTCCTGCGCGCGAAACTGCTGTTTCAGCCGACCGACCGGATACGTCTGGAGGGCAGCTTCAGCTATAATCGCGAAAAGAACGCCATCGACCTTGCCTATACCAGTTACAGGGGCGTGAACGCGCTTGCCGGGCTGCCGGGCGTGGTAATCGCTGACCAGCCGTGGCAGACCTCATCGGATATCGACAGCTATATCGATATCGACATGAAGACCTATTCCCTCAAGGCAGACTTTGAAACGGACCTGGGCACTTTCACCAGCATGACGGGCTATATCGACTACAGCACGCCGATCCTGCAGGAGGCCGACTACAGCAACTTCGCGGGCGGCGTGTACGATATCTTCAGCTATTCGAAGTCCTTCTCGCAGGACGTCTATTTTACGTCCAAGCCGATCGGCCCCGTTTCGTTCATCGTCGGACTCAACTATTATCGGCGGAAGGTGGGTGACGACCCTGCCTTCATCAACATTCCTGCCTTCGGCTATATCGACCGAATTTACGATCACAGCGTCAACAAGTCGCTCTCGGGCTTTTTCGAAGTGACCTGGAAACTGTCCGACAGGCTGAAGCTCATCGGCGGCGGCCGTTATACCAGGGACAAGAATAATGGCTTCGCGAACGGCTTCAACAATGTGACGCCGCAAGCCCTTCTGGGCGAGGTGAAGTCGCGGAAGTTCACGCCTCGCGCCGCCGTCATGTTCGACGTGACGGACAGCCTCAATCTCTATTACAACTATGCGCAGGGCTTCAAGGCGGGCCTGTTCAACGCCATCGCCCGCCAGGCGACGCCGGTTCGCCCGGAACTGTTGAAGTCGCATGAGGTGGGCGCAAAATTCAAGTCGGGCGCCATGGCGCTTAACGTTGCGGGCTTCCATTATGATTACAAGAACCTGCAGGCGACGACGACCGTCGGCGGCGTCAGCACCCTGCAAAATGCCGGATCGGCGGAGATATACGGCATTGACGCCGATGCGAGTTTGCGAGCCAGCGAAGACCTGACCCTGACTCTGGGCGCGGCCTGGCTGCACGCGAAATATAAGAGCTTTCCCAATGCCAGCCTGGTGGAAATGGCGACGGATCCCGATTTCGACGGCATTTTGGACGGCCGGGCAGACGTCAGTGGCCAGCGAATGATCCGCGCGCCCAGCTTCACGCTGAATGGCCTTGTCGATTATCATCATGACTTCGACGCCGGGCGCCTGGCCCTGTCGCTCAACGGCTATTATTCGACGAAGGTGCGCATGGCGCTGGAAAGCCGGGTGAGCCAGAAGGCCTATTTCACCGGCAATGCCCGTCTGGCCTTCACTCCCGCCGGTACCGGGCTGACATTGTCGGTGTTCACGCGCAACTTCACCAATGCGAAGGTAATCGGATCGACCTTCGTCAATCCCAGTGCGGACGCGGTCATCTTTTCGCCGCCACGGCAGATCGGCGTCGGCCTGAACTACAGCTTCTGATGGGCGCAAGGGGGCGCGCCTGCGGCAGGCGCGCTTTCCCCGGCCGGGATATTGCTCCGGTGAGCGCCGGCTGCGATCAAAGTGTCTGGACGTCGCTCACGGGCCTCGCGGATTGCAGCGGCAATATCTGGACGGGAATGCCGCCCATGCGGGGCAGGCCGGTCACGGGATCGTAGCCGTCTTCCACCGAAATAAGGCGCCCGGTGTTCGCGCCAAGTGTCAACGGATCGTCGGATCCGGGATTGGCGCCGAAGCCGTGCGCCATGGATATGGTGCCGCGTCGCAGGTTTGCCTCAGCCGCCACGATGCCCTGGATTTCGCCATGCGGGGACCGGATCGTCACGCAATCACCCTCGCCAAGGGCCAGATCGGTCAGATCGTCGGGGTGCATATAGGCGGGGTTCACCCCGCTACCGGCCAACCTGCCGATCCGCCGGCCGAAGCTGTTGAGGATATTGTTCGTGCGCCGGGGCAGCAGCCGGAACGGGTAGTCCGCTTCAATGGCGCGGCTATCCTCCGCCAGCAACTCGGCCAGTTCCTCCACCATGGGCCGGGCGGCCAGTTCAAGGCGGTCGTCATTGCCGGCGGCGCGGGGCAGCACGCGCTGGTCGCTTTCGAAAATCTGCCCGTCGGGATATTGCTTCACCCGGTCGAGCGGAATGCGCGAACCCCGGCATGACAATTCGATCAACTCGTCCGTGGTTGGTTTCGGGCCCGCGGGATCGAGCGTGAAGGTCATGGGCGGCGCCTCGGCCTGCGGACCGTTGCCATAGCGCAGCGTGGCGTCGATGCGCGTGCCCATCCGCTCGGCCAGTCCCCAGAAAAATTCCCAGTCCTCCATGACGTCGCTGCCGGCGGGCGGCTTTATCAGCGCCGGGGTATAGGCTGCGTAGGGGTCGGGGAAGCCGCGCGTCGTTCCATAATATTTGACGCTCTCGGGCATATAGGTCGTCATCGGCGTTTCCAGCGTCAGCTTGGGCGCGATCACATAATGGGAAAGCTCGGCCGTGGCGGTCATCTCCGTATCCATGGTGACCAGCAGATCGAGCGCATTGAGCGCCGCGAAGGCGCGGTTCTGGTCGGGCCAGGCCATCATCGGGTTCCCGCCCGCCACGATCAGCGCCTTCACCTGACCCGGTCCGGGCAGCAGGATCTCATCGGCCAGCGCGGCGGCTGACAGGCCGCTGGCGCAGCCGCCCAGGCCCCGGACGCGCAGGCGCGGTTCGAAACCCCAGGCCTGGAATGGGGCCCAGGGCTGGGCCCGCGCCTCATAGGCGGGCAGCAGCACATTGGGCTTGGCCAGCAAGTCGCCCTCCCGCGCCCAATGTCCGCAAAGGCTGGCAAGGCAAAGCGCGAGATATTCGGTCAGCGTGGAATGGGTCGCGAAACTGGGTCCGGTACCGCAACTCACCCCGGCATTGCGCGCGCCCGCGAATATGCGTGCCGCCGCAATCAGATAGGCTTCTGAAACATCCGCGCGCCGGGCGACATAGTCGGTGGTGAACGGCTCGACCGCTTCCCTCAACGCGGCGACGCCCTGCGTGTTGGCGGCAACGAATTCGCTGTCCTCCAGCCCTTCCGCCAGGATGATGCGGATCATGCCCGCCAATATGGCGGCGTCCTCTCCAGGCCGGGCCTGCATGTGGATGTGGGCGCGCCTGGCCGTTTCGGTGACGCGCGGATCGATGACGATCAGCTTGGCCTGCGCCTTTTCCATGTCCTTCAGCACGCGTCCGGGATTTTGCCCCGGAAAGCCCGGCGATTTGCTGATCACCGGGTTGATGCCGACCAGCAGCCAGGCATCGGCCGTATCGAAATGCGGTTGCCCGGCCTGCCACATGCCATGATGGGCGAGCGCGATCAGTATGCCCGGTTTGTCGATCGAACCCGCGGTGAAGAACATGGGCGATCCGATGCCGTTCAGCCATCCCGCAGCGATGGCCGTGGATGCAACGAAGGGGACCAGTCCCATCCCGACATACATGGCGACCGAACGGGGGCCATGCTCGGCAATGATCGCGTTCAGCCGTTCGGCGATCTCGTCCATCGCCTGTGCGGAAGGGATCGCGCCAAAACCCTCCGGGCCACCCTTCAGGCTGTGGAGCAGGCGCTGCTCGCCATGATGCTGTTCGGGCAGGGCACGCCCCTTGGGACAGCTATAGCCGCCATAGAGAGGAGCGCGCGGATTGCCCGTGACCTTGGTCGCAAGGCCATTTTCAACGGTCACCTGGATCGGGCAATAGGCCGTGCACAGACGGCAGATGCTCGGATGAACCTGTGCGCTCATAACGCCGTTCAGTCCACCAGCCGCTTCACTTCGCGATCCCGGTCTAGGGTTGGGTCGAGATAGCGTCCGACCTTGTAGTCGCCGGCTATGGTCGTGCGCCGGGCGGTCCGCTTGCAATCCAGCGGAACGCCGTTGGCGGAATGCACGATCCGCCAATTGTCCCAGACGACCATGTCGTTTTCCTGCCATTTATGGAAATAGGCATGGGCCGGATCGCCCAGATGCGCCGCAAGTTCCGTCAGCAGCGCATCGCTTTCCGCCTTTTCCATGCCCAGCACATAGCGGGCATGCATGGGCGAGAGCTTCAGCACCTTCCTGCCCGTTTCCATCTGGGTGATCACCAGCGGATGAACGACCGGCGGGAAGTTGTACTTCGCACCGGCCTTGACCGTCGCGCCGACGTTGAGCCGCTCTATGTCCGTGGGGAAGCCGAATTGGCCGGAACAGAAATCCGGGTTGAATTCGTAAACGACCTCCAGCCCCTCAATGCGTTTCTGCATGTCGGGCGACAGCCGGTCATAGGCCTGAATGGCATCGATGAAGCCGGTTTCGCCCATGACGCGCGCCGGTTCGGTCATGCGCAGCACGGCGCCGCGCACGATGGTGGGCATGAAGCTCTGGTCCCAATGCCAGCCGAGCCAGCCCGCGCGATCGATGCCGTTCACGCGATAGAAGGGATTGGGGCGTCCTGACGGATCCTCCGGATCATAGGCCAGCGTCATCATGAACTGATTGACGGGATCGTTCAGATCGGCCGTCGCGGCGGGCTCCATTTCTCCGAAAATGGCGCTGAGGCGCATCTGCGCCATGTCGTCATTGCGCATATCGCGGAAGAGCAGGATGCCGGCATCGATCCAGGCGTCGCGGATCGCCTTTCGCGTGCCTTCGTCAATGTCGCGCGTCAGGTCCGCGCCGACTATTTCCAGGCCGAAGGGCGCGTCCAGCGGGCGGCGTTCGATGGTGGTGGCTAGGCTCAGCATGCGATCGGCTCCGGTTGCAGGATGAGGCGGCGCAGATCCTGCACCGCGCGATAGGCGTCGCGCACCGCTTCGCCGATCCGCGCGACCTGCGCGGAGTCGCCGATGCGGATCATCGGAATGTCGATACCGCCCAGAGTATCGGGCAATTCGCTGTCGGGAACCAGGCCATGGGCCAGCAGCAGCGCCGCCGCCGGCTGATCGGTCAACCCGCCCTGGGCCGAAAGCGTGACATGCTCGCCATCGACGGCATGCAGCGTCGTGTTGTCCAGGATCCGGATGGACGCATTGCCGTGCAGTCTCTGCAACAGCGCAACACGATAGAGCGCCTCGGCATTGCGGGCGAGGAACTTGGCGTCGGACCGGGTCACCAGCAGGACATGATGTCCGCCCTGGGCCAGATATTCCGCTGTTTCCGTGCCCGTTTCACCTCCGCCATAGATGACGATCGGCCGCTCAGGGGTCGATGGCGGGACATCCGTTTCCCCCATCAGCACCTCATAGGCAGGCGCGGTCGGCAGATTGCCCCAGCCGGCGAGGTCGAGCGGCGCCAATCGCGAGCCGTTGGCGAGGATCAGGACGTCGGGCTGGTCCTTTTCAATCACGTCCCTGGTCACCTGCGTCCCGGTGCGCACGTCGATGGTGCTGCGCTCGACCCGGTTCAGCAGGAACTTGTGATACCAGAACAGCTTGTCCTTCCCAGGAGGCACGGCCGAAGTGATCAGATTTCCGCCCAGACGCTGGCGTTTCTCATAGAGAGTGACGGCAAAGCCGGCCTGGTCCAGCAACAGCGCGGCCGCCATGCCGCCTGGTCCCGCGCCGATCACGGCCGCCTTCATGCCATTGGCGAAGCGATCCAGTTCCGGCTCGGTCTCCTTGCCGCAACGCGGGTTTTCCGCGCATGCGACGGACCGGCTTTGCGCCAGTTCGCGAATGCACCAGTTGCATGATGTGCATGGCCGGATGTCGTCGACAAGGCCCCGCTGCGCCTTGATCGGCCACATCGGATCGGCCAGCAGCGCGCGGCCCAGCGACACTATGTCGGTGTCGCCATTGATAACCGCCTGTTCGCATTTGTCGGGCCAGCGCATCACGCCGGCGGTGATGACGGGCCGGCCGGTCGCTTCGCGGATGCGGCGAGCATAGGGCAGGCGATCCCCTTCCTCGACGGACATTGGTTCCAATATGAGATGGGCGCTTTCCAGAAAGCCCCAGCTGATGTCGATCGCATCCACGCCAGCCTCGCAAAGGCGCGGCGCGATCTTCTCGCTGTCCTCGATGGTGATGCCGCCTTCGACGCCGTCGACCACGGACATGCGGTACATCAGCGGCTTGTTTCCGATCTGCGCCTTCACCGCCTTGATGACCTCGGTCGGGAAGTGCAGCCGCCTTTCAAAGTCACCGCCCCATTCATCTTCGCGATGATTCATCAACGGCGAAAGAAATTGCTGGAGCAGATAGCCATGGGCGCCGTGCAGCATCACGCCGTCATAACCCGCGAGCATCGCAAGCCGTGCCGTATTCGCATAGCGCCCGATGAGGTGATGGATCTCCGCATCCTCCAGCGGCCGGGGAACCGCGTTCATATAGATGCTGTTGAGAGGGATCGCGCTGGCTGAGACCGGCTGGCGTCCGATGACGCTTTCCTTGGTCTGCCGGCCGGCATGGGAGATCTGGATGACCGCCTTTGCGCCAGCCGCGTGGATGGCCGCGACCAGCCGGGCGTGCCCAGCCTTGAACCTGTCGTTGTCCAGGCGCAATTGCGGAACGTTGGAGCTGAATCCCGTCTCCGCGTCGACGCAGGTGAATTCAGTGATGATAAGGCCGGCGCCGCCGCGTGCGCGCTCGCTGTAATAGGCGATGATCGCGTCGTTCACGCCGCCGTCGGGCGCGCCCAGATGCGTCTCCATGGGTGCCATGGAAATACGGTTCTTGAGCGTCAGGTTGCCGATGCTGAACGGCTCGAACAAGCGTGGATAAGCCATGCATCCTCTCAATTGATGATTTGAATTGAATCCCTTTTACCATTGCGTTGTGATTGGATAATCACCACATTTCGAGACGCATTATACGATAAGAAGAGATAATCATGGACAGGTTGACTGGCTTCGAGGTGTTCGTGGCAATCGTGGATTCGGGCAGCTTCAGCCGAGCGGCCGAGCGGCTTGCCCTTTCCCCCACCATGGTTTCGACCCATCTGGCACGGCTGGAGGATAGGCTGGGTACGCGACTGATAAACCGGACCACGCGCCGCTTTGGCCTGACGCCCCATGGTCACATGTTCCTGGAGCAGGCGCGCGCCATTCTGGAAGCGGTGGAGCAGGCCGAAAGCCTGGTGCAGATGCGCGACATGGGGCCAAGCGGGCACGTTGCCCTGGATGCGCCCGGCGCGATCGGATTACGATTCGTCGTGCCCGCGCTGCCGCAATTGCGTGCGCTGCATCCTCGCATTGCCCTGGACCTCAGCGTTGGGGACCGCAGCATGATGTTTCGGCCAGAGGGGTTCGACATGCTCATCCGTATCGGCGTGCCGGCGGAAGGAAAGGGGGAGGTCATCAATCTTGGGCACACCCGCTTCGTGCAGGTTGCCTCGCCCGATTATCTTGCGCGGCGCGGAGAGCCGGTCACGCCCGATGATCTGCATGATCATGATTGCGTCCTCTATGCGACGGTTGATCGGCCGGTGGGCCAGTGGCGCTTCGTGCGGGGAAAGGAGCGGCGATCGCTCCGCCCCGCCAGCGTCGCGACCTTCAACCATGGGGATGCGATCGCGGCTGCCGCTGTTGCCGGTGTGGGCATAGGGCAGACGCTGGAAATGCTGGTCGCGCCCGAACTGGCGTCGGGCCGCCTGAAGCCGGTGCTGACGGAATGGAACCGGGAAAGCGTGGATGTTCAGCTTTTCATTCCGCAGGACCGCGTGAAGCGCCAGGCCGTCCGCGCCGTCGCGCAATTCCTGCGGGACCAGGTCGACTGGTTGCATGCTTCCTAAGACTGCCGCCTCCGCAGGGCACCGACGATCAGATCGATGGTCAGCAGTGCCTGGACAGATAATGTCCGCCGCGCAAGGGACGCCACGACCAGTTCCAGCGGTTGCGCGACAGGCAGGCCGTGGACCATTGCATATCGGTCATCCGCGAGGGATTCCGCTGTGATCCATATGGCATCGCTCGCCAGCGTGACCTGGCCTGCGATCTCGAAATTGTCGCAGCTGATCGTCGGCGCGTAGACCGGACTGGCGCCTGTCCCGCCGATGATAGGAAAGGCGGCGATTTCATCCTCATGCACCGTGCGGCCGGCAAGCGGATGGCCACGCCGCACCAATGCACCGAGCCGGATCTGGCCGATTCGACGAAAGCTGAGGTCAGGCCTGTCCTCGACAAGCAGATGCGCCAGAACGGCGAAGTCCAGTTCGCCGTCGTGGAGCAGCGACAGCAATTCCGCCACGTCCCCCAGTTTCGTGCGGACGCGCAGCGCGCCGTGTTCCTGAACGACATGCGACAGCATGTCTTCAAGCATCAGTGCCGCGGCGAGCGGGCCGAAGCCGCAGCGCACCTCCCCGCTCCCATGGTGGGAAAGCAAGGCCATGTTTCGTTCGAGTATCTCCATCTGGCGGAGCAAAGGCGCCGCGTCGGCCAGCAGCGCTTCGCCGGCGCGCGTCGGATGCACCCCGTCGCGTCCGCGGTCGAACAGCCGCACGCCCAGCTCCGCCTCCGCGGCCTGGATGCTCCGCGTCAGAGCCGACTGCGTGAGGCCCAGGCGATCAGCAGCGACGCGATAATGCCGATCCTGCCCCAATGCGACGATATGGCGAAGCTTGCGGATATTCATGCATGATACTCATCAAAATCGCCATATCAATGAACTGGAAGCCCTTTCCGCGCCAGCGTAAAACTGACGGACAAGGAGAGGAACAATGTCCTATTACGGTCCAGTGCTTGCCGTGACGGCGATCATCCTGTTGACGGAAATCCTGACCGGCCGCCACCGCGGCATCTATCGCCGCGACGACATATTGGTGATCGGGCTATGCGCGCTGCTCAATCCGCTGGTCACGCGGTCCCTGGCCGGGCTGCTGATCGCCGGCGCGGCGGCGCTGTTGCTGCCGCAGGGAAAAGGCGCCCTCGCGCATCTTCCGTTGCTGCCATCCTATATCGTCCTGTTCCTGCTCGTGGAGTTCGCCTTTTACTGGGGTCACAGATGGGCGCATGAAGGGCAACGACGTCCCGCGCTTCGCTGGCTCTGGAAGATTCACAGGACGCACCACGCGGGCCGATACATGAATGTGCTCGTGACCCAGCGCGTCAATCTCTTCTGGTCCTTTGTCGTGCCGACCGCCTGGATCACCGGTTTCGCCGTCTATCTGGGGCAGGGGGTTGCGGCCGGGCTCGTCGTCCTCACCATTTTCTGGTGGAACCTCATTACCCACAGTCATTTTCGCTGGGATGACGCGATCCGGCGCCATCCCCGTTTCGGCAGCCTGTTTCGCGCGGTGGAGCATCTGTTGATCAGCCCCGGCATGCATCACACGCATCATGGCTATGGCAAGGACGGCGCTTCCTACCGCAACTATGCCGTGACTTTCGCCTTTCTCGACTGGATGTTCGGGACGCTCCACATTCCGGAGGGGCGCCCCTGGCGCTATGGCATTCCGGGCGCGCAGCCGCACTGGGCCGAGGAAATTTTCTATCCGCTCATATGCATCCCCGGCAAGGCGCAGGATGAGGGGAAAGCCCAGCCCCCTGATCCCACGGAAACGGCAGCGGCCTGAGAGACCGTTCATGATTTGGTGCCAAGCTTGCCAAAATAATTTACTGGGTGCATCATGTCTTCGATAAAAGGCCAATATTCATCAATATAGAGAACAATCGTTCGATTATTGGATGATGGCGAAGGACGCTGCCGGCCTGCTTGGGAGAAGGATGCGATGCCCCTTGATACCGGCGATTATTTCCTGTCAGCGATCAATCCGGTCGCCAATGTCGACCAGCGCGATCTTGAACGATTGGCGATCCGGCTGTTCGAGCGGCCGGACGTAAGGGCCGCACGCGATCGCGCGGAGATCATGTGGCGGCGCGTCACGGACAGGCTCATGCCCGCCGACCAGATGGCGCTGTTCGATGATCATGTCGCAGATTACTGTTTCAAATGTACGTTGGTCGCTGCGAATACCGATGCCAATTACCCCCGCGTGCTCAGGGTGTATAGCGAGGGTGCGCAATGGTTAGGTCATAAGGTGCCGGGCGCCAAATGGGGAGGAGACAATCCCAACAACGCCTATCGCATCATCCCTGTCGCGGCAGGCGGACGCTATGAAGTGACAGGGCAACGACAAGTTGATCCCTCGACTTATGTCACGTTCCAGCTTGTTGGCAACAGCACGACGTCGGCCACCCTGGCATCTCTCGAACAACTCGACATGGAAATCGGCGAAGACGGCCGCTATGTCCTGACTCTCGACGATAATCCGGCGGAGGGGCGGCGGAACCATCTTCAGATAGTGCCGGGAACGCTCTATCTTTTTATCCGCGATTCCATGGGTGACTGGGCGCGACAGCATCCCGACGCGCTGCGGGTGCGCCGGCTCGATCCGCCGACCCGCGTGCCGCTGACGGAGGATGAACTGGCAAGCAGGGCTGTTCACAACATCCTTTCCGACGTCTTCTACGCCTATTACGCCCAGCGCCTCTTCTTCAACGGGCCGCAGATGATGACGCCGCCCGAGGGCGCTGGATCGGTGGGCGGCCTGGTAACCCAGCAAGGCAGTCTGGGCCATTTCACGCTGCGCGACGATGAAGCGGTGATCATCACCGCCAATGCGGCGGGCGCGACCTATCGTGACATCGTGCTGCATGACCTTTGGTTACGCAGCCTGCCCAATCGCGATCGCCAGATCAGCCTGACCAATGCCCAGATGGTGCCGGATGCAGATGGACGCTTCACCTATGTGCTCTCCATCGCGGATCCCGGCGTGCATAATTGGCTCGACCCATGCGGTCTTCACGACGTGCTGATCCTGCATCGCTGGCAAGGTTTTCCTGATCCCGACGCGGAATCGCCGGCAATAGAGAGCCGTAAGGTAGCGCTCGCGGACCTGATGGATGCCTTGCCGCGCGGCGTTGTCAAGATAACGCCAGAGCTGCGGGCGGCGCAGATCGCGCGCCGACAGGCCGCCTTCGATCGCCGATTTGCCGCCGATTGATCAGCCAGCCGTCTTCATCGTCCAGCCTTATCGCAAGCATCACAAATACGATCAAAATTCATTTGCTTGCATGTAATATGCGCAAAGATTAGCTTTGCATTGATCTGGCGGAACATAAGCTAGGCAGGGGACAGAGGCTCGACCGCCGACATCGAAGCCGGGAAAACCGGCGGATGTCCTGTCCGAAGGGGAGGGACGATGCGATTTGCGCGACGCCTGAACATTTTGACGGATTTGATCCGTTTGCGCGGATGCCCTCGGGCTGTGAGCGCATTGCCCTCTGTACATCGTGACGTGATCAGGCCGCCGGCATCGGCCTTGCCATTGCGTGTATCCTGCCGCTCATCGGGAAGAAGGGTCCCATTCGCCTGCGCATAAGACAAAATCTTGGGGAGAGAGACGTAATGAAGAAGCAGATATTTTTCGCGAGTGTGGCACTTTCCGCACTGTCCATGCCGTCGCTGGCTTCCGCGCAGGAACCCGCGCAGCGGCCTGCCGCCGGAGATGCGGATATCGTCGTCACCGCCACCCGGCGTGAGCAGAGGCTCCAGGAAGTCCCGCTGGCGGTTACGGCGCTGAGCGGTGAAACGCTGCGAAGCCGGGGTATCGAAAATCTGAATGATCTCGGCCCCGGCAAGATCGCCGGCCTTACTTCCTATCCCCTCAACGGTACGGAAACCGGCGTGGCGCTTCAGATGCGTGGCTATGGCACGTCCGACGCATCGCAGGGCACGCAGGATAATGCGGTTGCCTTCTACATCGACGGCATCAACATACCTCGCGCCCAGGGCGGCGCTCTCGACCTCATCACGCCCGAACGCATCGAAGTGCTGCGCGGTCCGCAGGGGCAGCTGTTCGGCCGTAATGCGGAGGCGGGCGTGGTGCAGATCGTTTCCCGCCGGCCAAGCGGCGTGCTGGGAGGGGATTTCCGCGCCGGCATCGGCAATTTCGATGCCTATGAGCTCAAGGGCCGGCTGGATCTTCCTGAACTGGCGGGATTCCGTATCCAATTGTCGGGTATGTACCGCAAGAGAGGTGGATATTTCCGGAACGTAAAGAGCAGCCTTCTGGAAAATATCACGCCTGTTTCAAGTCCCTATTCTTCCTTCCATTGGAAGACAGGCGACTATGACAATGATTTTCGTCAACTAAAGACCTATGGCGGCCGCATAGCGGTTGAGAGAGATTTTGGCGATCTCAACCTATTCTATGCCTATGACAATGTCTGGGCAAAGGATGACCAGGCATTCCCGCAGATCCTGGTATCGCCCAATACCGGCACGATAGAGAATCCCAATGGCGGCATCACTGTTCCGCCAAGCGGTCCTGCCACCATATTCACCACCGACGGCAGACGATATCAGCAATTCCCGCTGGATCTGGATAAATACCCTGACAGCGCGCCCTTTGCGATACCCTCTCTCTACTTCATTACCAAGAACCGCGGGCATGTGCTGAACCTGACCTACGGCGCCAGCGATAATCTGACGCTGAAATCAATCACCGGCCTGCGCCGATCCATCAACTACGGCGGCGCAGTCACGTCTCTTGCCACTTCGCCTGTCCAGGCATGGGCCAGCAATTACCTGGATTCCAAGGTTTTCAGCCAGGAACTTCAGGCCATCTACACGACCACAAACTTCAACATCACGGTCGGCGGCATCTATTTCCACGAAGACGTGCGGGATGAACGGGATTCCGGTTTCTCGACCAACTGCCCGGCGGGCATACCCGGCGCACCCTGCACCCCCGGCGGCGGCCCCAGCCGCGCGCCCTATTATAACCCGTTCGCGCCCAATGGGGGCTTTATCCGCCAGTTCTCCAAGACGAACGCCTATGCGGCCTATGGTCAGGCAAGCTGGACTCCCCCGGTTCTGGAGGAGCGGCTGGAGCTCACCGCAGGCCTTCGCTACAGCGACGACACCAAGAGGGCCCGGCGCGATATCTTCAACGGCGTGATCCTGCCGACCGAGCTTCGCAACGAGGCGAAGGAAAAGCGCGTCGATCCGGCATTTACGGCCAAGCTCAAGTTGACCGAGGACATAAACACCTATGTTCGTTATGCTTCGGGCTTCCGCGACGGCGGCGCCAACGTCCGGTCGCAGACATTTACCGCCTATGACACCGAAGTGCTGAAGTCCTGGGAAGTCGGCATCAAGTCGCAATGGTTCGACCGGCGCGTCACGCTCAACATCGCGGCGTTCAAATACAAGGTCGATGATCAGCAACAGTCCATTCAGACCAGCCCCGCCACCAATCCCAGCATATCGGACACGTTCAATGTTTCGGTTCCTTACAAGGCAAAGGGCCTGGAGGTCGAGTTGAGCGCCAGGATCGTGCCGGGCCTCACCATATCGGGCAACTATACCTATGTGGACAGCAACAAGCGTTTGATCGGTATCGATCCGAGGACGCTGACAACGTTCAAGCCCAATGGGACGTCCATCCTGGCATCCGGCCCATGCACGGCGGCGCCGGCGGGCAATTGCGCGGGCGCATTGGTTGTATCGCCCGCGGACATCGCCGCTCATCCCGGCGCGTCCTTCCTTCAGTTGCTGGGTGTAGGCGCGGCGAAACATGCCGGTTCCGTCTCCGTGGACTTCAGCCGGCCGCTCGATCCGGGCGTCTTCAACATCCATTTCGACTGGACGCGCAGTTCCAACATGACCTGCTGCGCGCCCTATAGGTTGCTGACGGTGGTCAACTCGACCGGCACCGCGGCTTCGCCAGCGCCACGCTACAATCCCGGGGTGTTCACGAACCGTATCAACATGCGCGCGGGCATTTCCGAAATCCCGCTCGCAAACGGGGTGAAGGGCGAACTGGCCTTCTGGGTCAAGAACCTGCTGAACCATGTCGATCTGGCCCAGCTGTTCCCGGCGGGCAATGCGCTGAATGCGTCGCAGCCCTATCCGCAGGCGGCGACATATCTGCAGCCACCCCGGACGATGGGCGGCGAATTCCGCGTCCAGTTCTGAAATATCGGGGGAACGGCGATCTGCCGTTCCCCTATTCTCGCGCCGATATCCTCAGTCGATCGACACGATGTCCAACGCAGTCGGTCGGGATCCATCGGCTGTGTCATAGGGTGAGGAAGCCATGTCTGTGCGGTTGCGGACGAGCGCACGATAATGACTTGCGCTCATGCCAGCATGTTGGCGGAATGCCTGTTGGAAGGATTTGAGATCATTATATCCGATCAGTGTTGCGATCTGCGACACGGGTCGATTGGTGTCGCGTAGCTGCGATTGCGCGCTGCGCATGCGGACTAGCCGCAAATAGTTGCTCGGCGTCATGCCGAGTCCGGAGCGGAACCGACGGATCAGGGTCTGCGGGCTGACCGCCAGATGCGCGGCAAGCGCACCGATATGCAGCCCGCGGGACGCTCGTTCGGAAAGCCATAATTGCGCCGCAGCCACCAGTGGATCGTCCGACAGACCGGGCCGATCTGACTCCATGCCCATCGCATCCGCCAGCGTGCCAGCCATGTTTGGTGACAGCAGCCGGCCGATCTGACGCGTGAGCAGACTCATTTCATGCGCCATGCCGCGTGCCATCACGATGCGATCGACTTCTGCAATCGGTTCGGTCGTGTTGACGCGCACATGCGGATAGCGCCGACGAAATTCGGCGGCGGCGCCTCTCGTCACCGGAACAGGGCCGCTTCCAACCAACCCTGCCTCGACCAGCAACTCTATGCCCCGCCCCGTCGCAGAGAGATACGCGCCACCTGCATATTGGCTGCGAAGCCAGTCCATGACCGGCTGGAGCTTGGCGAGATGATCCGGCGTTGTTTCTTCCGAACAATAGAAGTCAGGCACATGGATGTAGAGATGGGGTAATGCGTCCAGCCCATCTTCCACTTGCAGCAGCCCCCCTCCCAATACCTGGATAGGCATTGGACTTGGTCCCAGCAATTTAGCGCGCGTGTGCATGCCGATATCATCACGTGTTCGAAACTGATCGGCGACACGAAGTCGCATTTGCCCGAACAGATCAAGGAAAAGACCGATGCTGGCGAGGCATGCGCCGTCAAATCCGATCACTGCAACATCGCGGGCCATGAGGGATGATAATTTAACCCCCCCATGATGTCAAAATCACCCCTGACGCCACAGCGTGGAGCATCGCATGATGCATGTATACAAAAGCGGCTGCACAGGTGGCTGTCGGGAGAGTTTGGCATGATCTGGCAAATGACCGGGCGCGCAACTGGCGCGCCTGAGACGATATTCGTATATCTTCCATCCAGCGCGCGGTCGGGTCGGGAAGGGGCCTGATCCATGCCGGAGCCCACCGAATTCTACGCTCGCTTGAGGGGGCGTTCGGCCATGGTCACGGGCGCGGGTACACAGGGCGACGGGGTCGGGACCGGGCGCGCCATCGCCATGCTCCTCGCGGCGGAGGGCGCGCATGTGGCGCTGATCGACCGCGACAGGGACAGTGTCGAGGAAACGCGTCGCCGCATCGTTGCGGCCGGCGGCAAGGCGTTCACACTTGCAGGTGACGTCGCCGTCAATGCTGATTGCCGTCGTTTCGTGGAACAGACCGTCGCCGAAACGGGACGGCTGGATATATTGGTCAACAATGTCGGCATTTCCGATCCCGTCGCGCTGGATGCTCCGGATGAGAGCGCCTGGACGCGCGTCATCGACGTAAATCTCAAAAGCGCGATGCTGATGACCCGTCATGCCGTGCCCGCCATGAAGATTGCGGGTGGGGGATCGATCATCAACATTTCCTCGATCGCCGGGATGCGCGCCCATGGTTCGATAGCCTATGGTCCATCGAAGGCGGCCATGGCGCAACTGTCCGCGGAGATCGCGGTCATGCACGGCCGCGACGGCATTCGCGCCAACACGGTCGCGCCAGGCCACATCATGACCCCGCACGCGATGCATGTGTTGCCCCATGGGCTGCGCGCGCTCCGTCGAGCCATAGCGCCGCTCGGCATCGAGGGGGACGCCTGGGACGTCGCCCGGGCCGTCGCTTTCCTTGCCAGCGAGGATGCGCGCTTCATCACCGGGATTCTGCTGCCCGTGGACGGCGGCGTGACCCAGATCGGACCCATCTCCGCCCATTTTCTGGCCGAAGCAGAACTGGCGACGGCGAACCATGAGACTGAAGGACAGCATCAATGAACCAGCTGGATGAAAAGCAGAAATCGGGCGTGGATTTCATAACGGCCGTCATGGGAGATCGCTTTGGCGGCGCCTTCAACGAAGCAGCGACGTCGAACCGTTTCGGATCGGATATAACGCGCATGGCTGCGGCCTGGGCGTTTCACGACGCATGGCGGCATGAAGGCATTACCCGCAAGGAAAAGAGCATCGCCGTCATCTCCGCGCTGATTGCCTCGCGCCAGGCGCTGGAACTGAAAAATCATGTGAAGATCGGTCTGGCCAACGGCCTGACGGTGGAGGAGCTGGAAGGGCTGCTGGTGCAATTGACGCCCTATGTGGGGTTTCCATGCATTGCCTCTGCCCAGACGGCGGTGATCACTGCCATGCGAGAGGCGAATATATTGCCAGAGGATGTGCCGACATCGGAAGAGCGGGGTCTGCTGTGATGAGGCAGCGATCGGGAGCTGCCTATGCCGGGCCGGTTTCACGACGAAAGTGAACATCGATACTACAGGGGAGGTTGTCATGAAAATTTCGAGTTTCTGGATGTCGTCTTGCGCCTGTCTGCTTGCGACGGTGCCATCATTTGCATCGGCTCAGGCCGTACCCGAACAGGAACCGCAACATGCGCAGTCCGCTTTTTCGAGCGACGATATCGTCGTGACCGCGCGGCGGCGTGAGGAAAGGTTGCAGGATGTGCCGCTTTCGGTCAGCGCGGTGTCCGGCGCCGCGCTTGAACGCGCCAATATCACAAATGTCGCCGGCCTGAGCCGCGTAGTTCCCAGTCTGGTGTCCGTCCCTGGCCAGGGAGGCAGCCGGTCGCTGCCCAGTTTCGCGATCCGCGGCCTCAGCCAGCAGGAACTCACTTTGCTCGCGGACCAGTCGGTTTCCACCTATATGGGCGATATCGTGCTCGCCCGTACGCAGGGGGTCAATGGCGCCCTCTTCGACATCGGATCGGTGGAAGTGCTGCGGGGGCCGCAGGGCACGCTGTTCGGCCGCAACACGACCGGCGGCGCGATCATTATCCGGCCGAACCGCCCGACCGACAATTTCGAAGGCCGCGTGGGCGTCACTTACGGCAATCTGGACAGCTTCATCGTGGAAGGCATGCTGAACGTGCCATTGTCGCCCAATATATTGGTGCGCGTCGCCGGGCAGCGCCAGCGGGACGATGGCTTCGTCTATGACGAGATATTGGGACGCAACGTCAACGACACCGCTCAGGAGGGCGCGCGGGCATCCGTGTTGATGAAGAATGACAGCGGCGTTGAATCGCTGACCGTCTATAATTATTTCCATGAAGATGACGGCGGCACGGCGAGCTTCATTGCCAAGGTCCGGCCCACCGGGTCGCTGAATGGCGCTGCTGTCCGCGCGGCGCGCGGCTATCGTCCGCTCGAGCAGTTGCTGGCTGAGCAGCAGGCGCGGGGACCCTATCGGATCGCCAATGGATCAAACACCTTCACCAAGGTGGAAACGCACGACATCGCGAACACCACGACCATTCCGCTCAACGACATGCTGACGGTCAAGAACATTGTCGGTTATCGCCATGTCAATGACAATATCTTCGACGACATGGACGGCACGATGAATTCGCTGCACCCGCAGCAGCGTATAGACCGAACCTCCCAGTTTTCGGAAGAACTGCAGCTGCTGGGCGAAACCGGAAATTTCAACTGGATCACGGGCCTTTATTATTTCTGGGAAAAGGGCCGCAACCAGGGCCTTTCGACCGTAGGCAGCGTCGATCCGGGACTGGTCGAGCCGCAGGATATCTTTGGCTACCCCAGGGCCGCCTTCAGCAATACCGATGTGGCCGCCCGCAACCGCAGTTACGCGGCGTTCGCGCAAGGCACCTATCGCTTCACCGACAGCCTCAGCCTGACGGCCGGCCTGCGCTACAATCGCGACAAGCGGGAAGCGACGATCCGCAACCGCACGGCGACGGCATGCCGTTTCACCCGTGACCTGGACAATAATCCGGCGACGCCGGAAACCGCAGTGCCGCTTTCCCAGTGCGAACTGAACGTGAGCGACAGCTTCTCCGAAGTGACCTATAATCTCAGTCTGGAATATAAGGTCGCGCAGGATAAGCTGATCTATCTCGCGCATCGGCATGGCTACCGCACTGGCGGCTTTGGCGCACGCGCCTCGACCGAGGCCGGCCTGCGCCGGACTTTCCGGCCGGAAACCGTGGATGATGTCGAATTGGGCGTGAAGGCCGACTGGCGCATGGGCGACATGTTCCTGCGTACCAATCTGGCCGCCTATTACGCCAAATATAACGATATCCAGCGGCTGCTGTCCGACCCGACGGTCCTGCCGCCCACCACGGTCACCACCAATGCGGGCAAGGCGCGCATCTGGGGTGTCGAGGCGGACATATTGTTCCGTCCGGTTTCGATGCTGGAGCTGTCGGCCAACTATGCCTATACCAATGCGAAGTTCACCGAATTCATCTATCCTGACGGCAGCGATCACAGCAACGATCCCTTCGCCCGTGCTCCTCGCAATGTCTATACGCTGGGGGCGCGGCTGATCGCGCCGCTGGACAGTTCCCAGGGGGACGCGTCCGTCGGCATCAGCTATTATCATACTGATGATTATATCGGTAACGACACCTACGTACCCGGCTATACGGATGCCGATGGCTATAATCTGGTGAATCTCGACGCAAGCTGGAACCGGGTGATGGGGTCAGGCTTCGATCTCGCGCTTTATGTCAACAATCTGACAAAGACGAAGTACGAGTTCCTGCTTATCAACCTCGACAGCCTGGGTTACACCAGTCACACGCCCGGTCTGCCCAGAACTTATGGGGTGACCCTGCGCTACCATTTCTGACACGGGAGGCGGCTGCCATGCATCGTTCCCGATCAGCGGAACGGATGCGGGCAGCCCCGCCCACCGACTTTGATAGGAAGACCGACATGGCCGACATGATTACTTCCAGCTCTCCGGATACGCAGCCCATGCGTGAGCTGAAAACCGCCAATCATCTGCTGGGGGATCGTGCCGCACTTGATGCCGCTTGGGAAAGGGATGGCTACTGGTTCTTTCGCGATGTGCTGGACAAGGGTGCCGTCGGCCGGTTGCGCGCGGTCTATCTCGACGTCCTGCGCGATCTGGGCGTGGTCGACCCCGATCGCGACGATGCAGCCGTGTATAATGGCGCGCCGCTCGACAATTTCCCGATCCGTAATGACGGGACGCCGGCGACCGATCCGCTGCTCGCGCGCTATCCACGGGATCAGTTCGTCGCTGAACCCGCGATCCGCGCCTTTTTTGAGGAATTGTTCGGTGAAGAGGTCTTCTGGGTGCCTAACACCGAATATCACGCTTTGCCTCCCGGCACAGGCCGTCCCGGCTCGCGCTTCAATTTCGTCCATTGCGACGGACCCAATAACAAGGGGTTGCCGCTGAAGATCTGCTGGATGCCGCTCGCCCCCATCGATGAGGAAACCGGCGGTCTGGCAGTGGCGGAGGGTCTGCATCGGCCGCGGATGAACGATTTTCCCCGGCCCCCGCAGGGCATAGGCGATGATGTGATCCCGACCGATGCCTGGCGCCGCGCCCTTTACCAGCCCGGCGATCTACTGGTTTTCAGTCTGGAAACGCCGCATAGCGGGCTGGCCAATCGGTCGGATCGCTTTTTCCGCCTGTCGATGGACATTCGCGGCATGCCGAAATCGGGCAATATTCCCACTGTGGGCACGATAGCTGCGCTCGATTCCTGCGCCATCACCGTTGAAACGCAAACGGGCGAACAGCGCGTCTTCCGCATCGATGAGGACAGCTTCTGCCGGATCGCCCGTGGCAGGCTGACCGGCATGCCGTTGACGCTGGAGGAAATTCCCCAGCTGATGAAGATCGGTGATCCCGTCTATGTGGCATCCGACCATGGCACCGCCATGTTTGTTCGCCCGCAGCACTGATTGGCCGGCCTACGGGCTTGTGATGCATTGCCAGCCCCGCGGGAAAGCCATTGCCGGAATGGGATCAATCCTCTCTACCTGAGCCTGAACCGGCGACAGGCAGGGAAAGAAGCGCATGGAGGTGATGGCAAGCGATCCTTTGGCGGCAGGCACCAAAGAAGATGCGATCGCGCCGTCCGCCGCGCCGCAGAAGCGGGACAGTTCGACCTCTGACGCGTGCTCCCGCATTCTGGAGGCCGCAGCGCATCTTTTCCGGCGGGACGGATTTTCCCGCACATCGATGGACGCCATCGCTGCCTTGGCGCGCATGTCGAAACGGACCCTTTATGCCAACTTTCCGGACAAGCGCGCCGTGCTGCAGGCGGTGCTTGAGCAGTTCATTGCCGGTCGCTTCGCCATGATCGAGAGGATCGGTCGTACGGCCGGGAACAATGAGGCGATATTGACCAGCATGGTCGGCAGTCTCAATGCGATGGCGACGGATGAGGATGCGTTGACCATGTACCGGCTTCTTCTGGCCGAAGCCGCGAACCTGTCGACCCTCGTCCTTGCTGCACATCGGAACAGCCTGGCGCAGGCAGAGGCGCTGTTGCGCCAGCCGCTCCTCAATTGCGGCGTGCGTGATCCGGACATGGCCGCGCGCGTCCTTTACGATCTTGCCGTGCTGGCGCCGATGCATCGCCGGCTGGTGGGTTCGGGCAATCTGCACATGGACGCGGCCGCCATGACCCGGATGGTTCTTCAGGGCATGAAGGGGATGTGAGACAGACCCTCGCGCAAATTGTCTGCCGCCGGGCGCGCCTGTCGCTGGCGCCTGATGCACCGGCCGATCGTGGGCGCTGGATGGGCGAACATGGTCGGGAAACTATATAAGGAGGAGGCTGCATGAACGAACCCTGGTTGCCGCTCGTCGCGGAGGATGTCACCGCGCAATGGCTGAGCGATGCGTTGGCGCTGGGCTATCCCGGGACGCGGGTGGAGCAGCTCGACGTCAACGAAATTCTGTGGGGCACCGGCACCAAGATGATGGTGACCGCCACCTATAATGACGCGGGCAAGGCGCATGGCCTTCCTCCTGCGCTGTGCATCAAGGCGGGCCTTGCCGAGCATCGGGAACTGGTGAAATTCTGCTATCAGACGGAGGCGCGCTTTTTCGCTGAGTTGGCGCCGCGCTTGACGCTTGGATTGCCCAAAATCCTCTACGCCGCGGCGAACGCTGACCAGGGAATGGTGGTCATGGAGGATCTGAGGCCGGCAGGTGCCCATATCTGCCGCGTCCAGCAGCCGCTGACCCGCGATCAGGCGGCGTCTTTCCTCGACGACATGGCGGCATTGCACGCCCACTGGTGGGACAGTCCGGCGCTGGAGGATGATGGCGAACTGGGCTGGCTGATGCGTCATGATCCATTGCCGGACGAAGCGTGGGGCGATTTCGGCCGTGGCCAGCTCCAGCCGGAGACATGGGCGCATTATATGGGGCTGCCCCGGTCGCTGGGAATTCCGGCGATATGCCGCGATCGGGAGAAGGTCCATGCCGCGCTGTTGGAACTGCGGCGCTTCGGCGACCAGGGGCCGCATTGCGTCATTCATGGCGACGCGCATCTGGGCAATATGTATCTCACCCGCGAACATCGACCGGGCTTTCTCGATTGGCAGACCACCCGTCGGGGTCACTGGGCGCATGATGTGACCTATTTCTACATCTCCGCGCTGGACCCCCTGGATCGACGGGCATGGGAAAGGGATCTGGTGGCGGGCTATCTTGCCGCGCTCGGCCGCTACGGCGTCCCCAATCCGCCGTCGGAGGAGGAGGCCTGGCGCGCCATCCGCGCCCATATCGTCTATGGCCTGTTCTACTGGATGGTGAATCCCGTCGAATGGCAGGCGGAGGAGAACAACGCCGCCACCGCCCCGCGCTTCGGCTGGGCCGCGGTCGACCATGCCGCCCCGCCAGTGGGTCCGCTATAGAGCGATGTCCAAGCGATCGGGACCGATCGCTGGTCAAGAACCCGCTCTGGAACATGGGAGTTCAGTCCGGTTGCGGACTGAACTCCTGCAGGTCAGGACGGATCCTGCGACTTCACGAACCGGTTCTGGATCGACCCGAACAGATAGTCGCGGTTCGCCTGTTCGTCGAATGCATCCAGCGTCCAACCGCCGGGATGGATGCTGGTGCGGATTGCTTCCGGTTCGGGAATCAGCGCCACTTCATCGCCCTGGATGTAGAAGTCCCTTCCGCTGACATGCGCCGCGGCATCGGTGCACAGCCACACGACCAGCGCCGCGACATGGGCAGGCAGGGCGGTCATGCGGGGCTGAGCCATCGGCTTGTTCCACAGCAGCGGAATGCCGAGGCGCGCTGATTCGGCAATGGTCTGATCGATTTCGGGCGTATGTGTGCCCGTCAGGTGCGACACCGGCCGGATCAGGTTCGCGCGAATGCCGAATTCGCCCAGATCGCGCGCAATGGTGCGGGTAAAGCCCAGAAGCCCCTCCTTGGCTGCGGAATAATTGGCCATGCCCCAATGGCCGAAGCCCGACGGCGAGCCGGTATTGACGATCACGCCGGACCGCTGCGCGATCATATGGGCCGCCGCGGCCCGGCAGGTGTAGAAGCTGGACGTCAGGCTGACGTCCATGCAGAGGTTCCAGTCCTGGTCCGTCATCCGATCGATCCGGGCCGGGCGGACGATCCCGGCATTGTTGACGAGAATGTCTATCCTGCCGAAGGCATCGAGCGCCGCCTGCACCGCCGCCTCGCCGCCTTCGCGAGTCGCGACGCTGGAACATTGGCCCACCGCGTCGCCGCCGGCGTCGCGGATCTCCTGCGCCACGGCCTCGGCGAGCGATGCGTCGCCCTTCTCCGTGCCGTAAGGGCCGCCACCCAGATCGTTCACCACCACCTTCGCGCCCTGCTCCGCCAGCAGCATCGCTTCGGCCCGGCCGATATTGCGGCCCGCACCAGTGACGACGGCGACTTTGCCCTTCAGTCTCTCCATATTCCTGCTCCCGTTGAATGTGCCGAAAGATTAGCCGCTCGCTTCCTCGGACCCTAATCACCGACGTGATGATTGCGCCCGGCGCGCTTCCCGACGAAGCTTGGCTTCGCCACAAGATCAACGGCAAGGGAGCGCCTCTATGATCCTTACATGTGCCCCAAATTTCCGCGATCTCGGCGGACAGCCAGCCGCAGAGGGCAGGCGGGTTCGTCATGGCCGGCTGTATCGTTCCGAAGCCATACCGACGCTTGCGCCGCAGGAGGCCGAAAGGCTAGCCACGCTGGGGATCCGGACCGTGTGCGACCTGCGGAGCGAAGCCGAAAGGGCGCATGCGGCCGGCCATTGGCCCAGCAGCAGCGCGACGGTGTTGCCGATGGATGTCGTCGCTGATTTCCGCGCCGATGCCGATCCGCTGGCCGCCATGCGCGAAAATCCGGGGGAAGCGGGCGCCGTCGCCCTGATGATCGATACCTATGAGGCATTGCCGGCCGCATGCGCTCCGCATCTCGCCCTGCTGTTCGATCGCCTCGCCCAAGGGGAGACGCCCCTGCTGGTCCATTGCACGGCGGGCAAGGACCGCACCGGCTTTGTCGTTGCGATGCTGCTGCACGCGCTCGGCGTGCCGGACGATGCGATCATGGCGGACTATCTGCGCAGCGGCGACTGCCCCAATCCGGCTGTCCTGGCGGCGACGCGCCGGATCATGGAAGCGGCGCTGGGCAAGGAGGTTCAGGAAAGCGCGTTGATCGCGCTGGCCGGGGTGCGGCCCGCCTATCTTGTCGCAAGTCACGCCCGGATCAGTCGGGATCATGGGTCTGTCGCTCATTATCTGCGCGAGGCGGCGGGCTTGAATGAAGAAAGGCAGGCGCGGCTGATCGCGACCCTGACCGAGTGAGGAGATGAGAGGGTGAAAGCAATCGTCATCAACCGTCATGGCGGACCGGAAGTCCTGGAACCCGCCGATCTGCCGGTGCCGCAACCCCAACCGGGACAGGTGCTGGTGCGCATCGCGGCGGCTGCCGTCAATCCGGCGGATGGAAAATGGCGGAGCGGCATGTTCAAGGATTTCGCGCCCGTCGGCTTTCCTCATGTTCTGGGTTACGACATTGCGGGCGAAGTCGTGGGCGGAGAGGGCTTTGCACCCGGCGACCGCGTCTTCGGCATGCTCGATCCCTTTCTGAAGGGCGGCTATGCCGAGCAGGTGGCGGTCGCCGCTGACCATCTTGCCCTGGTCCCGGATGCACTCGACCTGCCCACTGCCGCTGCAATTCCAACCGCTGGCCTTACTGGCCTGCAGATGGTCGAGAGGGGTTTGAACCTCCAAGCAGGACAGAGAGTTCTGCTGACCGGAGCACTGGGCTCTGTCGGCCGTTTTGCCCTGTTCGCGGCGAAGGAGCGCGGCGCGGACGTGATCGCTGCCGTCCGTCCGGCCCATGTGAAGCAAGTCCGCGCTTTGGGCGCTGACGACGTCATCGCGCTGGGGGAAGAGGACTGGACCGGCGCGCCCTTCGATCATGTCATAGACACGGTCGGTGGAGCGGCGGTCGGCGCGCTTTGCCGACATCTGAAGGCTGGCGGCCGGATCCTGACCGCCGCGACGACGCCGATCCCTGCCGATGAATTATCCGTCGCGCCCGAATTTTTCGCCGTGCAGCCCGAAGGGGCGGATGCCGCCCGTCTGGCCGCCGCTGTTGCGACAGGCAGGATCGCTGTACCCATCGCCCGTATTTTGCCGCTCGATCAGGCGGTGGAAGCGCATCGGCTGGTGGAGGCGGGCGGATTGAACGGCAAGATCATTCTGGCGAACTGAAAAGCCGGCGGCTGCCGGTCGTCGGCGCGGGATCACCCCTCTGCCAGTGCCGCCAGCGCCGCCGCTTTTTGCGCGAGAGCGCCGCGCATATCCTCGCCCACGGGCAGGCGCAAAGGCAGCGCGTCGCTTTCCAGCGCCGACAAAATCGCCTCCGCTACTTCTTCAGGCGGGCTCGCCGCCTGAGCATAATAGCCGTCGAGCACGGCTTTGCCTTGCCCGGACAGAATTTCATAATCGGCCAGGCGGACCTGCGCCTCGTGGGTGCCGTGGCTGATGAAACGGGTGGCGATCGCGCCCGGTTCTACCAGCATGGCGCGGATGCCGAAAGCCGCAACCTCCAGCGCCAGCGTTTCGGTCAAGCCCTCCAGCGCAAATTTGCTGGCGCAATAAGCGCCAAGGCCCGGCGTACCAATCAGACCGCAGCCCGAAGATATCTGGATGATAACGCCCGATCGACGGGACCGAAAATGCGGTAGCAGCGCCTGGGTCAGCGCCCATGGTCCGAAGAAATTGACCTCGAACAGACCGCGCGCCCCCTCCAGATCGACTTCTTCGACGGCACCGAACAGGCTTTGACCGGCATTGTTGACCAATATGTCAACGGGGCCGGCCGCCAGCGCCTCCTCCGCAAGCCTCGCGACCTGCGCGGCATCGCCCATGTCGGCGATGATAGCAGTGGTCCGGCCCTCGCCCGAACTCTCAAAGGCAGTCAGCGCGTCCCGATTGCGGGCGACGCCGATCACATGGTCGCCCCGCGCCAGCACAGCTTTGGCCAGGGCTGCGCCGATACCGCTTGAAATGCCCGTGATCAGCCAGCGTTTCATGTCCGTCTCCTTGATCGTTCGTATCGCGCGGCGCGCATGCGGCGCTGTCCGGCAGTGGGAAGGCCTGCGTTCCCTGGGCCGTCTTCGCTCCTTTGTCGTCCGGCGTTCCATAAAAAGCCGCGATCGGCAATTGTGGGGGCGAGACGCGGCCGCAAGACAGCATATTCGTGATGCCCGCCCTGGCGGCCAATGCGCCGATGCTCCTTCACGCTTGTATCCCCCGCAGGAACAGGGCGACCACGCCCTTCACCCATTGCCGGCGAAACGCGGCATCCGCAAAGTCGTCGGTCAACAGGAAACGCAGCCCGCCATTGGCAAGGTTGATGAAATGCTGCGCCAATCGCGCGGGATCGTCGATCCTGTATCCGGCATCGCGCAGAGTATCGAGATATTCGGTAATCGGCGCCACCGTATCGGCGATATGACCGTGCAGCCGCCGGGCGATATCAGGAAAGCTGTCCTTTGCCGCGATGGCGAGCCGAAGCACGGCGATCCGTTCCGCATCCGCCACCTCGCTGGTGATGCGCAGGGCAAAATCCGTCAGCACATCGACGGGCTGCCGTCCCTTGGTCGCGATACTCCGTACATCGCTGCGCATGGATGCGACGCTGTGGAGCGCGACGGCTTCGAACAAGGCGGCCTTGTTGCCGAACCGGGCATAGATGGTCGCCTTGCTGACACGGGCGGCGGCGGCGATATGATCCATGCTCGCACCTGCATAGCCGCGCAGCAGAAAGGCGCGGGCGGCCGCATCGATCAGTTCAGCCTCGCGCAGGGGCGCATCCGCATTAGTGGGCCTGCCTCGGCGTGGCTTCTCGATGGCATTTTGCGGCACGCTTGCTCCGGAATAATAAAACTGTACCGTTTATTTCTAATCGGTGCGATTCGTGCGCGCAAGACCAGTTGAGGAGAGGAAAAGATGAAGCGCGTCATTCTTTTGCGCGGTCCGCGGTCGACCATGGCGGCATCCCCGTCCGAATGGGCCGGGGCGCAACCATGGGCCGGAATGGCCGAACGGATCGTGGTTCATGTGGGGCAGCATGCCCCAAGTGAGGAAGGCGGCCCGCCCTCGCCGCCGGTTTATGATGCGGTGATCGAACTTTGGACCGACGCCGCCTTCGATGCGGATAGCCTGCGTTCGGATTGGGAACAGGTGGAGGTGCGTTCGTCGACGCAGGTCGTCGGCAAGGCAGCGACGGAAGCGCCGGCAGTCGGCGTCACGCCGGGCCTTTCGCAGCTTTCCTTCATCCGCGCCCTTGCCGATTTGTCGCGGCAGGAGGTGGAACGGCACTGGGACGAGCATATTCCGCTCGCCTGCGAGATCCATGTCGGCATGAACCGTTATGTGCAGGATCGCCTGTCGCCGGCCGATCCGTGGTTCGGCATGGCGCACCTTCATTTCCCCAGCGAAGCCGCGTTGCGCGGCGGCCTGTTCAGGACGCCGGAGGATATTGCCGTGATCGGGGCTGATGTCGCCGAATTCGTCAGCGATTACGCGACCATGCTCGCCATCGAGCATGTCGTTAAAGCATAGGAGAGACAGGAATGGACCTTGGACTGGCAGGGAAGCGCGCGCTGGTAACGGGCAGCAGTTCGGGAATCGGCGCGGGGATAGCGCGCATGCTGTCGGCGGAAGGCTGCACCGTCGTGGTGCATGGCCGCGATGCCGGAAAGGCGCAGTCGGTAGCGGATTCCATTGGCGGTGACACCCGGGTGGCTGTCGGTGATCTCTCCACCAATGCGGGTGCGGACGCGGTTGTCGAGACCGCGGGGGAGATCGACATTCTGGTCAATAATGCGGGGGGTGCCGTGGGGACATCGGCCATGCATTGGACGGAGGTGGATGAGGCAGGCTGGGAGGGTACCTACCAGCTCAACGCCATTGCCGCGGCCCGCATGATCCGTCGCCTTCTGCCGGGGATGGAGGCGAGGGGATGGGGCCGCATCATCAACGTCGCCAGCGCGGCAGCCACGCAGCCCATAGCGCTTGGCCCAGACTATGGCGCGGCAAAGGCAGCCATGCTGAACATGACGGTCAGCCTGGCGAAATCGCTGGGCCCTTGCGGCGTCACGGCGAACAGCATCAGCCCCGGCATGATCCTCACTCCGGCGGTTGAGGCCTGGCTCGGCAATCTCAAGCGCAACATGGGCTGGGGCGACATATCGCTGGAGGAAGCGGAAGCCCGCGCCGCGCGCGAGTTGACGCCCATACCCGTCGGCCGCATCGGCCGGGTGGAGGAAATCGCGCATGTGGTCTGCATGATCGCCAGCCCGAACGCGGGTTATATGACCGGAGCCAATGTGCGGATGGACGGCGGGCAAGTGCAGAGCGTGAATTGAGCCTGGCTGTCATTTCATCGAATAGCCGATCTTTCGTCCTCGCGCTGGCGCCCTTCGGGCGAATGGATAGGATCGAACCCGCTGCCGCCATGGAGGGATGGCCCGTTTGCGCGGAACGAGTGCGGGGCGAATGAGAGCTGAGGAAGAGGATGAGCATGACCGATTTGCGTTTCGACGGCCGCGTGGCGATCATCACCGGCGCAGGCAATGGCCTGGGCAAGGATTATGCGCTGGAACTTGCCCGGCGCGGTGCGAAGGTCGTCATCAACGATCTGGGAGGCAGCGGGTCGGGGCAGGGGCAATCGCATAATGCCGCGGACCTGGTCGTTCAGGAAATCCGCGACCAGGGCGGGGAAGCCGTCGCCAATTATGACAGCGTATCGACCCGCCAGGGGGGAGCGGCCATTGTCCAGGCCGCTCTGGACGCGTTCGGCAAGGTCGACATCTGCATCAACAATGCCGGGTTCCTGCGCAATGGCCGTTTCGAGGATCTGACCGACGAGCAGATCGACGCCATCATCGACGTGCATCTGAAGGGCGCCATCTATGTGGCCCAGCCCGCCTATCGCGCGATGCGCCAGAACGGCTATGGACGCTTCCTTTTCACCGGTTCCGCCTCGGCGATGTTCGGCCATGCCTGGCAGGCCAACTACGCCGCGGCCAAGGGTGGCCTGATGGGCCTCAGCCATATCGTCGCGATAGAGGGTTCGGCCTATGGCATCACGTCGAACCTCCTGTTGCCTACCGCCCAATCCCGACTGGCAGCGGAAATGGATGCCGGTTTCATGGAAATACCTGCCTTTGCCGATGCGGTTAAGGGCGCTGACTATGCCGTCAGCCAAGGCCGCATCGAAGTGCCGTTCAATACGCCTCTTGCCGTGTATCTCGTCAGCGAAAAATGCACCTCTACCCACGGCATCTATTCGCAGAACAGCGGTCGGTACGCAAAGGTCCGCATCTGCGCTGCTGACGGCTGGGTCGCGCCGATGGGAACCACCCCCCCCAGCGTTGAAGATATTGCAGCGCATTGGGACAGCATCACGGACGGCGCGATCGCTCATGAACCGTTGACCGTCTATGACGAATTCACCGCCGTCGCCAAGGCGGCGCGTCGCCAGGGCCTGATCTGACCCGGTTTTGACGCGCCCCGCAGGGCGCGTCATTCGCCTTGTTCAACTGTTGGAGGGGACGCGCGCGACGAGCGCGCGTCTCTTGTCATCAGGGCATTTTGCGCCATTCGCCAACCAGCATGTGAGCAGTGGATGGCGGGGCAGCTCAGGGCCAGCACAGATCCAGGCGCAGCACGCCGTTCACCAAACCCGTTGCCAGCACGGGCTTCGTTCCCGGCTTGATCCGGAAGTCCGGGACGCGGCTCAACCATTCCTGGAGGAAGATGCGGATTTCCCGCCGCGCCAGCACCGCGCCGGGGCAGGCGTGGGCGCCATTTCCGAACGCCGCATGAACCGGTTTTTCCCGGTTGAAATCAACGACCAGCGGATTTTCGTTGATGCGGTCGTCCAGGCCCACCCAAAGATTGCCAGGCAATATTCGATCACCGGCGTGGAACTGCACACCCTTATAGTCAAAATTCTCGGCGATCACGCGGCATGTATTGGCAAGGCCATGCCGGCGAATCATCTCTTCTATGGCATGCTTGACGAAATCCTCATCACCCAGCCTCTGAACCAATTGCTTTCGGTGTCCCGGATTCATCGCAAGGAAACGCGCAATGAATCCGATCATGCCTGCCACAGTGTCGAGCCCGCCGAACAATACCAATGTCGCATAGCTGACGGCCTCATCCTCCGAAATCCGCCCATCGCCAACATTGACATTGACCAGCTTGCTCAGCAGATCCTCGCCCGGATTGTCGCGGCGGGCACGAATCTTGTCCAGCAGATATCCGCCCATTTCCTGCTGCGCCTGCAGCCTTATCTCGGCCGTGTGGCCGCGCACCGAACGTTCCGCAATCGGCAAAAGCTGATGTTTGTCGGATAATGGCAGCTCGACCAGTTCCAGGAACACGTGGATTGGCAAAACCTTGGCGAAATCCTCGATAAATTCGCATTCGCCCTGCGGCAGGACGCGCTCTATCGCCTGCACTGCCACGTCGCGCACCGTGCTTTCCAGTTCTGAAACAACTGCCGGCATCAATGACTGCATCAGGGGGCGGCGGTATCGGGCGTGTTCCGGTGGGTCCATCTCCAACGGAATCTGACGCGGCGTACCCTCCGGCATGGGAGGCAGGACGATATGCTTGTGCGAAAAATGATGATAGTCGCGCTGCATCGCGACGATGTCGTCACCCCGCGTCGCAACCCAGTGACCGCCATTATAGGGCGTCCAGAAAATATCGGGGTTGGCCTGCTGCACCGCTGCATATGCGGCTTGAACGTCCTCGGCCGAACCAGGGACGTCGTAGATGTTGAAATCGCGTACCAATTCGGGCGGCACATGGTCCGGGCGCGGAGCCAGCTCGATTTCGGGCATGATTGTCACGTCAGCGCTCATAGTCGTCCTCTCTGAAACTGTTTCGACCCTGCGGACGAGCGGAGCAAGGACATGCCCGTAGGCAGATAAGGATTTCACACATGCGATGGAGTTCGCCGTCCATTAACGTCCGCTGCCCTTCAATCCTCCGGCGCTATCGCAACGCGCAGGCCGTCCAGTTCGCTCGTGAGCGGGATCTGGCATGACAACCGCGAATATTCATCGCGATGGTCTGAACTATCGAGGAGGTCGCTCTCATCCTCGCTGATGGGCGGCAGAAGGCCGGTAAAGGCGGGATCGACCTTCACATGGCAGGTGGCGCAGGAACAGCAGCCGCCGCACAGCGCCAACATTTCATCGACGCCGGCGTCCCGGATCGCCTCCATCAGGGAAAGCCCCGCAGCGGCGGCAATTTCCCGTTCCGTGCCATCGCGCGTCGTTACGATCAGATTTGGCATGATAATTCCTTTGGGACGAAGTTCAGTCGCCGAAGCGGACATGGAGATGCCTGGGCACACGCATCATGGTGCCGCGTATTTCCGGTCGCGGCTTGTCGGGATCGAAGCGCAGATTGGGCAGATTGTCGAGCACCGCATGGAGCGCGCGGGTCATCTCCACGCGCGCAAGATGCTGTCCCACGCATATATGCGGCCCGCGGGAAAAGGAAAAATGCGCCTTGCGTTCGCGGAATATGTCGAACCTGTCCGGGTCGGGGAATATCGCAGGGTCGCGATTGGCCGCGCCAGCCACCACGTCGAGCAACGACCCGGCCGGGATTTCCATGCCGCCCAGAACGACGTCCTGCTTCGCCATGCGGAGCTGAACAGCCACTGGACCGTCCCAGCGCAGCGCTTCCTCGATCGCGAAAGGAATGAGTTTGCGATCCGTCCGGATAGCGTCGAGCTGGTCGGGATGTTCCAGCAGCGCGGTCAGCAGCACGCTGGTGCCGCGATAGGTCGTGTCGCCCGCCGCGTTCATCAGCTGCCGCAGGAAGGAAATCAGCACCAGAGGCGGCAGATAATCGCCATCCACTTCGGTATTGGCGAGCAGACTGACGAGATCCTCACCGGGATTGCGCCGCCGCTCCTCAACCAGCGCGGTGAAATATTCCCCCAGCTTGCGCGACGCCTCCTGCGCCTTGTCGATGTGCATGTAATCGGTCTGGCCGATCGCCAGGCGCTGGAAGGTCCGGACGTCGGACGCCGGCAGATCCAGTTGCCGGTAGATCACCTCGAAAGGATAGAGCAGGGTGAATTGTTCGACCAGATCGGCGCGGCCCATGCCCACGAACTTGTCCATCAAATTGTGGACGACGGGATCCACGATGGTTTCGCCCCATAATTTCACATATTGAGGCAGAAAGATCTTCTGGAAGATTTTACGCCAGCGGCCATGTTCGGGATTATCCATGACGCTGATGCTGCCCTGGCCGAAGGTTTCGCCGATGTTGAACCTGTAGCCATGGTTGGAGAAGCGATCCGTGTCGGTGAGAACGGTCAATATCTCGTCGGAACCGACAATGGTGAACATCTTGCGATCGGGATAGGTGGCGGACTGCAGACCCATTTTAGGGCGGTAATCGCCCTCCAGCACCGGCGCCTGTGCGCGCCATTGCGCGATCTGCGGGTAGGGATCGAGCATATCTCCGAAATTGATGTCGTCCGCACTGAACGGATCGTAGCTCGGATCGTCATATTCCTGGATTCTGACGGCGGCTTCCATGATTGGAATCTCTCCTATGTAGTATATGCTACATAATTTGACCCGCATGCGCTGTCAATCAAGTGGTGGTCCTACCAAGGACTGCGCGATCAGCTGCTCCAGCACGTCCAGCACGGCCCCGCGTCCGGGAGGGTCGGGAAACAGGGCGTCTCGCAAGATCACGCTGGCGGCGATCATGCCGAAGCCCAGCCGAACGCCGATGCTGAGGTCGAAGGGCGGATCGATCCCGGCCAGGGCATAGCGCTGCCTGACCTGATCGACCGACTGTTCGAAGAAGGGTGCAAGCCCGCGCAACCCCGGCGGTGCATCCTCGCCACTGGCTGGCGTTCCTGCGAGCAGCGCGCGGAACATTGCCTCGTTCCCCTCGAACAGCTCATAGACCTGCCGAGTGAAACGGCGCGTTTCCGCCTGTTTGGGATAGGGGGCGGTGGGATCGGGATGCAGTTCGACGAAATCCGCCATCAGCGCGTGGAACGGCGCGATGACCACTTCATTGAACAGTCCGGCCTTGTCGCCATAATAGCGGAACAGCAACGTCTCGCTGACGTCTGCCAGGCGGGCGATTTCGCGTGTTGCGGTGCCGCCATAGCCGCGTTCGGCGAATAATTGCCGCGCGGCATCGCAGATGCGCTGGACCACGTCCTCGCGCGTGCGCCGCCGCCGGCGTACCCGCCCCCCATCCTCGGAGGAGGCAGCTTCGTCTGTCAGGATTTTAGCGATTGCGTCCCTCCAGGATAATGTCGGCCGCGTTCCATGCCGCCGCCATGATCGGGCCGTTGGTATTGGCCGAAACCATCGTGGGCATGATCGATCCGTCCATGACGCGCAAGCCGTCCACGCCCTTGACGCGCAGTTTTTCGTCCAGCACCGCATCGTGGAAATCGCCCATGCGGCAGGTTCCGCAGGCATGATAGCCGGCCTGTCCGATCTGACGGAAGGCGGAGAGGATTTCATCGTCGGTCTGAAGCGAACGGGTCGGCTCGCGTTCGCCCGCGATCATCGGAGCAATGGCGGGACGGGACATCCAGTCGCGCAGATAGCGATGCATCGCGACCGTGACGGCGCAATCATAAGGATCGGTCAGATATCCCGCCCGGATCTTCGCCGGAGCCGTCAGGTCGGCCGCTGTGATGCTGACCGACCCCTCGCTCCGCGAGCGCAGGGGATAGCCGAACAGGGTGACGCTGTGCGCCGTATCCGCGACCATATTCCCCTTGGCGTCGGGCGCAGCGACAGCAGGCGACAGCAATATTTCTATATCGGGGGTTGCCGATTCCGGCAGCACGGTCGCGAAGGCCCCGACATTGCCATAGCCCGCCGCCATCGGCCCGGAGCGCGTGAGATAATAGCGCAGCACATTGCCGACGAGTTTCAGGCCGGCCAGGTCCTTGTTGTGGCTGTGCGGAACGGCAAGGTCATAGACCATCGAAAGCAGCCGATGCTCCAGCATATGTTTGCCGACCCCGGGACTATCGGCAACAACCGGGATGCCGAGTCCGCGCAAAAGCTCCGCGGCGCCGACGCCTGACCGCTGAAGGATTTGCGGCGACATCAGCGCGCCAGCGCTGACGATGACCTCACGCCCGCTGGCGAAGTCCTGAACAACCCCGTTCACATTGGCGCGGACGCCGGTCGCGCGCTGCCCCGTGAAGAGGATCTTGTCCACCACCGCGCCCGTGACGATGTGCAGATTCGCCCTGCCGCGGGCTCGCTTGAGGAAAGTCTGGGCGGAGCTCTGTCGTTTTCCCTTCCAGATGGTGCGCGGGGTGTACCCCACGCCAGCGCGGCCCGAACGGTTGAGATCGGCGACCCGCGGTACGCCCATCTGCTCGCCCGCCGCGATAAAGGCTTCGGTCAAGGGATCGCGCATGGGTTCGACCGAGATTTTCAACGGCCCTTCGCCGCCACGCACCCCGTCGCTGCCCAGTTCATGCCCCTCCATTGCCCGGAAGGCGGCGCCGATCCTGTCCCATCCCCAACCTTTTGCGCCCAGCGTCTCCCACCCGTCATAATCTTCGGGCTGGCCGCGAAAATACATCATGCCGTTGACGGAAGAGGAGCCGCCCAGCATCTTGCCGCGTATCCAGGTTTCGGCCGGAACGCTGTCATGTCCTTCGGTCTGGAAATACCAGACATGCCTAGGGTCGGTGTAGAGCTTCGCGGCGCCCCTGGGCATGTGGATGAAGGGGTTTCGATCCTCGGGTCCCGCTTCCAGCAGCAGCACGCTGTTCGCCGGATTTTCCGACAGACGGTCGGCCAGCACGCAGCCGGCGGAGCCACCGCCCACGATAATATAGTCGTGTGTCATCACAGCGCTGCCCGGATGACATCACCAATGATGGTGCGGCTGTCTTCCGCGATATTGATCGTGTCGAACATCCGATTGTGGCAGATGCCGACCGCCAGCTTCAGGTCGGGGTCGGCCCAGCCGATATTGCCGCCCATGCCCGGATGGCAGAGCGCCCGCATGTTCCGAGGGGCCGAGACGGGCGGGTTTTCCGCGCCGCCCAACCAGAATCCGGACCAGGCGATGGGAACGACCATGCCGAAGAAGACGGGGTCCGCATCCTCGAAATGCGGGCGTGGCGCGGCGAAACTGGCGACGCGCTCCTCGGACAGGAGGCGGACGCCGTTGAATTGCCCGCCATTGGCCAACATCGCCCAGAAACGGGCGTTGCTCCGCGCACTGAAAATGCCGCCCACAGCCGGAATGCAGGCGCGGCGCACATAGGGGCGTTCGAAGGGATCGGGCATCAGGTCGACGATCAGCGGTTGCGCCTCCCGCATCATATTATTGTCGGGCGCGACATAGACGGCGGCGGCATCCAGCTTCGCGATGCGCGGTTCGACGGCATCGGCAATGCCCATCCAAAGATCGGCGGCGCCCAACGGGTCCGCTATCTCTTCCTTGATGAACTGACCGAAAGGGCGGCGTTTGGGATCGGTCCGGCGCACCACTTCGCCTACCATCCAGCCAAAGGTCATCGACTGGTAGGAAGAACGGCTACCGGCAGGATAGACACCTTCCATCTCCGCGATGCGGCGGCACATCCAGTCCCAATTGGTCATCAGCTCGGGCGTCACGTCCGGCGGCATGCGCAGCACGCCTGAAACATGGGAAAGGACGTGGCGAATGGTGACGTCGCCCTTTCCGGCCTGCGCGAATTCCGGCCAATAGGTCGCGACGGGCGCGTCATAGTCGACCAGGCCGCGTTCGACCTGGATATGCAGGGCGGTGGCGCTCACCGCCTTGGACACGGAATAGACGTTGAACAGCGTGTCGCCGTCGACGGGCCGGCCGGTGGCGGCATCGGCGAGGCCCGACCAGCAATCGACAATCTGTTCCTCGCCCAGCCACGCGCTGACCTGAATCCCGATTTCCTTGCCTTCCGCGACAAGCCGGTCGAGCGTGTCCTGAACCGCGTCGTTGACCTTCGTCATCCTTCCATTCGCCTTTCCTGCTTGCCACGGCGTCGACGCCAGCTATCAAGTGTGTGCTTGATAGCACGGAAAAGGACGAGGGGAAGAGAGATGGGACAGCAGTTCGACAATATCACGATGACGCAGGATGACGGCATTGTGGAACTGCGTATCCATCACCATGGGGGTCCGGCCAAATGGGCGCTATGGGGTGGATTGCACAAGGAACTGGGTATCGCATTCGCGCAAATCGCGGCTGATCCCGACGCTCGCCTGCTGTTGATCACCGGGACGGGCGACACCTTCTGCGCTGAGTTCGACATGGACTGCGACATGCCGCCGATGAATGGCGCGACATGGGACGTGATCTTCCGGGAGGGCAGGGCGCTGCTCAACAATCTGCTGGCGATCGAGATTCCGGTGGTGGCCGCCGTCAATGGCCCGGCCTTCATCCATGCTGAAATCGCCCTGCTTGCCGATGTCGTGCTGGCGGCCGAGGGCGCTGCCTTCGCCGACAAGCCGCACGCGCTGGCCGGCGTGGTGCCTGGCGATGGCGTGCAGAGCATCTGGCCGATGCTGCTGGGGCCGAACCGTGGACGGTATTTCCTGATGACGGGACAGGAGATCGGCGCAACCGAAGCCCTGGCCCTTGGATTGGTCGGCGAGGTACTGGCACCTGATGCGCTGATGCCGCGTGCGCGCGAGATCGCCCGCACCATAGTCGCGCGTCCCGCCCTGGCCAATCGCTATACCCGCATCCTTCTGACGCGAGATATCAAGGCGCGACTGGCCAGGGAGCTTGATCAGGGGCTGGCCATGGAGGGGCTGGCGATCCTTGCCGGGTTGCAGGAAAAGGCCTGACGGCGTTCGGGCGGTTCCGATGGGTCAGGAGACGCTGTAGCCCCCGTCCACCGCCAGATGATGGCCAGTGATGTAGCTTGCTGCATCGCTGGCGAGGAACAGGATGGCTCGGGCCTGTTCTACTGGATCGGACATTCTGCCGAGTGGAATGCGTCCCGGAGCCGTCATGGGCCCGCGCATCGGCATGTCGCTTTCCATCCTTTTTGCGCCGCCGCTTGCCGTGCCGCCGGGCTGGACCGAATTGACTCGGATCCTGTGTTCGGCGAATTCGACGGCGGCGGCGCGGGTCATCGCGTCGACGCCGGCCTTGGCGGAATCATAATGGGTGTTGTTGAAGATCGTCGGATGATCCGCGCTTACGGATGACACGTTGACGATGGAGCCGCCGCTGCCCTGATCGCGCATGATCCTGATGGCTTCGCGCATCATCAGGAACGTGCCGCGCGTGGTGACCGCATGCATGATATCCCATTCAGAGGCAGGCATCGTCATGGTATCCGCCTTGCGCCGATAGGCTGCGACATTGGCCAATATGTCCAGCCTGCCCAATAGTCTCTTCGCTTCACCGAACGTGGCGATGACCTGTGCTTCGTCCGCAATATCGCAGACCGCATAGGGCGACTGGTTTTCTTTGGCGGCTTCGCGAACGGCTGCCTCGTCGATGTCGACGAACAGGACGCGGGCGCCAACCTGCGTGAACAGCATGGCAGTGGCCTGGCCGATACCGGACCCCGCGCCGGTTACAATCGCGAATTTGCCTTGAAGTCCGAAGGCGGAAAGGGGGGTATGATCGGACATGATGTTCTCCGACAGATGATGATGGGGTGCTACCCGCGGCTGATGCGGCACCGCCGGCCGGCATCAGTCCTTATGCTGAGGATAACGTCCCATCATCAGATAAACGCAGCCTGCCGCCATGAAGCTGGCGGCGATGACAAGCAGGGCTGCGTCATAATTGCCGTGCCGGTCAAATGAAGTTCCCAGCATCGATGCGCCCAGTGCGCCGGAAAAAGCGATGAAGAACACTGCCATTCCATAGATGGTAGAGAAGGAACGGATGCCGAAATAGCGCGCCACCATATAAGCCACCACGTCGATTTCCGCACCCAGGCCGAAGCCGATCAGCAATATGGCCAATCCCGCCATCGGTCCTTCGATCGCGCCGTGCCACGCCAGCAGGCATGTTCCGATCGCCGAACCGCAGGCGAACAGGAAAGCGATGCCCGGCGCCCAGAACCGATCGACCAGGCTGCCGGTGATGATCGCGCCGGCAAAACTGGCAATTCCGGCCATGCCGACCAGCGCGGCGGCGCTGCCTGCCTCCACGCCCTTGCTGATGAGGAGCGGTTGCAGTTGCGTCATGATCGCGGTGGCAGGGGCGTAGCCCAGGCCAGCGCCCAGGCAAAGGAGCCATACGCGCCGTTCCCGCAGCAAATGCAGCCAGGTTGGAAGATCGGCATCCATGTGTCGATGCTGAACTTTTGAGGGCGTGCGCGAACGACCTATCCAGAACCAGGCGGCAGGCAATGCGACCACCAGCACGAGCAGCGCTTCGGTCATATAGCCAGCGCGCCAGCCATAACGCGCGATGATGGCGAAGAGGATGGTCGGTAAAGCCGCGCTGGCGAGCGCCAGGCCGCTGCGCGCAATTGCGAGCGAAACGCCGCGCGAACGTATAAAGGATTGGCTGACCACGCGGGAACAGGTGAGTCCGCTCGCCGACAGGCCAATGACGCCGGCCAGCACGCTGAGCAGGTAGAACAGCGCCAGGGAGCCGTTCATCGATGCCAGGCCCAGATAGATGAGGATGGAAAGGGCCATGCCGCCCAGCATGATCCGGCGTGGTCCGAACCTGTCTATTGCGCGACCCACGAAAGGCGCAGCGAAGGCCACCATCAGCGATGAATAATGCGCGAAGGCGATCTGGCCGCGCGACCAGCCAAATGCTTCCTGCAGGGGCAGGACGAACAGGCTGGACAGCGATTGATAAGCGCCATGAGACAAGCCGATCACCAGGAACGCGGCAAGGCCGACCCGCCAGTTCCGCCGCCATTCGTCCGCAGCAGATTGCCAGCCATGATCAGCGTCTTGCGCGCTGGCCTGACCTGCGTCGGGAAGGTCCTGCGCCTTTTCCATCATGACAGCGCCTCTCTTGCTATGGTTTTGAGGGCTGTGAGTGGCAGCGGCTCCATGATGCGTCAACAAGAGGTCATGGGTCATCACATTCGCAATGCGGAGCATGGGGAAGGCATGGTTCACGCCGCATCCTTTTATCACGCGCGCTGACGGCTGGTCCGTAGGCAGGACGTCAAGAGGCTCGCGCGCCATGAGCTGGAAATCCGGTCAGGAAGCCGAGACATGATCGAGCGATGATGTACGCCGCTGCTTTCGTGCAGAGGATGGCGCGCAACGCAAAATTAGTGCCGTTTTGTCATTCCATTTTACTCAGAGCTCGGCTAATCGCTATATCGCGCGCAAGCGCGTTTTTCTGACCCGCGCTCAACAATGGTCCATGTGAAAATGCCACGTTCCACCAAAGTCGCTCAGGATGTGCTCGACGAGCGTACTGACACGCGAAAAAACATAAAGGTTGCTGCACGCCGGCTGTTTGCCGAGCATGGCCTGGAAGCAGTCACGGTTCGTGAGATCGTCGCGGCGGCGGGTGCGAAGAATGGCGGCTCTCTCAACTATTATTTCAAGTCGAAAGAGGGCCTCGTCCTTGAACTGATCAACGAGATTTTCAATGATCTGAGCGTCGTCTGGTTCGAGCGCATTTCCGAATTGGATCGAAAAGGTGGTCCGACCAGCGTTCGTGAAGTCGTGGATATCATCGTTCGCGCGCCAAATCCCGATATCCACACGGATCCTTCGCCCACCGCGATCCGCTTTCTTGCCAGCGTGATGTTTGTGCGGCGCAAGGACGTCGCCTCCTATCTGGATCGAATGAATATCCTGGTGTACCGGCGGCTGCTGCAACTGATCAGTGGGCTTTGCCAGCACATTCCTGCGCCGGTATTGCGTCAACGGCTGATCTTCTTCGCGTGGTATACCCTCTCGGTCGAGGCAGCGCGTGAGGCCTGGGTGGCCAGCCGTCGGCGTAGCGATTTGTGGACGCAGACCGATCCGCAGCTCAACCTCGTCGAAACCGCGACAGCTCTGATCGAGGCGGGAATACCGCAGGCCGCTCCAGATCCTGCACCGCCAAAAAGAGGCAGGACCAAGCGGAGCGACTAGGCGGGGCGGCCGTGGGCGGCGCCTATATCAAAATGCATGACGCTGATGCATCAACATCCTGGTAACAATCGGGAGGGGGCACGCGGGTGCGCCAACGGCTGATGAGTCAAGCTCCTTGCATCTTGTGCAGGGTCGATCATGACGCAAGGGGCACAGGTTGCTGGTGCTTCAAGAGCAAGTGGCAGCACGTAAGGATTTCAACAGGCGGCGCCTGAAGGCATTTTCACTCAATGGCGGGATTCGACGTAACGCAACGCGTGCAAGCTCGCGCTTGATCGTCGCATTGGGCGCGTGTGTGTCATGCGCAGTTATTGATGATCCATTTATCGCAGCCTGATCCCTGCTGCGGACGGCCCGCCTTGTCATCACAATAAACCAGAGTTCCGCGGCATGCATTCTGTGCCGCGTTGCTATGCGCCATCAGGGCCATGCCATCCCCGCCGACAAGAGTCTGCATCTTGCCAATTAGAACAAATGAACTACCATGGAGCGGCAGGTTTCCCCGCTGGACTCCTTTGCCCTGATCATTGCTTCCCATTATAGAAATCGAGAGGATCGACATGTCCGACTTGTTTACGCTGACAAACAAGCATGTGCTCATCACTGGCGGCGCTCAAGGTCTGGGGCACATGATCGCTCAGGAATTTCTGCGGCGCGGCGCGAGCGTCACGATCACCTCGCGCAAGGCGGAGGTCAGTCAACAGGCTGTAGAGGAGCTCAGCGCATTCGGTCATTGCGCCGGCCTGGTCGCCGATCTGTCTCACTCCGACGGCGCCGTGGCGCTTGCCGATCAGGTCAAGGCGAAGGGTGAGCCTTTGCATGTGCTTATCAACAACGCGGGCAAGAGCGCCGGAGGCCCGATAGAAACACTGGCTGACCAGAGCTGGCCCGACCTCATGTCGATCAACGTCCAGTCGCCTTTCACGCTCATCCGCGAATTGCTGCCGCTGTTGCGCGCCGCAGCGACGCCCGATGACCCGGCCCGGATCGTCAACCTGGGTTCGTTCGCGGGTCATGCCTTGCCATTGCGACCGACCTTTTCCTATTCGGCGAGCAAGGCTGCGATGCATCATCTGACGCGGATGTTGGCTGCCGAACTTGCCCCGTCGCATATCGCGGTCAACGCGATCGCGCCGGGATATTTTTCGACGCGAATGACGGCCGCCATCGACAAGGCGCATATGGCGGAGATGCCCGAACTGATACCTCTGGGCCGATTGGGCCAGCCCGAAGACATTGCCGGCGCCTGCGTCTATCTGTGTTCCAGGGCCGGGGCGTACCTGACTGGCGTTCTCCTTCCGGTCGACGGCGGGCTCAGCCGTGCTCGCAGATAGCGGCAAAAGGGGCGGGGCATGCCAGGCGCAAACTGGTGGCATCAGTCCGTCCCTTTCGCTTGTGCGATACTGCTTGCCAAGAGCGATTACTGTCTTTCAGGAGGGGTAGGGCCTGATGATCATGGATTACCACAGGCTGATGGGCACGGCGCCTATCGTCATGGAGCAGCGCTATGCGGCCAAGGAGAGCTGCATCTACGCCCTAGGCGTTGGCTGCGGCCTGGACCCGTCCGACGATTGGACGCGTCGGCACCTTGGACCGCTTCCCCCGGTACGTGCCCTGCCAGCGATGGCCATCGTGCTTGCCGCTCCACGGCCCCATGCGATGGGACTTGGAGCGACGCTTTCGGGAATGCTGCACGGCAGTCAAGGGATGCTTTTGCATGCGCCGCTGCCGGTCGAAGGGGCGGTAAGGAGCGAAACGCGCGTGAGCGGCGTGTTCGATCGCGGAGAGGGCCGCGGCTGCGTGATCGCCATGACCCGCGAATTATATGATGCGCAGACGCAAACCCATTATGCATCCATGCAGATGACCTTTGTTTGCCGGTCCGATCAGGTTGCCGGTGCCCCGCCCTATGCAAAAGCGGAACCGGCCAGCGTCAAGGAGCGCGCGCCGGATCTGGTCGTCAATGTGCCGACATCGCCGCAGGCCGCCCAGATATTTGCGCTCACCGGGGACCAGAATCCTCTTCACCTGATACCCGAAGCGGCGGTGCAGGCTGGATTTCCGCAGCCGATCCTGCACGGCGTGGCAACATATGGATTGTGCGCGGCCTTTGCGGAAAAGACGTTGTGCAGTGAGGGCGGCCGGCTTGTCGGACTTTCGGGCAGGTTCAGCGCCCCGGTTTTCCCCGGCGACACGATCCAGTTGGCATTCTGGCGAGAGACAGATGGCGCACATATCGAGGCCCGCGTGCCGAAGCGAGACACATGCGTGTTCGCCGATGGCCGCGTTGTGATCCGGGCGGGTGCGTGAGGGGGCCATGGCAGCGCGCTGGGCCAGATGATCCATGGTCCAGCGTTGCCAGCGCAGAGCCGCGTTCGATGCGGACCTGGAACCGTAAGGACCCTTGGCTCCCCCCCCCACGGACCGGGACGTTGATTGAATGGCAAATGGCTTATCGTCGCCGCGCAGCGCGTGTCATGCTGCGGCTTTGGCTTTTTGCGGCAATGGTTCGAAACGGACGGGGACCGACGACATGTGCGGCATCGCGTTGATGCTCTCGAAATGCGTATCGGTGTCTATCAGAGCATTGACGCAGCTTCCGTCAACCATGACGTCTTCTTTTCCTGGCGTGCCGCCCCAGCACTGGCTCAACGCCGCCACTCCAGACCGCATCGTATCATCGCATTTGAGGATTGCCTGGGTTCGGCCATGGGCTGAAATGATCTCGACCAACTGGCCATCCGCCAATCCCAACTGCTCCAGATCTTCGCTGTTGAGATAGGCCGGATTATATTTGTTGCGCTTTCGTACCGTCGGCATGAGGACGCCATAGCTGTTGTAGAGATCGCGCATGCGTCGCGACGACAATAAATGGGTGAATTCGCGATCGGGCCCGGCACGATGCTGCGCTACGGGTTCGGTTTGATAACGATGCAGTTCGTCGAGCACGTCGGCCGGCATGACGTCGAATCTTGCTTCATGACCCTGGCGAGGCGGTTTGACGACGGCATCCGTGATCGGGAACTGATGCCCGTGGGGATAGGCGCGCAACTCGTCGAGCGAAGTCTGGCTGCGTTCGAGCAGGATCTCTATCAGATCCTCCGTGGAAGGGGGCTGATCGCCATCCATGGGGCGGACACCGGCAAAATTGATTGTGACGCCCAGCCGCCTGGCCAGCGCCCAGAACACATACCAGTCATCGACGACCTCGGCGTCTTTCGGAGGCGCGACGATCGCCGGCGTGAACTGGGCCCACGCGCCCGGATAGAATTTGAGCGCCGGATGCCCCGGCGACATATCCGGTCGCTCATATTGAAGCTTTGCTGGCAGGACGTAGTCGGCAAGCTGGGTCGTGGGGGTGTGCCATGTGTCGATCGCGACGAGCATGTCGAGGGAGCGCAACGCGCTATAGGCTTTGTCGCGATCCGGTAGCGATGTCATCGGGTTGGCGCCATCGACGATCAGGGCGCGGATCTGGTCCGGCCCGGCTGTCAATATTTCGTCCGTCAGCGTACCCGATACGCGTTCGCCGAAGAAATTGCCTGCGCCGCGAATGCGGCTGGCGGGATGTTTTTCCCACGGACGCGATGCGGGAACGACTTCCGCGTACATGTCCCTGGCAGGATTGAGCATGTCGACAGAGGTGACCTTTTGACCCGCCCGGGGAAAACGGCCGCAGATCACGTTCAGCAACTGGACCATGTGAACGGCCAGATTCGAATATTGCGACATGTTGGGGCCGGTACCGGTCATGGCGGGGCCGCGCTTATTCCGGCATGCGAACATGTCCGCGATCGCCCACAGGGCCCCCGGTTCCAATCCGGCCCGCGCTTCCACGATGTCCGGTGTAAACGGATCGACCGCATCGCGAAGCGCCGCCAAGCGTTCCTCGCCGACATATTGCCGGCAAAATTCTGCATCATGCCAACCCTCCGCGAGGATCAGTCGGATCAGGCCTGATGCTATGGCGGCGTCCTCACCCGGATAGGGTTGGAAGGAAAGGTCCGATTGCGCAGCCGTTTCCGTGCGCCGTGGATCCACCACGACCAGCTTCAAACCGCGTTGCCGCGCGCGCTTCAGCCGCTTGATCGGATCGACTCCCAATACCGACATGGTGGAATGCGCGATGAACGGGTTCACCCCGAACAGCAACAGCACATCCATGTCATCGAGATCGACCGCACCGGCGCCCCATGTGCCCGTTCGGCCCGCCGCGACCATCTTCCCGGACTGATCGATCGTGATCGTCGTGAAATATTGCTCCGATCCTATTGCGTGCAGGAAATGGCGGTTCATGCCGACTGCGGACTGGTTCATCATGGAACCGTTGCCCGCGAACAGTGCAATCGCATTGGGCCCGGAATGACCCATCAAATCGGCAATACGGACCGCGATCTCGTCGAGCGCCTGCTCGATCCCGATCTCGCGGAAGCTGCCATCTGGTTGCCGTTTTAGCGGGCGTAGGATGCGTTGCGGATCGCGGTGCGCAAGACCGGACTGGAGCCCTTTGAAGCATGCATAGCCGGATGACAGTTCATTCTGGTCGTCACCCACGATACGGATGATATGCCCTTTTTCATTGACCGTCAGGCGGACGCCGCAGCCGGCAGTGCAGATTCGGCAGAACGAGGCATATTCGCCTAGCCCATGCGTCAAGGAGAGCGCTTCCATCGTCGGGCATCCTCTTATTGCGCCGATCCTGCATGGGACTCGGTCTGTGCATAATCTGTCGCGATTTCCGTCATAAAACAAGTGATCTAGTCTTCTGGCCCAACCAATCGTCTTGTTTAACGGATGCTCATCATGCGCGAGTAGTTCGGGCACGCGCCGCGATGAGCGACGCCCGGCGCCGTCGATAGTCGGGGTTCAACCGTCCGTTGGATTCCACGCCCAATAACGGGCGACGGCGCCGCCATCGACCCGCAAATCCGTTCCGGTGATCATCGCTGCATCGTCTGAAGCGAGGAAGACCGCTGCAGCCCCATAATGGCTGGGCTTGGGCAAACGCTTCATGGGAATTCTTCTGGCGAACATCGCTGTGATCTCGGTGTAATCCGGCAGCGGGCCAAGATCCATCTTCCATCGCTCGGCGCGCTCCACCATTTCGCCCGTCTCGGTTGCCGTAGGCGTCAGGCTGACCACCCGGATGCCATGCGCGGCAAGTTCCATCGCGGCCGCCTGCGTGAAGTTCAGCATGCCGGCCTTGGCCGTCGTATAGGCGATGTTGCCTGGCTGGCCTTGATGGCCTGCTGTCGAGATCACGTTGATGACGACACCGGTCCGACGTGGCATCATTTCGGCCGTGGCATATTTCGTAAAGAGGAACGCGCCGTCGAGGATGACCGAGTTCTGCTTGCGCCATTCTGCATAGGGCATGTCGGCAATGGACTTTTGATTGAAAAAGGCGGCGTTATTCACAAGAATGTCGATCTGACCGAAAGCGACTACTGCCCGCTGTACGGCGGCGCGGACTTCGTCCTCGTTCGTCACGTCGGCGGTGATGCCGATCGCGCGACCACCCGCAGCGATGATCGCCGCGGCACAACAGTCCGCATTTTCGCTCTTTGCATCCACGGCCACGATCGCCGCGCCGGCGCCGGCGAGCGCCTCGACGATCCCGCCGCCGATGTTGGGGCTGGTCCCCGTGACGATCGCCACTTTCCCTTCCAGCTTCATGACCTACTCCCGATATTGCCGTCGTTCGATATATAGTAAATCGATCGTATTATGTTCATGCAGACGGGCCGATGTGCGGTTGAGCTTCTGCATGGTGATTGCGCAAGTTGTGGGTCGATCAACACACGACTCCTGCTTCGCGCAGGCGGGCAATGCCTCCATCGTCAAACCCGATTTCACGAAGAACCTGATCTGTGTGCTCGCCCGGACGGGGGGCGGTACCCTTTACGACCGCCGGGCTTTCGGAAAAGTCCACCGGATAAGAGGCGGCGCGAACAGGGCCATATTCGTCGGTGTCATATTCCTTTACGCATTCCAGGTGACGAGCCTGCTCGTCCTCGAGGAATTCATCGACGGATTTGACCCTGGCGATGGGCAAGCCGTGCTCGATCGCCAGCGCTTCCAGTTCGTCGGAAGTGATTTTGATCGAGCCCTTTTCCAATTCCTGCCAGACGGCACCAATATTTCGGACCCGCATGATAGGGTTCGCAAAGCGTTCATCCTCCAGCAGATGCGGAACGCCGAGAACGCGGCAAATCAGTTCGAACTGGGCGTCGGTTTGGAAATAGCCCATGAACGTGCCATCGGCGCTTCTGATAGGCCGCATCGCGTTGATGTGCGGCGATTGCTGGTCGCCATTGACGAAACAGTGATTGTACAAATTGTCCACGAGATTGAGGAAGCCGAAGGTCTTCATCAAAGGTACCGAGACAAACTGGCCTTTGCCTCCGTTTTTCTCGCGACGATACAGGGCTGTCGTTATCGCACTGGCGGCCGCCGTGGCGGCGAACTTGTCGACGAAGAAGGAACGGAGAGGCATAGGTGGCCCCTCCGGATTTTGAAGATACATGGCGCCGGTAATTGCCTGGATCACCTGGTCGTAGGCGGGGCGATCGGCATAGGGGCCGTCCAGACCGAAGCCGCTGATGAGAACGTAGATAATGCCGGGATTCAACGCCCGGAGACTTTCATAATCGAGCTTCAGGCGCTTCATTGCCTCCGGCCGGGAATTCACCAGGAAGACATCGCAATCCTGGGCCAGGGCCCGCGCGATCTCGTGCCCTTCCTCGCTCCTCAGATCGAGCTGTATGCTTCGTTTATGACGATTGACCGCGAAGAAGCGCGAGCACATTCCCTTATATTGCGGTTCCACGTTGCGATAGGGATCCCCGCGGAAATCCTCCATCTTGATGACGGATGCGCCCAAGTCGGCAAGCATGGTTCCCGCCAAAGGGCCGGCCACCATTTGAGAGATCTCCAGGACCTTGATGCCTGAAAGCGGCCCCTCGTCGACTCCGTCAGCCATGTTGCGTGCCTTTCACTTTTATTTTTTCCCTGTCAGGCGACGAGTGGCCCGACGATAATGACGCTGCCATCATCGATCGCCAGATGGCAGCAGATGACGCGCGGACAAGAAAATCCGTTCACCGACCCTCAAACATTCCTGAATGATGGTTTTCGCTTCTCAAGCAGCGCATCCAGGGCCTCTCGATGATCCTCGGTCTCATGGATAATGGACTGGAACGCACCCGCCATCTCCAGATGGTGGTCCAGCGACAACTGACTGCTGTCGCGGATAAGGCGCTTCGTGATGCGCAGTGTTCGACCGGGATTGGCGTCGATACGCGATGCCAGGGCGCGGGCGGCGCTCATCAGTTCGCTATCTTCGACCACGCGCGAGACGAGGCCGATGCGTTCGGCCTCCTGAGCGTCGATCATATCGCCCGTGAAAGCCAGTTCGCTGGCCCTGGAAATGCCGATTATTCTGGGGAGGAACCATGCGCCACCATCGCCGGGGATGATGCCCACCTTGATGAAGGATTCCGCGAATCGTGCAGACTGTGCCGCGATCCGCATGTCGCACATGCATGCCAGGTCGAGGCCCGCACCGATTGCGGGGCCGTTGATCGCCGCAATGACCGGCACCTCCAGCCCATTGAACACCTTTGCGACGAGATGGATGGTGTTGCGATAGCTGTCGCGGGTGTCGATGACCGTTTTCATCGGAGCAAAGCCGGAACGGTCACGCATCTTCTTGATGTCGCCGCCAGCGCAGAAAGCCGGGCCAGCCCCCGTCAGAATGACGACGTTTGCGGACGGGTCACGTTCGATCGCCTTGAGTTGATCGACGAATTCGGCGCAGATCTCGGGCGTCGAGAGTGCGTTGCGTGTTTCGGGTCGATTCATTGTCAGGGTAACGACGCCGCCGCTTTTTTCGTAAAGCAGAAAATCTTCCATTGAAGCCTCTTGGTCTCGGGGCGGCCCATGATCGAAATTGCTTGCCTCCCAACCCGTTGGTTATGCGGTCCAGGGAACGAAAGGCTAAGGAGCCGTTCGCTGACAAGTGGCGATAGCGATTCACGTCCGATGAACCGTGGCAGCGGACGCGTGAAAAGCGCCAAGATTCAAGTCGTTTACGTACGATGTCGCATGAACGGAAGGTCGCACGCGTCATAAGGGAGCCCGCCAGAAGCGCACTCCCTTAAGTAACAGATGGGCGTTAATCGCGGTCGAAGAACCACGCCACCAGCTTGTTGAAATCGTCGGGCTTCTCCCACTGTACCCAGTGGCCGCAATTGGGCAGGAGGTGGAGCGACGCGTTGGGGAATGCCTTGATGATGCCAGGCGCCATGTCGACCGGGCAGACCCGGTCCTCGAGACCCCACATCACCAGGATTTCATTCTTCACGCTGCCCAGATCCTCGCGCCACATTTCCCCGAACGAGCGGGCGAACGGCTTGAACCGATTCGGATTCGACGCGGCCTTGACGCGTTCATCAAGCAATTCGTCGGTGATGAACGAGCTGTCATTCACGAGTAGTTCGATCACGCCGCGCATTTGCTCGCGCGTAGGATTGTCGCTGGCGTTGACGACCCCCATTCGGCGCATGCCCTCTGTCGGCATCGGCGTGAAGACCGGCTGGAAGCCACCCGGCCCCATGAGGACCGCCTTGTTGATGCGGTGCGAGGAATGCAGCAATGCGCCCACGGTCGTCATGCCGCCCAGCGAATTGCCGACGCAATCGACCTTGTCGAGGCCCAGCGCATCCAGGAAATGGATCAGGAATTCTCCAAGAGCCTTGTAGATTTCATGGAAGCCAAGTTTGTCCTCGCTGTCGCCATAGCCCGGCAGATCGGGGACGATCAGCCTGCGGCTCTTCGAAAGTTCGTCGACATTGCGGCGATAGTTGCTGATGCCGCTGGCGCCAGGGCCGCCCCCTTGCAGCAGGATTGTCGGCTTGCCTTCGCCTATGTCCACATAAGCGATGCGGGCACCGTCCACCTGAACGAACTTCTTTTCAAATTCCATGATAAGCTCCTACTTTTATCCCTGTTATCTTGCGCGCTGCAGATTACCGTGCCTGAGCGAACTTTCGTGACTGGCGAATCTGCCGATCGTCGGCAGCTTCCCCAGCGGCAGTGATGCGGAGAGATAGTCGGGACACGGGGTTGCAAATCCCGGTCTCTCGGCATGCCGAGATGCTTCGACTAAGTTGGAATGCCCTTGTGAGCCTTCAAGATCCTCCGCCTCCATTTTATAGGTCGTATGTTTTATCAGAGGCCACTTTCTCTTGTAGGTCGTCAAATGACAAGTGTTTTTTTGAAATCTATTTTCGATGCACAATCGCCTGCCCTGCCGCCTTGCGCGAGTTCTGCCTCCATTAGCATGTGAGAAGCGGCCGATTTCTGGCCGCCCCTGTGCAGAAACTGCTCTCAGAACCGTTTGCTTTGCCTGCGCCCCCGCAGCCAGTGCCTATGGGAGTGCTGTGATCCGATCTTTCGGTTACAGTCCATTATCGGGTCATTTGACGAGCGATCTTTCCGGTGGAGGGATTGACGGACAGTCCAACAGGGTTCAAGAAAGGCATGGAAAGAACAAGCGTTCTAGAATCGACCTCAATCAGGCGGTGTGCGATTGTTCTCGCTGTGCCGCGATGCGTGAGGCCGCGGCGGTGATAGTTGGAGAGGAATATGTCGGGTGTTGTGAAGCCTGATGAGCACAATAGCCGCTGGATCGTGGACGATCCGGCCGCCGGTGTCTTCAAGGTCAACCGGAACGCATTTACAAGCCAGGAAGTGCTGGAACTGGAGCGGGAGCGAATCTTCGATCGTGCCTGGCTCTATCTGGGTCATGCTTCGGAGCTTGCGAAGCCCAACGACTTCCTGACCCGGAGCGTCGCCGGGCGGGAGCTGATTTTCAATCGCAACCGCAAGGGCGAGTTTCAGGCCTTCTTCAATACCTGTCCGCATCGCGGGGCGCAGGTCGTTCGCGAACCAACAGGTAATGCGATCAGCTTCAAATGTTTTTATCACGGCTGGGCGTTCAACAATAACGGGAAGTTCGCGACCAGGTCCACTCCCGGAACCTATCCTGAATCGTTCAACTGCGCAGGCGACGTCGATCTGCCGAAGGTGCCAAGGCTCGAATCCCATCGCGGCTTCTTCTTCGTCAACTATGATGTCGATGCCGAGCCGCTGGCGGATTTCCTGGGCGATGCCATCCAGATCCTCGATATCGTGTCCGACCATTCGCCCAATGGCATGGAGATTGTTGGCGGAACGCATGAATATTCGATCCGGGCCAATTGGAAGCTGCTGCTCGAGAACAGTTATGACGGCTATCACGCGGCAGAGACTCATGAGACCTATTTCGATTATCTGATGGCCGAGCTGGGTCCGGAAACGCTTGCCGACATCAAGACCCTTCAGGAGATCAACCGGGCGCACACTTTCCCGAAAGGCCATGCTTTCACGGAAGCAAGGGCGCCTTGGGGTCGGCCGGTCGCCCGATCGATTCCCACCTGGGGGGAAGAGGGGAAGGCGCAGGAAGCTGCGATGGTGGCCGAGTTGAACGAGCGGGTCGGCCCCGAACTTGCGTTGCGCATCGCGGATCGCGACAGAAATGCGGGGTTTTTCCCCAATCTGGTCATCAACGATATCATGGCGATCACGGTTCGCACCTTTTATCCGGTCCAGCCCGACCTGATGCTGGTCCGTTCCTGGGCGCTCGCGCCAGTCGGGGAAGCGCCCGAGGCGCGCCATCGCCGTCTTAACAATTTTCTCGAATTTCTCGGGCCGGGCGGTTTTGCCACGCCGGACGATGTCGAGGCGCTGGAATGCGCGCAACGTGGCTACGCCTCGGCAAAGTTTGCGCCCTGGAATGATATCTCCCGCGGAATGTTGCGTGATCAACCGCGCGCCGACGACGAATCGCAGATGCGAACCTTCTGGCGCGAGTGGAACCGTCGCATCCAGGGTGGGCGATGATCATGGGGGATGTTATGGCAGATGCGGTTCAGCAGCCGCGCACGCGTGCGGATTACGAGGACTTTCTTTATCGGGAAGCCGCGCTTCTCGACCAATGGCGGCTTGAGGAGTGGTTTGCGCTCTTTGCGCCGAATGCGACATACGAGGTGCCGACATTCGGCAAGGGGCTCGACGCCCGACCGGACAGCAACCTGTTCTATATTGCGGATGATCATGCACGGCTGCGTCACCGGGTCGACCGCCTGCTGAAGATGACCGCGCATGCCGAGTGGCCGCGGTCGACCCATGTTCGGATGATCGGCAACGTCCGGGTGGAAGGGTGCGACGAAAGCGGCACGCAGGTGATGTGCAGCTTTGTCACCTATCGCTCGAAAAACAATATAACCGATACCTATATCGGCCATGCTGCCTACACATTCGTCGATGAAGGGGAGAAGCTTTTGATCCGGGCAAAGCGGATCATGCTCGGCATGAACAGTCTTCAGCCCCACGGCAAGATCAGCATCATTCTTTGACGCGACCGTGGTACATCCTTTCAGTGTGTCGGACGAGTTGTTCCGACACCTGTTCGGACTGGCAGCGGGACGCGATGGAACCGGCCTTATGACGACCATTCTGGACGCCTTTCCGCTAACCGCGGTGCCGCCTGAGGCCGAGGCGCTGCGCGCGCCGATCAAGGAATTTCTTGCCGACGCGCTGGCGGATATGCCCCCGCACCGACGTGCGCGGACATGGACAGGTTTCGATGCGAATTTTAGTCGCGCACTGGCGCAGCGTGGCTGGCTGGGCCTGACCTTGCCGAAGGAATATGGCGGCGGAGGAAAGGATAGCTTCAGCCGCTTCGTCCTGGTCGAGGAGCTGTTGGCGGCAGGCGCGCCGATCGCGGCGCACTGGATCGCCGATCGCCAGAGCGGGCCGCTCCTGATCAAGTTCGGCAGCGAAGTCCAGCGTCGGACTTTTCTGCCGCGGATCTGCCGTGGCGAAATATTCTTCTGCATCGGCATGAGCGAGCCGAATGCGGGGTCGGACCTTGCCAGCGTGCGAACCCGGGCGGTGAAAGAACCCGGTGGATGGCGCCTGAACGGATCGAAGATCTGGACGACCTATGCGCATGAATCGCAGTACATGATCGCGCTGGTACGTACGTCCGGCACGCCGGAAGACCGCCAGAAGGGGCTCTCGCAGTTCATCATCGATCTGTCGCAGCCGGGCGTCTCCGTACGTCCGATCAAGCTGGGGACTGGAGAAAGCGATTTCAGCGAAGTGCATTTCGAGGATGTTCTGCTGTCCGACGACGCGTTGGTCGGTCTCGAAGGAAATGGTTGGACACAGGTCAACGCGGAACTGGCGTTCGAGCGCAGCGGCCCCGAACGCATCTATTCCAGCCTGGTTCTTCTTGACCTGTGGGCATCGATGCTGGGCGCGGATGCAGACCCCGCAGACATAGCCTTGTTGGGCAGTCTGGTTTCCCGGCTGGCGGTGCTCCGCGCCATGTCGGTCGCGATCACGGGTCAGCTGGCGATCGGCGAATCACCGCTTATCGAGGCCGCGCTGTTCAAGGATGCCGGAACAGAGTTGGAGCAGCTTATCCCGAACGTCATCGCCGACGCCATCGCATCGACGCCGGAGCGAACGGTCGATCCGGAATTGCTGCGAACGCTCGCGGTTCTGCTTCAGCTGAATCATGTTTTCTCGCTCCGTGGCGGCACGCGGGAAATTCTGCGGGGAATGATTGCGCGGGGGCTGGGACTGCGATGATGGATATGGACATTCTGGTTGAGCCGTTCCGGCGGATGCTCGCGGACCTTTCCACGCCCTCGCAGGTGCGTGCCGTTCAGGCGACCGGCGACATTTCGCAAATCTGGCAGGAAATCGAGCGATCGGGCTTCCTGGACGCATTGCTGCCGGAAGATGTGGGTGGCAGCGCGCTGACATTGTCGGATATCTTCCCGCTTGTTGTCGAGTCCGGTGCCTTCTGTCTGCCCGTACCCTTTGCGGAGACGGTCGTCGCCCGAGCGCTGCTTCACGCGCGTGGAGCAGCCGCGCCGGAAGGGGCAATAATCGTCTTGGCGCCGCCCTCGCCGATTGTTCCGCTTGCAGCCGTCGCGACACATGTCCTGGCAATGCGGGAGGCCGCGATCATTCTTCTGCCCAGACAAGTGATCCAGCCGGATCCGTTCGACGCGCTGGGCGGACAGGTGAAGACGGACTCTGATCCGATCGCCACGATCGACGCCGACGGAATTGACCTGGAAGTGATTGCTGCCGGTCTCACCGCGGCGAAGATGGCGGGGGCGATGCGCAGGCTGCTCGATCTCTCACTGCAATATGCCGAGCAGCGACAGCAGTTCGGGCGCTCGCTCGGGAAGTTCCAGGCGATCCAGCAACAATTGGCTATAATGGCGGAACAGGTGGTTTCCGCGAAGGTCGCGGCCAATCTGGGAATGAGCGGCGCGCATTTCGATCCGCTCAAGGTGGCTCTTGCCAAGTGCCGCACCAGCGAGGCTTCGCATCAGGTCTGTGCCATCGCTCACGCCGTTCACGGTGCAATCGGGGTGACGGAGGAATATGATCTCCAGTTGCTGACCAGGCGCGTCAAACAGTGGCAGCTTGCGTTCGGCTCTGAAAGATACTGGGCCACGCGGGTCGGTGCGGCGCGGATTTCACAATGCGGCGGCACGAGCGCGGACTTTGTCCGTACGCACTTGCAGGCAGATGGCGCTGCAATGGCTGCGTAGGGAGCGGTTGTTCACCAGCCCTGTGCCTTGCGTCCTGCGTCGAATTTCGTGAGGAGCTTACATGCAGATCAATGAGGTGACGACCCTGACCCGGGAAGGTGACGTGGCTGTCATCACCGTCGACTCGCCTCCGGTCAACGCGCTCGGTGCGCCGGTGCGGGCAGGTATTGCGGCTGCAATGCGCCAGGCTGTCGCTGATGAGGCCGTGGCTGCTATTGTCCTGCTGTGCTCGGGTCGTACCTTTTTCGCGGGCGCCGACATCAGAGAGTTCGGCAAACCTCCGATCCAGCCCCTCTTGCCTGAAGTGCAGTCGATCATCGAGAATGCGACCAAGCCGATCGTGGCCGCGATCCATGGCACCGCACTCGGCGGTGGGCTGGAACTCGCGCTCGTGGCACATTACCGCATCGCAGTGCCGACGGCAAAACTTGGCCTGCCCGAGGTCAAGCTGGGCCTGCTGCCGGGGGCGGGCGGCACGCAGCGGCTGCCAAGAGTGGCTGGGGTCGAACGTGCCCTCCAGATGATCACTTCTGGCGACCCAATTACGGCCGACGTTGCCGCCGAGATCGGACTGGCCGATGCTCTGATACCGGGGGACGACCTGCGCGGTGAAGCGATTGCGTTTGCACGCGGCAAGATTGGCGCGCCGCTGGTGAAAATTCGCGACCGGCCGTTGGAGGCCGAGGCTGGCATTTTTGACGCCTTCCGGAAGGCCAATCATCGGACGTTCCGAAATCTGGAAGCGCCAGAGGCGATCATCCGCGCAATCGAGGCGGCGGCCACCCTTCCGTTCGACGATGCGCTGGCGCGAGAGCGCGAGCTGTTCAATGGATTGGTCAGCGGCCGGCAATCTGCCGCGCTCCGCTACCTATTCTTCGCGGAGCGGCAGGCGGCCAAGATAGACGGACTGACGACCAACGGATCGACGTTGCCGATCAGGAAAGTGGGTGTGGTCGGCGCCGGCACCATGGGCGGTGGCATCGCGATGAACTTCGCCAATGTCGGCATCCCCGTGATCCTCGTTGACTCGCGGCAGGAGTCGCTGGATCGCGGTCTCACCACGGTCCGCCGCAACTATGAGACGAGCGCGAAGAAGGGCCGGCTTACTATTGAGCAGGTGGAAAAGCGGATGGGGCTGCTATCCGGTTCGCTTGATCTACAGGCGCTTGCCGATTGCGACCTCGTGATCGAGGCGGTGTTCGAGCAGATGACGGTCAAACAGGAGGTAATGAGCCAGCTCGACGCGGTCGTGAAGCCTCGCGCAATCCTTGCCACCAATACCTCCTATCTCGACATTGATGCGATCGCGTCCGCTACCAGCCGGCCGGAGTGGGTGGTGGGTCTCCATTTCTTTTCACCCGCCAACGTCATGCGGCTGGTGGAGATTGTGCGCGGCGAAAAGACTGACGCCGAGGTGCTTCTCACCGCCATCGATCTCGCTCGACGGATCGGCAAGGTGGGCGTGGTCGTCAACAATGGATATGGCTTCGTCGGCAACCGGATGCTCGCGGCTCGCCATGTGCAGGCCGACGCGCTCGTCGCGGAAGGGGCCATGCCGTGGGACGTCGATCGGGTCATTCAGGAATTCGGTTTTGCCATGGGGCCTTTTGCGATGCGCGACCTTGCCGGCCTTGATGTCGGCTGGCAACGCGAAACATCGACCTCATCGACGCTGCGCGAAGTGTTGAACGAGGCCGGTCGCCATGGCCAGAAGAGCGGCGGCGGCTATTACGACTATGATGCCGATCGTCGTGCCACACCGTCACCCGCCGCCGAGCGGGCAGCGATCGATTTCTCCCGGAAACAGGGTATAAGCCGCCGCGCGGTCGATGACGCGGAGATATTCGATCGCTGCCTGTTGGCAATGGTGAACGAGGGCGCGAAGATTCTTGACGAAGGCATCGCGCAGCGAGCCTCCGACATCGATACGGTATGGATCAATGGCTATGGCTGGCCGCGATACCGCGGTGGACCAATGTTCTGGGCCGATGAGCAGGGTCTGCCGCAAATCCTCGCCAAGCTGCAGGCATTTGAGGCAAGGCATGGGGCAGCATTTGCACCATCACCGCTGATCGAGCGATTGATCGTCGGGAATAAGGGATTCACCGATGTGCGCTGAAGCTTCTCTTCCGGTTAATCCCGATGTCGACGCTGAGGCGATAGTCAAGCAAATAGCCGCAGATTGGGCAAGGCTTGGCCTGGGAGGAGATCGTGCCGGATTGATCGATCTCTACACGCAGGACGCGATTTTCTTCGGATCGCTGCCGGAGATGTACATCGGCCAGCGGGGCGTGGCAGAATATTTTGAGCTTGCACCGCTGTCGTCGTTGAAAACGATCAGTTTTGACTGGCGGGAATTCAGAGTCATCACGCCATCGGTCATAAGTGCGGGTGGCCTGGCCTATTTCGGCCTGGAGCTAGAAGGGGAGCTGGTTCGCTGGCGCTTCGGCATAAGCTGGGTACTCGTCGGATCCAACGCGAAATGGCAAATCGCCTCACATCATGCGTCGCGCCGGGAGCTGCCCACGCAAGAATGATCGCCTCAACGGCTTGCTCATAACGCTTTGGCGCATGCGGCGCTTGATACGGTATGTGACCTGACCCTCTGTCCAACATTCCCTCAATATAGGACAAATGAACTAGATATTATGATCTGTCTCGGTCATGTCTTCAATGTGGCTTGTTACCTTAAGGCGTGAACCTGCTGGGACGGGAGATGCATGTGGTTTGCCTGATCAGCTGATGGATGAGGAGAAGCCTGACAAGGTCCATGTAGCGGCCGCAGCGGCACTCGCCGAAAGAGGTGCACCTCACTTTCAAAAAGGCCTGTCCGCCTCCGTAGGCATACCGAATCCAGCGCATGCGCCCCTTTTCCACGGAGATGGGAAAACAAAACTCCTTGTCAACGTCTAATACACTTGTTCTTATGATGATGTGTGCGTATTGTGGATTTGACCGGGCGTTATCTTTTGGACCGGCTTGAAGGTTCAAGCCGGCGGTCGCTTTCGATGTGATTCGATCATGATCGCGAACGACAAGTTCGACGACAGGACGATAAATTAATGGGGAGAGGACTTTTGAAAGGAAAGATCGGAACCGTCAGCTTGGAAATATTGGCGCTTTCACTACTCGCGGCGCCTGCCTTTGCAGAGACGGCGGTATCAGATTCTGCCGTGGCAGATTCGCAAGGTTCGAAGCAAAACGAGGTTCAGCAGAACTCACCGGATGCTCGTGATATTGCAGATGCTCACGACATTATTGTCACCGCGCGACGTCGCAGCGAGACATCGCTGCAAACACCAGTCGTGCTCAGCGCTTATTCGGGCGAGCAACTGGCGCGCTTCAACGTGACAAACCTTGTTGATGTCGCCAAGCTTACTCCTCAGCTTTCCATAGGTGCTGCCAATGGGTCCTATGGCGGCATTCTGGCACTTCGCGGTGTTTCCAGTCCGACATCCAATCCTGGTGCTGAGGGTGCCGTTACAATCAATATCGATGGCGTGCCGGTCAGTTACGGGTCGGTGTTGCGCATTTCGGCATTTGACATTGGTCAGGTGGAGATCCTCAAAGGTCCACAAGCCTTGTTTTTCGGCAAAAATTCCAGTGGCGGCATCATATCCATCCGCAGCGCTGAGCCTACCGATGTATTCAAGGCGCAAATCAGCGGAGCTTATGAATTCAACGCCAGGCAGGTGGATCTCGAAGGATATGTCTCCGGTCCCGTCACCGATACTCTCAACATGCGCCTTGCCGGGCGCTTCTCGCGGCAGCGGGGCTATTTCCGCAACACCGATCCTGACCCTTCGTCCAGATATGCACCTGGGACCGACGAGGAAGCGACCCGTCTAAGCCTGAACTGGCAGCCGGACGATCAATTGACGGTCAAGCTTCGCGGCACCTATCATCATGTGCACGAAAATGGTGGCTATGGAACAAACCAGAAGGTTGGCTGTCCCGCCGGGGTTCCCGCCGGCACAGCTTCATTGCCGGGCATTGGTGATTGCGAGGCCGACAACAGGATTTCATTAGCTCGCATTCCTTCTGCCCTTGCCCGGGCCGCAACAGGCAATCCCCGCTGGGATTCGGACACATCCTATTACAAGGCGACCCAATTTCTGGTTTCCGGTGACGTCGAATATAAAATAAATGATTTCGTCACACTGAATTCGGTAACGGGATTCTACAGTATCCGGCAAAGCGCATTGGATTCAACATCGTCGGGTAGGCCGTTTTTCCTGGGTGATCAGGGACGATTTAAAAAGCATACATTCAGCGAGGAGCTTCGGCTTACCTACAATAGCCCCGATTCGCCGATTAACTTGATGCTCGGTGGATTCTATCAGGATGACAGCCTGAATTTCGAGCAGCAGGTTGTAAGGAATGCCGGCACCCGCGCCGCTCCCGTCATCGTTCCACTTACGCCGGTCTGGTATTTCCCGATCGAGGGCAAAACATATTCCGTCTTCGGTCAGATGGGCTGGGATATCATCGATGCGGTCAGCTTGTCGGCGGGTGTGAGATATTCTCAGGACAAGAAGAGTCAGGACATCACGCCTCCCAACGGCCTCCCGAACAAGTTCACAAGACCTTCCCGCACGTTCAGCAACTGGTCGCCAGAGTTGACGCTGGCCTACAAGCCGAGTCCTTTCTTCAACCTCTTCGGATCGTACAAGGAAGGGTTCAAGGCTGGATCCTACAACATCAGCGCGACAGCGTTCAACGCGCCGCTTGCCAATCCCGCAGTGACCTCGATCGACAACAGTTACGCTCCCGAAAAAGCGAAGGGCTTCGAGATTGGGTTGAAAACCTTGCTGCTCGACCGACAACTTCGTGTGAATCTGGCGGCATATTCCTACCTTTATAAGGATCTTCAGCTCAGCCGCCTTGATCCGATCGCCGTCACACTCTCCATACTGAACGCGTCATCTGCGCGTATTAAGGGACTGGAGGGCGATTTCACCTTTTCGCCCAATGCTCTACCCGGGCTTTCATTGACGGGGTCCGTCGCCTATAATTCGGCCCGTTACGCCTCCAGCTTTTTCGGGCCATGCTATACCGGGCAGACCATAGCAGCGGGTTGCGTAGGCGCTGGCAACACGCAGCAGTTCCTGGGACGACCTCTGCCGCGTGCGCCGAAGTTCAGCGGCAGCGTTGGAATGAGCTACGAAATGCCGATCGCGGATGATTGGAATGCAACGTTCAATGCCAACGGCGTCTATACATCCAGTCAATATGTGTCCCAGGAACTGAGCCCGATTGGCATAACCCCGAAGCGTTTTCTCCTGGACTCGAGCCTGACCTTTGCTTCGAAATCGAAGAGCATGGAATTTGCGATCATTGGCCGCAATTTGACCAACAAGCAGTTCCTCAACGTTGGGTTCCAGTCCCCGGGTACTGGCGGCGGCACCGGTACCACAGTGGGCACTTTGGCGGATTATGAGGGGTCGGTTTCCAGGGGACGGGAAATCTGGCTTCGGATAACGCTGAGACCCTCAGAGTTTTGATAGCCATCTTGTAAGGCTGTTTGACCCCGCATCGGCGATGCGGGGTCTTTTCATTGCGACTGGAAAGCGTTCGCGAACCGACGTTACCGGATTGGCCGTCGCACATGCCTGCGGCGGTTTTTCGCGTTGGACAAGCGAAAACAATTGTTTGCAGCATCGAACCTGCGTCTGACTTAATGGCGCGCGCTCAAGGTCGCGTTGCTAACGCGCTATGTCCATCATGACGGGGCGGAGTTGACCTGATGATGGCCAGGGATATTCCTCACCACCAGCAAGCCGTCAGCGGAAAATTTCAATCTATCGCGCTTCGGGCAATATCGACCAATGATGACATGCGAAGGCAAGGCGAAGGTTCAGGGATTGCTAGGATCCCACGCCCAATAGCGGGCAACGGCGCCGCCATCGACGCGCAGGTCGATGCCCGTGATCATCGATGCGTCGTCTGATGCCAGAAAGACGGCTGCGGCACCGTAATCACTCGCGTTCGGCAACCGCTGCAGGGGGATGCGCTTAGCGTATTTCTGGCTCATGGGGCCGACGTGATCCATCGAACCGACATCGACGTTCCAACGCTTGGCTCGGGCAGGCTTCTCTTCAAAACTGGTCGCAGTGGGCGTCAGGCTGACGACCCGGATATTCTGGGCGGCGAACTCCATCGCTGCACTTTGCGTGAAATTCAGCATTCCGGCCTTGGCGGTAGCATAGGCAATATTGCCGGGAGCACCCTGGTGACCCGTGGTCGAGATCACGTTGATGACAACGCCGCCTCGGTCGCCCTCCAGCATCTTGGCGGTGGCATATTTCGTAAAGAGAAATGATCCGTCCAAAATGACGGAGATCACCCTGCGCCAGCCGGGCAATTCCATCTCAGCGACGGTTCGTTCGTGGAAATAGGCCGCGTTGTTGACGAGGATATCGACGCGACCGTAGGTTTCCATTGCCTTGTCAACGGCTGCCTTGACGGCTGCATCGTCCGTGACGTCGCAAACGATCCCGATGGCCGATCCACCGGCTGCCCTGATCGCGTTGGCGCAACCGTCGGCATTCTGTTGCTGGGCGTCGACCGCGACGATGGACGCGCCGGCCGCTGCCAGCGCTTCTGCGATACCTCCGCCGATATTCGGGCTGGTGCCGGTGATGATCGCCACTCTTCCATCGAGCTTCATGAATCTCTCCTCGTCAAAAATTGAGAAAGCAAGTTAGAACGCTTGTGCTAGATTATAAATGCCTTATTGTCGATCTACGAAGATGGCAGGTGACAATCGGCGAGACGTGGTCACGCGGCACTGCCCGACCAAGAACTTGATGGGATAGGGATGCGCAGATGGATCTGAGGCTGGCGGGCAAGAGGGCGCTGATTACCGGAGCGTCGAAGGGAATCGGCCTCGCTGCTGCCTTCTCCCTCGGTAAGGAAGGGTGCGAAGTTGTGATCGCGGCACGGGATGGCGACGTGCTTGATCGGGCCGTTCAGGAACTGAGGTTCGCTGGTATCACGGCCGACGGCATTGCCTGCGATCTCAGCCGTGAGGCCGATCAGGATGCCTTGGTTACGCAATGCGGTGCAGTGGACATCCTGGTGAACAATGCCGGCGCGATTCCTCCGGGGTCCTTGCAAGAGATCGACATGCAGCGTTGGAGGTCGGCGTGGGATCTGAAGGTCTTTGGCTACTTCGCGCTGACTCAGAAGCTTTATAAGAAACTTGCCGAACGCCAGGGCGTCATCATCAACGTCATCGGCGCAGGAGGAGAACGTTTTCCTCCTGAATATATTGCCGGGTCGGCAGGAAATGCGGCGCTCATGGGGTTCGTCAAAGCCATGGGTCGCGCATCTTTCCACGACGGTGTTCGGGTCGTTGGCATCAATCCCGGATTTGTTCAGACCGATCGCGTCAAGATGATGATGCAGGCAAGAGCGGAGCGAGAACTCGGCAGCGCCGATCGATGGGAAGAACTCTTTTCCCACCTGCCGTTCGGTCGGGCCGCGAAGGCGGAGGAAATCGGCGACGCTGTGGCCTTTTTGGCTTCACCTCTATCCGGTTACACTTCCGGAACGATACTGACGATTGACGGGGGCTATGTCTGATCAAGACTGCGCCCATGGAGGGCGGCGCTGAATAGATGACGGACCCCGTCATCAAGCCGCCATGGGATATATGCAGGTTGTGAATTAAATCTGGGATTTGGAGAGTGACTTGGCACGGACTGTATTTACCGCCGAGCACGAGATGTTTCGGGATGCAGTTCGCGCTTTTCTCGAACAACATGTTGTGCCGCATCATCTTGAATGGGAGAAGCAAGGCCTGGTACCGCGCGAAGTGTGGCGCGAAGCCGGCAGGTGGGGATTGCTATGCCCCATGGCTCCCGAAGAATATGGCGGTGCTGGAGGTGACTTCGGCTTTGCCGCTGTGATGATAGAGGAGCTTGCCCGGGAGAACGCGACTGGGCTCGGCTTCTCCATGCACAGCGACGTGGTTACTCCCTATATTACGAAGTTCGGCACGGAAGAACTGAAGCAGGAGTGGATGCCGCGGCTGATCGCGGGAGAAGCTATCGGTGCCCTGGGCATGACGGAGCCCGGAACCGGGAGCGACGTAAAGGCCATAAGGACGACGGCCAGTCGCGAGGGCGACGAATATGTCATCAACGGTTCAAAGACCTTCATTACCAATGGTATAAATTGTGGTCTGATCATTCTTGCTTGCAAGACTGATCCCTCCGCGGGTCGCAAGGGCGTATCGCTGATCGTGGTTCCGGAAGGTACGCCGGGCTTCACGAAGGGCAGGAAACTCGACAAGATCGGTCTCCTTGCGCAGGATACTGCCGAACTGTTCTTTGAAGATGTTCGCGTCCCGGCACATTATCTGCTCGGCCAGGAAAATCTGGGCTTCTCCTACATGATGTCCGAATTGCCGCAGGAAAGGATGATCGTGCCGATCCGCGCGGCTGCCTCGATCGAGGCCATGTTGGAGCGGACGGTCGAATATACGAAGGACCGAAGCGCATTTGGAGCTCCACTGTTTTCGTTTCAGAATACCAAATTCAAGCTGGCCGATGCGCGTGCCCAGCTGGAGATGCTGCGGGCTTTCGTGGATGACTGCCTTGCGGAGTTTTTGCGTGGCGAACTCAGCGCGGATCGCGCAGCCATGGCCAAGTTGATGGGAGCCGAGATGCAAAACCGGATCCTCGATGACCTGGTCCAACTGCACGGCGGCTATGGCTTTATGAACGAATTCGTCGTCAGTCGCGCCTGGCGCGACGCCCGTGTCATGCGCATTTACGCCGGAACGTCAGAAATCATGCGCGAGATCATAGCACGCACGCTTTGACATGCGGGCCTGTTCAAGGTGAAGCTATATGACGGGAATAGTGATAGTTGATGCCATTCGGACCCCGATCGGCCGTTTTCGGGGATCGTTCTCCGGCGTGCGCGCCGATCATCTGGGGGCGAATGTCCTGCGTGCGATCGTTGATCGGAATGGCCTTTCGACGGATCATGTCGACGATGTTGTGTTCGGCTGCGTTACCCAGATTGGGGAACAATGCGGGAATATTGCGCGGACGGCGCTGCTCAGCGCCGGATGGCCAGAGCATATCCCGGGCATGACAGTCGATCGCAAATGTGGAGCGTCCGAGGCCGCGATTCACACGGCAGTAGGCGAAATCGCCAGCGGCCTGGCTGACATCGTCGTTGCGGGCGGCGCGGAGAATATGACGCGGGTTCCCATGGGCAGCAACCGTGCGCTGCATGGAGACGTGTTTGGCTGGAGATTGACAGATCGTTTTAATCTGACATCGCAGGGTGAGGCTGCCGAGAAGATTGCTGACCGTTACGGATTCACGCGCGATCAGATTGATGATTTCGCCATTGAAAGCCACCGGCGCGCGGCCGCCGCAGCTGATCGTGGCGACTTCGATGGCGAAATCAATCCGGTTAATCTTGCCGAATATGTCGAACGGGACTTGGAAGCCACTGACACAGTCTTGGTCGACGAAACCATCCGCCGGGACACGAGCCGGGAAAAGCTGGCAACATTGAAAACCAGCTTCCGTGACGATGGACGGGTGACGGCTGGAAATTCTTCCCAGATTTGCGATGGCGCAGCGGCCGTTCTGCTGGCCTCGCAAGCTGCTGCCGATCGATGGGGATTGAAGGTCCGCGCCCGGATTCGGGCCATCACGGTGGTCGGTTCGGACCCCGAACTCATGTTGACCGGACCTGTCGCCGCGACGAGCAGGATTTTGGAGCGCAGCGGGTTGAGCCTTTCAGATATCGATCTTTTCGAAGTCAATGAGGCGTTTGCGACCGTGCCGATGGCCTGGATGAAGGAACATGACGTCGGTCACGATCGCCTGAATGTGAACGGAGGCGCAATCGCTCTGGGCCATCCTTTGGGAGCTTCGGGCGCGCGGATCATGACAAGCTTGCTCAACGCGCTTGAACGTCGCGGCGGCAGGTTTGGCCTTCAGAGCATCTGTTGCGCCGGCGGGTTGGCGACGGCGACGATTATCGAGCGCTGTGAGGCTTAGCCAGGCCGGCAGTGCGACAAAACGGGAAGAGGGCCGGCCGGTTCCGGGCGCATCTGGCGTCGGATTGCTGGTCCGTTCGAGCGAGTAGGACAGCGCAATGAACGATGATAAAGCAGATGAAGCCGGCAGCTATAGCGATATTCTTTACAATGTTGCGGACAGTGTTGCCACGATCGCCATAAATCGACCGAAAAAGCTGAACGCATTCAACGGGCATACGATCGACGAGCTGCGCGATGCGGTCGCGCGTGCCGGCGAGGATCGCGCGGTCGGGGTCATCGTGCTGACGGGGGCAGGGGACAAGGCGTTCAGCGCTGGTGGGGACATCGAGTGGGAAGTTGAAGGCGGTTTGAAGGGACATGACTGGAAGCTGGGCGAAGATATTATTTCCTGCCTGAAGCCGGTCATCGCGCGGGTGAAGGGATATGCAGTGGGGGGTGGCCATCATCTCCACTATTTCTGCGATTTCACGATCGCTTCGGAAGACTCCATTTTCGGGCAGAACGGCCCCCGCGTGGCGTCGCCTGCGGGAGGATATGTCGTCTCGCATCTCGCCAGCATCATAGGCCATAAGCGTGCAAGAGAGATGTGGATGCTGTGCCGGCGCTATACGGCCGCGCAAATGCTCGAATGGGGACTGGTCAACGCGGTTGTTCCCGCAGAACAACTCGACGCCGAAGTCAGGAAGTGGTGCGATGAATTGCTCGCTCTCAGCCCTACGGCGCTCAAGACAGTCAAGTCATCCTTCAAGGATCACATGCTGCCATATATGGGCAAAAACGTTTCTGACGTGGTGACGGAGGTGGCGCCCAACTTTTTTGAAACCGGAGAACAGGAAGAGGGAGGACGTGCCTTCATTGAAAAGCGCAGGCCAGACTTCTCTCCTTATCGCTAGGAGCCAGACAGATGACTATGGAACTTCCTCTCACGTCCCCGGAAAAGGCCAGGCAATATCGTGCCGCAGGGTTGTGGCAGGACGTCACTCTAAGCGAGCGCTTTCTTGCGCAGGCTGAACGGTTTGCGGACAAGCTGGCGATTGTCGTGGATGGCCGGCGTGCGACTTACCGACAGCTTCAGCGAGACGTACTGAGCGTGGCCAATGGCTTGCTGGCCGAGGGCCTCGAACCCGGCGATGTGATCGCCGGTCAACTGCCCAATAGTTACGAGATTCCCGTTCTGCATCTCGCGTGCAATATGGTGGGTATGTTGTACATGCCGCTGCATGACAGCTGGCGTGCCCTGGAAGTCGGGCACTTGCTGGCGCAGGCCAAGGTGAAGGTGGTTATCTCGCGGCATCTATATCGCGACTTCGATTATGTGCAGATGATCAGGGATCTGAGGCCCGATCTTCCTGACCTGAAGACACATTTTGTTATCGGCGAAAGCGCGGGAGATGGGATAAAACCCTTCGAAATGCTTGTTGCGGCTGAACCGTTAGGCACAAAGCAGATTGCATCGCTCCGGCCTGATCCGGACTATCCCGCGGCGCTGATGCTGTCAGGGGGGACAACAGCAATCTCGAAGATCAGCCGCTATTCGAGCAACGATCTTCAGGCCATGCTGAATGCCGCCAGAGATGGCGCCCGTTTTGTGGAAACCGACGTGGCGGCCGCCCTTGCGCCCGCCGGAACCGGAGCGACCGGATATGTCTATCCTGTCCTCATGCCCCTGCTGAACGGCGGCACGTCGGTAATGCTCCCCCATTGGAGCAATCCTGAAGATGCGGCGGATTTGATGGTCAGGGAAAACTGCACCTACGCGACCGCGATTCCGGCTCAGCTCATCAAGCTGTTGCCCACATTCCGATCCAGGCCAAAGGGTGATTTTCATAACCTGCGAGTGATCACCAATGCCGGCGCTCCGCTTCCCTATGAAGCGGCGCGAGAGGTCGAGGAACTGACGGGCGCTGTGATCCAGAGCATTTATGGAGCGACAGATGCCGGGACGCCCACGCTGACGACTGCCGATGATCCGCGGGAGAAAAGGCTCGGCACTGTCGGTCGCATCGTTGCGGGTTGCGAATGCGAAATTCGCGATTCGGACGGTAACGCACTGCCAGCGGGCACCGTCGGTGAAGTGACCTGGCGTGGTGCTGACAAGTCATGGGGATATTTAGGGGCCGATGATCAGACCAGATCTGTATTTACGCAGGATCATTTCTACAAAAGCGGCGATCTTGGGCAATTTGACGAAGACGGTTACCTGAAGATTGTTGGGCGGATAAAGGACATGATCCTCCGGGGCGGTCGTAATGTTTCGCCCCTTTTGATCGAAGAGGCGTTGATCAAGCATGCCGACGTCCAGGACGTAGCGGTCGCGGCAATGCCGGATCCTGTGCTGGGCGAGCGGGCCTGTGCATTTGTCATAGCAAGGCCGGGAGCGGGACTGGAACTGGCGGGATTGCTGGACTTCCTGCGTGGCGAGGGCCTCGCGACATGGCAATTGCCTGAGCGGCTCGAAATCATGCAGGAGTTTCCGAGATCGGCTGGGGGCAAGACGCTGAAGCGAGAATTGACGGCGCTTGTGACTGAAAAGCTGAAAGCTGAACTGCAGCAGGGGGTATGAGGCGGTCCGCGTCGCCACAAAGGCGACACACTTGGTTCGCGGACGAAAAGGAGCCAGAGCGACGCTGAGGGGAGGCAGCGAGCGGAAGGAGACTTCACGGTCATGGACGGTGCGATGAACGAAAGGGAACAGGGCGATTTTGAAGCACTCGAACGGATTGCGCGAGGCCGCCGGTCGGTGCGCGGCTTCCTATCCGACCCGGTGCCGATGTCGATCCAACGGCGCGCTCTGGAGCTTGCACTTTCAGCGCCGTCAAACTGCAACGTGCAACCATGGTTGGTGCATGTCGTGAGCGGCAAGCCTCTGGCGCGTATCCGCCACGCGTTTGTGGAAGCGGTGTCGGCTGGAATCGCCGCTGAGCCGGATTTTTCGGGGCTGTTGACCTACCCCGGTATTTATCGCGACAGGCAGGTGGATAGCGCCCGCCAACTTTATGCTGCAATGGGCATCGCCCGCGACGACCGGTCAGCACGCAATCATGCCGCGCTGCGTAATTTCGGATTTTTCGACGCGCCGCACGCTGCCTTTCTCTTCGTGCCCGACTGGGCGCTGTCGCGTGAAATCGCTGACTGTGGGCTCTACGCTCAGACGCTGATGCTTGGGTTGACGGCGCTCGGCATTGCGTCCTGTCCTCAGGGAGCCTTGGGCTATTATCCTGATATCGTGCGATCGGAACTGGGAATTGGACCGGACCAGCGACTGCTCTATGGCATATCCTTCGGATTTGAAGACATGTCCGTCCCCGCCAACGCCGCGCGGACAGGGCGTAGTCCCCTCGAGGAAACTACCAGCTTCCATGGCTGATCCAGCGAGATCATGACGATTCAGGCTTCGCGGCCGGTTGACGCCAAGCAGTCGCGTTTCGAAGGCTCGCTGAAGTCTGCAGAGCCTGTAGAATATCTATTGCAACTACATTTCCAAGGCTATGCTGGCGCGGCCAGCGCTGGATCACCCAATTCGGCGCGGCTGATGCCCAGTGCTTTCATTTCGCGCTCCGCCACGAACAAGCGCCCCGTATATTCTTCCGGATCAGCGCATGCGACGAAATAGATGATCATCCGGGACGGGATGACCGTATCGATTGGACGCGGCTCGCCTTCTTTCGGAACAAAACCCCTGGACGCCAATCGTGCCGAAACCACTTCGGATGCTACCCAGCCGGGATGCAGACCGATGACAAACACATTTTGTGCCCGCAATTCGGGCGCAATGACATTGGAAAGTCGATCCAGCGCGCGCTTGCTGGCGAAGTAACTGGGCGTGGTCCCACTGAATCCGAATGACGTGGCCGCCGGTACTTCTTCTTCTACCCGGCGATGCGCTTCGGCGGAACCGGTGGTGATGTTGATGATTCGCCCACCACCGCGAGCGGCCATGATCGGGGTTGCAAGTTGCATCAGGATGAACGGTGCGTGGAGATTGACGTCGAAATCGCGCGACCATTCTTCGAAGCTGATGTCCAGAAATGGCTTCGACCAAACCGAGCCCACCGTGGATGCGGCGTTATTCACCAGGATATCAACCCCGCCAAATCGGGCTACAGTTTCATCGACTATCCGCTTCAGGTCGGCCCGCCGAGCAAGATCGGCCTGCACAATCAGCGCCTCCCCGCCGGCTTTCTCGATCAATCGCGCCGTCGCGCCAAGGCTGCCCGGCAGATCCGGATCGCGATCAATCGTGCGTGCAACCAATGCCACCTTGACGCCGCGCCGTGTCAGATCAAGCGAGACCTGCCGGCCGACCCCGCGGCTCGCACCGGTCACGATTGCGATTTTTCCTGTCAGATCAAGTTCGTGCTGACGTTCCATGTTCCATCCTCTTGTCCTGGCGTTTGCTCAGCGTGTGTCGACATGGCGTGTACCGGCGCGATGATATTTTATTCGATTTGAATCGTCTCCGGATCGAGTAGCCGCTGTTTGGCAGGGACCGGCGCGGGTATACCGGCGAGCCGTGGGTCAAAGTGTTCGCGCTGAAGGATAGTGAGAAGCTATTGGCTTTATCGGCATTGCCTATCACTCTCTCTATAGCATTTGATAGTGCAATTGTTCTAAAATTGTCCGGATTGTGAGTCTAAGAATGTTTGACGAGTCTCGAATGGCCCGAAAATGAGCCAACAGCGATGTTATGCGGCCCGGCCAATGATCCTTGCGCGAGCAGGACGGAGCACCGGTGAGCTGTCAACGCCGCGGCGGAGAAAAAGCGGCCTGCCTGTGACATTCGCTGGCAGGGGCGGGTTCGCCAGCAAATGCCGTAAACCAGTCTGCCGTTGCACGATCGTGCTGCAGTGCGGCTCCGAAATGTTGCGCATGAATCTGCCCCTCCAGCAAATGCCTGAGAGGCACCTCCATGCGCTTGCCGTTCGACGTATAAGGAATGGCAGGCGCATCAAAAATATCATCGGGCACGTGCCGCGGGCTCAGCCGTGCACTGATCCGTGCCGCGATAGCGGCGAGCAAATCGTCGTCCAGCACCCGTCCATCCGTCAGGGTCACGAACAGCATCAGTCGGTCGCGATATCGCCCCGCCTGCGGGAAGACGGCAATCGCATCCGTGATGGCCGGATCATCTTCCAAAGCGCGGTAGAATTCGCTGGTCCCCATACGAACCCCATGCCGGTTTATCGTGGCATCGGATCGACCAAGGATTTTGCATCCTCCGTCGGAGTGGATGATTATCATGTCGCCCTGTTGCCAGCGGCCGCCAAAATGCGACAGGTAACTGGCGGCGAGCCGGATGCCGCCCGGATCTTTCCAGAGGCATCGAGGAGCGTTGGGGAAGGGGGTGCTGATCACAAGCTCGCCAGCGCTGCCGCGAAGCGATCTGCCCTCCGGATCCACGGAGTCCACGTCCATGCCCAGCATCCTTGCCGTTGATTCACCGGCATGGATTGGCAGCAGGCGCACGCCGCCGGCGTAGCCGCCGCAAACTTCGGTCGAGCCGGCCTGCGAGAGGATCCGGCAATGCGGGGGCAAGACATCCGCAAGCCATTCATAGAGCGGGGCTTCGGCTACTGCACCCGAGAGAATGAGCGCTTCGAGCCTTTGAAGGTCATGCTGCGCGGCGGGATTATATGCCCGATCCTTCATTCGTCCGGCAAAGCCTGGGCTCACGCCCATTATGGTCGCGCCGGCGCGTTCGGCGATGGACCAGAGGCTGCCTAGATCCGGATGGAACGGACTACCGTCGTAAAGCACCACATGCGTTCCAAGGGCAAGGCTGGCGAGCACCGTGTTCCAGACGATCCAGCTCGGCGTGGCATAGAATAGCAGGACGGAGCCTTCCCTTGCCTCGAGATGGAAGGTGAGGTCCTTCATCGCGCCGAGAAGTGCACCGACATGCGTGTGAACGATCGCCTTTGGCGCACCGGACGTGCCGGATGTATAGACAACCCACAAGGGGTGGTCGCTGGGTACCGGCTCAAAGGTGAAGTCGTCATATGTCGGCTCCGGCGTCGCAGCAAGAGATGACCAACTCCGCAGCAGAGGTCCGTGATCGATCAGATTCTGGGCATCATCCTGCAAAAGGACCAGATGCTCCAGCGTTGGCAGACCCTTGACGAGGTCACGCACGCTCTCGCTGCGATCGTGCAGCCTGCCGGCATAATCATAGCGGGAGGTCGCGATGAGCAGCTTGGGCTCGATCTGCGCGAAGCGGTCCGTTGCGGCGCCGGCGCCGAATTCGGGGCTGCACGACGACCAGACCGCACCGACCGCCGCTGCGGCGATGAAACCGATCGCGGCTTCCACTACGTTGGGCAGATAGGCGGCGACGCAGTCACCGGGCCCGATCCCCATCGCGCGGAAGCCCGTCGCGACTCGTCGGACCGCTGTGCCCAGCTCTGACCATGTCCAGCGCGCGTAACTGCCATCTTCATGAAAGGCTGAGATCGCCACATGGTCAGCTAGACGCTTTTCGTGCCGCATCACCATGCGCGCGAAATTAAGCCTTGCCCCTGTAAACCATTGCGTATTCTGAAAGCCCGCGCCTTCCATCACGCTGTTGTAGGGGACATCAGCTTCAACAGCGAAATAGTGCCAGATTGCCTCCCAGAATTCGGCCTGGTCTGTAGTTGACCAGCGCCAGAGCTCCTCATATCCCTCGAACGAGAGGTTGCGGCTCTGCTTGAGCCAGGTCATGAACATGGTGAGCGTCGACTGCTGGCGATCGGCCGCCGTCGGCGTCCAGATGACCCGCCCGCGACCAGCGCCGGCCAACGCAGCCTCTGCGGCAACCGACCCGAGTTCGCTATCAGTATCTGTCGTGACCACGCATACTCTCCCATGCGAGGGGGTTCGTTCATCCCCCTTCGATCGATCACTCACCAACTGGTCCGCCGCCACATCAGGCTGGCTTGTGCAGCCTGCCGCCTCTTCGGTCGGCTTCAACGTCGCGCGCGGGTGGTCAATTGGACGCCAGCGTATGAAACGCCTTCTTCATATCCGCGGCGCGCGTGTCAATTCGATCCTCAAGATCCCGATTGGGAAACAGCCAGAAGCGTTCCGTTCCGATCGCATCGGCCACCAGGGTTGCGACCTCAGCGGGATCGATGCCGTTGCGCAGGACTTCCTCCATAGTCTCCATCCGGTCGCCTGTTGAAAGCTGAGCAGGCGCCCGAGCGGCGTTCGCCTCCAGCAGGGATGTCCTGACCGGCCCGGGCATCAGAACCGAAACTCCTATGCCGCTGCCGCTCAGTTCGTCGCGAAGGGCCTCGCACAATGCGACCACGCCGGCCTTCATCGCGGTATAAACGCCCGTCCGTGCCTTGACATTGAGCGTCGCCAGCGACGCGGTCGCCACCACATGGCCATTACGGCCCGACGCGAGGATTCTATGCAGGCCTTGCGTCAGGCCATGGAAGTTGCCGTCAAGATTAACTGAGCGCGACCATTCCCAGGCGGCCTGCGACGTTTGGCTTACGGGATCGGTGCTGCCCGCAACACCGGCATTGCTGAACAGAACGGCCAGGGGTCCGTGACGATCTTCCGCCTCATCCAGCGCGATATTCCAGCTTTCCGCATCGCGGACGTCGAGCAGCACCGCAGATGCGCCTTCGATCTGGGCAGCCACCCTTTCTGCTCCGACAAGATCGATATCGGCGACGGCGACCTTCAGCCCCCGTCGCCCGAATTCCATGGCGGTAGCCCGGCCGATGCCACTTGCTGCCCCGGATATGAAGGCCATTCGGCCGCGGAAGTCCATATCACTCATGGCGGTCGCCTTGCCAAACACTCTCCACTCACCGTTCTCCATAAATGAAAACTAGTGCCCTGCCGGATTCGAGCCCAGCCACATTCGGCCGGGAATTGCCCTTGAAAAGGTTCAAGCGACCGGAGCTGTCACAGGATATCAGCTTCCTTTGAATAGCTCGACATATTCGGCAGTCAACCAGAGACTTGGTAGAAAACTGTGTATCCAAGCCCTTAAATGTGCGGCACGAAGACTTTCAATGTTGAAGCAGCATGCTCTTGCATAAATTGCGGGACCATCACCGCCAAAGCTGCGTAACCAGCTGACTACTCTCGATCACTGCGAACTGTCAACATGGCGGTGTCGGCCCGATTCTTGCTGTTACACTCGTGTCGTCACGCTGCATGAATTTTTATGATGAGTTCATCAGAAGGATGAATGAGACAGACTTTGGCTTTTCGTCTAGCCAGAGCGAACAATCGGTTTGATGGAAGGGAGCGCTGCCAAGCCGCGGCGCTTGCACGCGCACCGGCTTAGGTGGGGCCAGGAACAATAATGGCAGATATTGCGAGAATTCAGCGAGTCCAGCGTTCCGAACTGGCGGTTCCGGCGACATCACCCCATTTTTTTCAAAAGGCAGCACAGGGACCCGCTGACTCCATCTTCCTCGATCTGGAGGATGCCGTCGCGCCGAACCGGCGGGAGGAAGGGCGCGCTAACGCGGTCAAGGCGCTGAACGATGTCGATTGGGGCACCAAGATCGTTTCCGTGCGGGTCAATGGCCTGGATACGCCTTGGGCGATCGCGGACATTATGGCCGTTGCGCGCTGTCCGCGGCTGGACATGATCCTGCTGCCCAAGGTGCAGACGAGCGAAGATGTTCGCTTCGTCGACCGGCTGCTCGGCTGCCTGGAACTCGAAACGCCGCGGGAGAGGCGAGTAGGGATCGAAATCCTGATGGAAACGACGCGCGGACTGGCGGAAGTGGAAGCGATCGCCGCATCGTCGCCGCGGCTGGAAGGCATCATTTTCGGCGTGGGAGATTATTCGATAGAACTTGAGAATTTCGACACGGTGTTCGGAGCGCCCAACCCGGAATATGCGGTTGGTGGCGCGGAAAACGACCAGTGGCACTTCGCGTTGGCGCGGATTGCCAATGCCTGTCGCGCCCACGGTCTGCGTCCCATCGATGGACCCTTCGCCAATTATGGCGATCCCGATGCCTATCGCGCCAGCGCGATCCGCGCGCGGGCACTGGGGTTCGAGGGCAAATGGGCGATCCACCCCTCGCAGGTGGCGATAGCGAATGAGATTTTCTCTCCGACGCCGGCCCAGATCGCCTGGGCGCGGCGCATCGCCGATCGCATGGCGGCGGCGGCATCGGATGGCCAGGGAGCTATCGGCATCGAAGGCGTTCTTATCGATCGCGCGCATGTCAAGCTGGCCGAAAAGATCCTTGCCCGAGCGACCCTGTTCCAGGGGGCCGTCGCTTGAGCGCCGGACCGCTCAGTGACATTCGCGTGCTGGACGTTGCGACCTTCATCGCGGCGCCGTTCTGCGGCACGCTGATGGCAGACTTCGGTGCCGAGGTGATCAAGATCGAGCAGCCGGGGGAGGGCGATTCCCTTCGTCGCTTCGGGACAGCCACCTCCTGCGGTGACACGCTCGTCTGGCTGAGCGAGGCGCGAAACCGCCAGTCCATGACGCTTGACCTGCGGAAGAAGGAAGGGGCGGACATCTTCCGCCAACTCGTCGAGAAATCCGATGTGGTGCTGGAGAATTTTCGGCCGGGAACGATGGAGAAATGGGGCCTCGGCTACGAGGATCTGGCGGCCATCAATCCGAAGCTGGTGATGTTGCGTGTGAGCGCCTATGGCCAGACCGGGCCGATGCGTGACAAGCCCGGCTTCGCGCGTATCGCACACGCGTTCAGCGGCCTGGCGTATCTTTCAGGAGAGCCTGGCCGCCCGCCGGTGGTTCCCGGCTCCACCTCGCTGGCGGATTACATGACCGGACTGTTCGGGGCCTTCGGCGTGATGGTTGCCCTGCGCGTGGCGGAGCAGACCGGACGCGGTCAGGTCGTCGACATCGGCCTCTATGAGAGCATCTTCCGCGTCCTGGATGAATTGGCGCCCGCTTTCGCATCGTCCGGCTACAAGCGCGAACGGATGGGGCCCGATACGGTCAATATCGTGCCCCACAGCCACTATGAAACGGCCGATGGCGCGTGGGTCGCGCTGGCCTGCTCGAACGATCGGATGTGGGAGCGGCTGACCAGGGCGATGGACCGGCCCGAGCTCGCGCAGGATCCGCGCTATGCCACGCTCGTCCAACGGGATCGCCATCGCGTAGAGGTCAACGCGATCGTGGCCGACTGGGTGAAGAGCCTGCCGACCACCGAAATTCTGGCGCGCTGCGAGGCGGCACAGGCGCCGGCGAGCAAGCTGCTCGACATCGCTGACATATTCGCCGATCCGCAATATGCCGCTCGCGAGAATCTGCTCAGGATTCAGGATCCGCGGGTCGGCGAACTCGTTATCCCCGCACCATTGCCCCGATTGTCCGCGACGCCCCCCCGTTTCAGCCATGCCGGTCCTGCGCTCGGCCAATCGACGGAGGCTGTGCTGGGTGAGTTGCTGGGTTTGAATCGGGACCGTATCGATCAACTGATGCGAGAACGCGTGGTGTGACGAGGGCATGGGCGAGGACGACACTTCGCGATCGCGAAGTCTGACGATAGCGTACAGCCGGCATGGCGTCGGAAGGCAATGATAAAGGAGGATGCATCTTGGACAATGAGGCATCAAACGCGACTTCAAACCTCGTGGTGTCGAAGCTTGTGGTTGCGAAGCTGCATGGCGAGGAGGATTTCAAGTCTGACGGGTTGCGACCTTTTGCGAAATATCGCGATCTGGGATTTGCAGAGGCGACCAACGGCATGTTGCATGCTCATGTGATCAAGCTCGTTCCTCCATGCACGGACGAGGTACGCAAACGTCACCGGCACATCACCCAGGTGCAGATGTTCTACATGCTCGAAGGCTGGATGAAACTGGAGTTCGAGGGCCATGGCGAGGTTTTGATGGAGCCGGGCGACTGTTGCCTGATGCCGTCGGGCATAGCGCACACCGTGCTTGATTACTCGCCCGATGCCCGCAACCTTGAGATCACCATTCCCAAGGAATACGACACGATCGATGCATGAGGCGATGACGGCCATGTCCAGGAAGGACCGCTACGCAGGCCGGTGTTGTATCAGACTTTTTCAGGAGGAGATTAGGCGTTGAGGATCTGCCGTTTTGACGACAACCGGCTCGGCCTTGTGCAGGGCGACAGCGTTTTGGATGTGACCGAGGCGCTGCAAATCCTTCCGGAATGCCGTTACCCGCTGCCGATGGCTGATCTGCTCTACAGCAATCTTGATGCTGTTCTTGCCCGCGTGACCGAACTTGCGCCCTCCGCGCCGCGCCGCGGGCTCAAGGAGATCAAGCTGCTGAGCCCTGTCGCCAATCCGTCCAAGATCATCGGCGCGCCGGTCAACTATAATGATCATCTCGCCGAGTCGCGCGCCGATCCCAACCTGTCGCAGGGCAACGTCATCAAGCCCATCGGTGATTGGGGTCTGTTCTTCAAAGCGAACAGTTCGCTGGTCGGTGCCGGAGACGGCGTGAAGTTACGCTTCCCGGATCGCCGCACTGACCATGAGGCGGAGCTGGTCGTCATCATCGGCAAGACCGGAACCAACATTCCGGCTGAAGAAGCGATGTCTTACGTCGCGGGATATTGCGTGGGCCTCGACATGACAGTGCGGGGCGTCCAGCAGAAGACATTCCGTGCCTCTGTGGACAGCTATGCAGTCCTGGGGCCGTGGTTTGTCACCGCCGATGAGATCGCTGAGCCGGGCAAGCTGGACTTCTGGCTCAAGATCAATGGCGAGACGCGGCAGGCTTCGAATACCAGCTATCTTATCTACGACGTCCCCAAGCTCATCGAGTTTGCCTCCAGCTATTACACGCTGTTGCCGGGGGACGTGATCTTCACCGGCACGCCGGCGGGCGTGGGGCCGGTGGCACCCGGAGACATCATCGACGTGCATATCGACCAGGTAGGGACTATGCGGGTCGCAGTTTCGGCTGCCTGATTGTGCGGCGGACTGGATCAGACGAAGCCACAAATGGGGAAGTGCGAGGTCTTTCCGAAGCTTGAGGCATTTGGCAGGCGCGCGCTCAGGCTGGTGGGGCGGGGCGGGCCGACTGTGCGCTCAACATGCTTTTCGTGAAGTCCGCGAAAGCGCGCGCCGCTTCGCGCAAAACAGTGCCGCGGGGAGTAATGATGCAGATCGTGCGGCTCAGCCGCGGGTCCACGATGGGGAGGATCTGGAGATTTTCTCGGTTCCCGCGTGGAATGGCACAGGCTGGCATGATGGCTACCCCAATACCTTCGACGGCCATCGCATATTGCGTCTGCACCTGGCTGACCTCGTAGCGTGTCCGCAGCTTGAGACCGCGCGCTGCCAATTCCGCATCCAATACTCCGCGCAGCGCCGTGGCACTGTCGAGCACAATGGCCGGAAGTTCTGCAAGTTCGGCCAGCGTGATGCTGGTCGCCGAACGGTTCTGGAAGGGCGGGGGGATGAACGCCATGATCTCTTCCTGCAGGAATGGTTCGAAGACGAAGTCGACTGCGCCTTCGACATTCAGGCCGATCCCCATTTCGATCTCCTTGCTGCGCAGTTTTTCGAGCAGGTCCTGCATCGAGCTTTCGCGGACGCTCATGGTGATGCCAGGGAACTCCTGCTCGAAGCTGTAGATAAGGTGCGGGAGCAATGAGGAGGATAGCGTCGGGATGCAGCCAAAAGAGACGAATCCCTTCCGCATCTTGAGTTCTTCTTTCAACGAGCGGAGCCCGAAGTTGAGGTCGGCGAGCGAACGACGCGCAAAGCGCAACAAACGCTCGCCCTCCATTGTCAACTCGACGCGCCGTGTGCTTCGATTGAACAGTCGGGCACCGATCTGGTCCTCCAGTTGACGGATCTGCATGCTGATCGCGGATTGTGTCCGCCCCATCTCTTCCGCCGCACGCCGAAAGCTCTCATGTTCGGCCACGCTGATGAAGGTCTGAAGAAAGTTGAGGTTGATATGCATATGGGGTCTCGCGGCTGGCGGCCGAGCGGTTTCATCGTCCGCATTTATGCATTGATCTGATAGATAAGCGCTTTCAAGTTGTATCTTCAAGGATTTCTTGAGAAAGTCGCAATGGTGGCGGAGCGCTGCGTACGCGTCGCTCCAGCAAGACAAATTGCATCGGATCAGGATGATGCGTGCCGTTCCTGCCGATCCGGCGAGAGTTCAGCACAACAGGCGATTGCCTCCCTGCCCTGTTAAATATTTTGGGGCACTGTCATGTCCCGCGGACGGGACCATCCGCCGTCGCTCCCAAATAGTTTCGCTCAGTCGGGTCGCGAATCGAGAAAGGCCCGCGCCTTTGCCACGAAACCATCCGGGGAGGAGAGGGGAGGGAAATGGCCGGCTGCTTCGACGACGTCGAACGATGCGTTCGGAAGCGCGCGTGTCGTGGCCTCGACCACGGCGGGATCCCACATGAAATCCTGATCCCCCGCCAGACACAGGCAGGGGCATGCGATGCTGGCCAGGCGCGGACCGCCCTGCCAATCGAGCAGCGCTTCGGTCAGCGCTGCATAGGCATCGGGGTCATTTGCCAGGAAGTCGCCTTCATATTCCGATCGGGCAAACGCGAACGGCAGCGCTATTCCTTCGGGAAATGACAGTTCGGCGCTCGTGCGGGAGGCAACACGCATGCCACCCGCGCGAATGTCGCTGGCGCGCTGTCCGGCATAGAGGCGGGTCTTTTCAGGGATGTCGGGCGATACCGAGCAGAGCAACAGTGAGCGCACCAGCGCCGGCGCCTGAAGGGCGACCTCAAGCGCCACGATCGATCCCATCGCGCATCCCATGATGTCGATGCTGTCGATACCCTGCCGGGTGAGGAAGCGCTGCACGTCATTGGCTATGGCGGCCATGCTGTAGGGCTGGCACGGCTTTTCCGAACGTCCGGTTCCGCGGATGTCGAGGAGGAGGAGACGATGGTCCTGGGCCAGGGCGCCAACAACGTGACGCCAGGTTCGTGTGCTGCCGCCCAGTTCCGCCAGGCACAATATGGGACGGCCGACGCCATGCTCTTCATAATGCAGGCAGATATCGCCGAGATCTAAGTGAGGCATCCAGTCTCCATCAAGTCGTTCGATGGCCAAGGGCCGCCGAGCATGAAACGGCTGTACAGTTCGGGCGGCGTGCGAACGGCAAATGCCAACAGCCGTGACATGTCAGTTGCCGGACTTCAACATGTCCAGCGCGACGTCGACGATCATGTCCTCCTGCCCGCCGACCATCTTGCGGCGGCCGACCTCGGCCAGGATGGAACGGGTATCGAGGCCATAGTCGAGCGCGGCCTTTTCCGCATGACGAAGGAAGCTGGAATAGACGCCGGCATAGCCAAGGGTCAGCGTTTCGCGATCGACCCGCACAGGGCGGTCCTGCAGCGGCCTGACAAGATCTTCCGCTGCATCCATCAGCGCATAAAGGTCGCACCCATGATTCCATCCGTAGCGATCGGCAGCGGCGATAAAAACCTCCAGCGGCGCGTTGCCGGCCCCAGCGCCCATGCCGGCGAGGCTCGCATCGACGCGTATTGCGCCATTCTGCACGGCGACGATCGAGTTGGCGACGCCCAGCGAGAGATTGTGGTGCGCGTGGACGCCGCGCTGGGTCTCCGGCTTCAGGACGCGATCATAGGCCTGCAGGCGAGCGGCATATTCGTCCATGTTCATCGCGCCGCCACTGTCGGTGACGTAGACGCAATGCGCGCCATAGGTTTCCATGAGCTTGGCCTGCGTCGCCAGCGCATCCGGCGTGGTCATGTGGCTCATCATCAGGAAGCCGGAGACGTCCATACCCAGAGCGCGGGCCGCCTCGATATGCTGCTTGGAAACGTCGGCTTCGGTGCAGTGCGTGGCGATGCGGACCGAGCGCACGCCCATCTCATAGGCATGTTTGAGGTCATGCACCGTTCCGATACCGGGCAGCAGCAGCGTGGTGAGCACTGAATGTTCCAGAACCTCGGCTACCGCGCCGATCCAGTCCCAATCGGTGAAGGCGCCGAAGCCATAGTTGAAGGAAGAGCCTTGCAGCCCGTCGCCATGCGCCACCTCAATGGCGTCGACTTTTGCTGCATCCAGTGCCTTGGCGATGGCGCGAACATGATCAAGACCATATTGATGGCGGATCGCATGCATCCCGTCACGCAGCGTCACATCCTGGATGTACAATTTGGTCTGATGGGGATCAAAGGTCATAGCGCCATCCTTTTGGCCATCTTCTCGGCGGTCTTCAGAGCTGCGGACGTCATGATGTCGAGATTGCCGGCATAGGCGGGCAGGTAGTGCGCGGCGCCTTCGACCTCCAGGAAGACCGAGACCTTGAGCCCGGTGAAGTCCGAGGTTCCCGTAGAGGCCATTTCGGGAATGTGCAGCGGACGATTGGAACCGATATGCTCGAACTGCACCGACTGCTTCAACCGATAACCTGGAACATAGCTTTGCACTTCGGCTACCATGTCGTCGATAGAGCGACGGATCGCATCCTGGTCCGCCTCATCGCACAGGCAATAGACGGTATCACGCATGATGAGTGGCGGTTCGGCCGGGTTCAGAATGATGATCGCCTTGCCGCGGGTAGCTCCGCCTACGGCGACGATGGCCTGGCTGGTCGTTTCGGTGAATTCATCGATATTGGCACGGGTTCCGGGGCCCGCGCTTTTTGAACTGATGGAAGCGACGATCTCGCCATAATGCACCTTGGCCACTCGATTGACCGCGGCCACGATGGGAATCGTCGCCTGGCCACCACAAGTGACCATGTTGACGTTCGCCGCGTCCAGATTGGCATCGCCGTTCACCGGCGGGATCGTGTATGGGCCAATGGCGGCCGGTGTCAGATCGATCATCCGCTTGCCCGCAGCCAGCACCGCCTGGCTGTGGCGCTGGTGCGCACCGGCGCTGGTGGCGTCGAACACGATCTGGATGTCCTTGAACTGGGACATGGCGAGCAGCCCGTCGAGACCCTCATATGTGGTCGGAACACCCAGCCGGTGCGCCCGCGCGAGCCCGTCCGACGCCGGATCGATGCCGACCATCGCCCCCATCTCCAGCGTATCCGACAGGCGCATTACCTTGATCATCAGATCGGTACCGATATTGCCCGATCCGATGATGGCAACCTTCACCCTGGCCATGAATCAAGCCTCTCCATATCTAAAACTGCATGTCCCGATGCCGCCCACCACGGCACGCACCTGATCGCCCGGATGGATGGCTACCATGGGTCCGAGTGCGCCCGCCAACAGCACGTCGCCAGCCTTCAGCGGCTCGCCGCGCTCCGCCAGCGTCCGCGCAAGCCATGCCGCTGCATTCAAAGGATGTCCAAGCGCCGCCGCGCCCGCGCCCAGGGATGCGATCGTCCCATTGATCTCCATCACCATCCCGGCAGACCACAGGTCCAGGCCGGGCAAGGGGTGCCCTTCTTCCGCCAAAACGAAAAAGGCGGAGGAGCCGTTGTCCGCCACGGTGTCGGCGAAGGTGATTTTCCAGTCGGCGATCCGGCTGTCCACGATCTCGATGGCGGCATGGACCGTCGCCACTGCCGCCGCCGCCTCTTCAGCCGTCGTTTGTGCGGAAGGCAGATCCGTACCCAGCACGAACGCGATCTCCGCTTCCGCCTTCGGCTGAAGGCAGGCGCCGGGGTGGAGCCGGCCGCCGTCGGCGATCCGCATATCATCGAACAGCACGCCAAAGTCGGGCTGATCGACGCCTAGCTGCATCTGAACGGCCTTGGCCGTCAACCCTGCCTTGCGCCCCACGATCCGGCGTCCCTGCGATTCCCAGTAGCGCGTGTTGATCGTCTGTACGGCATAGGCACCCGCCATATCGAGCGGGTCCAGGCCGTCGCGCAGCGGTGGCACAGCACCGGATCGATAAGCCTCGCGCAGGCGGCTGGCGAGTTCGTCGTGAGTAGTCGCAGTCATAGCATCTCCCGCAACTGATCGATGGTTTGAGCCTGAAACGCCACTTCCGTACGGATCGCGCCGGACGCGACAGCGCCTGCCATCGGGGTCGGTCCTTCAGCCACCCTGATGAACGGGAATCCCGATTTCCAGACCATCCAGCTCAGGCTGAACGATGATCTGGCAACTCAGGCGCGAATTGGGCTGACGTTCTGCCGCGAAATCGAGCAGCGCGTCCTCCTCCTCGGATGGGGCTGGCACGAGCCCGACCCAAGCTTCGCCCAGATATACGTGGCAGGTGGCGCAGGAGAGCTGACCGCCGCAATCGGCGTCAATCCCTGCAATTCCTGCCGTTACCGCCCCTTCCATGACAGAGATGCCATCGTCGATCGCGACGTCCGTTTCCTGCCCCGCCGGATCGACAAATCGTACCAGAACCATTTTATCTTCCTTTGCGCCCGCTTCCTCTCAGGCCGCGTGCTTATGCTCGCTTTCCAATATCCGCATGATCTGCTCACGCTGTTCGCGAGGCGTGCCAAGCAACTCGGCGTTGGCGCGCGCCCGCTTGTAGTAGAGGTGGTTCCGCATTTCCCAGGTGAAGCCGATGGCTCCGAACACTTGAATATTGCAGGCGGTGGCAGCGCGATACTGCTCGCTGGCATAGCTTTGTGCAATGGCTGCGGCCTTGCTGGCGTCGGCGGTACCCTCGCTTAACGCCCATGCGGCATATTGCACCCCGGCAGTGGCGCATTCGTTGCCGCCGGCGACTTCGGCCAGGTCATGCTTGATCGACTGGTAAGTGCCGATGGGGCGGCCGAAGGCGATACGCTCCTTTGCGTAGGCCACGGCGTCGTCAAGCACCTGTTCGGCACCTGCGGCGCTTTCCGCAGCGAGTATGAGGTAGAGCCGGTCGCGGATCCACGACCAGCTGTCGCCATCGGCCTGAGGCAGCCGCTCGGCCGGCACGTCCTTGAATGAAATGCGGCTCACATGGCGGGTGATATCGCGCCAGTCGAGGCGTTCCATCGCCAGGCCCTGGGCCTTGGCATCCACGATGAAGAAGCCGGGCGTGCCTTCGATGTCCGCCATGACCACGATCTTGTCTGCATCGGCTGCCTCGACGACGAACGACTTTTCCCCGCTGATCGTCCAGCCGTCCCCCGCCTTCGAAGCGGTGGCGCCATGTGACAGGCCGTTTACGTCGCCATTCGGGTCCGCGACTGCCAGCGCGAGTGAAAGCTCGCCTGCGGCCACCTGCGGCAGCAGAGTCTGCTTCTGCTCTTCGCTGCCGCAACGTTCGACAGCCCAGGCGCCCGCCAGTGTTCCGAAAAGAGCCGACGGCGCGAGGGTGCGGCCCGTTTCACCGACGATCATGACAAGGTCGATATAGGTCAGGCCCAATCCGCCATAAGCTTCCGGGATGACGATGCCGGTCCAGCCAAGCTTCCGGATTTCATCCCAGAGGCCATCACGCGCGACAGGCTGCTCATTTGCCTCTGGTTTGAGATAAGGGTCGAGCCTGACTTCCTTCGAGAGGAAGGCGCGCGCATTATCCCTGAGAGCGATATGCTCTTCGCTGAGGGTGAAATTCATTGGATAAGTTCCCCGGTCGAGGGCCGATGTCCTGGCGTTTGCAGGGGCGCGGACATCGGCGCGATGGATGTTTCAGGCCGCCAGTTGCGGCCGCCCGATTTCACTGAACGGCAATTTTGCCGACGGATCGATGTCGCGCGGCAGGCCAAGGATGCGCTCCGCGACCGTGTTCTTGAGGATTTCCGTCGTGCCGATACCGATCGTGCCAGCCGGTCCGAACCAGTAGCAATAGTCCCAGCTGTTGAACAAGCCATAGTCCTGCTTGGGCAGGGGCAGTTCATCTTCGTCGCGCAGCATCCCGGCTATACCCTCTGTCCGTTTGGCCAGATCCGAGAGGCGCTGGCCGTGAGGCGAGGCAATCATCTTGCCAAGGTTCGCCTCAAGGCCGGGCGGATTGCCGTTGATCCGGTTACTGAGGTTGCGATCGGCCAGCAGACGGAGCAGTTCGCCCTCGACATAGAGTTTCGCGGCTTCGTCCCGAACGAGCGGATCATTGATCTTGCCCGTCTCGATCAGGCCGGAAACAAGCTCCCGCGCGGTTGGACCAAAACCCCATACCGCGCCCGGTTTCACCATGCCCATCCGCTCGGTCTGCAACTGTTCGAGAACAATCCGCCAGCCTTGGCCTTCCTCGCCGAGCCGGTTGCTGACAGGCACCCGGACATCGGTCAGAAACACCTCGTTGAATTCAGGTGCATGACCGGACATGTCGAGAATCGGGCGTACCTCAACGCCCGGGTCCTTCATGTCGATGAGGAAGACAGTCAGGCCGCGATGCTTCGGCACCGTGGGGTCGGTCCTTGCGATAACAACGCCTACCTGCGAAATATGAGCATTCGAATTCCAGATTTTCTGGCCGTTGATGATGTAATGATCACCCTCCAGCCGTGCTGAAGTGCGCAGGCCGCCCAGGTCCGATCCACTGGACGGTTCTGAAAACAGCATGCACCAGATGTCGCGACAGGCAAGCGCTGGCGGTAGGAACTTCTGCTGCATCTCTTCGGTGCCGTATACCAACAGCGACTGGCCACATTGGTTCACGCCAATCGGATTGAGGGTATGAGGATGCGTGATCCCGGCGCGCTTGATCTCCTGTTCGATGATCAGCTGCGTTTCGGGATCCGCCGAGAGGCCCCATGGCGCCGGCCAGTGCGGAACGGTGTAGCCCTTCTGCGCCAGTTCCTCATAGGTTACGTTAGGGTGCGCTTCGAGCCACTTGCGCACCTCCAAGCGGCGCGGATCATCGTCGGCGGGAAGATTGAAGTCCATACTCACTCTCCATAGCAATGGCCGGCGCGATGCCCGGTGCCTTGTAATTCCATAATCCTGGCAATGTGCCATTCGTTTGCCCTGAACCAGTTCGCTCAGAATGAATGGCTACATATAAAGCGTATGTTCTATCTGTTCGAAGCTCGCCCTAGCTGTCAAGCTGAAACTGTGCGAGCTTTGGGGCTTGTGGAGTGGCGCGGTGAAATCGGTTGATCGGACTGGTCGTGCAGGCGGTTTGGAAATGCGCTACAATCAGCCATATTCGCATGGAGCGCTCGATGTGAGCGGACTGTTGATTCCCTACGGACGACTCCAGGAATTCAGCTCTGTTCACGTCCTGGGCCGAGTTCGTGGAAAAGTAGGACCATCGCCAACTTAAATATAGGCCATATGCTTTAATATGGATGCTGAGGCCAGCATGTCGAGCGGTTCATCGTCTTGCAGACTGCAAGGAATCGATTGTCCGGGAAATCTTGACGCGGTGGCGTTTGTCAGCGAACGGAAATCCGACAACCATTCTTGAGACAGCGGAGAAGCGGAACCCCTCGGCGCCTTGGGGATGTGCTCAGCGTCATCGGAAAACGCGGTACGATGGCGCCAACATTTCACAGACGCATGATTTATGCGCAGGATATAAGGTTCTCAGACCCCGCTTCGCGACCGCTTGCGGGGGCTCACGCCTGAGGCGGCCGTGCGCCGGCCGCGGCGGGCGCACGGCGTGCATTCTGGACGGTTCAGGGCCGCGATACGAGGAAGGCTTTGGTCGAGTTGAAAATCCAGGTTTCAACGAAGCCGATCTCGTCGGGCTGGTCGCGACCCAGTTCGTTCAAGGCGCCAACGAGGCAGAACCAGTTGAGGACTTCCTGCTGCCCGCTATCTTCGATTGCGGAGGCTGGATAGTCGCGCCAGGAGGCATAGTCACCGCTCGCCATCGGCTCGAAGAGGGAACGATCAGCTTCGATGTCCGGCCACAGATAGTGATTCTTCTTGGTCAGAAAGGCGTGCGACCAGCTCGACGATGCGATGATGGCGACCCGATATTTGGATTGCGACAGAATGCGCGCCGTCGCGGCTCCCAGATCGAACAACCTGGCCGGGGTGGGGGCCGGCGGATCGAGATCCGCTTCGGTAAGTTCCTTCGTGAAAGAGGGCAGGCCGCCCTTCTGGCAGATGACGTGTCGGCCATAGCAGTTGATGGAGACCGGCAGGATCGGGTAATTGAAGCCTTTGCGGTCATAGTCCAGATAGAAGATCGCGTTCGTGAATGCGTGGCCGAGCGGATGATGCAGCGGCTTGTACGAATAAGCGCTGTCAAAGCCGGCTGAAATCAGTTCGCTGACCAGATGCTTGCCTGCCTCGGTCACGCCGGGCAGCACGAACTCCTTGTCGACGGGCTCTCCCCAGATATTGTTCGGAAAGTTGTGAAAGCGGAATTCGGGGTGTGCATTCACGCAATAGGGCGGGACGACATCTTCGCGGAAATTCTCATATTGATCGTCGCCCCACAAAAGGACGAAATCCGGATTGAAGTCATCCAGAGCCTGTCGCGCTTTGCGGGTCCAGTCGACCATTTTCTCGCGATGGAGGGCCGCTGCTGCCTCGCCGTCGTCGTTGCCCCATTCCTCTTGCATGGCCGCTGGCCATCCGGCCGCGCTCTTGAGCGGCTCAGGCAGCTTTGGATTGGTCATCATTTGCTTGAGCAGTCCTGACATGTTCTTGTCGGGCCACAGCAGCATCGGATAGTGGCTGATGCCCAGCGCCAGAATTTCGGCCATGCGTCTTGTTCCTTCCATAGGTGTGTTCGGTTCAACTGGATAAGCGGATCACGCCTGAATCGCGGGGTGCGTCTTCCAGTTCTGGCCAAGGCCGGTCTCTGCTGGCCCAGCTTCATTGCGCTGGCAGGCGGGCGCCTGTCACCACCCTGGTGCCAAGAAGCTTGGAACGTCCGAGCGGCCCGGCATGTTCGCTCCCATATCCACTCCATGATCGTTTTTGCGGCAGGCATCGCGCAGGGCAATGTGCCTTATTTAGTCAAACGTTTTACATTGTCTAATGGAGAGCGATTTGCTTGCCAACACGATTCTGCATCGGGCCTGTGGGCGCGTCCACCAAAGGAGCGGGCAGAAGATCCGTCCTGCGGATTGCGGCCTTTGATGCAGCGGCATTCGCTCCAATTGGGGCGTGCAGACGCTGTCTCAGGCCGTCGGCAGGGCTGCCATCGCGAGGGTGCGCCGGGCGCCCTCCAGGTGCAACCGTTCAACCATCTGGCCATCAACCTGTATCGCGCCCTTCGCCTGATTTTCAGGGGCGTCGAACGCGGCGATAATATGCTGGGCCCGCGCAATTGCTGCATTGTCGGGCGTGAATGCCCGGTGACAGATGGCGATCTGGCGAGGATGTACCAGGGTCTTGCCGTCGAATCCGAACAGCACCGCCTGTCGCGCCTGGGCTTCAAAACCCGCTTCATCGTCGAGGTGATTATATACGCCATCGAGGATCGACAGGCCATGTGCGCGTGCCGCCGCGACGGCGAGGCCAAGCGCGCCTGTGAATGCCGTGCGCATCGTGTCGAGCGTAGCGCCGGTCTCTCTCGCGAGGTCGTTGGTGCCCATGACGAAGGCGCGCAGGCGCGTGGACTCGGCGGTAGCCGCTATGCTTTCGAGTCGGAACAGCGCCAGCGGTGTCTCGATCATCGCCCACAGGTCGACATCGTGGCCCTCGAGCAGTGTTGCATATCGAACAATGTCCTCGGCCGTGCTGACCTTGGGCACCAGGATAGCGTCAGCGCCGGCTGGTCCGATCGCGCGCAGGTCCGCCTCGCCCCATTCGGTCTGAAGGCCGTTCACGCGCACGATGAGCTCACGCCGCCCGAAGCCGCCTTCCGCAAGTGCAGCGACAGCCTGTTCGCGGGCAAGATGCTTGACATCTGCGGCGACGGCATCCTCAAGATCCAGGATGACCACGTCGCAATCGAGCGTGCGTGCCTTTGCGATGGCCTTGGCATTGGACGCGGGCAGATAAAGGGCGCTTCGACGAGCTATTATGGTCATGCAGACCTCCGTTACTGGGCTGTTTGATTGCGTCGCGCTATTGCAGCGGGTCGGATTCCTAAGGCGCGATTGCGGCGAGGCTCTTGATCAGGGCGGCGCGGGTATGCCGTGAGAAGCGCAGCGCTGAAGAGGACAACGCATGACCCTTTCGCGTAAGAATGCCCAGCGCACGGGTGAGTGGCGGAGAGCCGATCGGCAGGGCTTCAATGTCCCTGTCCAATCGATCGGGCAGTGCGAGCCGGGGGATTACCGCCGCCCCGACCTCGGCCCGCACCATGGCGACGGCCGTATGGATGTGGCGCACCTCCGTCCGCGATTGAAGCTGGAGCTGGTGCGACTGCATGGCCTGTTCCAGCTCCGATTGCAGCAGCACCGATCCTGACAATGTTATGAGCGGCAGCGTAGCCAGATGCATGAGGCTCATAGCTTCGCCAGTGGGCGCGCTCAGCTTGCGCGAGATGACGATGCACAGGGGCTCGGCGACGGCCGGGGCGAAGCTGATTCCTGAAGGCGTGGGCGATGGGCAGGGCGCAATGCCGATATCCACGCGCTGCTCCGATAGGGCTGTAACGACCTCCGGCGAGGTAAGCTCCTCGACATCGATCCGCAGGGTGGGGTCATACTGCCGGAACGAGGCGATGATCGCCGGCAGGCGGCTGCCGGATATCGAAGGTACGCAGCCGATCACCAGCCGTCCGTGCCGCATCGCGGAGATGCTGCGGACCGTCGACAAGCCGTCGGCAATCTCCGCGAAGCCGCTCTCCACGCGCTTCAACAAGGCTGCTCCAGCCTCCGTCAGGGCGACCTTTCGCGTTGTCCGTTCCAGAAGGCTGACCCCGAGCTGCCGTTCGAGTTCGCGCACCTGCATGCTGAGGGTCGCCTGGGATCGGCCGACTTCCGTCGTTGCGCGAGCGAACGAGCAATGCCGCCCCACGGCAAAAAAGGCACGCAAGAGATTGAGGTTCAAACGGGCCAGTTCCTGATCCATGCTTTGATCTTAGAGCGTCAACGGTTCGCTGGGAAGGCGATCAGCCGCCGGATATCGATGGATTCCTGATTCCCAGATTGTCGCGAAGCGTGATGCCTTGATGATCCTTGCGGAACAGGCCACGGCGTTGCAGTTCGGGTACCACGAGCCGGACGAAATCCTCATAGTTGCCGGGAGCATAGCCCGCCGCAAGCACGAAGCCATCACAGGCGGAACCGAACCACTCTTCCATCTGGTCGGCGACCTGCTTTGGCGATCCGACGAAGGTTGGGAACTCGGCGAGCGTGCCGCGCTGCGTAAAGCGCACGAAATCGGCCGGCGTGGGATTGGTGCGCCCGCTCAACCGGACGACGCGGTCGCGGAACGCCTGTATGCCGGATATTGCATCCATCTCCTCGCTCGTGAACGGCTCATCATAGCCCTTCGTCGAGAAATCGAAATTGAGCACCTCGGACAACAACACCAATCCGTCGATAGGCTTGGTGAGGCCGTCGATCAGCGCCTTCTTATCCTCCGCCTGCGCCTGCGTCTCGCCGACGATGGCGTAGACGGCGGGCGTGATCCTGACCGAATCCCTGCCGCGCCCGATCTGGTCCAGCAGATCCTTGAATTCGCCATAGGACCGGCGTCCCACCTCCAGGTTCGGATAGATGACGAAAACGAGCTCGCCCCACTTCGCCGCGAAGGCCCGGCCACGCCCACTCTGCCCTGCCTGGATCAGGACCGGCTCGCCCTGCGGCGAACGGGGGACCGTGAAGGGTCCTCGAGACTTGAACCATTCCCCGGCATGTTCCAGGCGGCGGACCTTGCCCGGATCAGCGAACAGGCCGCGCTCCTTGTCGATCACCAACGCATCGTCATCCCAACTGCGCCAGTGTCCCTGCACCACTTCCAGAAATTCCTCGGCGCGATCGTAGCGCAGATCGTGAGAGAGAGCTGCATCACGGCCGAAATTGGCTGCTTCTGAATCGTTGAGGGACGTAACGACGTTCCAGGCCGCCCTTCCGCCCGTCAGTTGATCGAGCGTGGCAAAGGTCCGCGCCACATGGATGGGCTCGTAATATGTCGTGGAATAGGTAACGCCGATCCCAAGATGGCGCGTTACATGACCCAGCGCGCTGGCGCACAGCATCGGATCGAGCTTCACCGCACGGATACCCTGCTCCACGGTCATGCGATAGTCGTCGCCGAAGACGTCCGGGATCGCGAGCCGGTCATCAAAGAAGGCGAGGTGGAATTTCCCTTCCTCCAGGGTGCGGCCGATGCGCTGATAATATTCTGGCTGCAGGAAGTCGGCCGCCGCCGCCGGATGCCTCCACGACGCGGGAAGATTCGAGCAGTTTTGCGCTTGAAGGAATGCGACAAGCGCCATCTGACGATCTTGGGCCATGAACACCTCTTTCCCTTGAAAATCTGCCGCATGCTCCATGGCCTCCGCCTTGGCCCATGCTCATTGCTGTGCACCGCTTGTCTCTGAACCGAGGGCGCCACGACGCTTCTGAAATCGATCGCCGTCTGACGGCGGCCATCTGACTTTCTGCCGAAAGGCATGGCTACGAAACTGCGAAGTACGGTTTGATTATTAGAAATATTCGATAAATGCACATCAGTGCGCGTTGTCGCGAGAAGTAGGCTGCGGCGGCGCCATGGCGATCAGATAAAACAATCGATCATCAAGAAAATTGAATATGAGTTTTCCCGTGACCGATGATGGAACATCGTCTTATATGCAATATATGAGGTCGGCGCGAGATCATGACATCTCAGATTAGATCGATCGTTCTAGGAGAATAGCTTCGTGTCATTGACTGAAGCCAGCCTGAAGCTGGAGAGCGATATGCCGGCCGCGGGCAGTGAGGAATCCCCCATGAAAGGAGCAGGGATCACTGTCGCCCTGCTGACGCTGCTTTATGCGGTTTCTTACGTCGATCGCAGCATCCTGGCGCTTTTGGCCTTGCCTGTATCCCAGTCGCTAGCCCTGGATGATCGGCAGTTGGCCCTCCTGCTGGGCGTTGGCTTTGCATTGTTCTACGCCGTGGGTGGCCTTGTTCTCGCGCATTTCGTTGATACGCGCAACCGACGCATCGTGGTGACTGCCGGAGTGGTCGTCTGGAGCCTCTCGACGATCCTGTCCGGCTTTGCGAACGGCTTTTGGATGATGTTGATCCTGCGCAGCGGCGTTGCCCTTGGCGAAGCGGTGCTGACGCCCGCGGCGATCTCGCTCATCGCAGATCTCTATCCCCGGCACAGAAGGGGCATGCCCGTGGCGATCTTTTCCTCCGTCGCCGGCGTCATGGCGATCGGTTCATATGCCGTGGGCGCGGCGGCGATGGATCTGGCGGCCCGGATGAGCGGCTATACGGGCCTTGATGCCTGGCGGATGACATTCATCTTCGTGGGCCTGCCTGGGCTGCTGCTTGCGGCGATATTCGTACTGATCGCCACAGTGCCGACGCGGCGCGAGGATCGGAACGTGCCGGTCGCCGATGCCGACATACGCGTTGTGTTCACCTATCTGCGCGCGCGTTTCGGCTTCTTCGGACCGCTGCTGTCGCTCACCGGCCTGAACAGCCTGTACAGTCTCGCGATCATCGCCTGGCTTCCCGCACTGCTGGCGCGTGAGCAGGGGCTGAGCCCATCCAGCGCCGGCTATCTGATCGGCCTCGTCGGCGTGCCAGCCGGCCTCGTCGGCAATTTCTTCTGGCAATGGATTGCCACCCGAAAGCAGTTGGCGGACCCGACGGGCGGCATCGTACGTACCTTCAGGCTTCCTGCCTTGGTCGCGGCGCCCGCCTTTGCCGCGGGGCTGATGATGGATTCGCTTGTACCGCTGCTTTGTGGCTTCGGGGTCGGGATGTTCTTCAGTACCGCCTTCTCGGTGGTTTCGCCGCTGAGCATCCAGCTTTTCGGTCCCCCGCAGATGCGTGGCCGTGTGAGCAGCATATACCTTCTGATCGTGGCTGTGCTCGGCTATGGGCTGGCGCCGCTCGCTGCGGTGGAACTCGGCGCGGCCGTGGCCGGGGAGGGGCATGGGTTGCGGGAGGGATTGGTGATCCTGTCGCTCCTGGTCTGGCCAGTCCTGATCTGGATGTCCTTCCGAGTCGCCGGCAAGACCCACCTCGTCCAGATCCAATGATCCGCGGCGCCAGCCGTTGCGCCGCACCTACGCTCGATCGGGTTCAATATGGCTAGTTCAAGGGAGACAGGCATGGCCAAGGTCGTTCGTATCCATGAGTTCGGCGGTCCCGCCGTACTGCATATCGAAGACATGGAGGTCGCGGCGCCGGGAGAGGGCGAGGTGCGAATCGCGGTGGAGGCGATTGGCATCAATCGCCTGGAAGCGACGATCAGGAGCGGGCAATCACCAATGAAGCCGCCGCTTCCCGCGATCCTCGGCACCGAAGCCGTCGGCCGCATCGCCGCCGTCGGCAAGGGTGTGACGGGCTGGCCAGTGGGAACGCGAGTAGCGACGCTTTCGGCCGCTTCAGGGACCTATGGGACCTATGCGAGTGAAATTCTCTACCCGGTGACCGGTCTGGTCAGGTTGCCCGATGTGCTGGATTCCGTTGACTGGGCGGCGAGCTGGGTTGCCTTCCTCACTGCGTGGGGCGGCCTTCGGGACAGCGGCGGGCTTAAGGCGGGGCAGACCGTCATAATCACTGCGGCATCGTCGGCAATCGGAGTTGCGGCCATGCAGATCGCGCGCAACCTGGGCGCCAATGTGATCGCAACGACGCGTACGGCGGCGAAGATCGACCAGCTAGCCAATTTTGGACCGCACCATATATTGGCCACCGAGGGCAACGACGTCGTCGGTGAGATCCGGCGGATCACGGGTGGTCGCGGCGCCGACCTGATCTTCGATCCGATCGCAGGCGCCTTCGCAGAACTGTTGATGGACAGCCTGGCGGAGGAGGGGACGCTGATATTGTACGGCGGTTTGTCGCGGGAGCCCACCACCTTTCCCCGGCCCCTCGCAATGCGTCGCTGCCTGACGATGCGCGGCTTCAACATGTATTCATTGCTGAGCGATCAGGATCGCGGGCCTGCGGCGATCGAAGCCTTGCGGGGCGGGATCGCCAGCGGCGCCTATCGCATGCCGGTCGCTTATCGCTTCCCACTGGAGAATATTGCTGACGCGCACCGCGCAGTGGAAAGGGATGCGCATGTCGGCAAGGTGGTCGTCACCGTGCAAGGCCCGGATGAATGGCCGAATGGATAAGCGCAAGCACCATGCTGCGCCGCTCGGATTCGCGTTCTTCATCTGTGAATGCCGGGCAGCGCAGGAGCAGCGATTCACCGCCGCCACCGACCGAAGGAAAGATCATCAAGGTGAATGGGAATAGTTCGGACAACGAGGCAGTTGCAAAGGCCGCCGATCCTGAGAGCGGACTACGGCCTGGCTCGGTGCGCCGCACCAGCTCACTGCAAAGTCTGTGGAGTCTGGGTAACGAGCAGATCGTGACAATTGTCGGCCGTGCGCGTGATGTCAAACAGCCGCCGGACCAGCAAGCTGCCAATGTTGCCGAAGATCATCTTGAGGCAAGGCTCGGCCTTGATGGCCGACTGGTTTCGCTTGGTGGCAGTCGCTGCCAGCTTCAACTGGGTGGCTTCGCTGGCCTGAAGCCCGGCGGAGAGATGCGAAAGGCGATGTCCAGCGTCTTGTCTGACGAGGCAATGAATGCGACCTGCCTCCATCGGCTCCTTGACGATCTTGCCGGGGCCGCGTTCATGGCTTTCGCCGCCTGGCACGGGTGGGAGGGCGGCCTGAATTCCCATGTCGAACGAACCGGCATGCCCTCTCCGGCGGACCGCGATGTGACGGATGTCTGCATCAGCTACGCTCCTGGTTCACCTTCGATCAGGGCCGACGGCCGCGGCAGAGAGGACATCGCCAGGCAGCCGGAAGGACCGCCGGCGGCTGCGTTCACAGATACACAGGCGTTTCACGCGCTGACGAAGCACGATGGTCCGGACGAATGGAGGCTCCGGCGCACCGATGTCTGGCGGGACGGCAATGCGCTCTTCGTCGATGCCTGGTTCCAGGACAGCTGCGCCATCTTCGGCAATCCAGACAAGCGGCGAATATTCCATGAATATGGTTTATTGGCCAAGGTTGATGCCGAAGCGCTCACACTGGAGTCGGTTGATGTCACGCCGCACGTCTTGCCCTATCTGACATGTGAGGCGGCTCCTGCCACGGCTGCAATGCTGCTCGGCCACCATGTTGCGGAATTGCGCAAACAGGTGCCGGCGCAGCTGCGTGGCCCATCGGGCTGCACACATCTCAATGACATGCTGAGGTCGCTGCTCGATGTCGTGTCGCTGGCGAGGCAGGTCCGAGGGAGGATTTCATGAAAATGGACTATCAGGATCAGCTTGTCGTCGTCACGGGAGGCGCTTCTGGTATCGGATTTGCGACAGTTCAGGAGTTTTCATCGCGCGGTGCAAGATGCGCGCTGATCGATCGGAACGGAGAGGCCGCAAGAGAAGCAGCCGGACGAATCTCAGCGCAGGGCGGATGTGCCAAGGCTTATATTCTGGACGTGGCCGATCGCGACGCATCGCGTGATGTCGCCGCAGCCGTCCGCCGGGAAATGGGTGACGCGTCGGCGCTTGTAAACAACGCTGGTGTGGCTGGTCTCGCGAGTTTTGGCAGTCCAGAGTCAGCGATCGAATGGGACCGATCAATTTCGGTCAACTTGACGGGATCTTACAACATGACCGTTGCATTTCTGGAAGCCCTGAAAAATACGAAGGGGGCGATCGTCAACATATCTTCGATCGCTGGCCTCGGCAGCGGTTTCAGCAATGCCGGCTACGGCAGTTCAAAAGGGGGCGTGAAAGCCTTCACCCAGGCCTTGTGCCGTGAGCTGTCGTCCTTTGGGATACGCACAAATGCCGTCGCGCCTGGTTACACCGAGACGCCTCTGGTCAGATCCGCGTCTGAGACACTTCAATCCTGGCTGGATACTCATTGCCCCATGAAGCGGCTAGGGCGACCGGAGGAAGTCGCAAAGGTTATTGCGTTTCTCTGCTCGAGCGATGCAAGCTTCGTCAATGGCGTCACTATTCCGGTCGATGGTGGCTACATGGTCGTGTAGGGTTTTGTCGGTCAACCCGGTGCTTCGTGCGTATTGAAGTGGTTGGACCTACCGCAGGAGGCAATGCGAGATCGCATCACCGCCCTATTCATCAAAGATTAGCTCAAGCATGTTGGTGACGAGCGCGGGTTTTTCTGTCCCCTCCAGTTCCACCACGCATTCCAGCGTGACGAACAGGCCGGCTTCCCGCCGTTCCGCCCCGCTTATACGGCCGCGTAGCCGGATCCTGCCACCTTCCGGCACGGGAACGGGAAACCGAAGCCGGTCATAGCCATAGGACAATGCCCGGCCCACATGCTCGAACTTGATGAGTTCATAGAGCAGGCCGGGAATGAGTGATAGGGTCAGAAGACCGTGCGCGATGGTGCGTCCGCCCGGCAATTCACGCTGAGCGCGTTCGACATCCAGATGGAACCAGGCGTCGTCGCCGGTCGTCTCCGCGAAACGATCGATCAGCGGCTGGTCGATAAGCATCCATCGGCCGGGTCCGAACCCGGTTCCGACCAGATCGGCGTAATCATGTGGCGAATGGAGGGTCAGCACGGGACTGTCCATCATGTTGTTTTCCTTCACCTTGCTTCCTTGACAGCAATCCTGACCGGCAGAGGTTCGCCGCACCGTCGTCGCAGGGGAGGGGCGGTATAGGGCCTGTTCGACGCGTTCATGGCTGTCCCGGGCGGCTCCAGGCGACGGATCATGGCGGCAAACTCGGCGGGCTCTGCCCGACCACTGGCTTACGCTGTCCGGATCGTTCAAACGGTTGTGGATCAAGCGGCCTTTCCGGCGAGGAAGCCGCCGTCGACGGCAACGATCGATCCGGTGGTAAAGCTTGATCGAGGAGATGCCAGGAAGACGACCGCATTGGCAATTTCATGTGGTTCGGCCACGCGATTCAGCGGATGCGCCGCGTTGGTGCGTGCGACAAGCTCCGGAACGCTCAGCAGATGGGCGGTCAGGTTGGTCGCCACCGTGCCGGGGGCGACGGCGTTCACCCGGATATTATGCGGCGCGAGTTCCAGCGCGAGCGTCTTGGTCAGCCCGACGACACCATGCTTTGAGGCGACATATGAACTGCGGTTGACGACCCCTGTTTCCCCCGCAACCGATGCGATGCTGACGATCGAGCCACTGACCCCTTGATCGATCATCCGACGCGCGGCTATCTGGCTGAAGAGGAACACTGACGTCAGATTCACGTCGATGACGTTCCGCCAATCATCGACCGGGATATCGACAAGCGCGCGCCGCTCGCCGATGCCTACATTGTTCACGAGCACACGGATCACGCCGAAAGCAGCTTCCGCTTCTGCCATCGCGCGGCTTACGTCGGTCTCCTGGCTGGCGTCGGCGATGATCGCGATTGCGCGTCCTCCCGCTGCATTGATCTGATCGGCAACGGCCCTGGCGGCGTCGGCATTCTTGTCGATGATGGCCACAAAGGCGCCGTTCTCGGCGAGCAGCAGCGCGGTGGCGCGGCCGATTCCGGATGCCGCGCCAGTCACCAGCGCGGGAACCCCAGCAAGCCCAAGATCGAAGCCCGCGGTCATGCGAGCGAAGCTTTCGCACAGATCGACGACAAGAAGCTACATATCGTAAAGTGGGCGCCGGTCATAGGTCACTCATCCTCTCAATCCTATTATCTAGTTCATATGTTCTAAGTTCGCCTATATTATGAGTCCACAGATTTTTGGAGCGTGTACGTAGACCAGAGCAGCGGCCGGCCTCGGCGGCTCTTTCGGAATGATCGGGCGACCCGGCGCTGGCATGGCCCTAAGCAAGCAATCTAGGCCGCTTCTACATATTGTAATTTAACATAAGATATATTATCGAGCTTTTCTAGTGTAAGCGCCGGATAGAAATGACACCCCTCTGCTAGATAGAAATGACACCCTCGGGCGTCCTTAGCAGAGTCCGGTGGCATGGTCCTCCTGGCAGTTCGGGAGGACGCGCTTATGACGGTGGTGGCGATGAGCCATGGCGAGCTTTCGCGGTTTGACACATTGTCGCGCGTGGACCGCGGCGAACTTCGGGTTGAGGATGCGGCGATGTTGCTGGGCTTGAAGCGCCGGCAGATTTTCCGGTTGCTTGAACGTCTCCGAGTTGAAGGCGCTTCAGGCCTGGTGTCGCGCAAACGTGGTCGGCCGAGCAACCGACGTCACAGCAATGCCTTTCGCGAGCGGATCCTGTCACTGGTCCGCGAGCATTATGCGGATTTTGGACCGACCCTGGCGCGTGAGTATCTGGCGGAGCGCCACGATATCGCGGTGGGCTGTGAGACATTGCGGCAGATGATGATTGAGGCTGGTCTGTGGCAGGATCGCGCAGCTCGCCGGTCTCGCCCATATCAACCGCGCCACCGCAGGGAGTGTCGTGGCGAGCTGATCCAGATCGACGGCTCGGATCATGACTGGTTTGAGGACCGCGGACCGCGATGCACGCTGCTCGTCTACATAGACGACGCGACCAGCGAGTTGATGCACCTCAAGATGGTCGAGAGCGAAAGCACCTTTTCCTACATGGAAGCGACGCGCGAATATATCGAGCGGCACGGCAAGCCGGTGGCCCTTTATTCCGACAAGCACACAGTCTTCCGCAACGCTAAAGCGACCGCCAAGGGTGACGGCATGACGCATTTCGGGCGCGCGCTCGATGCGCTGAACATCGAGATCATTTGCGCCAACTCACCCCAAGCCAAGGGCCGGGTCGAGCGGGCGAACGGCACATTGCAGGACCGCCTGATCAAAGCGATGCGCCTGGAAGGTATCTCGTCGATCGAAGAAGCGAACGTCTTTCTGCCGAGCTACATGGTTGGGCACAATGCGCGCTTCGCTCGTCCGGCCGCAGACAGTCGTGATCTACACCGCCCTCTGGCACTGCGGGATGATCTGCACTCCGTCATGGTCTGGCGCGAACAGCGGACGGTCACGGCCGCGCTGACGCTGCACTATAACAAAGTGCTGTTCCTTCTGGAGCCGAACCCGATCAGCAAGGAACTGGTGCGCAAGCGCGTGGATGTCTGTGAATATCCTGACGGCACAGTCGAGATCCGCCACGAGGGGCGCTCCCTTCCCTATAGCCTGTTCGACAAGATGCCCCGGATCAATCAACCTGCCATCGTCGATAACAAGCATCTCGACGCGGCACTGGCGCTAGCAAAAGAGATCCAAGCGATCGCGCCGCATCACCGGCAGCGGAACAACTATGCCCCTGCTCGCCGCGACCAGCCCGCGCATCTGTTCCCCGAACCGGAGGCGCCGGTGAAGATCGACGGACGCCGGTTGGGCGGGGCAAAGCTCAAACGTCGTCCCCGGCTCAGCCCGGCGGAGTTACGGGCGCGCGGCACGCTCGAGTTCGTGAAGGCGCGCTAAAGCGGTTCTGACCGAGCCCGCTGCCGTCGCAGCGGGTCCGTGCCCTTCCCCACCACTGTTACGCCATCAGCAGGGTCTGCGCTGCGCTATCCCAAGGGCTCCACGCAGCCCCTGCTGATCTCAAGAGTGTCATTTCTATCGGGGACGGAAAGTGTCTTCTCTAACCGGCAGGAACATCTAGTGTAAGCGCCGGATAGAAATGACACCCCTCTGCTAGATAGAAATGACACCCTCGGGCGTCCTTAGCAGAGTCCGGTGGCATGGTCCTCCTGGCAGTTCGGGAGGACGCGCTTATGACGGTGGTGGCGATGAGCCATGGCGAGCTTTCGCGGTTTGACACATTGTCGCGCGTGGACCGCGGCGAACTTCGGGTTGAGGATGCGGCGATGTTGCTGGGCTTGAAGCGCCGGCAGATTTTCCGGTTGCTTGAACGTCTCCGAGTTGAAGGCGCTTCAGGCCTGGTGTCGCGCAAACGTGGTCGGCCGAGCAACCGACGTCACAGCAATGCCTTTCGCGAGCGGATCCTGTCACTGGTCCGCGAGCATTATGCGGATTTTGGACCGACCCTGGCGCGTGAGTATCTGGCGGAGCGCCACGATATCGCGGTGGGCTGTGAGACATTGCGGCAGATGATGATTGAGGCTGGTCTGTGGCAGGATCGCGCAGCTCGCCGGTCTCGCCCATATCAACCGCGCCACCGCAGGGAGTGTCGTGGCGAGCTGATCCAGATCGACGGCTCGGATCATGACTGGTTTGAGGACCGCGGACCGCGATGCACGCTGCTCGTCTACATAGACGACGCGACCAGCGAGTTGATGCACCTCAAGATGGTCGAGAGCGAAAGCACCTTTTCCTACATGGAAGCGACGCGCGAATATATCGAGCGGCACGGCAAGCCGGTGGCCCTTTATTCCGACAAGCACACAGTCTTCCGCAACGCTAAAGCGACCGCCAAGGGTGACGGCATGACGCATTTCGGGCGCGCGCTCGATGCGCTGAACATCGAGATCATTTGCGCCAACTCACCCCAAGCCAAGGGCCGGGTCGAGCGGGCGAACGGCACATTGCAGGACCGCCTGATCAAAGCGATGCGCCTGGAAGGTATCTCGTCGATCGAAGAAGCGAACGTCTTTCTGCCGAGCTACATGGTTGGGCACAATGCGCGCTTCGCTCGTCCGGCCGCAGACAGTCGTGATCTACACCGCCCTCTGGCACTGCGGGATGATCTGCACTCCGTCATGGTCTGGCGCGAACAGCGGACGGTCACGGCCGCGCTGACGCTGCACTATAACAAAGTGCTGTTCCTTCTGGAGCCGAACCCGATCAGCAAGGAACTGGTGCGCAAGCGCGTGGATGTCTGTGAATATCCTGACGGCACAGTCGAGATCCGCCACGAGGGGCGCTCCCTTCCCTATAGCCTGTTCGACAAGATGCCCCGGATCAATCAACCTGCCATCGTCGATAACAAGCATCTCGACGCGGCACTGGCGCTAGCAAAAGAGATCCAAGCGATCGCGCCGCATCACCGGCAGCGGAACAACTATGCCCCTGCTCGCCGCGACCAGCCCGCGCATCTGTTCCCCGAACCGGAGGCGCCGGTGAAGATCGACGGACGCCGGTTGGGCGGGGCAAAGCTCAAACGTCGTCCCCGGCTCAGCCCGGCGGAGTTACGGGCGCGCGGCACGCTCGAGTTCGTGAAGGCGCGCTAAAGCGGTTCTGACCGAGCCCGCTGCCGTCGCAGCGGGTCCGTGCCCTTCCCCACCACTGTTACGCCATCAGCAGGGTCTGCGCTGCGCTATCCCAAGGGCTCCACGCAGCCCCTGCTGATCTCAAGAGTGTCATTTCTATCGGGGACGGAAAGTGTCTTCTCTAACCGGCAGGAACATCTAGGAATGCCGGTGAAGATCGATGGGTGTCGGTTGGTGGGGCAAAGCTCAAACGTCGCCCTGCTCAGCCCGGCGGAATTCCGGGCGCGCGGCACGCTCGAGTTCGTGAAGGCGCGCTAAAGCGGTTCTGACCGAGCCCGCTGCCTTCGCAGCGGGTCCGTGCCCTTCTCCACCACTGTCACGTCATCAGCAGGGTCTGCGCGGCGCTATCCCGAGGGTTCTACGCAGGCTCTGCTGTCATTTACGGTGTCATTTCTATCGGGGACGGAAAGTGTCTTCTCCAACCCGCAGGAACATAGCGGGCGTTCAAGCTATGAAGCCTGAATATCAGGGCCTTGGGGGCCTGCTTTCAGTTGCCGTTGCGGGCTGCCTAACTGGGGTTGTCCTGACGGCCTTGCCGGAAGGCCCTGTTCCAAAAGGAACAGGGCTGCCGTCCTGCCCGGATACCCGATCCGTTTTCAAGCCGCGAAGTTGCTTGGCCGTTTTGTGCAATTCCAAACGGTCCTTATTTCTCGCCATTGTCCTTCACACCCACTGTCGGAACGTCGATGGTTTCCTTCTTGGTACCTACGACCACCGCCTTGGAATCTACGTCGACCTTCGGAAGTTCCCCGCCCTTTACGCTGACCTCGGGCACATCGCCGCCCGACACATCTGCCTTCCAGAAGCCGGTTGCGAACAATATCCCCACGACCGCCAGAACCAGGATCAAGGCGATTGCGACGGTTCGTCCGCCCCGATGTTTATGAACGACAACCCGCTCGTCAGTGTAACGATCTGTATGAACATCAACCATCGCCATCCTCCTCCTATGAGAATGGAGAAACAATCAGCTGTTAACTCTTGTTCCACTCTGCTGAACGCATCGTCGAAGGCGGACTTCCGCGAAGCAGCCATAGTGGAGCGCCAGGCCTGACCGGGATTGATGCCCCGCCACTCGATTGTGACGATCGGCTCCCCCGCCCCCTTCAGCGATTTGGAGCCCCTCCATCTATCGCAAATCGATTGCCTTCCGCTTTGCGCCGGGCATAGAAAGCCGTCGAAAAAAATATGGGGGCGCATTCATGAAGATCGGATCCTGTGCATTGGTGCTTGCGATTGGAGCAGTTCTACTGCCGATGACAGCGCATGCGGATGATCCCAATGATCCGACCATGCGCAGCACTGCGGCCCGCGCGCGCGATCGGGCAATGATCAAACGGATGAACCAGCAGCAGTTGGCCTATGTCCGGGAGCGCGACGCGAAGATCATGCAGAATTATCGCCGAGCCCAAGGGCAGGGTGATGGCTATGCGGATGCGCGAGGCGAATATGCGCGCAAGATGACGGAGTGGCGGCGCGCCGTTGCCGCTTGCAATGCCGGGCGTTGGGAATATTGCGACTAGGACGCATAAGGAATGTCAGGTCGCGTTCCTGACGGTAACCGCCACATTTCCAGCTATCACTATCAACAGGCGACATCTGAGGGATGGGCCTTCACATCCCCTCGACAACCATCGCTATCCCCTGACCGCCACCGATGCACATCGTGATCAAGGCGTAGCGCTTCTTCGTGCGGCCAAGTTCGTAGATGGCCTTCACTGTCAAGATAGTCCCTGTCGCGCCGACCGGATGACCCAGCGAAATTCCCGACCCATTGGGGTTCACCTTCACCGGATCGAAACCAAGCATCGTCGAAACAGCGCAAGCCTGAGCCGCAAATGCTTCGTTGGATTCGATGACGTCGATCTCGTCAAGCGTCAATCCCGCGCGCGCCAGCGCGATGGGTACCGCCTCCGCCGGACCTAGTCCCATGTGGGAAGGGGCAACCCCGGCATGCCCCCAACCGAGAATTCGTGCCATCGGCCGTAGGTCGTGCTGCGCGACCGCATCGGCCGAAGCCAGGATGACGGCTGCTGCGCCATCATTGATGCCTGAGGCGTTTCCTGCGGTGACCGTGCCATCCTTTTGAAATACCGGCTTCAATGCCGCCAATGCAGCGAGGTCGTTTTCGGCCCGCACATGCTCGTCGACCGCAAATTCACGAGTTGCGCGCCCGACCTTGACCATCACCGGCAGGATCTGATCGTTGAAACGTCCTTCGGCTTGAGCGAGCGCAGCGCGGCGATGACTCTCCGCCGCCAGCACATCCTGCTGTTCACGTGTGATGTGATGATCACGCGCAACATTCTCCGCCGTCACGCCCATATGATAGCCGTCTATGGGATCGCTTAGCACGGCGACCAGCGCATCAATCATCGCGACATCGCCCATCTTTCGACCGAAACGCACATCGGTCACATGATGCGGAGCGCGGCTCATCACCTCAGCGCCTCCGGCGGCTGCTATATTGATCTCCCCCTGGGCGATTGCCCGCGCCGCGGCGATGATCGCTTCCACGCCCGAACCGCACAAGCGGTTCAATGTCAGCGCTGGCGTTCGTTCCGGAATGCCGGCACGCAATGCAGCAACACGCGCGAGATAAGCGTCTTGCGGCTGGGACTGGATAACCTGCCCCATGATGACATGTTCTACGTCATCCGGCTGGATAGCCGCTCGTCGCACAGCTTCGGCGATCGTCAGCGCGCCCAGTTGCGCAGGTTCGAAATCCTTGAGGCTGCCGCCAAAATCCCCAATGGCGGTCCGGACGGCTGATACGATATAGGCTTCCCTCATTATCAAGTCCTTGTTTCACGGCCGCCAAAGGGATCAAAGCCGATTGCCATACAGATGCTAGAACAGATGATCTAACTTATCTACATGCATCAGGAGCGGCCATGGGCTGAGCGGGCGACTGGCAATCGCCTCCCCAATGCATTGTCGTGTCTTGTCTGCGCCGCTTTGAAGGGCAACGGCCCCCGCATCTTCCAGGATGCAGGAGCCGCCTCCCCCATTTAACAGCCTATGATGTTTCAGAGTTCGCCTGGTCGCAGCGTTATCTTCAGCCAGATTTCACGACCGCGCGAGATCGGGCCTTCAAAGTCCGGCAACACTCCGACCGTGGTGCCCGTACCTCTCCCGGTGCCCGGCGACTGAAAGCCGGAATAGGCGTAATAACGATTGGTCAGGTTGCGGCCGATGAGCGCGACTTCGACGCCGCCGGACTGCGAGCCGACCGATATCGACCCGTCGAGCAGAAAGCGCTGCGGATTGAAGCCGATCGGGTTGAGTTCCTGAGACAGGAAATATCGCGACGTGTAGACGCCGTTCAGGTTGAACTTGGCCTTCAGATTGTCGCCGACCGCGGTTTCATAAGAGGCGCCGACGCTCCCACTGAACTTGGGTGCACGGGGCAGCGGACGTCCCAGCATCTGCTGTTGATCCGGCACAGTGCCCGCGTCCGGACCGTCCGTGGTGCAACCGCCCGCGATCGTCTGCCCGACATAGCAAGCCGACAGGAAGGGTGAATCATATTTCGCCGAGTTCAAGGCTGCCGAAGTCGTAAGCGTCAGACCCGGTATGGCGTGGGGCGAAAATGTAAGATCCCCTTCCAGACCTTTGACGCGCGCCGAAGAGGCGTTGAGGATCAACAGCACGATGGTGGCGGGGTCAAGGCGGCTGAGTTGCAGATCCTTGTAACGATAGGTGTAGGCGGCAAGGTTGAGGCGTAGCTGGCGGTCGAACATCAACGCCTTGAAGCCTGCCTCGAAACCTTTCACTGTTTCAGGACGATAGAAGGCCGGGATGTCGGTAATCGCCGGGTTCGCCAGGGCGGCGCTGTAGGTATTGAAGCCGATCTGATAGGCGCCGGACTTGTATCCCTGCTTGTAGGAAACGAACAGGTTGGTATTTTCCGACGGCTTATAGGACAGGGTCGTTTCAGGTGACCAGTTTGAAAATTGGACCTCGGGCGTGGTGAACTTGTTGGGCAGTCCAGCCGGCGGAACGATGTCCTGATATTTGCGATCGCGGGAATAGCGAACGCCCGCGGAAAGGCTCCATTTATCGGTCATGTTCCAGTCCATCTGACCAAAAGCGGAGATGGACTGCGAGCGGAGAGGAAAATTCCAGTAAGGAGAAAGCGGCGCTATGGCGGTCGTGTTGATCACCCCCTGCTCCAGAACGCGCAAATTGTCCTTCTGATAGAAAGCGCCCATCATCAGGTCGATCGGCGAATCCGGGCTCGCGTATGAGAGCCTGACCTCCTGGCTGAAGGCATTCTTCCTGACCGATGACAGCCCCCCGATAAAGAAGCGGGCGCCCGATGTCTGGGCGTCGATGACCCTCTGGCGGATGCCATACCACCCCGTAACCGAGTTCAGCGTGATATCATCCGTCAATTTGTAGGAGATATCGGAACTTATCAAATACTGCCGGACCTTCAGAAAATTACTGTCGGAATTCCACGCCGGATTGCCCGTGACCGCTTGGATGGCGGCGGATGGAATGGCGGCGAAGACGACCGTGTCGTTGGGTTTGCAATCATCCGTGCCAGCAATGGCGCCGGGCCCCTGCGCTGCCCCTAGCGGGCATGCGATCTTCTGACTGGTCGTGTAACTGCCATTTTCGCGAACGTGATCATAGGTTGCGCGCAGCTTTACGGTGAGCCGATCTGTCGGCATCCAGTTGGCACTGAGGCGAACGCCCTCCTCGTCCGTGCCAGGCGCATAATCGATCGACCGTGCGGGGGCGACGTTGCGGAAGAAGCCGCGTTGGCGGGAGAAGCGCCCAGCCAGACGCATGTCCAACGTGTCGGTCACCGGACCCGACACATAGCCGTCCAGATCGACTTGGTGAGCATTGAATTCATAACCGGCGCTGAGCTGCGATTGGAAAGTGCTCGTCGGTTCCGCCGATCTCATGGAGACGATGCCGCCGGTCGAATTCTTGCCGAAGAAGAGCGCCTGCGGCCCTTTCAGCACTTCGACCTGACCGATGTCGATGTTCCCCATGCGCACGACGCCGCCATAGCTGAGGGGAACACCATCGATATTGATGGTCACCGCGGGCTCGGACGATGCATTGGAGGTCGGGCTGGCGACGCCGCGCAGCGTCAGGTTGCCGCCATAGGGGCCCGTTGCTGGCGAAATGATGAGCATCGGCGTCAGCTTGGCGACGTCGGTGATGTTCGTAACGTTGAGGTCCGCCAGCTTTTCCGCGGAAAATGCCGTGAGCACGACCGGCGTCTGCAGCGTCGTCTCGTTACGCCGACGGGCGGTAACGATGATATCCATATTTTGACGTGCCTCTGCGGAGACGGCCGCGTCATTCTGCGCTGGCACCTCCTGCGCGGACACGACGGGAACCGCCATGCTGGCCACCGCCAGCACGGCAAGGCTCGCCATGCGATAACTGCTTTTCATGATGCTCCCTCCCATGTTTTATAACCCGAACGGGGCACAGCCGCATTTCATCCGCACGTCTTTCGGCTTGGTGCGATTTGAAATGCGTCGGACAGACCGTTGAACATCTGCCTCTTCTTTGTCATGCAAATGGCGGATTTGAGCAAGTGTTCTAACCCAGGCACCGCCCGAACGGATATATTAACATATGCTCGTTAATGGCCGTTATCCTTTGCCTCCAGTGCCATCGACGTCTCTTCTGCCCGGGCCGTCATGTGATTGTTTCAGAACGCGTTGATGATGAAAGGCACCCCCCCTGCCGACATATGGTCAGGGAAGAATGACGCGGAAATGCGGTGGAATTTCGCCGCCGCCGTCGGGCACCTTCATCCTTTGTGGCTTGCTTTCACGTCCGTGACATCAGTTCCGCGCTGAAACGATCCTCGTGGTAGATCGCGTCGCCCCATGTCTTTTCGATTTCCAGCATCCGGCGCAGGTAACGGCTGAGCTCATATTCGTCGGTGATACCGATGGCGCCATGCAGTTGGATCGCGGCCTCCAGCACCGCGCGGCCATGGCGGCACACGAGCGATTTCGCCGCCGAGACATCCTGCCTGCGCGTCGGCGCATCCTCTTCCGTCAGTGCCGCCGCTGCCATGTACGTTGCCGAGCGTGACTGTTCGGCCGCCACGACCATGTCGGCAAAACGATGCTGAAGGGCCTGGAAGCTGCCTATGGCCTTGCCAAATTGGTGGCGGGTCTTGAGGTAGCCGGCTGTAAGCGCCAGCATGCGGTTCATGAGGCCCAGCGCTTCGCCGCAGAACGCGACTATGCCATGATCGATCGCCCGGCCGACCTTGACCGGAGCATCGTTGCCCTCGAACAGGGCCACTGCTTCAACGGCATCGAACGACAGGCGCGCAATCAAGCCTCCATCCAATCCGCGCAGCGGCGTGATGGAAATGCCAGGCTGACCTGCAGCGACGAGAAACGCATTTGGCCCCGTCTCGGCCAATTGCGCCGTCACGATGAAATGCGTCGCGGTGACGCCATCGATCACAAGTTCCTTGGTGCCCGAAAGCCGCAAGGTTCCGCCATCGTCTTCAACCCGCGAATTCAACTGCGACTGGTCGAAATCCAGGATGGACTCATCCCTTGCCATTGCGATGCGAATGCTGCCCCCCGCAATCCCTTGCAAACAGGCGGTGCGAACATCGGTTGCGCTGGACGTTTCGATCAGCTTGGGCGCGATCACCGCATAGGATATGAAAGGCGGCTGCACGAGCGACTGTCCCAATGCCTCACAGATCAGGAGCGTTTCGGCCATCGTCATGGCGAGGCCGCTGTCGTCCTCTGCGATCATGAGACCCGCAAGACCCAGTTCCGCCATTTCCTGCCATCGATCGATCGTGCCTGTGACCATTGCTTCAGTGGAGCTGGGGTCGGTTCGCCTGGCGATGACGCTGGCGGCAAATTTCTCGACAGTATCGACCAGCGCGCGCTGATCTTCGGTAAGGTCGAAGTTCATCCCGCCCCCCACAGGTGCACGGTTTCCCGATAGATCAGATTTTTCTGAATTTCGGTGGTCCCGCCGACCAGGCCGGATTTGCGGAACTCCAGATATGTCGCCGCCGTGCCGTTCAGGACATGGCCATAGGGCGGAGCCGCATCGGACTCCCCTCCCCTGGCCAGCGGATCGTAGGCAAGACCCGCTGGCCCGCCCATGTCCATCAGCAGCGCCGAAAGCCGTTCCAGAAGATCGGTGCCGCACAGTTTGAGAATGGAGGCGGACGGCGCGCGCGGATCGCCAGGCTGGGCCGCGATCACGCGCATCAACGTCCATTCATGCGCCTTGAGATCGATACGGATGCGGTCCAGCCGCACGCGCAAAGCGCGAAGACGGTCAGGCGAAACACCTTGTTCAGTCATGCGGTCGAGCATTCGGACGGCAAATTGCAACAACCGTTTTGACTGGCCCAATCCAGCGATTTCCGTCCGTTCCGCGTTCAGCAGAAACTTGGCGACCGTCCAGCCCTGATTTTCCCCTAACACGATATTTTCGCAGGGTACTTCTACATCCTCAAGGAAGACCTCGTTCACGTCATGCGCTCCGTCCAGCGACCTTATGGGTCTGACGGTGATCCCGGGCAAGTCCATTTCCATGAGAAGGAAAGTGATCCCTTCCTGTGGCCGGCCGTGATCCGACGTTCGCACGAGACAGAACATGTAATTCGCCCAATGCGCCCATGTCGTCCAGATTTTTTGCCCGTTTACGATATAGCGATCGCCCTTGCGCACGGCCTTGGTCCGGAGTGAGGCCAGGTCCGAACCTGAAGAAGGTTCGGAATATCCCTGACACCACCAGTCACGCAGCGTCGGGATGCCGGGAAGATAGCGCTGCTTCTGCTCGGCCGTGCCAAAATGCTGGAGGACTGGGCCGATCATGTTGATGTGGGGAATTTGTCGGGGGGCGCCGGCCAGAAAACATGCTTCCTCGAAATGAACGCGCTGCATTGGCGACCAGCCGGGGCCACCATATTCGGCGGGCCATGCAGGCGTTGCCCATCCACGTTGATCGAGAATTGCCTGCCAGCGCAGATAGTCGTCCTTCGTGAGATGCTGAAGATTGTTGACGCGCGTCCTGATATCTTCGGGCACCATGGCGGCGATCTCGTCGCGCATCATGTCGCGAAAGTCGCGGTCGGCGGCGTCGAATGTCAGATCCATTGTCAACGGCTCCTGTCGATCGCAATACGGCCTTGGGTGAAGACGACCTTGTCGCGGGCGGGCACCCGTGCCTCCAGCCGCGCGCCGGCTTCATCCCGCCAAAGCGCGAGCTCCAGCGTCTCGCCAGGAAAGACTGGCGCGCTGAACCTGCCCGAGAACGAGCCGAGGCGTCCGCTGGCCACGGCGCCATCTTCATTGCACAGCGCCTTCTCGACAAAAGCTGCGCACAGTCCATAAGTCGCCACGCCCTGCAGAATGGGACGCGGGAAGCCGGCCTTGGCGGCCACCTCGGGGATCAGGTGAAGCGGATTCTGGTCTCCGGTGAGCGCGAAGAGCTGCGCCGCCTGCGTGGATGTGGGCACTTCCCAGACCCGGTCCGGGGCGCGGTCGTTCATCACATCCGAAGGGGCGACTTCGAAGGGAGGCGCTCCGGCTACCTGATCGGAGCGACACAGGAAAGACATGAACAAAGAGGTATAATGTATACCGGACTGGCTATCCCGAAGATCTCGCACCATATTGATCACGCAGCCGCGCCCCTCACCGCGATCGAAGACTCCATCCATGCGGGTTTCGCTGGTCACCTGTCCTTCAACGGGCAATTCCGCGTGTGAAATCATAGCCTGGCTACCATGCAGGACTGCCGGCATTGTGAGCCCCAGCCCCATCGCATGAAGGCGTGGTGCAGCAAGTACGGTAGCCATTGCCGGCAATGCGCGAGACGGAGGCACCGGGCCCAGATGTTGACGCGCCCAATCGTCGCCGGGATCGACTCCGCAACCGACGCTCAGCGCGTAAATACAGCTATCCTTGCCGGAATAGCTTTGCTCCATGACCACGGGCGTCATATCCATCAAAGCGTCATAATCCTGGATCATGCTTCTACCGGCTCCCCAAGGAAGGCGCGCGCTTTTTGGAACATGGCCGCCGGCGCGAGGGGCTTGTCGTCGCGCTCATATCACACCCTTGGCCGACAACTCGGCCATCGCCCGTTCGTCGAGGCCCAGCATTTCCCGCAGAACCTCTGCAGTGTGTTCGCCGATGACGGGCGGCCCCAGGCGGTATTCGGGTGCCGATACCGAACATCGGATCGGGCTCGCGGCGACCGTGATTTCACCTGACAGAGCGTGAGGAAGTTTGACTTTCATGTCGCGCGCACAAAAATGAGGATCGGATTCAAGGTCGGACATGCGGTTGATCGGACCGCATGACACGCCCGCGGCATTGAGAAGCTTGATCCAATGTTCGCGAGGATGCTGAACAAGGATCTTGGTCAGGGCGGCGGCGACATCGTGACGGTTCGCGACCCGCGCACCCATCGAATTGAACGCAGGGTCATCGAGCCATTCCGGACAGCCGACCGCCACCGCCAACCTGGCGAACTCCCGATTATTGAATGTCGCAACGAGCAGATAGCCGTCGGAGGTTCGATAGACGCCATAGGGGGACGCGCTCGGATGATCATTGCCCGTGCGTGGCATCTCAAATCCACCATTGAACCACGCTGTGAAGGTATTCGCCATAGCGGACACCTGAGAATCGAACAGTGAAATGTCGATCGACTGCCCCTGCCCTGTCTTGTCGCGTTCCCGCAGCGCCAACAATATGCCAATGACGGCGTCCTTCCCGGCAAGGATATCTGCAATCGGCACTCCCACCCGCATTGGAGGACCGTCAGGATCGCCGGTTACACTCATCAAACCGGACATGGCCTGCATCAGGAAATCATAACCGCTGCGATACGCATATGGTCCAGCCTGTCCGAAACCGCTGACCGAGCAATAGATCAGGCCAGGATTTTGTCGCCTGAGAGATTCATAGTCGAGACCATATTTCTCAAGCGTCCTCGGCCTGAAGTTCTCGATGAAAATATCAACCCTGGAAGCCAGGGTACGGAGCAGTTGTGCGCCTTCATCACTCTGGAAGTTGACCGAAATAGAGCGCTTGTTGCGATTGGCGGCCTGAAAATACGTGGATTCCCTGGTTTCATTTCCATCCGTATCGATCAGCCATGGGGGACCGACATGACGCACATCGTCGCCTTCACCAGGCCGCTCGACCTTGATGATGTCGGCGCCAAAATCTCCCAGGCACTGCGTTGCTGTTGGTCCTGCAACAACCCTTGTCATGTCGAGAACTTTGACACCGGACATTACAGACATCGGAAAACTCCCCGGCCCTTTCCTCGCGAAAGAAACCCCATTTCCTTGGTTTAGGAGCGGCGGGCGGCGCATGAAACGTCAATTGCATGTCGGCAACCAGTTACTGGAAATCCGTTAATGCCCCCGCGATCACAGCGTGGCTGCGCTGCCGAGCACGGCGGTCACTTGACTGGACAGAAAACCTCCATTTGCATGTGCAACAGCCAAATCCGCGGCAACCTGCCTGTCTCCGGCAGTGCCGGTCAGCTGCCGATAGGCTTCGACGATGGTGAAGAGACCGTACATGCCGGGGTGAACGCAGGCCAGGCCGCCACCATTCGTATTGACCGGCAATTGGCCGCCCGGTCCGATAGCGCCCGAAGCGACGAAATCGCCGCCTTCCCCTTTCTTGCAGAAGCCGAGATCTTCGAGGAACAAGATCGTGTTGATCGTGAAGGCATCATATAACTGCACGACATCGATGTCAGAGACCGTAATGCGAGCCTGCGCATAGGCGCGCGCGCTGCTCGCCTTTGCCGCTGAAGTGGTGAGGTCAGGCATCTGCGCAATCTGATAATGGTCGGTCGCCTCGCCCACTCCAAGCAGATAGGCTGCCGTGCGTCCGCCCACCCAATCCTTGCGCGCCATGACCACCGCCGCCGCACCATCCGTCACCAGGCAACAATCCAGTACCGAAAGCGGATCGGAAACCATCCGCGCATTATCATACTCCTCGCGGCTCAAAGGCTTTCGCAAAAAGGCTTCGGGATTGAGCATGGCCCATTCACGCGCGGTCCTCGCGACCGCATAGAAATGATCGCGGGTGGTGCCGAACTCATGCATGTGACGGCTCGCCGCCAAGGCATAGCCGCTGACCGGTAGCCGGGGACTATATGGCTTTTCGTAGAGATTTGGCCCCGCAGCACTGACCAGGCCACCGACGCCGGTACGCTGGTTGCTGCCATAGGCCACAAGCGCAACATCGATTTCCCCGGCGGCCAGCGCATGGGCCGCCACGTTCATCTGGGTGAGAAACGCAGATCCGCCGGTGCGATTGTTGTTGGTGAGCTTTGGCTGAATGCCAAGATATTCGGCAAAAGACAGTCCGCTTAGAAAATCGTTCGGAAGCGCGATGAACAGGCCGTCGACCTGCGAGAGCGAGAGACCGGACTCTTCCAGCGCCGCAAGGGCGGCACGACTGGCCAGATCCATCGATGTGAACCCTGGCGCCTCGCCAATCCCGAATGTAGCCGCACCGATGAGCGCAGTCGGCGTGCGACGATCCCCGATCATGGCCGCAACTCCTCTTTAGGCGTTTCGCCATCAAGAGGCACGAATATGACTGCGTGGTGGTCTTCGAACGGCACGATGCGCGCGCGTACCCGCATACCGATGCGGACATCCGCGGCGGCCACCCCTTCAATTCGGCTCATCATGCGTGGGCCCTCGTCGAGTTCCACGATCGCCACATTATAGTCTGCCTGCGGCGGCCGCACCCGGACGACCGTCGTCGCATGGACGGTGCCAAATCCTGATGCCTCGATCCATTCCAGATCGGTGCTGCCGGTGCCCGGTTCGGCCACCCGCGGATAGAAAAAGGGCGTCGCATCAGGTCGTCGGCGTTGCAGCATGAACCTGCCCTGGGCCAGAAACTCGAGATACTCCTTGTCCGGCCGCGTTGCCTGCATCGTCGTCACCTGCACGAATTCACCTGTCTTCACGAACTGATGTGGTAGCCGCCATTCACCGAAATGACCTGGCCCGTGATGTAGGAGGCTGCCTGCGACAGCAGGAAGCAGACGGGCGTTGCGACTTCCTCGGGAGTACCCCAGCGACCCATGGGTATCTGGGCCAGATAGGTGTCCCGAAACTTTTCGCCACGTACGGTTTCCGTCATCGGCGTTTCCACGACCCCGAATGCGACGGCATTGACGCGGATGCCCCTGGCCGCCCATTCCCGTGCCGCCGACATGGTAAGGCCATTGATTCCTGCTTTGGCCGCGCCATAGTTGATCTGGCCGACCGTGCCGCGACGGCCTGCGTCGGATGAGATGTTGACGATCGCCCCTGGAGCCTTCTCATCGGCCGCCGCACGCTCCAGCATCTTTCGGCCAACCGCCTGCATCAGGCGGAAGGGCGCCGTCAAGTTGACGTCAATAACCGCGTCCCAGGTTTCGATATCCATCCTGTGGATCATGGCTGCACGAGAGATTCCGGCATTGTTCACCAACCCGTCAATTCCCCCGGCCCATTTATCGGCCCCCTCCACGGTCGCCGTCACAAAGGCGCCGTCGGTGACATCGCCGTCGGCGATCATCAGCCGATCACCACCCACCTCATTTTGAAACTCCCGCAATGCGTTGGCGTTTCGATCCATCGCCACCACCCTGCCCCCGAGCGCCAGGATTCCATTCGCGATCGCGCGACCTATTCCCTGGCCCGCGCCGGTCACGATCACGGACCTGTTCTCCAGCGACATGGGATTGATCATTTATTGGCTCCGTGATTGAAAGCGTTGGGCATATCTATTGTCTGATCGCGGCAATCCACACCGCCGGCGATCAGCACTAGAAATTTCATTCAGCGCCTGACCCTGACAGGAGGGGGCCGGTGGATAGCAACGTCCCCCATTGCATCTGGTGCGTGGGCCAGACTAGCGGGTGTGATGCCGGCAGACAGCCCCCAAGCCGAACGACTTTCCGATTACCACATATGTGTCAAAGCGCCGCGCTGCCTGGCTTTCAGGCTGCCTGCGATCCACTGTCCCGACACAGAAGATGCGTTTCGACGAGTTCGCGCAGGCGCTGCACGAGCAGTTCCTTCTGGGGAGCGATCACTTCGGCGGCTCCCCCAATGCCTATCACTGTCGGGACCGGGAATACATTTTCGGGCAAACTCATCGCGATTACGGCGGCTCCAGGGCTGATCTCGCTTCTTTCGATATACAGGTAACCGTTTTCGCGAATGAAATTGACGTCCGCCAGCAGTGCGTCGAGGCAGATAATGCTCTCTTCCGGAAGTCTTTCCGCGTTGATGCGGCGGACAAGCTTGCTGATCTCGGCATCCGACAGGTTTTTCAGAAGAGCTCGCCCGCTTGCCGAGCGGAGCAATGGCCGCTTCTGTCCAGGCGTCAGGTGAAGGCGTAAGGACGTCGTGGATTGCGCAACCTGTATATATTGTGACGCCAGCTTGTTGCGTATGGCCAGATAGGCAGTCTGGCCCGATATCTGGTTCGCCTTGCGCAACAAGGATGAAAGGCGGTCTTCCCCATGCAATTGATCGAGTGCCCAAGACCCGAGCAGACGCACTCTGCTGGTAGGCATGAAGGTGCGATCGCCATTATTATAGGCAAGATATCCAAGGACATTCAGACTGCGCATTATCTCCGAGGTGCTGGACTGGGGATAGTCCAGCGCGCGCGCCACTTGTGCGATATTGGCCGGTCCTTGATGATGATCGAAATACTCCAGGATCTGCATGGTTCTCCCGGTGGATTTCACGACATTGAGGGGCAGCGCTTCCCATTTGGCTGGTCTGCCAGGGCTTTCCTGCATGTTGTCCTGCGGCTGATTAAGCCCGTCACCCGAAGAAGCCGCTTCTTCCCTATCGCGCTCGATTCCGGCCATGAGTTCCATGTCAACTCCTCTCCTCGCTATCGCGCCTGCACCATCCGTTCCTCGCCGCTTTGGTGCGCCATTAGGACGTATGTTCTAAATCGGTAACATATATGTGATGGCCGGTCAAAATGGATTTGCATCGGGCTTCATTGGCCGTTCCCGAGAAGTAGCCTTGTGAATGGGCGCCTAGAGTAATGGCCAGTCAGAGGGTAGCGCCTGACGGCCGAGAAATCGGAACAGGCAAAGGTATGAAGCGGTCGATCTGATGAGACCAACCGCTTCACGCGCTGCCTGCATTCACCCCGTCCTGATCCCGGGGCACGGCGATGCTCGAGCCCGGCTTCAACCCGGATCGAGCATCCTTGCGGTCGATCTGCGGAACGATCAGTTCACCATCGACATGCCGCCGCTGACGCTGAGCGTCTGGCCAGTGATATAGTCGGATTCCGCGCTGGCGAAAAACAGAACGGCGTGAGCGATTTCCTCCGGCTCTGCGACGCGGCGAAACGGAATGACGCTTTTCAGCCCTTCCTTGAGCTTGTCGGACTGGACATGATAAAGCGGAGTGTTGGTGGGTCCGGGTGCGACGCAATTGACGTTCACCTTGCCGCGCGCGGCCTCTCGGGCAAGCGTTTTGGTGAAGGAGATAATGCCTCCCTTCGCGCCCGAATAGACCGCTTCACCGGGACTGCCAATCCGGCCTGCGTCGCTGGAAATGTTGACGACCTTGCCGCCACCCTGCTCCATCATGCCGGGGACGAAATGATGGCAAAGATGGACCGGCCCCAGATAGTTGATGGCCACGATCAAGTCCCAGGTTTCCGGTTTGCTTTTGAGGAACGGTTCAACAAGGTCCCAACCCGCCGCGTTGACGAGGATATCGAGCGTTCCGACTTTGCCGAGCACCGCCGCTGCAAAGGCATCAATGCTCGGCCGGTTGGTCAGGTCTAGCTTCTCGAACTCGGCCTGGCCGCCAGCGGCGCGGATTTCCTCGGCGGCTGCCTTCCCCCCTTCCTCATTGATATCGGCGACAAAGACCCGCGCGCCTTGCTCCGCCGCCATGCGGGCAATCGTCTTGCCTATGCCAGAGGCGGCGCCGGTCACCACCATGGATTTGCCTTTAAATCTGTCCGTCATGTTGGACACCCTCTCGTGAAAATGATTGCTGCCGATCAGATCTTGCAGGTCGGATCGAATTTCGGTGCCCGCTTCTCGCGATGCGAAGCGACGCCCTCGCGCACTTCCGGCCCGGTCAGGCCCAGCATCTCATATGCGACGGATGCATCGAACGACGGACCTGCCATGCGGAACCAGTTGTTGAGCGAGGTCTTGGTCCAGCGGATCGCGCTTTGCGCGCCGTTCGACAGCCGCACGGCGACTTCGAGAGCCTTGTCGTCAAGTTCCTCATCCTCGCAGGTGAGCGAAATGAGCCCCATGCGCTCCGCCTCTTCGCCGGAAACCGAGTCACAGGTCAGCAGATAATATTTGGCCTTCGCCATGCCGCACAGCAGTGGCCAGATGATGACCGAATGGTCGCCCGCGGCGACGCCGAGGCGGGTATGGCCGTCGATCAGGCGCGCATTCTTGGACGCGATCGATATATCCGCCAGCAACCCGCAGACCAGACCAGCACCGACCGCCGGACCCCGCATGGCGCTGATGATGGGCTTGTTGCAGTTGATGATGTTGTAGACGAGATTCCGCGTCTCCTTCCAGATCTGGTTTCGGAAATGATAGTCGGTCATCGAGCGTTCCACGATTGCGAAATCACCGCCAGCGGAGAACGCCTTTTTGCCGCCCGTCAGGATGACCGAGGAAATGCTTTCGTCGTCGTCTATGTCCCGCCAAATCGTAACGAGCTCCGCATGCATCTGACCACAAACGGGAGTCAGCTTCTCGGGATCGCCCATGGTGATGCGCAGTACGCGATCGGCAGGAAAATCGAACAGCAACTTCTCATAATTCTTCAAATAGGCAGACATGAGACCTCCAGAGAAGATAAATATGGTTGTTTTAAATCGAACGGATGCGGATCGTTGCCGCATCATCATCCACCGTCCGGACCAGATAGCAACCAAGCGCCGGCCATCTCCATGCAGAATCTTTGTTCGCAACCATATACCGTGTACGTGGAAGATGATGTCCTCTCGTAAAGCGGCATTGAAGTGCCCATGCGATCCCCGCAAAAAGTTTCGGATGCTAGTTCCCCTTCTGAGGCCGGCAGGCGCCGTCAGCACCGGGGATCCGGCTCCAATCCGCCTGCCGGGATCGGCTGTCACCCACCCAAAAGGCCATCAATCTGAAAGGAAATAGTCAAATGTCAGACGGCACCGTCAAGAGCATGCGCGCAAGCGCGCGCCCTATGGCAGCCAATGACAGCGCCTCTTTGTGGGACTTTGGCGGAGGCGTCGCCTGTTTCGAAGTCCATAGGAAGATGAATACGCTCGATGTTCAGGCCCTTGAAGTGCTGGAGTTCGCGATATCGGCAGCGGGCAATGCGTTTGGCGGGCTGGTCATCGGCAACGACGATCCGCGCGCCTTTTCGGCGGGGGCGGACCTTGCATATAACCACGGCATGGTATCGGCAGGGGATTGGCCAGCCCTGGCCACCTACTTCAAGAAAGGCCAAGGTCTGTGTCAGACGCTGTCAGCCATATCCGTGCCGGTCGTGGCAGCAGTCCACGGCTTCGCGCTTGGAGGTGGATGCGAGATCATGCTCCATTCCCACGCAGTGGTCGCGCATGCGGGCTTGCGGGCAGGCCTTCCCGAGATCAAGGTGGGGCTCATCCCGGCTTGGGGAGGCTGCACCCAGCTGCTTTTGCGATGCGTCGAGCGACATGGGCCGGAAAAGGGGCTTGCGCATGCCCTGGCCGCGCTGCAGGCAGGGGTGATCGCAACGTCAGCCCAGGAGTGCGAAGAGATGGGGCTGTTGCGGCCCGGCACGCAGATAGTCGCTGAGCGGGCAGATCTCCTGCCTGCCGCCGTCGCGAAGGTGGCAGCGATGATGGCGGAAGGCTTTACGCCGCCGGCCCAGCCACAACTGACCTATTGCGGCGAGGCAGGCTATTCGGAGCATATTCAACGAGTGGACGCCGCGGAAGCCGAAGGTGCACTTGATACCGGCAGCGCCGTCGTCATGCGGGAGATTGTGAGCGTGCTGACCGGCTATCCCGCCGTGGTTGAAAAGGCGACGCTGCCTATCACGGTTTCGCTGGAGGGCGAATTGGCAAGCGCCAATCGGCTGATCAGGACAGAGGCCGCGCTGACCGCAATCGCCAGGTTGATTGGCGGATGAAATCGCATGGCCAACGCTGAACCCAGGAAAATCCTATGCGCGACAAGGTTCGAGGGTAGATTTGTTCATTGTCGGGAGTTTGTCCGATGAAAGTCGAACCAGATCTGGGAGCGATCGCCGCCAGACCGGATGTTGCCATCATGGCCACACGCCAGATCGCGCTGAACGAAATCCTGTTTCGTGACAAGGTGGTTCTGGTGTCGGGCGGTGCGACTGGCATTGGACGGGCACTGGTGTGGATGTTGGCGCGCATGGGCGCGAAAGTGGTGACGTGCGGACGTTCGGCGGAAAAGCTGGATATTCTGCGCGATGAACTGGCCAGCCAAGATTATGAAATTTTGGCCGTCCCGACCGATATACGTAAGTCTGAGGACGTCGCTTCGCTCTTTGCCCAGATACGGGCACACCATGGCCGGCTCGACCTGCTCATCAACAATGCTGGTGGCCAATTTCCGCAATCCGCAATCGACATGAGTGCCAACGGCTTTCGCGCAGTCATCGACAATAATCTTTTGGGCACCTGGTCGATGATGCAATCTGCTGCGCGCTATTGGCGCGACACGAATATGCCCGGTTCGATCGTCAACGTGGTCGCGGTGGTAGATCGCGGTATATTGGGCGCCGCGCATACGGCGGCGGCTCGCGCCGGGGTGATCTATCTTTCCAAAACCGTCGCGGTGGAGTGGATTCCGTTGAAGATCCGCGTCAACTGCGTAGCCCCCGGCACCATCTTCACCGAAGGCATGGCCGGGTACCCTGAAGAGGCCAAGAAGACGTTCGCGCGCAGCAATCCGATGCTGAGGCTTGGCGATCCATGGGAAGTTGCGGAAGCTTGCCTCTTCATTGGTTCCGACGCGAGTTCCTTCACCACGGGTGAACTCCTTCGTGTCGATGGCGGCGGCCAGCTTTGGGGTGAGCAATGGACGCAGGGCAAGCCCGAATATTTCCGCGAGTAACGAATTGCCTCGCCATCACCGGTTCTCGTCAACTCGCTGGAACCATGAGATTATGTATAACCAATGCTAAAGCAAGTCGATAAAATGAGGAGAGAGGTTGATGACGAACCGCAGGCTCGAGGGCAAGGTCGCTATCGTCACAGGTGCCGCGGGAGGCATGGGGCGCGGCTACGCACTTCATCTCGCAAAGCTTGGGGCAGATGTCGCCATATTCGACAAGGATCTCGATGCTGGCAAGCGTGCCGGAGAGTATGAAGCCGAGAGTGTCGAGCAGGAAATTCGTGACCTCGGCCAACGCGTCGTAGCGGTGCAGGCCGACCTTTCGCGGCGAGAGGAAGCCCAGGCCGCCGTCGAACAGGCCGCGCGTGAGCTTGGATCGATCGACATCCTCGTTAACAACGCCGGCGGGGCCATCACTCCTGCCGAGCGGAGCTATGCGACCACCTCGCCCGACGACGACATGGCATTGCTGATCAACGTCAATTTCCTGAGCGCGGTCTATTGCTGCCAGGCCGCCGTCCCGTTGATGAACAGGCCCGGCGGGGCCATCATAAACATCGTCACCTTCGGCGCGTTCGCGGGCGACAGCAAGGGAAAATACGCCGTATATTCCGGCGCAAAAGCCGCCCTGCTGACCTATACAAGGCATCTCGCGGTCGAGTTGGGGCCGATCGGCATTCGGGCCAACTGCGTTGCTCCGGGACTCATTCACACCCCGCGGGTCGCGGCCGCAGCCGCAGCGCGCGGCATGGGCACGAGCGATCAGGCAGGGGCGATCCCGCTGCGCCGCTTCGGCAAGGTCGAGGATATGGTCGGTGCCATCGAGTTTCTCGGCAGCGACATGTCGAATTACATCACCGGCGAATGCATCAGGGTCACTGGAGGGCTTGGTCTCATCTCCCTCTGATTGTCACAGATGTGGCGTTCAAAAAGCGCTGCGCTGCGACGAAGATTTCTCCACACGCCATTCAATGGAAAGAATTATGGAAGAAAATGACAGGCTGATCGAGGTTGAACGGGACAATGGCTTTGCCACGATCTGGTTGAACCGTCCGGACCGCTTGAACGCGCTTGTTCCCGAAATGCTCGCGGCCTTTGACCGCATCATGCAGGATCTCAACGATGATCCTGACATCTCGGCCGTCATACTGACGGGCAAGGGCAAGGCCTTTTGTGTTGGTCTTGACGTCGCGGTTTTGCAGGAATCCGGTCCGGAGCCTTTCCTGCCCTTCAATCCGGCGCGGACGATCAGCCAATGGAAAGGTCCGGTGATCGCGGCGATCAACGGACTCTCGGTAACGGGCGGGCTGGAGATTACGGTAGCCTGCGATATCATACTCGCTTCGGAGGATGCTGTTTTCGTTGACACCCATTCACGGGTCGGGCTGTTGCCCGGCTGGGGGCTGTCAGTTCGCCTGCACAGGGCCGTCGGCATCTATCGCGCAAAGGAACTGGAACTGACCGGCAGGCGGCTTCCTGCCCGCGAAGCCGCTGACTGGGGTTTGGTCAATCGCGTGGTGCCTGCGTCGGATCTTCTGGATACAGCCCGCGAAATGGCGCGTGCCATTGTCGGCGGCGCGCCCGGCCTACCAGCGGAAACCAAGGCCCTCATCGACAAGGTGAGCCTGGTATCGATGGAACAGGGTATAGAGCTCGAAGCGCAAATCGGCTTCGAACGCCAGGCAAGGAGCGGTAGATCGCTGTCCTTCGCCCATGTCGGACAATCGAAATGACAAGGGCGGCACCGACAAGGATCCATGTCGCCTCACCGCGATCAGGATAGTTGCCGCAGCATGTCCTTGCTGAACGGCTTCAGGGCTTGCAGATCGCCGTCACGTATACGCTCTGCCCAGTCCGGATTCGCGATGATGGCGCGGCCCACTGCCACGAGATCGAATTCGTGCGCAGTCAACCGCTCCAGCAGATTGTCGAGTGAACCGGTCTGTGCGTTCTGGAACGTGACGCGACTGTCCTTCCCCGACACGAAATCGCTGTCCAGGCCGACATTCCCCACGGTTATGGTCGGCTTGCCGGAAATTTTCTTCACCCATCCAGCGAGATTGAGGTCACTGCCGGGAAATTCCGGCTGGTAATAGCGTCTTGTGCTGCAATCGAACATGTCCACGCCAGCATCCACCAGTGGGTCCAGAAATGCTTCGAGCGATGCCGGATCTGTGACCAGGCGCGCGTCATAGTCCTGCTGCTTCCATTGGGACCATCGAAGGATGATCGGAAAGTGCGGTCCCACCCGCCCTCTTATGGCTGCTGTGATCTCCGCAGCGAACCGGACGCGATTGGCTATATTGCCGCCATATCGATCCGTACGCCGATTGCTTTTCTCCCAGAAGAATTCGTCGATCAGATATCCGTGCGCGCCGTGGATTTCCACGCCGTCAAACCCCAACAGCTTCGCGTCGGAGGCGGCCGTTGCGAAAGCCTCGATTACCGCCTCTATGTCCTCCTGGCTCATCTCGTGACACAATGGCTCGAGCGATTGGGTCAGCCCCGAGGGAGTAAAGGCGGGTATTGACGGGTCGGGAGAAGCTCCCGGATGTCGTGCCGAGCCTGTGTGCCAGAGCTGCGGGACGATGCTTCCGCCCTGGTCATGCACTGCATCGACCACGCGCTTCCATCCCGCCAGCGCATCAGTGCCGTGGAAAAATGGTATCTTTTCATAGGCGTTGGCGGCAGGATGATTGATGCAGGTTCCTTCAGTGACGATCAGGCCGACGGACTTTGCGCGGCGGGCATAATAGTCGCGCACATCGTCACCGGGAACATTGCCTGGTGAACGATGCCTTGTCATCGCCGGCATGACGATCCGGTTGCGCAGTTTGAGATTGCCCAACTGGAAGGGCTGAAACAGTGCATCGACCCCGTTCACCTGATGACTCCAGATCTTTCGGCAGGAGTGCCGCGGGCGTCGGGCAATCCCATGGCCGATGGAGCAGCCGAAGGCATCAAGCCGCCGAACTTTGCTCTAGCACGTGGCGGGCAACCACCAGTTGCTGGATCTCGGCAGTGCCTTCCTCGAACCAGAATCCCCGCGCATCACGATAAATGCGTTCGATCGCGGCAGCCTTTGTATAGCCCCAACCGCCATGCACGCGCAGCGACAGGTCGGTCACCCGGCCCACCATGTTGAGGTTGAAGAGCTTTGCCGTCGCAGCTTGCGCCGTGAAATCCTTGCCATCTTCGCACAGCCTGGCGGCGTACCGAACAAGATGTCGGGCCGCTTCGATGTCCGCATGCATCATCGCGATGTGGGTTTGGATCTGCGCTCGTGTGGCGATCGGTTTGCCGAAGGTCACGCGTCGTTTCGCGAAGGCCACGGCCTCATCCAACGCCCTCTGCGCCAGGCCGACCATCGTCGTCGAAAGCGACACACGGCTGTAATCGAGGAAAAACAGGGCGACCTCCAGCCCTTGGCCTACCGCGCCCAGGCGATATTTGTCGGCAACCGCCATATTCTTGTAGCGCAGGAAGGCATGCCCCGTGCCATGCAGCCCCATTGTATGCTGCGTAGCGTCAATCTCGAAACCATCGGTGTCCCGCGGGATAAGAAATGCAGTCAGCGAGTCCTTCTGACCGCCTTCATCCGTCGCTGCCACGAGGAGGAACCAGTCGGCGCGATCCGCCCAGGTGATGAGGTGCTTTTCGCCGCTGACATACCAGAGGTCGCCGTCGCGTCGTGCGACCGATTTCAGATCCCGTCCGGTCCCGCCCGTCATTTCCGTGAGGGCGAAAGCCACGACAGCATCGCCCGCGGCCATCTTGGGAAGGATGGCGCGCTGCTCCTCGCTCCCGAAATTATGGATCGGGCGCCATATCCCGTTCGTCGTGTGCACCAGCATGCGCCCCACCCCCGGTCCTTCAGCCGCTGCTTCGAGATAAGGCAGATATTCGGTCACGCTCATGCCATAGCCGCCATATTCGACGGGAAGCGTCAGTCGATAGCAGCCGATTTCGGCGGCACGTCGATGGACATGATCGGGCAGCGAATCGGTGCGTTCCACTTCTGCATATGCCTCCTCGACCTCCGTCAGGAAAAATTCCCGGAATTTGTCGAGGGCGATTATCTGGCTCATTCTCATCCTGCTCCGTGATCGCATGTCTTGATTTTTCAGTGGCCTTGACCAGAGCGGAGCTCTGAAGGCCGGACAACATGCGTGGCTATGTCGAGAAAACGCTAGTTTTAGTTCGTGCGTGGAGTCAACGCGGCCATCGCCAAACCGAGCCTTTGTAGCATTATTACCGCCACCTCGTTATCTTCCTGGATGACGGAGAGGTGTGATGGCCAATAGTTCGCTTTGGGATAGGTTGCCGTGATGGACACAGCTCCCGCCAATCTTCGCCTCGTTGTTTCACCAGGTCAGTTGTTGCTGGAAAATGCACCGAAGGAAGCGCGCCCGGCCGGCTGGGCGCGCCTGAAGGTGCTGGCATGCGGCATCTGCGGCACCGACCTGCATTTGTTGCATGGCATGAAGCTGCCCATGGGCGCCGCCTATCCGATATTTCCAGGGCATGAAGTTGCGGCCGAAGTGATTGAGGCTGATCCTGGATGTGGCCCTCAGCCCGGCTCCAAGGTCGTTCTTCATCCGCTGCTGACGTGCGGGCGATGCCAGGAATGCATCTCTGGTCGGGAAAATCACTGCGCATCCGGCGAAATGCTGGGGGTTCATCGTGCGGGTGGCCTTGCTCAGGAGATGATCTGGCGATCAGACCGGCTTGTGCCGGCGGACGACCTGGACCCCCAGCAGGCGGCTCTGTTGCCCGATGCGGTCGCCACCGCCTTCCATGCACTGCGCCGGTCGAACCTTCCGCAAGGCGGCAAACTCGCGGTGATCGGGTCGGGAGGCGTGGGCACCAACATATTGCAGATAAGCCGCGCGCTTGATCCGGCCGTCACTCTGGTCGCGGTGGTGAACAGCGAGGGAACAGCCAGGCGGATCAGCGAGTTGGGCATTCCCGTGATCCACGGCCTGGAGGGCGCAGGCCGGGCGTGCAAGGCGGATTTTGGCGAAATGGACGCGGTCATTGATTTCAGCGGTGCGGAAGCAGCGCCGAACGAGGCGATCCGCATGCTGCGCAAGGGCGGGCGGCTGGTACTTGGTTCGGTGCGTGACGAAAGGGTTTCGCTGGCCACTAGCTACACTGGCCTCATGACCCGGGAAATCGAGATCGTTGGCAGCTATTCGTCGACGTTGAGCGATTTATGGGCCGTCACGGAACTGGTGCGGAGCGGCCAATTGTCTCTGGCCGGCCTTGTCACCCACAGCTTCGCTTTGGAAGACGCGGAACAGGCGTTCGCTGTTTTGGAACAGCGTCCGGCCGGAATGGTGCGGGTCGTCGTCGCGGCCTGAACAGCTCCTGCCGTGGCGTCAGGAATCCTGACTCTCAAACGGCGAGAAAGCGTGCTTTGCGATCAGAAGTTGCTGAATCTGGTTGGTCCCCTCCCATATCTGAGTGACCTTGGCGTCGCGCATCATTCGTTCCACCGGATAATCCGCGATATACCCGTAACCGCCGTGAAGCTGCACGGCATTGGTCGTGATGGACATCGCCGCGTTGGTGCATAGCAGCTTCGCCATGCTGGCGAACGCGCGGGCACGCTCGTCATTCTTTCCGGCAATGGCGACGCAGCGATAGAGCAGGCTGCGCGCCGCCTCCACCTCCGCCATCATGTCCGCAACCATGCCGCGGATCATCTGGAAACGGGACAAGGGCTGCCCAAACTGCGTCCTCTGGCTGGTATAGGCAATCGTCTCGTCCAGCGCTCCCTGAGCGATGCCCAGCCCATGCGCCGCAATCAGCGGCCGGCTATATGTCAATATGTCCATCATGGTTGCATATCCTGCGGTCGGATCACCCACCACGCGGCCCTCCGGCACGAAGCAATCAACAAAGAGCACATCGGCAAGCGGCGATCCCCGCATACCCATTTTTCGTTCCGCTCGGCCAAAGGAGACGCCGGGATCGTCGCGATGGACCATGAAGATGCCGAAGCCACCGGTCGCATTCCGCGCGAGCACCGCATACCAGTCGGCAACTCCGGCGTTGGAGATGAATCTTTTCGCGCCATTCAGCCGCCAGCCTCCGGCGGTTGGTTCGCCCACCGTCCGGATACCCGCCACGTCGGAACCTCCGCCGGGTTCCGTCAGGCAGAAGCTGGCTTGCGCGCGCCCCGCCGCCACTTGCGGTACAATATGCTCCTTCAACTCAGCGCTGCCTGCGACGATCAACGGCATGATCGCGACCCAACTGGTGAGCATCAGATGAGCGGTGCAGGCGCAAACCCGTGCGATTTCCTCGACCGCGAGCACCTGCGCCATCAGGTCACCGTCGCCGCCGCCAAACGCGGCGGGGAAGGCCAGCCCAGGCAGATCAAGCTTACGGATTGCTGCGATAGACTCCGTTGGAAATCGTGCCTCTTCATCGACGATGGCGGAAAATGGCTTGATTTCAGCCTCCGCAAAGCGCCGCAGATAAGCGCGGTGCGCATCGTAGATGTCCTGGGCCTCCATCCTGCCTCTCCATCAAAGCTGTGAAATCTGGGCGTCAGTGCTGATCCCGAACGGCATCGGGATGATAGTCCATCGTCACTGATGTAAAAGACAGGCAGCGCGCCCAGCCCTGCTTTGCGGCTGCTTTTCGCATCCTCGTTAATTGGAAGCGCGCGACTGGTCTTGCCTGGCATGTCCGCGTACCAGCCGAGTCAGGAGCGTAACCCGATGACGCAAATGCAGACAGAAGATCCAGCCTATCCCCGGTTGTTCGCCGCATGGCGGCGCAGAGGCGTTTCGCTGTCCAATCGCCTTGTCATGGGTGCGATGCATACCGGGCTTGAGCGGCTGGACCGCGCTGATGAGCGAATTGGCGCATTTTATCGCGAGCGCGCCGAAGGCGGTGTTGGATTGATCATTACTGGCGGCGTGTCCCCCAATGCCGTTGGTCGACTGGATGAGGAAGCGCCCTGGCTGGAATGCGGGCGCGATGAAGCATGGCATAGCGCCATCGTCGGATCTGTGCGCGGCACGGAGACGAAGATATGCATGCAGCTGCTTCATGCAGGGCGCTACGCAAAACTTCCTGAATGCGTTGGTGCATCCGCTTTAAAAGCCCGGATCAGCCGATACGCGCCGACGGCCTTGTCAACCGACGCAGTCTGGCAGACGATCGATGATTTCGCCAAGGCGGCGCGTTTGGCCCATGAACTGGGCTATCACGGTGTCGAGATCATGGGATCGGAAGGTTATCTGATCAATCAGTTCACGGCCAAAGCGACCAACGACCGAATAGACGCATTTGGCGGTTCCTTCGAAAACCGGGTGCGGCTGCCGCAGGAAATCGTCCGGGCCGTGCGGCAGCAGGTGCCTGACGATTTCCTTGTCATCTACCGCATTTCCGCGGTCGATCTCGTTCCGGACGGGATGACGCTGGAAGAGACGCAGGCTCTGGCCATGCTTGTCGAGAAGGCTGGGGCATCGATGTTGAATAGCGGCATCGGCTGGCATGAATCCTTCATACCCACGATTGCGGCAATGGTCCCCCGTGCGGCCTGGTCCTACGCCGTAAGGCAGGTGAAGGAGGCAGTATCCATCCCCGTCATAGCGTCCAACCGCATCAACGATCCACAAGTGGCGGAAGACCTGCTGTCTACAGGTGTCGCAGATTTCGTCTCATTGGCGCGCCCTCTCCTCGCGGACCCGTTGTTCGCGGCCAAGGCCAAGGCTAATCGGCCGGAAAGCATCGCAACCTGTATTGCGTGCAATCAGGCCTGCCTAGACCGCGCGCTGCGGAGCCTGCGTGTTTCGTGCATGGTCAATCCCCGGGCAGGGCATGAGATTGATCTGGTCGTCACGCCTGCTCCCCTGCCCAAAAGGATCGCAGTCGCAGGCGGCGGCGCGGCAGGCATGAATTTCGCATTCAACGCAGCCGCGCGAGGGCATGATGTGACCTTGTTCGAAGCGGGCGAGCGGCTGGGCGGCCAACTTCTCATGGCGCGCGAAGTACCTGAGAAATTCGAGTTCAACGAGGCGCTGCGCTATTTCGAACAGCGTCTGGCCGAAGAGAATGTCTCCATCCGCCTCAATCATCCATGTTCCGCGGACGAACTGGTGCAGGGCGGCTATGATGAGGTGGTCATCGCGACCGGCGTCGTCCCGCGAAAACTCGACATTCCCGGTGCCGACGACCCGCGCGTTCTAAGCTACGTCGACATACTCCGCAACCACAAACCTGTCGGCACGAACGTCGCCATCATAGGCGCTGGGGGCATCGGCTTTGATGTCGCAGAATTCCTGCTCGGCGATCCGGATGATGTTCCAACGCTGAGCGAATTCGCGGAGGAATATGGACTGGACATGAGCCTGCGGGCCCCTGGCGGGATCGTACAACGCGCGGAAGCCCGTCCTCGCCGGCATATCACGCTGATGCAGCGCAAGAATGCGCGGCCCGCCGGCATTGCGCAATCGGTGTCCACCAGTTGGATTCACAGGGACAAGCTTCAAAGAGCCGGGGTCGAGATGCTCGGCGGGGTGGAATATCGCCGTGTCGAGCCGGCCGGATTGGTGATTGCGGTCGATGGAGAAGAGCGCCGGATCGCGGCGGACACCATCATCGTCTGTGCCGGCCAGGTATCGCAACGTTCCCTTTATGAGGAACTGCTTGCCCGGATGCCGGTCGAAAGGGTGCATATCATCGGCGGCGCCGATGTCGCGGGCGAACTCGATGCCGTACGCGCGATCGACCAGGCCACCAGACTCGCCTTGAGCATCTGAGGCATCGTTCTGGCGCCGGACATAGTCGTCGCGCTGCTGAACGCATCAACCGGCCCCCTATCCTCTCGTAATCCTGGGTGACAATGCTTCACGCACCTTCATCCTCTCTCTGATGAAAGAGTACGGTCAGCTATCCGTGTAGCTTGGGGGCCGCTTTTCCTTGAAGGCGGCGATCGCCTCACGATGATCGGCTGTTTCCATCAGCATGATCTGCTGCCTGTCTTCAAGCGCGAGGGCGGCTTCAATGCTGCCGAGTTGCGCTTGCGCATTGATCGACTCCTTGGTCATGCGCAGCCCCATCGGGGACGCCTTCAGCATGTCCCGCGCAAGCTCCAGCCCGCAATCAAGCAATTCTTCCGCTTCGACCACCGCGCTCACCAGACCGGTCGCCAGCGCCCTGTCCGGAAAGATGAAACGCCCGGACAGCAGGAATTCGGACGCGACAGAGAGGCCGACGAGCTTCGGGAGGAAATAGCCCGATCCCATGTCCGTGCCGCCGACGCCTATCCTGACATAGGCTGCGTGAAACTTCGCCTGGGGGGTGCAATATCGCACGTCGCAGGCCAGGGTGAGGGAAAATCCGGCACCTGCCGCCGGACCCTGGACCAGGCAGATAATGGGTTGCGGACAGGACCGCATGGCGCGAATTACGTTCGAATAACGGATCTGGATGTCGTACTGGCGCTGCACCCGTCCTGGACCAGGCGCTGCAAAGGCCGGGGAATTCAGGTCTCCACCCGCGCAAAAGACGCGTCCTTCCGCGCGCAACAGCACAACGCGCACGTCGCGGCGCGCATGCAGATCCTGAAAATAGGCGGCTAGTTCGTCCGCCAGCTCAGGGCTCATTGCATTCAGGGCTTCCGGGCGGTTGAGCGTGAGGATCTCGATCGGCCCGCGCCTTTCAACGATGGTAAGCGACGTTTCGGCGCTGGTCATATTCGTCTCTCCATTCTTCCTGTGCTCTGCCGGTCAGACAAGCCCTGCGCGCCGTCGGATTCTCGTGCCCGGGATTGGACAGCGCTGACATTCCGCACTTCATTTCGGGTAGTTGGATAGCAGCACTTTGAGCGACGAACGAGGTGAAGCGGAAACTGCCATATATCTGGTAGTTACAGGATACGAATTGACAGCCGGCATGCAGTCATCAGAACATCGATCATCAGGGTTTCTTCGAAAAGCCTGGCTGGCAAGGCTATTCAGCCAGCCAGACACTGTGGATCGACAAGGCCGATAGACGTCAGGATAAATAGTCGCGACGGGTCATTCGGATCAAGCCGCCAGGGAGAGTGATGGTGTCGAACGAGGTTGCCGATCAGCCCAACGGATCAGGCTTGCAACACTCAAATGCCGTTGGAGACTCCTCCTTCGATGCCAAGTCGTTCGACATGACATTGGGAGGCCTGATCCGGCGGGCCGCTGAGGACGCAGGAAACCGTATTGCAATGGTCGATGGCGTTGCCGACGCCGCGCGGAGGCGGCGCTGGACCTACGCCCAGTTGCTGCAGCAAGCCGAGCAGACCGCGCGCGCGCTTCTTGCCCGTTTCCAGCCAGGCGACCGCATCGCCGTGTGCTCGCCCAATTGCCCGGAGTGGGTGATCCTCGAATTCGGCACCGCGCTGGCGGGCATGGTGCTTGTTCCCGCCAATCCGATGTATCGCGAAGCTGAATTAGCGGGCATTCTGCAGGATTGCGAGGCGACTGCGCTGTTCCATGCAGATTCCTGGCGGGCGAACGATATTGCCGATGTCGCGATGGCAGTCCGCGACAATACGCTCCCTGAACTTGCCCTCATTTCCTTTTCCGATTGGGATGCATTCCTGGCGAACGGAGACGCTGCGCGCGAACTGCCGCACGTAAATCCGCGTGATCCGGTGATCATTCAGTTTACATCGGGGACGACCGGACGGCCAAAGGGCGCGATCCTGCATCATGGCCTGATCAACCCGCCCCGCAATGTCGCCAATTGTTGCGGCTTGCCCGAATATGGCGTCTGGCTCAACGCCATGCCCATGTACCATATCGGGGGAGCGGTCGTTTCATTGCTGGCGACGATCTCCAAACATGGCACCTTCGTACAGATGCGTGAATGGGACCCTGATCTGGCCCTCGAGCTGATCGAAACCGAGCGTTGCAACGGGATGCTGTTGGTCCCCACCATGGTGGTCACGATGCTGGATCGGCCGGATTTCGCGAAATATGATCTTTCCAGCATCGATTTTATCGTGGCTGGCGCGGCGCCCGTGCCGCCCGCCTTGCTGGAACGGGTGACCGATCGCATCGGTTGCCGCATGATGATATGTTTCGGCCAGACCGAGGCTGGCGGGCCGGTCACGAACACCGCAATCGGCGACGGCGCGCACGAATTGTCAAATACCCTGGGCCGCGCCTTGCCCGGCATGCAGATCGAAATTCGTGATCCGCAGACGGGTGCCACTCTTCCACCCGGAGAGAAGGGGGAAATGTGCTTCAAGAGTGCACAGGTCATGCTGGGCTATTATGGGCGGGAGGAAGAAACCCGCGCGGCGTTCACGCCCGACGGGTGGTTGCGGTCGGGAGACCTCGGCATGCTCGACGAGCGCGGCTACATGTCGATCACCGGCCGGTTGAAGGACATGATCATCCGCGGCGGCATCAATATTTACCCCCGCGAAGTGGAAGATGTCCTGTTCGAACATCCGAACGTCGCGCAAGCCGCAGTGATCGGCGTTCCTGACGATAAATGGGGTGAGATCATCGTCGCCATCGTGCAGGCTGCCGATGGGCACCAGCTCGATTTCGAGGAACTGCATCAGCACTGCCGCGATCGGCTGGCGTCGTTCAAGGTTCCTGCCCTGTGGGTCCCGACAGACACCTTTCCGCTCAATCCAACTGGCAAGGTCCAGAAGTTCGTCCTGATCGACCAGGTGAGAAATGGTGAGCTAACGACAATTTCGGTTCGGTGACGAGCCTGCAAGCGATATCAGGAACGTCCCATCCAGCAATGTTATCGCACCTTCCAGCCGATGGAAGGCCGGTGTCCTAATCCAGGGCGGCGCGGCACGCTGGCGGCGTGCCGGAACCCAGCGTCTTCGGATCAATCGGCAGGTCGCGGCGCACATATCCCTGAAACAGCGCATCAAGCTGCACCTCGGCATCGCGCGTGACTTGCAACAGCCATGTCCGGAACGCCGTCAGCGCAGGCCCATCGGGGCGGCCCCGTCGGGTTACGATATAGTGCGGCAGATGGGCGTCAAAAATCTGATTGACGGGCATGATCAGGCGACGGGCGCGCAGGTCATCAGCAATCAGGAAGAGATTGCCAAGCGCGATGCCCGCGCCCTGCCGGGCAGCCTGGTACGTCATGCTGAGGGAGTCGAATCCGATATGATGCTGCTGAGGGAACTGGCGCACATCCAACGCCGACAAAAGCGGCAACCACAGCTCCGACTCCCGGGGTGAGGTGAGAAAGGTTTCCCGCTCCAAATCCAGAGGCTCGATCCATTGCCGTCCCTTCAGCAAGGCAGGAGAGCATATGAGTGCGAGGTACGTGTCAAACAGCCTGTCGCAGCGGAAATCATCGCCCTGCGGCGGCCTGCCGGTCAATGCCATATCGAAATCGTCGTCCCGCCACTCGGCGTCCTTGATCGAAAGGCTGAGATCGAGGTGAATATCGGGGTACAGCGCCCTGAAATCCGAAAGCCGGCCTGCCAACCATTCGGTCGTGAAGGTCGAGTAGAAGCGGAGCCTCAATCTATTGTCGCGCTGCCGATCGGTCGCGAGGCGGTGGCTCGCACTGTCGATCTCGCCGAACGCGCGCGCAAGTGACGCAAGATAGGCGACACAATCGGGCGTCGGCTCCACGCCGGAGGTCTGACGGCGCAGGAGGGTGCGGCCGAAAAAGCCCTCGAGCAAGCTTATGTGCCGGCTGACAGCACCCACAGAGACGCCAAGTTCCTTGGCCGCTGCGGAGAGGCTGCCGCGCCTTCCGGCTGCCTCCAGCGCACGTAGGGCGTTAAGGGACGGGAGACGATAGCGCACATTGGCTCCCCATGGCATCACTCCTTATCATATCGTTTTAAATCGATGGAGAAAGCCTACGCCTTGACGTGCTTGGCGGTCAAGGAAGCGGCCTTCAGATCGCATACCCGGTTTGACAAAATTGTCACTGCCGCCCCCGACATGCAAACGGCATCAATCCGGCAAGAACAATACGTCGGAGAGGAGACATCGCGGTGAGCGAAGAGGCATTCGATTTCGATGTAATCATCGCCGGCGCCGGCCCGGTCGGTTTGACGATGACCATCGACCTGGGCCGCCGGGGCATCCGTACCATGATCATGGAACGCGATCCAAGCACCGCTCCCTGGCCTAAAATGGACCGGTCGAACGCCCGTACCATGGAAATCTACCGCCGGATGGGCATAGTCGATCGGATTCGCGCGCTGGGCTATCCGGGCGATAATCCGATGGATGTGTTGCTGGTCCGGACGATGAACGAGCCGCCCCTGGCTCAGATCGCCTTCCCTTGCGTCGATGAAAAGCGCGCCCTGGTGGCCGCCACGAACGACGGCACGATCCCGCTAGAACCCTATCAGCTTGTCTCCCAGAATGCGATCGAACCGCTGTTGCGGGAAGTCGCAGAAAGCGAGACGCCAAACACGACCGTTCGCTACGGTCTGGAATTGTCGAGCATCGAACAGGATGAAACTGGCGTCACGGTTAAGGCGCAACGCACCGACGGCAGCGGAGAGGTGGAGACATTCCGCGCCCGTTACCTGGTGGGCTGCGACGGCGGACGCAGCACGGTGCGCAAGCAGTTGGGCATCAGGCTTACGGGTGTTTCCGCGCCCACCGATATGCGCCAGGTCATCTTCAAATCGAAGGATCTTTACGATCGGATGGCTGTGCCGAAGGGCCGCCACTACAGCTTCCTCTCCGGCGGATCGCTGGTGGCCCAGGGGTCTCGCCAGGAATTCACCTTTCACACGCCGCTGCCCGAAGACACGGATTTCAGGAAGGTCCTGCGCGAGCATATCGGTTTCGACTGCGAAATCGACATCGAACATGTGCTGACCTGGCGGCCGCATCTCCGCCTCGCGGAGCGCTACCGCGAAGGCCGTGTGCTGCTGGCCGGCGATTCTGTCCATCTTGTGATCCCTACGGGCGGCCTTGGCATGAATACCGGCATCGGCGACGCGATCGATCTTTCGTGGAAACTCGCCGGAACGATCCATGGATGGGGCGGACCGGAACTGCTCAACTCCTACGAGTTAGAAAGACGCCCGGTCGCGCAGCGAAACATCGAGGCGTCGGGCTGGGCCGCCGACGGTGCGGCCTACTGGCCCGCCACCATCACGCGGGAGGTATATGAATTCGGTCCCGTGGGCGAAGCCGCGCGCGAGCGGCTGGGCGCCACCTTCGTGCGCCAGCACGGGCGCATGCACGGCATGGTCGGTGCAGAAACCTGCTATTCCTACGCAGGCTCCACGCTCGTGGCGCATGAACCCGGCAATATGCCCCATTGGGAATTCAGCCGCATCGTTCCCCACGGTCGGCCCGGCATTCGTATTCCGCATATGTGGTTGAAGGACGGACGCGCTTTGCAGGATGTGCTTGGCGACGATTACACTCTGCTCGATCTGACCGGCACATATGACAGCGCCGAGATGGAGTCCGCCTTTGCCGAAATCGGCGCGCCACTTGATGTCATCAGGCTGGACGAGCCTCATGTTCGTGATACGTTGAAGGGCTCGGTTTTCCTGTTGCGCCCCGATCTTCACATCGCCTGGCGCGGCAGGGGCTATCCCGAAGGGGCATGGGGCATCGCCCGCCTCGCGACGGGACACGGCGCCGGCTATGACGCCTGATCGGGAGAAGAGCCGATGATACGCGAAACGGGTCAAATTCCCCATTCTGCCGATGTGGTCGTGCTTGGCGGCGGCATTGCCGGACATTGCGCCGCGCTGGAGGCTGCCGAACTCGGCGCCCAGGTCCTTTTCCTCGAAAAAGCGTCTCAGGCGGGCGGCAGTTCAGCCATGGCCGGGGGGGGCTTCATCTTTGCGGGCACTGACCTGATGCAGGAAGCAGGCTTTGATGACGGTCCAGAAGTGCTGCGCCAGCGTCTTTTCGCGTCCGGAAAGAACCGGAACAGCCCGGTGCTGGTCGACGCATTCGTCAAGCATCAATTGGAAGCCTATCACTTCCTCAAGGATCATGGCGCAAAGTTCAAACTCAATTCGATGGACCGATGCCTCCACGAAACCGGTACGGGTCGGGTGGTCACCAACATGCACATGGCGGCCCTTGCCCATCCCAACATCGTCTACGCATCGAAATGCGCCGGTATGAAGCTGATGCGCGATGGGGAAACGGGCCGCGTGCGCGAAATCATGGTCGCTTATGGCGACGAAGTCATGTCAATCGAGGCGAAACGCGGCATCGTCCTTGCCACCGGCGGATTTTCGCGTTCGCGCGAACTGATCGGTGTGTTCGCGCCGGAACTGCTGAGCGCCGTCAAGCATGGAGGAGTCGCGAACACTGGCGATGGTCTCATGCTGGCATGCGATCTCGGGGCGGGGCTTGCGGATCTGGGCTACGTCTCCGGCTCCTTCGGTGGCGCCATTCGCAACTATCCCCATGGCGTGCAGGGTGCGGATGAGGTTCCGCCATTGCTCTTCAGCTTCCTGTCGGGCGGCATCATGGTCAACGCCGAGGGCCAGCGCTTTGTCAACGAAGGGCAGCCTTACAAGGCGCTGGGCGGCGCGGGCATGGCGCAAACGGGGGGCATCGCCTTCCAGCTGTTCGACAGCAAGCTGCTTGAAACGGCGTTTGACGACAGCTCGGTCAACAATTATCCCGAAGGCATCGCTGCCGGTTATATCCGGACGGCCGATACGATCGCCGATCTGGCGCGGGCGATGGCGATCGATCCGGATGCTCTGGAAGCGACGGTAAAACGCTACAACGCCAATGTTCGCAATGGCAGCGATCCGGATTTTGGACGGACCAGCAACCTCATGACGGTCGATGCGCCGCCCTATTGCATTGCAGCCACCGCCAATGCGCTGACCTCCACTTATGGTGGGATCACCACAAACGGGGACATGGCGGTCACCGATTGGATGGGTGAGCCGATCCAGGGATTGTACGCGGCGGGCGAGGTCGTTGGCGGTTTCCATGGAGCCGGCTATCTCAGCGGCACGTCGCTTTCCTCATCGGCGACGTTCGGAATGCTGGCGGGACGCGCCGCGGCGGGTCAGCCGGGCGCCTGAATCAATTTCCGGAGGCATGATGAGTGGCATGCGGGACCGATCGACACATCTCGACGCCTTGATTGAAGGCTATGACAGTCCGCCGGATGACGCTGAAGAACGGGTGCGCTCCTTGTCGGTTTTGCGGGCCTGGCAGCTCGCGCTTGAAACCAAGGATCTCGCAGGTCTTGAGGCGCTGATGCACGAGGATATCGTCATCGACCTGCCGTTCAGCGAAAGCGGACGAACTGAATCCGGCTTTTTTCGCGTCTATCAGGGAATTCCGGAATGCCTCGACTTCTGGCGAGCCGCTTTCCAGTTCGAAAAGCAGTTGCACCCCTTCACGGAGATGGAGCTTTTCGTCAGTTCGGATGGATCCCGCATCTTCTTCGAAGGGCAAGGGCATGTCACGATGACAACGGGCGCCGAATATCGCAATCGCTATGTCCTGCGCATCGATCTGGATGATGGCAGGGTCCGGCATTATCGCGAATATTATAATCCGATCATCTCCGCATTCGCCTTTGGACGACCGATCGCCGGCCAATTAAAGCTCGACAGATTATAACGCTTGGTTCTGATGTGTCGGCCATGCGCTCACATCTTCGATATATCCCCGACGGTCAGCAGATGACGCCGGATGCCCGCATTGCATTGATCTGCTCTTCGTCGATCCCGATTTCGCGCAAGATCTGATCGCTATGCTGCCCGATCCTGGGCGCTACACCGCCCACCGTAGCGGGCGAATGGGAATAGTCGACAGGATGAGCGGCGACACGCACCGGCCCATAGTCCTCTGTGTCATACTCCCTGACACATTCCAGGTGACGCGCCTGCGGATCGGCAAGAAACTCCTCGACCGTATTGACCTTGCCTACTGGAAGGCCCTCGCGCACGGCGATCTCCTCCAGTTCCATCGATGTGAATTTCAGCGCACCCTTTTCCAGTTCGTGCCACAAGGCTTCGTAATTCTGGACACGTCTGATCGGGTTGGAAAATCGATCATCCTCTAGAAGATGTTCTACATCCAGTACCCTGCTGATCGCCGCGAATTGTTCGTCCGTCTGAATATGTCCCATGAACATTCCGTCGGCTGTTCGAAACGGGCGGGTGATATTGATGACCGGCGTGCGTTCGTCCCCTTCGATAAAACAAAGGTTATGCAGATTGTCGACCAGCGAGAAGAAGGCGAAGGATTTCATCAGCGGAACAGAGATCAACTGCCCCTCGCCGCCGTTACGCTCCCTGTGGAAGAGCGCCGCGTTGACCGCGCTGACTGCGGTGCTGGCTGCGTATTTGTCCACGAACATGGACCGCAGCGGCATCGGCGGCCCTTCAGGTCCCTGCAACGCCATGGCCCCGGTGAGAGGCTGAATCACCTGGTCGAAAGCCGGCCTGTCGGCATAAGGCCCATCGGGTCCGAAGCCGGTTATCATCACATAGATAAGGCGAGGATTGCTGAGCTTGAGCTGTTCATAATTGAGCCCCAACCGCTGCAGTGCCGCCGGCCGCGCGTTCACCAGCATGACGTCGCATTCCGCCGCGAGCGATTGCGCGACGGCGCGCCCTTCTTCGCTCTTCAGGTCCAGCGCTATGCTGCGCTTATGCCGATTGACCGCAAAGAAATGTGAGCACATGCCCTTATGCTGCGGCTTGACGTTCCGGAAGGGATCTCCCTTCAGCCCCTCAACCTTGACCACCGATGCCCCAAGGTCCGCCAGCATCGTCCCGGCCAGCGGACCAGCCACCATTTGGGTGATCTCCAGCACCTTGATGCCGGCAAGGGGACCTCTGCTCGCTTCATTCGCCATGAATTCCATCTCCGTCCAGCCTGTGCATGGCACTGCTGCATCAATTTATACAGATGTTTTATCTATGCTGAATTACATCTGCAACCAAGACCCATCATCAAGATCGAGACGTCCCCATGATATCATGGGCCGTTCGGAAGGGGGCGTCAGCGCGAAGTTGTCATCGCCGTCCAAGAAGTTTCGGCGAGGAATCGGGCGGCTGCCCCCGAACAGATGCTGTGCTCTGCTTCGGTGGGTAAGCCGATTGAGCGTATCCAGCGAGCCGGGTCCGTCTGCATGATCATATAGGGATAATCCGTGCCGGCGAACACCTGCCCAGGTGCCATTTGCGTTGCCAGATAGGTGAGATAGTCCGGATCATAGACATTTGTATCGTAAAAGAATTGGCGCGCCTGATCGATCGGACCGATAGTGCTTTTCCCTTCAAATCCATTGGTGCCCAGCCAGCCGAGCTGCAACCGCCCCAACATCGCGCCGAGCGTGCCTCCTCCATGGCTGAAGGCTACACGCAGGCGAGGAAAACGGGTCAACACGCCCGCCATGATGATTGCGGCCGCTGTCATGCCGGTGTCCACCGGGAAAAGGGCAAATCCTGTGAAGCCAACATCAGCCGGGAGCGTCTTTGCCGCAATAGGATGAAGCGCATGAATGAAAACCGCCATGCCTTCCGCTTCGGCGGCTTCCCAGAAGGGATCAAATTCTGAGCCGCCGAGCAGCTTTCCATTGATATTGCTGCCGATTTCAATTCCCACCAGGCCGAATTCCGCCTTCAGTCGTGAAACCATGCGAGCCGCGACATGCGGGTCCTGCAAGGGAACCGACCCCAGCCCTCTAAAACGCGATGGAGCAGCAGAGACCATGCTGGCGATCAAGTGATTGGTTGCGTCGCACACTATATGCGCGTCATCGACGTCGAGCCAATAGGACAGCAGTTCCGGCATGGGCGAAAGGACCTGCACGTCCACGCCATCCCGGTCCATGTCCTCGATCCGGCGTGCTACATCCCAGGAACGCGCATCCAGCTTCCTGAAAGGCGTCTCGCCAATCATCAACGTGCCTTCAATAGAAGACTGGCACTGCATGCACGGCCAACGCGATGCGACCTTGTCATTTGGGGCCGCAGGAAAAGAAAGCGGCGAGACATGCGAATGGACATCAATGAAGCTGGACAACCCATTATTCCTTTCGATTTCCGGGCCGGTCGTAGGCCCAGATTACACCGCCTAACGAATTTTCCGGCTGATCACTTCCTTCATGATTTCCGAAGTTCCGCCATGGATGCGGTGAATGCGCGCGTCACGCCAAAGCCGGGCTATCGGATATTCGTTCATGTACCCGGCGCCGCCATGAAGTTGCAGCGCCGCGTCAACGATGTGCCAAAGATTCTCCGAATGCCACAATTTGGCCGCGGCCGCCTCTTCCGAGCGAAGCAGACCCTGCAAATGCCGCGTCCGCGCCCAGTCGAGATGCGCCCATCCCACCTGCAACCGCGTCGCCATGTCGGCCAGGGTGAACCGCGTGTTCTGGAATTCGAATATCGGCTGACCGAACGCCGTTCGTTCCTTGACGAAGCGGACGGCTTCGTCGAAGGCCCGCTGCGCCTGGGCTTGCGCGCTGGTCGAGATGGCGAGTCTTTCCTGCCCCAACTCCGACATCATGTAGCGGAAGCCCTGCCCTTCCTCGCCCAGAAGGTTGGAGACAGGTACCCGCATGTCGTTGAAGAACAATTCGGACGTATCAGCGCCATGCAGGCCGATCTTGTCCAGATTGCGTCCCCGCTCAAAGCCGGGTGTATCGGCCTCCACCAGGATCAGCGAAACGCCCTTGGCGCCCTCTTCTCCCGTCCGCACCGCCAGAAATACGAGATCAGACAAAAGGCCGTTGGAAATGTACAGCTTGCTGCCGTTGATGACATAATGATCACCATCGCGACGTGCGGTAGTGCGCAAATTCTTGACGTCTGATCCACCGCCTGGCTCCGTCATTCCCAAAGCCGTGACGATTTCGCCGCTGATCATGCCCGGCAAATAGCGGGCTTTGAGTTCTTCCGAACCGTAGTTCAAAAGATAGGGTGCGGTGATCAGGGATTGGAGACTGACACCCACCGGCGCGTTGATATAAAAAAGCTCTTCGAGAAATACGAGATCATAGGAGATATCGAGACCAACGCCGCCATAGGCCTCCGGCATGCTCGAACAGAGCAATCCCGCCTCGCCAGCTGCCCTCCAAAAGGCTCTGCTGGTGATGCCCTCAGCCTCCCACTGATCGAGGTAGGGCTCGGCTTCCCTGGCGAGAAATCTGCGCACGGAATCTCGGAATTGCGCGTGACTATCCTCAAATCCCATGCGCCCGCTGACGTCGAGCATCTCAGACTCTCCTATGCAACCGGACAGATATTGAAGCCCGTACCGGGCGCCGCATCATCCTCATTGGCTCACTGAAGATAAAGCATCGTTTTATATTCGATGCAACCAACGGAAATATGGAATCGTCATATTTCGCTGGGGCTATAGGCAATTTTATCGCCATATATAGTTCGATTGCACTATTTATGACAAGAAATGGTCGAACGGCGCGGGGAGCACAGGATGAGCGAGAGCGAAAAAGCCGTAGAGGCGAATTGCGGTACCGCCGCGGCGACATTGATCTTGTTCTCAGACCGCCCGGACCGAGCTGCGGAACATCTCATGATCCAGCGCAGCGCTAAACTTCGGTTCGCACCCAACGCGCTGGTATTTCCGGGCGGGCAGGTGGACGAGGACGATGGCGTGATCGCGACCGATGCCAGGTTCGTCGATGTTCAGGTTGAGGACCGGGTCGAACGCTCTCATCGCGTGGCTGCCATTCGCGAGACGCTGGAAGAAACCGGCCTGGCCGTGGGCTTCGCGCAGCGAGGCGCGGTCGATGTGCCGGCCATGCAACGCGCGCTGAAAGAGGGGGCATTGTTCAGCAGCCTGCTCGCGACAGCGGGGATCAGCCTCGATATGTTGGCGCTGCGCCCTTGGGCACAGTGGCATCCTCGCCTGTCGCATCGTCGTTTCGACACGCGCTTCTATATTGCGCGGCACGACGGTGATCGCACTGTTCGGGTCGACCCGGACGAGGTGGGCCGGGCGCTCTGGATCACCGCAACTGATGCGATCGCCGAAGCGGAAGCAGGGCTTGCAAAAGTCATTTTCCCGACTTTGTGCAATCTGGAACGCCTGGCGGAGCATCCCAACTTTACGGCGGCGGAAGCACATCTGGCGACAATCGAATGTCGGCCGATTTCGCCGCAATTGCATGATGATGACAGCGGGAAGAGTTGGATCTCCATACCGGACGACAGCGGCTATCCCCTCACTCGTCGCCTGCTGTCCACGCTACAAGTGCCATGACCGAAACCGGCCCCGATCTCGCGCTTTATTACGCGCCTACGCCGAACGGATGGAAGATCACCATCTGCCTGGAGGAAATGAGACTGCCTTATCGAATCTGCCCCGTGACATCGGCCGGGACATTGCCGGAGGGGTTCCTTGCCGCCAGCCCGAATGGCAAGATCCCTGCGCTGGTCGACCGCCATGGGATGAACGGGCAGCCACAGGCCATCTTCGAGAGTGCAGCGATCCTGCTCTATCTGGCGGAAAAGACGGGAAGGTTTCTCGATCCCGCGCCGGATGATCGCTACGCCGTGATCCAATGGCTTGTCTGGCAGGCCGCGGGCCTGGGTCCGGCAGCGGGACAGAACGGGCATTTCCTATTCTATGCACCGGAAAAGCTGCCCTACGCCATCACCCGATTTGGCGGCGAAGTCCGGCGGCTATATGCCGTGCTGGATGCCCAACTCGCGCGAACCGGGGCCTTTGTGGCTGGCGACAACTACTCCATTGCGGACATGGCATGCTTTCCCTGGATCATGACGCACAAGGCACAGGGCTTGAGCCTGAACGACTATCCAGCGCTCCAGGCCTGGTTCGCGCTCTTGCGCGCGCGTCCGGCCGTACAGCGCGGCATTGCCGCGGGCGGCGGCATCGATGCCATGCGCTCCCACGCCTTCCAACGACCCCAAGGTCTTGAGGAGCAGAAAAATGAAGCTTGAAATGTTTTTCGATTGTTCCAGCCCGTGGAGCTATCTCGCCTTCGAACGCGTCATTCCGTTGGCAGAAAGCTTTGGCATCAGCGTGGATTGGCGCCCTGTGCTGGCTGGCGGGATCTTCAATGCGGTGAACCCTGGCATCGAATATTTCAAGTCAAAGGACAAAATGCCGAAGCGCAAGGTCGATTATCACCTGAAAGTCATGCAGGATTGGGCGGACGTGACCGACGTGAAGATCGCCTTTCCGCCGGCCGGACACCCTGTGAACAGCGTCCGGGCGATGCGCGCATGCCTCGTCCTTCGGCCGGTGGGTAAACTTGTTCCTTTCGCGCGCGCCTGCTTCCAGGCGATCTTCCGCGACGAGCGGCCGCTTGGCGAAGATGCGGTCCTGCTCGATATATGCGATCGGGTCGGGGTGGATGGACCATGGCTGTTGGACCGCATAGCCATGCAGGAGGTCAAGGACGCCCTGCGCGCTGAAGTCGACGAGGCCATTGCGCGCGGTGCCTTTGGCGTGCCTACATTCTTCCTCGATGACACCGACATGTATTTCGGCGTGGATTCGCTACCGCTTGTGAATGCCCGGATGAGCCGGGCGCGCGTCGTCGGCTGAGGGGCGTACGCCGCCGCCGTCCTGCATTTCGCGACCCTCTGTCGAGCTTGTGGACGGCTGATACATCCTCGACCTCGATCGGATCCAGTCCTTCGCGCAGTGGTTCGACCGTATAGCACGTCACGCGAAAGACCGTCCGATCTGCGGCCAGCGGTTTACCTGGTCTCATGCCGTTGCTAGACCGCCCGGATGATTGATTTGTCGCTGAGGCACTATCGCAATTCGGATGGGCTGACACTTGTTGGCGATATTGGTGGGTCGCTCGAAGCGCCCGCCGTGGTTCTGCTGCATGGTGGCGGGCAAACCCGCCATTCCTGGTCCGGCGCAATGACGAAGCTGATCGAGCAAGGGTACCTGGTGATCAATTATGACGCCCGCGGCCATGGCGATAGCGACTGGTCGCCGACTGGCGATTATTCCCTTCCTGCCTTGGCGTCGGATTTGCGTGTGATCCTTTCAACCCTCAGTGGACCCGTCGCGCTTGTCGGTGCTTCCATGGGCGGTATAACGAGCTTTTTCGCAATCGGCAGTGGCGCTGCTCCATCGGTCAGCGCACTGGTGATGGTGGACATCGCTCTCCGCCCGGCGGCGGCCGGCGTTGATAAAATACATCGTTTCATGACAAGCCATCCAAATGGCTTTGCCACGCTGGAGGAGGCTGCGGCCGCAATTGCCGCCTATAATCCCGATCGCCCCCGGCCCCGCAATCTATCAGGTTTGATGAAGAATTTGCGTCTGCGAGACGATGGACGTCTTCACTGGCATTGGGATCCGCGTCTCATGGCGCAGCGGCCGACATCGGAGCCGCCCTCAAGATTGCGCCAACTGGAAGAGGTGAGCAGCGCGGTGACGGTGCCCACTCTTTTGGTGAGGGGCGGAAACAGCGATATCGTCGATGATGAAAGCGTCTCCGACATGTTACAGCGGGTGCCGCAGACGGAGGTTTTCAATGTGCCCGGAGCCGGACACATGGTCGCGGGCGATCGCAACGATGCGTTCAACGAGGGCGTTTTTGCCTTCCTGGCCAAACATCACCCGCTCGTAGACCGTTGATCCTGAATAATGTGGCTGTCGAAGGCCGTCACATGGATAGTGCCGAATTTGTGTCGGCAGTTCCAGCATCTGTTCAGCCCAGCGCTGAACAGATGCTGGAAAAGCATGGTGGGGTAGACTGCTGTCCACCCCACGCATCTTAAAGGCCGTCGAGCCCCTTGCTGACAAGAATGTTCACCGCCACACGGCGATTCTGCGCCTTGCCTTCCACGGTGTCATTGCTCGCCAGGGGATCAGCCTCGGCCATGCCGGTGGGCGTCAACATGCGATAAGGTTTCCAGCCGCAGGCCTGCTGCAGATAATTCACCACACGGCCGGCGCGCTTCTCGCTCAGTACCTGGTTGAATTCATCGCCTCCGGTCGAATCGGTATAGCCGACTACCAGCAGGAGGGCATTGCTCATCCCCTCGGCCGTTGCCGCAGTCGCGCAAAGGTCGTTCTTGGCCTGTGCGGACAGCACGGCCTTGCCCGTGTCGAAATTGACGTTCGTCGTGCTTTTCACATTATACTGGTCGATCTCGCCCATCCGGCCGCGCAGTGCGGCAGTGGCCGCCGTCTGTTCCTCAAAACCCTGGGCGGTGCCGTTCTGAATCATCGACGCTGTCTTCAGATCCTTGTTCTGAAGATTGATCTGGCTCGCCACCAGGCCTCCGCCCGACTGCAATGTCTTGACCGTGACCGGCAGGCCATTCAGCAGGGAGGCTGCAGCCAGCCTGCTGCGGTTGAGGCCAAAAAAGCCCTTGCTGGCGCTGATCTTCGTGGCGTCGTCGATGACGATGACCGACTTGGTGCCGTCGGCCGCAGTCACCTGCATCTTGTCGCCGCTGCGCGCAGAAATAATGCCCTTGATTTCCGGCCCTTCGGTCTTCTCTGCCGGGAGATAAGCGGTCGCAGATACATCGGCTGACGGCGGATCCTGCGTCTGTGCTGCCAGGCTGCCCGACGAAGCGCCGGCCAGCAGGGCAAGAACGAACAGATATTTCGGGCTGTTGGATATGACACTCATCACGCTGCTCCTCCAAATTCGATCAGTCGGGCCTGCGTTACCGCAGCTTTTCGTCCGACTGCCGTTCGCATGATGGCGTGTTCGGCTGTCAGAAACCCCTCCATTGTCTTCCCACAAATCCTTCATGACGCCACGAGCGAGCGCCATGGGTGCTCTGCCTGTTAACCTTGACCTTTCTGCTGCATGAACAGTCTGGCGCAGTCCAGTAGTTGTTTAGGCAGTTGGAGCGCATCTTGCGACGAACCGAAGGAAGCGCCTTGGGCGATCTTGCCGTCATACTCGTCCCTACGGGCCAATAGATGCCCGCTATATTCAGCCGATATGGCGATTTTTGCCTGGGCGGGAGAAGTGCTGAAATAACAACGGAATTTGAACAGTCCGCTATTTGTCCTTTTGAAACATCCTCTTGGCATTGGTCGAACGACTATTCTCCTTCACCTGACCGCCGCGGGATCGGTATATCTGTAATGCATATCCGACACGACTCAGCCGCCCCTGTTCCGCGGGGACGCCCTATTTGATTGATCTGCGTAAAGAAGGGAAATTTTGAGGAACATTGCGCAGGGCTGGGAGTATTGGTCCTGAGTGGGACCACTATGAAGCCCGCCTCAAGAAAAGCAGGCCGGACAATGGACAGCAATTTTCTTCCCTGGGTGGCGGCCCACAGCGAAAATATCCAGTTGCGTTTCAATGCGCATCATGAAAGCCACACAACGGTCGCTCGTCATCTTCTCCACCGGGAACGGATTGGGGAAACGTTGCTATTCTCCGGTCATGATGCCCGTGCCGCCTGCATCGATGGCGAAACTCTGTGGGAGTTGAGTATTCGGCATTGGGATGGACATGACACGCATCTGGTGGGGCCGTCACTGGAAGAATGCCTCGCTCTGGCTGAAAAGCTTTTGCTCCCCTCGACGCAGGGTACGCTCGCAGCTTGACTTCGCCTGATTACTTCAATCGGTTCGTGCCCCTCAACGCCTTTCGCCAGAGGTCAGGGCCGCTCATCCATCAACGTGCGAACCAGCGACTGCATGCCCGCGTCGAATTTCGCCAGCATCACATGATCGTTCGCCGTCTCGAAATGCGTGATCAATCCGTTTCCGGTCCACCGATGAATCGCGAAGGCCGGCGGGTCCGCAACGATCATCGGACGGTTGTCGGGAGCCTCCGGGTCCATCGGCCGCATGTCGAGGGCAAGCTGCGGCGCGGTTGATGAGCAGATCGCGATCGTCGTGCCGTTCCAGGGCGCGACGACGGAACGATGGATGTGACCGCAGAGGATCGCCTGCAGATTGGCGCGGCCAGCGATCGTCGCGGCAAAGCGCAACACCCACGCTTCGTCGGGATGGGTGTTCATCCAGTCAATGCCCACTTCGACGGGGGGATGGTGCATGACGATCAATGTCGGGGTAACGTCATCTTCGTCCAGTCGGGCGGCAAGCCATTGCGCGCGCCGTTCGCAGAAAGCGCCGCCATGACGCCCCGGTTCCAGAGTGTCGAGCATGATGATCCGCCGTCCGTCCTGATGGATCACATATTGGACAAAGCCGTCCTGGACGGGAATGTGCGGGAAATGCATGGCGAAATGCGCCCGGTCGTCATGATTTCCCATGCAGGGCCAGACCGGAAAATCGCACTGGCTGAAAGCGTTCGCCAGACGGCGGTAGCTGTCCGCATCGCCCCGGTCGGTAAGGTCGCCGGTCGCCAACAGCAGATCGGGGCGGTTGGGGCCGTCATTCAACGCCCTCAATACCTGATCCAGCCGCTTGCGGTTGAATTCGGCGGGGTTGTCCGGGTCGAAGCCCAGATGGATGTCCGTGACCTGCGCGATCAGCATTGGTCTGCTCCCCCTCTTATTGCCCTTGTCTGACCTTATGTGCATCGGTTGCTGCAGAGGCAGTTGTTCGATCCTGCGGTTCAGCCCGGCTTCGGCATGCGCGGAAGCGCGGGGTTGGCCGAGTTGGTCAATTTTTTCCGGTCTTGCATATCCTTGTCCAGCGACGGGGTGGCGGGCGCCCATGGGGCACCATCGCCGATATGATAGCTGTGACACATGGCGCAGCCCGAAGGCACGTCCGCCTTCGCCTTTTCCCCGCCGTGACAGGTGCGACAACTGTCGATTTTCGGCAGCAGCAATTGCCGGGCGTCATGCGACCTTGGCGCTGCATGGCAGCTTTCGCATTTCTCGGTCCTGTGGGCGGCGTGATCGAACCAGCCGTTCATCATGTAGCGCATCGGCTGGTGTACCGGCAGCACCTGCCAATTCGCATTGCCATTGGTGCCGGGTGGCGTGACGGTGTGGCAATCATAGCAAGCGCCGCCCTTCGAGAATACCGCACGTATCGCGTCGTCGGCGCGGGAGGGGCGAGTGGCCGCCGCACCGAAATAAGCGTGGTAGATCCGTCCCTGAGCATAATCGCCGGGCCGACGACGCGCCACGCCGCCGAGGGCCGGAGGCTCGACCGGCCCGGTCGAACGGAAATAAGCGCGCAGGTCAGCAATCACCTGATCGGGCTGGCCGTGGCGGAGCGTGCGGACTGTGCCGCCGATCGTCTCAAAGGCAAGACTGTGGCACATCTGGCAGTCGCGCTCCATGTCCACCGGCAGGAAGCGTACGCCATCGGCGGTCGGCTTGTGGCAATCCTTGCAGGCAAGTGCGTCGCCAAATCCATATTGCACCTTCATCGTCCGCGCCATTTTCGCGACACCGCCCGTCGCGGACAAATGGATGTCATGCGGGAATTTGAGACCGCTGTCGTCTGCCAGCCGGCTATCGAGGGATCTGCGCGAGAAGCTGGGGCGTTTGCCCGGCCGCGTTTGAACCAGCACGGAAAATTGCGGATGGCTGGTGCCGAAATCGGCGGCATTGCCGATCTTGCTGTCCTTGAGCCGGTCCTTCAATGTGCCATGACAATCCGTGCAGAAGGCCTGCGGCGCGGGCTGCATCGGACCCGCCCCTTCATGTTCGCGATGGCAATCGACGCAGGCGCCCTCAGGCGGTTTGCCAAAGGCGGCAGCTACCCCTGCCAGCAACTTGCCCCCCAGCCCCGCTTCTGCCCGCGCCATGGCGATGCGGGCGGCGGGTGCATGGTCGTGCACGTCCTTGTGACAGGTCTGGCAGGCGCTGTCGCGGACAGAAACGAACGCCTTTTGATGGCAGGTTTCACAACGTCCTTCGAGCGCGTGATGCGCCTGGCTGAGCGGGCCGGAGGACCAGCTCTTGTCGCCCACGACCGTGTAGATGTTGCGCATGTCGTTTGCCGGCCGGCTGGCATAGCTCCAGATGGGCACGGCCAGGAATCCGATCAGGATCGCCAGCGCCAGTCCCCACGCCGTCAGCCGCTTGCCCGGCAACAGGCCGCGCAGCGAGAAGACCCTCGCTTCCTCTTTTTCCTCCGAAGCTTCCGACACGGCGTCGATGCGGCGGATGGAAAGGACGGTTGCTCCATCCTCACCCCGCGACAGGGTGATGCGGTGCCCCCCGAAGCGTAGTTCCGCACCCTGGGCAGGATCGATCTCGGCACGCAGGACCGTGCGGCCCTCCAGCTCGAAACCCAGCGTGCCGGTGGCGCGCAGGCGGACGGTGCGCTCGTCGACCTGCTCGATCCGGGCATGATCGGGCTCCAGCGCCAGGTCAGGCAAGTGAATGTCGTTTTCCGCCGCTCGACCCAGCGAAAGTTGCGATTTGGCGATTGACGTGGCGCGAACGATCTCGCGGCCATCGGCGGTGAGGCTGATCTGACGGACTAGGAAGCTCATCTCACGCTCACCAGTAGAAGAAGACGCTGACGATATGCGCGGTCAGCGCGGCCAGCAGGGCAAAGGTGGCGGGCACATGGATGTAAAGCCAGATTTCCAGCAGCGCCTTCAGCTTCAGGTGTCGGCGCAGGCGGGCCAGCATAGCCTGCTTGCGTTCCAGCAGCGCATCGACCCTTTCCAGCGGATCATTGCCGGTATCCGGCGTGTCGCCCGTCCAGCGGCGCAACGCCGCCTGCGCCCGGGCCGTGGCGCAACGGGGATAGCGGCCGGAAAGGCGCGCCACCAGGCCGCCGCCAAAGGGATCATCTTCCAGCGACTGGCGCACCAGCGCGGCCTGCTCATGAGTCAGGGGCTGCGCGGCATCATGCAGTTGCCGGTCGATGGCGCGCACCGCGTCGAGCATCTGCACCTGCGTCATTTCGGCGCGGTTGTTGCTGAGGGCTGTAGGCAAGGACGCATAGACGGTGATGCCGAACAGGCCCGAAAGGATCACCAGCATCATCAGCGCATAGGCGAGCGTATGGACGTTCCAGCCAAGCTGGAAGCCGGTGTGCAGCGTGGCGATGACGATCAGGCTGAGGCCAAGATAGACATGGGCGGATGTCCATGCCTTGAGCGACCAGCGTCCCCGCGTCATCGCCCGCTTGCGCAGGCCGAGCAAGGTCAACCACAGGATCAGCAGCGCGCCGATCGTGCCCATGGTATAGCCGTACCAGCTACCGCCATTATGGTGCGGCGTGACGTCGACCAGCATATAGCTGGCGATCGACAGTATGCAGATCATCGTCGCGATCTTCAGCCAGCGAAAACCGGCGTGGCGAAGGAAGCCGTCATGCAGCACCTCGCCCCTGGCGCGGCGAATGGGGCTGGCGGCAGGCGTCGCCATCAGCGCGCCTCCCCGCCAAGCCGGGCTACCGTCAGGAAATCCTCCGGTGCCACGCGTATGGCCGCTCCAGTGGGACAGGCGCGCACACAGGCCGGGCCGCCCTCAATGCCCGAGCACATGTCGCATTTGATGGCTTTTTTCGGCTTTTCAACGCCGGGTTCCGCATTCTTGTAGCGCCATTTCTTCGACGGTTCGCCCGGGCCGGGGCCAGCACCGAAGAACATCCAGCTGAGCAGACCCGGCTTTTTGGGCGGCACGCTGTCCATGCGGATCACTCCATAGGGGCAGTTGCGCTGGCAATTGCCGCAACCAATGCAACTGTCGTCGATGAAGACCTCTCCATCAGGGCCGCGATGGATGGCGTTGGGCGGGCAGTCGGCCATGCAGTGCGGATGCTCGCAATGGCGGCAACTCGTTGGCACATGCAGGTGGGCGTAGGTGCGGCCCGCTTCCCGGTCGAGGCGGGAGAGGCCGTCGTGACTGTCCGCGCAGGCCTTTTCGCAATTATCGCAGCCGACGCAGAGATGTTCGTCGATGAGGAGAACGTCAGTCGCTTCGCCTATGCCATTGTCGACCAGGAATTTCGCCGTTTCCGAATACATGTCGACGACGGTCGAGAAGCTGTCCTTGCGGCTTTCGACAAATGCGTTGACGTCCTGCCGAGCCGCCATGTCGCGCCGGGCGCGTTCCAGCAGGGCAGGCTTGGCGGCCATCAGCCTGGCGAAGGCATCGCCGTTCAGCCTGATGACCTCGGACTTGACCGTCGCCTTGACCGTGGCCGTGCGCGGGCCGCCTGCGATCAACGCCATTTCGCCCACATAGCTGCCGGCGGGAAGATAGGACAGGAAGACGTTTTTCCCGCCGATCTTCTTTTCCACGATCATCGACCCGACCCGGATCACATAGATGTCATTGCCGATATCGCCTTCGGTGAGGATCGCCTCCCCCGCCTTCACCGTTCGGATTTCCGCCGTGTCGAGAATGTCGGCAATATCCGCCGGGGTCAGGCCTGCGCCGAACATCTGGAGCAATTGCCGCTCGGTCGAGATGCGGGTGATGGCGCGCTTGGCGGGAGGGTTGGAGGACATGAGCTTGAGCGCCGCCGTGCGCGACACCTCCACCATGATCGAGTCAGTGCCGGCCCGTACGGTCGCGCCGCGGCGGCGGCCGGAAATCAGGCCGACCTCTCCGAAGATCGAACCCTGCTCAATGGGCACATCGACGCCGGGCGCGATTTCCACCAGCGCCTGCCCGCGCGCAATGCCGAAGAGCGAGGAACCGGGGTCGAACTTCTCGAAGATCAGGTCGCCGCTGCGATAGGCGCGCACTTCGCTGTCCAACATGAATTCCCGCATCTGGAGCGGAGACAGCCCCTCCAGGATCGAAACGTTGGCGCGGAGATACTCCAGCCATTCCGCGACGCTCTTCTTCTCCGGCAATCCCGCGAACTTGGCGGCCAGGATCGGTTCGTCCGCAGGCTTCAGGTCGCGATTGCCATTGATATATTCGACGACGTCATAGCCCTGGTTCATGCAATGCTTGATCAGCGGATAACCGGCCAGCGCGCCAATCACGAAAATGCCGGGCGCGGTGCTTTCGAACACCGGCGACAATTTCGGGAAGGCCAGCCGGTCCCCACTGGTGAATTCGATGCCGCAGCTCTCCACAAAGGCGCGCGGCGGAGCGGAGCCCATGCGCGCGATGATGCGATCGCATTTCAGCTTCACCTCGCCGTCACGGCTGTCGAGCGTGATGAAACCGGGCTCCACCTTTGCCGTGGTGCTTTCGGTCATGATGGCAAGGCGCCCCGCTTCAGCGGCGGCCATCAGCGCCTTGACGTTCGCAGCCTTGGCGCTGGCGAACTCGGTCGATCGGTTGAGGATGGTGACGACATTGCCCTGCGCCTCATCGGCAGCGAGACCGAGGGCATTTTCTATGCCTGCATCGCCCGTCCCGACGACAAAGATGTGCTCGTCATTATATTCCGCTGGATCGTCCAGCTGATATTGCACATGGGGCAGGTCGGCGCCCGGCACGCGCATCAGATTGGGATTGCCCTGCGTGCCGATGGCCATGACGACGGCATCGGCAATCACCTCCCTCCCGTCGTTCAGCGTCAGCCGATAAGGTGGCGCGAAGCGCTGGATTTCCTTCGTTTCGCTCGTGCCGTCACGCTTGCGCTCAACGATTTTCTGGATGCTGCCCGCGATCGGATCGCCGGTGCCGACGATCGCCTTCACTTCCGCATTATAGGCTATATTGATGGCCTGCGCGTCTGCCTGTCCGTTCCAGCGGTCGAGAATCGATTCGCGCTTGCCCGCCTCGAAATCGCAGTCCGACCGCAGCACGAGCTGGCTGGGCGTCGCCATCACATGCTTGCCCTTCTGATATTTGAAGATGGTGTCGGACAGATGGTCCGTCTTTTCTATCAGCAGGTGCGAAAGCCCCAGCGCAGCGGCGCGCGCGGCCGCACTCAGCCCCGCCGGCCCCGATCCGACGATCGCGATACGCACGCGGTCATTCAATGATTGTCCCCCGATATGCCCCTGTGTTCCGGCTGTTACCGGACGCTGTCCCGGGCGGCACTCTATCATTTCCGCAGCGTCACGCTAGAGAAGATCGCGGGGAACAACCGGGGAGTGCAAGAATAATGGGTTGGAACTGGAGGCGCGTGTTGCTGATGGGCGCGGTTGGCATCGCCGCTCTATCCATCGGCTATAATCTGACGCACGCGCCCGAGGAAACGAAGGTGCCAGCGCTGCCCTCCCCATTGGCAGCTGGCCAGGAGCCTGCCGATCCGGAGGCGGTGATACGCGCGCTTCAGGAACGGGTCGGGGCCAACCCCAACGATGCGGAGGGCTGGCAAAGGCTTGGCTGGGCTTATTTCGAAAGCGGCCGCCATGCCGATGCGGTGCGCGCCTATCGTCACGCGACAAAGCTCGCGCCCGGCAATGCGACCTTCTGGTCGTCGCTAGGCGAGGCCGCGGTGATGGAGAGCGAGCGTGATCCCATGCCGAAGGAAGCTGCGGACGCCTTTGACCGGGCCATCGCACTCGATCCGAAGGATCCCAGGGCGCGTTACTTCCTGGCGGTGCGCAAGGATCTTGCGAAGGATCATAAGGGCGCGATCCGCGACTGGCTCGCCCTGCTGGGCGACACGCCACCGGGCGCGCCATGGGAAACCGATCTGCGCCGGACGATAGAGCAGGTGGGAAAGATCAACGGCATTGATGTCGCGGAACGGCTGGCCGCGGTGAAGCCGACTGCGCTGCACCCGCCATTGGGTGCCGGCATGTCCGTGGCGACGGCGGCGATCCCTGGTCCCAGCCGCGAGCAGATGCAGGCCGCGGCACAGCTTCCCCAAGGACAGCAGGACGCGATGGTCGGGGGAATGGTGGCCAGTCTGGAGTCCCGACTGAAGGCCAATCCGGGCAATGTCGACGGCTGGATCATGCTGATGCGCAGCCGCATGACGCTGGGCGAGACGGGCAAGGCGGTGGCGGCCTATGCGCAGGCGCGGTCGGCCAATCCAGCGCAGGCAGCGCGGATCAGGGATGAGGCGCGGATATTGGGCGTGCCGGGCGCCTGAGCCACGCGCCGCCAGTCCTGTCGGGCCAGTCATCCCCGGCCAGTTTCAACGAAGCAAAGGCGGTCGCCAGCCCTTCATATCCACTTCGTCGCTGACCTTATAGGGTATTCCCCGGGAGGTCAGGAACAGCCGCTCCATTTCCGGGCGGGTAAAGGGGCGCGAGCCGAGGCGACCGAACACCGCGATCTGCCCGCCCGTTTCGTCCACCGCGCGATCGCGGTCCAGCCCTTTGGACAGCGCCAAGGCCGGCGAAGGCGTCCGTGCCCAGGCGATCAGCTCCGGCTTGGGCGCTGGCGAAAAGCCGTAGAAATTGGGCTGGCTGGCCGGACTGGTCAGCTGCACCACCTTCAGGCCATTCCGGCCATCCGCGACATAGGCGAACAGCGACGCGTTGGTCGTGCCGACGATCACATCCTCCACATCGGTCATCTGGCCACCAAACGTCTCCTTGGCGTAGACGACGGGACGCAGCGGATTGGTGATGTTGACGATTGCAAGCCCTTCGGACTTGGCCGCCACATAGGCATAGGTCCGGGCAAGATAGATCCGGCGCGCATCGGCCAGCGGCACGGTGGCGGACGGCACCGCCACCGGATCCGTAAGCTTCGTCACGTCGAACAGCTTCAGCCCTTCTGAATCCGTGACCCACAGATAGCGGAACTGGATCGCGCTGGCCCGCGCGTCCTTCATCGGGCGGACGGCGGCAAGACGGGGGTGAAGCGGGTCGCTGAGGTCCACCACGACCAGTCCGACATCGGCAGTGATATAAGCGATCTGCCCCGCAAGCTGGATATGCCGCGCCCCGTCGAGCACGCCGTCGGGATTCCACGTGACTGCCCGCTTCAGGAAATTGTTGCGGAAATCGCCATCGGCCATGGTCTCGATATTGACCATGATCAGCCCTTCGACGCTGTCCGTCACCGCCGCATAGCTGTAGATCGGCAGGAAGGGCTGTTCCTGGTTGATCCGGCGCAGTTCCGGCGTGTTGCGCAGCGGATTGACCGGCTGGTTGGTGGCAAGCGCCATGCAGGTCGCGTTCCTGGATGAAACGCCGCTGTTGTGGCCCAGCTTTGAGAAGGGCGCACTCAGGATCGGTTCGGAAATACCCTTGTTCGCGATGGATGCCACGTCATAGACGCGGAAACCGCCCTTCCCCTCGGCCACATACATATATTCGCCGCGCAGTTGCAGGCATCCGACGCGATCGGCCGTCCCCTTCACGACATTGCGGAACTCTTCCACGGCATGGGTCTCGCCGGAAGCCTTGCCGTCGAAATATTTGCCGCGCACCCAGTTCTTCAGTTCGCGCTTGTTCTGCTCGACGTGCAGCTTCCAGTAATCGGGATAGGCATATTTCTGCAGATAGCTGCCGATCACGGCCTGCGGCTCGTCCCATTCGGTGACGCGGATCGCCTCGAATCCGCTCTCCAGCCCGGTCCAGGCGTTCAGGCCGACGAAATTCACGAAATTGGTGCCGAGCAGCAGCAACTGCGACATGATGGCATTATTGTCGTCCTTGGCCGACAAATGACAATCCGTGCAGGTCTTTGTCTCCGTCCGGCGCACTGTATGCGGGAAATGGGGGGCAAAGGCCTGCGACGAAAAGCCGATGCCCGATATCGGCGGCTGCTGGATGTAGATGCGTTCGCGGTTGATGTTTGTGGATGACAGGACCAGCGCCGAAGTCGAACGAACCGGGGCCGTTTCATTGCCCTTGGTCGTCATGTGCTTGCCGAGCTGGAACATCTCGTCGCGCGCCACCTGCGGGTTATAGGTCGCGAAGTTGCGCGTTTCCTCTCCATCAAAATGGTGAAGCGAGGTCTTCCAGTTCGCTTCGATCGGCAGGTGGCAGCCACCGCAAGTGGTCGTCCAACTGAGGTGGCAGGTGAAGCAGGCCATGCTGTCGTCGCCATGCGCCCGGTCTTCCTTGGCGACGCCCGGCCCAAAGGCAAAGCTGCCGTCCTCCGCGCCCGAACGGCTCATCAGCTTGGCGCGAGCGGCCTTGGCGTTGAAATGCGGATTGGCCGGATCGACCGAATCCTTCACCAGCGACACTTCCCACTCCAGCTTCGGGTCGACGATCGAACGCTGGATCAGCCGTTGCCGCCCGCTGGCATCGAAATACCATTCGAACCGCCGCTTGCCGTCCGGATTGCGCAGCAGCGCAAGGTTCGTCCCCTTGGGCGGCGCGGCCGGGCCGGAGGTCAGCAGCGTCGGATAGGCGTCGGCCGTACCATGGCAATCCTTGCACCCGATCTCGATCGCATTGGCCACCTCGCCATAGATGAAGCCGTTGCCATGGCTGTCCTGCGCGAAATGGCAGTCGGCACATTGCAGGCCTTTTTCGGCATGGATGTCCATAAGATGCACGGACTTGCCCGGATTGGTGCCGACGGGGACGAACTTGCCCTCCCCTTTCCTGCGCCATTTTTCCGGGTCCTCGGGTGACACGATCTTGCCGTCCGCGTCGAGCAGATTGCCTTCGCGGTCGCGCTTGAACACGCCGCGGAAGTTCCAGCCATGGCCATGATAGTCCGCGAACTGCGTGTCCTTCGCCTTGTCGTTCAGGTCATAGACGTTGCGCAGAAATTCCAGGTCCGACCATTTGCCGCGGGGACTGGCCCCCTCGGGATTGCGTTCCAGCGTCTGGTGCACCTGCGCCGCGGTCGGATATTTCTGCTTTTCCGGCCACATCAGGGACGCGTCGGACTCATAGTCCCACATGGTGTAGCCCAGATAGCTGTTCAGGAAGATATTGGGCTGGTGCATGTGACAGTTCATGCACTGCGCGGTCGGGATCGCGCGGGTGAAGGCGTGGCGGATCGGATGACCGCTTTCCTTGACCGCGCCAACGGGATGATCGGGAGTGATCGTCTCGCCATGGGGCCCCTTCAGCCCACCATGGCTGATCTTGGCCGCAATGGTCGGATCGATGGTGGCGGTCTGCCCATCGCGGCCATATTGCGCATAGATCAGGCTGTGGCGGGGCTCGCGGTCATTGGCATAGACGACATGGCACCCGGAACAACCCGAATGGCGATAATCGCCGGGCTGGTCGTTCGTGCCCATGAACCACATATAGGGGTCGTTGAGGCGGGTCTTGTGAATGTTGAGTGCCGGGATCGCCACGCGCAGCCCCGTTCCGGGCCCGCGATTGGACTGCTTGAGGTCCGGTCGCCCGGGTTCTTCCAGCCGCTGGATCGAGCCGGTGGGATTGGGCAGGCCTATTTCCGCGAATTGCGTGTTGATATTGCGCCCGCCTCGCTCGAACACGCGGAAGACGTCGCCCGGTGGAATTACCTGCCACGTCGGCAGCGGATAGAGTTCGGCCAGCGCGCCGCGCGCCTTCTCCCCGGCGGTCAGGGTGCCGGGGGGCGTTCCGGGCGAGACGATCTTCGCCGGCTTGCCGTCCTTGGTGTAGGCTTCCCCGAAGATATAGTTCTTGAAGGGCACGATGCCGTTATTATAGGCCGCCCCGCCCCACAGCATCGCGCCCGATGCCATCAGGGATCGCTCCGCCGCCTCGATGACCTGCATGTGGCACGAGCCGCACGCTTCCCGCGCCACGCGATAGTCGCTGGGGTTGACGAAGCGGACGAATTCCGGCGCCTCCCGGTTCAGCAGCGTGTAGGTGCGCTGCGGATTGGCGGAGGAAGGGTAATGCCAGCTCCTGGGATAGCGGGGCAGGACATGCGCTTTCTCCCGCGCGGCGACATAGGCAGGATCCTCAAAGCCCAGAGCCGGATCGCCACGCACTGCCGCATTGCCGCCATGACAGTCGGTGCAACCCAGCATGACCGCCGGGGTGGCATGCATTGATGGCTCGTCCGTCTTGCTATGGCAGCTGTAGCAACCATCGGATTTCGCGGCGACCTGTTCGGCGGTCTGGCTCATCGGTGCGGGCGGCACGACGGCGTAATGGCGCTCCACCGGCTTTTCGGCGTCGGAGGCGTGGAGGATGGCGACGGGGATGAGGAGGGCCGCGAGCAGCAGGAGGAGCAGCGCCATTCCCGCAAGGGCAGAAATCCTGTTCCCGGGTCGGACCGCGGCGCGTGCCTTCGCGCGAGCACGATAATGCGACAGGGAGGCGGCGGGCCAGCGCATCAGTAACTAAGGATCAGATTTGCGAGCACCGAATAATAGTTTCGGTTGCGCTCGCTGTTGGTGAAAAGGTCGCGAAATCCCGCGCCGGGCAACAGGGTTGCACCCGACAGGCGGAAGACGATGTTCTGCGTCGCCTTGGGTCGCCAGATCGCAGCCGTCGACAGATCCCATCCGATGGACCTGGGAATGCTGCCCTCATTGCGCAGCGCCTGGAGCGTTGCCGTATTCTGGAACCATAGATGGTTGGCGTTGGCCGACAGGCGAAGTTCCGGCATCAGGTCGAAGTCGCCGCCGGCGCCGAGCAGGATGGTGCCGGGATTGTTGAAGTTCGACTGGCCCTGTTCCTTCGAGGAGCGCAGGGAGTTCAAGATTCCGTTCCGTCCGTTGACTCCAATGACGCGCCCGCCGCCGGCGAAGGGAATGGACTGCCTGATCCAGTAGCTGGTGTCGGCTCCCGCAAAGACTGGGTTTTCGAAAATCGCATCGAACCCGTTTTCGCGATTGTCATGAGGATTGCCATCGCCGCTGGCGTACAGGCCTGAGATGCGGAACCGCATCCAGTCCTTGTCGATGCTCGCTTCGGCCGCCGCGAAGAACGCCCTGATCTGCGCGGGACGCGAGGTGAAGAAGCTGTTCCGGTCCTCCCCCAGCGCACCATAGAGCGACGCCGTCAGGTTCACCCGCCCGATCCGTCCGTCCGCATTATATCCCAGATAGACGACATCATATTCCCGCCCGCGCAGGTCGCCGAGCAGCGCCGGACGGACCGGAAAGCCGTTATCGTCGATCTCGATGTCCCGCTTCTCGCGGTTCATGTTGTAAACGGCGGTGATCTGGCTGGTGAGGCCAGGGATCAGGAAGTCCTGGCGATAGAGATTGGCCAGGAATATCCAGTCCCGACGCGGTGACTGCACAACCGAATTGAGTCCGCTGTTAGTGTCCTTCTCCAATCGCCAGAAGGCAGCCAGATTGAACTGGAAGCGGTTATTGTCGCGATTGCCGAACAACCGGATTCCCAATTGCTGATCATTGAACAGGAAACCGCGAAAATCCGACTGAAAGGGCTGGATGCCGACGCGCAACGACCGGAAGTCGTAGCGATCGGACGTGTTGGCAAGGTGATAGTCGACAAAGGCTTCCTGCACGCCCAGAAAATGATCGGTACGATGGGACGGCCGGGAGGGCTGCACGAACAGCACGCGCCGCTCAGGCACGTCCGCATGGTTGACGTTGAGCGCCAGCGTCAGGCGATATTCGATCTCCGGCGGCTTGAAGGCGGTCGCCCCCTTGATGAGGGCCACGCCGCCGATGAAGGTCTGGCTGAACACATAGCTCGCGTCCTTGCCGAAGACGTCGATGCTGCCCGGCCGTTCCGTCGTCTGCACCCCGACCGGGATCGGAAAGGTCCGCGGCTCCAGCACCGTGTCGCTCACCGCATTGGCGACGAAGAACCAGTCGTCGCCCTTGATCGGCAGCCATTTCACCTTTTCGCGGTCGATCGGCCTGTCGCCCTTCAGCGTGTTCTGGTTATAGGGATCGAACCAGCGCTCCTTCACCACACCCAGGCTCTCTATCAGGCGCCAGCGGTCCGGGATCGGAACCTGGTCGGTCGGAAAGGCCTCTGGCGGAGGCGCGCGGACCGCGCCCTTGTTGTCCTGCGTCACCGCGTCGGGCAACGGCGCCTCATATCCGGGGCGACGGCGGCCCTCTATGGACTGCCCATCGGCGTCCAGTATCTCCTGCCAATTGTCCGGCGGAGGCGGCGGCACCGGCTCGCCCGGCTGCGCCAGCGCGAACAGGGGCAGGAGGGAGACGAGACCCATGCCCTACAGCCCCGCGCAGACATTTTGCGATGCGCTGGCAAGGAACGGCGCAAAGGGACAGCTTACATAGCGCAGCCGCACCGTCGCATTGCCCAGATCGACGACGATCTGATCAGCGCGGATCGCGGCGGGCGCATTGCCGATCCCGCCGACGCGCGCACCGCCATTGTGCAGACCAAGAAAGCTGATCATGTCGTCCTGATCGATGCCGTCGCCCGATACACCGATGCCGCCGACCAGAACATTGCCGCGATAAATGGGTACGGAACCCGGAAAGATCTGAATGCCGTTCTGCACCCGGTTCCGGTTGGACACGGTCGGGACAGCCGAGCAGCGCTGGGGCGTGTCGGTTGCGTTCGCGCCCGTCACATAAGCGAGATGCGCGGCAAGGTCGCCCACCACCAGCGCAGATTGCAGGCCGGTGGAGAAGGGATTGAACTGCGCGATTGGACGCGAAAAGGGTCCGTTCGGCCGCCCGACCTCCCCATCTGGGAAATAGGGTCGGGAAAGATTGCCATTGGCGCGGTCGGTAAAGGCATGCTGCCCGGTCAGCGCGGAAGGATCGTTGAGGAACGTCCGCGCCTTGCCGACAAAGGCAGCGACATCGGCGCTGCTGCTCGCCGACAGGTCTGCCGCCGCATGGGCGCCGGAGAAGAAAGCCGCCGTACGCGCCTTCTGCAGGCTGACGTCGGTGCCGAAGATTGGCGCATCGGGCGATCGGACGATCCCCAGTGCCTGCCCGCGCGTATCGACCAGGCTGATCGTCACCTGCGCCCGGCTGTCCAGCGGTTGGCGGATCTGCGCCCTGGCCCGGCTCATGACGGCGAAGGCTTCTTCAAGGATCGCGGTCACTTCCGCCGTAGTGAGCGGCTGCGCCACATCGCCACCGTCGGTCCCGGCGCGTATCGGGAAGCGGTCATTGCCCGATCCGTCCGTCAGCACGAAGGCGTCCATATTGGAAAATTCGGCTGATCGCGCCGGCCGGATGCCAGACGCCTCCGTGCCATAGGCGACGCCGGGCAGGATCGCAGGCGCCGGATCACCATAATAGCCGCGCACCGCGACCAGTGAACCCTCGCTTCCGTTGATCGCGGCAAAACTCACGGCACCCGTTGCGATCAGGCCGGAATAGGCTGCATCGGAATAGCGCAGCGAAGTGCCGTCCACCGTGATTCGATCGGCGCGGATAGCCTCGGGCGCTTCAAACCCCAGGGTTCCCGCCAGCGCGACATATTCCTCTGGATCATTATCATCATCAAGGACATTGCTGTCGGAGCCGTATACCCCGTCCGCCATGACGCCGACGCCGCCAACCACCACGCCATTCTTGTAGAGGGGAAAGCCCCCCGGATCGGCTGCCAGCCCCAATGGAGAGCGCTTCGGCCCGATCATCGCCTGTGAGCCGGACGAGACAAAGCGCGCGGACAGGTCGGAACAGGGCAACTGGCTGAACTGCACCCCGAACAGCGGCCCGCTTTCCAGCCCGGCGGTGGTCGGTGCCGGCGGGAAATGCTGCTGCACGATCATGCTCGCCGTGCGGGTGGAAAAGGCGTTGCCGCCGCTCGACAGATAGGCGCCGGTGATCGCCTTGGCGATGGCGCCGGCCTCGGCGGGAACGGTCAGGTTCTGCGCGTCGATATTATCACCATTGGGCGCCGCGCTGGTGATGGCGCTGGCGCGTGCCCCCGCCATGCGGAATATCGCGAGCACATTGCCCACCCGGTCGGTCACCGCGACCACGGCGGGCAGATTGCGCGCCTTCGCCTCCGCAACGGCATGCGCCACTACGGTTTCGACGTCCGCTATCGTAAGCGACTCCTGCGCAGGCGCTGCGTAGAGGCTGGACGGTGGCGGCGTTGGCGCAGGGGTCGACGTACCGCCGCCGCTGCCACCCCCTCCTCCACCGCCGCCGCAGGAGGCAAGAACCAGTACCGCGCCAGCGGCCAGGGCGCTCAACCGGTGGAGCCTGCCACTCATTGCAGCGCCCCGATACCGCGCGCCGCGCTGCCAAGAGATGCACGGAAATCTCCAGGGCGATAGCTGTTCGGTTCCTTGACCGCGGCATAGGCGCGGTTGACGTCCGCCCGGATCCCCGCCGCGGCGCCCACGGTGACGCGTCCGGATTTCACCAGGCTGTTGAGCAATGTATCGATCGCCATGACGGCCTGTACGGATCCTTCATAATCGGTGAAGCGCGGCGATATGGCGCTGCCCGCAATCTCGCGCACGATGGCGAAGGCCATGTCGCCCCGCATTCCCCCAGCGGCAAAGGCATCGGCCAGGGCCCGCGCGCTGCCTGCCAGTTTGCCAGCGGCAGCTATCGCCGCAGGGCGATCCCGCGCGATTGCCGCGTGGAACGATCGGCTGTCGGCGTCGAAACGCCCCGCAAGTCCCGGCGCTGCCACGCGCGCCGCCGCGGACAGCAGGATCATGTTTTCGTCATTGAAGGGGGGCATGCCTGCCGGGATCGGGCGGCCCGGATTGGCTTCCCAGGTCTTGCTGCGTTCCGCCTGGTCATAGATGCGGCGGTGGCAGCTCTGGCAATCGAAAAAGTAGAATTCGGGGAAAGTCCCCTCCATGCCCTTTGTGCCGGCATAGAGGGCCAGGGCGCGTTCCACGGCCATCGCCTGCCCGACCGCCCATAGCTTCAGGCTGTCGGTTCGCCCCTTGCGTCGTGCGTAATCGGCATCTTCATCATGATGCGCCTGCATCGATGAGAAGAGGTCGAGCTCGAAGGAGATGCGCGGATGGCCTGCCGCCATGATCCGATGCGTCACGAACTGACCGTCCCGCGCACTGCCGAAATGACAGTCGAGGCAGACCGATGCCCTCGTCTCCGGCTGGTCTAGTGGGGTCATGCCGGCTGCGACATTGGCGGCATGGCTTGCGCCCACCGCGTAATGGGACGCTATCCAGCCGCTTGCCGCGCCGTGGCACGCCTCGCAGCCGACGCCGTCCTGCGCCAGAAAACGCGTGCCGCGCGCTGCGGCCGGCGTGGAATGGCAGCCAAGGCACGCGGGCGCAGAGGACGGGTCGCCCAGTCCCAGCGTCGCCGCGATCTGTCGCCCCCGCGTGCCGTTCAGCACCGCGAAGGCGCGGCTATGGGCGCCGCCCGGCGTCGAAGGCTCCTGCCAGCGCATAAGCTCATCCTGGCGTACGACCTTGCCGTCGCCTTCCATCCGGCCGTGGCAGGTGGAACCGGCGCAGGAAGCGACGCCAGTATAGGTGCGAACAGCCGACGCGGCATCCGCCACACCCGAACCTGCACCCGGCAGAGCGGACAGCAGCAGCCATCCCAGCAGCATGGCGACCAGCGCCATCCCGCCCAAGGACCTGCCTATCACCCCGACCTTGCCCCTCATTTGTCACGCCCCCGTGCAGGCTGATTCGGGCAGTTTCCCCTGCGTCAGCCGCGCATTTCTCTCTACGGGATCAACCCGTTGTTTCAATCACGTTTTGCCCACGCCGCCCGATCAGTGCGTACCACCGTCCCCGCAGCCCGCTTCGTCAGGTCCACCGCAGGAGCGTTCCCAAAGATCCTCATTGCCCGCACCTGTCACAGGTTCGTCAATCAGGGGTGGATAGCCCTGTGCGACGATGTCGCGCAGTTCGATCAGGGACAGGGTGAAGATGCGGCTGACCGATACCGAAGGGTCCAGCACGCCGTTCCATGTGTCGCGGCTGTCAAAGCTGACGCTGGTGCAGGCAGCCGGGCTGCCGATGAGGCAACCGTTGATCCTCGATCCCAAGGCATAGCCGCCGTTGACCGCAACCAGCGGGATCGTTTCCAGGCCCTGCGCGAACGCCCCCGTCGAGAGGGCCAGACGCCCGTTGATGGCGATCTGCAAAGCTGGACCCTGCGAACCGATCACCAGATTATTGGCCGTGAATCCGCGCCGGTCCGGGATCGCTACCGAGAGGCCGCTATTCTGGATGAAGAAGGCCTGGGACGCATTGGCCCGGATTGTTCCCGCACGCAGGATGCCGGCATCGTCGACCGGGCCGTCATTCTGCGCCAGGCGCAAATCCCTGGCGGTGATCGATCCTGTGGAACCGATGTCCGCTATGGCCGACAGAGATGCCGCCATGATGATTGGGCTGTCGAGCGTCAGCACGCCGCCCAGTGCGCCATTGCCGTCGCTGATGTCGATCAGGCCGGCGCCGGCTATGATTTCCAGCCGTCGGCCTGCCGTGAGGGCCAGCCCTCCTTGCCCTGATCGCCCGATCAGCCGCACCGCGCCCTGGACGCGCAGATGCCCGCTGGTGCCGATCGTCAGCATCCCGCCGCTCGCCAGATTGGCCGCGCCCAGTGTCAGGTCCTGCACGATGATGTCCGGCGATCCCGCAACGCTGCGCGCCGGGGCATTGAAGGCGATCTGCGTCGCCGTTACCCGCGCCAGTTCCGCCGCTGACAGGCTGTAGGTTCCAGCGACGTCATTTCCGCCAATATAGGCCGGCTGCTGCAGGTTGATGGCATTGAAAACGACCTGTCTCGTTCTGTTCACGCTGCCGAGTTGGGCCGAACCGCCCAGGACAATGTCGCGCGATCCGATCGTAATCGTCCGGGCGGATGCGGAACCGGTCAGCGTCAGCAGGCCGCCGCCGTTCAAAAGGATGTCGCCCGCCAGCGATATCACATCGCCGAAAATTGCCGAACTAGCAGCCGTGGCCGTCAGCGAATCTCCGGCAGAAAGCCGGGTCGCATTGATCAATCCGCCTGAGAGGGTCATGCCGGTTGCAGCACTGGCGTCGGCGATGGACAGAGCGCCACCCGCTTTCAGCAGCAGCGCTCCTGTCGATGCCGTCGCCTGCGCTATCGTCATGCCGCCCGTCGCGCCAAGGCTGACCGCGCCGCCACTCGCGGTGATCGGACCCGCCGATGCGATATCGCTGACCACCAGGCGGCCGGCGCCCGCATCCAGCAGGCTCTGACCGCCAGCAACCAGGCTGGCGGCGTTGATCCCCTGCGCGGACAGCGTCAGATTTCCGCCAGCGGTCAGCACGCTGCCGGCGGCGAGATTGATATTGCCCGCCGCGCTGAGGATCGTCAGATCGTTGACCGCGCGCAGACTGCCCGCCGAGGACATGGTGATGTTGCCCGGCGCGGTGAAAAGGATGCTGTCCGCAAAAAGGCTGTCACTGCCCTGCGGTCGCCCGACATGGCTGAAATCGATGCGTGTTCCCGACACGCCCGTCAGCGCACCGGTCGCCATGATATCGCCAGCCCCGGCGAAAGCGAAGGAGAGTGGCCCGTCGCTCACGAAGTCGGCATTGCCACCGATCCGCACGAGGTTGGTCGCGCCCACGGAAACGCCCGAAAAGCCGGCGGTCGGGATGCCGAGACTGGAAAGCCGGGCCGATCCAGTGACCCTCAGTCCACCATTGGTGGCCGTGCTGCCGTCGGTCAGGCTGACGAGACCGCTCGCGTCTCCACTCGCGCTCATCAACAATGCGTCGATCAACCGCTGCGCGCCCGGTGACAGCAAGCCGTCATCACGATTGGCAAAGCTGGCGGTGCCGCCGCTGCCCAGGCCGGTGACGCCCGCGGCAGAGGCGCCGCCCGGCGCTTTGCCGCCGATCCCGCCCAGTCCCCCCTGTCCGTCCGCGCGCAAGGTCATGCCGCCTAGCACATAATCGCCATTGCTGGAATCGAACGCCGCAAGGCCGCCCGCGCCGTTTCCACCGTTGCCGCCCAGGCCGCCGGACAGGCCCGCATTGCTACCCACGCTGCCATCGGCGCCCAGCCCGCCCTGGCCATTTGCGGTGATGCTGTAAGCGGGCATTTGAGGCAGGGCGCCGCCCAGCACAATGCGTGCATCCGCAATCCGTAATGTCGCCGAGCCAGCCAGGCCATTGCCGCCCGCTCCACCATTGCCGCCGACCGGCCCGGCAGTGCCAAGAGCGCCATCGCCGCCCGTCGCATCGCCGCTGATGCGCAGCGCCAATCCGGTTGTCGCCGTCGCGCCGGAGCCAAGTGCGAACAAGGCCGCGCCGCCGGTCGCATTGCCGCCGTCCGCCCCCAAAAGACCCGCGCCGCTGCGCACGCCGCTTTGGCCGCCAGCCCCGCCGATCGCTTCCGCCAACACGCCGATATCGCCGGCATCCAGCAGGGTCGAGGCTCCGGTCAGACCCAGCGACGCGCTTCCGCCGAATGCATCGCCGCCGCGCCCGCCGCTGCCATCATAGCCAGTGCCGCCTGTACCGCCCAGACCGGCAGCGGTGACGCGCAGCGTCCCGCTCACTGTCGTCGCGCCGAATGAGAGGCCGAGTGTCGCGGCGCCGCCCATTCCGAAGCCACCCGCGCCGCCGGTCCCGCCACCGCCGCCCATGCTGCCGATGCCGTCGGCGCTGACGGTCAGGTTCGCGAAAAGGGGATCGACGTCGACCAGCATCGCGGCGCTGCCGCCCGTTCCCCGGCCACCCGCACCGCCGCCCGTAGTGCCGTAGAAGAAAATCGGGTTGCCATTATTGTCGAAGCTGCTGAAGCCGCTATTGCCCGCCTGACCGCCAATCCCGTCGGCATCGACGGTGACAGCGCCAATGGCATGGCCTTCGTTCAGATAGGAAAAAGCTGCCGTGCCGCCCAGCCCGTCGCCGGCCGCCGCGCCGGGTCCGTCGCTGCCATTATTGCCGCCCGCGCCGCCCATGCCCTCCGCCGAGATCAGCAGCGACGGCGCGGTCAGCACGCCGCCCGCCAGCGTCACGTCCGCCGTCCCGCCCGTGCCAAGACCGCCTGCGCCGGCGCGATAAAATCCGGCGCCGTCGGCGCCGGTTTCCGCGCCATCGCCACCCTTGCCCGTTGCGCGGACGATAGCCGCGCCCGTGATCGTGACGGCCCCACTGCTTCCCGCAGCCAACAACAACCCGGCAGTACCGCCCGTGCCGGTTCCGCCATCCGCGCCGTCGGCCTGAAAGACCGGATAGCCCATGCCGCCGGCGCCGCCCGCATCGATGGCAAGTGTCGTCAGTCCCAGCGTCCCGCCGCGCGATTGCAGCGCAGCGTTGCCGCCAAGGCCCGCCCCCGCGATCGCCGCGGCTGATGATGGACTATTCGCACCGTCCGCCTCCCCGCCGGTGCCCTGCGCGCTCAGCAGCAGCGTGCCGAGAGTGGCACCGCCGCCCGCGATAAGGAAATCTGCCGTACCGCCCTGCCCGTTGCCTGCACGGAAGGACGTTGTGCCGCCGCCCTCGCATATAAGGCAGTTTTCGCCGGCGGCGCCGCCAGCGCCGTTCGCTCTCGCATCCACCAGATCGGCCGTCAGGCTGCCCGCCAATATGTTGACGTTGATCGTGCCGCCCGTGCCATTGCCGGCATCGCCGCCGTTGAACGTTATGCCATCGATCGGGGGCGCCGAAGCACCCTCGGCCGACAGATAAAGGTTGCCGAAGCGAAGAGCGCCGTCGCCCGCCGAGCCGACCCGGTTTTCCACAAGGATGCTGCCACCCAGCCCGTCGCCGCCGCGACCCGCGACGCCGTCGGAAGCTGCGCTGCTGCCAACGCCATTGGCTTGCAGCGTCATGTCGCCCAGCGCCGAAAAGTCGCCATCGCTGGCATAGAGCAGGACCGATCCGCCCGTGCCGTTCGATCCGTTCGCGCCCGATGCGCCCCCGCCATTGGCAGAGATCCGGCACGAATAGTTGGGGCAGTCGCTGAGCGAGAAGCTGCCACGCTGCCCGCTCGATGCACTGGCGAACAGGGCCACATTTCCACCCGTCCCGCTGCCCGCCAGGCCGGGCGCATCGCCGGCAAAGCCACCCGCGCTGACATAGAGTCCTGCCGCGCTGAAACTGCCGCCCGCAGCGCCGATGGTGATGCTTCCGCCAAGGGCGTCGGCGGTGCGCGGCGTCAGGAAGGTCGATCCCGCAAAGGCGGCAAAGCCCGAGGCGTCGGCAGTGGCGAACAGGTCCTGCGCGATCGCGAGGCCTCCGCCATCATGCGCCGAAATGTTGATCCGCCCGCCCCGCAGCATGCCGCCCGACGCCCCTCCGCCATAGGCCGTCGCATCGGCGTAGAGCGAAACGGATGTAAGGATGTTCAGGCTGCCCGTGCCGCCCACGTCGATGTCGATGCCGGTTGTGCCGGGGATCGCCGCGCCATAGCTGCCGCCGTCCGTCGCATAGCCCGGCGCGGTGCTGACGTCAGCGAAGAAGCTTGTCCAATCGTGCCTGCCCGCGGATATGGCGACCCGGATATCGCCGCTCGTCGCGCTGCCCGCCGCGCCCGTGCTCGCGATGCCGCCTGTCGCCTGCGCTGTGGCCCGAACGGTGCCCAGATCCAGGCCACCCTGTATGAAGGCGCCGGACGTGCCGTTGATCGCGATGCTGCCGCCAACGGCATTGCCGCCGTCCACCGGCGGCACCGACACCTGGAACGCCGTTCCCGCCGAGGCGTCGAGCGTGGTGCTGCCGAAGCCCAGACTCCCTCCTTCCGTGCCGGAGGGCCCGGCAGCGGTCAGTGCCGAAAGGGTGATCGATCCGCCTGTCGCGTTGCCGGACCTGTCGCTGCCATAACCCGCATAGCCCACCGCATTTGCCGTCAGGCTGGCGGCGGTGATCGATCCGCCGGTGGCGATCAGATTGATGATGCCGCCATTGGCGTCGCCGCCGACCAAGGGTACCGAACTGACGCCCGCTTCGCCATCCCCGCTGGCATCCAGATTGAGAGTGCCGGTAACGCCGATCTGTCCGTTGGTGGAGGGCGCGCCGCTGCCGCCGAAGGCCAGCAGGTCGATGCGCCCGCCTGTGCCCCCGTTGCCGGCTTTCAGGTTCATGTCGCGGTCGACGGTGATCGTGCCGGACTGGTCGGCCTGCAGGGTGATGCTGCGTTCGGCGGAAAGCGCGACATTGCCCAGGAAATGGGTGACCGTGGCAGGGCGGATGACGATGTCGCCGGTCGCCGCGCCGGTCACGTCGTTTTGCCAGTCGCCTGACCCGATGCTGAAACCTGCGGCGGCCGTCGCGGTGGCATTGCGCGTCACGATCAGGTTGCCGCCGGCGTCATGGGCGATGTCCGACCCGGCGGAAAGGACGATGGCGCTGCCGTCCGGCGTCACCGACGTTGCGGGCGTATAGCCGACATTGCCCGACAGCAGCATGGTCAGCGCATTGTTCTTCGGCACCGCGACCATGAAGACGCGCTGCAGATCGGTACCCCCGGTCGAGGCCGGGCCCGTTGTCGTGCCGCTGTGGACGACGCCGTTGGCATCAGTGGTGCCGGCCGTGATCGCGATGTCGAACAGGCCGTTGTTGATCCTGATATCGGCGGCTTCCGCGGCGACATAGGCGGCTGAACCGTTGACGTTGACGGTTCCGCCTTGCACCACGCGCGGCGCGACCAGCGCCACATAACTGCCGGATGAAAGTGCGTTGACCTGAGCGCCCGGAAGAAGTTCGACCGAGGATGTGCTGCCCGCCGGACCAGCGAAACGGACATTGTTCCTGTCAAGTCCGTTGCTTGTGTCGATCGCGTTGGTGGTCAGGACCAGCGACCCGACGTTGAAGACACTGTTGGCGCCTGCGATGATGCCGCCCGGCGCATAGAACCAGACCGATCCGCCGGTGGTGGGCGGGCTGCCGACGATCTGGCTCTGCACCGTGCCGTTGAGCGCGATCACGCGCGATACGGGCAGGCCATTGCCATCCAGGGGTAGGATACGGTTCAGAACCGTGAAGTCGCTGGAAGAGCTGAATGTGACTGTCCTGCCCTGAGGCAGGAAGTCGATCGTGCCGGCGCTGGCCGCTCCCCTGTCATCGGGCGTCCAGTCAATGACCGCTTGCGTCGAGTTCAGCGAGATCGCATCGTTTCCAGGGGAACTGCCCTGCGAGATATAGACGTCGGGATTTGGCGTATAGCTGCCCTGAAACGCTTTCTGGCCAACTGCCGCGCCGGCGCCCAGGCCGACCGCGAGCGCAACCGCGCTGGTGCGGCCCAGCAATGTCCAGAGCGAGAAAGCGCCATGCTTCGTCCTCATCAACGCCTCCATGGCAGGATTTGCGTGGTCAGGGAAAGGAGCAGCCGCGTGGCGCCCCTGTCGGTCTGGAAACCTGCCTTGCGCAGTGGCGTCGCCACCGTCAGGTCGAGCCGCGCATGATTGTCCCATGTCGCGCGCAGACCGCCGCCCGCCGAATAGAGTTTCTGCGGATCAAGCCCGGCGAAATTGGCGCTGTGATGCCACATCCAGGCGGCATCGAAGAAAAGAAAGGGCTGGAGCGCGATCGCGCCCGGCTCCCGTGGCGTGATCCGCCCGTAGCGCAGTTCCGCGCCGATCCCCAGGCCACTGTCGCCGGTGATGACGCCGGGATCATAACCGCGGCCGACGGTATAATTGCCAGCGCTCATCTGCTCATAGGAAAGCAACACGTCAGGGCTATATTGCGCCCTGGGCGACAATGCGAAGGTCAGGTCCGGGCGCGGCCGATACTCCGCCTGGACACTCGCTCGCAGCACGAAGGCTGAAGGATCGCCGTCCAACTGGCTGATCGGCGTTCTGGGGAAGGCGCAGTTGACGAATGCCGCGCCGCAGGTTTCGCTCGCGCCCAGCCCTTCGATCCCCTGGCGCAGCTCGGCCATCCCGCCCAGCCGCCAGCGAGGCTCCACGCCGGAATAGCCGATCGTGCTGACAATGCTCTCAGGATCGATCAATTCCCCCTCCAGCCGCAGGAACAGCACGCGCAGCCGGTCGCGGGACAGCGGTATCTTTGGGGTGGCGGTGCCGAAACGCAGATCCTGGTTGACGACCTCCAGGCCGCCCGTCGCAAGCAGGGTGCGCGCCTGACGCCGCACCAGCGGATAGGCGAGCGCCGCCGTGGCTATCATGGTTTCCGATGACAGCGGCACGCCGCGGACCCCCGGTTTGCTCCAGGCGTAAGTGAGGTCGCCCGACAAGCGCAGCCCATCGCTGCCAAGCGCCATGCTGTGTCCGACCTGCAGCACCGTCTGTTCGCTCGGTTGAGCGGTGTTGAAGATGCTGAACAATGTGCTGTCGCCCAGCCCGGTCATGTCGTTGAAGCGCACCCGCGCCAGCCCGCCGAAGCGGCCGACGGCGTTGCTGCCGTAATTCTGGACATTGACGTCCAGTTGAACGCGCTGGCGCACCACCTGCACCTCGCCCACCACTTCCCCCGGCGCCGTGCCCGCGGGGCGCAGGGCGAGGCGAACATCATAGCCTGGGAGGTCGCGGGCCAGCAGCAGATGCCGTTCCGCGTCCCGCACGTTGAAGACCGGCTGACCCTTCAACGCTTCCATATGGGCGGCGATCAGCCTTTCGCTGTTGCCCGCGTCGCCGCGCACCTCCACCGCCACCAGCCGGGCCATGAAAATGTCGAAGCGAACGGTCCCGCCCTTCTCTATGCGCTGGGGCGGAACCTGCACGGCCGCCAGATAGCCCATCTGCCGCAGCATGGTTGCGGCCCGGTCGCGCACTTCGCACAAGGTCGCTATGGGCACTTCGCGCCCGGCAAATTCGCGCCAGCTATCCTCAAGCGCGGCCGGATCGACGATGCGCAGTCCCTCGAAACGGACATCGGCGAAATTGACCTGAACGTTCGCATAGCGCGGATCGGCCAGGGGGCATGGCGCGCGTTCGACGCCGCCGACCACAGTGAGGCGGCTGCCCCGATTCGCCGCTTCGTCCGTCAACTGCCCGCGTGTCAGTTCCTCGCGCGTCGGAGCGCGGGGCGCGACCTGCGCCGCCGCCGCCACAGGCAAGACGATCGGCAGCATCAGCGCCAGCGCCAGCGCCGCCGCCGATCCGCTCAAGGCGGAAGCCCGCATGTGCCCCTTGTTCCCCATATCTGTCCCCAAACGGTCCAAGGCAGCCTTTCCCTTAGGGCTGCCTCACTCCCTGTCTTCAGGCGCGGGCTTCTGCCCGTCACCCTTTCCCCGCGATTGACCGCCGGTTAACAGCGCCGGCGCGTCCCGACAATCAATTCCGCGCGGCCCCGTTGGACAGCGCCGCCATGTCCACCAGCAGGTCGAGCTGCGCCGTGCATTGGCGCGCGATCAGGCTGGATGCGATGCCGTCCAGCCCCGCCGTTTCCGGGCTGACCAGTGCGAAGCGAACATCGGCTGCATGCGATCCGTCGCTCAGGCGATAGGCGGCACCGTCACGGACTGGCGCGGCGGCCGGCCAGCCAGTCACTGATTCGCCGGCTGCGAAGCTCGCCGTCGCTTGCACGCCATCGCCGATGACGCGTACCGTTCCCGATTTGGCCGGATCCGCACGCCACAGGCGCACCGCGGCGGGGTCGGCAACGCAAAGTGTTCCGGATTGCGCGACATCGACCATCCAGAGATTGGGTCGGCGTGGCGGAGCGGCCGGCGTTTCGCCAATGGTGCCGCGTACTGCCCCGGTTCGGGCGCGCCGCACCCGCTTGGTATCCAGCAGGGCGGAGAGCATCACATTATTAGCGGGTGCCGCACTGGCGGCGGCGGCGACGTTGAAGCTGCCGGGCCCACGCAGCGTCCGCGTGCCCCTCGCATCCAGCAGCGTCACCACATCGCCCGCTTTCAGCGTGAGCGATCCGCCATCGCCCAGCTTGCTTCCCGGCTTGTAGGTCGCGGCCGAGGGTCCGGTGGCGCGCACCACCATGGTCTCCGCTGCGGCCTGCCCGCCCAGCCCCGCCACGACATATCCGGCCAATGCGCCGCGCGCGGCAAGCTTACCCCAGACCATAGCTACTTCCTTCCCCGATATGCTCATAACGATATAGCAGATTGGCGATGGCCGCATCGTCCGGATGATGGTTAACCATCATTTTGAGACGTTGCCGCGCACCGTTCTGCGCTTCGGCATCCTCGCCATCGAATGCCGCCAATATCTGCGCCAGTGCCGCGCGTTCTCCGGCGGGAAAGTCCGGCGCCGGCTCGAACAGATCGACCGGGGTCGATCGGCCGCGCAGTCGCACCCGCCCCATCGGACGCCACCAGTCCAGCCCCGACAGCAACATCGCTTCCCGGCTTGCCAGGACGTTCGTTTCCAGCGCCTTGTTTGCCGCTTCCAGCCGTGATGCCGTATTCATGCTGTCGCCGAGCGCGGTATATTGGATGCGCCCTTCACCGCCGAAATTGCCGACGATCGCTTCGCCATGATGCAATCCGACGCGGGTCCGCCCGATCGGTGGCACGCCGGGGGGCAGGTCCCGACGGAACGCCTCCCCCGCCCGCCACATGGCGTAGGCGGCGAGAGCGGCGTTGCGTCCGTCGTCCCGCCGGGCAATGGGCGCGCCCCAGAAGGCGACCACCGCATCGCCAACGAATTTGTCGATGGTTCCGCCATGGGCCAGCACCACATCGCTCAACATGTCGAGATAGCGATTGAGCAACTGGGCGACCATTTCCGGCGCAATGGCGTGGCTGAGCTTGGTGAAGCCCTCCAGGTCGGTGAAGAGGGTGAAGATCAACCGCTTTTCGCCGTGCAGCGCCAACTTCTCCGGCTCCGCCAATATCTGCGCGGCGATGTCGCGGGGCAGATATTTGCCCAGCGCCGCCTGCGCGAAGCGCCGCTGCTGCGAGGTCACGGCCCGCGCCGCCACGCCGATGGCCGTAAAGGCCAGCACCCAGCCCAGCACCCATCCGACCGCCGGCAGCCCCTTGGTGTCCCATCCCCGTGCCTGAAGCCAGAGGGGTACGCCCGCAATCGCCCCGGCCTGCAGGGCCAGCGCCGGCACCAGCGCGAACCATCGTAATTCCGCCAGGCTGGTCAAGCCCGCCGCGCAGACGACCAGCAGCGCCGCGAACCAGCGCCACCCCTCCGGCACCGCGGCCAGGCGAGCGCCGTCGAGCAATTGCGCCAGCATCGTCGCGTGCACTTCAAGCCCGATCATGGTCGAACGTGCCTGCCGCCCCGATAACGGCGTTTCGAACTGGTCGATATCGACGATATCACCGCCGATCAGCACGTGCCGCCCGCGCACCATGGCGGCAAGCGCCGGGGCCATGGCGGGGTCGGCCAGGGTATCGATCTGGAGACTGGGAATCACCGGCTCCTCCGACCCGTCGGCCTGCCTGATCGGCAGGCGGAAGCGGATTGCGCCGCGATAGTCGCGAAAGGATGCGGAAGGCTGCATCGCCAGCGTCAGCAAGGGGGGCTGTCCTGGCGTCGGGACGGGCCAGCTTCGCACCACATTGTCCGCATCGGTTTCCAGCCGGATACTGGCGGGACGGACCCTGGCCGTCCGCGCCTCGCCGATGAACCGATCAAGATATTGCTGCTGCTCGAAAATGATCTGTTCCTGATTGTCGCCCAGATTGGCGTAGCCGAGCCAGACCGGTGTGCGCATGGCGTGGAGGGTGGAGAGCAGTTCGCCATCCTCGTCCTGCGGCTGGTCGAACAGGATGTCGATCCCGATCGACTTTGCCCCCATGGCATCGATGTTCCGCAGCGCCCGCGCCAGCAGGCCCCGGTCGAGCGGCGACCGCTTGCGCGTGGCTATCAGGGTCTGATCGTCATAGACCAGCATCAGGATGCGCTGGTCCTGCGCCACGCGGGGCGCGAAGGTCGCGGCTCGCCAGTCGTAAAGGCCTCTCTCCGCATCGGCGGTCAGGACTTCTCGCGCCCTTCCGCCGCCCAGGGGACGGTTCCAGTCCCACCCGGCCAGGAACAGCGCCAGCAGCAAAAGCGCCCCCGTCGCTGCCAGGCGCCAGCGTCCCGTCTCCCGCACCAGTCGCGCGCCGCGGCGCAGCAGGCCCCGCATCGGCATGATGATCAGCGGCGCGCGATCAGTGGACGCGCGCCGTCGCCGATGATGGCGAAACCCGACCAGTAGAAGGGATGGGAGGTTTCCGCATCATCCATCAGCCTGATCTGCGCGGCCTGCAACGCCTCGGCCATGGGCTGGTCCGCCCCGGCGGCAAACAGGCCGGCCATGAGCCGCTCGGTCGCATGATAATCCTCCGGTGCGGGCCAGTGGCTGGCGATGACGGCGCGGCTCCCCGCGCCGATGAAGGCCCGCACCAGCCCGTCCAGCGCCCCGCCGCCGCCCGAAAGTCCCGCCGCCCGCGTCGTCTCCACACCGGCCGCGCCCGCCGTGTCGCACGCGGACAGAACGACCAGGTCAGCGTTCAGCCGCAGGTCGAAAATCTCGCTGAACTGCAACAGGCCGTCCGATTTCCGGTCCGGCGCGAAGCTGGTGAGCAGGGCCGGGCGCGCCGGGCATCCCGGATGCGGCGGCGTCACGAGCCCATGGGTGGCGAAATGCAGGATGCGAAAGCGGTCGAGGTCACTCCGCGCCATCACCGCTTCGTCCGTGAAGGCAGTGCCCGTAATCAGTTCGCTGCCCTGCCCGCCAATGGCCTGCGCCGCTTCCCGCAACTCCGTGGCGGGGATGGGACGGTTCCATTGCAAGGGCGACCAGCCGCAATCGGCCGTGGACCCGCTGGACAATGCGCCCCGGCTGGAGGCCGTCAGCACCGGCCCGGCAAGCGGCGCATTGTCGCCGAAGCCGATATAGCTCTGCGTCGCGCTGGAGGGCGCCGCCGCCCGGGCGTCGCGAAAGGCTCTCGCCGACAGGGCCGTGCTGACCGCATGGTCGCGGCCCAGCCAGTCAATGCCGCGAAAATCGAACTCGTCGCCCCCTTGGGCGATACGAGCCTCATAGGCGTCCACGCCTGCCTGACTGGCGATCAACAGATTGACCGGCAGTTGCAGCATCGCGCCATCGGGCTCGAAGATCAGGTGCCGTACCGGCTGCAACCGCTGCTCCACCGGTCCGAACAGGTCGAGATACAGGCTGCGCGCCACCGGAACGTCCAGCGCGTAGGTGGTCTGCGCGCCATTGAGATCGATGGAGATCGTCTCGCGCAGCGCCGTGACCTTGCGCGCCACATCGGTCGCGCTGGCCGCCAGCCGATATCCGGTCGCGCCGTCGGCATCGATCCAGAGGGCGTAAAGCGCGTCGCCCAGTTGCGCCAGCTTGTAATAGCCTTCGCCCGGTTTCAGCGTCGCCTGCATTTCAGCCAGTGTCAGCCCCTGCGGACTCAGCGCACGATATTGGGGATAGGCCGCCAACGCTGCCAGCGTACTGGCCTGATCGGCGGCAAGCTGGTCAATGTCGGCCTGCGCCTGCGCGAGGTCGGGCAACAAGGCGCCCTGCCCCTCAGCCGCCTGCCGCAATTGCGCCAGGGCGATCCGCCCGCGCTCTATGTCGCGCGACAAGGACACCGACTGGCGGAAAAGCCGCGCTGCCTCTCCGTCCCCGGCGGACAGCTCGCGGCTCAGTTGCTCCAGCGTATCGGCCGCGCCGGGGCGCATCAGCATCTGCGACGCCGCGAACAGATCGGCGGTCAGTTCAGGTCGCGTGGGAATTTCCTGCGCCAACAGACTGAAATAGGGCTGAAGCTGGTTCGCCATGCCGGTCAGCGCGGCGCGGTTCTCCATGGCGGAGGCGACGATGCCGCGATAAATCTTCAGCGCATCCTCATTGCGGCCCCGCCGGATCAGGAATGCGCCCAGCCGCGCTCGTGCGCCGTTCAATGCTATGGTTTCAGGATATTGCGCGCCCAGCAATGCCAGCGCCTCGTTCAGTTGACGCTCTGCCTGCCCATAATCCCCCTGCGCTTCATATGTCAGCGCGATCTCTCCCAGAAGCTGGGCGCGCAGGCGGGTGATCGACGTGACGCGCCCGTCACGGATCGCGACGGCGCTGGCCAGCGCTCTTGTCAGCACATCCCGCGCGGGCGCCGGCTGGCCCGACAGGCGCAGGATCGTGCCCCGCAATTGCTGCGCCTGCGCGTCCAGGATCGCCGCCCGCTCGGCCGGGGTAAGCCTGTTGTCCTGCCGCACTCCCAGAGCCCGTGCCTGCGACGCCCCGCTGCTCATTCCCGCAGCCAGCTCCGGCGGCAGGGAAACCGCGCCGTCACCATCGGTCGGGGCAGTCGCGCCGGCGGTCATGGGGCGATCGAGTATCGCAAGCGCGCCCGCTATGTCCTGCCGGTTGATGTGATGCATCGCCTCGAAATTGCGGCGCAGCCGGATCTGCACGGCATCGGCGGTGGCAATGCCGCGCGCATCCGCGAAGGCCGTGTCCGCCTGATCGAACAGACCCAGGTTGGACAATTGAAGGCCCCGGTTGACCAGATATTCATGCGCCCGGTTCGCCCGCTCGGTCGGAGTCAGCTTCGCCGTATCGGGATCGCGCGCGAGCCGGTCCGTCAGGCTGTCGAAGAACTCCGCCGCTTCGGCATAATTGCCCGACGCATTGCGTCTGTAGCCTTCGGCTAGCACCGTTTGCGGGTCCAGCGCCGCCGCCTGCAAACGGGCATAGCCGGCACCATTCGCGCCCACGGTCGCGATATCGAGCTTACCCGGTACGATCCGCCCTGAAATGACCGAGCGGAGCCCAAGGTCAAGAGCGCTTGCATAGGCCGCATAGCCCTGCGCGACATAGACCGTCTTGCCGCGCTCGACGGTCAATATGCGATAGGGGCCGACTGCGCCGGTACAATTGCGCATGAGCGCCGCGCCAATTCCGGGCAGGTTGACGCCGCCGGGCGCACCGCATTCGACCGCCCTCTTGCGGGAAGCGGCAAGCCGATCCAGCAATGCCTGGCCAGCATCGCCCGAACCGCTTCGCAGCGCGAAAATCTGACCTACTGGACTAGCTGCATCTCGGCACACCAGCGTCCACGCGCGATCGAACATCGTCCGCGCGGAGGGATCGCCCGACGCGCTCTGCGCCTGGCACAGGGCGCCGCCCTCGCTGCCGATGCGAAAGCTGTCGCTCAGCAATAGCCGGTCGCCCGTCGCCTGCGCATGCGCCGTCATGGACAGACTCAATGCAGCCCATCCGGCAGCACCGCCAACCAGCTTCCCCAATATGCCCAAGACCTGTCCCCCAAACCTTGCCGGATATGTCCGTGCAGGGCCCCCTAGAGCGATTTCCAAGCGATCGGAATGATCGCCGGTCAGGAAATCGCGGTAAAAAGCTCAAACGGCGATCTAATGGCCGTTGCTGCTTGATCGGGTCGTCATAACGCCGCCCGATGCCGCGCCGCAAGGTGAAAGGCGCCTGCAAGCGGCCCGTTCCAACTCCTCCTACTGGAAGGTGAGGCAGGGAAGTAACAGTCGCGTAAGAATCGATCTCTCTTGCGCAATTTTTATTGCATCCCGTGATGGGGCTGATCTAGATTAGATTTGAATAATATTCCTGAAATGGGCGCAGACCCCTATCAGTCAAAAACATAATTATAATGGTCAGTGTGTTAAAAGGGAGGATGATATGACAGGATTTCCGCGCCACGAAAACATATTGCGTTTATCGGCCTCATGCCTTGTTCTCGCACTGTCGAGCATTTCTATCGCCGCTTTTTCGCAAGAAACGGAAAATTCCTCCGATTGGTCGGGTAACGAAATTATCGTTACTGCCACGAAACGCAACGAATCTATCCAGAATGTGCCCTTCTCCATCAATGCGCAGACCGCCGAAGCCATGCAGCGCATGGGCGCCACCTCCATCGAAGACGTATCGCGTAGCGTCGCGGGCCTGACGGTTCAGAATCTTGGGCCGGGGCAGAGCCAGGTCTCCGTGCGCGGCGTATCCGCCGGCCAGGTCGTTCGCGACCAGCCGGGCGTAAAGGAACAGGTTGGCGTCTATCTGGACGAGTCCGTGATCTCCATGTCGCTGTTCACGCCCGATTTCGATCTGTTTGACCTCGATCGCGTGGAAACGCTGCGCGGACCACAGGGCACGCTGTTCGGATCCGGTTCGGAAGGCGGCACCGTCCGCTACATCACCAAGCAGCCGAAACTCGGCCAGACCGAGGGCACGGTCGAAGGCGGCGTCAATGTCCTGAAGGGCGGCGATGTCGGTTATTCGGGCAAGGGCGCGATCAACCTGCCCCTGGGCGAGACGGCGGCAATCCGGGCCGTGGGCTATGCCGAACATTATGCGGGCTTCATCGACGCCATCGGCCCGGCCGCGGGCAAGAACATCAATGACGGCCGCCGCTATGGCGGACGTCTCAGCCTGCTGTGGGAACCCGCGCCCGGCATCAAGGTGACGCCGCGCATCATCTATCAGGATATCAGGACAAACGGCTTCAACCGGGAGGACAGCTATCACCTTTATTATAACCCGCTGATCAGCCCGTCGGACGTTTTCCCGGAACGCACTCAATATCTGAAGCTGCGCGAGGAATTCCGCGACAAGACCACGCTCGCTGACCTGACGGCCAACATCGACATGGGGTCGGACATCGCGTTGACCTCGATCACCACCTATATTCACCGCGACATTCTGGTCAGCCGTGATGCGTCCGCGTTGACCGGGTCGGTGTCGGTCACGCCCTTCGTGATGTCGCTGGGCGTGGCGCCTGCTCTCGCCAATCTCCCATCCAATCTGCGGGACACGACCAGGCTCAAGCAATGGACGCAGGAACTGCGGCTTGCCTCGACCGGCGGAGGGCCGTTCCAATGGGTGCTGGGCGGCTTCTACAGCCATGTCGACCGCACCTATGAACAGCGCTTGCCGACGCCGGGCTATGACGCCATTGTCGACGCGACGCTGGGTGCAGGCACTTCGGCCGGGGCAGCCAATGGTTTCCCGCTCGATTCGCCCTATAACGCCGACATTCCTTACATCATCAAGCAATATGCCGCATTTGGCGAGGCAAGCTACAAGCTGGGCCAGTTCAAGCTGACGGCGGGCGGTCGCTATTATGATTTCAAGGAGACGCGCGATTTCAAGACAGGCGGTCTCTTTTCCAACGACGACAACCGCGTGGGCGACAAGACCGGTTCGACCGGTTTCTCCCCCCGTTTCATCGCCAGCTATGAAGCCAATCGCGACCTGACCTTCAACGTGCAGGCGTCCAAGGGTTTCCGCCTGGGCGGGGTCAATGATCCGCTGAACCTGCCGCTCTGCAATGGCGGCGCCACCGGGCCGGACGCGGCGACCTATGGCAACCGTCCGACTTTCGACGACGAGACGCTCTGGAACTATGAGGCCGGGGTCAAGGCGTCAGGGCGGGGCATCACGTTCAACGCCGCGTTCTTCTACAACGACATCAAGAACCTTCAGGTCACGGCGGATGCGGGAAGCTGTTCCTCGCGCGTCCTGTTCAACGTGCCTAAGGCTCATACGGCGGGCCTGGAAGCAGAACTGAGCGCCCGCATCTCCCCCAATTTCGATCTGTCGCTCAGCGGCAGTTATATCGACTCGAAGATCGACAGCAACGTCACTGACGCGGGCGGCGCGATCATCGCCGGCATCCGCAAGGGCAACCGCCTGCCCACCGTGCCGAAGTTCCAGATGGCGGCAGCGGCAACCTATACCGCGGAGATCGCGACGGAGACCGATTGGTCTTTCACCGCCAGTGTCCAGCATGTGGGCGATCGCTACACCCAGCTTGCCGATCAGGAACCGGGTGCGGGCAGCTTCGCCAATTCCATCTATTATGATCCAGCAACCGGCGCCTACGGCACTGGCGCCTTCAACTTCGGTTCCTACAGGTTGGGCGCCTATAATCTGGTCAACCTGTCGACCGGCGTCAGTTGGAACAGCGGCCTTTCGGTCACCCTCTATGTGAACAACCTGTTCGACGAAAATGCGCTTTATTCGTTGGACCGCGAGCGCGGCGGCCGGGGCCGGTTGGGGTACAATATCGGTACACCGCGCAAGATCGGCGTGACCGTCCGCAAGGACTTCTAAAAAGCCGCCTGCTATCGGGACGCCGAAGGCCGGAGCGGCTTTCGGCGTCCTTATTTTGAGCGATACAGCCGTTCTGTCCGCCGCTATGGTCGGCGAATGATCGAGACCGGGAACGCAATCGCCACAGCCATGCGCTTTATCGATGGCGGCCTCTTCGCGATGGGTTCGGACCGCTTCTATCCGGAGGAAGCGCCCGTTCGGCACGTGCGCGTTGACGGCTTCTGGATCGATGAGACGCCCGTCACCAACCGGCAGTTCGCGGAATTTGTCGACGCGACGGGTTACCGCACCTTTGCCGAAACCCCGCCAGATCCGAAGGATTATCCCGGCATGCCACCCGAAATGGCGCGGGCCGGGTCATTGCTGTTTCAGCGCACCGCCATGCCGGTCGATCTGAACGATGTCAGCCAATGGTGGCATTTCAGCTTCGGCACGGACTGGCGTCATCCCCACGGTCCCGACAGCAATCTGGACGATCTTTGGGATCATCCGGTGGTTCATGTCGTCTTTCAGGACGCGGATGCCTATGCCCGATGGGCGGGCAAGGCGTTGCCGACCGAGGCGGAATGGGAATTTGCGGCGCGCGGCGGGCTGGACGGCGCGGATTATGCCTGGGGCGACGAACTGGCGCCCGGCGGCATTTGCCAGGCCAATTACTGGCAGGGCCTGTTCCCCTACAGCAATCTGCTGGAGGACGGCTATGAACGGACCTCGCCAGTGCGCTGCTATGCGCCCAATGGCCATGGCCTTTACGATATGATCGGCAATGTCTGGGAATGGACCGTCGACTGGTATGCCCAGCCCAGGATCATGCGCAAGACGAAGGGAAGCTGCTGCGTTCCCGCGAACCCGCGTGGCGGCACGAAGCGCGAAAGCCTCGATCCCGCCAATCCCGACGTGCCGATCCCGCGAAAGGTGTTGAAGGGCGGCTCCCATCTGTGTGCGCCCAGCTATTGCCAGCGCTATCGCCCTGCCGCACGCCACCCGCAGGCGGTGGACAGTTCCACCAGCCATATCGGCTTTCGCTGCATCGTCCGCGACGCGCAGCGCTGAATATCAGAAACGGAAATCTATCATGCTCAACATGCCCTGGGACCAGCCCGCCACCATGATCGACCTTGACGGAAAGGCGCCGATCATCGGCACGATCCGCGATTGCGCCCAGCATTTTGCTATCTTCAAGCCCCATGCGAAGGAACAGGCGCGCATCCTGCTGACCCAGCCAGTCCATCGCGAAGGCCGCAAGACACGGACCTGGGTGCTGGAACCATGGGAGATCGAAAAGCTGGTCGAACGGCTGAGGGCGGAAGCGCATTAGAGCGGGTTTCTTGGTTTTCCGCGATTTCCTGACCTTCGGATGACGCCACCCGACTGGAAGTCGCTTCAACCAGGGATCTTCAAACGGCCCCGCCCAAGGCCTTCACCAGAGCGACGCTCGCCCGCATCCGCTGGGTTTGCACCGCCAGCAAAGCCCGCTGCGCTTCCAGCGCGTCGGTCTGCGCCGTCACCACTTCCAAATAATCGGACGCGCCATCGCGATATCGCGTGAGCGCCAGTTCGCTGGTCCGCCCGGCGGCCGTTGCCGCGCCGCGCTGGCTCACCGCCTGATCGGCCAGGTGCCGGTTCGCCGCCAGGGCATCCTCGACCTGCCGGAATGCGCCCAGCACGGTTTCGCGATAGCCCGCCGTCATTTCCTCATATTCCGCGCGCGACATTCTGACCCCCGCCCTGCGCCGTCCCCCGTCGAACAGTGCCAGGACTGCGGATGCCGGACCTAAACCCCAGAAGCTGCTTGGCTTGCTGAACAATTCGCCATGACTGGCCTGATAGCCGCCGGACAGTCCCAGCGTCAGCGTCGGGAAGAAGGCTGCCCTCGCCACGCCGATCCGTGCATTGGCCGCAAATATTCGCCGCTCGGCAGCGGCAATGTCCGGCCTGCGCTGCAACAGTTGCGAAGGGGCGCCGACCGGCAGTTCGGGCGCCCTGAGCGGCTGCACCCGCACCGGGATCGAAAAGTCGGACGCTATGGCCCCCACCAGCGCGGCGATCTCATGCTCGGTCGCCGCCCGCTCGTTGGCGACGGCGGAAATCTGCGCCTGCGCATTGTCCAGCACGGTCTTCGCGCGATTGACGTCGATGCCGGACGCTATGCCGCCATCATGCCGCGTCGTGGTCAGGCGATAGGCCTTGCCGAACGCATCCACCGTCTGGCGCAGCAATTCCGCCTCCGCATCCAGCCCGCGCAACCGGGCATACGCATCCGCCACAGCCGCTTGAAGGCTGAGCCGGGCAGACGCAAGATCGGCTTCGCTTGCCTGCGCGTCAGCCCGCGCCGCTTTCACGCTGTTGCGGATGCGGCCCCACAGGTCCAACTCATAGTCGAGCGTCGCCCCGACCGAAAAATCATCATAGACCGGGGCCACCCCATTGCCGCCGAAGCGATTGCCCGACAGCCGCTGACGGCTCGCATCGCCCCCTGCCTTTACCTGCGGAAACAGGTCCGCCCGCTCGATCCCTGCCGAAGCCTTCGCCTGGTCATAGCGCGCCAACGCCGCAGCCAGGGTCGGGCTGGCTTGCTCCGCCCGCGCCTCCAGATCGTTCAGCACCGGGTCGCCAAAGGCTTCCCACCACTGGCCACGCGGAGCCTGATCCATCGGCGTCGCAGCCGTCCACCCTTCCAATTCCTTAAAATCCCGTGGCACCGGGGTTGCAGGCGGCCGATAGTCCGGTGCCATCGAACAGCCCGTCAGCCCCACCAGCAGCAGAAACGCAATCCTGCGATCAACCCCCATGGACCACATCCTTGGCAGCGCTCTGGACCCGCACCCTGTCGCCGCTGCGAATGGCGTCGGGCGGCGTGTCGATCACCCGGTCTGTTCGCCGAACCCCGCTGGAGAGCAGCACGACATTGCCCTCGTCGCGGGAGATGGTGACGGGCTTGACGGTCGCGCGGCCATCCCCTCCCACCACCGCTACGGTCGGTCCGTCATTGCCGTAGAGGATCGCGCTTCCCGGCAAGGTCACGCCATTGCCGGATCCCGCCGGCACCTTGAAGCGGACCTGCGCGTAAGCACCCGGCTTCAGCGCGCCGTCGCCATTGTCGGCCTGTAACTGCACCAGCACCGCGCCCGACTGCGTATCCACCGCGCCCGAACTGCTGGTCAGCCTCGCATCGAAGCTGCGTCCTGGATATTCCGGCAGGGTCAGCGTTGCCGCCATGCCGGGCCTGATGGCGGCCGAATAGCCCTGCGGCACGCGCACATAGATGCGCATCCGGTGGGTGTCCGACACGGTGAACAGTGGCTGGGCCGCCGCATTGCCCGCCACCACCAGCGCCCCGATCTGCGCCGACCGGCTGGTCACCACGCCGCTGAACGGCGCCGACAGCCGGGTGAATCCTTGCAGCGCCTGCAAGCGCTTCACATTGGCGAGTGCCGCATTGGACAGGGCCTTGCGCGCGGCAAGATCGCCGGCCTTCTCGTCCGCCTCCTGCCGTGAAACGGCATCCTGCGCCAACATAGACGACCACCGCCGGGAGGTGGTGGCAGCCAGCCGTTCATTGGCGAGCGCGGTCTGGTAATCCGCCTGCGCCTGCGCGAGCTGCTGGTCGACCTCCGGCGCGTCCAATATGGCGAGCGGCTCGCCCGCCCGGACATGATCGCCGATATCGGCCAACCAGCGCCGCACATAGCCATTGGTCCGGGCAAAGATCGCCGCGCTGTTATAGGCCTGAACATTGCCGGGCAGAACCAGCGCGTCGCCCTCGCCGGCGGTGGCGGGCATCACGACCGCCACGGTGGGTATGGCGGCGTCGGCGGCCACCTGCTTCAACTCATTGGTCGCGTGGATGCGCGATGCGATGCCCAGGCCGACAACAGCGACGGCGATGACCGCCGCGCCGACGCCCACCCGCTTCAGCGTGCGGCTGTCGGGTCCTTGTGCTTCGGGATGTTCGATGGGGTTGTGCTCAGACATGGTGGGGCTGCATTTCCAGGGAAGACGCCTTCTGCCCATGTTTGCGATGGACGAAGGCAAAAATGGTGGGGACGAAGAAGAGGGTTGCGATGGTCGCGCAGATCAGGCCGCCGATGACGGCGCGGCCAAGCGGCGCATTCTGCTCGCCGCCATCGCCCAGGCCGAGCGCCATCGGTCCCATTCCGATGACCATGGCGAGCGCGGTCATCAGCACCGGGCGAAAGCGCACCATGCCGGCCTCCAGCGCGGCCTTGCCGGCATCGCCGAGTTCGGCGAGCTTTTCCCGCGCAAAGCTGACGACCAGGATGGAGTTGGCGGTCGCCACGCCCATGCACATGATCGCCCCGGTCAGCGCCGGTACGGACAATGTCGTGCCGGTAATGAACAGCATCCACACAATGCCCGCCAGCGCCGCGGGCAAGGCGGTGATGATCACGAAGGGATCGACCCAGCTCTGGAAATTGACGACGATCAACAGGTAGATCAGCACGATCGCCCCCGCCAGACCCCAGCCAAGCCCCGAAAAGGCCGTGTTCATCGTCGCATATTGGCCGCGAATTGTGACGGTCGTGCCCTTGGGCAGTTCCTTCTCCAATGATTTGATCGCCCGTTGAACATCGGCGGCGACCGCGCCCAGATCCCGTCCCTGCGTCGTCGCGAAAATGTCCAGCACGGGCGCAATATCATAGTGCGTGACAACCGGCACGGTGTTGGACCGCCGGATCGTCGCCAGCCCGCCCAGCGGCTGAACAGGGGCGCCGGACGCACTGCTCGACACCGGCACATTGCTGAGATCGCTCATCGATCCCACAAGATATTCCGGCGCCTGCGCCACCACCGGATATTGGACGCCGTTTTCCGGATTCACGAAATAGACCGGTGCCGTTTGCGAAGTACCCGCAAGCTGGCTGGCCAGGCTGGTCGTCACGTCGCGCTCCGAAAGTCCATATTGCCCGACCCGTGAACGGTCGACCTCCACCTCAAGCTGGGGCGAGCGTGCCGGCTGCTGGATACGGGCATCGGCCAGCCCGGAAATGGCCGCCATCCTCGCCAGCAACTTCTGGGCATAGGCGCGGTTGCCATCGGCATTCTTGCCCGCGATCTGCACGTCGATGGGTGCCGGCGCGCCGAAATTCAGGATCTGGCTGGTGATGTCGGCCGGCAGGAAGGCGAAGCTCGTTCCGGGGAAGCGACGGGGCAATTCCCGCCGCAGCTTCGCGACAATCTCGTCGGTCGGCCGGTGATCCCTCGTCAGGGCGATCAGCATGTCGCCATCCTGCGGGCCAATGGTGCCGCTATTGTTGTAGATGGTGTTGATGCCGCTTACCGGCAGGCCGATATTGTCCGTGATGGAGGCGAGTTCCTCCGCCGGAATCATCGAGCGGACTTCCCGCGCGATACGATCGAAGCGCGCGGCGCTGTCTTCGATCCGCGCCCCCACCGGTACGCGCACATGCATCGCGATCTGGCCGGAATCGACCGAGGGGAAGAAATTGCTGCCCAGCATCGGCAGCAGCGCGAAGGACAGCAGCACGATGGCCATGAAGCCCAGCAGGAAGGGCTTGCGCGCATGGAGAGCCCGGTGCAGCAGCCCGACATAGCCGCGCCTGGTCTTCTCGAAGCGCTTTTCGAACCCGCGTTGGAACCGGACCAGCGGATTGCGGGAAGCGGGCGCCCCGGCCAGGTGCATATCGCCCCCCTCGACATGGGGCTTCAGCAGATACATCGCCATGGTCGGCACCAGCGTCCGCGACAGGATGAAGGACGCAATCATCGCGAATACGACGGACAGGGCCATCGGCACGAACAGGAAGCCTGCAACTCCGGGCAGGAAGAACATCGGCACGAAAACGATGCATATGCACAGCAGCGATACGAAGGCTGGCGTCACGATCTGCGCCGCGCCGTCCAATATGGCTTCGATCACGCCCTTGCCCTGTTCCAGATGCCAGTTGATATTTTCTATGGTCACGGTCGCATCGTCGACCAATATGCCGACCGCCAGGGCCAGGCCGCCCAGCGTCATGACGTTCAGCGTCTGGCCGAAAGCCGCCAGCGCCGCGATAGCGGCCAATATGGCGAGCGGGATCGACAGGGCGATGATCACCGTCGAACGCCAGGATCCCAGGAACAGCAGGATCATCAACGACGTCAGCGCCGCGGCGATCGCGCCTTCATGGATGACGCCTTCCACGGCTGCCTTCACGAAGAGCGACTGGTCGCCGATGGGCAGGATCTTGAGCGCGTCGGGCAGGCCCGCGGCAATCTGCGGCAGTTTCTGCTTGACGCCGTCCACGATTGCCAGGGTGGAGGTCGCGCCGTTCTTGAGGATGGTCAGCAGCACCGACCGGCTGCCCTCGACATGCACGATATTCTGCTGCGGGCCGCTGCCGTCGCGAACATGCGCGACGTCCCGCATGGTGATGGTCGCGCCGTTCACGACCTTGACCGGCAGGTCGTTCAGAGCCTCTATGGAGGACGGGGCGTTGTTCAACTTCACGCTATATTGCGTTTCGCCGATCTTGACGAAGCCGGCCGGGTTGATCTGGTTCTGCGCCGCGATGGCAGCGCCCACATCCTGCGCCGACAGACCCTTCGATTGAAGCGCCAGCGGGTTGAGGTCAATCTGAACCTGCCGCTGCTTGCCGCCGGACGGGAATGGCATGGCAAGACCGGGCACCGTGATCAGGGGCGGGCGGACCTGGTTCATGCCCATGTCGAACAATTGCTGTTCCGACAGCCCCTTTCCCGACAGGGCAAGCTGGAGGATGGGAACGGTCGACGCACTATAGTTCAGGATCAGCGGTGGCGTAATTCCCGGCGGCATCTGGCGCAGGACGGTCTGCGACACCGATGTCACCTGCGCCGTGGCGGTCCGGATGTCGGCGCCCGGCTGGAAATAGATCTTGATGACGCCGATACCCTGAAGCGACTGGCTCTCGATATGGTCGATATCATTGACCGTCGTCGTCAGCACCCGCTCATAGGGATTGACGATGCGGTTCGCCATGTCCTCCGGCGACAGGCCCGCATATTGCCAGGCAACGGCCACCACCGGGATGCGGATGTTGGGGAAGATGTCGACCGGGGTGCGCACGGCCGCCAGAACCCCGCCGATCGCGATCAGGATTGCCATTACGATGAAGGTCAGCGGACGATGCAGGGCAACCTTGACGATATCGATCATTCACGACTCCACGCAAGCGCCGCCAGGTGATCCCCGCCGCACATGAAACGCGACCTCTCCGGATATATTTTTCGCCTTCTGGGACAGTGACGAACAGCGCCAGGAAATGCGCATATCTTTTTTTCGCATTTTCAGGCGATTGTCCGTGACCGGCCTGCCTGACAATGCGCCCAAGAATGCGACGACATCCCCGACCATGGGCGGAGTGCTGCGGCAATGAGGGGGCATAGCCCGCGCACATCCGCCCGACGGTCATGGGACACCGCCGCATTCGAAAACGCCCATGCGCCCTTGGACATTCCACGTCTAATATATAATATGGCATGATCGATATCTTTGACGACATGATAATATGGACCTGCGCCACCTTCGTTATTTCCTGTGCGTCGCTGAAGAGATGCATTTTGGCCGCGCCGCGCTTCGCCTCGGCATATCCCAGCCGCCGCTCAGCCAGCAAATCCGCGCCCTGGAGGAGGAGCTTGGCGTCCGCCTGTTCGATCGCACCAGCCGCAAGGTGCGCCTGACGGAGGCGGGCCGGCTGTTCGAGCCGGAAGCCCGCAGGACGCTTGCCCAGGCCGACCGCGCAGCACAGATCGCGCGCATGGCGCAGCGTGCGGAGATCGGGCGGCTGGGGCTGGGTTTCACTACGTCCGGACCCTTCGTGCCGCCGATCGCGCGCGCGCTCTACCGCTTCCGCAAAGCCCATCCGGACGTCGAACTGATCCTGCGCGAACAGGGCCGCGACGAACAGATAGAGGGGGTCGCCAGCCGCCAGCTCGATCTTGGAATCTTGCGTGATTTCACGGCATTGACGCTGTCTGATGGCTTGCTGTCGCAATGCCTGCTCAAGGAAGAGATGGTGCTGGCGCTGCGCGCGGATCATCCGCTGGCGCTAAGGGCGGCCCCACCCCGGATTGCCGACCTTTTCGATGAACCGCTGGTCCTGTACGGCGCACCCAATGGCACAGGCTTCACGGAACATTTCCGGGCCCTTTGCACGGAGGCTGGCTTCGTCCCCAAAATCTCCCATGAAGCCCGCAGCCTGGCCACCCTGCTGGGCCTGGTTTCGGCGGGGTTCGGGCCTACGGTCATACCCTTGTCAATGGCGCGGCTGCACCTTGACAATGTGGTCAACCGCCCGTTCGACTTGCCGGTCATGAGTTCGCTCTGGCTGATCCACGATCGGGAACTGTCGCCCACCGGCCTGGCGTTCCTCGATACCCTGCTCGAAGAATGCCGGTCGACCGGAATCACCTCCAGCGACAGCCGATGCGCCACCGCGCCATGACGGAGGTCATCGCCCAATGCCTCATCAGGGAACGACCGCTGATGAAGGCGCCGATGAAGCGCCCCTTCCCATTTCTTTTCCCAGCCTCTATGCACGGCCGTGAAGATCGGTTTCGGTTGGTCTTCATGATCGCGCCGGTGCCCTCGCAAGGGGCTTAATAGGGAATGCGGTGATGAATCCGCAGCTGTCCCTGCAACTGTAAGCGGTGAGCGAGACGCATAGCGATCCTCCGGAGCGCCGGATGATCAGCCACTGGGCCGGACGCTAAACCATGCGAGGCCTGGGAAGGCCATGCGCCGAGCCGTGACCCGCAAGCCAGGAAACCTGCCTGCGTCTGGTCGCTCTTGCCTTGGTCCAGGGGATGGCCGCGGCACGGTCCTCCGTCTGAGCGACGCTTCTCGCAGCGGGAGCTGCTGTCCGCATGCCGGGCGCAAGAGCGTCCGTCCGGCATGAAGGCGGTTTCCGTCCGGTTTCGCAGACGCCGACGGGATACCGTCCGATGACCATTTCCTCCGATGCGCAGGCATCGATGCAGGCGCCTCCTGGCGGCCTGCGTCGCCGCGCCACCGGCATGTTCGCCGGTCTCATCGCCGCCAATCTGGCCGCCTGGATCGCGGCCTTCACCATCTTCGCGGGCGATCCCGTCATGCTCGGTACGGCGGTGCTTGCCTGGAGCCTGGGCCTGCGCCATGCCGTCGACGCCGATCATATCGCCGCCATCGACAATGTGACCCGCAAGCTGATGCAGGACGGCCAGCGGCCCCTTACGGTCGGCTTCTGGTTCGCCATCGGCCATAGCGGCATCGTGCTGATCGCCGCTGTCCTCATCGCATTCGCCGCCAATGCCCTCAGCCGCGTCGAAGCCGCAGGAGCCATTGGCGGCACCATTGCGACGCTGGTGTCCGCGACCTTCCTCCTTGCCATTGCGGCGATGAATCTGGTCATCCTGCGATCCGTGCTCAAGACCTTCAATCATGTTCGAAGGGGTGGCGCCTATATCGATGAAGATATGGACATTCTTCTGGGCAATCGGGGTCTCCTGTCGCACCTTTTCCGCCCGCTTTTCCGGCTGGTGACGCGAAGCTGGCACATGGCGCCGCTCGGCTTTCTTTTCGGTCTGGGCTTCGATACCGCGACAGAGGTTGCCATTCTGGGCCTTTCCGCCGGCCAGGCCGCCAGCGGCCTTTCCATCGCGACCGTCCTTATCTTCCCCCTGCTCTTTGCGGTGGGGATGGCGTTGATCGACACCACGGACGGCGCGCTGATGATGGGCGCCTATCAGTGGGCGTTCGTGAAACCGATCCGCAAACTCTACTATAATATCACCATAACGCTGATGTCGGCTCTGGTCGCGCTGCTGATCGGCGGGATCGAGGCGGCGGCGCTGCTGGGCGACAAGCTCGGCCTCAGCGGCGGCATCTGGACCCTCGCCGCCGATTTGGGCGCCCATTTCAACAGCCTTGGCTTCATCATCATCGGCCTGTTCGCCGCCTGCTGGCTGGCGAGTTGGGCCTTCTATCGCTGGAAGGGCTTCGACGAGATCGAACTCATCCCCGCCGCTGGCCACCAACCGCAAGGAAATCCCGCATGAAAAAGGTATCTGCAACCGTCATCACCGGCTTTCTGGGTGCCGGCAAGACCACGCTGATCCGTCACCTCATCCAGCATGCCGGCGGCCGTCGTCTGGCCCTTATCATCAATGAATTCGGGGATGTGGGCGTCGATGGCACGCTGGTTCAGGGGTGCGGCGACGAAGCCTGCCCGGATGACGACATCATCGAACTGGCCAATGGCTGCATCTGCTGCACCGTGGCCGACGATTTCCTGCCGACCATGCAGAAACTGCTCGATCGCCCTGTCCCGCCTGATCACATCATCATAGAGACCAGCGGCCTTGCCCTGCCCAAGCCGCTGGTGAAGGCGTTCCAATGGCCCGACATCCGGACGCGGGCCACGGTCGACGGCGTCATCGCCTTGATCGACGCCGACGCGCTCGCCGCCGGCCGCTTCGCCCATGACGAAGTCGCGCTCGCGGCCGCCCGTGCTGCGGACCCCACGTTGGATCATGACAGCCCGATCGAGGAATTGTTCGAAGATCAACTCGCCTGTGCCGACCTCGTCCTGCTCAACAAGACCGACCTGGTGGAGCCGGACCGCCTGGTGGCGTTGGAGCAGGAACTGGCCCGGGAAATCCGACCCGGCGTCCGCATCCTCCGCACCGCCAGGGGAGAGATTGATCCCGCTATCCTGCTCGGTCTCGACGCGGGCGTGGAGGACCAGATCGATGCACGCCCCTCCCACCATGACGATGAGGAGGATCATGACCATGACGATTTTGACAGCTTCGTCGTCGATCTGGGCGAACTTGCCGGGCCAGAGCCGCTGCTGACGGCGCTCGCGCAGAGCATCGCCGCGCACGACATATTGCGGGTCAAGGGCTTCCTCGCCATTGAGGGGCGCCCGGCGCGCCTGGTTCTTCAGGCGGTCGGTCCGCGCATCCAGCATCATTACGACCGGCACTGGCAGGCCGGCGAGCCGCGCCGATCCCGGCTGGTGGTGATTGGCCAGCGCGGCATGGACCGCGCCGCGATAGAGGCCGGAATCGGCGCCCGGATGGCGACCGCCTGATGCATCTGCTGACCGCCACGCCCGGCACCGTCTCCAATGGCGACGAAGCCATAGACCTCGGCCAGTCACCGGGGGACATCGTGCTGCTGACCGTGGCGGACAGCGAACTGGCCTGTTTCGCCAGCGCGGCCCATGCGCTCACGCAGGAACTGGGGGAAGGCGCGCCGCGCATCCGGCTCGCCAACCTTCTCCAGCTAAAACATCCCTATTCGGTCGACATGTATGTCGAGAAGGTCGTGGCCCATGCCAAATTCGTCTGCGTCATCCTGCTAGGGGGCAAGAGCTATTGGCCCTATGGCATTGATGAGATTGCAAATATCGCGCGGGAGAAAGGCATTGCCTTCGCCGCCATCGCCGATGATCGGGAAGATGATCCAGAATTGCGCGCCGCTTCGACCGTTGGCCCGGAAAGCTGCGGTCTGCTGCGCGACTATCTGCGGCAGGGCGGCATAGCCAATGCCATCGCTTTCCTGCGAAAGGCCGCTGATCTTGCCGGCTTCGACGCGGGCGCCGTCGATGCGCCCGTCCCGGTGGCCGATGCGGGCCTTTACCTGCCTGGTCACGATCGCCCGACCCTGGATCAGGTCAAGGCCAGATGGCAGGCCGGTCGGCCCACCGCCCTTTTCCTCTTCTACCGTGCCCTGCTGATCGCCGGTACGCTGGATGCGGTGGACCGCATGATCGCGGGACTGGAGGCCGCCGGCCTTAATGTCCTTCCTGTCCATGTCCGTGCCTTGCGCGAACCATTTGCCAGGGATTTCCTGCGCCATCAGATGGCGGGAACCCCGCCGGACGTCATCCTCAACGCCACCGCCTTTGCCGCCAGCGCGCCGGGAGAGCCGCGCACGCCCTCGATCCTTGAGCTGGCGGACTGCGCGATCCTCCAGACGATCTTCGCCAGCGCCGAGCATGACAATTGGGAGGCCAGCGCGCGGGGATTGGGCCCTCGCGATCTTGCGATGCACATCGCCCTGCCGGAGGTGGACGGTCGCCTCTTCACGCGCGCCGTCGCCTTCAAGGCTGTGGCGCGGTTCGACGAGCTTACGGAATGCGGCATCGTGACGCCTCATATTCTGGAAAATCGTGTAAGCTTTGTTTCACAACTTACTGCAAACTGGTCAAAACTCAGAAGGTTACCAGCCAATGAGCGCCGGGTCGCGATGGTTCTGGCCAACTACCCCAACAGCGAGGCCCGCATCGGCAACGGCGTCGGACTGGACACGCCCGCAAGCGCCGCCGCCATCTTGAAGGCCCTGTCGGAGGCGGGCTACCGGACGGGCACTGCTCCCGCCGACAGCACCGCACTGATGCAGCTCATGACCGGCGCCGTCACCAACGCCTCTCCGGATCGCCCCGGCGAGGTCAGCCTGCCGCTCGGCGCCTATCAGGCGGCCTTCGCCGCGCTGCCCAAAGCGGCGCGTAATGCCGTCCAGGACCGCTGGGGTCCACCCGAAGCCGATCCCTTTTTCCGCGACGGCGCCTTCCACCTGCCGGCGCACCGTTTCGGCAACATCGTCGTCGCCGTCCAGCCTTCCCGCGGCTACCATATCGATCCCAGGAGCAGCTATCACGACCCGGCGCTGCCGCCGCCCCATGCCTATCTCGCCTTCCATATCTGGCTGGCCGACGCGTTTGGAGCGCATGCCGTCGTTCATGTCGGCAAGCATGGCAATCTCGAATGGCTGCCGGGGAAGGCCGTCGCCCTGTCGGAAAGCTGTTTCCCGGAAATCTGCGCCGGACCGATTCCGCAAATCTACCCGTTCATCGTCAACGACCCCGGCGAAGGCACCCAGGCGAAGCGCCGCATCGGCGCGTGCATCGTCGATCATCTGACGCCGCCGCTGACGCGCGCCGAGAGCTATGGTCCGCTCAAGGAGCTGGAGGCGCTGGTCGATGAATATTATCTTGCCGCCGGCATGGACCCGCGCCGGCTGGAAACGCTGCGCAAGGACATATTGGCACTCGCCGCCGCACAGGGACTGGACAGGGATGCAGGCGCGCGAGGAAGCGGAGACGAGGCCTTAGCCGCGATTGATAACTATCTGTGTGAGCTCAAGGAAATGCAGATCCGCGATGGATTGCATATCTTCACGCAGAGCCCGGAAGGCCGTCTCCGCCGGGATCTCCTCATCGCCCTCGCCCGCTGTCCCAGAGGGATGGAGGAAGGCCAGCAATCGCTGCTGCGCGCGCTGGCCGATGATCTGGCGCTGGATTTCGATCCCCTGGATTGCGTGATGGGCGAGGCATGGACCGGCGCACGCCCGGCCGCCCTGGAGGCTGTCGCAAAGGCCCCCTGGCGCACCACGGGCGACACGGTCGAACGGCTGGAACTCTATGCCATCGACCTGGTGGACTATCTGTCCCGCGAACAGGGGAATGACGGCATTCAGCGGAAAGGTGCCCCAGGCCGACGGAGCGAGGCCGTTCTCAAGGCCATCGAAGCCGATCTCGCCCCCCGCGTCGATGCCTGCGGACGTGCCGAAAAGGCCGCGCTCCTCGACGCCCTTGACGGCAAATTCGTCGCTCCCGGCCCTTCCGGAGCGCCCACCAGGGCCCGGCCCGACGTCCTTCCCACCGGCCGCAATTTCTATTCGGTCGATACCCGCGCCGTGCCCACGGTCGCCGCCTGGAATCTCGGGCAACGCTCCGCCGATCTCATCGTGCAGGACTATCTCCAGCGCGAGGGCGACTATCCTCGCGCCATCGCCCTTTCGGCCTGGGGCACCGCCAATATGCGCACGGGCGGCGACGACATTGCGCAGGCGCTCGCCCTGATGGGCGCGCGTCCCCGCTGGGACTGGGCTTCCGGCCGCGTCATCGGGTTCGAGGTCATGAAGATCGCGGAACTGGGCCGCCCGCGCGTCGACGTCACCTTGCGCGTTTCGGGCTTCTTCCGGGATGCCTTCCCGGAGCAGATCGACCTTGTCGACAGCGCAGCCCGCGCCGTCATGGCGTTGGACGAACCGGAGGAGGACAACCCGGCGGCAGCGCGCCACCGGGCGGAAACCGCGGCGTTGATCGCGGAGGGCATGGCGGAAAAGGTCGCGCTGCGCCGGGCAGGCAGCCGCGTCTTCGGGTCGAAACCCGGCGCTTATGGCGCAGGCCTTCAGGCGATGATTGACGAGAGGATCTGGCATGACAGGTCGGACCTGGCCAATGTCTATCTCGACTGGGGCAGCCATGCCTATGGCGGCGGGGTGGAGGGCGACAGCGAACGCAGCCTCTTCGCCCGGCGCCTGACCGACGCCGACGCCCTGATACAGAATCAGGACAATCGCGAGCACGACCTGCTCGATAGCGATGATTATTATCAGTTCGAAGGCGGCATGGCCGCCGCCGTCGAGCATCTCTCCGGCAGGAAGCCTCTCAGCTATCATAACGACCACAGCCGCCCCGAACGTCCTGTCATCCGCACGCTGGAGGATGAGATTGGCCGTATCGTCCGCGCCCGCGTCACCAACCCCAAATGGATCGCCGGGATGATGCGCCACGGCTATAAGGGTGCGTTCGAAATCGCCGCCTCGGTCGACTATCTGTTCGCCTTCGCCGCCACCACCCATGCCGTCAAGGACCATCATTTCGACGCCGTCCATGCCGCCTTCATGGAGGATGAGACGGTCCGCGCCTTCATGGCGCAGGCCAATCCGGCAGCCCTGCGGGAAACCGCCGCCCGCCTCCACGAAGCGCTGGACCGCGCCCTTTGGAAGCCCCGGTCGAACAGCGCCGCCATGCTTCTCTCCCAAATCAAGGATGCCTCGCAATGATCGAACGCACGCCCGAACAACATGCCGAAAAGATGAAGAAGAAACAGGCCGCCCATGACAGGATCATGGCTACCAAGACGCAGGAAAAGGGCCTGTTGATCGTCCACACCGGCAAGGGCAAGGGCAAGACGACCGCCGCCCTGGGCATGGTGGTCCGCGCCATCGGCCATGACAGGAAGGTGGGCGTCGTCCAGTTCGTCAAGGGCGCGATGACCACCGGAGAAAAACGGGTGTTCGATGCGTTTCCGGACAATGTCGAATTCAAGCCGATGGGCGAAGGCTTCACCTGGAATACGCAGGACCGGACCCGGGACATTGCCCTGGCGCGCGAAGCGTGGGATGAGGTGAAACGCATGATCGCCGATCCGGCCTATGACATGGTCCTTGCCGATGAACTCAACATCGTCCTGCGCTACGACTACCTGCCCGTGGCAGAGGTCCTGGAAGCCGTGACCGCCAGAAGCCCGATGAAGCATGTGCTCATCACCGGCCGCAACGCGCCCGAAGCGCTGATCGACGCGGCCGATCTCGTCACCGAAATGACGCTTGTCAAACATCCCTTCCGCAGCGGCGTGAAGGCCCAGCCGGGAATCGAATTCTGACACACACCGCCTTCGACATCGCCGCCTTCGAGGATCTGGTCCACCTGCGCCGCGACGTGCGCCATTTCCTGACCGACCCGCTGGACGAAAGCGAGGTGGAAAGGCTGCTCGCCCTTGCGCACAGCGCCCCGTCCGTGGGGCTTTCGCAGCCCTGGCGGTTCGTCCGGATCGAAACGCCGGGGCTGCGCGAGGATCTCGCCGTCCATGTCGATGCCCAGATCGCCAGAGCGGGCAAGATCTACGATGGAGAGGAGGACCGGCTCTACCGCAGCCTCAAATTGCACGGTCTGCGCGAAGCGCCCGTGCTGTTCGCCGTCTATTGCGACGAAGGCACTGAAACGGGGCACAGGCTGGGCGCAATCACCATGCCGGAGGCGCGCCGCTACAGTTGCGTGATGGCCATCCACACATTGTGGCTTGCCGCCCGCACGCGCGGCATTGGGCTGGGCTGGGTGTCGATACTGGATCCCGCGACGGTGGATGCGATGCTCGCCATTCCCGGCAACTGGCGCTGCCTCGGGCTGATATGCCTGGGCTATCCTGTAAGCGAAGAGGCTACGCCGGAACTGGAAAGACGGGGCTGGGAACATCGCACCGACTGGCATTCCGCGATCGTCACGCGCTGACGATTGCCGCTGAACGGCTCTTTCCTTTCCCGTCCTCCCCGCCTATGAGGCGTTGCTGGAACGGGTTCCGCCCGCTCCATCGATCGCGTCGGTGCCCCGCGAGGGGCTTAAATGGGAACGCGGTGCGGGAGGATGCTCCCTAATCCGCGGCTGTCCCTGCAACTGTAAGCGGCGAGCAAGGCAAGGACGGCCCCCCATCCGGGATGGCCAGCCACTGGAGCAATCCGGGAAGGCCCGTGCCAAGGCGACGACCCGCAAGCCAGGATACCTGCCGAACGCAAAGGTCGCTCTAGCCATGGTCCAGGGGATGGTCACGGCTCGGTTCTCCGCACGGGCGACGAATGCGGCTGGGGGACATCCTCCGGTCGTCGTTGCGACGTGGGAGGTGAAGTTCGTTGCCAGACGCGCAAAGCGCATCGTCCGCCGCCGTTCGCGGCTGGTGTCCATCGGCATGGCGTCCGATGACGGCAGGCGACGGATTGCTGGTACGGGTGCGCCCCCGACTGGGCCGCCTCACCGTGCCGCAGGCCATCGGACTTGCAAAAGCGGCGCGTTCGCACGGCAACGGCCTGATCGACCTTACCAACCGCGCCGCGCTCCAGCTTCGCGGCGTGGCGGAGCAAAGCCATGCTCCACTGCTCCGGCAACTCATCGCTCTTGGCCTCGCCGATCCCGATCCTGGCCGTGAGGCTCGCGGCAATGTCCTGCTCACGCCCGATTCCTCGCCAGGGGACGACACGGAAAACATCGCCCTCAGCCTGATCGAGCATCTTGATGAAATGCCCGAACTTCCCCCCAAGATCGGGATCGCCATCGACGCCGGCCCTGCGCCCTGTCTGGCAGCTGTTCCCGCGGACTTCCGCTTCGAACGCAGCGCAACGGGCATGCTGCTGCTGAGGATGGACGGACGGATGCTCGGTTCTACCACCAGCGTCGAAAACGCGGCTCGCGACCTGAGCGCCCTTTTCCACTGGTTTCTGGCCACGGGCGGGGCAGCATCTGGCCGCGCAGCCCGGCACAAAGCTCCTCTGCCAACCGTTGCGGATGTCGCGCCCGCGCCGTCCCGCCCGCCTTCCCAAGCGCTGGCGGCGGCAGCCGGCCCGTTTCACGGCATTCCCTTCGGCCAGTTCCATGCCGACAGCCTCATCGCGCTGGCGGAAAAAGGGAATGTCTGCGCCGTGCGCATCACCCCCTGGCGCGGCCTGATCCTCGAAGGAGCCAAGGAGGATGCCGACAACCTCTCCATTGACCGGCTGCTCGGAATGGATGCCTGCCCTGGCGCGCCTGCATGCCCGCAGGCCAGCGTTGCGACCCGCAGCCTCGCCACCCGGCTCGCACCGCTGGTCGATGGCTCCCTGCATGTGTCGGGCTGCGCCAAGGGCTGTGCCCGACAGGTGCCTGCCGACCTTGTTCTCACCGGCAGGCAGGGCCGCTTCGACCTGTCCCGCAACGGCCCCGCCGGATCATCGCCGGAGTTGGCCGGCATGACCGCCGACCAAGTCCTCGCCCATTTTGGAAGGCCCTGATGCCCCAAAACTATGAAACCGATGGCGCCGCCATCTACCGGCAGTCCTTTCGCATCATCCGCGCGGAGGCTGATCTCGGCCGCTTCTCGCCCGAGGAGGAGCGCATCGCCGTGCGCATGATCCATGCGGCGGGACTGGTCGAACTTGCGTCCCGGATCCGCTTTTCTCCCTCCTTCGCAGAAGCTGCCATCGCCGCTCTTCAGGCCGGCGCCCCGATCCTCTGCGACGCGCGCATGGTGTCCGAAGGGATCACCGCAAAGCGCCTGCCGGCCGCCAATCCCATCCTCTGCACGCTGAACGATCCGCAAGTGCCCGCGCTGGCGGAGCGCATGTCCAACACCCGCTCCGCCGCCGCGCTTGAACTCTGGCGGCCTTATCTGGCAGGCGCGCTTGTCGCGATCGGCAATGCGCCGACGGCTCTGTTCCATCTGCTCGACATGCTGGAGGATCCCGCCTGCCCTCGACCGGCCGCGATCATCGGCTGTCCCGTCGGCTTCGTCGGAGCGGCAGAATCGAAGGAGGCGCTCTGGCACGCCCAACCCGTCCCCTGTTGCGTCGTAGAGGGCCGCCTTGGCGGCAGCGCTGTCACGGTCGCGGCGGTCAATGCCATTGCGAGCCCGGCGGAATGACAGGCGGGACCATCCACGGCGTTGGCCTGGGACCGGGCGCCCAGGACCTGATGAGCGTCCGTGCCGACCGGCTGATCCGCGACGCGCGGCATATCGCCTATTTCCGCAAGCGGGGACGGTCGGGTCATGCCCGCAGCATCGTGGAGGGCATGTTGCGCGCCGATGCGGTCGAATTCCCGATGGAATATCCGGTGACGACGGAAATCCCGCTGTCCGATCCCCGCTACAATGACCTTCTCTCGGCCTTCTACGCCGATTGCACCGCGCATCTGGAAGGACTCTCCGCGCGCGGGGAGGATGTGGTCGTCCTCTGCGAGGGCGATCCCTTCTTCTATGGCAGCTTCATGCATCTGCACAGCCGGCTCGCCGCGCCGGTGAAGATCGTCCCCGGCATCACCGGCATGTCCGGCGCCTGGACCGCCAGCGGCACGCCGATCAGTTGGGGGGACGATGTCCTGACCGTGTTGATGGCGACGCTGCCCGAAGAGGAACTCGTCCGCCGCATCCGTGACAGCCATGCGCTGGCGGTGATGAAGATCGGCCGCAACCTCCCCAAGCTGCGCCGCGCGATCGAAGCGGCCGGCCGACAGGACAGCGCCTGGCTGATCGAATATGCGACGATGGCGGATCAGCGTATCACGCCGCTGGCAGAGGCGACCGATGTCACCGCCTATTTCTCGATCCTGCTGATCCATGGACAGGGCCGCCGCCCATGACCGGCTGGATCGTGGCAGCGGGCCTTGGGCCGGGCGCGGATGCGCTCGTCACGCCAGAGGTGTCGGATGCACTGGCGCAGGCAACCGACGTCATCGGATATATCCCCTATGTGGCCCGTGTGGCGCAAAGACCGGGCCTCATGCTCCACGCATCGGACAATCGCGTCGAACTTGAACGCGCTGCCCATGCCCTGACCCTTGCCGCCCAGGGCAGGCGGGTCGCAGTGGTGTCTTCGGGCGATCCGGGCGTGTTCGCCATGGCTTCGGCCCTGTTCGAAGCCATGGAGGCAGGCCCGCAGGACTGGCGCGATGTCGATGTCCGCGTGCTCCCGGGCATCACCGCCATGCTCGCCGCCGCGGCACGCGCGGGCGCTCCGCTCGGCCATGATTTCTGCGCCATCAACCTGTCCGACAATCTGAAGCCCTGGCCGCTGATCGAACGCCGCCTGCGCCTCGCGGCACAGGCCGACTTCGCCATGGCTTTCTACAATCCGCGATCCCGCTCCCGGCCGGAAGGCTTCGGGCGGGCGCTGACGATCCTGCGCGAGGAATGCGACGAGGATCGACTTATCCTGTTCGCCCGCGCCGTTTCCACGCCCGAAGAAACTCTGCGCATCGTGCCGCTGAGCGAGGCGACCGCGCAGATGGCGGACATGCGCACCATGGTCATCGTCGGTTCCAGCCGCACCCGGCTGATTAGCCGATCAGGGCCGCCGATCCTCTATACGCCGCGCTCCGCCGCATGACCCAGCCATTGCAGCACCGCCGCAACCTCATGCGTCATCAGCGCGGCCGGACAGGCCGGGCGCTCGATCATCACGACCGGCAATGCCAGTTGCCGCGCCGCAATCAGCTTCGCCTGCGCGCCATCGCCACCAGCATTTTTCGAAACCACGCAGTCGATCCCATGGGCGCGCATCAAATGCATTTCGGCCTCCACCGTAAAGGGGCCCCGGTCGATCACCAGCGCATGTCGGGGCAATTGCGGGACAGCGTCGGGCATGTCGACGAAGCGCAGCAGATAATGATGCTGCGGCTGTGCAGCGAACACATCGACATGCACGCGACCCACCGCCAGCATCACGCGGCGGGCGGCTCCCGCCAGCGCCGCCACGGCGCCGGCCATGTCGGGCACGCGCGTCCACTGGTCCCCCTCAGCCGCAGTCCACGGGGGACGGGTCAACATGATATGCCCGACCCCCGCCTCCCGCGCTGCGGCAACGGCATGCTCGCTCATCGTCGCGGCGAAAGGATGGGTGGCATCGACCAGATGGGTGACGCTCTCCTCCCGCAAATAGCGCACGAGGCCTGCAATCCCGCCAAAGCCGCCGACACGCACCGGCACCGGCTGCGCCCGTGGCTTCTCCGTCCGCCCGGCGTAGCTCAGCAGCGCGCGCGCCCCACGCTCGGCCAGAGCTGCTGCGAGCGCGCTGGCTTCGGTGGTCCCGCCCAATATGAGGATGTTGGAAATGCCCGATACTCCTGACGGTGCCTGGCTGACGATCATCGGCATTGGCGAAGACGGCGCCAGCGGCCTGTCATCCGCCGCCCGCGCCGCGCTGGACAGGGCCGCGTTCATTGCCGGATCGCCGCGCCATCTTGCGCTGTTGCCAGCCCTTAGGGCCGAAACCTTCGGCTGGCCAGCCCCGTTCGAGGAAGGGATTCCGGCGCTGCTCGCCCGCCGGGGAATGCCGACCATCCTGCTTGTTTCCGGTGATCCCTTCTGGTTCGGCGCAGGGGCCGTCTTGACGCGCCATCTGGAAGCCGGAGAGTGGACGGCGCATCCCGCCCCCTCCTCATTCTCGCTTGTCGCCTCCCGGCTGGGCTGGCCGCTTCAGGAGGTGGAATGCCATGGCCTCCATGCCGCGCCGCTGACGCGACTGCGCTCGTGTCTGGTACCCGGACGGCGCGCCATATTGCTGTTGCGCGACGGACGGGCAGTGCCCCAACTCGCCGCCTGGCTGACGGAACAGGGCTTCGGTTCCTCGACCCTGCACGTGCTGGAAGCGCTGGGCGGCCCTCGCGAGCGTATCCGACAGTGCACGGCCGAAAGGCTGGACATCACCAACATCGCCCATCCTGTGGCGATCGGCCTGTCCGTGGCTGGCGACGGCAGGACGCTCCCTCGCGCCAGCGGGATCCCCGACGACTGGTTCGACCATGACGGCCAGATCACCAAGCGTCCCGCCCGCGCCCTGACCCTGTCCGCCCTCGCCCCCCGCCCCGGCGAAATGCTGTGGGACATCGGGGCAGGCTCCGGCTCTGTCGCCATAGAATGGCTGCTCACCCATGGCTCCACACGAGCCATCGCGTTCGAGGCTGATCCGGAACGTGCCGAGCGCGCACGCGCCAACGCCGTCCGTCTGGGCGCCGACCGTCTGACCATGGTTGCGGGGAAGGCGCCGGACGTGCTGATCGGTCGAGATCCCCCCGACGCCGTCTTCATTGGCGGAGGACTGAGCCAGCCCATGCTTGAAGCCCTGTTCGCGATGCCTGGTGGCCGAACGCGACTTGTCGCCAATGCCGTCACCCTCGAATCCGAAGCGCTGCTCGCCCAATGGCAGGCGGAGAAAGGGGGCGACCTGCTTCGCATCGAACTTGCGCAGGCGGTGCCGTTGGGCACTCGGCGCGGCTGGCGTTCCGCCTATCCGCTGGTGCAATGGAGCGTGTCGCTATGATCGTCGCGGGCTTCGGCTTCCGCCAGAGCGCCTCGCTCGCTTCCTTGGAGTCAGCGCTTGAGGGGGCGATGGGCGCAATGATCGCCGTCGACGCGCTTGCCACCATTGATCGCAAGGCCGCGCAGCTTGCGCCCCTGGCGCGCCACCTTGCCCTTCCCCTCATAGCCGTAAGCGCGGAAAGCCTGTCGGATCAGCCCGTGCTTACCCGGTCCGCCGCCAGCATGGCCGCCTATGGCGTGGGCAGCGTTGCCGAAGCGGCCGCTCTTGCCGCCCTGAGGCCCAAGGGGCGGCTTTTCGCGCCTCGTGCCCTCTCTTCCGACCGCCTCGCAAGCTGCGCCATAGCCGAAGGTCCTGACGAATGACTGTCCATTTCATCGGCGCCGGTCCCGGAGCGCCCGACCTCATCACCCTGCGTGGCCGCGACCTGATCGCGCGCTGTCCGGTGTGCCTCTATGCCGGATCGCTCGTGCCGGCCGCCCTCCTCGATCACTGCCCCCCGGACGCGCGGATCGTCAACACGGCGCCGCTGACGTTGGACGAGATCATCGCCATCATCACGGAGGCCCATCAAGCGGGGCAGGATGTCGCGCGCCTGCATTCCGGCGACCTGTCCATCTGGTCGGCCATGGGCGAGCAGCTTCGCCGGCTGAAGGCGATCGGCATACCGTTCAGCATCACGCCCGGCGTCCCCTCCTTCGCCGCCGCCGCCGCCGCCATCGGTGCTGAACTGACGCTGCCCGAACTCGCCCAGTCGCTGGTCCTTACGCGGACACCGGGCCGGGCCAGTTCCATGCCGCAGGGTGAGAGCCTGGCTGCTTTCGCGGCAACCGGCGCGACGCTTGCCATTCATCTTTCGGTCCACAATCTCGCGCAGGTGGTGCGCGACCTGACGCCGCATTATGGCGGCGATTGCCCCGTGGCGGTGATATGGCGCGCAAGCTGGCCGGATCAGCGGATCGTTCGCGCAACGCTTGGCACCATCATGGCGGCCGCTGCGGATGGGCCCGAACGGACCGCCATGATTTTGGTGGGCCCGGTGCTGGGCAGCGAGGATTTTGCGGAAAGCAGCCTCTATGCGCCTGGTTATGACCGCCGTTTCCGACCGGCCAGCGCCGACTCCATCTTCATCGACAAGCCATGACGCCGGGCCTTCTGATCGCGGCGCCCCGATCCGGATCGGGCAAGACCACCGTCACGCTCGGCCTGCTGCGCGCCTTTTCCCGTATGGGCATCAGGGTCCAGCCGTTCAAATCTGGCCCCGACTATATCGACCCAGCCTTCCAACGGGCCGCCAGCCGCCGTCCTTCGTTCAATCTCGATAGCTGGGCGATGTCCCCATCGCAGATGGCCGCGATCGTGGGCGGCGCGGACGCGGACCTGATGGTGGCCGAAGGCGCGATGGGACTGTTCGATGGCGCGCCCGCCGCAGGGGAAGCCGGCAACGGCGCGAGCGCCGATCTCGCCGCGCTGTTCGGCTGGCCCGTGATTCTCGTCATGGACGTGTCGGGCCAGAGCCAATCCGCCGCCGCCATCGCCAGCGGCTTTCGCGGACTGCGCCCCGACCTTTCAATGGCCGGCGTCATCCTAAACCATGTCGCCAGCGAACGCCATGAACGCTTGATCCGCGTGGCGATGGAGGAGGCTGCGATCCCGATATTCGGCGCGATCCCGCGTTCCACGTCGCTACGCCTGCCTGAACGTCACCTGGGTCTGGTCCAGGCCGCCGAACAGGCTGATCTGGACGGAGCCATCGACCGCATGGGCGATATCGTCGAGGCCCATGTGGACCTGAATATCGTCCTTCGCGCGGCTCGTTCCGGCGCGCGGCACTATCGCGGATCGGGCCTGTCGATGCCGCCGCCTGGTCAGCGTATCGCCGTCGCGCGTGACGAGGCCTTTTCTTTCACCTATGCGCATATCCTGTCGGATTGGCGCGATTCTGGGGCGGAAATCCTTCCCTTCTCCCCGCTGGCGGACGAAGCCCCGGCAGCCCAGGCCGATGCGGTCTGGCTGCCCGGCGGCTACCCTGAACTGCATGCGGGCAGGATCGCGGGGGCGGGCCGTTTCCTGTCCGGCCTCCGACGCCACGCGTTGGACCGCCCGATCCATGGCGAATGTGGCGGCTATATGGTGCTGGGGCAGACACTGATCGACGCCGATGGGCAGGCGCACGCCATGGCCGGTCTGCTCGGCCTCGTCACCAGCTTCGCGGAACGGCGCCTCCATCTGGGCTACCGGCGGGCGCGGTTGCTGGCGCCCATGGCCGGCATGCGCGCAGGAACGGTGCTGAACGGGCATGAATTCCATTATTCCACCATCGTCGAGCAACCCGACCACCCGCTCGCCCAGGTGACCGACGCCGAGGGGCAGCCGATTTCCTCCACGGGATCGCATCGCGGCCGTGTGACCGGCGGTTTCTTCCACCTTGTCGCCCACTCATCGAAAGCCGTCCCATGATCAGCATCGACCTTATCGGCATCGGCACGGGCAATCCGGATCACCTCACCCGCGCGGCGGAGAAGGCGATGAACATGGCCGACATGATCCTGCTGCCCCGAAAGGGCGATGCGAAGTCCGACCTTGTCGACCTGCGCCGCGCCATCTGCGCGCAGCTTCTCACGCGGGACGTGAAGATCGTGGAATTCAACATGCCGCGGCGAACCGACAGGAGCGACTATGTCGGCGCCGTCCTCGACTGGCATGACGCCATCGCAGGGCTATGGATGGAACAGATCGCCCTGCATCTTCCCGATGGCGGAAGGCTGGCGCTGCTCGTCTGGGGCGATCCGTCGCTCTATGACAGCAGCCTGCGCATTGCCGCCCGCCTGCCCGGCGCAACGGTGCGCGTCATTCCCGGCATCACCAGCATACAGGCGCTGACGGCTGCCCATGGGATCTGCCTCAACGACCTTGCCCAACCGGTGCTGGTCACCACAGGCAGGCGCCTTGGCCAGCAGGGTTGGCCAGCCTGCTCCGACACCCTGGTCGTTATGCTGGACGGCCATTGCGCCTTCCAGACCCTGCTGCCTGAGGATTTCGATATCTGGTGGGGCGCCTATCTGGGACTGCCGCAGGAAAGGCTGATCCACGGACCCCTGACGATCAAGGGGGACGAAATCATTTCATGCCGCGCCGAACTCCGGCGGCAGCACGGCTGGATCATGGACATCTATCTTCTGCGAAGACGCGGGCCCGGCTGACCGGCCCGGAGGCCATCAGGCCACGTTCGGCATCAGTTCGATGATGGGCCTGGAGGCGGCCTGCGGCATGCCGCCAGATGCGGTCTCGGCGCGACGACGAAACTCCGCGGCCATGGCCTGATGCATCATTCGCGCGGAAGCATCAGCGGTCGTGGCCGCCAACTGATCATGCATTCTTGCCCGGTCAAGACATTCTTCTGGCGTAAGAGCATTCGTCATGAATCAAACTCCTGCCTGTCGCGGACATCATCTTCTCCATCGCCTTCAGAGCGAAAGATCCGACCTTGAGCCGCGAAAAACGGGGCTCAACTTAGCCTTTCCCATCATCGATTGAAAACAGAATCTTGTTCCGACACCTGTCCCGTCCGTCGCATGCAACGGTTCAGCGCAGCCAGGCCATGTTCGGCTGCGCGCTATGGCTTTTCAGCTCCTTGCGGGTTTCGGACTCCACTTCCTTCAACAGCACCTCATACCCCCAGAGATTGGCGAGATTTTGCAATACCATAGCGGCATCGCCCTCATCCAGCTGCACGCCGTCCAGCACTGAATGCTCGACGATCAACTTGCGGTCGCCGGACAGGTCGACATCGACCACCTGTATGTCCGGCTCCTGTCGCCCGATTTCATATTCCCGCGCCAGCGATCGCCGGATACGACGATAACCGCGCTCGTCGTGAATGGCATCCACCCGCAGTTCCGAGTCGCCCTCCTTGTCGAGTATCTTGAACAGGCGCCATTGGCGTATCAGATGCGGGCTGAGAAACTGCGAAACGAAGCTTTCATCGCGGTAATTGGCCCAAATGTCCTTGAGCACCTCCATGGGGTCGCCCGACCCGGCGATGTCGCCGAACCATTCGCGATCTTCCTCGGTCGGCTCCCGGCAGACCCGCTCGATATCCGACATGATGCCAAAGCCCAGGGCATAGGGATTGAAACCACCAAATTGCCCTGAATCATAAGTGGGTTGATAGACGACATTGGTATGGGACGAGATGAATTCCATGAAGGCACCGTCGGTCAGCCATCCCCGTTCGTGCAGTGTCGTCATGATGCGATAATGGGTATAGGTCGCGGCGCCCTCATTCATCGCCTTGGTCTGGCGCTGGGGATAGAAATATTGAGCGATCAGGCGCACGATCCGCAATATCTCGCGCTGCCAGCTTTCCAGCCGAGGCCCCGTTTTTTCCAGGAAATAGAGGATATTCTCCTGCGGCAGTCCCAGCGCCGCGCGCCGGGCGTCGCTGGGGATCGCATCGGCTCTCGCACCCGTCGGCACTGTCCGCCACAGATCGTCATAGATGCGATCGCGATATGCCTGCCGTTCCGCTTCCCGTGCCGCCTCTGCCTTCAGATCCCTTGGCCGGACGCGCGGATAGCGATGGACGCCCTGGTTCATCAACGCATGGGCGGCATCCAGCACCCGTTCCACCGGCAACTGGCCATAGCGCTCCTCGCACTGCGCGATGTAGCGTTTGGCAAACTCCAGATAGTCGAGGATACCTTCCGCATCAGTCCATTGTTTGAAAACATAATTATTCTTGAAGAAATGATTATGTCCAAAGGCCGCATGCGCGATGACCAGCGTCTGCATCGTCGCGCTGTTTTCCTGCATTAGATAATTGATGCATGGGTCGGAGTTGATGACCAGTTCATAAGCAAGGCCGCGCAGCCCCTTGCGGTACATCATCTCGTTGGTGACGAACTGCTTGCCGAAGGACCAGTGCTTGTAGAAGAGCGGCATGCCGATGGAGGAATAGGCATCCAGCATCTGCTCCGCGCTGATGATTTCTATCTGGTTGGGATAGATGTCGAGCTTCATTTCCTGGAGCGCGATAGGTTCCACCGTTTCATAGATGCGATTGATAAGCGCGAAATCCCAATCGCTTCCTGAAAACAGAGGGGCAGGTGCCAAAGCGACGGTCATGCCATTGCCACCATCATGAACTCCGCTCCGCCACGCCCTTGCGCTGAAACAGTTCGCGAAACACCGGATAGATTTCGCGCCGGTGATGCACCTTTCGCATCACGAAATTGCGGTTGGCGTCGCTCACAGGCGCATAGGCCTGCCATAGGCCGGTCGTCGTTCCGACCATCTCTATATCGGCGAATTCCTCTCGCCCGACTTCCAGATATGCGAAATATTGGCTGAAGGGCAGGATCTCCTGCTGCATCAGACTGACCACCCGGCCATTGTCGGATTGCATGGTGTCACCGTCCGACGCCTGCGCCACATAGATGTTCCAGTCATCCGGACGGAAGCGTTCCTGCACCACTTCGATCAGCTTCTCCAGCGCGCTCGACACCAGCGTGCCGCCCGTCACCGTGCTGTAGAAGAAGGTCTGTTCGTCAACCTCCGCCGCCCGATCGGTATGGTGGATGAACACCACCTCCACATGCTCGTAGCAGCGCGACAGGAACAGATGCAGCAGCGCGAAGAAGCGCTTCGCCAGATCCTTCATATGCTCCGTCATGGAACCGGAAACGTCCATCAGGCAGAACATCACTGCCTGGGCCACGGGCTTGGGCACTGTTTCGAACCGGCGGTAGCGCAGGTCGACAGGGTCGATATAGGCGATCAGGTTGCGGCGCCGGATGATGGTCGATCGTTCCTCGCGCAGCGCTTCCAGACGAACGGCATCGTCGGGCGAGGGAGGATCGCGCGCCTCGATCAGCGCGATCTCCTCGTCGATCCGTGCCAGATCCGCGCCCTTGGGACGCCGCAGGGCCAGTCGCCGCGACATGGCCTTCTGCATGGTGCGCGGGACGGACAAGTTGGAAGGGTTGCCGGCCGTCGAATATCCGGCGCGCCGGATACCATCGACCGCACCGCCTATCAGCCGTCTCTTGGCCAGGTCGGGCAGTTCCAGGTCGTCCAGGAACAGGTCCAGAAACTCCTCCCGGCTGAGCGCGAACTGGAAATCGTCATTCCCATCGCCCTGCCCGGCCTTCGACCCAGAGCCCGCGCCGCCGTCGGGGCGCTTGATCTTGTCCCCCTCCATATAATCACGGTTGCCGGGGAACACCCGTTCGCGGCTTCCTCCCTGCGCCGCGCGATGCAGCGTTGGTTCGTGGATGACATCGCGCTGGATGGAAATCTGGCCTTCCTTGTCCAGATCCTTGATGCTGCGATCCTTCAGGCTGTCGCGCACCGCCTGTTGCACATATGCCCGCGCCCGTCGCAGGAAGCGCTGCCTGTTGACCAGGCTCTTGCCCCCCGGATTCAACCGTCTGTCGACAATGTGCATGGTGCCCTACAGGCCCTCCATCAACCGGCCTGCTTCACGCGGATATACCATTCCACAAGTCGCCGGACCTGCCGTTCCGTATAGCCTCTTTCGATCATGCGCGCGACGAATTCATCATGCTTTGTCGCGGTTTCGCCGTCCTTTTTCGATCCGAAGCTGATGACCGGCAACAAGTCCTCGACCTGGCTGAACATCCGCTTCTCAATGACCTCGCGGATCTTCTCGTAACTGGTCCAGGACGGGTTGCGCCCATCATTGCTGGCCCGCATCCTCAGGGCGAATTTCACGACTTCGTTGCGAAAATCCTTGGGGTTGGCGATGCCGGCGGGTTTTTCTGTCTTGGACAGTTCCTGGTTGATGACCTCCCGATCGAGCAACTGCCCGGTATCGGGATCCTTGAAATCCAGGTCCTCGATCCACGCGTCCGCATAGGCGACATAGCGGTCGAACAGATTCTGGCCATAGTCATGGTAGGATTCCAGATAAGCCTTCTGGATTTCATTGCCGATGAACTCTGCATAGCGCGGAGCCAGTTCGCCCTTGATGAACTCCAGATAACGGGATTCCACCTCGGTGGGGAACTGTTCCTGCCGGACCATGCCCTCCAGCACATACATGAGGTGCACGGGGTCGGCCGCGATCTCGTTGGTATCATGGTTGAACGTGGCTGACAGCGCCTTGAACGCGAAGCGGGTCGAAATGCCCGACATGCCCTCGTCCACGCCCGCCGCGTCGCGATATTCCTGAAGGCTTTTCGCGCGCGGGTCTATTTCCCGCAGCATCTCGCCATCATAGACACGCATCTTGGAGTAGAGGTTGCTGTTTTCATGCTCACGCAACCGCGTCAGCACGGAAAAGCGCGCCAGCATGTCCAGGGTCCCCGGGGCGCAGGGCGCCTTGTTGAGATCGGATTCCCTCAGCAATTTTTCATAAACGTGCCGTTCTTCTGTCGCCTGCAGGCTGTAGGGAACCTTGATGACATAGATGCGGTCAATAAATGCTTCGTTGTTCTTGTTGTTCTTGAAATTCGCCCATTCCGATTCATTGGAATGGGCCATGATGATGCCGGTATAGGGAATGGCGCCGATATTTTCCGTACCGATATAATTGCCCTCCTGCGTTGCGGTCAGCAACGGATGGAGCATCTTGATCGGCGCCTTGAACATCTCGACAAATTCGAGCATTCCCTGGTTCGCCCGGTTGAGGCCGCCCGAATAGCTGTAGGCGTCCGGATCATTCTGCGAGAGCATCTCCAGTTTGCGGATGTCGACCTTTCCGACCAGCGAACTGATGTCCTGATTGTTCTCGTCCCCCGGCTCGGTCTTTGCGATGGCGACCTGCCGCATGCGCGAGGGCATCATGCGCACGACCCTGAACTGCGAAATGTCGCCGCCGAACTCGTCGAGCCGCTTGCGGCACCAGGGGCTGATCATGCCGGTCAGCCGCCGCCGGGGAATCGCGTAATTTTCCTCTATGAAATCGCCATGCGTTTCCGCATCGAACAGCGCGAGGGGACTTTCGAAGATCGGGCTGATCTCCTCTCCCGCCTTCAGCACATAGATGGGATGAACCTCCATCAAGGCCTTCAGCCGCTCCGCCAGCGACGACTTGCCACCGCCCACCGGGCCAAGCAGGTAGAGTATCTGCTTGCGCTCTTCCAATCCCTGGCTGGCATGGCGCAGGAAGCTGACGATATGTTCGATCGTCCCCTCCATACCGTAGAAGTTCCTGAAGCTCGCATAGCGCCGGATCGTCCGGTTCATGAAGATACGGCCCAGCCGCTGATCACGTGACGTGTCGATGATCTCCGGCTCACCGATCGCCGCGAGCAATCGTTCGGGCGCCGATGCATGCATCAGTGGATCATTGCGACATCCCAGCAGATAATCTTCGATGGACATTTCGGCCTGACGCCGATCATCGAACTTCCGCGTGAAGCTGGAAAACAGCTCATTCTTTGTCACTGGCGACTCCCGCTAAAGTAGCCATGGAATGTATATAGACCCTTATGGCCTGTAAAAACAGTGCAATACCATCCACGCAGAGTAAAAAATTCGAATCTGTCCAATCTTTAATCAGCGCCTGTTGCAAGGAATTGCGCAATGCTTGCCCGGCCGTGCAAAAACATTGCCGGCAACGATCTGGGCATTCATTCACGACCGGCAAATATTGCCGCGCCGCTGTCATGCAGCATCTTCAAATCAGCGCGACGTCCCCCGCCGCGATCCAATGCATAGTGTCACTTGAGGCCCGGAGAGGGAAGAGGGCAAAGAAGATAATCTCGCCAGAGCCGATTTGGTTCCGTTGCGTAACATGCTGCCCCGCCGGCGGAGGATTCACCCTCCGCCCCGATAACTGATGAACTCAGGCTCTCATATCGATCGTCGCGATCAGCCCGCCGTCCGATGCATTGGCCAGACGGACCGATGCTTCAAAACTGAGCGCCAGCGATCGAGCGATGGTCAGGCCGATGCCCGTTCCGTGCCGCCCGCCCGGCTGTCCCGCCACGCCGCGCGTGAAGGGTTCGAACATCTGGTCCAGTTGATCGGGCGGGATGCCCGGACCGTGATCGCGCACCTCGATGAGCACGCGCCCGCCCTGTCTTGAGCAGCTGACGTCCGCGCTGCCGCCATATTTCACCGCATTGTTGACCAGATTGCTGATGCAGCGCGTGAGGGCATTGGGCTTGACCCGGACAGTGCCGCCGCATCCCGACAGGAACCGCACGGGTGATCCCAGATCCTGCGCGTCCTCCGCCATGCTGGTGAGCAGCGAATCGATGTCGATCACCGACCAGTCTTCATGGGCTTCAGTGCTGGCCGCCAGATCCAGCCCTTCGCGGACCAGCGTCATCATCGCCTGGTGGTCCTGCAACAGCCGCCCACGCAGTTCCTCATTTTCGACCAATTCCAGCCGTAAGCGCAGGCGGGTGAGAGGGGTCTGGAGATCATGGCTGATCGCCGCCAGCAACTGCGTCCGCTCCGCAAAACCCGCCCTTACCCGGCGCTGCATCAGATTGAAGGTGGACAGCGCAGCCCGCACCTCTTCCGGGCCCCGCTCCGGGATTTCCTCCGGATCGACGGATACCGAAAAGGCTTCCGCCGCCTGCTCCAGCCTACGCAGCGGCTTGGCGACGAAACGAGCCACGATGATGGCCAGTCCGGCCGAGGACATCAGGATCAGCAGCAGATAGATCGGCCTGGCAAGATTGCTCGACGGCTTCACGAGGCGGGGCAGGTAGAGCGCGAGAGAACGCCGCTCGCCCGTCCTGTCGGTAAAGCGGACGACCCAGCAATCGGGGCGCGGCGCGTCGATCAGCCCGGCCGCCCGATTGTTCGGATCGACCTTGCTCGCTGGAAAACAGAGACCGATGGGAACCTGGCCTGCTTCGGGGTTGGACTGCGACCCGAAGCGCGCCTCCAGAGCGTCTGCCAGCGTCGGGTCGGGGTCCGTCAGAGCCACGCCCTCCGGCGCGGTCCGTGCGCCCATGATCTGCTGGTCTTTCAACATCGCCTCTATCTTCACCGGGTCGTGGCTCAGCCGCTGCGCGATGTCCGCCGCGCTTGCCACCACGCGCTGGAGGCGCCAGCGCTCGAAGTCGAGATGCCGTGCCTGCTCCGCGACCAGCAGCGCCAGCACGGCGGCCACCGTCATGCCGACGGTCAGCAGCAGGAATATCTGGCCGACCAGCGACCGGAAGAAATTGCGCGCCCGCGCCACGACAGAGACCATCATGTGCCGATCAGCCAGCCATCATTCATAGGTCACCGTGCTGGCCAGCACATAGCCCTCCCCCCGCACCGTCAGGATCAGCCCGTCGCCGCCCGGACTGTCCGCCAGCTTCTGCCGCAGCCGGCTGACCTGCAGGTCGATGGACCGATCGAACGCTGCCGTTGCCCGCCGTTCGGGAACGAGCGCCTCGCGAGAGAGCACCACATTGGGGTCGTCGATGAAGCGGGACAACAGGCGAAATTCCGCAGAGGACAACATGATCAACCGATCGTCGCTGGCGATCAGCCGTCGCTGGAAGAGGTCCAGTCGCCACGATCCGAAGCGCGCAATCCGCGCGGTCTTCAGCCGCGCCGACTCCTCGTTCCGTGACCGGCGCAGCAGGTTGCGCACCCGCACCAGCAATTCCCGCGGCTCGAACGGCTTCGTCAGATAATCGTCCGCGCCCAGTTCCAGCCCCAGCACCCGGTCGATGGCGCTGCCCCGCGCCGTCACCATGATGATCTGGACACCGCTGCCCTGGGCCCGCAGGTCGCGGCACAGCGACAATCCGTCGCCGTCTGGAAGGTTGAGGTCGAGCACGATGAGGTCGGCTTCATGTTCCGCCATCGTCGCCCGCAATTCGCCAAGGCTGCCGGCCGCCAGAACCTCATAATGCTCCTGGGCGAGCTGGCCGACGATCAGACCCCTGATATCTTCGTCATCGTCGACGACGATCACGCGGAACGGGCGGGATGGCGGCATGTCGGGCATTGTCTCCTTCTAGTGGCGTTGACGCTGCGAGTCTGCGCTCGCCGCTGCGTCGTTACATATCGATACAATCCGCTACAAAATGATCCAGCCGGATGAAAAGTCGCTCTACAATGCGACGCGCCTTGGATGGATTAGGGGGAGGTCGGCGCCGTTGACCGGAGCCGACCTTCGCCCGGCGCGCCCTTCCCTCCCCCTGCGCCGGGCGAAGTCCCTCCTTCCGCTGTGGAACCGCCTGTCGACCATGCTCAGCCGCCTCTCCGTCCTTCGGATCGCCCCTGTGGCGTTCTGCATCCTGATCGCCGGATGCGGACATAAGGAAGCATCGAAAAAGCCGCCTCAGGAGGTGGGAGTGGTGACGCTGGCGACTCAGGAGGTCACGGTATCGACCGAATTGCCGGGACGCACTGCATCCACCATGATGTCGGAGGTTCGGCCGCAGGTCGCCGGCGTCATCCAGAAGCGCCTGTTCACTGAAGGGTCGATCGTGAAGGCGGGGCAGCCGCTCTACCAGATCGATCCCTCGCTCTACCGCGCTTCGCGCGACGAGGCGCAGGCCACATTGGCCAGTGCGCAGGCGACCGCCGCCGCCGCGCAGGCGAAGGCCAGCCGCTACCGTACGCTGGGTCAGAGCGAGGCAGTGAGCGCGCAGGACCGCGATGACGTCATCGCCACGGCCCGCCAGGCCGCCGCCGCCGTGCAGCAGGCGCGCGCCACGCTCCAGACCGCCGGCATCAACCTCAATTTCACGCAGGTCAGGGCACCCATCGACGGACGGATCGGCCGGTCCGCCGTCACGCCCGGTGCGTTGGTGACGGCCAGCCAGGCAACACCCCTGGCCGTCATCCAGCAACTCGACCCGATCTTCGTCGACGTGACGCAGTCCAGCGCCAAACTGCTCCAGCTGCGCCGCGCGCTCGCGGCGGGCAAGGCGTTGCCCGCCAGCGCGACCATCCGGCTGAAGCTGGACGACGGCACCGATTATCCGCTGGAAGGCCGCATCGAATTCGCCGAGCCGATCGTCGATCCGGACAGCGGCACCGTCACCCTCCGCGCCCGTTTCCCCAACCCCGACGGCCTGCTGCTGCCCGGCATGTTCGTGCGCGTGGTCGCACCGCAATCGGTGGTACCGAACGCGATCCTCGTGCCCCAGCAGGGAATCAGCCGCGATCCGAAGGGCAATGCGACCGCGCTGGTCGTGGGCAGGGGAAACAAGGTCGAACGGCGCATCGTCACCGCTGCGCAAGCCGTCGGCGACAAATGGCTGATCACCGATGGTTTGCGTAAAGGCGACAGGCTGATCGTCGAAGGCACGGACAAGGTGAATCCCGGCGACACGGTGAAGGCCGTCCCGATCGACCGGGCCGCGAAATAAGGGAGCGGAACCTTGCTCAGCCGCTTCTTCATCGAACGTCCGATATTCGCCTGGGTCATCGCCATCGGCATCATGATGGCCGGCCTGGGCGCCATGCTGACATTGCCGATCGCGCAATATCCGGACATCGCGCCGCCGTCCGTCAACATCAGCGCCAACTATCCCGGCGCCTCGGCCCAGACCGTGGAGACCAGCGTCACGCAGGTCATCGAGCAGCAGCTCACCGGCATCGACGGCCTCATGTATTTCTCATCTTCGTCGACGGCCAACGGTCAGGCGCGGATCACCGTCACCTTCAACAAGGGCACCGATCCCGACACCGCGCAGGTACAGGTGCAGAACAAGGTGCAGCAGGCGCTGAGCCGGCTGCCCAACGCCGTGCAGCAGCAGGGCCTGACCGTTACCAAGTCGCAGAACGACTTCCTGATGGTGGTCGGCCTGTACGACCGCACCGATACGGCATCGCAGGCCGATATTGCCGATTACCTGGTCAATAATTTCCAGGATCCGATCGCCCGTATCGATGGCGTGGGTTCGTCGCAGATCTTCGGATCGCAATATGCGATGCGCATCTGGCTGGACCCCTATAAGCTCGCCACCGTCAAGCTGATGCCGTCCGACGTGCAAAGCGCCATCGCCAGCCAGAATGTCGAAGTGTCGGCCGGACAGATCGGTGCCGACCCGGCGCCGGAGGGGCAGCAGCTCAACGCCACCGTCACGGCCCGTGCCCGCCTGCAGACGCCCGAGCAGTTCCGCAACATCATCGTCAAGACGCAGAGCGACGGTTCCGTCGTCCGCCTGTCCGATGTGGCGCGGGTCGAACTGGGCAATGAAAGCTACACCTCCCTGGCCCGCCTCAACGGGCATCCGGCCTCCGGCATGGCATTGCAGCTTGCCCCCGGCGCCGACGCGCTCAAGACCGCCGAGCTGGTCAAGGCCAAGGTGGACGAACTGTCGAACAATCTGCCGCACGGCTACGCCGTCGTATACCCGCGCGACACCACCCCCTTCATCAAGCTGTCGGTCGAGGAGGTGGTCCAGACCCTGATCGAGGCAGTCGGGCTGGTCGTCGTCGTGATGTTCCTGTTCCTGCAAAGCTGGCGCGCCACGCTGGTGCCCGCCGTCGCCGTTCCGGTGGTGCTGCTGGGTACGTTCGGCGTGCTGGCACTGTTCGGCTATTCCATCAACACGCTGACGCTCTTCGGCATGGTGCTGGCCATCGGCCTGCTGGTCGACGACGCCATTGTCGTGGTGGAAAATGTCGAACGCATCATGGAGGAGGAAGGGCTTTCCCCACGGGACGCCACCATCAAGTCGATGGGCGAAATCGGCAACGCCCTGGTGGGCATCGCGCTGGTCCTCTCCGCCGTGCTGCTGCCCATGGCCTTTTTCGGCGGGTCGACCGGCGTCATCTATCGCCAGTTCTCCATCACCATCGTCTCTTCGATGCTGCTTTCGGTGCTGGTCGCGCTGATCCTGTCTCCCGCTCTCTGCGCCACCATCCTGAAGCCGATTTCGCACGAGCATCGCGATCATGGCTGGACCGGCAAGTTCAACCGCTGGTTCAGCCGCGTCACCAACGGCTACATGACGCGCCTCCACGCCTTCATCGGCCGCCGGAAATGGTTCTGGATCGGCTATGCGGTCATTCTCGTTCTGCTCTGGCTGCTGTTCGTCCGCCTGCCGACCAGCTTCCTGCCCGTGGAGGATCAAGGCCAGGTGATGGTCCAGATCACCTTGCCTGCCGGCGCAAAATCCTCCCGCACGGCCGCAGCGGTGGAGCGCGTCCAGAATTATTTCCTGACCGATGAAAAGGACAATGTCGCCTTCGCCTTCATCGCCCAGGGCTTCAGTTTCGCCGGCCAGGGCGAGAACACCGCCCAGGGCTTCATCAATCTCGCCCCATGGGACGAGCGCAAGGGGTCGGCGAACAGCGCGACGATGATCGCCAACCGCGCCACTAGGCAATTGGCCGCGATCCGCGATGCGAACGCGCTGGCCATGACCCCCCCGCCCATTCGCGGCCTGGGCCAGTCCAACGGCTTCACCTTCGAGTTGCTGAACACCGGCGGCCTCAGCCGCGACCGCTTCCTCGCGCTGCGCAACCAGCTTATGAAGGCGGCGGCGAGCGATCCCAAGCTGGCGGGCGTACGTGCCGCCACGCTGGAGGATACGCCGCAGCTCAAGGTCGACATCGACTCCGAAAAGCTCGCTGTGCTGGGCCTGACGCAAAGCAGCGTCGACAATGTCCTGAGCGCCGCCTGGGGCAGCACCTACATCAACGATTTCGTCGACCGCGGCAGGGTGAAGCGCGTCTACATGCAGGCTGATGCACCCTATCGCGCGCTGCCGACGGACCTCGACAACTGGCAGGTGCGGTCCAGCACGACCGGCGAAATGGTGCCTTTCTCGGCCTTTGCCACCACCCACTGGACAATGGGCCCGACGACCATGTCGCGCTATAACGGCCAGTCATCCTATGAAATCCAGGGGCAGGCTGCGCCCGGCGCCAGTTCGGGCGAGGCGATGGACGAGATGGTGAAGCTGCAAAAACAGCTCCCGCCGGGCACCAGCTATGCCTGGAGCGGCCTCTCCTATCAGGAACAGCTTTCAGGTGGACAGGCGCCGCTGCTCTATGGCCTGTCGGTGCTGGTCGTTTTCCTCTGCCTTGCCGCGCTCTATGAGAGCTGGTCGATCCCCCTGGCGGTGCTTCTGGTCATCCCGCTCGGGCTGATCGGTGCAGCGCTGGCGGTGACGCTGCGGGGCTTGGAGAACAATATCTACTTCCAGGTCGGCCTGCTCACGACCATGGGACTGGCCGCAAAGAACGCGATCCTGATCGTCGAATTTGCAGAGCTCGCCTATCTGCAGGGCAAGGACGCCATGTCCGCCGCGCTGGAGGCGGCACGCCTGCGCTTCCGCCCTATCCTGATGACATCGCTTGCCTTCATCGCGGGGGTCATCCCGCTGGCCATCGCCACCGGCGCCGGCGCGCAGAGCCGCGTCGCCATAGGCACGGCGGTGGTGGGCGGCATGCTGACCGCGACCGTCCTCGCCATCTTCTACGTTCCCCTCTTCTTCCTGACGATCATGCGCATCTTCAGCCGCAAGGATCCGCCGCAACCTGCCGTTCCCGCTGCGGAGGTTCCGGCATGAAACGCGCTCTCCTCACCCTGACTTCGGCTGTTGCGCTGTCGGCCTGCAACATGGCGCCGACCTATGTCCGGCCCGCGCCCCCCGTTCCCGCCACCTTCCCGGCTGACACCGCCTATCCGTCGGCGACCATCACGGAAAGGCCGGGCCTGCCGTGGACAGCATTGATCAGCGATCAACGCCTCAGGGCGGTGATAGCGCGCGCCCTTGCCAATAACCGGGACCTGCGCGCCGCGCTCGCCAATGTGGAGGCCGCCCGCGCCCAATATCGGGTCCAGCGCGCAGCCCGGCTCCCCACCGTCACCGGCGATGCCGCTGCCAGCTTCGCCCGCCGCAACGACGACCGCCAGAACAGCTACAGCGCCGATATTGGCTTCAGCGCGTTCGAGATAGACCTGTTCGGCCGGGTGAAGAACCTGAGCCGTGCAGCACTCGAATCATACCTCGCGACGGAGGAAGGCGCGCGCGCGACCCGCATCACGCTGATCGCGGAAACCGCCACGGCCTACGCCACCTTGGCCGCTGACCAGGAACTGCTGTCGCTGTCCCGCCAAACCCTGGCCAGCGCCGAACGTACACTGGCCCTCACCCGTTCGCTGAATGGTGCGGGGCTGACCGGCAAGCTGGACGTGCATCAGGCCGAAACCACGGTGGAACAGGCACGCAGCGATATCGCCGCCAATGTGACGCAGGTGGCGCAGGACCGGAACGCGCTCGACCTGCTGGCGGGCGCGCCGGTCGAGGATGCCCTGCTCCCCCAGTCGCTGGAAACGCTCACCGACGGCATCGCGAAGACGCCGGCAGGCCTATCCTCCGACGTGCTGCTCCAGCGTCCCGACGTGCTGCAGGCCGAACATCAGCTGAAGGCCGCCAATGCCAACATCGGCGCGGCGCGTGCCGCCATGTTCCCGAAAATCAGCCTCACGGCCGCCATTGGCGTCGCCAGTTCGGCCCTCTCCTCCCTCTTCACGGGCGGCGGTTTCGCCTGGTCCGCCGCGCCTTCGGCCAGCATGCCGATCTTCGGCGGCGGCGCGCGCGGCAATCTCGACTACAGCAAGGCGCAACGCGACCTGTATCTGGCCCAATATGAAAAGGCGATCCAGGCGGCATTCCAGGAAGTGTCCGATGCGCTCGCGCGGGAGGGTACTATCGACGAGCAGCAGGCTGCACAGCAGCGTCTGGTCCTCGCCAGCCAGCGCAGCTACGCACTGGCCGAGGAACGCTATCGCGCTGGCATAGATACCTTCCTCAACAGCCTGACCAGCCAGCGGAGCCTCTACAATGCGCAACAAAGCGCTATCGCGACCAATCTGACGCTGATCGCGAACCGTATCCTGCTCTATAGGGTCATCGGGGCTGATTTCAGGGAAGAATGACGCTGTTGCCTGCTCCCTTCGCTCGCGAAAGGCGCCGGCATGTCCTACCCTTTCAGCCTCAGCGGCAGTCCGGCCGCCATCAATATGACCTCATCGCACAGGGTCGCCATCTGCTGGTTCAGCCATCCTGACTCATCGCGAAACCGACGGGCCAGAACATTGTCCGGCACGATCCCCAAACCCACCTCATTGCTCACCAGAACGACAGGGAGGGGACAGGCCGCTATCGCCTCGGCCAGCGTTGTCCGCGCCTTCGCCACATCCGCGTCCGCAAGCATCAGATTCGTAAGCCAAAGCGTCAGGCAGTCCACCATCACGGCGTCGGCCCGCAGCGCCGCTTCCGACAGCGCGGAGGGCAGATCCATCGGCGCATCGATCGTCAGCCAGCGGCTTCCGCGTTCACTTCGATGGCGGGCGATGCGCTCCTCCATCTCCGGATCGAAGGCCTGCGCCGTCGCGACATAGGCGAGATCGCCACTAGCGGCAGCCTCGCATCGCTCCTGCGCAAAGCGGCTCTTGCCGGATCGACATCCGCCCAGCACCAGCATCCGCTTCATCCAACACTCCCCCATATCGCGGCCAGGACCCACAGCAGCAGGCAAGCGCGCAAGTAGATGCCGAGTGCCGTCCTCATGCTGTGGACGTCCGCCTCTCCGCCCGTCCCTATCCACGGCTTGTCGTGCAGAACGCCCTCATACCGGACCGGCCCCGCCAGCCGGATGCCGAGCGCACCGGCCATCGCCGCCTCCGGCCATCCGGCATTGGGCGAGGCATGCCTCCGCCGATCCCGCCGCAGCACGGCCCATCCGCCACCGCCAGCGATGCACAGCATGACGCCCGAAAGCCGCGCCGGCGCCCAGTTCAACAGATCATCGAAACGGGCCGCAGCCCAGCCGAAATCGGTGAAGGGCGCTTCCTTGTGCCCGATCATGCTGTCGGCCGTATTGACCGCCTTATAAGCCCATATTCCCGGCATCCCGAGCAGCAACAACCAGAAAAGCGGCGCCACGACGCCGTCGCAGAAGCTCTCCGCCAGGCTCTCTATGCCGGCCCGCGCCACACCGGCTTCATCCAGCGCAGCGGTGTCACGCCCCACGATTCGGGCCACCGCCCGCCGCGCGGCATCCAGTTCGCCTCTTTCCAAAGCGCGGACAACTGGCAGCACATGGACATAAAGACTGTTCTGCGCCAGCGCTGGCCAGGCCGCGAGCGCCAGCCCCAGCCAGGCCCAGGGACCGCCCCAGCGGCGGATCGTCCATTCCAGCGCCAGACCCATGCCTCCCCCCGCGCCGAGCAACAGCAAGAGGAGGGCGAGTCCCGTCCAGCGCCGTAGGCGGCCGTTCAACCGACCCTGGTTCCATCGCCGTTCCACAGTGCCGATGATCCGGGCAAAGCCGCCCACCGGATGGCCGAGCCGCGCATGAAGCCAGCCTGGCCAGCCCAGTCCCGCATCCATCATCAGCGCCGCCAAGGCCACCGGCTCAAACATCGGCCAAAGCCCGGTCCAGTCGGGCGAGGGCAGCTGCATCGGCGGGGAGGCCGAGCCGCAGCCAGCGCCTGTCCTCATCGAAGGGACGTGTCAGGATAGACCGTCGCGCCAGCCTGTCGAACAGGGTCAGGCCGTCATCCACTTCCACCAATCGGAACAACGAGCATCCGCCGCGCCCCTGCAATCCATGCCGCGCCAGCACGCCGTCCAGCTTCGCCGCCTGCTCCTCCAGGGTCACGACGGTCTCGTTGATCCAGTTCCGGTCCCGATAGGCCGCGGTGCCAAAGGCGATCGCCGCCGCGGAAACGGGCCATTCTCCCATCATCCGGCGCACCTGCGCGACAACCGCCCGCGGTCCGAGCAGAAAGCCCAGCCTCACCCCGGCCAGCCCGAAGAACTTGCCGAAGGACCGCAACAGGATCAGCCGCCGTTCGTCCCCCACCATGCCCGCCAGGCTGCATGCCGGCACGGCGTCCGCATAGGCCTCGTCAACGATCAGCCATCCGCCGGCATCTTCCAGCCGATCAAGCCATTGCAGCAGGCGGGCTGGCGGCAGGATGCGGCCATCGGGGTTGTTGGGATTGGCCAGCAGCAGCGCCATCGCTTCGCGGGGCGGCTCCTCCCCTGCGCGCATGGGGGCGCCCTGGGTGAAAATCTCCCCATGGGTGCGATAGCTGGGCACCAGCCAGCGGCCGGGCATGTCCAGCATCCGTCCGACCAGCCGCAATCCCGCCTCGCTGCCCGGCAGGGTGCAAAGATTGTCGGGATGAACCCCGAAGCAGGCCGCCGCCATTGCCTCCATCGCCGCCAGATCATGCGGATCGGGCAAATGCCGCCAGTCGACGGCCAGATGATCGCCCCCCGGCCATGTGAACGGGCTGATCCCGGTTGAAAGGTCGATCCAGTCATCGCCGCCATAAAGGGCGCGCGCGTCGGCCAGGCGGCCGCCGTGGGATGTGAAGGCGCTCATCGCGCCGACACCATCGCCAGCAACAGCGCGCTTTCCAGTAATTCGATGCCCGCGCCATGCCCGTCACCTGAAATGCCGCCGATCCGGGACCGCAACCATAGTCCCCAGAGCGGAATCAATGGGATCGCCGCCAAAAGGGCGGGTTCCCGAAGACACGCCACCAGCGCCAGCATCGACCAGAGGACACATGGTTCCGGCCGCCAGCCTGCGCGAAAGCGGCTCGCCAGCCCTTCGTGAAGCGGCGGCAACCAGCGCGTCCAGAATAGCGGTCCGATACGCGCCACCATCGCCACGACAGCGAGCATCCAAAGTGGAAAGCTCTCCAACCACGATCGCAACAGCACCAGCTTGACCAGCAGTTGCAGACCGATGGCGACCGCGCCGAAGCTGCCGATATGCGGATCGGCCAGCACGGCGGACAGGCGCGTTCGGTCGCCATGCGCTGCCCCTGCCGCATCTGCTATATCGCCCAGTCCGTCGAGATGTAGCGCGCCGGTCACCGCGACCCATGCCACCAGTCCGGAAAGAGCGCCCACCCATGGATCGATCCGCATCCCCAGCCCGGCGCCGCCCGCCACGATCAGGCCCACCGCGATGCCGGTTGCGGGTAACCAGCGGATCGCGGCCGCGAAGTCCCGCTCATCCACATTCAGGGCGGGCAATGGCAGGCGCGTCATTAATTGCATGGCCAGGACCAGCCGCTTCATGTGATCAGGCCCATAATCTGTGCCGACCGGCTCTCCGGCCAAACCCGCAGGCTCAAAATCGCGCCATAGGGCAGATCCACCGCCCATCCCTGCCTCACGTCAAAGCCGCACAGCACGGCCAACGCCGCCCGCATCGCCCCGGCATGGCAAACCACCAGCGCCGGCTCCCCAGATGCGCTCAGCGCCTCGCCGATCCGGGTGCAGAGGCCAGTCCAGCTTTCCCCACCCGGCGGCGGGAAGCGATCCGGATCATCCCAAAAGCGCGCCAGGTCGTCCGCCGGAAGGCTCGTCGGGTCTGTCCCCTCCCAATCCCCGAAATTCAACTCCCGCCAGCGCGCATCCACCCGGTGTTCGATTCCGCGCTCCGCCGCGATGACGGCGCCCGGCACTCGCGCTCTGGCGAGGTCCGATGTCACCAGTCGGGCGAAATCCAGCCCCCGCGCCCGCTCGACGCAGAGGGCGATGCCCTCCGTTTCCGGCGGTGCGTCCAGATGACCGAGCAGACGCCCGGCAAGCTGCGGCGCGCCATGCCGCATCAGATGGAGGGAAAAGGCGCTCACAGGGCGCTGGCCACCGCGGCTTCGGCAAAGCTCGCCATGTCCTGATGCGCGGCAAGGGCGGAGCGGACGATCTGCGCCGCTACCGCCGCACCGCTTCCCTCGCCCAGCCGCATGTCGAGCCGCAGCAAAGGTTCCAAGGCCAGCGCAGCCAGCAGTCGCTGATGCCCCGCCTCCGCCGACAGATGGGCCGCCAGGCAGTGGTCGGTGATCGCCGGATTGTCCCTCACTAGCGGCGCGACGGCCGCGCAACAGATAAACCCGTCCAGCATCACGGGAACGCGCCGCATCCGCGCCGCCAACACCGCTCCGGCCAGCGCCGCGATCTCTCGCCCGCCCAATCGCCGCAGGGTTTCGAACGCATTGATGCACTGCCCCCCATGCACGGCGAGTGCCCGTTCCACCGCACCGGCCTTGCGTATCAATCCCTCGCCGTCCACGCCCGTGCCGCGCCCGATCCAATGCTCCGCCGGACCGCCGAATGCCTGGGCGCAGAGCGCCGCGGCCGGCGTGCTGTTGGCAATGCCCATTTCGCCCAGCAGCAGCAGGTCCAGCCCCGCTTCCACCACCGCCGCCCCCGCATTGATCGCGGCCAGGCAGTCGGCCTCGCTCATGGCGGCCTCGACACAGATGTCGCCTGTCGGCCTGTCCAACTCGATCGCGACCACGGTCAGTTCCGCGCCGCAGGCCTGGGCCAGCGCATTGATCGCTGCTCCGCCATGATGGAAATTCGCCACCATTTGCGCCGTCACCTCGGCGGGATAGGCGCTGACCCCCCGCGCGGCCACGCCATGATTGCCCGCGAAGATCGCGGCGCGGAGGCGCTCCGCCACAGGCCGCTCCCGGCCCTGCCAGCCCGCCATGAACAGGGCGATTTCCTCCAGTCGCCCCAGGGAACCGGCGGGCTTCGTCAATATGGCCTGCCGCGCCGCTGCGGCATCGATGAACTCTGCTTCCGGAGCCGGCAAATCCTTCAGCGCCGCGGCAAAGGCCGTGCTGTCGCTGAACCGGATCATGAGCAGACAAAGCCTTCGGGCGGCGTCCGGACGATGAAATGCCCCTTCACGCCCTGCGGCCAGTCGGCATAGCGCACCACGCCCTCTTCGCTTTCGGCATGGCGCACGGCATAATCGAGGATCGCGCGCGCGGCGTCCTCATCCGGGGCGAAATCGCCCAGCACATAGCCGACCTTGCCGGTCCCGCGCACATGCACCGTGCAGTGGCGCTGGCAGGCGAAGAGGCAGGGCATGTCCTGCACGGCAATGCCCGCATAGGCGGGATCGCCGTCGCGTATCTTCTGCATCGCCTGCACCAGCAGGGCGCCGCCCCGCCGCCCCGCTCCATCCTCCCGTTGTTCCGCCGAAAGGCGACAGGTCGAACAAACGACCACCGAAGCCCCAGGCTCCACAGGCCGCAACATCAGCGATGGCCCCGCGAAAAAGTCATATCATATCCTCCAGCCCCGACGGCATATGCCCTGTCGGGAACCGCGCGGGAGAGGACTGGCCGGCATCGGGCAGGCGATAGAACTCCCCTGCGCGGCCGCGCCGGCAAGGCGATGACTGTCGCTCGGCGAGGATATCCCCGTTCGTCCGGCACACCCTGTCCGGCCGAAGAACGACCGCGTCAGGCAGGTCTCCTGGCTCGCGGGTCGACGCTTTCCGGCCGCCTTCTCGAAACCTCTGGTTCCAATGGCGCGATGGCTGGATCGCTCGCCGCTTACAGTTGCAGGGGCAGCGCGGGCGTTCCACCCGACTTCCCTTTTCATCCCCTCACGGGGAACCTGTCGCACTGGCGCTGATAAGACTGCATTCGCCCGATCGCAAGGTCGTAAAAGGACAGAGTTAACACGTCCGCACCTGCGCTCGATTTGCGATGGTTACACTTCTCTTCACTCGCCCGAACTGCTATCATCGGACGCAAAGAGGGAGAGGAACCATGGCGATTCTGACGCGATGGATGGATTGGTTCTGTCAGTTGTTCGCATGCACGGCTGAAAATGAAATGCGGGTCAACGGCCTGATTGCACATGTTTCTTCCGACAGCGACGATCGTTAACATCCCATAGCGAACGCGGCCTGTCGAATTCGTCGCCGTGGATGGAACGGCGAGTCTCTTTCGCGTGTATTATGGCCATGCTGGCCAATGATTTCGGTACCACGCTCGTCCGCCTTTTGCTCGCAACCCTGCTGGGCCTTGCGCTGGGATTTGAGCGGGAACGTCACGGCCATGATGCGGGCCTGCGTACCCATGGACTGGTGTCGCTGAGTTCGGCGATGCTGACTTTGTCAGCACTGGAACTGGCGGAAGCCCATCAGGACAGCGATCCGATCCGCGTCGTTCAGGGTCTTGCCCAGGCAATCGGCTTCATTGCGGGCGGCCTCATCTTCGTGCGCGGCGGCGATGTGCGCAACATGACCACGGCCGCCAGCCTGTGGATGGCGGCAGCCGTCGGAATCACGGCAGGGGCCGGCCAATATGTACTCGTGCTTGCAGGATCGCTGATCGCGCTGGTCCTGCTGTCCCTGCTCCTCCTGATCGAAAAGCGCATGGGTCGGCGCGAGAAGAAGGCGGACGATCCGGAAAGCGGTTCCGTCACCATGCCCAATCGCCGGGGGTCGGCAGTCCCCAAGCGTGACGGCTGAAGGGCTCCTCCGCATCGCCGCCTTTAGTGACCCCCAACGTTGCGCGCATGGTCGCGATAGGGGAAGAGACAAGCGATGTGGGCGGAAACCCTTGTTGCGATTCGTGCCATGATATGGCGCAGGGTCCGCTCCCGAACCGCTTGAGGAAAGAGCAATGAGCAAGGATATCATCATCGCCGGCTATGCCCGGACCCCGATGGGTGGCTTTCAGGGCGCACTTTCGGGCGTTTCCGCGCCGGAACTGGGCGCCGTGGCGGTAAAGGCGGCGGTCGAGCGTTCGGGTGCCGCGCCGGAAGCCATTGACCGCATCTATATGGGCTGCGTCCTGCCCGCCGCGCTTGGGCAGGCGCCCGCCAGACAGGCGGCGCTCGGCGCAGGTCTTCCACAGTCCGTCGAAGCGACCACCGTCAACAAGATGTGCGGTTCCGGCATGCAGGCGGCGATCATGGCCGCCGAAGCGCTGAGCGCGGGAACCGTGGACATCGTCATTGCGGGCGGCATGGAGAGCATGACCAATGCCCCCTATGCCCTGCCCAAGCATCGTTCCGGCGCGCGCATCGGCCATGACCGGATCATCGACACGATGATGATGGACGGGCTGGAGGACGCCTATGACCGCGGCAAGCCCATGGGCGCCTTTGCCGAGGATACGGCCCGCGACTATCAGTTCACGCGCGCGGAAATGGACGCCTATGCGGTTGAGAGCCTCGCTCGCGCCAACGCCGCGATCGCCAGCGGCGCCTTCGCTGGGGAGGTTGTTCCGGTGACGGCCCGGACGCGCGGCGGCGAAGTCCAGGTCGACAAGGACGAGCAGCCCGGCAATGCCAGGCCCGAGAAGATTCCTTCCCTGAAGCCTGCCTTTGCCAAGGACGGTGCGATCACGGCGGCGTCCTCTGCCTCCATCTCGGATGGCGCGGCCGCGCTGGTGCTGACCCGTTCCGACGTCGCGGAGAAGCTGGGCCTCGCAAGAGAAGCGCGCATCGTCGCCACCGCAGCCCATGCCCATGCTCCCGCGCTGTTCACGACGGCCCCGGTTTTCGCGATCCGCAAGGTACTGGATAAGGCCGGCTGGTCCTCTGGCGAGGTCGACCTCTACGAAGTCAACGAGGCATTCGCCGCCGTCGCGATGATCGCGATGCGCGACCTCGACATCCCGCACGACCGCATCAACGTCAATGGCGGCGCGACCGCGCTGGGGCATCCCATCGGTGCCAGCGGCGCGCGGATCATTGCCACGCTGGTGGCGGCCTTGAAGGCTAGAGGCCTGAAAAAGGGTGTTGCGGCGCTCTGCATCGGCGGCGGCGAAGCGACCGCCGTCGCTCTCGAAATCCTGTAGGCGAGAGGGAAGGAAATATTGAAGGATCGGCCGCCGCCTATCAGGACGGCGCCCTCACCCATGTCTCTCTGGTTCTGAATGCTTCCATGGCGCAACACGGCGCCATGAAACGTCCTGCGCGCAATTGAGATTATCTCTTCAGTCGGTGACCAGAGCCATGGAGCAAGTCGATGCTCGAACATGTTCCCGCCTGGATGGGCAGGAACTTCGCCAATGTCCGCGCAGGCCATGAAAGGCTGGTCATGGTCAGGACCCGACTGCAGGAAACGGCGCCGATGCTTCCCTTGTCCAGCCCGGCTTTCGCTGCCAGGGCAGGCTGAGCGTCGTCTCCCATCCTACCCGTCCGGGCCCAGAGCGATCCGCACAAGGGCGCGCAGCGTCGGGGCCTCGTCTGCCCCGCGCCACGCCAGGCCCGTTTCCAGCACAGGCGCCTCGTCCGCCAACGGCAGGTAGCGAACGCCCGTTCGCGCCAGATTGCGGAGCGAGGCGGGAACCAGGGCCATTCCCATTTCGGCGGACACAAGGCTGATGATCGTCTGCATCTGGATCGCCCGCTGGCGCACATGGGGTTCCCGTCCCCTGGCCCGATAATGGTCGACGACCAGGTCGTGGAAGGTGGGCGAAACATGCCGCGGGAAAAGCAGCAGCGGCTGGTCAAGCCAGTCCTCCCCGGCCAGCCTGCCGTCCTTGACCGGCAGGCGCCCGTCCTCCGCCCAATTCTCCGGCACGGCCGCCACCAGCGGCTCTCTCAGCAAAGGGCGATAGTCGATGGCGGCGGGCAGGCCCGAGGCAGGCGGGATCAGCAATCCCGCGTCCGTTCGCCCTTCGACCAACGCCTCCACCTGAACGTCGCTCGTCGCTTCCATCAGTGTCATGTCCACCTCTGGAAAGGCATGGGCATAGCGCCGCACCAGTTCAGGCAGAATGCTGTAGTCAGCCGAACTGACGAAGGACAGGGCCAGTCGCCCGACCGTCCCTGCCCGCAAGTGGCGCGCCACCGCAGCCAGATCGGTCACGGCGCCCACCGCCGGCCGGACATGTTCCAGCCATTGGCGGCCGAAGGGAGTCATCGTCACCTGACGCTTTGTCCGGATGAAGAGAGGCGCACCCAGTTCGCGTTCCAATGCCATGATCGACTGGCTGAGTGGCGGCTGCGTCATGCCCAGCCGCTCAGCGGCACGACCGAAATGCAATTCCTCTGCCACGGCAAGGAAATGGTTGAGCTGGCGCAGGTCCATCTTATTCATTCATCCTGCGACTTTATAGCATCGCTGCAATATATTTCACAACCTGCTCGCAACAGCGTATGACGGCAGGAGAAAAACCGAGGACAGACCATGCCGCATTATCGTTCACGCACAAGCACCCACGGCCGCAACATGGCGGGCGCGAGGGGCCTTTGGCGCGCCACCGGCATGAAGGATGAGGATTTCGGCAAGCCCATCATCGCCATCGCCAACAGCTTCACGCAGTTCGTGCCCGGGCATGTCCACCTGAAGGATCTGGGCCAGCTCGTCGCGCGGGAGATCGAGGCTGCGGGCGGCGTCGCAAAGGAATTCAACACCATCGCGGTCGACGACGGCATTGCGATGGGTCATGACGGCATGCTTTATTCGCTGCCCAGCCGGGATCTGATCGCGGACAGCGTCGAATATATGGTGAACGCCCACACCGCCGACGCGCTGGTCTGCATTTCCAACTGCGACAAGATCACGCCGGGCATGCTGATGGCCGCCATGCGCCTCAACATTCCGACCATCTTCGTTTCCGGTGGCCCGATGGAGGCCGGCAAGACCGAACTGCGCGGCAAGATCGTCGCGCTGGACCTGGTCGACGCCATGGTCGTCGCGGCGGACGACAGCTACACTGACGAGGAGGTGAAGGTGATCGAGCGGTCGGCGTGCCCGACCTGCGGTTCCTGTTCCGGCATGTTCACCGCCAATTCGATGAACTGCCTGACCGAAGCGCTGGGGCTGTCGCTGCCGGGCAACGGATCGACGCTCGCCACCCATGCCGACCGGGAAAAGCTCTTCCTGGAAGCAGGCCGTACCATCGTCGATCTGGCCAAGCGCTGGTACGAGCAGGACGACGCGTCGGCCCTGCCCCGCAACATCGCTACCTTCGCCGCGTTCGAAAACGCCATGAGCCTGGACATTGCCATGGGCGGTTCCACGAACACGGTGCTGCACCTGCTCGCCGCCGCTTATGAAGGCGGGGTGGATTTCACCATGGCGGACATCGATCGCCTGTCCCGGCGCGTTCCCTGCCTCTGCAAGGTCGCGCCGGCCAAGAACGACGTGCATATGGAGGATGTCCATCGCGCTGGCGGCATCATGGCGATCCTGGGGGAACTGGAGCGCGCCGGACTGGTCGACGCTAGCCTGCCCACCGTCCATGCGCCGACACTGGGCGACGCGCTCAATCGTTGGGACATCGGCCGCACCAACAGCGAGGAGGTTCGCAACTTCTTCCGTGCGGCGCCCGGCGGCGTCCGCACGACCCAGGCCTTCAGCCAGAGCGCCCGCTGGGAGGAACTAGACACGGATCGCGAGACCGGCGTCATCCGCAGCGCGGAGCACCCCTTCTCCAAGGATGGCGGCCTCGCCGTGCTGTTCGGCAATATCGCGCCGGAGGGTTGCATCGTCAAGACGGCAGGGGTGGACGAATCCATCCTGACCTTCCACGGCACAGCCCGCGTCTATGAAAGCCAGGACGCTGCGGTCGCCGGCATCCTGGGCAATGAGGTGAAGGCCGGGGATGTCGTCGTCATCCGCTATGAAGGGCCAAAGGGCGGCCCTGGCATGCAGGAAATGCTCTATCCGACCAGCTATCTGAAATCGAAGGGTCTGGGCAAGGCCTGCGCACTCATCACCGACGGACGTTTCTCCGGCGGCACGTCGGGGCTGTCGATCGGCCATGTCTCGCCGGAAGCGGCAGAGGGCGGCCTGATCGCCCTGATCGCGACCGGCGATCCCATCCTCATCGATATTCCCAATCGCCTGATCAAGCTGGACCTGGATGACGCCGTCATCGCTACCCGCAAGGTGGAAATGGAGGCACGCGGCGCCAGGGCATGGAAGCCATTTGGGCGGAAGCGCAATGTTTCGCCCGCCCTGCGCGCCTATGCAGCGCTCACCACCAACGCCGCGCGCGGCGCGGTGCGGGACGTGGGTCAGGTGGAGAAGGATTGATAACCGAACTGCGCGCCGCATTCAGCGATGCGGCGCGGCCTTGAGGCTGCTCATGCACGAACGATCAGTGAAGCAGGACGTAGACCGTGCCCGTCAACAGCAGTGCCGACGCGCTGAACAGGCTCAGCAGTCCGACGCTGCATTGGCACATGCTGTAATGCATACGCTCCATCGCACTCTCCCTCGCCGCCGGATCTTGGCCAGTCAGGCGGAGCAATGCTAACAGAGAATCTCACGGAAATCAAAAGGTCAGCTATCGGCCAGTCCCTGCAATAGTTTTTGCAGTGCAGCATGAAATTGCCGGCGATCCGATGGGGCGAGGGGCTTCAGCAGCTTCGCTCCAAGTTCGATGCGAAGGGGCTCGGTCACGGTCACCGCCGCCTCCCCTGCAGGGGTGATCGCCAGCCGCTTTACCCGCCGATCATCCCTGTCGGGCACGCGCAGGATCAGACCCTCGCGCTCCAATCCGTCCAATGCCTCCGTCACCGTCCGCGGCGCCAGATTCATCATTTCCGCGATATCGGCGGCGCGCGCCGATCCATTCTGCGCCTTTATGCACATCAATATCTTGGTCTGGGCCAGCGAAGCCCCCTGCCCGGTCATGGCACGGTCAAAGGACCGGCGGATCAATGTGATCAACCGAAACAGGTCCGTCAGTAGCTGTTCGTCTGCACCATTCATGAGGAACCTCAATAAATGGTATTGCGCTATAGTGCAAGTGCGAGCATATGAAACGGAATTGAATGCAGCAGGCTCCCCTATGAATTCCGAAACAATGGCTTCTTCCCCCAGCACGGCCGACGACTCGGGCCAGAGCCGGCCTTCCCCGCTCAAAAGTCCGCGTGTCCGCCTGATCCTGCTGGTGGTGGCTCTCGCGCTGATCGGCGGCGGCGTGCTGTGGTTCATCCGCTTCGAAACCTTCGGCAAATATCAGGAATCGACCAATGACGCCTATATCCAGGCCGATTCGATCACCATTGCCCCCAAGGTTTCGGGCTATGTCGACCGCGTCTTTGTCGCCGAGAATCAGGATGTGAAGGCAGGCCAGCCCCTCGCGCAGATCGATCCGCGCGATTACCGGGCGCAGGCCGCCCAGTCCGTGGCGCAGATCGACCTGGCCAAGGCCAATGCGGCCGGCGTGGTCGCCCAGATGGCCGAGCAACGGGCGGCCATCGCCCAGGCCGAGGCTGAGCTGAATGCCGCCAATGCCAGCGCAAGCTTCGCCGCGAGCGAGGTGGAGCGCTATCGCCCGCTGGCGGCGAGCGGCGCAGAGACGCGCGAACGCCTCTCGGAGCTTCAGAACCAGGCCACGCAGGCGCGGGCAAGGGCTGCTGCCGCCCGCGCGACGCTGAACGGCGCCCAGAAGCGGATCGCCACGCTGGAGACACAGGTCCGACAGGCACAGGCACAGGGAGAGGCTGCGCGCGCACAGCTTTCGGCCGCCAACACCAATGTGGAAGCGACGATTTTGCGGGCAACAGCCGACGGCCGGATCGGCGACAAGAGCGTCAGGCAGGGCCAGTTTGTCCAGGCCGCCAGCCGCCTGATGACACTGGTCCCCAAGGCCAGCCTCTATGTCGAGGCGAATTTCAAGGAAACGCAACTGGGATTGATGCGCGTCGGCCAACCGGTGACGATCGAGGTGGATGCACTGCCGGGGGTTGAACTGCCAGGAAAGCTCGCCAGCATCGCGCCCGGCACCGGTGCCCAGTTCTCGATCCTGCCGCCGCAGAATGCCACCGGCAATTTCACCAAGATCGTCCAGCGCATACCGGTTCGCATCGCCATAAGCGCGGGGCCTGAGACCCGAAAACTGCTGGTTCCAGGCATGTCTGTCGAAGTGTCCGTCGACACCCGCTCGGCCAGGAATGCGGCCGCCCAGATCCGGCGGGAGCAGGAGCGGCATAACGCCCGGACCGAGCGATGAACGCCCCTGTCTATACGGCCGCGCCCGAACGCGCCGACGCCGCCGCATGGTTGGCCGTCATCGCGGGCAGCCTGGGCGCAATGATGGCGACGCTGGACATTTCCATCGTCAATTCCGCACTGCCCACGATCCAGGGCGAAATCGGCGCCAGCGGCACGGAAGGCACCTGGATCGCGACATCCTATCTGGTCGCGGAAATCATCATCATTCCGCTGGCGGCATGGCTGGAACGACTATTGGGTCTACGCACCCTGTTGCTCACCGCCGCCTTTCTGTTCACCGGCTTTTCCATGCTCTGCGGCATGGCGAGCGATCTCACGACAATGGTCGTCGGCCGGGTCGGCCAGGGCTTTACCGGCGGCGCGCTGATCCCGACGGCGATGACGATCATCGCCACCCGCCTGCCCCGTTCCCAGCAGCCGATCGGCAATGCGCTGTTCGGGGTCACCGCCATTCTGGGCCCCGTACTCGGCCCGCTGGTCGGTGGATGGCTGACGGAGAATATAAGCTGGCACTACGCCTTCTTCCTCAACCTGCCCGTGGGCATCCTGCTCATCACCCTGCTGTTGGTGACGATGCCGCATCAAAAGCCGCGCCCCAGCGAATTCTGGCAGGCCGACTGGCTCGGCATTGCGGGCATGGCGCTGGGACTGGGCGGTCTTACCATCGTGCTGGAGGAGGGACAGCGGGAACAATGGTTCCAGAGCCGGGAAATCGTCCTGATGTCGATCATTTGCGGTATCGGCTTCATCCTGCTGTTCGCGGGGCAATATTTCGCGAAAAGGCCGGTCATCCGCTTGAAGCTGCTGCTGGACCGGCAATTTGGCGCTGTTGCGCTGATGGGGCTGGTCATCGGCATGATGCTCTACGGCACCGCCTTCATCATTCCACAGTTTCTGGCGGCGATCGCCGGCTATGACGCGCTGCAATCGGGACGGATCGTCCTTCTGTCGGGCATTCCCAGCCTGATGCTGATGCCGCTCACCCCGCTGCTGATCCGGCATCTCGACATACGCATTGCCGTTGGCGCTGGCCTCCTTGTCATGGCGACAAGCTGCGGGATCGACACGGTGCTGACCAATCAGGCGGTGGGTCATGATTTCGTCGAGTCGCAATTACTGCGAGGCATCGGCAACGTGTTCGGCTTCCTCTTCCTCAACCAGGCCGCGATCGCAGCAGTTCCGCCCGAGGATGCAGGCGATGCCGCCGGGCTGTTCAACGCCGTTCGCAATCTGGGCGGATCGCTGGCGCTGGCAGGCATCGCCACCATCCAGGACCAGCGAAGCTGGCTGCACAGCCGCCGCATGGAGGAAAGCCTGAGCGCCAATAGCGGGCAAGTGCAGGATTATATCGGTGGCCTGGCCCATTCGCTGGGCGGGCAGGACGCCGCGCTTCGCTCGCTGGCGGGCACGATCCAGCGGGAAGCGCTGGTGATGACCTATAACGACATTTTCACGATGCTGGCGGTCGGCATCATTGCCGTGTTGCCGCTGGTGCTGTTCCTGCGTCCCTTGCCCAAGGGGCAAGCGATCGCGATGCATTGAGGCTGGTTCCATGCGTTTCCCCCCGAAAGTCCTTTTCCCGGCGGTCCTTCCCCTGCTGATCCTGGCTGGCTGCACCGCCGGACCGGATTATCATGGACCGGAAGCGGCCAGGCCCGTCAGCCCGGCCGCCAATTTCGCCAGGACGCCCGCTGACATCAGCCCGCAGGCCCCGGTCGCGGCGAACTGGTGGACGGCGCTGGCAGATCCGGTTCTCGACGCGCTGGAAACCCGCGCGCTTGCCGCCAATCCGGGCGTGGCCGTGGCAGAGGCGCGGGTGCGGCAGGCACGCGCCGCCCTGCGGACAGAGCGCGCCAACACCCTGCCCAAGGTCAATGCATCCGCCATCTACGTCCATGCCGACGTTCCCGGCGTCAATCTGGGCAGTTCGAACGATGGAAGTTCCGACGGTGGCGACAGCCAGTCGCTCAACTTCTATAATCTCGGCTTCGACGCGAGTTGGGAAATCGACCTGTGGGGCGGTCGGCGACGCGGCATGGAGGCGGCACGGGCGCAGTTCGAGGCGGCGCAAGCCAATGTCGCCGACGCGCAGGTCAGCCTGACCGCCGAAATCGCCCAGGCCTATGTCAATCTGCGCGATCGCCAGCAGCGGATCGCCCTCGCACAGCAGGCCACGGCCCGGCAGCAGGAGATGCTGCGCCTGACGGAGCAGCGCCGTGCCCAGGGCACTGCGTCCGCGCTGGAGGTGGAACAGCAGCGCAACCAGTTGGAGCAGAGCGACGCAGCGCTGCTGCCGCTCAGTGCGGAGCGCGACGCCTATCTGAACGCGCTGGCCACGCTTGCCGGGGAAGCGCCCGGTGCGCTTGACGGCATGCTGGCCGCGCCCGCACCGGTGCCCTTGCCTCCCGCACAGGTGGCAGTCGGCGATCCGGCTGCGCTGCTGAAACGCCGTCCCGACATTCGTGCGGCGGAACGCCAGTTCGCCGCCGCCACCGCCAGGATCGGCGTCGCGGAAGCGGCGCGTTTTCCCAGCCTCAGCTTCATGGGCCTGATCGGGATCGGCGGCACGAATCCGGGTGATCTGGTCGATCTCGGTACGCTGGCCGCCATCGCCATGCCACGCCTGAGCTGGAGCTTCCTTGATTTCGGCCGCAACGCGGCCCGCGTGGGCCAGGCCGAAGGCGTGCGGGACGAGGCGGCCGCGCAATATCGGCAGGCAGTGCTCAACGCCCTGCGCGACAGCGAGGATGCGCTTTCCCGCTTCGGCGCCCGTCGGCTGAGCGTCGCCAGCGCTGCCCGGTCCAAGGCTTCGGCCGACCGCACCGCCGCGTTGACACGCCAGCGTTTCGACGCCGGAACTGCCACGCGTATCCAGCTTCTTGACGCGGAGCGGCAGAGCCTGTCGGCGGCACAGGCTCTGACGCAGGGGACAGCGGCCATGACGGCGGATTATATCGCCCTGCAAAAGGCGCTTGGCCTGGGCTGGCAATCGGGAATTTAACCTTTCCGCAAGGCTTTAGGGGCGAAATGCCCTTCTGGAAGTCCATATCGTCTGGATGAGAGCGCGACCCGTCCGGGAGGGGACCCGGCACGTACGGAGAAGCGCGCTTCGGTTCAGACAGGACGGACTCTCAACTCGGGGCCGCGCATCATCATGTTGAAAAGAATTCGTACCGAGCATGTCGAGCTGGGCATGTTTCTCCACAAGATGGAAGGGTCCTGGTTCTCCCACCCCTTCTGGAAGAGCCGGATGCTGCTGGAGGACGCCGATCAGCTGGAAAACCTGAAGGCGAGCAAGGTCGAATGGGTACAGATCGACACGACGCGCGGCGCTGACCTGAAACCCAGGGAAACGCCAGCCGCACCCCGCGCGCCGGCAAACGACCTGCGCGACCGCCCTTTCGGCCGCGCAGGCGCGACCATAGCCCGACGCGCCGCGCCCGCTCCCGTCAGCCGTCCCTTCGATCCGCTGTCGAAGGACCGGCTTTCGACCAAGGCAGAGATGGTTCACGCGAACCGCCTCGTCCGCAAGTCCGTGCGCGCGATGCACAAGATCTTCGACGATTCCCGCCTGGGCAACGCGATCAAGCTCAACAAGCTGGAATCGATGATCGACGAGATTTCCAGTTCCATCCAGCGCAATCCTCATGCCTTCATGGCCGTGACGCGGCTCAAGAACACGAGCGAATATCTTTATCTCCACGCCCTGTCGGTCTGCGCCTTGATGATCAGCCTGGCGCAGCAGCTCCGCCTTTCTCCCGAGGAGGTGCAACAGGCCGGGCTTGCCGGATTGCTGATGGACGTCGGCATGGGCCATGTGCCGCAGGAAACCTGGGACAAGGACAGTCCGCTCACGCCAGAGGAGTGGGAGGTGGTGAAGAGCCACACCACGCTGGCCCATGAATTTCTGGCTTTGGGCGGAGAAATGCCGGACGCCGTGCTGGACGTCTGCCTTCATCATCATGAGCGGCTGGACGGCAGCGGCTATCCCCATGGGCTGAAGGGCGAGGAAATCGGACGGTTCGCCCGCATGGCGGCGATCTGCGACACCTATGACGCGATGACGTCCAACCGCATCCACCGCCATGGCGAAGACCCGTCCCGCACCCTGCTGATGCTGGATGAGGCGCAGACGCTCTACGACCCCGAAATCTTCCAGGCATTTCAGCGGGCGGTCGGCATCTATCCGGTCGGATCGCTGGTTCGCCTGCGCTCGCACCGGCTGGCGATCGTGGTGGAGCAGAATGCGGACGATCTGACGCTGCCGGTGGTGCGGCCCTTCTATTGCCTCGCCGACCGCGGCTTTGTGAAGGCAGAGGATATCGATCTTGCCAATTGCTTCGGCGCGGACCAGATCATCACGCGCGAAACGCCCGAAGGCTGGGATATGACCGAATGGCCCGCGCTCAGCGCGAAGCTGCTGGCGGCGGCGGGGTGAAGGCGCGGCCTCGCTTCTGAAAATCCGTTGCGCCCGCCAGTCCGGCGGGTGATACAGGCGGCATGATCGTACCGGACAGCCCCTCTACCGCGGCGGGCGTCGCCGTTCATTATGACGAACTGGACCTCGCCTACCGGCGGATCTGGGGCGAGCATGTCCATCATGGCTACTGGCAGACGGGATATGAGAGTCCCGCCGAAGCGGCCGAAGCGCTGGTTGCGCAGGTGGAGGCGCGTCTGGCGCCGGAACCGGGGCAGACGCTGTGCGACATAGGGTGCGGCTATGGCGCCACCGCCGCCCGGATCATCGCCCGCCACGATGTCCACATCATGGGCCTCACCCTTTCCGCCGTGCAGGAGAATGTTGCAAAAGCGCGCGCGCTCTCCCGCTTCACCTGCCTGCGTCGCGACTGGCTGGACAATGAACTGCCCGATGCGGGTTTCGACGGCGCCTATGCGATCGAAAGTTCCGAACATATGGTCGACAAGGCCCGCTTTTTCACGGAGGTTGCGCGGACATTGCGGCCCGGCGGGCGGCTGGTCGTCTGCGCCTGGCTGGAGGGTGAAGGAGCGCGGCCATGGGAGATCCGCCACCTCCTGCATCCCATCTGTCGCGAAGGGCGGCTGCCCAGCATGGGTAGCCGGATGGACTATGAGGCGCTCGCAGCCGGAGCGGGGTTCGTGCTGCGCGATTATGAGGATGCAAGCGTCCGCGTGCGCCGCACCTGGACCATCTGCCTGCGGCGACTGGCGCTGGCGATGATCCACGATCCGATGCTGCGAAGCCTCGCCTTCAACCCCCGTACCCGGAGCCGCGACTTCATCCTAAGCCTGCCGCGCCTGATCCTCGCGCTTCGCACAGGCGCCATGCGCTATGGCATTTTCCTTTGGGAAAAGGGTGCGGACCAGCGATCCACCGCTTGAAAATCCCTCTAACGCACCCGCGTCCAGCGCTGAGACTGGCAGATGAACAACACGCAGCCCGTCAGCTTGAGCGTTCCATCCAGGTTCAACCCCAGCGTCGCTCGGTAGCTGCGCCCCGATTTGGGATCATAGGCGCGCCCATCCTTCCACATCGCGCCGACACGGCGGAAACCCCATAGGGTGAGCAGGCCCAATATCGGCTGCCCGCGCAATTTCGGCTCAGGATTGTTGACGTCGGTCGCAGGCACGCCCGGCCCCTTGTCCAGCACCCGCGCGATCCGTCCGCACATCTGTCCCCCGCATGGCGCGATCTGCACCACGCCCTTCCGATCCTCCGTCAGCCATTGCCCCTCGACGGACGCTGGCTGGGCTCCGGCCGTCAGGAGCAGGAACGCGGCGAATAATCCCATGGCATGCACCTCCACGCCCATGAAGATATGCTATGATGCAAGCAAAGAAGAGAGGGCTTATGGCAGATCTTTCGATCCGTTCGCGGCAGGAAGAGCAGATGGACGCGCCAGACCTGGATCCCGCCGTCTATGAGCGCGTGCTCCACGATCTCGCGCGCGTGAACCGCTGGACCTTCACGGCGTGGCCCACCATCGCTTTCCTGAACCGCGCAATCGGTTCCGCCCGGCATTTCCGCCTGCTCGACGTCGGCTTCGGCGACGGCGACGTCCTGCGTGCCGTCGCGCGCTGGGCGCGCCGGCGGGGCGTCGAGGCGGAACTGATCGGCGTCGACCTCAATGAAAAGAGCCTTGCCGCGGCTCGTCGAGCCACGCCGCCCAACCTTCCCATCGACTATCGCGCTGGCGACTATCTGGACCAGCCCGAACAATTCGACTTCATCATCTCCAGCCAGGTGACGCATCATATGACGGACGCGCAGTTGATGACGTTCCTGCGCCATATGGAGGCGGAAGCGCGCATGGGCTGGCTGATCTGCGACCTGCACCGGCATGGCTTTGCCTATTGGGGCTTTCCGCTGCTCGCGCGCCTGCTGCGCGTCCACCGCATCGTCCGGGAGGATGGCAAGCTGTCGATCGCCCGGTCCTTCCGTCCCGGCGACTGGGCGAAAATATTGCCCCAGGCCGGTGTCAGCCTGGACGATGTCCGGATCGTCCGACGCTTTTCCTTCCGCCTGTGCGTGGAGCGGATATGCGGGTGAACAGCGCGGCCTGAGCCCCCAGGGCCGGTATCCAGCGCAGCAACTGCATCAGCAGCCCGCGCCCCCGTGGTCCCGCCGCCCCGAGACGCAACGCTTCGGCAATCGCCAGCGGCCGCCGGCTGCGGCGGCGCCATGCGTCCTGCCAATCCATCGCCGCCTCCGCACCGCCGCGCAGATAGGCCTGCGCCGCACTCGCTCCGCTGTGGAGCGCGATGGCGATGCCGTCCCCTGCCAGGGAAGCGATCACCGCGCCCTGATCCCCGATGCGGAAGATGCCCGGCACATTCGCCGCCGCGCGCCAGCCATAGGGTACGCCAGCAATCGCCTCGAAAGAGTGCGGCATTTTTCCGGCCATGCGATCGGCCAGATGCGGCGCTTCCTTCATAATGGCCTGGATCAGCTCCGGGACGCCATCCGACAGGCGGTCCCGCGCAACGGACAGGCAGAAATTGGCGGAGCCATCCTCCTGCAACAGCAACCCTGCATAGCCGCCGTCGAACAGATGCATCTCGATCACGCCCGCCAAGTCCGCACCGCCGGGAAGGATTGCGCGTATCCCGACGCATGGCGCCTGCCGGTACCGGGCAAGATCACGCGCCAATCCGCGCAATTCATGCTTGCCCGTCGCCAGGAACAGCGCGTCTCCCTTCAGATGTTCGCCATCGTCCAACCGGATGGAGCGCTCTGCGGGATGGGCGGCACGCACTGCCCGGCCGCGCCGGATGACAACTCCAGCCTGCGCGGCGCGGCCGATCAGTGCTTCGTCCAGCGTACGCCGCGACAGCCCCACCGCCGCATGGGGCAGCGGCAGTTCCAGTTCCCGGCCGTCCGCCAGCAGGCGCAATCGCTGGATCGGCCGCGCGCCCAACAGGTGGGCGTCGAGACCCAGATCGCCCAATGCCGCCAGGGCATCCCAGCCTAGGAAACCGCCGCACACGCTGTCATGAGGGCCGTTCTGGCGGTCGATGAGCTGCACGTCCACCCCCGCCCGCGCAAGGGCGATCGCCGCCGCGGCGCCCGCCGGCCCGCCACCGACGACCAGCGCGGGCAAGCGCGACGTCATGGCAGTCCTTCAAAGCGAAATCCCTCCGCCGCCAATCCTGGCCCGAAGGCGAGCGCCACCCCCTGCCCCGCGCCCTCCAGCATGTCGTGCAGGATGAACATCAGGGTGGAAGACGACATGTTCCCGAACCGCGCCAGCACGCTTCGTGACGGCGCCAGGGCATTCCGGCCAAGGTCGAGTCCCTGCTCCACCGCGTCCAGGATCGACCGGCCGCCGGCATGCACCGCCCATCGCTCTATCGCCGCCATATCCTCACTGCCCCAAAGGCGACGACGTACAGCGGGATCGGCCAGCGCCGCCTGGATGCGCCCCGGCACCTCGCCGGACAGATGCATGACGAAGCCGCTATCGCCTATGTCCCAGCGGATCAGTTCCGCCGAGTCGGCGAGGTTGAGCGAGAAGGGCCGGTCGATCGCAATCCCCGCCCCGGTCCCCATCACCAGCGCGGCCGCAGCGCCATCCGCGAACTGGAGCATCATCAACAGCCGCTCGATCTGCCGCTCCGGCTGGAAATGCAGGGAAGACAGTTCGACCGTCACCACCAGCACCCGCGCATCGGGCTCCGACCGCACGATATGCCGCGCCGTGCGCAACGCCGCAACGGCGGCATAGCAGCCCATGAAGCCGACCAGGGTCCGCTCGACATCGGCCAGGCCCAGCCGCTCGGCAATGATCTGGTCTATGCCGGGAGCGACGAAGCCGGTGCAGCTTGCCACCACCAGATGGCTGATCCCCTCGACCGGCACCTGCGCCTTCAGTCGGGCGATCGCCTCCATCGCCAGTCGGGGAGCGTGATCGGCGTAGCAGCGCATGCGCAGCGAGGTCGGCGGCATTTCGCCTGCATAGAAGCCGCCAGGGTCGACCGGGGACCCGCCCTCCGCCGTGGACGGCAGCACGCACCAGCGATGTTCGATGCCGGATCGCTCCGCCATGCGCTGAAACAGCCGTCGTTCGTGCGGGTCGTCCAATTGCTCCGTCGCCCATCGGACGAAGGGCGCATGCATGTCCAGCGTGGGCACGGCGCACCCGATGGCGTTGATGCGAGCGCGCGTGTCGGTCATGGTGTCGGCTTGTCTCCTGTGTCGGGTAAAATCATCAAGGCCAGGAAAATCAGTCGAGCGCGCAGCCTTTCCTCTGCGCTGAACCTGCATCTTGCGCCGCCAAAAGATCGGACCGGACCGGACGCCGCAAGGGGCGCATTGGTGCACGCGGCAGGAACGGCGGTCAGCCATCGTCAACAATCGCACCGGACAAGAACCGTTCCCTTCCATCTGCAATGACGACGCCATATCCGTCATCCCGTTGCTCGATCCATGACGCCGTGCCGGGCAGTGCCCCGCAGTGAAAGGCATCTGACGCGGCGCGGGCTGGATTGCGAAGCAGATCATTTTCAGCAGATCATTTTCATACGCAATTTCTATGCCTCGCTCATTTCCCCTGTCTCGATTTCAAACGCCGCCATGCCTTAATTGACCTGCGGCAGACGATAGCCCGTCCCGCACCCCTGCGCGACAGTTTCGACTGCGGGAGTTTTCTTATGCAAGACATGCTCTGGATCGGCCTGATCCTCCTCCTTCTCGTCGCCAGCCTCGGCTATGCCGCGCTGTGCGAGCGGGCGTGAGGAGCGGCGTCATGACCATCGACCTCTGGCTCGCCGGGTTCACCGCCATCGCCCTTCTCTTTTATCTGGTCGCCGTGCTTGCGCGGCCCGAACGCTTTTAGGGAGGGCGTTTCATGACCTTTCAGGGATGGCTGCTGATCGCGGCCTTTGTCGGCCTGCTGCTTGTCCTGGTAAAGCCGGTCGGCCTGTGGCTGTTCGCGCTATACGAAGGGCGCCGCACGCCGCTTCATGCCGTGCTCGGCCCGGTCGAGCGCGGCTTCTACCACCTTTGCGGCATCGACCCGCAGGAGGAGCAGGGCTGGCGCCGCTATGCCGTGCACATGCTGATCCTCAACGCGGTGGCGCTGCTCCTCACCTATGCGCTGCTGCGGATGCAGGCGGTGCTGCCGCTCAACCCGCAGCATCTGGGCGCGATTGACGCGCATCTCGCCTTCAACACCGCGATCAGCTTCACCTCGAACACCAACTGGCAGAGCTATTCTGGGGAATCGACCATGTCGAACCTCAGCCAGATGCTGGCGCTCACCCTCCACAATTTCCTTTCGGCCGCGACGGGCATTGCGCTCGCATTCGCCTTGTTCCGGGGTTTCGCGCGGCGCAGCAGCGCCACCATCGGCAATTTCTGGGCCGATACAGTGCGGGTAACGCTCTACCTGCTGCTGCCGCTCTCTGTCGTGCTTGCCATCTTCTACATGGCGAGCGGCGTGCCGCAGACGCTGGCGGGGTCGATCGACATCACGACGCTGGAAGGCGCGAAGCAGACCCTCGCCCTGGGCCCGGTCGCGGGACAGGAGGCGATCAAGATGCTGGGCACCAACGGCGGCGGCTTCTTCAACGCCAACAGCGCCCATCCGTTCGAGAATCCGACCGCCATCACCAATTTCGTGCAGATGCTCTCGATCTTCGCAATCGGCGTCGGCCTCACCTACACCTTCGGCAAGGCGGTCGGCAATGTGCGCCAGGGATGGGCCATCCTTGCCGCGATGATGGTCCTGTTCCTCGCCGGCGTGGCCGTCACCTATTGGCAGGAGGCGGCGGGCAACCCCATCCTCCACCATCTGGGAGTGCCCGGCGGCAATATGGAGGGGAAGGAGGTACGGTTCGGCATAGCCGCCTCCGCCCTCTTCTCCGTCATCACCACGGCGGCAAGCTGCGGCGCGGTCAATGCCATGCATGACAGCTTCACCGCTCTCGGCGGCCTGGTCCCGCTGTTCAACATGCAGTTGGGCGAAGTCGTGGTCGGCGGCGTCGGCGCGGGCATATATGGCTTCCTGCTGTTCGCCATCCTCGCCGTGTTCGTCGCCGGCTTGATGGTCGGTCGCACCCCGGAATATGTCGGCAAGAAAATCGAGAGCCGGGAGGTAAAGCTCGCCGTTCTCGCCATCGCCGTGCTGCCGCTGGTGATATTGGTCTTCACCGCGCTGGCGAGCGTGCTGCCGGCTGGTCTTGCGGGGCCGCTCAACAAGGGACCGCACGGGTTCAGCGAGATCCTCTACGCCTTCACCAGCGCGGTCGCCAACAATGGGTCGGCCTTTGCCGGCATCTCCGCCAACACGCCCTTCTACAACGGCCTGATGGGCGTGGCGATGTGGATCGGGCGCTTCTTCGTCATCATACCCATGCTGGCCATCGCCGGCGGGCTGGCGGCGAAGAAATACACGCCGGAAACCGCGGGCAGCTTCCCCACCACGGGGCCGCTCTGGACAGGGCTGCTGGTCGGCATCGTGCTGATCGTCGGCGGACTCACCTTCCTGCCCGGCCTCGCCCTTGGCCCCATCGCCGATCATCTCGCGATGATCCATGGCCAGCTCTTTTAAGGATCACCCCATGCCCCGGTCCGAAGCCAAATCGCTCTTCACCGCCGACCTCATCCTTCCAGCGATCGGCGACGCCTTCCGCAAGCTCAACCCAAGGGAACTGATCCGCAACCCGGTGATGTTCACGACCGCCACGGTCGCCGTGCTGCTGACGGTGCTGCTCGCCGTGGGGCAGGACCATCTCGCCATCGGCTTCAAGCTGCAACTGGTGGTCTGGCTGTGGCTGACGGTGCTGTTCGGCACCTTTGCCGAATCGCTGGCGGAAGGGCGCGGCAAGGCGCAGGCCGCCTCGCTGCGCGCAGCCAAGGCGGAACTGACCGCAAAGCGGCTGAAGGGCGACGCCGTCGAGACGGTCCCGGCCAGCCTGCTCAGGATGGGCGACGTCGTGCTGGTCGAAACCGGCGACCTCATCCCCTCCGACGGCGAGGTCATTGCCGGCGTCGCTTCGGTCAACGAAGCGGCCATCACAGGCGAATCCGCGCCGGTCATCAGGGAAGCGGGCGGCGACCGCAGTGCGGTGACGGCGGGTACGCGCGTCATTTCCGACCAGATCCGCGTTCGCGTCACGGTCAATCCTGGACAGGGCTTTCTCGATCGCATGATCGCCCTGGTGGAGGGCGCCGAACGGCAGAAAACCCCCAATGAGATCGCCCTCACCTTGCTGCTGGTGGGCCTCACCATCATATTCCTGATAGCGGTCGGCACGATACCGGGCTTTGCCAGCTATGCGGGCGGCAGCATTCCGGTGGCGATCCTCGCCGCCTTGCTGATCACGCTCATTCCGACGACCATAGCCGCGCTGCTGTCGGCCATCGGCATTGCGGGCATGGACCGGCTCGTGCGGTTCAACGTGCTGGCCAAGTCGGGCCGCGCGGTGGAGGCGGCCGGCGACATAGACACGCTGCTGCTCGACAAGACCGGCACCATTACCGTGGGCGATCGTCAGGCGACCGAATTCCGCGCCGTCGGGGGAGCAACCCAGGCCGCATTGGCTGAAGCCGCGCTGCTCGCCAGCCTGGCTGACGAAACACCGGAGGGCCGCTCCATCGTCCTTCTGGCGCGGGAGAAGTTCGGGCAAAGCGCGGATACGCTGCCCCATGGAGCAGTGGTCATTCCCTTCACCGCCCAGACCCGCCTTTCCGGGGTGACGCTTCAGGGATCGACCATCCAGAAGGGTGCGGTGGACAGCATCCTGCGGGCCAATCCCGGCCTGGAGGAGGAGGCCGCGGCACAGGAGCTTCGCCGCATCACCGACGAAATCGCGCGCGCGGGCGGCACGCCCCTGGCGGTGGCGAAGGATGGGCGGCTGCTCGGCGCGATCTTCCTCAAGGATATCGTCAAGGCGGGCATCCGTGAACGTTTCGGGGAACTGCGGCAAATGGGGATCCGCACGGTGATGATCACCGGCGACAATCCATTGACCGCAGCCTCCATCGCGGCGGAAGCGGGCGTGGACGATTTCCTCGCCCAGGCCACGCCTGAGGACAAGCTGGCGCTGATCCGCAAGGAACAGCAGGGAGGCCGGCTGGTCGCCATGTGCGGCGACGGCACCAACGACGCGCCGGCGCTGGCGCAGGCGGATGTCGGCGTGGCGATGAACACCGGCACCCAGGCGGCGCGGGAAGCCGGCAACATGGTCGACCTCGACAGCGATCCGACCAAGCTGATCGAGGTGGTGGGCCTTGGCAAGCAATTGCTGATGACGCGGGGGGCGCTGACCACCTTCTCGGTAGCCAATGACGTCGCCAAATATTTCGCGATCATCCCGGCGATGTTCGTGGCGCTCTATCCCGGCCTTGGGGTGCTCAACATCATGGACCTCGCCAGTCCGGAGAGCGCGATCCTTTCGGCCATCATCTTCAACGCGTTGATCATCCCATGCCTGGTTCCTCTGGCGCTGAAGGGCGTGACCTATCGCCCGATCGGGGCGGGACCGCTGCTGGCGCGAAACCTCGCCATTTATGGACTTGGCGGGCTGGTGGCGCCCTTTGTGGGGATCAAGCTGATCGACCTTGCCGTGAATGGGCTGGGCCTGGCCTGACCCGCAGCGCAACAGCCGTTCGTTTCGCGCGAACGGAGGAAAGGACTTTCCGATGTTTACCGACCTGAAGACCGCCCTGCGCCCCGCGCTGGTCATGACCCTGCTTTTCGCGCTGCTGCTGGGGCTCATCTATCCCCTGGCGCTGACCGGCATTGGCCAGGCGCTCTTTCCCTTTCAGGCCAATGGCAGCGTGATCCGGCAGAACGGCAGACCAACCGGCTCCGCCCTGATCGGCCAGAACTTCTCCGAAGACCGCTATTTCCATCCACGCCCCTCCGCAGCGGGCAAGGGCTATGATGGCCTTGCCTCCTCCGGCTCCAACCTCGGTCCCACGGCGAAAGCGCTGGCGGAGAGGGTCGCAACGGACGTCGAAGCGCTTCACTCGCCCGGTCGTCCCGTTCCATCCGACCTGGTGACCACCTCCGCATCGGGGCTGGACCCTGATATCAGCCCCGATGCGGCCTTTTTCCAGGTGGAACGGGTGGCCAAGGCACGCCGACTGAACGCTGATCAGGTCCGCGCGCTGGTCCAGGGGAGCATCCGGAAGCCGCTTCTCGGCTTTCTGGGCGAAGCACGGGTCAATGTCCTCGAAATCAATCAACGACTGGACGACATCGTCGCCCATCGGACACGGCCCTGACCCTCGTCATTCGGCGGCTGAGGCCATGACCCATGAGAGGGCCTCGATGATGCCATTGGCGACAAGCACCGCATGATGGGTCACTTCGGGAAGACCCATCAGTTCCCCAAATTGGCCCCGGGCCAATGGACCGGCCACGAACAGCGAGCCATTCGCGCCGTTTTTGCCGAGCAATCGGCTTTTCTCATCCACAGGCAAGCCAAGTCCGGTCGGATCGACCACGGCCCGGCCCGCGTTAAACAGGTCGGCGAGAAAGGGCTGGGACGTCAGGACGTCCGAATGACCCGGCCCGGTCGTCGCCACAACGGCATCGAAGGTCCGCCTTTCCGTCCGTCCGCACCGCCTTTTGAGCGACACATGCAAGCCAGCAGCGTCGGCATCGGCCGATCGCAGGGATGCGGCATATATGTCGAGCGACCCGCTCGCCAATCGTCGATCGAGCAGCGCGTCGGCCTGCGGCGCTATGCGAAATCTGTGCGTATCCCAGAAGGGGCGGATATGGCGAATGAGACGACGCCGCTCGGCAAGCGGCAATGCGCGCCAGATGCCCTGGCCCTGCGTTCTAAGACAATCAAACAGGCCCTGCCAGGGGCGGTCGGGCCGCACCGCCCGACGCACGCGGCGAACCAGGTCGAGTGCCGTACGCGAAGGCGGAGTCAGGAAATCGCCATAAGGTTCGACCAGCTTCCGGGCATGGGCGCGCGACCGCTGGCCGCGGCGGGAAATGGCGGTGATGGGACCGGCATGTCCCTTGCGCTCCAGCGAAGCGACGACGTCAGCCATGGTCAGCCCGGTCCCGACGATCAGCACCCTGTCGCTGGCATCAATGCCATCCAGCGCGCCCGGCGCCCATGGATCGGCAACGAACTTGGGCTGCCCCGCCAATCCGCCGGTCAATAGCGCCGGAGGCATGGGCGGAGGGTGGCTGGTGGCGATGACGACCACATCTGCCTGATACAGCTCTCCTCCGCTCGTCTCCAAGGCCCAGCCAAGACGGGTGGAGGGACGGACGCGGGCGATTGCGGACCGGATATGGCGAACGCGCCCGCTCGCCAGCACCGGTTCCAGCATCTCGCGGACATAGCGCCCGAACAAATGCCGCGCCGGAAAGCGGCGCCCGTCCGGCAGCACCGCATCCGGATCGTCGCCCAGCGCGTCATTCTGGTCGAGCCAGTCGCTGAACTGGTCGGGTTCATCAGGATCCAGCGTCATGCGACGCGCCGGAACATTGACGCGATGCGATGGATCGAGGGTTGAATAAGCCAGGCCCGCACCGATCGCATCACGCGGTTCGAAGATCAGGATGCGCACGGCATCGCCCCCGATCCTCGCCAGGTGATATGCAGTCGCCGCGCCCGAAAAACCGCCGCCGATGATCGCTACCGTTGGAGGAAGATGGTTTGTCACGCCATCTTCCTCAGGACTGACCGGTTCGCAGCAACGGGCGGTGGTCGCCGGCGATGGTTTCGCCAAACGGTCCCATATTGCTGGCGGCCGCCCTGGCCCCGGTCGCATGGGCGAGCGGCAGGCGCGGCAGCACCAGCTCACCGAAACGATAGGCTTCCTCCAGATGCGGGTAGCCCGACAGGATGAAGCTGTCGATGCCCAGGCGTCGATATTCGTCGATGCGCGCCGCCACCGTTTCCGGATCGCCAACAAGAGCGGTGCCCGCCCCGCCCCGGACGAGGCCAACGCCCGCCCACAGGTCGGGGCTGATCTCCAGCCGGTCGCGGCGGCCGCCATGCAGGTTGCTCATGCGCTGCTGGCCCACCGAGTCCATCCGCGCGAACACGCTCTGCGCGCTGGCGATGGTGTCGTCGTCGAGGCGACTGATCAGACGGTCGGCTTCAGCCCAGGCATCCTCTCGCGTCTCCCGGACAATCACATGCAGGCGAATGCCGAAGCTGACCTCACGCCCCTCCGCCCTGGCCAGCGCGCGGATATTGGCGATTTTCGCGGCGACATCCGTCGGGGGTTCGCCCCAGGTCAGATATTTGTCGACCATGCGCGCGGCGATGCGCGACCCGGCATCGGACGATCCGCCGAAATAGAGCGGCGGATAGGGCGTCTGAACCGGCGGAAACAAAAGACGCCCGTCAGAAATGCGGAAATGCTTGCCCTCATGCTCCACGACCTCGCCGCGCAGCAGCGCCCGATAGATGCCGAGAAATTCCTCGGTCACCTCATAGCGTTCGGCATGGCTTTGAAAGATGCCGTCGCCGCCATTTTCCACCGGGTCGCCGCCGGTGACCACGTTGATGAGCAAGCGACCGTTGGAAATGCGATCCAGCGTCGCTGTCATTCGCGCGGCGAGCGTGGGGGACTGCAGGCCCGGGCGCACCGCTACCAGAAAGCGCAGCCGCTCCGTCACTGGCGCAAGTGCGGAGGCGACCACCCAGCTATCCTCGCAACTGCGGCCCGTCGGCAGCAGTACGCCATAATAGCCCAGTGAATCCGCGGCCTGGGCCACCTGCCTCAGATAAGGCAGGTCGACCGCCCGGCCACCCTCCTGCGTGCCCAGATAGCGGCTGTCGCCATGCGTCGGCAGGAACCAGAGAACATTGATCTTGTCAGGGACGGGGGCGGCCATGGCTCAGCTCCACGCGTGAAGCGGCGGCTTTTCGCCGTTGAGATAATAATTGCCCAGGATCGCATATTTCCAGCGGACCGGATCGTGCAGCGTATGGGTGCGCGCGTTCCGCCAGTGCCGGTCGAGCCCATGTTCGGCAAGCGTCGAGCGGGTACCGGCCAGCTCGAACAGCTTGTTGGTTGCGTCGATGGCAAGCTCGGTGCTCAGCACCTTGGCTTCGGCCGTGGTGATCTGCGCCGCGGCTACGGTTTCCGCATTCGGGTTGACGACCGCTTCATCGACCGCGATCGCCGCGCGATCAAGCAGCGCGCGTGTCGCGTTGAGGCGCAGCTTCAGCCCACCGACTGCCTGGATGACATAGGGATCCTGCCATGCATGGTCGAGGCCGCTGTCCAGCCATGGTCGCGACTTGGTTCGCACGAACCGGATGGTGTCCTCGATCGCGGCGGCGGCGATGCCGGTATCGACCGCGACCTGAATGATCTGGAAGATCGGGCCGTCGGCCGTCGGCTCGGCATAGCCCTTCCACCCTGGGATCACGTGGCTCTTGGGTACGCGAACATTGTCCAGGATGACCGTGCCGCTCAGCGTCGTGCGCTGGCCGAAGGCGGACCAGTCGTCGATCACGGTCAGACCCGGCGCGCCCCGCTCGGCAATGGCATACCAGGCGCGGCCTTCGCCATCGACGGCGACGATCGGAACCAGATGCGCGAGCAAGGCGCCGGTCGAATAGAATTTGCGGCCCGAAACGATCACATCGTCGCCGTCCTCGGCGAAGCTGGTTTCGAATTCGGCGGCGCGTTTCGATCCGAATTCAGAGAAGGCATTGCCAAACCGCGTGCCCGACAGCACCTTCTCGAACAGGATCTTCTTCTGCTCCGGCTCGGCGGTGGTGCGGATCGCCGCGACGACCCCGATATGGTTCTGGGGAATCTGGCCCAATGACGGATCGGCGGCCGAAATGATTTCGATGACCTTCACGATCGTCCGGTAGGAAAGCTCCGGCCCGCCATGGTCTCGCGGCACGTTGAGCGACCAGAGTCCGCTTTGCGAAAAGGCGTCGAGTTCAGCGACCGGCCAGATGCGCTCGCGATCGCGTTCCACAGCCCCCTCGGCAAAACGCGCCGCCAGCTTTTCTGCCGTCTCGATCGCCTCGGCATCGCTGCGGATGATGTGGGCAGGCTCGGCGGGGCGGGCGAGCGGCGGCACGCCTTCCTGGACATTGGGCTTGTTGATCGCATTCATGACGATACTCCTTTTGAAACGGGGATGGACGGATTGTCTGTTCAGTTGATGCTGTGGAACGGCGGCAGCGCGGAGCGGCCGTCGAGTGAAAGCGTCGTGTCATCTGCGGAGGAACTGTTGTTCGCCGGCGACGCGGGGCGGCTCGGCGGCGCGCCTATCTCGCCCATGCGGATCAGGCGCGCCCGCACGATATTGCGGCTGATGCCAAGCAGGCGCGCGGTCTGCACCTGATTGCGGTGGCAATAGTCGAACGCGGCGCGGAACAATCGATCCTCGATCCGTTCGAACAGGTTCTCGCCGCCTTCCTCGAACAACGGCACCAGCGCCTCTTCCAGACCGGGCCTGCCCTGGGAAGAGAGCGCAGCCGGTTCCGCGTCAGCACTCCGGGAGGCTGGCGCCGCCGCTCCCGGCTCCCAAGCGGCGCGCACCTGGAGTTGGAGGTCCGCAGGGCTGATGACCCCGCTCTCGCACATCAGCAGAGCATGATGAATGGCGTTTTCCAGCTCTCTGATATTGCCGGACCAATTATGCTGCACCAAAGCCCGCTCCGCTTCCGGCGAGAGGACGGCATGCGCATAGCCGAGCCGCTGGCAATGCTGGCGCAGGAAGAAGGCGGCAAGGGGGAGGATATCGCGCGTCCGCTCTCGCAAGGCGGGCAATTCGAGCGAGGCGACGCGCAGGCGATAGAACAGATCCTCGCGGAACCGGCCCGAAGCCACAGCCCGTTCCAGATGAACGTTGGTGGCGGCGATCAGCCGCACATCGATCGGGCGGCTCGTGCGGGAGCCCACACGCACCACCTCGCGTTCCTGCAGCACGCGCAGCAGCTTGACCTGCATCGCAAGCGGCAGGTCGCCAATCTCGTCCAGGAACAATGTGCCGCCATGAGCGGCTTCGAACCAGCCTTCCTTGGCGTTGACGGCGCCGGTGAACGCGCCCTTTTCGTGGCCGAACAACTCTGCCTCGACCAGCGTTTCCGGCAGGGAACCGCAATTGACGGCGACGAAGCGCCCTTCCCGCCGCGCGCTCAGTTCATGGACGTGGCGCGCGACGATCTCCTTGCCCGTGCCGGTCTCGCCGATGATGAGGACATTGGCCTCACTCGGCGCGATGCGGCGGATGCGGTCAAGCAGCGCGCGCGACAACGGATCTTCGAACACCATCGCGGACGCGCGCACCGACTTGGTGAGCGAGCGCGGATCGGAATAGGTCAGGAAGGAATCGCTATTGGCCAATGCCTTGCCTCCTTCTGAGGGGTGATCGGCGTTTTCGCGCCGGCAGGCCGCACCCGCCTGCCCGCGAGACATGGTCAGCGGGTTCCGCTCCATCATGCGCGAGAAGGACGGGTGGTGCGCTGCTCATCGGGATCAGGCCACTTCGAGCGCCGCTTCGGCTTCCAGCTCCCGCACGATCGGCAGGACATTGCGGCCGAAATATTCGACCTCTTCCTGGAAATGCAGGAAGGCCGAAAGGATGAGGTCGACGCCGACAGCCTTCAGCGCGATGATGCGCTCGGCGATCTGGCGCGGCGTACCGATCAGGTTCGTCTTGAACCCGTCATTATACTGGACGAGGTCGTTGAAGGTCGACTTGGCCCAATTGCCTTCACCCTCCGGCGAAGCCTTGCCTGCCTGGCTTACCGCCGATCCGAACGCCTGGACCGCCTCCGGATCTGCTTGCGCGATGATGTCGTCGAGGACCTGCCGGGCCTCCTCCTCGGAATCGCGCGCGATGATGAAGGCGTTGACACCGATTTTGACGCTGCGCCCTTCGGCTGCCGCCTTGGCACGCACATCGTCGACCTGTGCCTTAATCCCTTCGATGCTGTTGCCATTGGTGAAGTACCAGTCGGACACGCGCGCCGCCATGTCGCGCGCCGCGCGCGAACTGCCGCCCTGAAACACCTCGGGATGCGGTTGCTGCAGCGGCTTGGGCTGCAACGTATAGTCAGTGAAACGATAGAAATCGCCACGGAAGCTGAAGTTGTCCGTAGTCCAGATGCCTTTGAGCGCGCGAATGAATTCCTCAGAGCGGCGATAGCGCTCGTCATGTTCCAGCCAATGTTCGCCAATGGCCGTGAACTCGCCCTTGAACCAGCCGCTGACGAGGTTGATGGCCACCCGACCCCCGCTGATCTGATCGATGGTGGCAAGCTGCTTGGCGACGACGGCCGGCGTCCACGGCCCCGGCAGGATCGCGGCGATGACCTTCAGCCTAGTCGTCGCCGCCAGCAGCGCCTGGCTGAAGGCAACCGGCTCATGCTGATATTCCGCGCCATAGCCTGCGGTGAAGCGGATCTGTGAGAGCGCATAGTCGAAGCCCGCCGCTTCCGCGATCTGGGCGAGCTTGCGGTTGTAGTCGATGTCCCAGCTTGTCCTTTGCTGGATCTTGCTGACGACCAGGCCGCCGCTGACATTGGGCACCCAATAGGCAAAGCGAACTGGTTCGACTGAGGGGGAGGACATGGGCAATCTCCTGTCGTGATGGGGAAGGATTGGGGGAGTCAGAGCTGGGCCAGAAAGGGCTGGCGCAGAATGGCGGGCTGCGCTGCCTCCAGCCGGCTGAGCCAGGGGAGAGCGGCATCGACCGCCCTTGCGATGCGCTCGACCAGGGCCGGACTGGCCGGGCGAAAATCGATGAAGTCGCCTTCGGTCGCGTAGATGCCGAGCGGGAGCGGCACCGCGTCGAAAAAGGCGAATAATGGGCGCAATTGATGATCGATCATCAGCATGTGCCGCTCCGTGCCACCCGTCGCGGCGAGCAGCACCGGACGGCCGACCAGCGCCTCCCGCCCGACAAAGTCGAACAGATGCTTGAGGAGCCCGGTATAGGATGCCCGGTAGACGGGACTGGCGACAATCAGCAGGTCCGCCTCCTCGATCGCCTGCACGGCAGCAAAGGCATCGGCGGGCAGATGCGCGCGCTGCATTGCGCCGCCGACCTGCGGTCCGATTTCGGAAAGCTTCACCGTCCGAACGCGGGCAGGCATCGCGGCTTGCAATTCACCAATTATCGCATCGAGCAACGCCTCGGTACGAGAGGGCTGCTGCAGTGAGCCGGCAATGGCCGTTACGTTGAGCACTTTGGTCATCGAACTGCTTCCTTGTGGACGAACTTCACTAAGCAGAAAGCGTGCCAGTTTGATTATATTATTTATTTTCAGCTATTTACTTCAGTTCTAGCCCACATCGTTCGACCGGCATGCTTCTTATTGCGCAGCCATGTGCTGATCTCCTGCTGCATAAGCAGCAGGAGATCATCAGGAGTAGAAGGTAGGCAGCGGTTCCTCATCGTTGAGCGCCCAATCCCCCAGTTCCCGCAGCTTGTAATCGATCGGGTCATGCAGGGCGTGGGTGCGCAAATTGCGCCAGAAGCGGTCGAAGCCGAAACGTCCCATGGTCGAACGCGCGCCCATCACATCGAACATGCGGTTTGTGATCTCCATCCCACCGCGGATCGACGCGACCTTCGCGGTGGCGATGCCGATCGCCGTTTCCGACCGCCGCTGTCCGGATAGGGCGTCGTTCTGCTCCCATGCGGCGTCCAACAGGGCCGCAGCACGATCGTTGAGCAACCGCGCACCTTCCAGAGCGAGCCAGAACTCCCCGGCCCGCTCCAATGCATAGGGGTCTTTCGACTGCTGCTCGGCGGCCGAAAACAACCAGCGGCGCGCCTCGCCATGGACATATTTCTTCGTCGCCCGGAACGCGCCTTCGGCAATGCCCAGATAGATGTTGGACAGGATGAGCTGGGCGATGAGCGGGCGCAGCGTCGCGAAGGTCGACCCCAGCGGACCCGGCGTCTGCAATATCTCGCTTTCCTCGATGCGCACGTCTTCGAACGTCACGGTTCCGCTGTCCGTCTGGCGCTGGCCGATATTGTCCCAGTCGTCATGCGGGGTGATGCCTTTCCGGTCGCTGGGGATCGCGGCGATGACGAGCCGGTCGAGCCCGGCCTGCCGTGCCGAGACAATCAGGCGATCGGAATCGAGTGCGCCGGAACAGAAACTCTTGTGCCCACTGAACGACCGCCAGCCTGATTGCGCCGTGCTGAGCATGCGACTGTCGAGCGGATTGAGCGCATTGCCCCAGAACAGCGGCGCGCGCGCCGTATCCCGATAGGCCGATTCCCACTGGCCCGCCGCGCCGAAGAGTCGGACGGTGGCCAGCAGCAGGTGATGGAAGGCATAGACATGAGCAAGCGAGCTGTCGGCCGCTGCCAGAATCCGCACGGTCTTCATCACGGTCGTCCAGTCGCCGCCAAGGCCACCATAAGCGACGGGAATGCTGAGACGCAAAAGCCCGCTTTCCCGCAGCAGATCGCGCTCCACCTTCGGCGTTCCGCCGGCACGGTCGCGATCCGGCGCGGAAAGGTCAAACAGCTCGGCCAGAGCATGGGCCCGGGCCAGGGGATCACTGACATCTGGGCTGACCGCCTGCAAACCCTTGCCGTCCAAAGTCGTCGAGCGGAAGTCCATCCTACCATCCTCCAAAATGCCGCATTCGGCCGCAGCGGCTGACGATGATCAGGACCGCAAGCACCGTGCCATTCTCGCAACGCGCCTGAATCCGGAGATGTCGAAAGGGCCGGCAGGCCCAGGGCAGCACCGTTGCTGATCGAGTGCTGCTGAAGAAGCAGCCGATCAGCAGGCTCGCGCCAGATTGGAACGCATGAACAGGCGGACGCTTACCCGGCCGAACGTCGTGACGCTTCCTGCCCGGCGAAACCGCCCGGCGAGTGTTTTTCCAAGATTGAGGCGAAACAGGGATCTGGCATCACAGGATCCTCTGCCGCCGTCTGACGACCTGGCCGGGCTTAAATCATTGAAGGCAGCAACGGTTACGGTTCGCTTTCTTCCGGGGCTCTGACCGGCGCATGTGCGTGGCACAGCGACAACAATCAGTAGGCGGACCGTCTTTATCGGGATCTTACCCGCGATTTCGCTTGATCACGCAAACCAATCGGGCCATGCTGAAGCAATCCATGAATTTGCCTGGGTTCCGACCGGAAACCTTCCCGCGGCTGCAGACACCTCGCTGTGACAGAATGAGTGACCCTGAGCGCCGCGATCCCGAAATTTTTCTCCGTCAGGCAGCGCAGGAGGGGCGTGGCCGTCTCAAGATATTTCTCGGCGCGGCACCGGGCGTGGGCAAGACCTATGAAATGCTCACCGACGGCATGCAACGGCTGAAGGCCGGCGTAGATGTCGCGGTGGGTGTGGTCGAAACTCACGGCCGGCACGAAACCGAGGCCCTGCTCCATGGGCATGAGGTCATCCCCCGACGCGAAGTCGATCATCAGGGCCATGGCCTGACCGAAATGGACCTCGACGCCATCCTCGCCCGCCATCCCGCTCTGGTGCTGGTCGACGAACTCGCTCACAGCAATGCACCGGGCAGCCGCCATCCCAAACGCTATCAGGATGTCGAGGAGTTGCTCGATGCCGGCATCGATGTCTATTCGACCGTCAACATCCAGCATGTCGAGAGCCTGAACGACATCGTCGCTTCCTTCACGCGCGTCCGGGTGCGGGAAACCGTACCCGATTCAATCCTTGAAATGGCCGAGATCGAGGTAGTCGATATCCCGCCCGACGAACTGATCGAGCGCTTGAAGGAGGGCAAGGTCTATGTTCCGGCGGAGGCCAGCCGGGCGCTCAACCATTTCTTTTCCAAATCCAATCTGACGGCGCTGCGAGAGATGGCGCTGCGCCGCGCCGCGCAGGCGGTCGATGCCCAGATGCTGGACTATGTGCGGGCCCATGCGCTCGCCGGCAGCTTCGCAGCGGGCGAGCGCATCGTCGTCGCGATCAGCGAACTGCCAAGCGCACAGGGCCTTGTGCGCGCTGCCAAGCGACTGGCAGATGCCCTGAGGGCCCCGTGGACCGCTGTCCACATCGAAACCCAGCGCAGCCTTGCCTTCACGGCGGAGGAACGCGCTCATCTGGCGGACACCATGGCGTTGGCGTCGCGCCTGGGGGCAACGACCGCGACCATCCCGGCCTCCAGTGTCGTGGAAGGACTGCGTCAATATGCGACAGACGCACGCGCCACCCAGATCGTGATTGGAAAGGCAAGCCGGAGCTGGTGGTTCGAACTGCGCCATGGGTCAGTGGTCGATCGGCTGGTGCGCAATATGGGCGATGTCGCAGTCCATGTGCTGCCCGGCGAAGAAACGGCCCATCATCGCCGTACCCGGCGCGCCGCCACGAGTCCCTGGGGGAAGCCCTCCGACTATCTGTGGTCGACGGCGATGATCGCGATGATGACCGCCGTGGGGCGCCTGCTGGTCCAGACCATCGCGCTTGGCAACATCGCCCTGCTCTATCTGGTGCCTGTGATGTTCGCCGCCGCCAGCTTCGGCCTGCGTGCCGGGCTGTTCGCCGGGCTGCTGTCCAGCCTGGCATATAATTTCTTCTTCCTGCCGCCAACCGGCACGCTGACGGTCAGCAATCCGGAAAATGTCATTTCCATCCTTGTCCTGCTGGGCGTCGCCATCGTCACCAGCCAGTTCGCCGCGCGCGTCCGCGCCCAGGCGGATCTGGCGCATGGCAGCGCGCGGCAAAATGCAGCGCTCGCCGGCTTCTCCCGTCAACTCACCGCCGCTGCCAGCCAGGATGAGTTGATGCACGCCATATGCGGCGAGGTCGGACGGCTGTTCGATGTGCGCACGGTCCTCCTCCTTCCCTCCCCCGATGGGCCGCAGCTGCGAGCCGCCGTGCCACCCGAGGATCGGTTGGAGCAGATCGAGAAGGCCGCCGCCCAATGGGCGATGGACAATGAGCAGCCCGCGGGACGTGGATCATCGACGCTGACGGCATCGGACTGGCTGTTTCACCCCTTGCGGACGACGCGCGGCGTGCTCGGCGTGCTGGGGCTGGCGCGGGAGGATGCCGGGGAACCGCTGCGATCCGATCAGTTGCCGCTGCTCATGAGCTTGCTGGACCAGGCCTCGATCGCGTTCGATCGCATGGCGCTGGAGGAGGAGATGCTCGATGCGCGCCAGATCCGGGAACGGGACCGGCTGCGTTCGGCCCTGCTCTCCTCCGTGAGCCATGACCTGCGCACCCCCCTCACCACCATCATCTCGGCCATTCACGAGTTGAAGCGCCAACACCCCTCCGATCTTGCCGACACGGTGGAGGCGGAGGCGCAGCGGCTGACCCGCTTTGTCGCCAACCTGCTGGACATGGCGCGCGTCGAAGCTGGCGCATTGCCGCTGAAGATCGAGCCGATCGACCTGTTCGATGCAGTGGCAGGCGCCGTACATGACACGCGCCAATCGCTCGCAGGGCATGAGGTAAAGGTGGATATCCTGCCCGATATTCCCTTGGTCCGGGTCGATCCGACGCTATTGCATCATATCCTCATCAACCTGCTCGACAATGCGGGGCGCTACGCCGATCCTGACACGCCCGTAATCATCAGGGGGCAGCGCCTGCATGATGCGATCACCCTTTCGGTGATCGATGAAGGCCCCGGAATTCCATTGGGCAGCGAGGCTAGGGTGTTCGACACTTTCACCCGCATGGAGGGATCTGACCGGGCGAAGCACGGTACCGGCCTTGGCCTCGCCATCGTCAAGGGCTTTGCAGAGGCCATGGGCCTTGGCGTTTCCGCGGCAAACCGGGGCGACCCGACAGGGGCCTGTTTCACCCTCCGCTTTCCCCAGACACTGATCCTGTCTCCGCTTCCCGATGAGGACATATTATGACGACCCGCCACAAGGTACTCATCGTCGACGATGAACCGCAGATCCGTCGGCTGATCCATGCGGCCCTGGCCCGCGCCGACTATGCGACGGTGGAAGCAGCCAATGCCCGGGAAGCGCTCGAGAAACTGCGGGAGGAGCGACCGGACATCAGCCTGCTTGATCTGGGCCTGCCCGACCGGGACGGGCTGGAACTGGTGCCGCTCATCAAGAGGGACTCGGACACCAGCCTGATCGTCATCTCGGCACGGGACGCGACCGAACAGAAGGTCGCGGCGCTTGATCTGGGCGCGGACGATTATCTCACCAAACCTTTCGACACGGACGAGATGCTCGCGCGCGTGCGCGTGGCGCTCCGCAATCGTATGACCAAGGATGGTGGCGTTTCGACGGTCCGCGCGGGAAATGTCATGATCGACCTGATGGCGCGGATCGTGACGAAGAAGGGACAGGAAGTGCATCTGACGCCAAAGGAATATGGCGTGCTGGCGCAACTGGCCAAATATCCCGGGCGGGTGATCACCCATCAGCAGATCATGGCCCATGTGTGGCCGCACGAACATGCGCATCATGTTGAATATCTGCGCGTTCTGGTGCGCACCCTGCGGCAGAAGCTGGAGGATGACCCCCAACGACCGCGCATCATCGCCAATGAACTGGGAATAGGCTACCGGCTGAAGGAGGGCGATGGCGGTTAAGCGCTCCCGCACTGAGCCGCCGAAGCGCAGCGTTCAGATCTCGACCTGCGATCCCAGTTCCACGACGCGGTTGGTGGGCAATTTGAAGAAATCCATCGGCGTCACCGCGTTGCGCATCATCCAGGCGAACAGCTTCTCGCGCCAAATGGCCATGCCGGGCTTCTCCGACGGGATCAATGTCTGGCGGCTGAGGAAATAGCTGGTCTGGCTGACGGCGATCGGTCCGCCGCAACCTTCGACCGCTTTCATCGCGGCTGGAATGTCGACCTCTTCCATGAAACCATGGCGCAACATCACGCGATAGAAGCCCGCGCCCAGATCCGTCACTTCCGACCGGCCGGTCAGCGGCAGGTGCGGCACCCCTTCCGTTCGCACGGTCAGGATGATCACGCGCTCATGCAGTATCTTGTTATGCTTCACATTATGGAGCAGCGCCGGCGGCACCCCCTCTATGCGGGAATTGAGGAAGATCGCCGTGCCCGGCACACGCTTCAGGGAACCGGAAACAGACTGGATGAACAGTTCGACATCCATCGCGCCTTCGAGCAGATAGAAGTTCATGATCTTCCGTCCTGTCGACCATGTCGTAAGGGCGATGAACACCACGGCCGCCACCAGCAGCGGGAACCAGCCCCCATCGGGAATCTTGGTCGCATTCGACAGGAAATAGGCACCGTCCACCACCAGGAACAGCCCCGTTACGCCCGTGGCGAGCAGCCGGTTCCAGCGCCAGACGCTGAAGGTCAGCACGGCCATCATGCAGGTGGTTATGACCATGGTCCCCGTAACGGCAATACCATAAGCCGCCGCGAGATTACTCGAAGACCGAAAGCCCAGCACCAGCAGCACGACCAGGAACAGCAGCGCCCAATTGACCAGCGGCACATAGATCTGTCCCGCCGCCGAGGCGCTGGTGTGTGCGATCTTGAGGCGAGGCAGGAAGCCTAGCTGCACCGCCTGCTGAGTGACCGAGAAAGCCCCGGAGATCACGGCCTGGCTGGCAATCACCGTGGCGAGTGTGGCCAATATCACCAGCGGCAGGCGCGCCCATTCCGGCGCAAGCAGGAAGAAGGGATTTTCCGCCGCCTCCGGGAGATCGAGCAGCAGCGCGCCCTGGCCCATATAGTTGAGCAGCAGGCAGGGAAAGGCAGCGTAGAGCCATGCTATGCTGATCGCCTTGCGCCCGAAATGCCCCATATCGGCATAGAGCGCCTCCGCTCCCGTCACCGCGAGCACGACAGATCCGAGCGCCAGAAAGGCGAGCTTTACATCCAGTACAAAGAAATGGATGGCCCACATCGGGTTGACGATCGCGACAATCGCCGGATGGCGAATGATGTTGAGAATGCCGAGCCCGGCCAGGACCAGGAAATAAACGGCCATGATCGGTCCGAACAGCGCGCCCACCCGCGCCGTGCCATGCTTCTGGATCAGGAACAGCCCGATCAGGATGACGATAGCGACCGGAAGAACGAAGGGCGTGAAACCGTCATTCACGGTCTCCAGCCCTTCCACCGCAGAGAGAACCGATACGGCGGGAGTAATGATCGCGTCGCCGTAGAACAAGGCTGCCGCCAGCACGCCCAATATGGCGATCGTCGGCGTCCACCGACTCTCGCCCAGCTTGCGGGAAATCAGCGCGAGCAGAGCCATGCTGCCGCCCTCCCCGTGATTATCGGCACGCATGATGATGAACACATATTTGACGGTGACAATCAGCGTCATGGTCCAGAAGACCAGAGACAAAACTCCATAGATGTGAGCGGGGTCGACGGCCAGCGGATGGTGGCCGACAAAGCTCTCCTTCAAGGCGTAAAGCGGTGATGTGCCGATATCGCCGAACACCACACCCAGCGCCCCCAGCGCCAGAAGCGGCAGCTTCTCTTGCGGATGGCCGTGGCCAACCCCCTCGCCCGCTCGATCCGTCATCCGCACCGTCACCCGCTGTTTCCCGGCCGCCCATTGCATGGAGCCACATTATATTTCCAGTGGAACTTTATTCGATCAGCATAGGATTGGCGTAGGAATGCACGAAAATCCTGTCGGATCCTATGGAATTTAAACGCAGAGCGCGGCCTTTCGCTCTCGATAATCTACGCCGAAATGCGCAATTGGACATTCTCCCCGAAGGAGAATGCCGAAATGACGCACTGGTATGAACATGGGGCAGCTAAAATCGGAGTGAGGCTGGCTGGCTTGGTCCTGTTGATCTCCACTTGGCCAGAGGAAGGCCTGTTACATCGGCTGGTCCTGGGCACTCCGGGCACGGAGATGACCGCTGCAGAAATCACACTCGCCGCCCTTTTGTTTCTGAGCGGAAGCGCAGGCGCGGCCCTGACTATCATGGGACCACGACTGTGGCAGCCGGTGAAACTTTCAGCACGCTGGTCCAGCCAGGGATCCGCCAACCCAAAGTCGCGTCAGCCACTGCGCGGCAAAGCCGATCATCCGTAGAAAGCCGCCCGTCGGCACTCTGTCCCAGCGACGCCTGCACTTCCGTCTTCTCCATGTCATCGACAGCTTGGGCTTCGCAGCCCAAATCCATGCAAGATTTCCGATGGCCAAGCGCGACACCGACCGGACGCTGATGTGCTTGCTCCATCAGCGCGCGTCCGGTCAGCTGCGCCATCATCGGCGACAGACGCTGCTACCGGCGGTACGTCACGGTAAGACCTATGGTACGCGGGCGGAATGTCGCATTCTCGAAAAGCAGCGTGCTGCTATCCTGATGAGCAAGGGCCAGACGGGGGGCGCTATCGAGCAGATTGTCCACGAACAGCGATATATCCGCGCCATGCACAAGCGCGCCAGCACGCAGGCTGACGAACGTAGTGGCCGCGGGGGCGATCAAACCGGCGTCGTAACTGGCGCTAGCAGGATCGCGTTGCGGTATCGGACGTCGCAGTCGGCTTTGATACTGAAGGTCACCGCGGAGGAAGGCATCGACGCCGCCGATTCCAAATTCATACCGCCCGCCGACGCTCAATGTCCAAGGCGGACCTTCGATCGCGTCGCCGTTCAGCACCACGATCTGACCTTGCGGCGCCAACCGCGCATCCTGCGTGAAATGCGTATCGGTGTAGCCCGCCGCCAGGTCCAGTGTCACGCCCCGCAGCGGCGAGAGCGAAGCCTGAAGATCGAACCCGCGACTACGCGCGGTGCCAAGGTTGGCGATGAAGCGCAGGGCGCAGGTCGGCAGGTTGACTATTTGCTGGATGTCGCTCCAGTTCGAAGTATACGCCGACGCTTCAATTTGGACCTTTCCTCCGAAAAACTTGTTCTTCGAACCAAGCTCCCAACTCGTAACCTTGTCGGATTTGTAGGCGCCTGGAGCAGAGTTCAGACCAAGCGCAGCAAGATCGTCTGCGCACGGAGTGACCGGGATCGGCGGATTGGCGCCGGCGGCGCGAAATCCCTTGGACCAGCTGGCGTAGAACAGGTTGTTCCGGTCGGCCTGATAATTCACGCCCAGCTTTGGCGTAAAGGGCCTGTCGGTTTTCCTGCCGGATCCTTCGGTACGCGAACCATTTTGCGAGCCGTCGGCGAAATTGACGACTGAGAATTTGGACTCCGCGTAGCGACCGCCGGCGACGAGCTTGAGCTTTTCGGTGATCCCATAGGTGACATTGGCGAAACCGGCTATCTGGCTTTCCGTGGCGACCGAATTGTTGATGTAGCTATCCTGTCCATAGAGCGGATAGCTGAAAAAGTCTTCGAGGCTTTGGCCGAACACTGCATTGAAGAAGCTATTGCCGAGCGGATCGACCAGCTCGTCCGTGCTGCGTTGGCGGCTGTGCTGGTAGAAAAGCCCGATCACCCAGTTCAGGCGTGCGTTCGGATCCGACGATTGCAGGCGAAGTTCTTGCGTCACGAGCCGCTGTGTATTGGTGACGTGCGATGGGCTAAGATAGTAGGGCAATCTCTTATCGATGCCGGTCGGCGTCAGGAAAGGGTAGAGCGGGCCGGGATTGGCATCGGTACTGCCGCCGGGCCCGGTGCTTTGAAACCCGCAACCATCCAGATAGCATTTCTGGTAATAGGAAAGATTATACAGCGTGCCGCTGTAACCGGTGCGGTTCATACGTTGAAAATATGAACTGATCGATGTAATCGAGACTCCGCCGGCGTCGTACTGGATGTTCAGCGAGGGTTGATACCAGCGGTCGGAACTGCCCCGATATTCCGGAGTACTGGTGCGGAAAACCCCGTTCCCCGGATCAGAAATGCCGACAAAGAAATTGTCAGATGCGTTTGTAACGCGCTTCTGATAGGTGATGCCGAGGGTGATCTTGAGGTCCTCGTCCGGCGCGTAAGTAAGAGCGCCCCGCAGCACAGTGACGTCGCCGTGATTGATGTTCTTGTCATCGACGATGCCGGTTTGGTTGTCGACATGATCGATGTAGCCGGCGTCACGCCGGTGCCAGGCGCTGATCCGGAAGCCGAGTTTCTGGGGAACGATCGGTCCGCCAATCGCTGCGCCGGTTTCCCAATTGACACCGCCATGTGCAACGGCAGCGATCTCCGCCCGGTCATAAGTCTGAAAATGATCAAGATTGGGTTGCGGCGTGATGAATCGGACCGTACCACCTTCCGACCCGGCGCCGAACAACGTGCCTTGCGGCCCGCGAAGCACTTCTACACGCTCCAGATCAAAGATGGCGGGCAATGTGTTATCTGAACTGAAGCCCAATCCGCGTATCTGAATTGGAGTGTCGTCTATGTAGATGCCGGTCGTGCCCGCCCCCGCGTCTGACGCAATGCCACGGATGCTGATGTTGTTGCTTGCGCCTCCCGCGCTTCGCCCGAAACGAATCCCAGGGGTGAAGCGCGCGACGTCGGCCAAGGATTTGATGCCGCGAACATCCATCGACTCTTGGGAATAGGCGCTGATGCTGATTGGGACGCGTGATGCGACCTGCGCCTGGCGGGTAGCGGTAACAACGATCTCGCTCGGTCCTTGCGCCTCGTCCCTTCCTGGTGGAGCGTCTTGCTGCGGTGCCTGAGCGCGCGCAGGTATCGCCACCAGCAGGCCGGTAAGGGCAACCCCCATCATCAGCCCATTATGTAGGTTTTGATGCTTCTTCATGTCCGTGCCCCGTTCGTTTGCGTTCTTGATGTCGCGATGCAGGTGCCCGGCATCCTCCGATACAGCCAAGTCTAGGACGATTGCGCGCTCCTGCTACGCCAAGAGTGCCACTACACAAGGCTTGCAGTGCCACCGACGGTTGCTGGATGTGATCGATCAGGCGCGGTGAATTGTGACTCGGCCGTGCCTGGACGTCGATAATTTGGCGTGCGGTGAGGCGGTTGACCCTCGGGCCGTCAACGCCCTGATGAAGCCCTCGCCTGTGTCTCGAAATGCAAATGGCGCCCACCTTTGTCGATGGCCAGATCCTAGGTGGCGTAAAGGTGGCGAGCAGAAACTCATGTGCTATCCTCGCGCCATAGATCCTGCTGCGAGCAACGCTGCGGTGATTCCTGGTCCGGCGATGCGCTCACTCCGGCTTGCCGAAACCCAAGATCGTGGGAGCAACGTCGCGACAGACATGAAACCGGTGAATCGGCTCGCCGCCAACGACATTCTACGCAGGCGTCGGCGTGTTTTGCTCCAGGGCGGAGTTCAACCGTAACCGGTGTTCTCAGGCCACGGCGGTCCATGGCATGAGTTCGCCGACGGCGCTGGCCGGATGACCCGCGGCCAGCTTGCTGAGCGTTTCGGTCAGCCAGGTGTGCGGATTGATACCGGAGATCTTGCAGTTCTCGATTAGCGTGGCGGTGACCGCCCAGTTGTCGCCGCCTTCATCGGAGCCGGCGAACAGGGCATTCTTTCGATTGAGCGCGAGGGGCCGGATTGAGCGTTCGACGGTGTTGCTGTCCAGATCGATGCGGCCATCATTGAGGAAGCGCGAGAGGCCATCCCAACGGGTGAGCGCGTATCGGATTGCCTCGCCGAGCTTGCTCTTTGCGCTTACCTGGCGGTTCCGCGCATTGAGGTATTGGTGCAGGTCATCGACGATGATGCGACTGCGTTCGCTGCGGATCAACCGGCGCTGTTCGGCAGGCAGCCCTCGTACCTCGTCCTCAATGGCGTAGAGCTGTGCGATCCGGCGCAGCACTTCGGTGGCGACTGGCGAGCTGTCGGCCAGTTCGTAGAACTTGCGGCGCACATGTGCCCAGCAAAAGGCGAGGTGGATATGGTTGCGCCGCCGGGCGAGCGCGGCGTAGCCACCATAGCCATCGACCTGCAGGATGCCGGCGAAGTCGCCCAGGTGCGTTTCCGCCCGCTCGCTCTTGCGATCGGCGGCATAGACATAGGCAACCATCGGCGGATCATCGCCGTCCCACGGGCGATCATCGCAAGCATAGGCCCATAACTGCCCGGTCTTGGTCCGCCCTCGACCGGGATCAAGCACTGGTGCGGTGGTCTCGTCGGCGAACAGCCGCTCGGATCGTCGCAATCGCTCCAGGATATGGTCGCGCAGTGGGCGCAGATACCAAGCCGCCCGTCCCACCCAGTCGGCCAGCGTTGAGCGATCAAGCTGGATGCCTTGGCGGGCGTAAATCTGTGCCTGTCGGTACAACGGCAGGTGATCAGCGTACTTGGCGACCAGCACCTGCGCGATCAGCGCTTCGGTAGGAATGCCGCCTTCGACGATCCGTGCCGGCGCCGGCGCCTGCACAATGGCACTTTCGCACGAACGGCAGCCGTAGCGCGGACGGCGCGTGACCAGCACGCGAAAGGTGGTGGGCACGACATCGAGACGCTCGGCCACATCCTCGCCGATCTGGTGGAGTGAGCCCCCGCAGCAAGGGCAAGCCCTGTCCTCGAGATCGACAACCTGTTCGATCCGTTCGAGATGGGAAGGCAGTGATCCGCGGTTGGTCTTGCGCGGCCGATCCGCCGGTGCCCGCTTCGCCTTGTCGCGGGCCTGCTCGGCCTGAGCCAATGCTGTCTCGACTTCTTCCAGGGAGAGCTCGAACTGGTCGGGATCGAGCTGTTCGGAACGGCGGCCGAAACGGTGGCGTTGCAAGGCATCGATGATGGCCTTCAGGCGCTCGACCTCGGCCTGGAAAACCTTGAGAGCATCAAGCTCGCGGGCCTGTTTGAGGACGAGCGTACGGAGCGCTTCGACATCGTTGGGAAGGTCCGCTTCTATAAGCATGAGGGCAGTGAATCAGCAGACGAATGCCCCGTCAACCGGCAATCTGCGGAGCAATCGGGCGCCGCCCGCCATGCACTCGGCGCCAGTCCAGACCTTCCAGCAGAGCGCCCAGTTGCGCCGCCGTCAGACGCATCACGCCGTCCTGGATGCCGGGCCACTTGAAACCGCCGGACTCCAGCCTCTTGGCCATCAGGCACAGGCCGGTGCCGTCCCACCAGATCAGCTTGATCCGGTCGGCGCGCTTCGCCCGGAACACGTAGATCACGCCCGAATAAGGATCACTGCCGTACTCAGCACCAACCAGCGCCGCGAGCGAATCTGCACCCTTGCGAAAATCTACCGGGCGCGTCGCCACCATCACCCGTGTACCAGGCCCGATCCCGATCATCGATCACCATCAATGCCTGGGGCCTGCAGAGCTTGGATAACGGCTACCACCAGGTCAGTCCGGGCCGCTTGCCCGATCCGGACAACGGCACCGCTGACCTCGACCTCTACAACCCCATCGTGCGAACCCGGCGGCGATGTCTCGCCAACCACGGGCACGAACATCGGCTCGTGACGGGGCGGAATCTTGCTGGCCTCTACCGCGTAACGCAGCTCCCGGCGCCATGTGTAAAGCAGCGCAGTGCTGACATCCCGCTCGCATGCAAAGGCAGCGACATTGTCGCAACGCTCCATCTCCGCAACCAGCGCCAGCTTCTGCTCCAGCGTCCAGACACGCCGTCGTCCGGCCATCCCGCTGAGAACTTCAACCCGCCGAACTGGCTTCAGAGCCACTCCAGTGTGGGTGTCCAATGCGGTCGTAAGGATGGCGTCGTCCATCCTCGCATCTCTGCCTGAGCCACCAAATCAGACAAGGTGGCGCCAGAACACCGGTTACAGTCATCAGGTGATTCCACCTGATTAGAAAACGCTCTAGGGGCTATTCAGAGATGGGGTATCAGACGCAAGAAAGCCCGCCGTTGCGGGCGGGCTTTTTTGCATGAAGCATAAATTGTGAATGGGTATTGAAGCGCGAGCTGTAATGCCTGGCGACGCCCTACTCTTCCGGGGCTTGAGCCACAGTACCATCGGCGCAGACTGGTTTCACGTCCGAGTTCGGGAAGGGATCGGGTGGGTCACAGACGCTATGGTCACCAAGCAATAGAGCTTGCGCTTCGTTTTTTAATCGATGTTTTCCGTGCAGATTATCTGGCTGTTTGATCACCACATTTGCTGACGTTTGCTGGAATATCCAGTGTTGTCATTGATGGTGGGACTCTCAGGCGCGATCAGAGCAATTAGGACCGGTTAGCTCCATATGTTACCACACTTCTACATCCGGCCTATCAAGGTCGTGGTCTACGACCGCTCGAAGAAATCTTATCTTGAGGGAGGCTTCCCGCTTAGATGCTTTCAGCGGTTATCCCGTCCATACATAGCTACCCTGCTGCGCCCTTGGCAGGACGACAGGTACACCAGAGGTATGTTCAACCCGGTCCTCTCGTACTAGGGTCAACTCCTCTCAAATTTCGACGCCCACGGCAGATAGGGACCAAACTGTCTCGCGACGTTCTGAACCCAGCTCACGTACCACTTTAATTGGCGAACAGCCAAACCCTTGGGACCTGCTCCAGCCCCAGGATGTGATGAGCCGACATCGAGGTGCCAAACGATTCCGTCGATATGAGCTCTTGGGAATCATCAGCCTGTTATCCCCGGCGTACCTTTTATCCGTTGAGCGATGGCCCTTCCACGAGGGACCACCGGATCACTATGACCGACTTTCGTCTCTGCTCGACTTGTCAGTCTCGCAGTCAGGCGGGCTTATGCCATTGCACTCTAACAGACGGTTTCCAACCGTCCTGAGCCCACCATCGCGCGCCTCCGTTACTCTTTAGGAGGCGACCGCCCCAGTCAAACTACCCGCCACAGAGGGTCCCTGCACCGGATAACGGTGCGAGGTTAGACATCAGAAAACAACAGGGTGGTATTTCACCTATGGCTCCACGACAACTGGCGTCATCGCTTCAAAGCCTCCCACCTATGCTACACAGTTCTTTCCTAATGCCACTCTGAAGCTGCAGTAAAGGTGCACGGGGTCTTTCCGTCTAACCGCGGGTACTCCGCATCTTCACGGAGAATTCAATTTCGCTGAGCATATCCTGGAGACAGTGGGGAAGTCGTTACGCCATTCGTGCAGGTCGGAACTTACCCGACAAGGAATTTCGCTACCTTAGGACCGTTATAGTTACGGCCGCCGTTTACCTGGGCTTCAATTCAGTGCTTGCACACCTCCTCTTAACCTTCAGGCACCGGGCAGGCGTCAGGCCCTATACGTCGTCTTGAAGCCGACTTAGCAGAGCCCTGTGTTTTTGCTAAACAGTCGCTACCCCCTGGCCTGTGCCCCCCACAAAAAGTTGCCTTCATGTGGGGCCTCCTTCTTCCGAAGGTACGGAGGCAATTTGCCGAGTTCCTTCAGGATACTTCTCTCAAACGCCTTGGTATACTCTACCATTCCACCTGTGTCGGTTTAGGGTACGGTCTATACGGTGGGGCTATTTCCTGGGACAACTTCCCTGCCCGGACCAATCCAATAAGGCCGAACAAGTTACGCCATCCGTCACACACCACCAGGCCCACGAATATTAACGTGGTTCCCATCGACTACCC
>NZ_CP184375.1:377500-1102500 GCF_049913335.1 Sphingobium sp. R-21 | reverse complement strand
GCGGTATCCGGGACATTCTCGCCCGTCTGCGCGCGCCCAGCGACAATGTCGTGGCACGAGCCAGACGCATGGTGGAGGCGCATGTGCCGGAAGGACGGCGCGGCCCAGGATGGGACCGGCATTGGCGGGAGCTGGAGGCCTATCTGGAACTGCCCGGGCAATGGCCCTGTGCCGAGGGGAAAGAAAATGACGACTGACAAACTTGTCGACATGATCATTGCCCGGCTGGTCCGCGATCATGGACGCAGCAAGCATCACTGGCGCAGGCTGGTGGGGCCGATCCGCCTCTATAGCCGTACCACGCATCCCCATTGCAACTGGTCTGCCGCGCCGACTGGCTCATTCCAGGAGATCGCCGCGATCGAGGCCTTGCTGGATGATTGGCGCATGCGTTACCCGCTGCTTTCGAGTTGATCGCGGCTTGAGAAGCAGCAAGCGATAAGGCTGCTTCCATCCCTTCGACGAGCTCCCGGCTTGAATATTGACGGTGGTGCCAAGGGATTGGCGTCGTTATCCTCGGCCTTCTATGCGCTCTAGGTTCCACCGTCGGCGCGATCCTCATCGCCGCCGGGAAAATCTCTTTCCGGCGGCGATGAGTCGTCGTGTCCTTCTCCGCCGGGTCCTGGGACGATTCGCTGCGCTGTCCGTTCTGCATGCCGACCTCCTCTATTGAAGACGGCAAGGTGGGATTTCCGGTCGATATCCATTCCGAAAGGCCGCGGCGCGTTCGCGCTTAACCTGCTTTATCGACACGGCACGGCCAGTTCCGTTCAGCTTAACCGTTGATAACAAAGCGGTTCAGGATCGGCGCATGTGCCGCGTGGAATAAGCGGGTCAACGACAAGGTAAGAGGAGACCAGTCATGACCATTCGCAAAACCATGCTCGCCATCGCAGCTGCTGCCGCGACGCTTTCCGCAGCGGTGCCGGCGACGTCCTTCGCCCGCGACGACGGCTGGCACCGCTATGACCGTCACGAGCGGGTCCGCTATTCCGACCGCCGCGATTATCGCGACTACCGCTCCTATCGCGATGACCGCGGCTATCGTTGCCGCAAGTCGGGCGGTACGACGGGCCTGCTGCTGGGCGGTGTCGCCGGGGCTTTGCTGGGCCGCGCGGTCGACACTCGCGGTGATCGGGCTCCCGGCACCATCATCGGCGCTGGCGCCGGCGCGCTGGCCGGCCGCGCCATCGACCGCAATTCAAGCTGCTAAACGAGAATCAAGAAGGCGGCAGCGATGAAGCTGCCGCCTTTCCTTTTTGGTGCTTCATTTTTTTGTTTTACCGCTCGCGCCGAACCGACAGATTTTCTCCATCAGCGTAGAAAACGCCCTCGCCGAGTCCGAAAACCCGGCATCAGCGCAGGTCGATCCGAACATCGCTCAACATCCCGGTGAAGTCGGACGGAAACGGATAGTCTCCGACAGGCGATCCATAATCCGTCCCCACATCGAGACCTTCATTAAGCGAGAAAATCCCTGGAAGTGTCCGGGGGAGATGGCCGGTCGCCACGACCTGCCCGTCGGCGAGCAGGGTCAGCACGCCCCCGCCGCCCCTGACCTGCGGGGCGCCCTCATAATCAAACCGCGCCACCAGCGACTTCGTACCTGCGGCAATCGGAGATTGCGCGACGATGCGGTAATGCGCCGCCAATCCAAGATTATAATCGAAAGCGGGCCGTCCATCGCGCAGATAGAAGGCCCAGCCCCCCGTCATGCCTCCCTGGGTGATGAGCATGCCGTTGTCACGCGCAGTGAAGCTGCCGTCCGCCGCGATGGTCCATGACCGGTTGCGGATATTGGGCGCGATCGTTTCGGGAATGCCGATCGTACCGGGATACAGTTCGAAATGGGTCCGCGAATCCGGTGGGCGGCTGGCGAGCCTTTCCCCTGCCCGCCAGTCGAGCGGCAGCACATTGTTGCGCTTCGCTTCCTCCCACCACAGTTTCCTGTACTGCTCGAGTCGTTCGGGATAGCGAGCGGCAAGATCATGGGCCTGGGTAAAGTCGTGATCCAGGTCGTAAAGTTCCCAATGGACCTTATCGGGATCCAGCATGGCACGGTTGGCTTCCCACGGGTTTGCAAGCCGGGCCGATGCCATCCAGCCGTGATCATAGATGGCGCGATTGCCGAACACCTCGAAATATTGGCGCTGCCGCACCTCGGGCGCATGGGGCTCCGTCGCCACTGGGAGCAGGTTGACGCCGTCCAGCGGCTTCTGGGCAATGCCGTCGACGCTGGTTGGCGCCCTAACGCCTGCAGCGGCAAGAAGCGTTGGCGCAATGTCCGTCACATCGGTGAACTGGCTTCTGAGCGCACCCTTGTCGGCAATGCGCGCGGGCCACGACATGACCATGGGATTGCGCACCGCGCCAAGATGCGACACCACCTGTTTGTAATAGCGAAAAGGCGTATTGACCGCCCACGCCCAGCCGGCGGGATAATTGTTGTTATAGGCCGGACCGCCCAGGTCCGCCAGTTCGGCGGTCGTCACCTTCTCTTCCAGCCCGTTTGCCGGCCCCAGTTCGTTCAGCGTACCATTCGCCCCGCCCTCCGCGCTCGCGCCATTGTCGCCCGCAATATAGACGATCAGCGTGTTCTCACCCCCTGGCATCGCATGGACGGCATCGATCAGCCGGCCCACCTCCGCATCGGTATGGGCGGCAAATCCGGCGAACACCTCCATCTGACGAGCGAAGATGCGCTGCGTTTCGGCTGGCAGGCTGTCCCATGCAGGAATTTCCGCCGGACGCGGGGTCAGCTTGGCATCCTTCGGCACTACGCCAAGCGCCTTCTGCCTTGCAAAGGCGGCGGTCCGATACGCGTCCCAGCCCTTGTCGAACTGACCCTTGAAGCGATCGATCCATGCCTTCGGCGCATGGTGCGGCGCATGCGTCGCACCGGGGGCAAGATAGAGGAAATAGGGCCGGTCTGGGCTGGCGGCCTTCACGCTCCTGATCCAGCCGATGGCGCGATCCGCAAGATCATGGGTGAGGTGATAGTCCGGGTCGCGCACAGGCGGCACGGGCCGGTTATTCTCGAACAGCAACGGCTGATGCTGACTGGTGCCCCAGGCGTTGAACCCATAGAAATAATCGAAGCCAAAGCCGCCCGGCCAGTGATTGAAGGGCCCCGCAGGCCCGGCCTCGGCAGGCGGCGTGTTGTGGTTCTTTCCGAACATGGCGGTGGCATAGCCATTGTCGCGAAGAATGCGGGCAACAGGCACGGTACTCTGCGGAATGATGCCCGTATAGCCGTCATAGCCGGTCGCTAGTTCGGTGACGATGCCAACCCCCGCATTATGCGGATTGCGCCCCGTCAGAAGCGCGGCGCGCGTGGGCGAGCAGATACCCGCCGTATGGAAGCGATTGAAGCGCAAGCCCTCGGCGGCCAGCCGATCCATCGCGGGCGAAGGCACCGCGCCGCCAAAAGTCGCATATTGGCCGAAACCGGCATCGTCGAGCATGATGACGATGATATTGGGCGCCCCTTTGGGTGCCGCGACGGGCTTGGGAAGCGATGCGGGTGACGATTCCCGGAACGTCCGCCCGACCGTGCCAGTGAATGTCCCGTCCGGAATCGGAAGCGTTATGTGCGGCTCGGCAGCCAAGGCAGACGCGGCAAGCGACAGAACCAATGATGTGAACATCAATTTCATGCGGCACCTCCCGTGAATTTTTTCGGACCAGCAGATGCGGCATTTCCAACCGCCTCGCCATAATTATAACAAGTGTATTAAACTGGACGTGGGCGCGCAAGCGGATATGGTGAAATGCCATGAGCCCTGCCGCTGTCCCCGTGAAGCGACCCAAGTCGCGCGCCGTTATCGTCGATGTGGCGGAGCGTTTATGGGGCGAGCACGGCCTCGACGCCGTGTCGCTTCGAGAGATCAGCGCCGCTGCAGGCCTGTCGAACCCGGCCTCGGTTCAATATCATTTCGGCGGACGCGACGGGTTGGTGAACGCGATCTATACAAGGCGGCTCCCGGCAATCGATGCGCGTCGCAGCGCCCTGCTGGCAGCGGCGCGCGTCAAAGGCAGGGAAGCTGATCTGCGCATTCTGCTCGATTGCCTGTTTCGCCCCCTTCTCGAACAGCAGGACGAGCGGGGCCAACACAGCTATGCCTCCTTCCTGCGGCAGGTCCTGCAATTCGAACCCGCCATTGCCCTGCGCGGCCAGGCCATGAGCTTGACGCCCGTGACGGTAGAGCTGCTCCTGCTGATCGAAAGAGCCATGCCGGACGTTCCACCGCGACTGGTGCAGCATCGGCTCATCGCAATGAACCTGTTGATGCTTGACGTGCTGATCAGACACGACCGCGATCCCGAAGCGGAATTGCTGGTGGAAGAGATTTATGCCGATACGCTCGACATGCTGGTGGCGGGCGTCGGCGCATGCCCCACGACAGGAAATCCGAATATGTGGCATCCGGCAAAGACGAACCTGGACTCCAACGAAATCTGATTAGCTGTTTTGCACGGTCAGGATCGCTTGCGCCGAATGAACTGACTTATGGCGGCGCCTTCTTCTGCGAAGAAGTGTGTGGAACGGGTGCTTGTCACCCGGTTGCGCCGGGCCTGCACAGGCTCTAGCCTAAGGCGAAACTCCTTTCATTGAGCGTGCTTGCCTGTCGATGATCCCTGCTGTCCTGCGTTTTGCCCTCCTGTCGCTTGTCCCGCTTCTTGGCACTCTGGCTTCCGGTTCCGCCCTCGCGCTGACCGCGAACCGGCCAACCCCCGGCCATACCCGCGTAGCGATAGAGACCTCCATGGGCACCATCGTGGTCGCGACCGATGATCGGAGGGCACCTGTCACCTCCGCCAATTTCCTCACCTATGTCGATGACGGGCGCTTTGACGGCGTGACCTTCTATCGCGCGGCGCGGCGCAAGAGCGATCCAGGGCTGGGGCTGATCCAGGGCGGGATCGACACCGACGCCCGCCGTTCACTGCCGCCGATCAAGCACGAGCCGACGACGCAGACCGGGATCAGGCATCTCGACGCCACGCTTTCCATGGCGAGGCCCGACCGCGCCAATTCCGCCATGGGCAATTTCTTCATCACCGTGGGGCCGACGCCGAACATGGACGCGCGGGGCGACTATATCGGCTATGCCGCTTTCGGCCACGTCGTTGGCGGCATGGATGTTGTGAAGCGGATCCTTGCCGTGCCGACCTGCTGCGGATCGGGGCCGATGCGGGGGCAGATGATCATCAAGCCGATCCGTATCATCCGCGCTAGGCGGCTTGACGGTACGCCTCATCCGACGCGCGGGGTGAAGCCGTGGTTGTTGGGCCTCCGGCGCAAGCCCTGAAATCGGGCGGACGGTCGCCGCTATGCGCAACTGATCAGGGTGCGGTGCCCAACGGTCCTAGCGGCCGTTATCCGCTAACAGGTCGACGCTCGTCTTGCCGCCCGGCGCCTGGGTGAACAGCAGCAGGAAGGCGCTGCCGTCATCCTTGCGCGAGCCGCCCAGCACATGGTCGCCGCCCATCACCCTGTGTTCGGCATCAAAGCCTGCGCGACGAGCCTGGGTATAATAGAAGTCCATCACGCTTTGCCACGGCACCGGCGTGACGAATGTCGCCGCCCGCAGCGTGCAACCGTCCTTTTCCGCACCCGCAGCCTCCATGAGCTGCGCGCCGGGATAAACGGCAAAGGGTTCGGGCAGGCGGCTGGCCCATTGCGCGCCATGGATCAGTTGCTCGCGACAAAGGGCATTGCCGCCCGGCTTCTTCTGTTCGGCGGCCACGGCAGCCAGCGCGGCTTCTGACTCCTTTGCCTGCCCTTGGGCAGGCGCGGGCGCGGCAAGCAGCGTCCCGCCCGCCAGCTTCACGGAGGCGGCCAGCGCAGTCGCGGCCTCTCCCTTCAACGCCGGCAGTTTTGCGGCCGCATCGGAGCGGCCGGCAAGCCGGGGATCGACCACGATCTGATTGGCGAGCGCATCCACCGCATTGTTGGTGAGTTGGGCGTCGAGCGCGTTCAGATCATCCTTTTTCTTGTCGCAGCCCGCCAGAGGCAGGGCGACAAGCATCGCCAGAACACAGAACGATCGAACAGGCGCCATCGCTTCACTCCTTCGTAAACAAGACATGAAGAACAGAGGTTAATTTTTCGTTAGGGTTTTTGGTGAATCACGAACTTCCCCGGGCGCCGGGCCAGTCTGCGTCAACTGGCCCGGTATCCTGCCTTGCTTCGGCCCTGCTCACTCGCCATTTGTACGGCCATGTTCAACGTCCTGTCAGCCCTGATTGGCCTCATCACCCTGCTCCTGATGATCCCGGCGGTCTTTCCGCTGCTGGGGGCGCTCAACTGGCTGCTGGTGCCCATGGCGTTGTTCGGCGCCTTTGTCGGCATGTTCTCCACGAAAAACGGGGGACGTAATTTTTGCCTGATCGTGGCGGCGTTCGGCGCCCTGCGGCTGTTCATGGGCGGAGGAATCCTCTGAATAGTTCCGATCCATCCGAACAGACGGTACGGCAGGGCCTGCTCGCGGCCATAGCGGCCTATAGCGCCTGGGGACTACTGCCTATCTATTTCAGGCTGCTGCATCATGTGAATGCGGTGGAGATTGTCTGCCAGCGCATCCTATGGTCGCTGCTGTTGATCCTGACGCTGTTGCTAGCGCGACGGAACCTTCGCGAGCTGGGGCCAATATTGCGCGACCGGCGACTCCTTTTCGCCCTTTCCGGATCAGCCCTCATGATCGGCATCAATTGGCTGACCTATGTCGGGGCGGTGAACGCGGGGCATGTCATCGCCGCCAGCCTGGGTTATTTCCTCAATCCGCTCGTCAACGTCGGGCTGGGCATGCTGCTGCTCGGCGAGCGACTGAGGCTGGGACAACTGGCGGCGGTGGCGGTCGCCGCGGTCGGCGTCGCCATCATGGCCGCAACGGCGCTGACGACGCTCTGGATCAGCGTGGCGCTGGCATTTTCCTTCGGCTTTTATGGACTGATTCGGAAAATGACGCCGGTTGCCCCCATGGTCGGACTGGGTGTCGAGACCTTTCTGCTGATGCCGCCGGCCGTCGCCTATCTGTTCTGGCTGTCGATGCACGGCGGCGCGAGCTTCGGACAGGATATGCCGACCACCGTCCTTCTGATCGCAGCTGGCGCAGTTACGACCATTCCTTTGGTCCTGTTTGCGATCGCCGCGCACCGATTGCCCATGGCGACGCTTGGCCTGTTGCAATATCTGGCGCCTTCCATCCAGTTCCTGTGTGCCATCCTGCTGTTCGGCGAAAAACTGACGATGGGACAGATGGCTAGCTTCGGATTGATCTGGCTCAGCCTTGTCGTGTTCGCGACGGACGGCCTGAGCGCCGCCCGTCGCAACCGCCTGGCATCGGTTTAGGCGAACTCGGTCGCTTCGAAGCGGACAGGCTCACCCACTGCCTCATTCGCCAGTGCATCTTCCCACATGACGCGATGGCCGCGGATGATGGTGCCGACAGCCTTGCCGGTCAGTTCCATCCCCTCAAAGGGCGACCAGTTGCAGCGGGAGGACAGCCAGTCGCCACCCACCGTCCAGCGCTTCTTCAGGTCGACCACGGTGAAATCGGCGTCATAACCGATCGCAATGCGGCCCTTGCCCACCAGGCCGAAGACGCGCTGCGGCCCCGAAGAAGTCAGTTCGATGAAGCGACGGAGCGACAGCCGCCCCTCCGCCACGTGATTGAGCAGCAGCGGGACCAGCGTCTGCACGCCCGGCATGCCGCTGGGCGAGGCGGGATAGGATTTCGCCTTCTCCTCGATCGTGTGCGGCGCATGATCGCTGCCCAGAACGTCGGGCACCCCCTGGTTCAGCCAATGCCACAACCCGTCGCGATGCGCGCCGGAGCGGATCGGGGGGTTCATCTGCGCATAGGTACCAAGACGCGGATAGGCATGCTCCGCCGCCAGGGTTAGATGCTGGGGCGTGACTTCACAGGTTGCGATATCCTTGTTTCGGCCGATATATTCCAGTTCTGCGGGCGTCGTCACATGCAGAATGTGAATGCGACGGCGCGCCTTGCGGGCAAGATCGATGATCCGCCTGGTGGCGATCATCGCGCTTTCATCGTCACGCCACACGGGGTGAGACGACGGATCGCCTTCCACCCGCAGATCCTTGCGCGCGTTCATCCGTGCCTCGTCCTCGGCATGGATGGCGACGCGTCGGGTGCCGCTGGCGAGGACACGGGACAATGCGTCGTCATCGTCAACCAGCAGGCTGCCGGTGGAGGCACCCATGAAGATCTTGACCCCCGAGGTGCCGGGTATCCGCTCCAGTTCCTTCAACTGCTCGGCATTGTCCGCGGTGGCGCCGACATAGAAGGCATGGTCGCACCACATGCGATGATGGGCGCGATTCAGCTTGTCCCGTACCCGCTCGGCAGTGTCGGTGTTGGGATTTGTGTTCGGCATCTCGAACACGGCGGTGATGCCGCCCAGCACTGCCGCGCGGCTGCCCGATTCCAGATCTTCCTTATGCTCCAGCCCGGGCTCGCGAAAATGGACCTGACTGTCGATGCAGCCCGGCAGCACGTCCAGGCCTGCGCAGTCGATCACTTCGCCCGCATCGCCCAGGGACGCGCCGATGGCGACGATTCTGCCGCCGCTCACGCCCACATCCACGCTTTCCGCGCCGCCAGGGGTGTGCACGGTTCCGTTCTTCAGGAGGAGGTCGAAAGTCATGTCGGTCTCGCCAGCTTGGGGGTGGGCTTGGATATGATGGGCGTTTGTCCTACCTAAAGCCGATGACCGGCACCACCCTTACCGACCGCGCCCTCCTCAGAATTTCCGGCGAGGATGCGAAAAGCTTCCTCCAGGGCCTGCTCACCCGCGACGTCCTGAAACTGAAAGAGGGGGAACCGCGCTGGACCGCACTGCTGACGCCGCAGGGTAAGGTGCTGTTCGATTTCATCCTCTGGGCAGGGGGTGACGATGTGCTCATCGATTGCGAGGGCGCTCAGGCGGATGCCCTGATGAAGCGACTGACGATCTACCGGTTGCGGCGCAAGGTGGCAATCATGCCGGAGGATGCGCTGGCGGTGCACTGGGCTCTCGAAGCGCCCGGCAAGCCGTTCGATCCGCGCCTGTCGGAACTCGGCCACCGCTGGATCGCAGCGCCGGATGAAGGCGATGCATCCGCGGCATTCCGGGCGCACAGATTGTCGCTCGGCATATTCGAAGGCGCGGGCGAACTCGGTCAGGACCAGCTCCTCTGGCTGGAAACCAATGCCGGCGAACTCAGTGGCGTGGATTATGACAAGGGATGCTATGTGGGGCAGGAAAACACCGCGCGCATGCATTATCGCAACAAGGTGAGCCGGCGCCTGGTCGCGGTGCCGATGGCACAGGCCGACGAGAAGCGGCAGAAGGCTGCGCTGGCCGATCTTGGCCTCTCCATCGAATTGCGGCGGATGGAGGATATGGATCCCGCCGCCCTGCCAGGCTGGCTTGCCGCGGCCATGGCGGACCAGGCCGCCGAATGAGGCACGTTGTCGTCGCGCTGCTGGGCGCGTGGCTGCTGATCTTTCCCGCGCAGGCGGAGACGCGCTGGAAACTCGTCCGAAGCTATCCGCACGATCCCGGCGCCTTTACCGAGGGGCTCTTCTACCATGATGGCGCCCTGTATGAGAGCACGGGCCTGGAGGGCGAGTCAGAGATTCGGAAGGTCGATCTCAAGAGCGGCAAGGCGCTGGCCCACCGGATCATTCCCCGCCCCTATTTCGGAGAGGGCATCGTCAACTGGAAGGACCGGTTGATCAGCCTGACCTGGCGGCATCGGCAGGGCTTCGTGTGGAAGCTGAGCGATTTTTCCCCGGTTTCCCAGTTCCGCTATGAGGGCGAAGGCTGGGGGCTGACGCAGGACGGGCACAGCCTCATCATGAGCGACGGCACTGCGCAGCTTCGCTTTCTGGACCCCGAAAGGCTGACCGAGGAACGCCGGATCACCGTGACGTGGAATGGCCGTCCTGTGGACCGCCTCAATGAACTGGAATATGTGAAGGGCGAGATATGGGCCAATATCTGGTACGATACCCATATCGCCCGGATTGATCCGCGCACCGGCGCGGTGATCGACTGGCTCGACATCGCCCCTCTTCTGCAGGCAAGCGGCGCCAGAGACAGCGAGGCGGTCGCCAATGGCATAGCCTATGATGCGAGGACCGACCGTCTGTTCGTCACGGGGAAGAACTGGGCCAGATTGTTCGAGATAAAGGTCGAGAAATAGGGCGGGCCAGTGAACTTCAACACCAAGCGCAATTCGCCGGAACCCGCCATGGCAGGGGACAATGCCCCTCTCCCCGCGCCCCGAGCATGTCAAATGGATGGGGAGAAAAGGTCCGGAGGGTTCTGTTGCCCGGCCCCTCCGGAGGCCGCTGAATTCCCTTCTGTTGCCCGGTGGGTTCAACCGCGTTCTTTTTGAGTAATGTCAGGCCGTGAGGCCATCAATTACGCAGCAAGAGCAAGAGCCTCGTTATCGTTGGCACTTGTGAGTTTTGAACCTTTTTACGGCGTACTCAGGCCGGGTAAAGGCACCGCTTTTCAACACACGTCGATCCTAGTTCGGCCCCGTCACGCGCCCCGAAAACCGGGGAATGTGGTGGAGCCGCCGGGTACCGCCCCCGGGTCCGCTGCGCCTATTGCACGATACGATTTATCACCATAGCCGGGCGAACCCGGCAACGCCTTATATGGAGAGGCGCATCCGGTTTATCAAGCCGTCGCCGTTCGCAGGTCCAGGACAGTTCTCCCATCGATCCGGAATCCCGACTCTTCCCCTGCCTCCGATCCGGCGCTAAAGCCGCGGGATGATCCTCGTCATCGACAATTATGACAGCTTCACCTGGAACCTCGTCCACTACCTCATGGAACTGGGCGCGCAGGTTGAGGTCGTCCGCAACGACGCCATTTCCGCCGGCCAGGCCCTTTCCACCGGCGCGCAGGCATTTCTGCTCTCGCCGGGCCCCTGTACACCCAACGAGGCGGGCGTCAGCCTTGATCTCGTCGCCGCCTGCGCCGATGCCGGGGCGCCGTTATTGGGGGTGTGCCTCGGCCATCAGTCGATCGGCCAGCATTTCGGCGGTCAGGTCGTGCGCGGCGGGCTGATGCACGGAAAGACATCGCCGGTCACGCATGACGGCACCGGGCTGTTCCAGGGGCTGCCTTCGCCCTTTACGGCCACCCGCTATCATTCGCTGATCGTCGAGAACATTCCCGAAAGCCTTGTCGTCAACGCCACCAGCGAAGACGGTTCGGTCATGGGATTCCGGCACCGTGACCTGCCGATTCATTCGGTGCAGTTCCACCCGGAAAGCATCGCCACGGAACATGGCCACGACATGCTGGCGAATTTCATGCGGATCGCCGGCATTCCGGTCCGCGAACGCGTGGCGGGCTGAACCGCTTTCCCCGGCAGTCCGGCCGCCTGTCCTCCTGCTTCCTCAACGCCGGAAAATTGATCACCGTCAGTCCTGCGAATCCGGAATTAGGCGGCGCGATATGGCACCGCCCAGTACCACTCTGTTGCACATCCATAGCGACTTTCGCGTATCCCATCTCGACTCTGGCACCTTCCCATGATTAAGGCAGCGACCATGACCCGCCTGCCCGACCCTTGCGAGCCTCTCGACGCGCAACAGGCCGCAACAGCTTTCGACATGCTGTTCGATGCCGAGTTGCCGGAGGAGGAAATCGCCAGTTTCCTTGTCGCCATGGCCCGGCGGGGCGAGACGGCAACGGAAATCGCCGCCGCTGCCCGCGCCATGCGCAAGCGCATGATCCCGGTCACGGCGCCTGCGGGGACGATCGATGTCTGCGGCACGGGCGGTGACGGGCATCACACCCTCAATGTTTCGACCGCGGTGTCGCTGGTCGTCGCCGCTGCCGGCGTCCCCGTGGCCAAGCATGGCAACCGGGCAGCCTCCTCCAAGGCGGGCGCGGCCGATACGCTGGAGGCGCTCGGCCTGGACCTGGCGCGAGCAGCCACGACAGCAGAAGCAACGCTGGCCGATCTTGGCATCTGCTTCCTTTTTGCGCAGAATTATCATCCCGCGCTCAAACGGCTTGGTCCCATTCGCAGGGCGATCGGGGAACGCACCATCTTCAACCTGATGGGGCCGCTCGCCAATCCCGCAGGGGTGCGCCGCCAGCTGGTCGGCATCGCCCGCCCTGACTATGTCCCCGTCTATGCAGAGGCGCTGGCGGAACTGGGCGTCGATCACGCGATGATCGTTTCCGGCGACGAGGGACTGGATGAATTGTCGCTGGCCGGCGGCAACGTACTGGCGGAGGTGAAGGGCGGCAGCCTTGTCGCGATGCGTCGCCTCACCGCTGCGGAACTCGGCCTTTCCACCCATCCGGTCGATGCGATCCGGGGGGGCGACCCCGCCTTTAACGCTGCCGCCCTGCGCGCCCTGTTGCAAGGCGAAGCCGGCCCCTATCGCGATGCGGTACTGCTGAACGCTGCTGCCGCCCTTGTCGTGGCGGATGCCGTATCCGATTTTCGCGAAGGCGTGGAGGAAGCCGCCGAAACCATCGATCGCGGCCTTGCCAATGCGCTTCTCAATTGCTGGATTGCCTATAAATGACGAACAAGCTGATCGAAATCTGCGATATGAAGCGAGAGGAGGTCGCCAGCCGGAAGGCGGCAACCGCCATTTCCGCGCTGCACGCCCGCGCCGCCGAGCAGACGCCGCCGCGCGGCTTTCGCAAGGCGCTGGACGACGCAGCCCGCTCCGGATTCGGCCTGATCGCCGAGGTCAAGAAGGCCAGCCCGTCCAAGGGCCTGATCCGCCCGGACTTCGATCCCCCCGCCCATGCCCGCGCCTATGCGGCTGGCGGCGCAGCCTGTCTGTCAGTGCTGACCGACGCGCCCTTTTTCCAGGGGCGTGACGACTATCTGGTCGCGGCCCGCGCCGCCTGCGCCCTGCCGGTGCTGCGCAAGGATTTCATGATCGATCCCTGGCAGGTGCTGGAAAGCCGCGCATTGGGGGCGGACGCGATCCTGATCATCGTCGCGGCGCTCGACGACAATCAGATGGCGGAGATAGAGGACGCCGCGTTAGGCCTGGGCATGGACGCGCTGGTCGAAGTGCATGACGCGCAGGAACTGGAGCGGGCGATGAAACTCCGCTCGCGCCTGATTGGCGTCAACAATCGCGACCTTAGAGACTTCACCGTCGATTTCGCCCGGACATATGAATTGATCGGCTATGCTCCGGAAGGCTGCACCTTCGTCGCGGAAAGTGGTATCGGCAGCCACGATGACCTGATCGCCATGGCGGATCATGGCGTCCGCTGCTTCCTGGTGGGGGAAACGTTGATGAGACAGGCGGACGTCGAAACGGCCACACGCAAGCTGCTGACCGGCCAATGAGCAAGCTCACCCATCTGGACGAGGAGGGATCGGCCCATATGGTCGATGTTTCCGCCAAGGCGACAACCGCGCGCAAGGCCGTCGCGAGCGGCCGCATCAGCATGAGCGCCGAAGCGGCGGCGGCCATCGCGCAAGGTTTGGTGAAGAAGGGCGATGTGCTGGCCGTCGCCCGCGTCGCCGGTATCATGGCGGCCAAGCGGACCTCCGACCTGATCCCGCTCTGCCACCCCATTGCGCTCAGTTCCGTCAGCGTCGACCTCGACCTGGACGGCAACGGCGTGTCCGTGACGGCGACCGCAAAGACGGCCGGACAGACCGGCGTGGAAATGGAGGCGTTGACCGCCGCATCGGTCGCGTTGCTGACGGTCTATGACATGGCGAAGGCGCTGGACAAGGGCATGATCATCAGCAACGTGCGCCTGCTGGCCAAGAGCGGCGGCAAGTCCGGCGACTGGACAGCCAGGGAAGATGGCACGGTATGAGCCTGCTTCCCGTTGCGGAGGCGCAGAACCGCCTGATGGCGCTGGCAAGGCCGCTGCCGACGGATCATGCGCCTGTTGCCGCCTGCGCCGGACGCTGGCTGATGGAAGATGTCGCAGCACTGCGCGAGCAGCCCTGGGCCGACCTTTCTGCGATGGACGGCTATGCCGTTCGCGCCGCCGAATCGCCGGGGCCATGGCAGGTGGTTGCCGAAAGCGCGGCGGGTGGGGCGCTTCCTCCGCCGATCGAGCCCGGCCAGGCTTGCCGCATCTTCACCGGAGCGCCCTTGCCGCCGGGCGCAGACGCCATATTGATCCAGGAAAATGCTGCCCGCGAAGGAAATAGGCTGCGCGGCCTCGAAGAGGCGCTGGCTGCGGGCCGCCATGTCCGCTCGGCCGGCTCCGATTTCCGCAAGGACGATCTCCTGCTGACCGCCGGCAGCGCGCTTGGCCCCGCGCAGATCGCGCTTGCCGCAGTGGCGGGGCATGGCGCACTGCCCGTTTCCCGCCGGGCGCGGGTCGCGTTGATCTCCACCGGCAATGAACTGGTGCCGCCCGGCGCGTCGACGCAGCCAGGCCAGCTTCCGTCATCTAACGCACCCATGCTGGCGGCCCTGCTTGCGAGCCTCCCCTGCGACATCATCGACCTGGGGATCGTGCGAGATGACCTGCCCGGCATGGCCCAGGCCTTTGCTCGCGCCGCCGATGCCGATGCCGACATCATCGTTTCGACCGGCGGCGCGTCGGTCGGCGACCATGATGTCGTCCGTCCAGCCTTCGCCCAGGCTGGCGGCTCGCTCGATTTCTGGAAAATTCGCATGCGGCCGGGCAAGCCGCTGATGGCAGGGACATTGGATTCCGCCATCTTCCTGGGCCTGCCCGGCAATCCGGTATCAGCCTTCGTAACCGCGACGCTGTTCCTGCTGCCGCTGGTCCGCCACATGATGGGCGCGGCATCGCCCCTGCCGCGCACCGCGGTCGCGACATTGGCAGCGCCACTACCCGCCACGGGGGAACGGGACGACTATCTTCGCGCCTTCCGCACTGAAGCCGGCATCGTTTCGGTGACGTCGCAGGATAGCGCCGCCACCGCCGCCCTGGCCATGTCGGACTGCCTCATCCTGCGCCCCGGAGGCTCCGCTCCGGCGGCGGCAGGCGATCCCGTCACGGTGCTTCCCCTTGCCTAAGGCCCTTGCATAAGGAAAGGGGCCGCCACGCGACCCCTCCCAGTGCAAAGCTGATGATTGTTCAGCGCTGCTGCTTGCCGGGCGACTTGTCCTGACGGCGCTCATCACCCATTTGGCCCTGCTGGTCTTCCTGCTGTTGCTGGCGTCCGCCCTGATTGGCACGGTCGCCGCCCTGCTGATCGCGACGTTGATCGCCGCCCTGGTTGTTCTGGTTGGCCATCTTACTCTCCTATTCACCTTCTTCGGGGAAGGCACGCTTGAAAACGGCCCGGCTGCTCGCGCGTTCCCATAAACGCGGCGAACCGTTAGGCGCTTGACTTGCCCCGTTCCGTTTCCTATGCGTTCCCTATCCGTTCCAAAGAAGGGCAGGCGAAATGTTGACACCCAAGCAACAGGAATTGCTGAGCTTCATCCAGATCCGGCTGGAAGAGGGAGGCGTATCTCCTTCTTTCGAGGAGATGAAGGAAGCGCTGGACCTGCGGTCGAAATCCGGCATCCATCGCCTGATCAATGCGCTGGAGGAGCGCGGCTTCATCCGCCGCCTGCCCAATCGTGCCCGCGCTCTTGAAGTGCTCAAGCTGCCCGATGCCATGCATCGCGCGCCCAGGCTGGTCGTTCCTGCCAAGGCGCCGGTGACAACTGCTCCTGCCTTGAGCAAACCACCGATCGTCGCCAATGACATATTGGAGATTCCCCTGCATGGCCGCATCGCGGCCGGTGTTCCGATAGAGGCATTGGAGGGACAGAATATGCTCTCCGTACCCGCGGCACTGCTTGGGACCGGGGATCATTATGCGCTGGAAGTCGCAGGGGACTCCATGGTCGAGGCAGGCATACTCGACGGCGACTTCGCGCTTATCCAGCGCACCGAAGTCGCGCGGGAGGGGCAGATTGTCGTCGCTCTGATCGATGAAAATGAAGCGACGCTCAAATATTTCCGGCGAGAAGGGCCCAAAGTCAGACTCGATCCTGCCAATAGTGCCTATGAACCGCAGATCTACGACCCGCGTCAGGTTCGCATTCAGGGCAAGTTGGCCGGACTGCTGCGACGCTATAACTGACCGCGTACGGACCGGCGCGGCCAAGGGGAAGGTCGCGCAATCCACGGATGCCCGTCGTTCCGCATTTTCGCGCTGCGCACGCTACCATGGTCCAGATCGATGGCCAGCCCCCCGGTCTGAGCGAGGAATCGTCTGTCCACCTTCAACCAGCGAGGTCGGCAGGCGCCCGGCAGTCTACGGTCACTGACGACGATATCGGCATTGGCGCAATCCCGCGCCAATATCGCATGGTCGATATTTACATTGCTTCGGGTGAGCAAAATGTTCCACTTCCGTCCCCCGCCCATCAGGCGGACGGCGCAGAGATCAAGCGAACAACGTGCCTGGGGCAACGCCGGCAATGCTTCCAACGCGCCACCGTAACCAGCGCTTTCCGCCAGCATGTCGCGTGTGTAACTTCCAGCCCGTGCCCGCAATATCGCCATGCCACTTGCGGTGCGAACCGCGACGTGGCGGCCATCGCTGCTGATCAATATGCCAGGCATCGGGGTTGCGAGGATCATGGTCACGCCTGCGGCAACGGGCATCAGGCCCGCCCAGCGCCAGTGACTCCGCCATAGGAGGCACCACAGCATGCCGAGCATCACGAGGCCGAAAACAGCGCCGGATTGGGCGGGCGTCAGCATCACTGCCCATGGGCTGGATGCTACGCCATGGGCCACCAGCAGCAGCAGGTCCAGCGCCCGCGCAGCAAGCCACCAGAAGGGCGCGCCCCACCCGCCCAGATCGAACAGCAAGGCCAGCGCTTCCAGCGGCATGACGACCAGAGTGGTAAGGGGTATGGCGACCAGATTGGCGACCGATCCCAGCATGCCCGCCTTGTGAAAATGGAACAGAGCGATCGGCGCGAGGACCAGTTCGACCACCAGACCCGTAAGCAACATGCCCGCAAGACTGCGCCCCAGCCGGCGCCATGCCGCCTCGTCGCGCGCGGCTGCAAAGCGTCGGAAAGCGGGATGCTCGCCCAGTGAAACCAGAGCGACCACGGCGGCGAAACTCATCTGGAAACTCGGTCCCATCAACGCTTCGGGCCATATGGCGAGCACCACCAGCGCACCGGCCGCGACCAGGCGGAGGGTGATCGCATCCCGCCCCGTCGCCAGTCCTCCGAGCACCAGCAGGGCAGCGATGCAGGACCGCACGGTCGGCACTTCGGCGCCGGTAGGCAAGTTATGGTTAACACCAGTGGCTACAAGACCACAAAGTCAGGTCTGGCACCGTGTCCGTGTTCTGTGGCAAACACAGGCCATGTGGAGCCTTACACAGAAAGTCACATTCGATCCCAAAAGCGGACGACCAGAAGCGCCTCTATACTGGCGCCTCACGACCTTCTGCGTCATCGCAGCGTGGGTGCTGGCGCTCATATTATTCTTTTATACGGCGCTTGCGATCCGCGATGGGGCACCTGATTTAGCAGCCACTTGCGCCCTAATGGCAATCGCCATGCTGGTCATCGTCCACTGGCGCAAAAGGCAAATTCGTCAAGAGCAGCGTAAGTTCGACCAGCTTGTGGCCGATTACGAAAAGGCCATTTCAAACCCGACATAGCCAGCAGCGCCAAACTGACAGGCCAGGAGCCAATTAAGTGGAAGTGATCGGGATCATTCTTGCGGTGGCATTCGCCTCATGTCTCCTTTTCGGCTTTCGATCAGGCAACATGCCAATCAAAGCGCCATTGCGCGAACCCAGCCGTCACGAAACGCCTCTCTATTTTTGGTCGTTGCTGCGTTCTACGGGGTTGGCCTCATCTTAGGTGCGAGCATGATTATATCTGGCTAAGGCGCTGGGCACATTTTCATGATCCACGGATTTCTGAGGGTTTTAGCGTGTTGACTCCTATAACGCACTGGTCAGGATCGTATAACCGAGGCCGGCCAAAGCTCCACCGCCTGCCGCAAGGAGCATCAGCGGCCAATCAAGCGCTGCCCGGCGGCTGAGCGCCATCAGCCGCATCAGCAAAAAGATCACCACACCGATCAGTGCCGTCACATGCAGGCCGCTGATCGACAGGAGATGCGCAAGGCCGCTCCGCCGCATCGCCTCCGCATCGGCTTGCATGATCGCACCCTGATCACCCGTGGCCAGCGCAGCAGCAATGCCGGCCCCCTCGCCCGGAACGCGCGTCAGAATGTGATCGAACAAACGCGTTCTCAGGCGCGGACCTGTGGTGGCGGGTCGCAGGATCGTGATGGGCGGCAGCGCACGGCCGGTTGCGCCGATACCATCGAAATAGGCCCGGCGCGCAAAATCATAGCCGCCCGGCAAGCTGGGCGGCGCAGGCGGCATCAGCCTGGTACGGACGGCCACGACGGCCCCCTCGCCCAGTCCAGCCGGCGTCGAAGACTCGTCAAGATTGATGCGTATCAGGGCGGGCAGCGCCGGCATGCCGATCGGCCGGATCAAAAGCCGACTCATGCGCTGAGCAGGCAATCTCTGAACGGATTGGACTTCTCCCTTCAGCGCAACAATGACAGGGCGGGCCAGCGGGGGCGATCCCACCAACATCGCCTTGCCCCAGACCAGCAGGCAACCCATGCAGGCCAGGAGGCTGCCAGCGATGAGCGCCTGCCGCGTCCGGCCACCCGATGGCAAAAGCAGCGCAGCGGAGGCGACTCCCAGCATCACGCAGCAGAAAGCAAGCCAATCCAGCCGGTTGGGCAGAACGAACCAGGTGGCTATGCCCGCCGCCAAGGCCACGGGAACCCAGAGCGGCAACCGTTCGCGCTCTTCCTCCAGCCACAGTTCCAGCGGGCGCCAGATCGGCGCCATCCTCCCTCCAACCCAAGTGGCAACGGAGGTTTGTCGTGGCTCGAAAGCCATGCTAGGGGGCGTCGCGATCATGGATAGGCCGGGTGGATATCTGGACAAATGTCAGGGAATGAAGCGGTGAGTTCTACGGGATTGAACAAGCAGGTGGTAACCCGTTTTGCGCCTTCGCCCACTGGTTTTCTTCACATTGGCGGCGCGCGCACCGCGTTGTTCAACTGGCTGTTCGCCCGCCACCATGGCGGCAAGTTCCTGCTGCGGATAGAGGATACCGACCGGACCCGTTCGACGGAGGAGGCGGTCGCTGCGATCTTCGATGGCCTGGAATGGCTCGGCCTGGGCGGGGATGAGCCAGCAGTCTTCCAATTCGAACGCGCGCCGCGCCATGCCGAAGTGGCGAACCAGATGCTTGCGGCAGGCCATGCCTATCGCTGCTATGCGACCGCCGAGGAATTGGCCGAGCTGCGCGAACAGCAGCGCGCCGCCAGGCAGCCTATGCGCTATGACGGGCGCTGGCGCGACCGCGATCCTTCGGAAGCGCCCGAAGGCGCGCCCTTCGTCATCCGCCTGAAGGCGCCCCGCGAAGGCGAGACGGTGATCGAGGATGCCGTGCAGGGCCGCGTCGTCGTACAGAATGCGGAACTGGACGACATGATCCTGCTGCGGTCGGACGGGACGCCCACCTATATGCTGGCCGTCGTGGTCGACGATCATGATATGGGCGTCACCCACGTCATTCGCGGTGACGATCACCTCAACAATGCATTCCGCCAGCTAGGCATCATAAAGGCGATGAATTGGGAAGAACCCGTCTACGCCCATATCCCGCTGATCCACGGTTCCGACGGCGCAAAGCTGTCGAAGCGACATGGTGCGCTGGGCGTCGACGCCTATCGCGACGAGATGGGCATGCTCCCCGAGGCGGTGCTCAACTATCTGTTGAGGCTGGGCTGGGGCCATGGCGACGAGGAGATCATCTCTCGCGAACGCGCCGTGGAACTCTTTGATATCACAGGCGTCGGCCGCTCGCCCTCTCGCTTCGACATGAAGAAGCTCGAAAATCTGAATGGCCATTATCTGCGCGAGGCGGACGATGCACGCCTTGCCGCGCTGGTTGCTCCCAGGGTCGCGGCGAGGCTGAACGTGGCTCTGCCCGAGAGTGGAGAGAAGCTGCTCACAGAGGCCATGCCCTCGCTCAAGCCGCGGGCCAGGACGCTTAACGAAATTGCCGAAGGCGCCGAGTTCCTGTTCAAGAATGGCCCGCTGGATTTTGACGAGAAGGCTCTTGCTCTGCTAGACGATTCTGCGCGCGTGCTGCTGGGACAGACAGCCGACGCTCTTGCACCCGTCCAGTCCTGGACGGTCGAAGCGATCGAAGAAGCCATTCGCCGCGTGGCAGAGGATGCCGGCCTCGGGCTTGGAAAGGTCGCGCAGCCATTGCGCGCGGCGCTGACCGGTCGCACGGTTTCGCCGGGAATTTTCGACGTCCTTTTCCTTCTGGGAAAGGCGGAGAGCTTGGAACGATTGGCCGCTGCAAGGCACGCATCGGCCAATTGAAGTATCAGGAGAACACCATGTCGGATAACAATGCCACTTTGAGCGTCGGCGGCGATGCAAAGGACTATGCCATTCTGAACGGCACGGTCGGACCGCAGGTGATCGACGTTCGCAAGCTCTACGCCAACACCGGCATGTTCACCTATGATCCCGGCTTCACCTCGACCGCGAGCTGCGATTCGGGGCTGACCTATATTGACGGCGATGCCGGCGTGCTGCTCCATCGCGGCTATCCGATCGATCAGCTCGCCGAACAGTCGAGCTTCATGGAAGTGTCCTACCTCCTGCTCAACGGCGAACTGCCGTCGAAGAAGACACTGGAGGATTTCACCCGCACCATCACGCGCCACACAATGGTGCATGAACAGCTCACCACCTTCTACCGCGGTTTCCGCCGCGATGCGCACCCCATGGCGATCATGTGCGGCGTGGTGGGTGCGCTGTCGGCCTTCTACCACGATTCGACGGACATCAACGATCCGGAACAGCGCAAGATCGCGAGCCATCGCCTGATCGCCAAGATGCCGACGATCGCGGCCATGGCCTATAAATATTCGGTTGGTCAGCCCTTCGTCTATCCGCGCAACGACCTCAGCTACACCGCCAACTTCCTCAACATGACCTTCTCGGTCCCGGCGGAAGAATATGTGATCGATCCGGTCGTCGTCGACGCGATGGACAAGATCTTCACGCTGCACGCCGATCATGAACAGAATGCGTCGACATCGACCGTGCGTCTCGCCGGTTCGTCGGGCGCCAACCCCTTCGCATGCATCGCGGCCGGCATCGCCTGCCTGTGGGGCCCGGCGCATGGCGGTGCGAACGAGGCCGCTCTCAACATGCTGCGCGAGATCGGCACTGTGGACCGCATTCCGGAATATATCGCCCGCGCCAAGAACAAGGACGATCCGTTCCGCCTGATGGGCTTTGGTCACCGGGTCTACAAGAATTACGATCCGCGCGCGACGGTGATGCAGAAGACCGCAAAGGAGGTTCTCGCCAAGCTGGGGGTCGACGATCCGATCTTCGACGTGGCCAAGGAACTGGAGCATATCGCGCTCAACGATCCTTATTTCATCGAAAAGAAGCTCTATCCCAACGTCGATTTCTATTCGGGCGTGATCCTTTCGGCCATTGGTTTCCCGACCGAAATGTTCACCGTGCTTTTCGCCCTTGCCCGCACTGTCGGCTGGGTCGCTCAGTGGAACGAGATGATTTCCGATCCCGCGCAGAAGATCGGCCGTCCGCGCCAGCTTTACACTGGTCCGACGCAGCGGGATTATGTCCCCGTCGAAAAGCGCTGAGCGCCACCCTCGACAGGATATGGATATGGAAACGGCGCCCCGCGGGCGCCGTTTTCGTCTGAGCAGAAGCCCCAAAGGCACGCGACTGTCGCCCCGGTGATCAGCTGCGTTTTTTTCCGCATCCATGTCACACCAGCCGGAGCTGGCTCGTCATACAGGCACAATCCAGAAAGAAAGGTGCCGACATGACTGCCAAGCTAGATCCCTTTGCCGCCGCGCCCCAGCTTATGAAGAGCTGGTTTGCGACCTCCAACGCCATTAACGACAGCCTTGAGCCCAGCCTCACCGAACTGGTGAAGATCCGCGCGTCGCAGATCAACCAGTGCGCCAACTGCCTCAACATGCACACCGCCGATGCCCGCGCGCAGGGCGAAAGCGAACAGCGCATCTATCTGCTCTCCGCCTGGCGCGAGGCGCCTTGCTATACGGCACGCGAACGTGCCGCACTGGAATGGACCGAGGCCTTGACGCGCCTCTCCGAAGGGCACAGCCATGAAGCGGCCCACAAGGCCCTGGCAGCCGAATTTTCGGAGGAGGAGCAGGTGAAACTGACCCTGATGATCAACATCATCAACGGCTGGAACCGCATCGCAGTGGGTTTCGGCCTCTGGTACGATACACCGGCCAAGGCGGCCGCGTGATGGCGCCGGGGATGCACGGGGACGCGGCGGAGAGCTTCGATCCGCTGCGTCCCCGACTTGTCCGCGTCGCCTATCGCATGCTGGGTTCGGTGTCGGATGCCGAGGATGTGGTGCAGGAGGCCTTCATCCGTTGGATGAGCGCGGACCGGGAGGCAGTGCGCGAGCCGGAGGCGTTCCTGCGCCGCACGGTCACGCGGCTGTGCCTGGACCAGCTCAAATCTGCTCGGCACAGGCGTGAAACCTATATTGGCCCCTGGCTGCCCGATCCGTTGGTGGAAGAGGCCGAGGAAGAAGAGGACGTCACGCTGCCGCTGATGTTGGCCCTGGAACGATTGTCGCCGCTGGAGCGGGCTGCTTTCCTGCTCCACGACGTTTTCGGCGTCGGCTTTGAGGAAATCGCCGCAACGGTCGAGCGCGACGCGGCGGCCTGCCGCCAACTGGCGGCCCGGGCACGCACCCATGTGCGAGAGGCGAGGCCCCGTTACAAGGTGGAAAGGCAGCGCGGGCTGGAGATCGCCGGAGCCTTCTTCGCCGCCTCGCGAAGCGGCGACATGACGGCGCTGGGTGCCATGCTTGCCCAGGATGTCAGCCTGCACAGCGACGGCGGCGGCAAGCGTCCCGCGGCGATAGTTCCCGTGCTGGGTTTCGGCCAGGTGATGCAGGTTCACAAGGCGCTGGCCGTGCTGTTCGGCAAATATGGATCGACGCTGGTGCATGTGGGCCTGATCAACGGCCTTCCCGGTTTCGTCACTCGGGAGGCGGACGGCGAATTCCAGACCACGGCACTCGACATCCAGGACGGGCACATCACTGGCATCTATGTGATGCGCAATCCCGACAAGCTGCGCCACCTGCACTGAATGGGCTTGAGCCTAAAGAAAAATGCGTCGCGCGGTGGGAACGGACCGGATCAGATAATAAGCGCCCAGCGGCAACAGCAACGCCTGCATCAGCAGCCAAGGCTTGGCCACATAGGGCGAGAGATAGTGGATCACCGCGACGTGGAGATACATGATGACCAACGATGCGCGGCCGATCGCAGCGATCCAACCGGAAAAGGGCGCGATCCGCACCGAAAGACGGAACAGCAGCAGGCTGGTGGCCATGGCCGAGCCAAGGGACAAAAAGGGCCAGCCATAATCAGCCGCCTTCATGTTGAGCGTCGGGATCAGTGTCATCAGCCCGGCCAGCGATAGCGGCACCAGCAACGGAAGCATCCAGCTTCGCCAGCGTACAAGCTGCCATGCCGCCCCTAGCCAGAGCAGGACCAGCGCCATGGGTACGGTCAACACGCCCATCGGCGACAGGCTGGTGAGCCGGCCCGCGCCATAGGCGATCAGCAGCACCGGCAGCATCAGCAACGCCCAACGCCGATCAAGCGGATCGGGCCAGCGGACGAGCGCCATATTGAACAGGATACGCGCCAGCACCAGGCAGGGCACGAACCAGAAGATCGTGAACGGCCCCCGCAGCCACGAACCACCCAGCAGGATCGGCACCAGGTCCAGCGGCCAGTCGTGGAAGATCGGCCTGCCTCCCTTCATCCTTTCGATGAGCTGGTCCGCCACGATCAACAGGATGAGGAAAACCGCATAAGGCCGCATCTGGGAGAGAAGCTGGCGACGGGTGAAGCGTCCCGCCGGCTGCGGCCGCGAAAGCAGGCCGGAAAGCAGGAAGAACAGCGGCATGTGGAAGCTATACATGGCATCGCGCAGCCCGCCGCGCATCCACACATGCCCAATCACCACGGCGACGATCCCGATGCCACGCGCGACATCGATCCATTCCAGCCGCCCTCCCGCCGACGGATGCGCCTCATGCCCCCTGTTCTCCATCCCTTCCACGCCCTATAGGAAGCGGCACGCGCGTCAATCGCCAGCCTTCATTCACGGAAAAACGCCTCTTGTCCCTGCTTCATGACCGAGTCCTGTTCATCGATGGCGAGGCCATCATCCTCGACAAGCCGGCGGGCCTGCCGGTCGATGCGCCGCGTGACGGATCTCTTTCGCTGGAAAACCATCTTTCCTCGCTGACCTTCGGCTTTCAACGCTGGCCGCTGCCGGTTCACCGGCTGGACCGCGACACCAGCGGCTGCCTGCTGCTTGCCCGCAATCCCAAGGCGCACAAACGTTTTGCCGCAGCTTTCGAAGCCGGAACGGTCGCAAAGCGCTATGTCGCGGTGGTCGACGGCGTTCCCGCGGAGGACAGCGGCACCATCGAACTGTCGCTCAAGAAGATCAGCACAGCCACTCAGGGCTGGCGAATGATCCCGGCAAAGGCGGGCAAGACAGCGCTCACCGAATGGCGCAAGATCGCAGAGAAAGATGGCCGTGCGCTGATCGTCTTTACTCCCCGCACAGGCCGGACCCATCAGATCCGTACCCATGCGTTGCACGGCCTGGGCTTCGGCATAGCGGGCGACCCCGTCTATGGATCGGGGGAAGGCCCGATGTTGCTGCACAGCCGTTTCCTCAGCATCCCGCGCGGAGAGAAGCCGCCTGCTGAAGCAAGCGCCCCCTTGCCCTCCACCTTCGTGACGGCGGGATTCGGGCAGGAACTGCTCGAACAGGCCGGGCTCTAGGCCTCTTGCCGCGCATTCCCGTCACCCGGTCGATCTCCATCGACAGCGATGAACTGTCGGAGAGCTTCGTCCGATCGACGGGTGCGGGCGGCCAGCACGTCAATACGACAGACAGCGCGGTGCAACTGCGCTTCGACGTGGCGAACAGCCCGTCGCTGCCCGATGCGGTCAAGTACAGGCTGGCGGCGATCGCCGGACGAAGGATGACCGCGGACGGGGTGCTGATCCTCCGTTCCGAAGGCTCGCGATCGCAGCTTTTGAACCGGCAGGAAGTGTTGGCTCGCCTGATCGAGCTCATCCGGGAGGCCACGGTCGTGCCCAAGGCGCGCAAGGCGACAAAACCCGGCAAAGCCGCCAAGGCGCGTCGCGTCGATGCGAAGAAAGCGCGCAGCTCGGTCAAGGCCGGACGTGGCAAGGTGCGGTTGGATTAGCCGGTCTGGCCTGGACATGCGGCGCCCCCTATATGAAGGCCATGTTCGATTTTTCTCCCGCGGCCAACGCCGACAAAGCCACGCTCTACGATGACCTGCTCTCCGCAGCCGACGCGCTGACGGCAGGGGAACCCGATGCCATCGCCAATATGGCCAATGTCGCGGCACTGATCTGGCAGTTCCTGCCCGACCTCAATTGGGCAGGCTTTTACCGGATGGCAGAAGACGAGCTGGTCCTCGGCCCCTTCCAGGGCAAGACGGCCTGCATTCGCATTCCACTGGGCAAGGGCGTCTGCGGCGCGGCGGCCGCCAGCGGCGAGACGCAACTGGTCGAGGACGTGCACGCTTTTCCGGGCCACATAGCCTGCGATGCCGCCAGCGCTTCGGAAGTCGTGGTGCCGGTGATCATCGAAGGCAGGGTCGTCGCTGTACTCGACCTCGACAGTCCGCTGCCTGCGCGCTTCGACAGGACCGACCAGGAGGGACTGGAAACACTGGTCGAACGGATCGCGGCGCGTCTAGCCTAAGGATCAACCCTTCCGGATTTACTGCCCCTTTTCGGGACAGGCATCAGAATGCCGACGCTTGGTCGGCGACTTCGCATCATGCTAAACAAATCCTTAAATATCAGCCGAAAACGGGGATTCGAGCATGCATATCCGGAGCTTCATCCTGGCCGGGACCTTTCTGGCGATCGGGTTGACGACGCCAGGGTCCGCTAATGGCCCGGTCAGGAGTGGAAGCATGGTTTCCCGGTCGGCGGTGCATGCAGGGAGCGCAGTTCAACGCTGGGGACCGCGTTATCAAGGCCGCTGGTATGCCGGTTGGTACGCGCCGGGCGGCTGGGCAGCCTATCGTCGGCCGGTGATGGGCTATGTCCTGCCGCGTTACTGGATCAGCCCGACCTATCAGATCCGCAACTATGGCGCTTACGGCTTGCCGGTACCGGCCAGCGGCTATGGCTGGTCACGCTATTATGATGACGCGGTGATGACGGACCGGGACGGCCGGGTGCACGACTATCGCAACGGCGTCGCATGGGAGGCGGGCGACGCGCCGACACCGCCGGGCCTGCGCTATGATGACGAGGTTACAGCGCGGGATGGCGCACCCCTGCCGCCGATGGACTATGAAGGACGCTGGAGCGGTACATGGCGTGACAAGGACGGAAAAACCTTCAGCGGCGATTATGAAGGCCGCTTCGAGGGACAGGTCCACGGTGGACCGGGCGTGGATTTCAGCCCGCCGCCTTATGCGGGTACGCCGGACCGGATGAAGCGGCGTACCGCGCCGGGGGAACCCGTTGTGACCACGACGCAGACGCCGGGTTTCATTTCAGGGGGCTATTATTATCCCGGCACCACGACCACCACGGTCGTTGTCCAGCCTGCCGTCACCACCACCCGGACCTATGTGACCGAAGTTCCGGTGAGAAAGCGCAGAGTGCGGTAAGAGCGCATCAACAGCTTTTCGAAGCGGAGGGAGCGGCCCAAAGCTGAACCAGAACGGGTTTCGATCGCCAGGAAACCGCTAAGCAGCGCAGGATCGGATCGCTGCCCAGGGCCGGGGCCTTCCCATCAGATAGCCCTGACCGATTGTGCAGCCGCGCGCGATCAGCATTTCGACCTGGCCGACGGTTTCCACGCCTTCGGCCACCACCTCCATGCCAAGGCTGCTGCCCAATTTCACGATGGCGTCGACGATGACGGCGTCGCCTGGATCCTGTTCGATGTTGCTGATGAAGCTGCGGTCGATCTTGAGCACGTCGACCGGATATTGCTTCAAATGACTGAGCGATGCGTAGCCAGTGCCGAAATCGTCCAGCGCGATCCGCACGCCCGCCAAGGACAGGCGATGCAGTGCCCGCTCCACCTGCTCGGCGCCGCGGCCCAGGAAAACCGTCTCCGTCACCTCTATCTCGAATCGCTGCGGTGGGATCGCGCAGCGTGCCAGATGGGCAAGGACATAGTCCGCAAAATCATGCTGCATGAAATCGGCGGCGGACGCATTAATGGCTACCCGACCAGGATCCTGGCCGGCCCGGCGCCACCGGTCGACGTCGCGAACGACCTTCGCCAGCATCTTTTCCGTAAGCTCGACAGCCAGTTCCGTATTGTCGAAGGCCGCGGCGATCGTGTCGGGCGCATGTACGCCGGTACGAGGGTGCCGCCAGCGGAGCAGCGCCTCATACCCCAGAACGCGGCCGGTCCGCATATCCACCTTTGGCTGATAATAAGGGACGACAAGGTCGTCCACCAACGCCTGGCGGGCCATATGGATCATCGAGCTGCGGTGCTGCGCGTCAGCACGCAGTTGTGACTGGAACAGCGTCAGCCGCCCCCGCCCAGAGGATTTGGAGGCATAGAGCGCCAGGTCCGCCGCCTTCAGCAATTCCGTCGCATCATCGCCATGTTCGCCGAACACCGCGCCACCCATGCTGATCCCATAGTCGAGCGATCGGCCATTATGGACATAGGGCGCCCGCACCCCACCCAGCAATTCGACGCTCCAGTCAGAAAGCGCCGCGCTGCTGGCAAGGGAGGGTGCGATCATGCCAAACTCGTCACCGCCCAGCCGCCCGATCATCGCATCGGCCGGCGCACAGGCGGCAAAGCGTTGCGCAAAGCCGCAGAGAAGCGCGTCGCCCGCGTCATGGCCGAGCGTGTCGTTGGTCCGCTTCAGATCGTCGATATCGACCAGGATCAGACCGAAGCTCTCGCCTGTCCGGCGCGCCTGCTCGGTCATTTCCTCCAATGTCGTCTGCCACAACGCCCGGTTGGGCATGTGCGTCATGGGATCATGGGTAGCGGCCCAGCGTATGCGTTCCTCGCTATTCCGTTCCTCCGTCACGTCCTGAAACGTGACGATGACGCGCAGCGGCTTTCCGCAATCCGAAAAACTGCTCCATCCGACGCTCTTGATCCATCGCAAGGCGCCGGTATCCGCCCTGTGCACCCTTAACGTGGCTTCGAAATGAGGCGGCATGTGCTCGCTCGCAACTGCGTCCAGCATCGCGGCAAGGCGCGGACGATCCTCCGGATGGACCAGCCGCAATGCGAGTTCACTCGTCGCCGGCTCAGTGTCGGACAGGCCAAGCATCGTCCGGAATTCCCGCGACCAAGTCCGCGTCCCGGCGACGGCGTCGAAATCCCATATGCCAAGACGCGCCGACTGCACCGCCAGGCGGAATCGCTCCTCGCTGTCGGCCAGTTCGCGCTGCGCCATTTTCTGCGCGTGAATATCTTCCAGCGTGCCGTACCAGCGCACGACCCTGCCCTTCGCGTCGCGCCGCGCCGAAGCGCGCGCCCGCATCCAGCGATAGCTTCCGTCGCTCAGGCGCAGCCGATAGTCCACGTCGAGGGGATCGCCAGTATGCAGTCTTTCGGTCCAGACGGCCAATGTCCGCTCGACATCGTCCGGATGCAGCGAGTCGATCCACCCCCGGCCCCGTGCATGCTCCGGCGGCATCCCGGTCAGTTCCTGCCAGCGGGGTCCAACCTCATCGATCTCGCCCGTGACCGTTGCGGTCCAGGGGACCTGCGGACTTAGCTCGACCGACCAGCGGTAATGCTGGCGGCTTTCCGCCAACGCATCCGCGAGCGCCCGCCGTTCACCGTCGTAACGCTCGTCCACATCCTCGATCGTTCCGTACCAGAGCGGCGCTTCGTCAGGTTCCTGGACCAACGTCATGCGCACGAGGCCCGATCGCGTCTCGCCGATACGGGTGTGCATCCGCACCAGGACAGGATCGGGCTGCACGGAGCGGTTGGCCGCTTCCGCCAAGGCCCGCCAGTCGGCCTTGGCCAATATGGCGCGCCAGCCCTTGCCCATGATGTCGCAGGAAAAATGGCGGGCGAAGAGGTTCGACATGATCTCCCGGGACAATATGCGTCCGCGACAGTCAGCGATCCACCGAATCAGCGGCGGCGAGACGCGCCCAAAGACCGGCGAGAACAGGAGTTCATTACGATAGTGAAATCCCTCCCATTCCAGCCCGTTCGGAGCCAGTTCAGAAGCGAATTCGCCAAATCTGCGATCAGCAAAACGGTCCATCTACCGATCCTGACCCATCGCCATTTCCGCAATCCATCAGCGATCAGTACCGGAAAAAGTTAAATAAGCTTTCCAACGCCGTAACGCATGATGATCCACAATGGCATGACCCTCCACCGATCAGAGAAGGGCGCAACCCGCCCTTATGATCCAAGGCGGAATCGACGCGGCCTTATTTGCGGAAGATCGCCGCCAGTTCGCGAGGCAAGGCCGGTTCGTCCCGGCTCTCTGCCTGCCGGGTTGCCTGCACCTGCTGCTCCGGATCGAAACGGGTCCAGCCGTTGCGGCTCAACCGTTCCAGCGGGCGATAGCGGATCTTGTACTGCATCCGCTGCGATCCTTCGACCCAATATCCCAGATAGACATAGGGCAGGCCGGCCTTGGCCGCACGCAGGATATGGTCCATGATGATGAAATTGCCCAGCCCCTTGCGATGCTCCAGTTCCGTATCGAAGAAGCTGTAGATCATAGAGAGACCGTCACCCTGCCGATCGGTGAGGCAGGCGCCGATCAGCTTGCCGGGTCGACCATTTTTTCCAGGCTCGCGATATTCGATGACATGGCTTTCGACCGGGGTCTGTTCGACCATGTCCGCGAAATCCATCTCGTCCATTTCGGTCATGCCGCCGCCAGGATGGCGGGCACGCAAATAGCGCTGAAGCAATTCGAACTGCTCCTCTGTCGACCACGGCTTGCAAGCCGTGATGACCAGGTCTTCATTCCGCCGCAGCAACTTGCGCTGGGTGGCGTTGGGTTCGAATTCGCCAGCGACCACGCGTACCGATACGCAGGCGGAACAATCCGCGCAACTGGGGCGATAAGCAACGTTCTGGCTGCGGCGGAAACCGATCCTGCCAAGGGCGTCGTTCAGTTCGGACGCATTGTCGCCGTTCAGTTCGGTAAATACCTTCCGCTCGTTTTTGCCGGGCAGATAGGGACAGGGACTGGGATTGGTGACGAAAAAACGCGGAAAGCGGAAAGGCGCACTCACAACCGCATCTCCCCCACAGCGTTGCCCGACCCCTGATTCATGAGGCGACTATGCCGTTCGCGGGCCGCTGTGAAAAGTTTATTTACCACGAAAATTGGTTAAGCGGCAGATAAGAGGCAGAGGCTCCACGGGATGGCCCGGAAATGGCCGATGTCGGACGTCAGGCGACCTCGATTGGCGCGACCTCATAGCCCACTTCGCGCAGGGCCGCGATCAGGCGTTCCAGATGGGCGCCATCCCGCGTCTCGCATTCCACGTCCAGGCTGAGTCCCTTGGCCGGCAGATTGGTGAAGATCCGCTGGTGCGACAGTTCGAGAATATTGACCGCTTCCTGATCGAAGATGCGCGCCACATGGAACAATGCGCCCGGCCGATCCTGAAGGATGATGCGCAGCCGCGCCAGCCGCCCCGACCGCGCCAGATCGCGCAGCAGCACATTGGCCAGCAGTCGCGTGTCGATATTGCCCCCGGTCAGGATCAGCCCGACGCTGCGCCCCGCGAACAACTCCTTGTGGGTCAGCAGCGCCGCGAGACCAGCGGCGCCCGCACCCTCCACCACCGTCTTCTCGATCTGCAGCAGCAGGCTGACCGCTTCCTCCAAATGGCGCTCACTGACCAGCAGGACGTCATCAGCCAGCCGCTCGACGAAGCGGCGTGTGAGTTCGCCCGGTTCCTTAACGGCAATACCCTCCGCCAGCGTATCGCCGTCGCAGGGCAGGTTCGCACCCTTGATATGGTCGTACATCGACGGATAAAGTTCCGCCTGCACACCATAGATCCTGATATCCGCCTTCATCGCCTTGGCCGCCGTCGCCACGCCTGAAAACAGGCCGCCGCCGCCGATGGGCACGATCAGCGTGTCAATCTCCGGCACATCTTCCAGCATTTCCAGCGCGACCGTCCCCTGTCCGGCCATGATGTCCGGCTCGTCGAAGGGATGGATGAAGGTCAGGCCCTGTTCCACCTCAAGCAGCCGGGCATGGGCATAGGCATCATCGAACTTCTCGCCAAATTGGACCACCGTAGCGCCATGACCCTGCGTCTGCGTGACCTTCACCGTGGGCGTCGTGTTGGGCATGACGATGGTGACCGGCACGCCCAGCCGCTTGCCATGATAGGCAAGACCCTGCGCATGATTACCCGCAGAGGCGGCAATCACGCCCTTCTTCTTCGCCGCCTCGTCCAACTGCAGCAGCCGGTTGAGCGCGCCCCGTTCCTTATAGGCGGCGGTGAACTGGAGATTTTCGAACTTCAGATACACCTTGCAGCCGAACATGGCCGACAGCGTCTGGCTGATCAACGTCGGCGTGTGCACGACGGAACCGGAAATTCGCACCCGCGCCGCGAGGATGTCGTCGACGGAAATGGGCAGCGGCACGGCGTTCTCGATCTTGGTCAGCGTGTTCATGGCGCGCCACCTAGCTTAAAATTGCTTCGGAAGGAACTGGCACTGACCGAAAACTCTGCTTATGGCTTGCGGGCGCGCATACAACTGATCGAGGCATATGGCTAAAATCGCGTTTATCGGCCTGGGCGTCATGGGCGGCCCGATTGCTGGGCATCTGGCGAAGGCGGGGCATGAGCTCACTGTCTATAACCGTTCCATCGGCAAGGCGAAGCGCTGGGCCGAGGCCTTTGGCGGGGCGGTCGCGGTCAACCCAGCCAAGGCGGCCGAGGATGCGGAGATCGTCATCAGCTGCGTCGGCACCGATGATGATCTTAGCCAGATCACCCTGGGCCGGGATGGCGCCTTTCGTTCCATGAAGCCGGGTGGCCTGTTCATCGATCATACGACGGTTTCGGCACGGATCGCCCGGCAATTGTTCGTGGAGGGGGAGAGCCGGGGGCTGCATTGCGTCGATGCACCGGTCACGGGCGGCCAGGCGGGGGCCGAAAGCGGCCGCCTGGCCATCATGTGCGGCGGCAGCGAGCCGGCAGTGGCTGCGGCGAAGATCGTGATGCAGGCCTATACCACCCGCATCGTCCATGTCGGGCGCGCGGGCGCCGGGCAGACCGCCAAGATGGTGAACCAGATCTGCATTGCCGGCGTTGTGCAGGGCCTGGCCGAGGCGCTGCGGTTCGCGCAGGCGGCGGAACTCGATTTGGGCAAGCTGTTCGAAGCGATTTCCGGCGGGGCGGCGCAAAGCTGGCAGATGGACAAGCATTGGAAGACGATGGCGGCGGACAGTTTCGATTTCGGCTTTGCGGTGGATTGGATGCGCAAGGATCTGGGGCTGGCGCTGGAGGAAGCGCGGGTCAATGGCGCCACCCTGCCGGTGACCGCGCTGATTGACCAATTTTACGCCGATGTGCAGGCGATGGGCGGCCATCGTCAGGACACCAGCGCGCTCGTGCGGCGGATCACGCGGGCATGACCGGCAACGTTGCCGGCTCTGCGCTTGCCCCCAGAAAAAAACGACCCGACGCCAAGCGATCCGGCATCGCAATCGCTGTTGCCCTGGCCCTGCCCTTCCCTGCCCTGGCCTCCGGCATCATCGACAATGTCAACGGCATCGCGCTGGATGCCAATGGCCATGTCGTCCGCTTCAGGGCGCTTACCATCGACGATGAGGGCAAGGTGGATAGGCTGCTGCCCGACCGCTATCAGGAACCGGAGCAGCCGCGCCCCCGGAAGCGGAAGAAGAACGAGCCGGAGCAGCCCCAGCCCAGTCGTCCCGACTTCAAGCTGGATGCCGGCGGGAAGACGCTGATCCCCGGCCTGATCGACGCGCATGGGCATGTGATGGGGTACGGCCTGTCGCTGATCACCCTGGACTTGTCAGACACGAAATCACTCGCGGAGGCGCAGGCGAAGATCAGGGCCTATGCCGCCGCCAATAGCGGCCGGAAATGGATCATCGGCACGGGCTGGAATCAGGAACTTTGGGGCCTGAGCCGCTTCCCGACGGCGGCAGAGCTGGACGCCGCCGTCAGCGACGTTCCGGTCTGGCTGGAACGGATAGACGGACATGCGGGCTGGGCCAATTCGCTGGCGATCAAGGCGGCGGCCGTCTCCGCCGCGACCAAGGCGCCCGCCGGCGGGCGGATCGAAATGGCCGCAGGAAAGCCGGCGGGCGTATTCGTCGACAAGGCGATGGACCTGATCACGCGGGTCGTGCCTCCCCCGGCGCCCAAGGACCGCGACATCGCGCTGGAAAAGGCGCAGCAGGCGTTGCTGCGGCAAGGCATCACCAGCATTGCCGACATGGGCACCGGCATCGACGACTGGCAGGCCTTTCGCCGTTCGGCGGACCGCGGCGCATTGCGGGTACGGATCATGTCCTATGCGCTCGGCCTTGAGAATATGGTGCTGATCGCCGGACCGGAGCCGACGCCCTGGCTCTATGATGACCATCTGCGCATGGGCGGGATCAAGCTGATCCTGGATGGCGCGCTCGGATCGCGGGGGGCCTGGCTCAAGGCCGACTATGCCGATGCGCCGGGGCAGCGTGGCCTGCCGATGATCCCGTCGACCCAGCTTCTCAACATCATGAGCAGGGCGGCGATGGACAATTTCCAGATCGCAGTCCACGCCATCGGCGACGCGGCCAACAGCGAAGTGCTGGATGCGGTGCAGGAACTCAGCGAAACCTACAAGGGCGACCGGCGCTGGCGCATCGAACATGCGCAGATCGTCGATCCGGCCGAACTGCCGCGCTTCGGCCAATATGGCATTGTCGCATCGATGCAGCCGATCCATCAGACCTCCGACTGGCGCATGGCCACGGCGCGACTGGGAGAGGCGCGGTTGAAAGGCGCCTATGCCTGGAAAGCGATGCTGGACAATCGCGTGCCGCTTGCCTTCGGATCGGACGTCCCGGTGGAAAGTCCCAATCCCTTCCCCGGCATCGCCGCCGCCATGACTCGGGAGGATGCGTCGGGCCAGCCAGCGGGCGGCTGGATGCCGGAGCAGCGGGTGAGCTTCGAGGCGGCGTTGGACGGGTTCACCAGGACGGCGGCCTATGCGGGCTTTGCGGAAAAGCGCTTCGGCAGTCTGGTGCCGGGACAGCGGGCGGACTTCCTGCTGATCGACCGGGATATCTCTACGTCCAGTCCGGCCGAAATTCGCGGGACACAGGTGCTGGAGACCTGGATCGGCGGCAAGCGGGTCTATGTGAAGGGGCAGTAGCCTGCCGTTGCAAACAGCGCGCCCGGCCACGGGCACGCATCGCCCTTACAACACATCTCCCGCCGCGTTGAACGCCTCATCCTCCGTCTCCGGCAACGGCGGCTGCACCGGCTTGTCGCAACCCTCTTCCTTCATGTGCGCGCGCAGCGCGTCCATGCGTCCGAGATTCCAGCGCGCCAACGGCACGCCAAGCGGCCGAAACTCAGCGCGATCGAACAACTCCACCACATAATTCCTGCAGAGACTGTCGACCTGCTCAAGCGTCAGCATGCCCAGGTTCATCACCATCGGCTTGCCCGGTACGCCATTGCGTCCTCGCACCAGGTCGGTCACATAAAGCCCGCCGCGCGGATCGACCAACACGACGTCGGCCCTGGATGCGTCGATCATCCTGTGGCTTGCCGCATAGGGCGCAACGAAGCTGTGCGTCCGCCACACCAGAAAAGCGCTGCTGAGCAAGGTCAAGGCCGTTCCCACGAATATGGGTCGCAGGGCGCCGGTACGGAAGCGCGCCCAGCCAAGGCCCGCCAACAGGCAGAAAGGCCCGATGAAGCCGTGGGCATAGCGATAGCCCCAGCCATAGCCCTGCGCCAGGGCGAGCGCGCATCCCGCGAAGCAGCCCAGCGCCAACGGCAGCGCGATCTCCTGCCCCCGGATCGCCTTGCGCCAGCGCATTGCGAACACGCCCAGAGTGGCGAGCGGCACCATCAATATATTGTTCCAGGCGGCGAAACGGCTGAGATTCACCAGCGGCTGCCAGCGGTCGCCCAGCCGTTCGAACAGGCTGCCCACCTTGTCCGCCACGCCCGCAGAAGGGCGCACGTCGGTGGGTTGCCCCAACACATGGGTCAGGAAGGCGGGCCAGAGCTTCGCCCAGACGATAACGATGGCCGCCAACACAAGGATGTGGAATATCGCGACCTTCCACCGCTTGCCCAGCAGCATCCAGAGAATGAAGGGCGCGATGAAGATCGGCGGGAAGTGCCATTGATGCAGGCCGGCCGCGATCAGCGCGATCGCGCCCGCGCTCAGATGACCGATCGGCCCACCGCGCAGCACCAGCGCCAGCCAGACCATGTTGAGCGCGAAATGCCCGGTCATGGCGTAGGGCGTCATCGCCGTGACCCATAGCTGAGCCGACGACAGCGCCAGCAGCATCGTCACCCAGACCGCATCGGGCCTGTCCGGGAAGAGGTGCAGCGCCACCCGCCACAGCGCGAACAGCCCGGCCATCAGCAGCACCGGCCCGGCCAGATTGGGGTCGCCCAACTGCCAAAACAACGCCTGGATCGCGCTGTTCACCGGCAGATAGGCTGCCGTCCAATAATCCGCCGCGCCAAAGGGAGAGAAGAATTCGGGCATGATCGCCCGGCGATAGGCCTCCCACTCCATCGGGATCGGGCGGGCCAGGAAACCCTCCCGCATGTAAGCGGCGGCGAAGCGGGCGACCTCCTCGTCGCGGGAAATGGAATAGTCCTGGAACAGCCAGTAATGGCCCGCCCATGCCACCAGACCGAATACCAGCACCAGCGGCACCATTGTCCGGGCGCGCGGCAGTGGCAGGCGCCAGCCCAGACCCTCCGCAAAGGGCGCGGCCAGCGTCAGCAGCAGCAACGCGCCAAGAAGCGCCGGAAAATCCTGGTCGAGGAACAGGATGACCGCCAGGCTGATCCCCTGCCTGTAGGTCACATGCCAGAGGAAGGTTGCGCCCAGCCAAAGCGTCAGCCCGATCGCCCCCGCAAGGAGCAGGCGAGTGGCACTGACCGGGCGCGCGGGAACGACCATCAGCCTTCCCGCGGCAACAGCGCCTGATTGACGAAAATCCCGTCCATCTCGACCAGAAGGGGAAAATGCCCCTTGTTGTTGGCGAAGAAGGCGGAGGGGAGGAAGCCGCGCTCCGCCACCCAGTCGATCATCGCGCGATAGCTGGTGCCACCCTCATAGATCGGCCGGACGCCGAGTTCCGTCTGCACGCCAGCCATGTCGCGAAGCACTTCGCCCGCACCTTCGCAGACGGACAGGTCATGCCCCTGGGTATCCATCTTCAGAAAGGGTCGGGCAAAGCCATGGGCGCGTTTCAGTTCCGGCAGCAGGCTTTCCAACCGGCGGCATTGCATGTCGACCGTGCGCGTCACCCTGTTGCGGTCGGCGAAAATGGCGTCCTGTTCCCCCGCCGGCTTCCTGAGCGAACTGAACTGGTCGGCCGCCATGATGTTGAAGCTGGCCATGCCATCGAAATCCGACAGGGCCATGTTGAACACATGCCATTGTCGGTCGGATGACGCATTCCGCTCCAGTTCGGAAAATATCTCGGGATTGGGCTCAAAGGACAATATCGTGCCACCGAAGCCCGCATCCTTGCGCAGCATCGTGGCATATTGACCGCGATTGGCGCCCACGTCGAACACGCAATCCACGGCAAAGGCGCCCAGGAAACGGCGCAGCGCCTGAATTTCCGGATATTGATGCACCCGCCCTGCCAGCGCCAGCCGCACCGCCAGCGCCCGATCACGCAGTTCCCGGATATAGCGGCTCATTTCCCGGTCACGCTGCGGTAGATGGCGATGGTGGCCAGGGCCATGTCCTTCCAATTGCCCATTGAATCTCCATAGGTCTGCGCCTGCGCGCCCAAAGCCTGCCTGATGGTCGCGCTTTCTACGAGGGGCAAGAGGGCTTGCGCAAGGGCGCGCGCATTGCCGGCCGGGCTTCTGACGGCCACTTCCTCCGGCAAGCTGGCGAACATGCCGACGTCGGACGTGACCATCGCCTTGCCATGGTGCAGGGCCGACAGGAAAGCGCCGCTGCTGTCGATATGTCGATAGGGGAAGACCAATATGTCCGCCTTTTTCATATGCGCGTCGAGCCGCTGTTCGGCAAGAAAGCCGAGATCGAGGATCAGTCGGTCGCCAAAGCCCGCAGCGTGGACGCTGTCCAGCAATGGGGCGATGTCCATGAAGGGCTTGCCCGCCAGAACCAGTTCGAAACCATGCCCTGCGCGCCAGAGCGACAGGCACGCCTCCAGCAGCAGGTCGACGCCTTTATACGGCCGGATAGTCCCGAAAAAGAGCAGGCGCGGCAGAACCGGGTCCGGTACTTGCGCCAGATCCTGCGGCCCGGCCGTTGCCAGTCGCATCGGCGGGTGCGGCGTCATATGGATGCGTCGGGGATCGACACCTTGACGTTCCAGCGCCTCCCTGGTCGTTCCCCCGTGCACGATCAGTGCATCGAACATGTCGAGCAGGCCGTGATACCCCCTGCCCTGCACCCCGGCATCGGCATGATAGGCATCGGCATTATGCACGGTGTGAACCAGTGCCGTGCCACCCTTCAACCGCCGCAGCATGATCCGGTCGGCAGGCGCGAGCGGCAGCCATTGCATATGCGCGACATCCGCACGCGTCAGCGGCGTCAGGTCGCCCAGCATGCAGCTCAGCCCATATTCCGCCGCCTTGAGCAGGCGGAAGGCCTGCCCTTCCCCCATGCGCAGGCGCAGAGCTTCGCTCCGACGGAAAAAGCGCGGCTCGTAACGATAGCCGTTCGGCGCAATCGCATCCGTGGCCCGCATCGGACGGCCAAGGAGGGCTACGTGCATGCCAGCCGCCGCCAGCGCCGCGCAAAGACTGTCGTCATAGCGTCCAGTGAAAAGCGACGGATCGCACATCGCGACCTTCATGCGCTCTTCCCTAGCAGATGCCGCAGGGAAAGGCCGTGGATGAACGCGGCGACAAACAGGGTCAGCGTGTAGAGGATCAGGAACAGCAGGTCGAACCGTTCCGGCGCGAATATCCTGGCCAACGGCACGCTGAGCAGCGAACCAGCGAGGAAGGGCAAGGACCGGCCAAGCAACAGCGTGAACCGTCCCAGCGCGCCTTGCACATAGACAGACACGCAGATCAGGGCTAGCGCCAGCAGCGCGCCGCCGATCAGCAGCAGTTCGACCCGGTCGATCGACGCGCGGCCATCGAACAGCTTTGCGAACAACCATTCGCCCAACAGGAGCAAGGCCGCCGAAGCACCGAACGCAAAGAAGAATGCCACCCCGAGCGCTCGCACCATCAACTGTCGCAGGCGACCTGTCTCCCCCGCATGAAAGGCGCGGGTGATGCGAGGTAATGCGGCCTCCACGGTCGCCCTGACCAGCATGGAAAGGGAACGCGACATCTTGAAGAAGAAGTCGAAGACCAGCATCGGCCGTGCATCAAGGGTTGCGGCGGCGATGGTGAAATAAGGCGCGTTATAGGCGAGGATTTCGGAAATGGTGAAGGCGGCCGAGGCGCCGATGTCCCGCAGATAATGGCGCCTGACATGGCCGCCACCGACCCCGAAGGACAGCCAGTGCCGCGTCTCCATGCCGAGGCGTCGATGCACCAGGGCGATGGCATAGCCGATCACCACCATACTGACGCAAAGTTGCAGAGCAACAGAGGCACGCGGGTCCAGTCCTTGCAGGATGAACAGCAGCAGCGCGATGGTCATCACCCGGCGCAGGCAATCCAGCGCTTCCCAGAGGAAATTGCCGTCCACCGCCGCAAGCGCCCTTTTGGCGAGCAGCGCGGGCAGGTTGAGACAGGCCGACAGGAAGAAGAGCAGGAAAAGCAGCGGCATGCCCGTGTGCAATCCGCCGATCGCCAGCGCGACCAGCAAAATCGCGAAACCGCCGAGGATCAGCAGGCCGAGGAAAAGGAACAGGACGCCCATTTCCTCCAGGCGGAAGCCCCCCGCCTCATCCTGACCCAAGCCCAGCCAATGCCGGCGCAGGCGGGCATAGATGATGCTGGTGAGGCCGAACTCGGCGGAAATGGTGAAATTGCCGAACGCGACCAGCAGCAGGAAGGACTGGAACTCACGCAGAGGCAGGGCGCGCACGAAGACATAGGTGACGGCAAAGCCCCAGACCAGCGTCAGCCCGACATTGGCCAGCTTGATAAGGGCAAGGATGCGCGCCGACCCCTCCATCCGGGCGAGCGCGCTGCCGGGCGGCATGCTCACCGGGCGCCGGTCGCGAGCGGCTTGCGGGCGCGGAACAGCCGGTCGTCCAGTGCATAAAAATACCGCGTATCAGCATCGATGGCGCTGGCGTCGATCTCCTCCAGATCAAAGCCCGCGCCCCGGATGCGGTCGGCAAAATCCAGGCCATATTGCCGCACATGGTCCCACTGGCCAAAACGCCGCTCGCGTTCGCGCGGCGGCATGTCGAAGCTGCCGTCCTCGGTCGGCCTGTCCCATAATGGCACGATCAACCAGGCTTCTCCACCGGGCTTCAGCGCGCGATGGATGTTGCGCAGCACGGCATGATCGTCGGGAACATGCTCCATCACATGGCTGGCGTAGAAGAGGTCGTAGCGATCGCTGGCATCAAGCGCCATCAGGTCGACGCGCTGCATGTTCGGCACATGGTAGCGGCCGGGATCGAGATCCGCGGGCGTATAATCGGCGGCGGTGGAAAAGCGGCGTACCAGACTGCCTTCATTCGGCGCCATGTGCAGCACAGCGCCCTGTTCCGGCACGGTCAGCACATGGCCCGCGATCAGATGGTTCATCAGCCGTTCGCGCGGGGAAGCGCCGCAGTTCGGACATCCCCATTCGGCATTGTCACCATAACGGAAAAATCCCACCACCGCCTGCCCGCAGGCCGGGCAGCCCCGGTTCGCCCGCGCGCCCAGAGCCCTGCGCACGGCCAACAGGCTGCGGGTCAGATGCTTGCCGGCGGCTTTCGCCACCCGCTGGAAAGTGATCACGCCTTGGCTCCAAAAAGCAGTTGGCACCGGCCTATACAATATGCCGCCATTTTGGCGAGCGATTCATTCCGTGCGCTGCTGATCCTTTGGCCCGTCGTCCACGCAGGGCGCACCAATGGGCGGGGAAGCACCGATCAGCGCGACTTGGCTGGATTCCAGATCGTCACGGTACGCCCCGTCATCGCCTTCACGACGCCCTGCAATGTCGCGAAATAGGCGATCACGATATCCACTATCGCCGCAAACGGTCCGCCCCTGGAACGCAGCCCCCGCCACAGGATGAACACGCCAGCCAGACCGCAGACCATGTAGAGCGTCGGCGAAATCCGCATCGCCAACGTTCCCGCCGCAACGATGCCCGTCAGGATAAAGATCCCGCCAAACCACCGCACGATCTTGCGCGAGGCATATTTGAATCTGTCGATCGCGCGCATCCGTCGCAACTGCGGCCGCAAATGGCTGTGGGTATGCCAGGCGCGGGCTGCAATGCGGACCTTACGGCGATATTCGTCACCGCGCGCCGCCACCAGCCTTTCGCGGGCGATCACGTCCTTCGCTTTCACCAGCCGCTTGCCCGCGAAGACGACCGCCATCGACACGGTCAGATCGTCCAGCACGCTGTCAGGGAATTCCGGATAAAGCGTGCGCCTGATGGAGAAGATCGAGCCGTCGGCCCCCAGCACATTGCCGGTGCGCGATTCCTCGTCTTTCAACCATTCCTCGATCCGCCAGTAGAGCGACCCGACCGAAGCTGTGGCGCTGTCCCCATCGCCCATATAGTGCAGCGACCCCAGCACGCCACCGATCTCCGGATCGGCATAACGCGCCAGCAGATTCTCAATCGCATCGGCGTCCAGCGTCACATTGGCGTCGGTGAAGATCAGCACATTGCCCTTCGCCCGCGCCGCCAGCAGCTTCATGCCATGCGCCTTGCCGCTGCGGCCCGGACCGCGCAGCAACGTCACCAGATCGCCCTGCGCCGCGATCAGCGCGGCAGTCTCATCCGAGGAACCATCGTCGAAGGCGAGAATTTCAAGCTTTGGGTAGCGCGCCTTCAGCATCGCCAGATTGGCCAGCTTTTCCGGCATCGCCCCTGCCTCATTATAGGCGCAGAAAAGCAGCGAGGCGGACGGCGCCGGCCCTGCCACCGGCTTTTCCGGCCGGGTGGGCAGCAGGCGCAGAACCAGCGGATAGAAGAGGAACGGCCATGCCACCGCCGTCAGAGACAACAGCAGCGCCAGGGTCGCGATCAGATCGGTCCGGTCCATCAATAGGCCCACCTCTCAATAAGCCTTGTGATGCACGAGCACGCCAATGGTCGCGACGATGATGCGCAGGTCACGCCAGATCGACCATTTGGTGACATATTCCAGGTCCGACTGAAGCCGGTCGATCAGATCCTGATGATCATCGGTAGAACCGCGATGACCGCGCACCTGCGCCAGCCCGGTCATGCCCGGCTTGATGCAATGCCGCTCCCAATAGCGCTCGTCCACTTCCCAATAGAGGCTGTCACCGGCCTTGGCGGCGGCGGCGTGAGGGCGCGGGCCGACGATGCTCATGTCGCCGCGCAGGACATTGAACAGTTGCGGCAGCTCATCGATGCTGGTCTTGCGCAGAAAACGGCCCACGGCCGTCACCCTATCGTCGTCGCGCGTGGTCAACTTGTCGGCCTTCCGGTCGCTTGCCTCCGTCCGCATCGAACGGAATTTGTAGATGTTGAACGGCCGGGCATCCCGCCCGATCCGCGGCTGGCGGAAGATGACCGGACCGGGACTGGTCAGTTTCACGGCCAGCGCAGCGGCGATCAGCACCGGGGACAGCGCAATGGTTGCCGCCGTCGCGACGATGATGTCGAAGAATCGTTTGATGAGGCGGTCGCGAAACTGGAACGGCCCGCCCGCGACGATGATCGTCGGCTGGCCGTCGAACTCATCCACCCGCGCGGGGGCAAAACGCAGCAGTTCCGGCACCACTATCTCGCCCCGCGCGGACAGGGACTTCAGGGCCACCGACCAGTCGTCCATTCGATCCATCGGGCAGGCGACGATCACCCGTTCCGCCATGCCGACGGCGGCGGCCAGCCTGGCGGCCATGTCGGCATCATGCCCCTTTGGATGCAGGCCGGCAGCGGCGGCCTCGATCAAATGCATGTGCGGACCGGTATCGATCGCCACCCCGTCCATGATGACCACGGTCAGATGCGGCACCTCACCCAGCAGATGGGCGCTCAGCCGCCCGATGGCGAGCCGCACGGTCGCCACGCCGGCCGCCGATATCCCCAACCCGACGATGAAGGTCAGACGCGAAAGCTGCTCCGCGATCTTGCCCAGATAGACGATCAACAGCATCAGCATCGCCGCCTGCGCCAAGGCCATCAACCCCTGGAAAATGCCGCGCCGCAGGTTTTCCAGCATATGGATGCCATAGGCGCCGCCCTGCACCCCCAGCAGCACATAGATCGGCGCGATCATCGCGAACATGACGATGCCGTGCGGCTTGCCCGGTTCGCCCAGCCATGCGCCCAGCACCAGATAATTGGCGAGCAGGAAGGACAGGAAAAGTCCCGCCATGTCCCCCAGCAGACACAGCAGGTACAGGCGCACCCGCAATATTTCCTTGGAGACTGTCACTTATGGACCCTGATCAGCTTGGCGTGTCCGTCCCGTTGGCACTGCTTCGCACGGCTTGCAAGGATTTGATCGGCCACCCGCCCGGCGCGCAGCCCCGTCATAGGGCGATCCCGCATCAGAGGCTGAACAATCGCATCAAAGCCTTGTCCAGCATCAGCAATTGCCACAGCAGCCGCCCATGATCGGCCAGCCCTGATTTATGGTCCGCCGCCGCCTTCCCCAGCACCCGCGGATCGAACCACCCCGTCCGGGCCAGAGCGGAGCCGCCCGCGATCGCCGTCGCTTCACCCGCCAGCGGGCCGCGAAACCATGCGCTGATCGGGGTCACGAAGCCCATTTTCGGGCGATAGAGTATGTCCTGCGGCAGGAAGGGCTCCATCGCCTTCTTCATCAGATATTTGCCGCTGTTCCCGCGAATCCTTTGCGCCACGGGCAGGCGGGCGGCGAACTCGACCAGCCGGTGATCCAGCAGGGGCTCCCGCGCTTCCAGGCTGACGGCCATGCTCATCCGGTCGGTCTTGGTCAGGATGTCGCCGGGCAGCCAGATGCGCATGTCCGCATATTGCGCGCGGTCGAGCGGATCGCGTGCCGGCGCCTGCGCCATCGTCCTGATATAGCGATCCTCCGCCCGATAGGCGCCGAGGCGGGTCTTCATATCCTGGCTGAACAGTCGCTGCCGCAGGGCATGGGGCGTCACCCCGACTGACGCGGCATAGGCTTCCCCGCCCTCCCCCGCCAGTTCGAGCAGGGTCGATTTGGCCCGCAGGGGCCGGGGAGCCCAGTCCGCCTTGGGATACCAGCGCCCCAGGGTTCCGAACAAGGGCTGCCGCACCGAAGCGGGGATCAGACCGCGCAGTCGCTCCCCCTGCATCTGGAAACGATGCCGCCGATAGCCGGCAAAGGCCTCATCCGCACCATCTCCGGAAAGGGCCACCGTCACCTTCTCTCGCGCCAGTTCACACACCCGATAGGTCGGCAGCGCCGAGGCATCGGCGAAGGGTTCGTCGAAATGGAGCGCCAATGTGTCGATCAGCCCATAATCATCCGGCGACACGATGCGGGTGCGATGATCGGTGGCAAAGCGCCGCGCAACCCTGTCGGCATAGGCGGTTTCATCCAGTTCCTTGACGTCGAAGCCGATGGTGCAGGTCCTGACCGCCTGTTTCGACGCCTCCGCCATCAGCGCGACGACGCTGCTGCTGTCCACCCCACCCGAGAGGAAGGCGCCCAGCGGCACGTCCGCCACCATGCGGGATCGCACCGCCTGCCGCATCAGCGCGACCAGTTCCTCCTCCAGCGCCTCCGGCTTCGCGCTGCTGCGATCGGCAAAGCTGATGTCCCAGTAGCGCTGCGGTTGCGGCAGGGGCCGGCCACGCACGATGCGGAGCGTCTCGCCCGCGCCCAGCTTCCGCACGCCGGCCACCATGCAGGCGTCATCGGGCACATAGCCAAAAGCAAGATAATCCTCGACCGCAGACAGGTCCGGAGCGCGCCGCAAAAGCGGATGGGCGAGCAGGCTCTTGAGTTCCGATCCGAAGATCAGGCTGCCGTCCGACAGCAGCGCATAATGGAGCGGCTTCACGCCAAGCCTGTCGCGCACCAGCCAGAGCGCCTGCGCCCGCGCATCGAACAGGGCGAAGGCGAACATGCCATTGAACTTCTCGACGCAGGCCTCGCCCCATTGGCGATAGCCGTGCAGGATGACTTCCGTATCGCTATGCGTGCGGAAGACATGGCCCTTGGCCTCCAGTTCGGCGCGCACCTCCCGGAAATTGTAGATTTCGCCGTTGAAGACGACGGCCAAGCTGTCATCCTCCGTCAGCATAGGTTGCGCGCCGCTGCCCAGGTCGATGATCGAGAGGCGCAGATGGCCCAGCCCAATGCCCGGCGCGGTCCAGATGCCGCTGTCGTCCGGTCCGCGCCAGGGCATGGCATCCAGCATCAGCCCGACCCGCGCCGGATCGACCGGCTTGGCTGTTTCAAGATGGAAAATGCCCGCTATTCCGCACATTCGACGGGTCTTAGCGGGTTCGGAGGCTGCGGTCAGCCAAATCCTTCACATCGCCCAAATCATGAAGGAAGGAGGCGATGGCGGCATCCGAAGGGCGCCCGGCCCGTTCCTCCGCCGAAACCAGCACCGCGGCGGCGCGCTGGTCGCGACCCAGGATGCGCGCCTTCATCGTCTCCAGCTTGACCAGATGAGCGCTTCCCGTGGGCTGGCCGTTGCCCACGACATAGAAGCTGACCACATGGCGCACCGTCCGGCCGGGCCCGGTGATCTGCTCACCCCGCGCGCCGTCGGGCGCCGCGGCGGGCTGCGACCAGGTCCATCCGCTATCTGCTCCGGCGGCGCCCTGACCGAAACCGACCAGTTCGCGCCCCTCATCCTGCCGGTCGAAGGTCGCGATGGCGAGATCGACGACCTGCCCTACCGCGTTGCCATATCTTGCCATCGCCAGATAATCGGCGCCATCGAAGCGCGGCCGCCATGAAGAAAGCGGCGGCTCATCGACCCGCGTCCAGCCCTTCACGTCCGGCATGACGGGCGGACTGGCAAGCGGCGCGCCGGCCATGCCGCTCGTCGCCAGCCATAGCGGCGCGGCCACGATCATGGCCAGCGCGCCGCCGGCGAGGATGCCGGGCGAAGAATGGCCTTCACCGCGCAATCGTTCGGGATCGAACCAGGGATCGCCGGGCTGCCGGTCGAAAAATGGCCAGGCGGCTGCCATCACGATCGTCATGATGATGGCGAAGAACAGCCAGCCATAAACCACATGATCGAAACCGGCCGCCGCATCGATGGTGGTCACTTCAGCGACGAAGATGGTGGCGAAGGCACGCACCCCGTTGGCCAATATGGACAGGGAGAGCGCGCCCGCCATGAAAATGATCCGTCGCCGCCAGCTGGTGAAGCAGACATTGCAGACCAATAGGCCATAGGCCGTCATGGCGATCACGAATTTCGCGCCGGAGCAGGCCTCCGCCACCTCGAAATAGCCATTGGGCGTGGTGATGAAGATGCCCTGCATCTGCGCCGGAACGCCGGTCAGATGGAGCAGGACCATGCTGATATGCGCGGTCAGCAATTGGAGAGGGGCGACGATTTCCTCACCGAAGGGGACCATGAAAAAGGCGTAGAACAGCGGAAAGAGCAACGCCCGCGTCACGGCGGGGCCCAGCAAGGCGATCACCGAACCCTGCAACATCAGGATCAGCGCGCCGTGGCGCACCACGGCCACGCCCGCCGCAGCGCCCAGCATCCAGGAAAATACGCCCAGCCCCAGCCAGAGCAGCCCCGGCGCCCAGGCCGACGGCTCCAGCCGGCGCAGGCCCGGCAAACGCTGCTGCACCAGCCATGCGACCAGGATGGGGATGAACAGGCAATGCCCGTAGGTCGATGCGGTCCACCAGATCGCCATCATGCCCAGCAGGTCGCGGTGGAACAACGCCAGGATCGTGCCGGCAATGATGGCAAGCGCGGTCAGATGACCACGCCAGCCTGACAGCTTTACCTCCCGCCGTATTTGAAGCGCGTCTTCCATCACGCGGCCCTCGCGTCGTCGGCTTCCGACGATCCGAACAGCAGGTCCGGCAGATTCGCCAGCGTCGCGGACCAGCGGTAGCGCTCCTCCATCCGCGATCGTGCCGCACGGCCGAGGCGCGCGGCATGGGCCGGATCGGCGAGCAGAGCAAGGATCTTCCCCGCTTCCTGCGCGGGGTCAGCGGCAATCAGCAGATGCTCGCCATCGCGGGCGTCAATCCCTTCGGCAGCCTGGGGCGACGCGAGGACGGGCCGCGCCATGGCCATCGCCTCCAGCACCTTGTTCTGGATACCCCGCGCGATCCGCAGCGGCGCCACCACCACGTCGGCCGCCGCCAGCCAGCCGCGAACATCAGGCACGGCGCCGGTCACGATCACGCCGGGCAAAGCCGCCAGCGCCTGCACCGATTTCGTCGGATTGCGGCCGACAATGACGAAAATCGCTTCCGGACAGCGGGCACGGATCGCGGGCAGGGTTTCGCGGGCGAAGCTCTCCACCGCCTCCACATTGGGACGATAGTCCATCTGGCCGGTGAAGACGAGCAGCCGCCCCTCGGGCCGATCGACGGCGGGGAAATCCGCTGCGGGATCGAAGAAATCCAGCGCGACGCCATTATCGATGCCGACGATGCGATCCGGCCCCAGACCGCTTGCACGCCGGAACAGCTCCGCCTCCGCCTCGCTCACAAAGGCGCAGAGGTCGGCGCGCTCCGCCACCTGCCGCTCGAAGTTCAGCAGCATGCGTCCTTCGCGCCGGTTGATCCACGCCATGGGACCGGAGCCTTGTGCGCCATAAGCGGCATATTTGGCCGAATCGAGATCCACGAAATCCATGACGAAGCGCACGCCGTCCGCCAGCACCGGCACGAAATGCGCCATCTGCGCCGAATAGGTAACCACCGCCGCGATAGGCCGCTCCGCCAGCGTCGTCGCGACCCATCGATGCAGGTCGGGATGATCGAACAATGAAACCAGCAGGGGCTGGCGCTGCACCAGCCCCTTGAGGCCAGCCAGGATGCGCGAGCGGTCGCGCATCAGCACATATTGGCTGGCGGCGATCTTCGCCATGTCGGCGGCAAAGCCCATGTCCCGCGCATCGTCGGCAAAGCAGCCGACGTGGACGGGCGCGACCTCCGCCATCCGCTTGAGCAGATGAAAGGACCGAATCTTGTCGCCCCGGTCCGGCGGGAAGGGGATGCGATGGCAGAGGAAGAGAATGTCTCCCCTCATCCCAACCCTCGCGCGATAAGCGGCCCGATGAGGTTGGCGACCGGCAAGGGCAGCTTCTTCCAGAGGTCGACCCGCCGCTGATTGTGCGGGCTGTTGGGATTGATGTCCCGCCGCTCGCCCGTGGACGACCAGCTATGATAGGAAAGCGGAACAGGGTCGAAGCCGAAGCTCTTCTTCCAGGCCGCCTGGCCGCTGCCTGTCTTGGAACGGCCGAAGTCGAAGATGCGCATGCCCCGCGCGCGGCCATGGCCCATCAGTCGGTAATACATGAGTTCGTTCGATCGCAGCCGCCGCGCGTCCGCGATACCCCCGCCCCAGAAGGGCATGACCCGCCCCTGATGATAGAGGGTCAGCACCGCCGAAACCGGCCGATCGCCGTCATGAACGACCAATATATCGGCATCCTCGCCAAAGGCCGCCAGCACCTCGCGGAACAGCCGCGCCGGGAAGACCGGTGTGCCGAGATTGCGCACGCTTTCCGAATAGACCCGGTAATGCGCCTGCCGATGTCGCGCTTCCCGCCCGATCTCGACGCGCAGCGCATCGTTGGCGAGCGCCTTGCGCAGTTCCGCCCGATGCTTGCGCGGCACGGCGAGCAGTTCCGCCTCATCGTCCGCCGCGATAGGCCGCGCAAAGCCAAGATGGCTGTCCTCATGCAGCGTCCAGTCACTGCCCGGCACCGGTCCGCCGCGAATTTCGACCGAGGCGATGCCGCCGTCCCGCGCCATGCCCTCGCAGGCTGCCGCCAGCGCAGGCACTGCCGCCGGGTCGCTGGCGAGAATCCCTCCATCGACGGCAAAGCCCGAAGACACCAGGGCCTGGCCGAACAGGGCGCTCTTCACATGATGCAGCGGCAGCAGCCCGACCACCTCCCCGGAAGGAGCCACGGCGGCCAGCATATGTGCCCGATTGCCCGTCCCCCGCTCCACGCCCGTCAACCAGGCGGGCCGGTGAAAGGGCGTCCCCGCCGGATGCGCCATCACGAAGTCATCCGCTGCCGCCCGCTGCGCCGGATCGGCGAGATTCAACGTCGTGACGAGCATCTCCCCCGCCATCATGCTGCCCGCTCCACTTCCTGCGCCGCCAGCGCATCCACGCGGGTCCAGGAAAAGTCCCGCGTCAGGCGGCGCAGCTTGGCCGCCATGACCGACAGATTGCTGTAATGCCGCACCCGCGAGCGCAAGGGCGCGCCGTCGACGCGCGGCTGGTCAGGGTCGATTTCCCAGGGATGAAAATAGATGATCGCCGGTCGACCTTCCCGCTGGTTCACCTGCCGGATAGCCCAGCGCGAAAAACCATAGGGTAGCAGCCGGAAGAAGCCGCCGCCGCCAGCCGCCAGCGTCCGACCGGCAAACTTCGCGGTGGTCACGGGCAATTCGACGAGCGGCGATCCCTTGACCGGCCTCCAGGCGAAGCGGGGCGATTCGGGCCAGCCATAATGATCATGCCGGATCGGCGCGACGCTGCTGGAATAAGTATAGCCTTCCTCCGCCAGCACCTCATGGGCCCAGGGGTTGCGCCGGTCGATGGAAAAGCTGGGCGCGCGATAACCGGTCACCGCCTGACCGGTCGCATCCTCCAATATCGCCCGCGACCTGCGCAGATCAGCGCGGAATTGCGCTCCGTCGAAGGTGAAGACCCGCTTATGGTCATAGCCATGGCTGGCGACCTCATGCCCCGCCGTGACAATGCGCCGCATCAGCGCCGGATAGCGCTCCGCCACCCAGCCGAGCGTGAAGAAGGTCGCGTGGACCCCTGCCTCCTCGAACAGCGCCAGCACCGCATCGGTATTGTGCTCGACCCGATGGGCCAGACTGGCCCAATCCTCGCGCCGGATCGTATGCTCAAAGGCGCCGACCTGGAACCAGTCCTCGACGTCGACGGATAGGGCGTTCCGCATGAGTCCGGTCAGGCGGCGGCGCTTTGCTGCGCCTCGCCCAGCCTTTCCTCGCGCTCGACCCACTCGACGAGCAGCGTCAGTACCCGGCGCAGTGCCGTGTCCTGTTCCGTCACCCGGAATTCCAGCGTGGAAAGCCGTTCCTCGACGAGGGCGAAGCAATCCTTGAGCGCTTCGGGATCGACGCTCGGCGCGCTGCGGGCAAAGTCGTTCTCAGCCCGAAGCGTGTCGATCTCGGCTCGCAGAGAGGCGATCTCGTCCAGCAGGTGCATGGACGGATCGGGCCGGGCGGCGCGCAGCGCGTCGACCTCTGCGCGCAAGGCCGCGACCTCCTCGGACACGATCGGATCGGCCGCAACAGGCGCAGCGGCAGGCATGTCCGCCAGCTCCTCCGCCTCGTCCAGCACGTTGCGCGCCATCGGTTCGGGGGTCACGTCCGTGTCCGCACCCATGTCATTCACCACCGCATATACCACCTCAGCATCGATCACCGAAAGCTGGTCGAGCGCGCCCAGCAGCAAAACGCGGCTGACCAGCACGTTGATCCGGCGAGGCACGCCGCCCGTTGCGGCATAGATGGCGGCGAAAGCCTCCGCCGTGAATTGCGGGTCGCCCTGCCATCCGGCCAGCGACAGGCGATGCAGGATATAGGGTTCGACCTCCCGCCGCATCATCGGTTCCAGATGATGGGTGGCGATCACGCGCTGGCGAAGCTGCTCCAGTTCCGATGATTTCAGCAGATCGCGAAATTCCGGCTGGCCCAGCAGGAAAATCTGCAACAGCGACTGCCCACCCAATTGGAAATTGGAGAGCATCCGCAATTCCTCAATGGCCGAGATTGGCAGATTCTGCGCTTCGTCCACGATCAGCAGCGACCGCTTGCCGGCCCGTGCCTGCGCATGGAGAAAAGCCTCGATCTGCCTCAGTATCTGCGCCTTGGGCATGCCGTCCACGCCCAGGCCGAAGCTCTGCGCGGCAAGGCGCAGCATGTCGTCGCCCTCCACCTGGGTAGAGACGACCTTCACCGCCGTCAGCCGCGAAGGATCGATGGTATTCATGAGGTGACCGACCAGCGTCGTCTTGCCCGCGCCGATGTCGCCGGTGATGACGATGAAGCCCTCCCCCTGGGCCAGGCCATAGCCCAGATAGGACAGCGCCTTGCGGTGCGTCGCGCTCTCGAAATAGAAATGCGGGTCCGGCGTCAGCTGGAACGGGCGTCCCTGCAATCCGTAGAACTGATCGTACATATCTATCTCTCCACCCGACGGGGCATTGGCTTAAAATGTGTATCGAAGGCCAAGCTGGCCCATGGCGTTGATGACGGCGTCCAGCTTGTCCGCCTTGGCGCTGTCCACGCCGACGGAGGCGGACGCCTGAAGATTGCGCGTGACGAGCCGGTAATAGCTGGCGAAGGCGCCCAGGTTCAGCACATCCAGCCGGTTGCCGCTGGCGTCGAAATAATTGGCGTAGACGGCCGTATCGATACTGGAATGGCTGTCCATCCGGTAGGTGAGAGAGGCGTTGCCGTACCAGTTCTGGTCCCTCGTGCCGCGCACCAGCACGGTTTCGCCCGAAGGCGTCACGAATTTGCGTTGCGAATAGCCAAGGCCCACGCCCAAGCCCCAGGGTCCGCGTTCCGCGGCGAACTGCGCGGCGACGCCGCGATAGCGGAAATTGGCGCCGGTGATACCCGCCAGCGCGTCGTTGAAGCACTGGCCGCCGCCAGTGGTCGAGAAAGCGCAGCCAGTGAAATCGCCCGTGAAGGGATTGCGCACGACATTGAGGTTGCTGCCCGAGAGCGCCGCCACATCGGAGGTGATGACCCGTCCGAAGCTGTCGATGCCGTCGAACACCACCAGGGCAAAGGACTTGTCGCGTCCCTGCCAGATGAAGCTGCCGGAATAGGTCATGCCGCCGTAGCGTTCGCCCACGCGCGCGGTCAGCGACGTGCGGTGGCTGGGCCGCCAGAGGACGCCGACATCCCAGATGATGTCGTCGAAATCATAGATGAGCTGGCGGGACGAACTGCCGTCCGTGACATAGCGGCCGCCGGAGGAAATCACCGGCACGCCGTTGGCGTCCAGCAAGGGCGAATGCTGGCTTATCTCCATCTTCTCATAGCCGACGCCGCCAATCAGGGCGAGCGTGGGCGACACCGGCAGGGTCGCGTCAAGCCGCGCCCATTTATCTTCAAACCGCTGGTCGAGCTGGCTCGCATCCTCCCGGCTGTAGCCGGCGCTGGCGACAAGGCCCAGCGGCATCCACACCCCCGGCCCGACGCCGACAGAACCCATCAGGTCATGGGTGGTCGATTCCGCAAATCCTCTGCCCAGCGGCGCGCCGGGGAAGTCGACATTCACGTCGTCCTCGACCCGCGCATAGCCCAGCCGGTAGGAGGCGCTGACGTCCAGATCGCCCAGCCGCGTGACATAGGACGGGCCGACATAGCCGGCATAGACCTGGCTGCTATAGCCGTTATTGCGCACCGAAGCGCCGGAAAACCCGTCTGTACGGACCCGCGTCGCCAATCCACCTGCATTCAGCGTCAGCCCGCGCGCCAGGGCATATTGGCCACTGACGATACCGCTGATGATATCCTGATCGCTGAGGTTTTCGCCCCAGCCGAAGCTGTGCGCATATTGCACGTCCGCCGCTGCTTCCAGCCGTCGGGTCTGCACGCTGGCCGTCACGCCCGCGGTGACGTTGGTATAGGTCAGCACGTCGCCGCCGCCCTGGATCGGCGCGACCACGACCTGGTCGACACCCAGATAGGGGGAGACGTCGACCTTGCGCTCCTCATCGCGTGCAAGCGCGGGCGAGGCCAGGGCCATCCCCGCGAGAAGAAGGGCAATGCGGGAGATCATGAGCCACCATGCTCCGCATCATGGCCATATGCGTGATAGCTACCGAAACGCCGTCCGCCGCTGGCGAAGTTCACACCGTTCAGGAGCAGCTTCACCTGGGACGCGCCCTTGAGCAGACCGGCCGCGTCGCGCAGCGCGCTTTCGGTCGTCCTGTCCGCGCGCACGACCAGCAGCGCGATGGCGGCGTGGCTCGCCAGCACCGCCGCCGGGGATGCGGCCAGCAAAGGGGGCGAATCGAACAGGATGATGCGGTCGGGGCGTCCCTCGGTCAGCCGGTTGAGCAGCATTTCCGTCCGCGCGGAAGCGAGATATTCGGTGTCGTTATTGCTCCGCTGCCCGGCAGGAAGCACGGACAGGGACGGGATATCGGTGCGCAGCACGATATCCTCTATGGCGATGGCCGGATCGGCCAGCGCGTCCATCAGGCCCGGCCCCGCCGTCAGACCCAGCGCCTCAGGGATGGCAGGCTTGCCGAAATCGGCGTCGACCAACAGGATCTCGCGCTCCTTCTCCGCAGCGAGGCTGAGCGCCAGATTGATCGCGCAGAAGCTCTTGCCTTCGCCACTATGCGCGGAGCAGATCAGCACCCGGTTTCCGCGGTTGTTGCCCGCCAGTTCCGCCAGCAGGTCACGCTTGAGCAGCCGGAATTCCTCGCTCATCGCGGTAACCGGACCGTCGGGCAGCAGATAGCCCGCCTCGACCAGCGCGATGCGGTCGATCGGCTGGACCGGCCCGGTCCAGTCCGGCGCGCGATGGCCGGGGACAGGCGTGTCCACGGCAAGGGCCGCAGGTTGTGCGACCTCCACCACCGGTTCGCCCGCCGGAACCTCGACCGCTGGCGCCGCGCGCCCACGCAGGGCCGCACTGAAATCGTAGATCTCGGTCGCCCGCTCGATCAGCGATCCGCCGGAAAGGGACTTGTGCTTGTTCATTTCCAGTCCCTCCTCAGGCCAACCCGCGCTGGACGAATTCGATGACGATCAGCAGCAGGCACAGCGCCGCCAGGCCGCCGCTGGCGCCTGCGAACCACTTCATCCGCTGCCTTTCCATCGCGAGTTGCGCCGCGTTGACGGTCTGGCTGATCGATCCGATCACGGCGACGCCCAGCGCCTTTTCCAGCCGCGCCGCATTGGGGAAGCCGCCCTTGAGCTGGGCCACGGCAAAGGCCGTGCCGACGCCCGCGCCCAGTCCCAGGATCAGCACCCCCAGCAACAGCAGCGGCCGGTTGGGTGCGGCGGGAGCGGTCGGCAGGCTGGGCGGATTGATCACGCGGAACTGGACCGATCCGGTTTCCGACTTCACATCGCCGCGCAGGCGGATTTCCTCGCGGTCGGCCAGCAACTTGTCATATTGGGTCTTGAGCACCTGATAGTCGCGGTCGAGCCGTTCCTGCTCGGCGGCGAGGCCGGGCTCATCGGTCTGGCGCGAAGCCATGGCGTTGAGGTCGGCCTGCAACTGCGCCTTGCGGGCGGACAGCCCCTGCACCGTCGCGGCGCGTTCCGCCTGCATTGACCTGATCGAGAGATAGGCGGGATTGGGAGTGCTGCCCACGCTGCCGCCGCCCTGACCGCGCAGCAGGTCCACCTGCCGCTGGGCCGCGATCACGTCGGGATGGCTGTTGGTGAAGCCGCGCGCCCGCATCGACGCAAGATCCGCCTGCGCCTGCGCCAGGGCCGAAGGACCGCCCGAAGCGCCGACGCCCGGCAAGGTCTGCGGCGTGCCGGCAAGCTGCCCGTTCATCGCCGCCAGCGCGCTCTGCGCCTGCACGAGCTGCGAATCGATGCTGTTGATCTCCGACCGGGCGGCGTCCATGCGCTGGCCGATCGACCCCGCGCCCGGCAGCATGCCCGCATAGCGCTGCTCAAAGTCCACGCGGCGCTGTTCGGCGGCGGCAAGCTGCTTGCCCCGCGCCGCCAGTTGCTGGTCGAGGAAGGCGAGGCTCTGGCTCGTCTCCACCTTGTCGGAGGAAAGGTTGGTTTCCTGGAAGATGTCGACCAGCTTCTGCACGATCTGCTGCGAAATGCGCGCATTTGCGCCATCCGACAGGCCGGAGTCGGCCCAGGTGGCGCTGATGTCGATCATGCTGGGGTCAAGCTGGGCCATCACCGTGATGTTCTCGCGCAGCCTGGTGATCTTCGCTGCCAGGTCACGCGGCCCGTCAACCGTCCGGTTGAGGTCCGTTTCCTTGACCACCCGTTCCAGATTGGCGGTGCTGGCCAGCGTCTGGCGCAGGCGATCCAGATCCTGCTGCGCCTGGACCTGGGTGATGCCCACCTTGTCCTCCAGCAGCGACTGGGTGTTCACATAGACCCGCGCCTTGGATTCATAGCTGTTGGGGATGAGCGCCACGCCCAGCCAGCCGAGCAGGCACACGCCCCATGCCACCCCCAGCGCCAGCCAGCGGCGGAGCCAGAGCCCATACAGGATGACCAGCAGTTCGTCGACCAGCGCCGCCATGTCAGAACATGCTTTCGGGAATGATGATGACGTCGCCGGGCGCCAGCATGACGTTCGCCTTGCTGTCCCCGCGCTTCAGCAGGTCGCCGATGCGGACCTGATATTCCTGCTGCTTGCCGTTTTCCTTGTTGTAGCGGACCAGCTTTGCCTTGTTGCCCGCCGCATATTCGCTGAGGCCGCCGACCGAGATCATCGCGTCGAGCAGCGTCATGTTGGCGCGATAGGGGATGGAGGCGGGTTTCTCCGTCGCGCCGACGATCCGCACCTGCTGGCTGAAGGTGCCGGAGAAATTGTTGACGATCACCGACACCAGCGGATTTTCGATATATTTGCCGAGCGCGACCTTCAGGTCGTCAGCCAGTTGCCTGGGGGTCTTGCCGACCGCGGGCATGTCGGAAATAAGCGGGGTGGTGATGCGTCCGTCGGGTCGCACCTGCACCTTCGCGCCCAGGTCCGGATTGCGCCAGACGAAGATGGTGAGGTCGTCGAGCGGCCCGATCACATATTCCTCGCCCGGCCCCTCCTGCGTCGAAACGAAGGACGCCGGGGGCAGATTGGGCGCGCTCCCGCCCGAAGCGCAGCCCGAAAGAGCCAGGACCGGCAGTGATACGCCGATCATCGCGCGGGAAACCGACAGGAAACGCATAGATTCAACCCCTTTTGCGGCCACACCGACAGCCGCCAAAGGGGGGCGCCGGCAACCGTCAAGCACTCAGCTTCGACGGCCTTCTTGCCCACAAAGGGTAAAAATAGCGTTAGGAGTTAAGTTATTGGCAAATCAGTTCATTAAAATCAGCCGACGAGCAGTTCCAAAGGCGCCGGATGTCCAAGAAATGCGGCCGGGCTGGCCGAGGCACCATAAGCGCCCGCAAGGAAGATCGCGATAAGATCGCCCTCCTCCACCGGTGGCAGCGCGACCTTGTCCCCCAGCCTGTCGATGGGCGTGCACAGGCAGCCCACGACCGTCACGGCTTCCTCCGCCGGAGCTTCCCCGAAGCGATTGGCGACGGCGATGGGATAGTTGCGACGGACGACCGTACCGAAATTGCCGCTCGCCGCGAGCTGATGATGCAGCCCCCCATCGACGACGACGAAGGTTTCGCCCTGGCTTTTCTTCACATCGACTATGCGGGTGAGGTAGACACCCGCCTCGCCCACCAGCCATCGGCCCAGTTCCATGGCGAAGGCGCTATCCTTCAATATGTCCGCGCGTCCGTCGAGCAGCCTGGCCAGCGCATCACCGATGGGGCGGATATCCAGCCGTTCGTCGCCGGGGAAATAGGGAATGCCGAAGCCGCCGCCCAGATTGACCAGCGGCGGCGCGACGCCCACGCTGTCGGACAGGCGAGTGGCGAGATCGATGGTGGCGGCCTGCGTTTCGATCAATGCCTGCGCGCCCAGAGCCTGGCTGCCGGTGAAGATATGCCAGCCGCGCCATTCGCCCCCGGCATCGATCACCCAGCGCGCCAGCGCGGCCGCCCGCTCCGCATCCACGCCGAAGGGTTTGGCGCCGCCGCCCATGCGCATGCCCGACCCCTTGAGGTCGAAATCCGGGTTCACCCGCACCGCCAGCTTCGGCGTCCTGCCGCGCTGCCCGGCAAGGGCGATGGCCCTTCGCGCCTCACCCTCCGATTCCAGGTTGATGGTCGCGCCGCTGTCGATGGCGGCGATCAGTTCATCGTCGCGCTTTCCCGGTCCGGCAAAGCTGATATGGGCGGCGTCCATCCCCGCCTCCAGCGCCCGCGCCAGTTCCCCGCCCGACGCCACGTCGAAGCCGTCGACCAGCTTCGCCATGCGCTCCAGCAGGGGCAGGTAGGGATTGGCCTTCACTGCATAATGGAGCGACAGCATGGCGGGCATGGCGGCGCGGAACGCCCGAACCTGCCCCTCCATTATGCCCATGTCATAGACGAACAGGGGCGTGTCGCCAGCCTCCCCGACCAGGCTCCCCGCGCCGCAGCCGCCGATCAGCAACATGCCCTCCTCGCCCGTGAAGAAGGGCGGGACCGGTCCCATCGGCTTCATGCGGCAAATTCCTTCGCCAGCGCGACGCGGTCGATCTTGCCATTGGGATTGCGGGGGAATTCGGGAAGCATGACGATCTCGCGCGGTTGCATGAAATTGGGAAGCTCCTGCCGAAGCCGGCCCTCCACCTGCGCCTTTAGCTCCGGCGAAGCGGTGCGCAACAGCAACAACACAGCCTGTCCCAGCCGCTCGTCCCGGACGCCCAGCGCCACCGCCTCTGCAATGCCGTCCACGGCGACGGCGGCTTCCTCTATCTCCGTCGGGCTGATGCGGTTGCCAGCCGACTTGATCATCGCATCATCGCGTCCGACGAAATAGAGCAGGCCCCCAGCATCCCTCCGCACCGTGTCGCCCGACCATACCGCCATGCCGCCATAGCGGGAAGCGGGCGGCGCGGGCCGGAATCGCTCCCCCGTGCGCACGGGGTCGCGCCAATAGCCCTGCGCCACCAGCGGCCCGCAATGCACCAGTTCGCCGGGCTCATCGTCGCCCGCAATCGAGCCGTCCGGGCGGACGACCAATATCTCCGCATGGGGAATCGCCGATCCCATGCTGTCGGGATGGCTGGCCACCAGCGCGGGCGGCAAATAAGTGGAGCGGAACGCCTCTGTCAGCCCGTACATGGGATAGAGGTCCGCCCTTGGAAACAGCGCCCGCAGCTTCGCCACCAACGGCCGCGTCAGCGCCCCGCCACTATTGGTGAGCCGCCTGAGCTTTACCGCCACATCGGCGGGCCAGTCCAGTTCGACCAGTTGCACCCAGAGCGGCGGCACCCCGGCCAAGGTGGTGATGTCCCGCCGGTCCACCGACTTCACCACGTCGCGCGGCGTCAGATAATCGAGCGGAAAGACGCACCCGCCGGCGCACCAGGTCGAAAACAACTGGTTCTGCCCATAATCGAAGCTGAAGGGGAGCACGCAAAGCGTCCGGTCCTCCGCCGTCAGCTTCAGATATTCCGCCACCGACACGGCCCCCAGCCAGAGATTGGAGTGGCTCAGCATCACGCCCTTGGGCCGCCCGGTCGATCCGCTGGTATAGAGGATCGCGGCCAGTTCGTCCGGCGCGGCGTGGGACGGCCCCAATATCTCCCCGCCGCTCATCGCGCAGGCCGCATCATCCTCCCGGTGCAGGTCGCATCCCTCCGGCACGTCGTCCGGCGTCAGCGTCGCCAGACGGCTGGCGGTTCCGATCAGCAGCGACGCGCCGCTATCGGCCAATATATGCGCGACCTGCGCATGTTTGAGCAGCGGGTTGACCGGCACATGCACGAGCCCGGCGCGGGGCGCGGCGAGCGGCATCAGCGCCGCGACCGGGCCCTTGGCGATCCAGCTTGCGACTCGGGCGCCCCTTTCCAGTCCGAATCCGGCCAGCCATGCCGCCAGCCGCCCCAATGTCGCTTCCAGCTCGGCATAGCTGTGCGTGCCGGACCGGCCGTCCAGCGCGGGCCGCGCCGGGTCGCCGCGCAGCAGCAGATGGTCGATCGGCCGGACCTGCGCGCCGTCGATCGTCGGGGCCGCAATCGGCGCGGGGGAATCGCTTAACTCCATCTCCAGACTTTTTTCCTAAACGCGATGCTGTCGCCGGGGAGATAATGGTTTGCTGGTCGCAAGGGAATATCGCAGCGTCGAACAAGCGCGCCGCGCGTTGGGTTCAGCGCTCGACCGCGCCTGCACGCCGTTGCTGTTCGACCGCATCGACTGGTTCGAATCGCTCCATGCGCATTGCTTTCCGACGACCGGCGTCCGCATCTTCCAGGCGTTGGAGGGGGAGTGCCAGGCATGGTTGTTCCTGCTTTCCCCCGGCGCGGGACGGCTGAGCGCTCTTGCCAACTGGTACAGTTTCGACTGGCGTCCGGTCTTCCTTGGCCCTTCGGACGAGTCGGTCCGACGCCGCCTGGTCGAAGTCATCGCCCAGTCCCTGTTGACGGACAGTGCCCAGGTCGACCTCTATCCCGTTACGTCCGCGTCGGACATGCTGCTCGACGCCTTTCGCCGCGCAGGCTGGTTCAGCGTCCGGCGGCCGATGGGCGGACGGCATATATTGCACCTGAACGGTCGAACCTTCGACGAATATTGGGCGCAGAGGCCCGGGCGCCTGCGTACGCTGATAGCGCGCAAGAAGCGTGCGAGCCGCTTCACCCTCAGCATCGCGGACCGGCTGACCGAGGCGTTGTGGCGCGACTATGCCGCCGTGCAGGAACGAAGCTGGAAGAAGCCCGAAGCCGATCTGCGCTTTCTGCATGCGCTGGCGCAGCGGGAAAGCGACGCGGGCACGCTCCGCCTGGGCTTCGCCCGGCTGGAGGGTCAGCCGGTGGCGACCCAGCTCTGGACGGTGGAGAACGGCACCGCGCTGATCCACAAGCTGGCGCATGACCAGGCGTTCGACGGGGCATCCCCCGGCAGCCTGCTCAGCCATGCGATGTTCAGCCACGCCATCGATCAGGATCATGTCGCGACGATCGACTATGGAACCGGCGACAATGGCTACAAGACCGATTGGATGGAGGAGCGCGAAACGCTCTACCGGCTTGATTTCTTCAATCCCAGAAGGGCGTCAATCTGGCTCCCCGCCGCGCGGGCGGCCATTTCCGCGCTTGTAGGCTAGCGGCGGAACGACTAGGTAGGCCCCCATCATGCGGGCGGACAATGCACAACCGGTCGACCGGACCATGGATATCGAAATGATGATGCGCGCCTTGCTGCGCGATGTGCTGGCCCTGTCGCAGGAGCGGGTCGATGCGTTCGATGCGGACACGCCGCTTTTCGGCGCGCTGCCGGAACTGGATTCCATGGCCGTCGCAGGCCTGCTTACCGAAATGGAAGACCGCTTCGGCATCCTGATCGAGGATGAGGATATAGACGGCGACACGTTCGAGACGTTCGGATCGCTTGTTGCCTTTGCGCGGGCGAAGACGGGGGCCTGAGTTCCCGGTTTGGCGGCCAAATTCGGAGGCCGTCCTGATTTAATGGAAACGCGCCCCGCTCCTGCGAAGGCATTCGAACGAGACGAGTGGCTCGTAAGAGCCCGGTTCCGCCCTCAGTGAATCATCGCATCGTCTGAACTGGGCTCCTGCCTTCGCAGGAGCCCGCTGTGCCTCATGACGACAACTGGCCAATTACCGCCAGCGGAAGAACCGCCCTATTCCGCCGCGACGGCCTCAAAATCGGCTTCGGCCAGGAACTTTTCCACGTCCAGCGCGGCCATGCAGCCCATGCCCGCGGCGGTCACGGCCTGGCGATAGACCTTGTCGCTGACGTCGCCCGCCGCGAACACGCCAGGAACAGCGGTCCTCGTCGTGCCTTTTTCCACCAGCAGATAGCCTTCATCCATCGGCAATTTGTCGACGAACAGCTCGGTGGCGGGCTGATGGCCGATGGCGACGAAAGCGCCATCCGTCTCTATATGCGACCTGTGGCCGGTCACCGTGTCGACCAGGTCGACGCCGACCAGACCCTCCGGATTGCCGCCGCCGACGAAACGCTCCACCGCCTGGTTCCAAAGCACCTTGATGTTCGGATGCGCGAACAGGCGCTGCTGGAGGATCTTTTCCGCCCGCAACGAGTCGCGGCGGTGGATCAGCGTGACGTCATGGCTGTGGTTGGTGAGGTAGAGCGCCTCCTCCACCGCGGTATTGCCGCCACCGATCACCACCACCTTCTTGCCGCGATAGAAGAAACCGTCACAGGTCGCGCAGGCCGAAACGCCCTTGCCCTGCAAGAGCTGCTCGCCCTCGGTGCCCAGCCATTTGGCCTGGGCGCCGGTGGCGATCACCAGGCTGTCGGCATAATAGAGCGTGCCGCTGTCGCCCTTCAGGCGGAAGGGCCGCTCCGAAAGGTCCACGTCGACGATCTGGTCATACATCATCTGCGCGCCGACATGCTCCGCCTGCGCCTGCATCTGTTCCATCAGCCAGGGCCCCTGGATCACGTCGCGGAAACCCGGATAATTTTCGACGTCGGTCGTGATCGTCAACTGGCCACCCGGCTGCATGCCCTGGACCACGATCGGCGCGAGCCCCGCGCGCGCGCCATAGATGGCGGCGGACAGGCCGGCCGGGCCGGAACCGAGGATCAGCATGCGGGTCGAATGGGTGGCGGTCATGAATGTCTTTCCGGCTGCGATTCGTCTGTCGGGATGAGATAGGCCAAGCGACCGGAGGCGCAAGCGATGGATTTGCTTGACGGGCGAGAAGCTGAACCTTGGCGGGCGCCAGTCCCGTCAGTCGAGGACGTTGGGCAAATCCTCGAACCCCTTGCGCAGCGCGGCCGACCAACTGTGCGAGAGAAGCTGGAATTCCTCATTGTCCGCCTCGATCCGGGTCCGCACGCGGAAGTCGTAGGCATCCCGCTCGATCACCGTGAGGTCCAGCGGCATCCCCACCGACAGGTTGGAGCGCAGGGTCGAATCCATCGACACCAGCACTGCCTTGGTCGCATCCTCCAGGCTGGTTTCGCGCTTCACGATGCGATCCAGGATCGGCTTGCCATATTTATGCTCGCCGATCTGGAAGAAGGGCGTGTCCTCCGTCGCCTCGATGAAATTGCCTGCCGAATAGATGAGGTAGAGCCGCGGCTTGCCACCCCTGCGCTGGCCGGCGATCAGGATGGAGGCGTCCGCCGCCGCGCCCTGCATCTCTATGGTGCTGCGATAGCGACCCTGCATCGTGCACATCGCCTCCCCCACGATCTGCGCGACGCGGTGCATGGTGGAGCAGTTGAGGATCGTTTCCACGTCCGGGTCCAGCGCCGCATCCTTGATCGCGCGGCTCAGCATCGCCTTCACCCCCTGGGTGATCGACAGATTGCCCGAACACATCATGGTGATCGCGCGCTCGCCCGGCACGCTGTAGGTGAAGCTCTTGCGGAAGCGGGCAATATTGTCCATCCCCGCATTGGTGCGGGTGTCGGACAGCATGACCAGCCCCTGGTCGACCCGCACCGCCACACAATAAGTCATTGCCCCAAGGGCTCCTGTCGTCGTTCAACCCTGCGTGGTGGTCTGCGCACCTTGTTGCTGCTGCCGCTGGAGCTGCCGCTCCTCCACCCCGTCCTCCGCCTGCGCGATCCGGACGTCCGCGTCAATCCAGATATCGCCCGCCACAGTCACGGAACCGCGTATCGGCGCGGCCTCGTCCGCATCCAGCCCGCAGGCGAGACGCAGATAGCGCTCCGTCACGCAGACCCGGTTGGAAGGATCGAATCCCACCCAGCCCAGTTCGGGCACCAGCGCCTCCGCCCAGCCATGGGTCTCGTGCAGCACATCGCCCTCATCGGCCAGCAGATAGCCGGACACGTAGCGCGCCGGAATGCCCATCGCCCGCGCGCCGGCGATGAACACCTGCGCATGGTCCTGACAGACCCCGGCACCCAGCGCGAAAGCCTCCGCCGCCGTGGTGTCGGCGGTCGTCACGCCGGCGCGATAGGCCACGGCATCGCTGACGGCGGCCGACAGCGCATGAAGCCGCGCCAGCGGCCCGTCCTCGTCCGGCAGGGACAGCGCCATCGCCCGGATTTCCGGTGATGTCCCGGTCAGCCGCGTCTCCCGCAGGAAATAGCGCGGGTTCACCGGGCAGCCGAGCCAGCCCACCACGCCATGACCCTCCCGCGTTTCCACCAGTCCTTCCGCGACGATGACGGCATTGTCCATCCGGTCGTGCCGAACCCAGATCGCCTCCATCTCGCCATAGCTGTTGCGGCGGAAACCGGTCAGCGGCTCCTCATTGACGCTCACCTGCCAGTCGAGCACCTTCTGCGTCGGCGTATCGACGGGCATCAGCTTCAACCGCATCGCCACCCGCCCGGCCGCAGCCTCATAGCGATAGACGGTCTGGTGACGGACGAGCAGTTTCATGCGCGCCCTCCCCTCAGCCGAAATGATAGGCCTGGGCGATCTCCACGCCCAGCCGGTTGGTGTTCATCAGGCCATTCTGCACCGTTTCATGCAGGCCTGCCCGGAAGATTTCGCCGCTGTCCAGCTGCTCCAGATCGGCCACCATCTGGCGCACGGTGTCGTGGCAGGCCGATCGCGCGTCATGCCATCCCGCCAGGCGGTTCAGCCGATAGGCAAGCTGGTCATAGCAATAGGCGACACTGCGCGGGAACAGGCGGTTCAGCATCAGGAAATCCGTGATCTGCCAGGGCGTATAGGTACCGCCATAGACATGGTGAAAGGCCCGCGCGCCCGACAGCGCGTACAGCACCGACGTCCATTGATAATGGTCGCGATTGCCGCCCACGACCTCCGTCTCCGGCAGCAGCACATAATATTTGACGTCCAGCAGGCGCAGCGTCATCTGCGCCCGTTCCAGCGCGGAGCCGGCACGCAGGAAATCATGCCCCTCATTGCGGAGCTGCCCGGAATGCGCCGCGCCGCGGAAGGTCATTACCCGCGTCTTGACCCAGTCGATCAGCGCCGGAAGCTGCTGCCGCGCCTCCGCCACGTCATAGCTGTCGAGCTTGCGCCAGCCTTCGTTCAGCGCCTCCCACATGTCCTGCGTCAGCATGGTACGGGCCGATTTGGCGTTGGCGCGGGCCTTGAGCAGGCAGGAACGGATGGAGGAAGGATTGTCGATGTCGAGCATCAGGAAGGCGATGGCGTCGCTCTCCGTCACCGGCGCGCCTTCGGGGAAATGATTGAGCGCTCCGGTCGCCCGCACCACCGAGCGCCACTCTTCGCGATGATGCGCGCCAGGCAGGATGGCCATGCGCTGCCCCATGGTCAACAGACGCGCGGTGGCCTCTGCCCGCTCCATATAACGGGCCATCCAGAAGAGATTCTCCGCGGTCCGGCTCAGCATGCGAGAGATTTCCGATCAGATATGGACATGAATGCGCGCATCATCAGTCCTGCAAAACCCAGGTGTCCTTCACCCCGCCCCCCTGGCTGGAGTTCACCACCAGCGATCCTTCGGTCAGCGCCACCCGCGTCAATCCGCCGGGCACCAGCCTGAGTTGCTTGCCCACCAGGCAATAGGGCCGGAAATCCGCATGCCGCCCCACAACCGCCGCCGGTCCCAATGTCGGCACGGTCGACAGGTCGAGGGTCGGCTGGGCGATGAACTCGCCCGGATTGGCACGGATGCGGTCGGCATAGGCCGCGATCTCGTCCCTGGTCGATTTCGGCCCGATCAGCATGCCGTAGCCGCCCGATCCATGAACCTCCTTGGCCACCAGTTCGTGCAGATTTTCCAGCACATAGGCGCATTCGTCCGGCTTACCGCATTGCCAGGTCTGGATATTGTCCAGGATCGGCTGCTCGCCCAGATAGAAGCGGATCATGTCCGGCACGTAGATGTACACGGCCTTGTCGTCCGCGATCCCCGATCCCGGCGCCGACGCCAGCGTCACCCCGCCATTGCGGTAGACATTGAAGATGCCGGGCACGCCCAGCAGGCTGTCCGCCCGAAACACCAGTGGATCGATATATTCATCGTCAATGCGCCGGTAGATGACATCGACAGCCTTTGGCCCCAGCGTGGTCTTCATCCAGACCCGGTCATCGTCGACGAACAGGTCCGCCGGCTCCACCAGTTCCACGCCCATCAGGTCCGCAAGGAAGCTGTGCTCATAATAGGCGCTGTTGAGCGAACCGGGCGTCAGCACCACCACCACCGGATCGCCCCTGCAGGCGGGCGGCGCGACTTCCTTCAGGCTTTTCAGCAATTCGGCCGGATAGTCATCGACCGGCGCGACCACGCCCTGGGCAAAGAGTTCCGGGAACATGCGAGTCATGATCTCGCGATTTTCCAGCATGTAGGACACGCCGGAGGGAGTGCGGCAATTATCCTCCAGCACCTCGAACCGCGCTGGCCCGGTGCGGACGATGTCGATGCCAACGATATGGCTGTACACCTTTCCCGGCGGGGTGAAATCGGCCATTTCCGCCAGATAGGCGCTGTTCTGGTAGATGATGTCCGCGGGCATGATCCCCGCCTTCACAATCTCGCCGCGATGATAGACATCGTGGAGAAAGGCGTTGAGCGCCCGCGCCCGTTGCCGAATGCCCTTGTCCAGCACGCGCCATTCCTGGGCCATGAAGATGCGGGGCAGCAGGTCGAAGGGGATCAGCCGTTCCGGATCGCCCCCCTCGCCATAGACGGCAAAGGTGATGCCGATGCGCCGGAATATCGCCTCCGCCTCATCCATTCGACGATTGAGCCCGGCAATGCCGGTTCGCTCCACCCAATTCTGCACTTCCGCGTAGCAGGGGCGTATCGAACCATCCGGCTCAAACATTTCGTGGAAGGGCAAAGTATCGATCCTCCCTCAGCCGACAATCGGCTGGTTGTGCGTTGCAACATTAGTGCAACAGGGAAGGACGAATGCAAGCGGAAAATCCGCTTGGGAACGACAGTCTGTAAAGGTGGTAGCGGAGGAGGGACTTGAACCCCCGACACGCGGATTATGATTCCGCTGCTCTAACCAGCTGAGCTACTCCGCCCCATGGGCTGTCCGCCGGGCGGCGCCCTGCGGTGAGGCGGCGCTATAAGCAGAGCAGGCTGATGGGTCAACGGGGTTTCACGGCATCGCGAAATTTCTCTTGCCGGTTATCTGCCCGCGCTGGTGAGGACAGTTGCGAGCCACCATCCCGGCACTGCCGCGATGGCGAGGAAAGTCCCCAGCGGCAGGCGCGTCGCGCCATCGATCCTCCTGCCCGTCGCCATGACCGCGCCGACCGCCAGCAGCCCCCCGCTCGCGGCAAGCAGCAGGATGAACGGCAAGGCCTGCCAGCCGAACCAGGCGCCCAGTCCGCCCAGCAGCTTGGCATCGCCCAGGCCCAGCCCGTCGCGCCCACGAAATCGCCGATATCCGAACGCGATCAGCAACAGCGTCAGATAGCCGGTCATTGCGCCGATCGCCCGCCCTGCCATCGTCGTGTCGGTGACCCATGGCCCGATGGTGAAGCCCAGGAAGGCCAATGGCAGGGTCAACCCGTCGGGCAGCCAGAAATGCCGCCTGTCGAGCACCGCCAGCGTCAGGAGGAGCCAGCCCAGCATGGCCCACCCCACCCCACCCGGATCGGGCGAAAAGCCCAGGGCAAGCGCGCCGATGATCGCGCATCCCGCCTCCACCCGGCCATGCAGCGGGTCGATGGGGGCGCCGCAGCTCCGGCACCGGCCGCGCTGAACCAGCGCGCTCACCATCGGCACGAGATCGACGACGCCAAGGACCCGCCCGCAGCCGTCGCAGGCCGAGCGACCACGCAGCACGCCGCGCCCTTGCGGCCAGCGCAGGATGATCGTCGCGAGGAAACTCCCGGCTATTGCCCCCGCCGTCGCGCCCAGCAGGGCAGGAAAGGCCTGGATCACAGCGTTCCTTCGATCTTCAGCACGCGCGTGCCGCCAGCATCGACAAAGCCCGCGCTGGCCAATGCCTCGCCCAGGGCAGCATCGGCGGTTTCCACCCGCATTTCCGCCAGGTAACGACCCGATCGCCAGATGCGCAGATTGACCTTTTCCAACCCCGACTGGCTGACGAGCGGCAGCAGCAGCGCATCGCCATCACAACTGGCCACGCCCGACAGGCCCTGGGACAGGTTGAGTCCCGGAAACTGACCCGCCATCTGCGCCCGGACCCGCCCCTCCGCATGGCCGCAACGGTCGCCGGAGAACCATGCCGACACGTCTTCCATGACGAAGCTGCTCACCGGCAGAGGCGCGAAGGTCCGGCCCAGCGGCACGGCGCCTGTCACATCGTCGATCCCCATGCGCCCGAAGCCGACCGTCAGCGCGCCGCTCAGATCATCCGCCACGCCGTTGCGGCGCCAGACGTCGAACCGCGCCCGCCCCACCAGCAACGACAGGGGAGACAGGCCAGCATGGACGGACCCCAGCGATACCGTGCCCAGCATCAACTGGTCGAGCCTGCCGCTCCACACCGTGCCGCGCACCTCCCGCGCCGCCACGCCCAGCCGCTCCAGACCTGTCATGCCGAGCGCGATGCGCATGGGAAGGAAGATTAGGAAGCCCAATGCGAACAGAGCGATGAGCGCGATGCGCATCGGCCGCGAAAGATGGAGCCCCATCATTGCCCGCCCCGAACCAGCACGGCCTGCACCGAGACGCTGCCCGCCGTCGCGGCCGGCCGCGCGCTCATCGTTTCGACTCGGATGCCCCGCGCTTCCAATGCGGCGAGCCACGACAGCAGCGCAACCGGGCGGACGGAGGCGATAGCCATGTCGACGCGGTCCGCGCCCTGCGCCTGCGCGCGTTCCAGCGTCAACCCGGCCTCGCCAGCGCTCTGGCCGATGAACTGCTCCAGCGGCACGGCCGTATCGATCGGCCCCGCCGTGCGTGGCAGCGACTTCAGCAACGTCACCTTCGCGCGGATGGCGGCGTTGCGGTCCGTCGCCTCCCGCAAGGCATCGCGCACCGAACGCTGCGCCGCGGCGAGTGGCCGCGCTATGCCGAGCCAAAGGATCACCGCCGCCAGCAGCGCGAACATCACGCCCAGCATCCACTGTTCGCGAGGGCTTCGTTCACCCCACAAGACCCGTAACCGTTCCATCATGATTGCACCGTGATATCCGCCAGCATCCGTCCGCCGGGCTCCTGCGAAGGCGTGGCGGTGATCGTGAAACCTTCCGCCTGGAGTGCGAGCAGTACCATGTTGATATCTTCCACTTTCGCCGCGGCCAGCGTGGCGCGGATCATGCCGTCGTTATCACGCGACAGCGCGGTCAGCGACACGCCCGGCGCGTCCTGCATCGCACTGAGCAGCCCTGCCACCGGCGCCGTGAAGGCATAGGCCCCCGCTCCTCGCGCCGCGAGCCGGCGCTCCATCTCCGCCTCCGCCTGGTCGAGGTCGGTGGCACCGGGCACGACCTGCCGGGCAAGCGCCAGACTTTCCGCATCGAGACTGTTTGCGGCGACATGCTGTCGCGCAGTCCCGATCAGCGCCATCAGCAAACTGACGAACAGGATGAGCCCACTCCACAGCATGATCCGGGCAATCCTTCGCTTGTCGAACGGCCGTCTCACCCGTTTGGCAAAGTCGCCCTGCCGCAGATCGATCGGTGGCCGCTCCAGCGCCGCAACCGCCAGCGCATCAATCTGAGCAGCGGGCACATCCCGCACAACGGCTTTACCTATCAGTTCCGGCAAGACCAGGTCACCCGCCAGCACCAGATCGGTCCCGCGCAGCACTGCTTCGCCGCCGATCATGCCGCGTTCAAACCCCTCTTGCGGTTCCGGCAGCAGCAGCGGGGCGGGCACCATGATGTCGGGGTCGAGCCCATGGTGCTGCGCCCAGAGCAGCCAGTGCTGCATGTCCGCGCGCGCCGCGACGGCGATGCAGTGCGGGCGCGCCGGATCCTCATTCTCATCGGCGGCGGCGAAAAGCTGGTCTGCGGGCACGATAGCGCCGGCGAGCGCCGCTAACCGCGCCGCCGCGCGCCCCTGACGGGGAGCAAGATCGGGATATTCGATCCAGTTCAGCGTCACTAGCGCGGCAGGCGGCACCAGCAACACGATCGCGTCATCGGGCAGCGCGGTGAGGCCGCAGGCCGCCAGCCAGTTCGCGCCCGTTCCGCTCTGGACGACGGCGCCTTCCACCACCCGCATCCACAACGGCTCGCCCTGTTGCGGCAGGGCGACGATCAATCCTTCCCGCACGCTCATGCGCCGCTGCTCCCGCTACGGCGGATCAATTTAGCCGGGCTCTGCCGCGCATCGATCAGTGCCCATTCCACCACCTCTGTCCCCCCGACATTCACCGACACGTCCACTCTGAAAAACCCTGTCGTCAATTTGACCTGCTGCCCAACCTCTTCCAGCGGGCTGATCCCCTGGCTCGCCAGAGGAGCCCAGAACTGCACGGTGCTGCCGTAGCCTTCCGCAGGCCGCTGCGCCAGCAATTGCCGTGCCTGCGCCACGCTAAGCTGGCCCTGGAGCATCATCGCGAACAGGGGCGCCTGATCCGGCAGCAGCGTGTTGATATTGATCGGCGACAGATCGGCCGTCGGCAGGGCGCAGACCCATGGCCGCACCACATCATAGATTGCAGGCGTCACGCCATTCACCGCGCGCAGCTCACTAGCGTCGACCATGAAGCGGTTGGAGGTGCGATAGGGCCGTGGCGCCCGCGCATAGGTCTCATCCTCCGCGCCGCCGGGCTGGGGCACGCTGTCAGTGTCGATCCAGTCGGCGAGCGAGGCGGCGGCGACCTGTGCCTGCCGGGCGTCGATCCCCAATGCCTGCAGCAAAGCCTGAAATTGCGACACGCCGACCGGACGGACCTTCAGGTTCGCCTCATTCTCGCCCGCGACCACGCTGTTGAGGTTGAAGCAATTGCCGCCATCGGTGACGCGCGCGATCGCCGTGCCGCCCGGCATCGGGATCGCCTGCGGCGTACCCATCCAGTTCCCCGCCAGCGTCGTCTTGCCCGGATTGGCCGTCACCAGATCGCCGATCCGCAGGCGCGCGATCTCGATCCCCGCATCGGCAAAGGCGCGGGCCTGATCGATCGCGCCGCCATTGCCGGTCATCCGCGTGGCCAGCGCCAGCCGCTCCAGCGCGGTCGATGCGACCACCGCCATCACCGCCACCAGCAGCAACACGGTCAACAGCGCCGCGCCGCGCTCGCCCGCCTTTCCGCGATCAGCCATTGGCCGGCACCCCTTCCAGCCTTTCGGCCGGGCCCGGTCCGACCAGGAAGCGCAACGTCACCGGCGATTCGCCCGTCCGCCTCACCGTCATTTCCACGGCGCGGGGCATCAGGTCAGGCTGTGTCGGCACCCATTGGTCGCGCCAGTCGCCGCTGGCGTCGCGAAAGCGGAGCGCGACATCTTCGACCTGCGTGAGCAGTGCGGCCGGCTCATCGCCCGCCGCGCCATCCACCTGTGCATAAGTGCGCCGTTCCAGCCGCCCCTGCCGCACCCAATATTCGACCTTCTGGAGCGAGGGACGCGGCAGGTCGCCCAGATTGTCCCAGCCACCCCGTACGAACTGGAGGACGGGCAGGTTCTCCCCCTCCCGATGCGACCAGAAAGCAGGCGCCAGCGTGCCCGCTTCGGTGCGGCTGATGCGGGGCACCGCCTGCCCCAGATCGGCCGCCAGCGCGCCGCTTGCCCGCTGCACCGCCGCCATGTCGTCGAGCCGCAGCTTGATCTGCGCCTGAGCCGACACGCTGTTGCCCAGCAGCAGCACCCCCGCCGCCGCCAGCATGGCGAAGATCATCAAGGCGACGAGCAGTTCGATCAGCGTGAAGCCGTGTTCGGCGGAACGCTTCAGGGGCGTGAAGCCGTATTCGGCGGAGCGGTTCAGGAAAGTGAAGCCGTGTTCGGCGGAACCCCCAAAAGACTCGAAGCCGTGCTCGGCGGAAACGGCCCGTCTCATTGCACTGCCCGCACGAAGCTCAGCACCACGGGGGACGAGCCCGCCTGCCCGTTTACCGTCAGGTCGACCCGGAGCAGGCGCCTGTCATTGGTCGCCCTGACCGCCCGCGTCCAATGCCAGCGCCGACCGCCATTGTCGACGTCGCCCTCTTCACTGCCAAGCGAAGGCGGTGCGGGATCGGTCTGCACCTCCACCATCAGGTTGCGCGCGACGATCTGGCCCATTGCCTTGCTGTCGAGGTCGGCGGCGGTGTGCAGGGTCACGCCCTGCAGGCGGACGAGCGCGAGGGCGGCGAGGCTGAACACCGCCAGCGCCACCAGCATTTCGAGCAGGGTGAAGCCCCGCTCCGCGGTAGGCGGCGTCGCAAGGACGAGGCGCGACCTAGCCACCGACCGCGACCTTACCGGCCATGTCGACCGAAATCGACACCCGCTCCCCCTCGCGGGCGAGGGTCACGGTCATCGGATCGGTCGGAAGTCCCGTTCCGTCAAAGCCGATCTGCTGCCGTCCATCCTTGCCGACCAGCGCGCGCGTTCCGGCCTTCCAACTGACGGTGACGAAGGGCTTGTCCTCCAGCCCAACCCATTGGCCGCCGTCGCGGCGCTGAAAGCCGTAGCCCGAAGCCGAAACCCACACCCCCATGGGACGCGCAGTGACGACCGCTTCGTCGCGCGCCGCGGCAAGGCGAGCGGCGAAGCGGTCGGCATCCTCGATCACCCGGCCGCGGGGGTCGGGGATCGCCAGCACCACCACGGCTGAAATGAAGCCGATGATCGTCAGCACGACCATCAGTTCGATCAGCGTGAAGCCGTGTTCGGCGGGACGCCTCAAGGAACCGAAGCCATGCTGCGGGCGATCAAAGATCGCTGGAATAGATGTCGGCATTTTCATTGTCGCCACCCGGCTGTCCGTCCGCCCCCAGCGAACTGATGTCGAACGCGCCCTTCCGCCCCGGCACGGCATAGGTATAGGGACGTCCCCAGGGATCGTTGGGCAGCTTCTTGATATAGCCCCCGCGCCTGTAACGCTGCGGCTGGGTAAGCGAGGCCGGGGGAATGAGGAGCGCCTGCAACCCGTCGGTCGCGGACGGATAGGTCAGGTTGTCGAGCCGATATTGTTCCAGTGCCTGCTCAATGGTGGCGATGTCGGCCTTCGCCTTTTCTACGCGCGCCGTATCCGTGGCCGGAATGACGTTGATCGCCACGATGGTGGCAAGCAGGCCGATGATGACGATCACGACCATCAGTTCGACCAGAGTGAAGCCGTGTTCGGCGGAACGTTTGGGGGACGTGAAGCCGTGTTCTGCGGAACGCTTCAGGGACGTGAAGCCGTGTTCGGCGGAACGTCTCGAAGACTCGAGGCCATGTTCGCCCCTTGCGCAGTCACGCTCCTGCCTTCGCAGGAGCATGTCGCACTTCAACGTCTTCAGATTACGCATATTCACTCCTTCAGGCCCCGGTAAGGCTCTGCAATTGCAGGATGGGCAGCAGGATGGACAGGATGATGACGGCGACAATGCCGCCCATCGCTATGATGATCAGCGGCTCCAGCATGGCGAGCGCGGCCGAGGTGAAGCTGTCGAACTCCCGCTCCAGATAATCGGCTGCCCGCTCCAGCATGGTGTCCAGCCGCCCCGCGCTTTCCCCGCTGGCCGTGAGGTAGACGAGCAGCGGCGGGAACACCCCTGCCCGTCGCAGCGCCGCCGACAGGCTGCCGCCACCGCGAATGGCCTCCACAATCTCCTCCGAAGCCTGCCGCAGCACCCGGTTGTGCACCGTCTGGGTCGTGAGCGACAAGCCCTCCATCAACGGCAGGCGGCTCGCCACCATGGTCGAGAGCGTGCGTGCCATCCGCGCTGCGTGCAGGTCGCGGATCAACCGCCCCAGCAATGGGAGGCGCAGCAGCACCGAATCGAAACGATAGCGGAAGCTCTCCACCTTCAGCGCGCGCCAAAGGCCGAAGGCGGCCAGCCCCAGCAGGATCGCCAGCAGCCACCAATAGCCCGCCAGGAAGGCCGAAATCCCCATCACCATGCGGGTGAGCAGCGGCAGTTGCTGGCCCACCGTATCGAACTGTTCCACCACCTTGGGCACGACGAAGATCATCAGCGCCGCGACCACGCACACCGCAAAGGCAGCGAGCACGGAAGGATAGGCGATGGCGGTCAGCACCTTCGATCGGATCACCGCCTGCCGCTCCATCAGGTCGGACAGGCGCTCCATGATCGTGGGCAGGCTGCCTGAACTCTCGCCCGCTGAAACCATCGCGCGATAGAGCGGCGGAAAGCTCCTCGGCTCGGCGCCCAGGGCATCGGCCAGCCGACGCCCCTCCAGCACGCCCGAATGCACCTTGCCAACAATCGCCTGGACATGCGCCTGCTCGCTCTGCCGCCCGATGGTGCGGAGCGACTCCTCCAGCGGACTGACCTGGATCAGCGTCGACAATTGCCGGGTGAACAGCGTCAGTTCCTTGGCGGAGAGGCGGGGCGCCCGGAAGGACAGCCCTGTCCGTCTGCGCGCCTTCTCCATCGCGCCAGCCTCGATCCGCACGATGAACAGCTTGCGCGAGTCCAGCTTCGCCCGCGCGTCCTCGACCGTCTCAGCCTTGATCGCGCCGCTGCGCTCCCGTCCGGCGGGGTCGATGGCGATATAGTCGAACTCAGCCATCGGCGATGGTTTCCACCTCGCCCGCGTCGCGCCGCGACACGCGGATCGCCTCCTCCGCCGTGGTCTGGCCGTCGCGCACCAGCGCCCGCGCGGCCGAGCCCAGATTGGGCGCGTTCAGAAAGGCGTGGCGCGCGATCAGCGATTCATCGCCGCCATCGTTGATGAGCCGCCGGATGGTGTCGTCCACCCTGATCGCCTCGAACACCCCGATCCGGCCCTTGTAGCCGGTGCCGTTGCACGCCTCGCACCCGCGCGCGCGGTAGATGATCGTGCCCGGATCGAAGCCCAGCAGCGCGCTGGCCGACTTGTCCGCCTGCACGGGTTCGCGGCACTTCTGGCAAAGCCGACGCACCAGCCTCTGCGCGATGACGGCGCGCAGGGTGGAAGCCAGCAGGAACGGTTCCACCCGCATGTCGCGCATCCGCGTGATCGCGCCCACTGCATCATTGGTATGGACGGTGGACAGCACCAGATGCCCGGTCAGGGAGGCCTGCACGGCGATCTCCGCCGTTTCCCGGTCGCGGATTTCGCCGACCATGACCACATCGGGGTCCTGTCGCAGGATCGCCCTCAGCCCCGCCGCGAAGGTCAGGCCGACCTTCGCATTGACCTGCGTCTGTCCGACGCCGTCGATCGCATATTCGACCGGGTCTTCGACCGTCAGGATATTGCGCGTGCCGTCATTGAGCTGCCGCAGGCCCGCATAGAGCGTCGTCGTCTTGCCCGACCCGGTCGGTCCGGTGACGAGGATGATGCCGTTCGGCTCCTGCAACCCGTCCCGGAAAATCCGGTCCGCCGCCCCGGCCATGCCGAGCAGGTCGAGGTTCATGCCCGCATTCTCCTTGTCCAGGATACGCAGCACCACCCGCTCCCCCGCCCGGCTGGGCAGGGTCGACACGCGCACATCGAGCAGTTTCCCGCCCAGCGTCAACCCGATCCGCCCGTCCTGCGGCACGCGCCGCTCGGCTATGTCGAGCCGCGCCATCACCTTGATGCGGCTGACGACGACGGGCGCGACATGCGGCGGCATGCGCAGCGTCTCGCGCAGCACGCCGTCGATGCGCATCCGCACGATCAGCCCGGTTTCATAGGGTTCGATATGGATGTCCGACACGCCCTGCCGCGCCGCTTCCGCAATGATGCCGTTGATGAGGCGGATGGCGGGGGCATCGTCGGCGCTGTCGAGCAGGTCGTCGGCGGTCGGGATATCCGCGGCCAATATGTCCAGCTCGTCCGCCCCGACCTCGAGCGATCCGGCCATGGCGGCGGCGCTGCCCTCCATCGCATAATGATCCGACAGATGCCGGTCGAATTGCGCGGCATCGACGAAGCGCACGTCGAAGCTGCGCGCCAGATGCCGCCGCACTTCCAGCAGCACCCGCGGATCGCTGCCCTCGCGCACGGCGATGGTCAGCCTTTCCCCCTCCGGCGGCAGCATCACGACGCCATGCTTGCGGGCGAAGACATAGGGTATGTCCACCGCTCGCGGCGCGACATGCGGGGGGATATCGGCCGTCACGATCAGCGGCTCATTCATATCCACCTCCGTTCGGAAAGCCCCTCACCGCTTCGCTCCGCTGGCAGGAATCTCGACGGGCCGCACCACGCCGCTCGACTGGCGGGCGGTCGGCTCGATGATCTCGGCAGGCGGCTGCACCACCGCATCGCCCGGCTGGGGCGCGGCGGCGGGCGGCGTCGCGCCCATATAGTCGCGCACCAGCTCGTCTATGCCCGGTTCCTGGTCCGGATTGCGCTGCAACTGCATGCCGCGAATATAGCCGTAGCGCTGCTGCGTCAGTTTCTGCGCATCTTCCTTGGACCGAAGGATGGTGGGGCGGATGAAGACCATGAGGTTGGTCTTGGTCCGGCTCTTGCTGCGCGACTTGAACAGTTCGCCAAGGCCGGGAATATCGGACAGCAGCGGAATGCGCTCGATCGTCTTGCGCTCATTGTCGTCCAGCAGGCCGCCAAGCGCCAGTATCTCGCCATCGTCGACCGTCACGGTCGTCTCTATCTCGCGCTTGTTGATGATGAGGTCGCTGTCCTTGTTCGACACCGGGCCGGCGACGCTGGACACCTCCTGCTTCAGGAACAGCTTGATCGCGCCGCCGGTGTTGATCTGCGGCTTCACCTCCAGCTTGATGCCGACATCCTGCCTCTGGACAGTGCGGAACTGGTTGTCGAAATTCTGGGAGAGCGCCTCGCCCGTGGTCACCGGCACCTGCTGGCCGACCAGGATCGACGCCTTCTGATTGTCCAGCGTCATCACCGAGGGCGTGGACAGGATGTTGCTGTCGGTGTCGGATTTGACGGCATTGATGATCGCGCCGAATATCCCGTTCCTGCCGAGCGATGTCGCCACGCCGCCGAAGCCGCCGGTCGCATTCATCAGGCTGTCGACGGCCGCCTGTTGCAGCGTCGTCTCCAGATCGCTGTTATTATGGGAAGTGGTGGTCGTGACAGTGCCGTTGGCCGAAGTTTCGACCGTGGTATCATTGCCTAGTTCGCGCGCGGCAACCGCCCCCGCCAGCGTCAGGATATTGGGCTGCGCATTGGAATAGTTGGTCGCCGCAAAACCGGTCTTGGTGCTGCCGATCAGGAACTGCACGCCCAGCTTCTTGGCGGCGGCGTCGCTGATCTCGACAATGATCGCCTCCACCAGCACCTGTTCGCGCCGCGTGTCGATCTGGCGGATCGTCTCGCCCAGCATTCGCTGCACATCGCTGTTGGCCGCGACGATGATTGCATTGGCGCCTTCATAGCGCGTGACGATGGCGGGGCCACGCGACGAGATGCCGTTGCTGCCCCCGCCGCCCGAACCGGCTGCGGCGGCAGGCATTGCAGAGGGCGCGTTCCCGGCAGCAGGGGTGGAGGCGGTCACGGGCGAGGCAGTTGCCTGCCCGACCAGTTGCTGCAACACCGGCAGCAGTTTTTCCGCGTCGGCATGTTCCAGCCAATAGACGCGGATTTCGGTCCCGCTCGCCGCCTGCCTGTCAAGATCGCGCGCCATCTGCGCCAGCCGCGCCACCGTCCCGGCATCCCCCCGGATCGCGACGGCGTTGCTGCTGTCGATGGGCACGATCGTCGCCGGCTTCGCCGCCCCCTCGCCGCCTGTCGTCACCAGCGCCTGCAGGGATGTCGCGATCTCCCGCGCTCCGGCATTTTTCAGCATGACCGTGGTGGTCGAGGCAGTATCTCGGTCGATCCGCGCGATCACCTGCCGGATGCGCCCGATATTGTCGGCATAGTCGGCCACGACCACGCTGTTGCCCGCCCGGTTCGCCGTCACCGAGCCATCCTTGCTGACAAGCGGCCGCAGCGTTTCCAGCGCGCTCGCCGCGTCGATGGAGCGCAGGCGGAACACCTCCGTCACGAACTGGTTGCGATTGGCCGCCCGGCCCACGGCGCTGGGCTGGCCCGCCGCGCCATCGGCCGGCTGGATGCGATAGGCGCCGCCGGGCGCCGGCACCGCCACCAGGCCGTTCGCGCGCAGGGTGGACAGGAATATCTCGAAATATTCGGACCGGGACAGGGGGCGGTCAGTCACGACGGACACCTTCCCCGACACGCGATTGTCGATGATGAAGGTCCGCCCGGTCACCCGTGCCGCATCCTGGATGAAGGCGCGGATGTCAGCGTCGCGCACGTTCAGCGTCTGCTGCGCCATGACCGGCGATGCGATGGGAGCCGCCAGCGCGAGGGCCATGGCGACGGTAAGAAGCGGTTTTCTGGTCATTGGCCTTGCAGTGTCAGGTTGATCGTGGCGGGCGAGGCCCCGCGTTCGACGGTCAGGGAAATGCGCGCGCCGGGCAGGATCTTGCCCTGCAGCGCCTGGAGATCGCTCATCGATCCGATCGGCTGGCCATCGACCTGGGTGACGATATCGCCGGGCTGGAAGCCCGCCTGTTGAAAGCCCGGCCCCCTGGCCGACAGGATCAGGCCGGTGACGCGTCCATTCTGCATTCGCGGGGTGAAGCCGACGTCGCGCTTCACCATGTCGGCACCTGGATTGTCCATGCCCACGATTGGGGAAGCCGGCATTCCGGCAGGCGCTCCGCCATCCGGGGCGGCGGTCGGGGCCGGTTGGGACTGGTCGAGGAAAAGCTGTTCCTCCGCCCCGCCGCGATCGATGGTGATATGGTCGAAGGCGACGGCCTTCAGCACCACGCCGGGCATGATCTCTTCCCCCACGGCGAAGCTGTTCTGCACGCCGTCCGGGCCCGCGACGATCGCGGACCCCAGCCCGGACCCTTCGTTCAGGCGAATGCCGTAAACGGTGAGCGCCAGCGAAGTCACGACGCCGCCGCCCGACTGTTGCAGGCCACCGCGATAAAAGGGATCGAAGCTGGAAAACAGGGCCTGCCGCTCCGCGACGGGGAGGAAATGGGCCTGTCGCCCTTCCCACGGACCAAAACTGCCAACCGGCGTCAGCACCGCCCAGAGCAATCGGGCGCATTGCAACGCCAGCAGGCCAAGCAACAGCTTCTCGACGACCGACAGCCAGTTGATAGGCGGCAGGCGATTGCCCAGGTTCCGGATAGTATCGCTGAAAGCCTCACGCATGCGCGTCGTTCATCCCCCTTGATATCGGCGCTGCTAGAAAATATGTCTTACTACTGGATGACATTATTGTGACGCTTTGAAGACAATCGCAACGATCGAAGCGACGGCGCTTGCATTTCGAGCGGCCAGCACCCCACCAAATGAGATCGCCCAAAGCGCCGGAGGTGATCGGACAACCATATGCCAGCGGACCTATTTCCTGATCAGCGATCGGTTCCGGTCGCGCCGAAACCGCCTATCCCTGCAATGCGGGAAGCAGCAGGATGAAGCGGGCGCCGCCTTCGGGGGCGTCGTCGATGCGGATGTCGCCGCCCATGGCCCGCGCCAGACGCCGCGAAATGTAAAGGCCAAGACCGCTGCCGCCCGCATCGCTGCGGCCCAGCCGCTCGAACTTGTCAAAGACGCGCTCGCGACTGTCGACGGCTATCCCGCCTCCCTGATCCTGCACGGCGATCCAGGCCTGGCCGCCGGACCGGCCCGTCTCTATCCGCACGGTCGATCCCTCGGGCGCATAGCGCACCGCATTGCCGACCAGGTTCATGAGGATCTGCAAGGCCCGGCGAAACTCCCCTACGGCAGGCTCCGCTGCATCCAGCGCGGGTGGCAGAATGTCGATTTCCCGATCCCGCGCCTTGACCAGGAACAGACCCGCGGCGCGGCGTCCGATGTCGGCCAGGTCGACTTCCTCCGCGATCACGCTGAAATCGGGCCGGTCGATCGCCTGCAGGTCCGCCAGATCATCGATCAGCGCCATCAGATGGCGCCCCGCCGCCGAAATATCATGGGCGTAGCCCAGATAGTCCGGCCGCAGCGCCCCCTCCAGTTGCGCGGCGATCGAATCCGCATTGGCGATGATCCGCCCCAGGGGACGGCGCAGGGAACGATCAAGCCTTTTCCCGAATTCGGCGGGATAGAATAGCAGCGGCTCCGGCGTGGCGAGCGGCGCCGACACGGCGCGGTCCATGGGCAGCGCCTTGCCCCGGTAACCCGCCAGTTGCCCGGCAAGGTCGAACATCGGAAAGCCCGACAGAATGAAGCGCTGCGCGGGGTCGCTCGTCAATCCGGCTACCTGGTCGCGAAAGGCGCGCCGCTGCGCAAAACCGCGCAGGATGGCGAGATCGCCGTCCGAGTCGGCACGCAGTTCGAAATAGCTGGTGAAGCGGCTGCCCGGCACCGGCGGCGCGGTGGGAAGCGTTCCTTCGCTGCCCAAACCCTCCAGCACGATCTGGAAGCGCAGCTGCGTGTCGATCTGCCATGTCCAGCCGTCCGACAGGGCGGCGATGTCGGTCTCCCGCCGCGCCAGGTCGAGCGGGGGCGCCACTGCTTGCCGCTCATGCCAATCGATGATGGCAAGCTGTACCCGTTCGTCTTCGGGCCTGGCGCGCACCCACATGTCGATGTCGCCGCGCTCCGCCGCCGCGACCACGGGGCGGGACAGGGCGATGCCCAGATGCGTCGCCAGTCGCGCCATCGCCGCCAATTGCGGGATCGCCAGCGCGCTGCCGATGTCGCCACCCGCCTCCTGTTGCAAGGAAAGCAAGGGCGCGTCCGCACTCAGCAGCCGACCGTCCGAGGCGACGGTGGCCCGGATGACGGCGGGATGCGCCGGCATGTTCATCAACCGGCGATCCGCCGCAGATGATCGAGCTTCGCGCGCAGCGCTGCCGGTGCGCGCAGGGCGCCCACTGCCGCGTCGGCCTGGGCCACGCTCAGTTCCTGATAGCGCATGGCTTCCCCGACGATGGTCGCGTCCGACAGGGATGGCCGCACCGGCCGCAGCGCCAGCAGCAATTGCCGGTAATCGCTGTCCGATCCGCCGAGCGCGCGGCAAAGAGCAGCGACCTGCCCCACTGGCCCCATGACCAGTATGTCGGCGACCTGCGCGCTCGCCATCCGCAATCTTCGCCCGGCGAGCGCGGCGAACAGCAGGAAATGCCTGTGCTGCAGCGCGGCCGCCATCAGTTCAGGCGCATCGGCATGGGTGTCCAGTTGACGGACCAGCCTGTCCGCCGCCGCGATTGGCCCCGTCGCTTCATCATGCCGGGCCAGTTGGCGCTGCGCTGCGGCTTCGACCACGGGCAGCACCGCTTCCACCTCGATCAGGCCGCTCCGCTGGGCGATGGCTGCAAGGCAGGCAGCGGCGGTCCACAGCAATTCCGCGAAAAAGCCGGCGGGCAGATCAGGCTGCATCGGCTGATCCTCCGCCGCGGTCAGCAGCCAGCGCCCCTCCGCCAGCATCAGTGCGGCCAGCGCCTCACCCAGGGCCGGGTCGCCCGCTGCGAACAGCGGCTCCACCTCCGATTCGCTGCCCACGCCGCCATCGGGACCACCAAACTGGCGCAGCATCAGGCTGATCCCGCCGCGCATCTGCATATGGGCGAGCAGCGGCGGCGCCAGCAGTGTCGGTTGCGCGCACAGGGTCGGCCAGCAGACGGGTTGCGGCCAAGGCGCCAGCGCAGCCGCAATTTCCGGCGTTTCCTCCAGCGCCAGGCGCAATCCGATCTCGATGGCGGTCAGGCATCCGCCCAGATGCCGCCGGGTCTCCGCCACCAGCGCGTCATGCCGTTCCCGTCCGTCATCGGGAAAGAAAAACGCCAGATCAATGGCATGGCCGACGGGCACGGCGGACAAGCCCGCCATGACTTGCGCCATTGGCCAGCAGTCCGCCTGGGTCGGTCCGATCAGGGACGAAAAGGCGCTCATGCCGGCCAGCATAATGGCACGTCGTTAAAATGCACTAAACCGTAACGGGCAAAATCGTTCAATTCCGGCGGAGCAGGACCATCGTTCCCACCGACGCGATGGCGCACAGCATCGCCAGGTCGAACGTCAGCGCGAGCGCCCCGGCGAGCGACGCCAACAGCAGGGGTAAGAGCGCGCTGGCGGGCGTGAAGATCATCCATGGGCGAGCTGGTCCCGCCTTCTGCCAGCGATCCGCCATCTGGATGATCGCCAGCAGCAGCGCCAGATAGGTCGCGATCGTTCCTTCTCCCGCGAGAGCGATCCCCCCCAGAACAAAAGCCGGCACGATAAAGGCGATCCAGCCGACAGGCAGCGGCCGCAGCGCCATCTCGTCCAGCCGGTCAGCGGTCTCCGCCAGCAGCAGCGACGCCAGCAGCAGGCAGAAGCCGGTGCCCGTCCAGAGCAGTTCGATCGGCACCAGCGCGATCGCCCCCAACGCCATGGCGGCAATCCGCACCTGCAATGCCGGAACCTGCATGCGCATCAGCGCCGGACTGATCAGCCGGGCGGCGGGGCCCAGCAGATAATGTTCGGCTGCACCCCGGACACGCCGGAGCCGCGGTCCGCTGGCAAGCACCGCCTGCGCCGCCAGATCCGCCTGCTCCTGCGTTTCCACCAGCGCGACGCGGCCTTCCATCAGGTCGTCCTGCGGCACGGTGATCCGGCGCGCGCCGGCCTGCACCGCGCCCCGTACCAGCGTCAGCGCCAGATCCCAGTCCCCGATCATGTCGAGCGTGTTGAACAACAGGTCCGGACTGACCCGGACGAGCCCGGCCCAGCGTTGTCCGGCGTCGATCCGTTCGAAGGGAGCGCTGGCCCGACTGTCGTCCGTCACCAGCAGGGCGTCGCCCTGCTGCGCCGCCATGGCTTCGAAATAGTCCTGCCCGATGATTGCGCCGTCCGCGACCAGCAGGGCGTCAGCGTCGCGGGGGGCATCGCGCACCATCGACACCATGTCGCGGACCAGTGCGATGGCGATGCCGTCAGCCGACAGCCGGTCGACGGCCTGCGACAGGGCGGGCGTGATGACGCTGACCAGGATCATCACCCGGTCGGCCCCTGCGCGCACGGCCTGCCGCGCCTGATATTCCACCAGCGTCTGTCCGGCGAAGTGCAGGCCGGCGCGAAGCGATCCGGCCGAATCGCCGCCAGCCCGGCTCGCGCTGAGAATAGCCGCAAAAGTCATGCGTGATGAAACCGACCCGATCCTTGTTTAGCCCACCTTGTTACAAGGCGGACGCGATCGCGCAAGCGGACTGACGCGTCAACCTTGCATGAGATCGTCGAGAGCGGCGCGCAACCGCCGCAATATGCGCGGATCCCCCGGCGCGGCGTCGGCCGCTTCATCAGCCATCGCCATCAGGGCGGTCAGGCCGAAACTCGCGGCCAGCCCCTTCAGCCGCCATGCGGCGAGCTGCCAGTTCGCGTCGCAGCGCGAACGCCCCAGCAGATCGACCTGCCGCTCCGCGCTTTCGATGAAGGCGACGCGCAGATCCTCGATCAGCGGTCTGTCGTCGCCGACAGCGGCGGCAAGAGCGGCATTCAGGGCGCCTGGATCATAGGACATGGGGTCAACGCTATCTGGCTTGCGTTAAGTTTTGGTAACAGGGCATTTTCGTACGCGCAAAAGCTGCTAGGATGGCTCGCATGAATGGGGGCAGCACAATCGTCGAATTCTGGCGGGACAAGGAAGCACCGGCCGATGACACGGCGCAGGCGGACGACACCCTGCTATTGAAACAGGCCGTTCTGGACCTGGAGGATGAGGCCATGGCCGCAGAGGGCGACGGGCATGGTATGCCGGCCGCAGCCTGGGCCTTCCTCGTCGCCGGCCTTGGCTGGACCGGCTTTGCCGGCTGGGCGACGCTGTCGTCGGGGCAATGGCGCGCCGGGCCCGCGGCATGGCCGGGACTGGTTGCGACCATCATGGTCCCGCTTATCCTGCTGGGTGTCTGTTACCTGCTGCTTTTGCGGAACAGCCGCGGCGAATCCCGCCGCTATCTCGACACCGCCCGCGCCCTCAGGACCGAAGCGGAACTGCTGGAGCGGCGGGTTGCGCGAATCGCCAGCCAGCTCCAGACCGCACGCCAGACCATGCAGGACCAGGCGGAACTGCTCGACAGCTATGGTGCGGCCGCCAGCAGCAATATGGAGGCGTCGGCCGAGCTGATCGCGAGCCGCGCCCACAGCACCGCCGAACGCGCCGAAGCGGCCGAACGGGCCGGACTGGCGCTTGTCCAGCGCATGGAAGCGCTGGCCACCTCGATCCCGGCGTTGGAGGATCGCGCGACGCGCATGTCGGCCCAGATCGTCGACAATGGCCACGCGCTGGCGGAACGCATCGACATGCTGGAAGCGCGGCTGCATGCGCTGGGCGAGGTTTCCGACGATGCCCGCAGCCGGACGCTGTCCGCGACCAAGAGCCTGTCCAGCCAGCTCACGGAACTTCAGGAGGCCACGCGCTCGGCGACGCAGGAAGTGACCGGCATGGCGGATCTCGCTTCCGGCCGGATCGAGGCGACGACCCTGAGCGCGCGCAAGGCGATGGAGGAGAGCTGGCTCGACATCGAACAGAAGTCGATCGTGCTGAGTGGCCTCACCGAGCGGACCAAGTCGGAAATAGCGGAGACCACCCAGTCGGTCATCGCCCTGCTGACGCAGGAACTGAACCGCGTCGAGATCGACGTGCTGCACCGCCTGGAAACCACGCATGGGCGCGCCCAGGAAACCATGGCGGCGGTCGACGCCAATCTGACCGCGCAGGCCACATCGCTCAAGGCCCTTATAGAAGGTGCGCAGGCCGGGATTGCAGCTACCAGCCAGTCCGCCCTCTCCACCCTGGCCCGCGATGCCGAAACCGTGGAGGCCGAGCTGCGCCAGCGAGTGGAAGCGGCCGTGGCACAGACCCATGAGGGCATCAGGCTGACGGACGAGGGCATCATCCACCACACGGAGGCGCTGGAGGCGCTCATCGCCCGGTCGCGCGACAGCATCGCCGCCATCGGGGATGAAACCGTCGCCAACCTTGCGGATCATGTGGGTGAGATCGAAAGTCGCCTGCACCTGATCAATAATCTGGTCGAGGGCCAGCGCACGCTTGTCTCCGGCCTGCAGCGCAGCCTGGACGAGGCGGTCGATTCTGCGCAGTCCCGCTTTGCCGCGATGGAAGAGTCTGCTCTCGCCCGCAATGAGCGGCTGACCGAAGCGCTATCGCGCCTGACGGCCGAAACGCAGCGCATCGACGCCGCCCTGGCGGCGGGCGGGCTGACCGCCGAAAAGCTGATAGGCAGCGCAGAAACGCTGATGGTCGCGCTTGATTCCAGCGTCCGCGAACTTGACGAAACCTTCCCTGCGGCGCTCCAGCGCTTCGACGGCAGGATCGAAACCAGCCGCACCCTGCTCGACAGTGCCGCGCCGGAGATCGAGCGGCTGGAGGCCATATCCGAGGCGCTGCTCGGCCGGACCCAGGAGGCGGAGGAGTTGCTCCGCGGCCAGGGACGCCGCCTGTCCGAATGGCTGGAAAGCACGCAAAGCGGCGTCGATGCCAATCGCGAATTGGTGGAAAAGCTGCGCACCGCGCTCGACAATGCGCATCAGGACGCGACCCGCATCACCGAAGGCGCGGGGCCACTGCTCGTCACGGCGTTGCTCCGCGTCAAGGACACGGCCGACCAGGCGGCCGAACGCGCCCGCCAGGCGTTGAGCCGCGCCATTCCCGAAGCGGCAAACGCGCTTGCCGACGCCAGTGAACAGGCCATGCAGCGCGCGATCGACGAAAAGGTCACGGCCCAGATCGAAATGGTCGCCAGGGTGGCGGAGGAAGCCGTCAAGGCCGCCCATCAGGCCTCCGACCGCCTGACCCGCCAGCTCCTGACCATCGCAGACACCAGCGCCAGCCTGGAGGCGCGGATAGAGGAGGCCGATCGCGTCGCCGAAGACCGCGACCGCGACCATTTCGCGCGACGGTCCGCGCTGATCATCGAATCGCTCAACAGCACGGCGATCGATGTTTCGAAGATACTCTCCAATGATGTGACGGATTCGGCCTGGTCAGCCTATCTGAAGGGCGACCGCGGCGTCTTCACCCGCCGCGCCGTCAAATTGCTCGACGCGGGCGAATCCCGCGAAATTGCCCTGCATTACGACAATGATCCTGAATTTCAGGAACATGTGAATCGCTACATCCACGACTTCGAATCGATGCTGCGGATCATCCTGTCGGCCCGTGACGGCAATGCGCTGGGCGTGGCGATCCTGTCGTCCGACATGGGCAAGCTCTATGTCGCGCTGGCGCAGGCGATCGAAAGGCTGCGGCAATAGGGGTTATCCTGCCTCATGCTCAAGCGAAGGAGCATGAGGCGCTTACCATCGCCACCCCTTTCGCCAGACAGATTAGTCGGCCGTTGTCGGATCGATCGTCGCGTATATTCGGGCAATGCTGTTTGCGGGGAAACCCGCCATTTCGGCATGCTGGCGGATCAATTCCTCGCTCGGCGCACGATAGATGCAGTAGATCCTGTCGTCCGTCACATAACTATGGACCCATTGGATATCCGGGCCGAGCTGGCGCAACACATTGCAGGATCCCTGCGCCGCGCCCTTGAGCTGCTCACCCGATAACTGGCCGACGCCAGGCATGTCCCGTTCGATCACGAATTGCGGCATGACGTCCTCCCTTTCCGAAAAGACGCGCGGATCATAGGCGCTTCGCGCGCCGATTTCGAGGACGATATCGGGTTAGGACCGGCCTGGAACCTCAACGGCAGGCGCGCCCACCCCACGCGCCACGTTCCGCCTGATCAAGATGCAGGTGATCGCGGTGGGCCGCATTGTAATCGGGCGACAGGACGGTCGAAAGCAGGCCGCAGGCGCCGTCACGAACCTCATGCAGAAATTCTGCTTCCTTCCCCTCGCCCCTCCAGTCAGCCGCAACGCCGATCCGGCGGCCGTCCGTCAGGATGAAGCCCGCCACGTCAATGGCATCGGCCGTTGCATGCTCGCTGAAATCCCCGGCGCTGCGGCCATAGAGCCGACGGCAGCTATAGGCGCCGAAATGCGTGATCCGGCGCACGGCACGGCCGAAATAGCGCTGAGCGGCTGGCTGGACGACCTGCCATTCCCAGACCTTGAGGCCGGCAGCAACCGGACAGGAGGGCGCTACCGCCGCCGGTTCCAGCATGATCGCGTCCCTGGCGGGCGCCAGCCGCACTGCATCGGCATAGGCGCACTGGTCCTTGCCTCCCCGCTTCATGCGCGCATAGGCGACCCCCGCCCGGTCGAGCAGAGCCCGGCATTCGGCGGGATGCGCGGTCAGCAGGGCAAGCTTGCGCCCGGTGAACAGGCCGACCGGCTGGGCCAGATCAAGGGGCGTCCACGGCACATTCTGAGGCTGGCGACCGACATAGGCATAGCCGATCAGGCAAATGCTCAGGATTGCCCCGATCTGGACAAGGCGGCGCAAAAAGAGGTGAAGCCGGCGCATGCCTCAAGCACGCCGGACAGTCCCCATTGGTTCCGACGTAACCGGATAGCCCAGATGATCGGGAATGCAGAGATGCCGCTCCCCTTCTCTTTCCTCAAACCAGGGCGTGACCGTCTGGACCGGAATCGACAAGGCATGCGCCGACAGATCATCGAAGCCGTTGAATTGAGCCAGCCGTTCCAGATTGCGGCGGGTGGGGAAGATGATCCGCCCCTCCCCCCGGTCGCAGCGAGCGATCGTGTCCGCCGCGCTGCTCCAGAAAAGTTGCACATTTTCGGTGGCGTCCACGCTCGCATTCTGTCCTTCCGGCGCCCGTGCAATATAGAAGCGGGTGTCGAAAACGCGCTGCGCGTGCTCCAGTCGCGCGGGGTGCCAGCGGGCGAAGGGCACCAGCCGATCCAGCGCAATCTCCAGCCCATGCTCGTCAAGCATGTCGCCAAAGGCCATCCCCGCCGCAAGCGCCTGCCGCATGAGGGGGAGCCGATCCGGCGGCGGAGGAGATGTGAAGCCTATGGCAAGGCCGCTTTCCTCCAGGGTTTCCCGAACGGCGGCTATCCGCGCCGCTGCCTCATCCACAGGCAGTCCACCTGCGATCCTTTCGGCAAGCGCATGGTCGCCGGCATCCACGGCCCCACCGGGAAAGACCAGTGCCCCTGCGGCAAAGGCCATGCTCGACGCCCGTTCCATCATCAGGATTTCCGCGGCCGCGCCCGGCCGGTCGCGCAGGATCACCACGGTCGAGGCAGCGCGGCTCTCAGGAAGCATATCTGTCATGAAACCGCCAATAGGCATCCAAATCGCTGGCGGTAAAGTCCCTTGCGTCAACCCCTTGGCCCGACATCGTATGATGCTGATTGCGCCGATCTGGCGCACGGAGGGGGAGCAGATGGCAGAAGGTACATCTTGGCGAAAGCGGAGCTTCCAGATCTGTGAACGGATCGCGCGGGGTCGGTTCTGTACAATCGGACGATGTCACGGGCGAAGATGGAGCAACTTCTGTGCGAGCAGGATTCCTGCATCATTGCGATGGAAGCCTGAGCGACCAGCCATTTCTGGGGCCGCCATGCTCAATCACTCGGGCATGAGGTCCGCTTGATCCTGCCAATCTACGTCAAACCATTCGTCAAACGGCAAAGGAACAATGCTGCCGATGCCGCAGCCGATCCGGCCGAACATGCACCACGTTGCCGCCTTGAGCCGGATAGCCTTCAACGGCAAACCAATCCATGTTAACCACTTTTCATAAGCGGAAAGCGGTCAGGGCCGAGCTGCGCATCTTTCATGCTCCCTCGTCCGTTGCGCAATGGCTCATGAAGCGCTCACGAACGGCCCGGTGGGCATCGGATCAAGGGAGTGCCGCAATGCCGGTCGAGACGGAACTCAAACTGCAACTCGAACCCGACGCCATCCCCTTTCTGGAGGCGAGCGACCTTCTGGGCAAGGCGGCACCCGTGGTCAGACAGCGCTCGCTCTATTTCGACACGCCCGATCAGAAGCTTCGCGCCCATGCCATGTCATTGCGCATCCGCCGCGCGGGCCGGAGCAGGACCCAGACCCTCAAAGGCTGCGAAGGTCAGGCTGCTGGCCTGTTCGAACGATCGGAATGGGAAATGCCTGTCAAGGACGACCAGCCCAAGGTCGAGGGACTGAAGCCCCTGATCGACGCACTCGGCAAGGAGGTGAACGGCCTGGGCGTCATCTTCGAGGTACGGAATGAACGGCGGACATGGCATTTGCGGTCGGGCGGATCGGACGTCGAACTGGTTCTCGATCATGGCGCGGCTGTGGTTGCAGGGCGGACAAGCGCGATCAACGAAATGGAGCTGGAACTCAAATCCGGACAGCCCGCCGATCTGTTTCGGCTCGCCCGGCAGATCGACGCCATCGTCCCCGTTCGCCTGGGCGTTCAGAGCAAGGCGGAACGCGGCTATGATCTGCTCGGCCCGGCACGCGCCGCGTTCAAGGCGGAGGCGCTGTCGCTCGCCAAAGACGCCAGCGTTGCTGATGCATTCAGGGCCATCGTCCATGGCTGTCTGCGGCAATATCGGCTGAACGAGACGCTGTTTCTGGAAGCGCCCAATCCCGCCGCCCTGCATCAGGCGCGGGTCGGGCTGCGGCGGCTGCGCTCGGCATTCACGATCTTCAAGCCGGTCCTGGAACGCGCGAGGGCCGAGCGCTTCAAGACCCGGCTGCGCGACCTTTCCGCGGTGCTGGGGGATGCGCGCAATCTCGACGTCCTCAAGGAGAAGCCTTTACCGCAAGCAGCGTTGAGCAGGATCGAGGATGCACGGAAAGCCGCCTATGAAAAGGTGGAGCGGCGACTGCATGCCGCCGAAAGCCGCGCCTTGATGCTGGATCTGATCGAATGGCTGGGTGACGACGGCTGGTTCACCAACCATGAACTGGCGGACAGGCCCGCCATCGGTTTTGCGGAGGACAGGCTTGGGCGGTTGCGGCGGCGCATCAAGAAGGACGGTCGCCATCTCGCCCGTGGATCGGACAGTAAGCGGCATGAGGTGCGCAAGGATGCGAAGAAGCTCCGCTACGCTTCGGAATTTTTCGCCCATCTGTTCGACACGCCCAAACAGCAAAGACGTCACGGGAAATTCCTGAAGACGATGGAAAAACTGCAGGACGATCTCGGCGCCCTCAACGACCTCGCAACCGCTGACGAGATCATCGACAAGCTGGGCATCGACAAGTCCAGCACTCAGCATATCCATGCCGATCGCCACGCTCTGATCCGGCACGCCAGCAAGGCATGGGAAGACTTGATCGACCTGAAACGCTTCTGGCGCTGATCCGGCCGCTCAAACAGGCATGCTCCGCATCGCCGGGACTACCCATGTAGAAAGATGAATATTCATTATACTGCCATAAGAACGAAATCGCCACGACCCAATGTTTGGGTAGCTGCCCTTCAAACTTGGGGGGCGCCATGTTCAAAACATCTTTCACAATCCTGTTCGCCTTTATAGGCGCGCTGTCGCCTATCGGCATAGGCGAAACAGGGCTCAGGGACCAGGCAGTCGCGGCAGACACTGTCAGGGTCGAGAGACCAGACAATGTGCTGTCGGTCATGACATATAATATCAAGGGACTGCCCTGGCCGATCGCGCTCGACCGGAATGACGCCCTGGATCGGATTGGCGAGCGATTGGCAATGATGCGCCGTGATCGATGCCAGCCGCACATCGTCCTGATGCAGGAGGTTTTCTCCTCCAAGGCTGCGGAAGTGGCTGCCGTGGCCGGTTACCGGCATGCCGTAATGGGTCCCGATTCAGCCCTGCGCACGACGATGGCCATGGACGGTATCGACAGGCGCTATATCAAGGCCGCCCGCTGGGACCGGGGCGAAAATATGGGCAAGTCTCTGAACAGCGGCCTCATGATCCTTTCGGATTATCCTGTCCTCGGGATTGAGCGCATGGCCTTTCCGGACTTTGCCTGTGCCGGTTTTGACTGCCTTGCCAATAAGGGCGTGTTGATCGTCCATCTGAACATTCCCGGCGTCGGGCGAGTCAGCGTCGTCAATGCCCATCTGAACGCCCGTTCGGCGGCGATGGTGCCTGTTGCGCGATCGCAACAGGCCTTTGCCCGTCAGGTCGATCTGATGGCAGGTTTCGTTGCCCGGCATGTGCCGCAGGGACAGGCCATGATCCTGGGTGGGGACATGAATATCGGCAGCGACCGGCAACGCCAGGCCAGTTTCTTTACCGCCTTCGCGCGATCCGGCTTATCCTTCATCACGCCTGCCCTGGGCGGTGCAAGCCAGGCGCTCGCGCACGGCCAGCTGGGTGAAGGCACTATGCGGCGGGACCTGTTACACGCCGCCCGCCACGGCAAGGACTGGCTGTTCGGCCGCGACGCGAGCGGCGCGGCCCTGCCCGTTCGGCGGGCGCAAGTGCCCTTCGGCAACGAAGTGACAGGCGAACCGCTATCCGATCATTTTGGTTATGTGATCGATTATGCCCCGAAGAGGTACGGAGCGCATGAACTCATCCATTTTGCGGAGCGCGGCGAACTCCCAGGACTGGGAGGCCGCTGATGCGTACCCTATATTGCGGGTTCGCGGCGTCGCTCCTGCTGTCTGGAGGGGCCGCGCAGGCGCAGACCGCCGACATGAACGGAGCCTTTTTCCTCAAGCCCGGCCTCGCGCGTCTGATTTTGCCGCCTGCAACCAATATGAGCAGGCATTCAAGATTGCCGCGGCTGGCACGGGTTGCTGTCGACGATCGCACCCATGAAATCGCGATAGTCGTCCGGCGGCAGAAGCGGCGGTTCGTTGGAGGCAGATGGGGCGGTAGCGATCAACCCGTTTCATCCGCTGCCCTATCGCAAAGCCGCATGGTATTGATGACCTTTGAAGACCGCATTCCGCTGGCGGAGCGGCTGACTCTGAGGGCAGGTTTCCAGGGGATGAAGCTCAGCAATCGCGGCGCAAATGTCACTTCGCTCGGCAGCAATGAACGCCTTCTCACGCGCGACTGGTTCATGCCGCGGGTCGCCATAGGCTGGAGGCCGGGAGCGGATCTTGACCTGATGATCGACTATCGGGAAACATTGACCGGCTATGGCGAAACCGGCCGGACCGGGCCAATGGGACTGACCCGGGAGGATTTCAGGACATGGTCGCGGAATTTCAGGCCCGAACGGCACCGCCGCCTGCGCTTCGACGCGGATTGGCTGCCCGCAGCGGATCTGGGCGTGAAGGTAACGGCTTTTCAGGGGCGCCTCGACGATCGGCTGCTCTTTACCGACCGTGGATATATGCCGGTGGACGGCGGCTCCGCCCGCCTTCTGGGCGCCGCCGTCAGTATCAGTCATCGCCTCTCCTCAAAATGGCACTGGTCGATGCGCTATGGCGCGACGCAACTGAAGCGGACCGAAAACGGTTCCGCCACCGAACAAAGCATGACGGTCCAGGCTGGCTGGAACAGCGGCCCCTGGAGCGCGACGCTGAGCGGCACAAGAAGCAGCCGGCCCGCCCTGTGGCATGAAGCGACGGAATTGCGGGGGCCGATGCATGTCATGGGGGAGCTGCGGTACGAAATTGCCGGTCTTGATCGCACCCCGCTCAGCGTCGCGCTGCGCCTGACGGATTCCGACCGTCTTGCCAGCAATGCGCTGTTGCGCAATGACCTTTCGGGCATTGTGCATGCGACCGATCAGGCCCGTGGGCTGATGCTGAATGTCGCTTGCAACTGGTAAAACTGGCTGCCTACGGCAGCAGTCATTTCCCCATGGAGGGCAATATATGAAATGGCTCCTGCTTGCCGGCTTAGGCCTGTCGGTCCCCGCCCTCGCGCAGGAGGCATCTTCGCCGCCTGCCGAGCGGGTGAGCCTGCGCCTTTCCGCCCCCGAAGCCAATCAGGGCGCCGCGTCGGACGGCAGATTCGTCTATGCCATCGATAATGACCGGATCGGCAAATATCGCATCGATACCGGCAAGCGTGTTGCGCAATGGCAGGGGGATCGGCGACTGTTTCCCCATATGAACAGTTGTACCGTGGCCGGGCGGGAACTGGTATGCGCCGCATCCAACTATCCCGCCGTGCCGCAGACCAGCGCGGTCGAATTTTTCGACACGGCGACACTCCGTCATCTGCGAACCGTAAGCCTGGGTTTCGGCCCGGGGTCGCTCACGGTGCTTGATCGGCATAACGGCAAATGGTGGGCGGTATTCGCCAATTATGCAGGCAAGGGCGGAGAGCCGGGACGCGACACGCGCTACACGTTGCTGGTTCGCATGGACGACACCTTCCGTCAGGAAGCGGCATGGACCTTTCCGGCAGAGGTCCTGGCCCGTTTCGCCCCTTATAGCTGTTCGGGCGCAAGCTGGAGCAAGGATGGCAGGCTTTATGTGACCGGGCATGACCGGGCGGAAATGTACGAACTCGCCTTGCCCGAAGCGGGTTCGGTGCTGGAACTGCGCCGCACCGTCGCGATCGCGACGCCGGGCCAGGCGATCGATTGGGATCCGGTGCGCGCCGGCCGCCTCTGGTCGATCGACCGCGCGAAGAATGAAATGATCGCCAGCGAGATTCCAGGGGAATAGGATGAGCTTAACTTAGCCGCAAACCCGCCCACAAAGGCCGGACGACCTCAGGCGGCAACCTCATCACGCTCAAGGATGAGGGCGGGGCTTCTGCCCATACGCTTGAGGTCACGCCACGCCTCGACGAACTCCCGGTGTTCGTCCGGGGCGGAAGCATCATTCCGCGTCAGAAGCTGGTTCAGAGCACCGATGAGACGCCGACCGGCCCGCTGGATCTGGATGGGTCGGATTGCAGCGGCAGCCTGTATCTGGACGACGGCAAAAGCTTTGCTTACCGCAAGGGCTCTTTCGTCAGAAAAGCCCTCACCTGTTCTGTCGGGAAGGACGGCAGCGTTTCCATGACCATCGGGAAGAGCGAAGGGACCTTCCAACCCTGGTGGCGGGAGTTCAACGTTATCGTGCATGGGATGTCGCATCAGGCCGGGAAGGCGGTGCTCAAAGGCACAAAGTCTGGCGATCTTCCAATCGTCCGCGGCGATGAGGTGATTTCCGTGCTTATTCCTGCGCGCAAGGAGGAAAGGACGCTGATAATTGACTGAAACCGGCTCACTTCGGAGATGGTTTCCGACTGGCGTGGGTGCACCGCGTCCCGCCAGTCCGGTTTCCAACGTAAGGCGCCGACTGTGCTGAGTTGCTCAGCTTGAGGCAAGACCACAGCCAATGGCGGCTGACCGCCGGCGAGATCGTCATTTGCGAGGGTAAGGCACATGCCTGACCCTCGCTCGGAGACAAGATGATCAGGATTACATTTTGAACCGGACACCCAGACTGAAGTAACGTCCCTCGACCCTGAGATCGCGGGGGAAATACTGGGTCTCATTATAGTAGCGATAATTGTTGAACGGCTGGCCCAGGATGTTGCTCACATTGCCGACGATCGTAATCCCCTTGATCGCTTCGTAGGAAGCAGAAAAATCAAGGCGCGAAATGCCGCGGGTAATCTCCCCGGCATATTGATCCTCGTTCGAGTTGCGGTTGTAGCTGTTGATGTAGCTGGAGCGATGATTGTAGGACAGACGAGCCGACACCGGCCCCTTCTCGTAGAAGCCCGTCAGATTATAGGCCCATTTGGAAAGGCCGGTGATCCGCACCTGGCGCGCACCTTCCCCAAGGACGGTCGGTAGCGTGTTGGTCCCATCAAGATAGGTGACATTGGCCTGGACGCCGAAGCCGGAGAGCATACCGCCAGTCGTTGGCCCAGCCGATCCAGATGCGACGCGGATCGTCCTTGGGAAGGTCGTTCCAGGCAACGGCGGCGTAGAAATCGGCGCCATAGTCGGTCCAGACCGGTTCCCCGCCCCACCCCTCGACGGGAGTGAAGCGACGCCCATCAAAGTCGCCCACGAAATATTGGCCGCCAGAGCCGCCCCCGACCGCCTGGTCGCCAAGATTGATGCTGAGTACCCAGCGCTGTTCGCCCGGCTTCCCGCCTTCAACCGGAAGCAGATTGAGGTCGGGGCATTCCCAGTTGCGTCCCCGACCACCCGCTGGTCCGAAGCTGCTGGCGAAGGTCCATTGCTTGAGATTGGACGAAGTGAAAATGACCGCGCGATTTTCAAGCGCCATGACCGCGATCATCACCCATGACTTCGTCGGCTCGTGCCAGAAGACCTTGGGGTCGCGAAATTCGGGTGAACCGACGCTCAGCACCTCGCCATGCACGGTCCAGGTGCGGCCGCGATCATTGCTGTAGGCAAGATATTGGGACTGCAGCTTGGCCTTGGGATTATGTCCCGTGTAGATGGCGATCATTGGCGGCTTGCCGCCTTGGCCAAAACCACTGCTGTTCTTCCAGTCGATCACCGCACTGCCGGAGAAGGCCATGACATCAGCGGTTTCGGGGATCGCGACGGGCAATTCCTGCCAGGTTACCAGATCCCGGCTGACCGCATGACCCCAACTCATATGACCCCAGCGATCGCCATGTGGATTATATTGATAGAAGAGATGATACTCCCCTTCAAAATAGACCAGCCCGTTGGGGTCGTTCATCCAGTTCCGCTTGGGCGCGAAATGATAGGCCGGGCGGGGGTCGGCCCGCTGCGCTTCGGCCTGCACCGGGACCATCAGGGCCGCAGCCGTCAGCAGGGCAATCTTTCCGGTCATGCCTGTGCGCTCCCCAGGTCCATGTCCTCCAGCGCCACGCCGTTGGTTTCCGGCATGGCCTTCCACGTCCAGAAAAACTGAAGCAGCATCATTGCGCCGAAAAAAGCGAATACCCAGCCGCCGACGCTGGCTGCAAACACCGGAAAGGCCCAGGTGATCGCGGCGGCCATGACCCAATGGGTCGTGCTGCCGAGCGCCTGTCCCTTGCCGCGAACAGCACTCGGAAAGACCTCGGAGATAAACACCCAGATGACAGCGCCCTGGGACACGGCAAAGGCGGCGATGAAACCCAGCAGACCAACAAGGATCAGCGTACCGTCGGGATTGGCGCTTTCAAGCTGATAGCCGACGAGAAGCAGGGCGGCGGCACACAATATGGACCCGATGTACAAGAGCGGCTTGCGTCCGAAGCGGTCGATCAGGAAGAGCGCACCTATCGTGAAGAGCAGGTTGGTCCCGCCAATGGCGATGGACTGCAGCAAGGCACTGTCCGCGCCTGCGCCTGCCAGTTCGAAGACACGCGGCGCATAGTAGAGAAGCGCATTGATACCCGAAAGCTGATTGAACATGGCAATCGCGATGGCGCAGGCGACGGGACGGGCATAAGCTGGCTGGAACAGCTTGGGCGCCGCAGACCGATCGACACGTGCCTCAGCCTCCTGGATGTGGCGAAGTTCGCCGGCCGGATCAAGAAAGCCAAGCTTCCTCATGACACCGAGCGCCTGCGGTCCCCTGCCATTGATCGCCAGCCAGCGCGGGCTCTCAGGCAGCAAAACACTGACTACAAGGAAAAGGGCCGAGGGCAGGGTAACGATGCCGAACATCCACCGCCATGCGGTCTGCGCTGACACAAGGTTGGCAATCATGTAGTTGGACAGGAAGGCGATCAGGATGCCAAGGACGATATTAAGCTGGTTCATCGCGACCAGCCGCCCCCGGAACCGCGCCGGGGAAACTTCGGCGATATAGATCGGCGTCACGACGGACGCAGCGCCAATTGCCAACCCTCCCAGAAATCGGAAAGCCAGAAGCGTCAACCAGGAACCCGCAAGGCCCGTGCCAAGCGATGACACCACATAGCAGATTGCGACCGCCAGCATCACGGCCCGGCGCCCGAAGCGGTCGGCCGGCGCTCCAGCCACCAACGAACCGAGCACGGTGCCGATGAGAGCGGAAGCGACAGTAAAGCCCAACATGCCGTCGCTGAGGCCAAATCGTGCCTGCAGCGCCGAGGTCGTGCCTGAGATGACGGCCGTGTCGAAACCGAACAGGAGGCCGCCGAGCGCCGCGCCGGCCGCGCTCAAGATGATCGCGTTGGTGACCCGGGCATCACCTGCCTCGCCCGTCTGGTGAGCCGTGCGATCCGATACAGAGGGACTATGCAAATGCAGCTCCTGACAGAGAGGATTGGTTGGAGAATGATGGAAGTTCGACGGACCAGTGCATCGGCCACTGGCGTATCGCGGTCCGGTAGGCGAGCGCCAGCGCGCCCGTCAGACCCGCCGATGCTCCGGCTGTAGGCGCCACGACATAGTCGTTCATTTCCAGGGCACGCATGCTGGTGTCATAGCCAGCAAGCTTCGCGGTCAGGGCAGTCCGGACCCGCTCGTACATGCCCGGCGATTCCATGACGCCCCCACCGATGATGATGCGGTCCGGACGAACAACGTACGTCAACGTCGCACACAAGCCTGCAAGATAGTCGGCTTCGATCTCCCAGCCCGGGTGATCGATCGGCAGTTGTTCACCCGGCACACCCCAGCGCGCCCGCATCGCAGGGCCGCAAGCCAAGCCTTCCAGGCAGTCGCCGTGAAAAGGACAGATGCCTGGAAACAGCTCATCCCCTGCGGCGCGGGGCAACCGGATATGCCCCGCCTCGGGGTGATTGGCACCACCATGGGGAGCGCCGTCGATCAGCAGACCCACGCCAATGCCGGTTCCAACCGTCACATAACAGAAAGTATCGAGCCCCTGCCCGCTGCCGAACAGCCTTTCTCCGACCGCCGCACAGTTTACATCGGTATCGAGCGCCATCGGGGCGTCGATCATTTGGGAAAAATGACCAAGCAGATCGACATCCTGCCAGCCGACCTTGGGTGTGGACGTGATGCGGCCATAATCCCCGGCGACAGGGTTGAGCGACAGAGGGCCAAAGCTGCCGATCGAGAAAGCCGACAATGGACCAAGATCAGCACCGGCCTGCACAAAGAATCTGCTCGCGGCGGCGAGGGTATCAGCCGGAAGAGTTGTTGGAATCCGTTGCTGCCGAATAATACGCCCGTCGCGATCTGCGATGCCGCAGAGGAATTTCGTACCGCCGGCTTCAATGGCCCCCAGGAGGAGATTGTCATTCTGCATGATTTACTCGCACGGCAAGCCAACCCCTGCATGGTGAAGCATGGGCTGAAGCTTTAGGAATATAGGATTGATTGCGGGCATGCGGCGCCGCCCAGCGCGAGCCCAGAGACAGAACGCCGTCAAGGCACAATCTGCGAAAATCAAGTGGGTTAGCCGCCACGACCGTCCTCTTCCCTGCTGTGCAGCACGTATTCGTGCTTGCCCGTCACCACATGTGGCTCTCATTAAATCTACAAATGTGATTTAGTCTGTCAACCGCATTTTTGCGACGATGAAAGATATCGCGCTTCCCAAAAAAATGGGGGAGGATCTGAGCTGAAAGCCCTTATCCTCCCCCCTTACATTTCCAGCGTGCAGTCTGGAAACTGGGCACTTCCCGTCCGGTTCAGACGAGCTTTGTCGGGTTGGTCAGGCGCTCGCAACGGAAGAAAGGAGAGATTCACAGCCGCTGCGCGCCACGGGTCCGAACGAAGCCAAAAGACACGGAACTATGCTGCCCGACCTGTCATAGTCTGAAGCTCGAATCCCCACCTGACCCAATAAATCTATCAATGTGATTTAATGTGTCAAGCGAGTCTCGCGTTCGGTCGCCCTTGCCAATTACCTCAAGGCTGTTCCAAATCATCCATCCCTATCGCGCATCCTCTTGCTGCCGATACTTTGAGCGGAGTCGCAGGTGAACAAACGTGGCAGCAATGCAGTCGGTGTACGGCGGTATAATGAGCGCCTCATCCTTGCCACGGTAAGGCGACTGAACGGCGCCTCCAAGGCTGACCTTTCAAGGATTACCGGTCTGTCACCGCAAGCGGCCGTCCGCATTGTCGAAAGCCTTGCGAACGAAGGGCGCCTGATCAAAGCGGGAAAGCGGACAGGAGGAATGGGCCAGCCTTCGGTCATCTACCAGATCAACGGGGACAGCGGCTGCACGATCGGAGCCGAAATCGGTCGCGACAGGTTGGTATGCACCATGCTCGATTTTGATGGTCGCGTCATCGCATGCGAGAGCACAAGCGCGCCCTATCCCAGCCCAGCGAGTGCCGTGGAGCATATCCAATCCTTTGCGCGAAAATATATGCCGCAACTACGCAAGGAGCAGCGCGAAGGCTTTCTGGGCTTCGGAATCGCAATGCCCTGGTTCATCGGCGAATGGCGCGAAGAAGCGGGCATCGCGGCCCCGCAGGCCGCTGCCTGGGCGGCGCCGGGGCTGGAGGAGTTTTTCCAGAAGGAACTGGATGGCGCGGTTATCTTCGAAAATGACGGTAATGCAGGCGCCCTTGCCGAGTTCATGTCGGGATCGGGCGTGGGGCTGACCAATTTCCTCTATGTGCATATCGGGAATTTTGTCGGCGGCGGGCTGATCCTGAACGGGGAGATCAAGCGCGGCAAGAACGGCAATGCCGGTGCGCTCGCCTCCATGCCGATACCTCAAGGCACCGGCGTGGATTTCCTGTTGCACGCAGCATCCCTTTATCAAATGACGACCAGTACAGCCGAAGCAAACCCGGATTGGGAAGGCTGGATAGCCCGTTGCGCCGATGCGCTGGCTTTCATCATCATCAGCGCAAACAGCCTTCTTGACCTCGACGCTGTGGTCATCGGGGGAGGTCTTTCACAGGAAAAATTGCGCAACCTTGTGGGCCGCATCCACAGCAATATCCAACAGGCGGCTCCGCGGGACTTTTTCTGTCCGGAACTGAAAGTCGGAGAAAATGGCGGAAAAGCTCCTGCAATTGGTGCTGCCTTACTCCCCCTTTTCTCGACCTACGCCCCAAACCTCATATCCCTGCTAAAAAGCGATGCAACCCCGGCAGAGGTCGGTCCATGATGCTTGGCCAACAGATGACGATCGCGTCGTCCGTTAACCAAGATTCGTTTCAATGCAGATGCTTGAGGATCGGCGTGAAGACGCGGAGAATTGGCTATAACGAAAGCCTGGCTTCGCCGGCCTGCGGCTCAACGGGTCGCTTCGCGACGAACTGCTCAATGGCGAAGTGTTCTATAGGCTCGCCGCCGAGGCAAAGGTGCTGATCGATATCGGCATCCGGGTCCGATCTTTCATAGACCACAGGATAGAGACACTATCTACTCGGCCATTGCTGAACGCCTCGTCTCCGGTAGTGGCCAAATCCCCTATTTCCCCAGGAGACGCATTGCATCCAGGGTGAACTTAAACCCCAGGATGAAGGCATCCTTGATGTTCCGCCTACGCTCGGGCGCCCCGGTCTGGTCGGGATGCAAGATATATTGCAGGTTGGGCGACAGGCGGATCGCCGGATTGACCTGAAATCCATAGGCCAGTTCCATCATATACTGATGGCGGCGAATATCGGCACGCCCGCCTGAAGTAACCCGCGCAGCATTCATCCTCTGCATTGCAAGGTCGCTGAAACGCTGATCGTTGATGGCGAAGCCGATCGTGTCCTGATCGCGCCCGGCGAACGTGCCGGTCTGTACGATCCCCATGCCCAGATAGCGGCTTTCCTCAACCCGGCCGGACAGGTTGGTCATTGCCACGCCAAAGATGCTCAGCCCCCGCTGCGAGGCCAGGTCAGGGCGCGTGAGCATCTGATCGAAGCGGACATAGAGGCCTGACCGTCCGTTCCGCGTCGCCGCTGGCCGACCGGTCAGGATCGCGATACCCCCCTGATCATCACGCAGCGGATCGGCATAGTCGCCACGATCAAACCAACCGCCCAGAATATAATGTCCCGGCAGACGATCATCGGCAGAATCCCGACCATAGCTCAACTCCCAGGGCACGATCACCCCGGTCGCATTCTTCGTACTGAAATTGAATCCATGGTCGCTCGCGCGCTTGCGGTCGGGGTTCACTTCGTAGACGCCGGCATGCAGCATGACCTGCGGCGTCACATGCAGCTTGGCATGGGCCATCCAGCTCGATGCCGGGAAATAGGTGAAATTGCTGTTTTTGAAGACGAAGGTTGGATTGCCGCAGGCAGAATTGGTCTGGAAATGACAGTAAAGTGGCGAGTTGAGGAAATGGATGTTCGCCTGACTGCGCCCGGCCTCGACATCCAGACGCCCGTCGAAAAAGGTCTGTTGCCAGGTCAATATTGCCAGATGCGTATTCTGCGTGCCGTAGATTTCCTGCACCGACGTGTTGTTGCCGATGGCCATGGCAGCCAGATTCTTGCCGTGGCGATTGGTGACGGCAAAATGCAGCGTCGCGCCTCCGATGCCGATGATACTGTCAAGATCAAGGTCGGCACCGACATAGACCTGTCCGGCATGGGCCGCTTCGCGGCGAAGCCCGCCAGAAACATTCGCCGCCGCCTCACCTGTATAGCTAAGCGACAGCGTCACACCCTGCTCGGCCAGCGGCTGCCATGAGGCTGGAGCCTCCGACCGGGCGGGTGCTCGATCTCTGCCGGCTTCAGCCTGATCCTGCGCCAGTGTGACGGGCGCGGCAAAGGCCACGGCGCTCGCCACGCAGGCGGCACTCATCTTCCTGAAATACATTGAAACCCTCTCCAATTATGCTTTCGCTTAGGCGTCAGGCCTTCATTTGATTGCGGGGCGCTTGAGCATTCCGACCAGCAGCGCGCTCACGACAGTGCCGACCAATATGGCCAGCGCGTAGACACCTACATGCGTGACCGCGCCCGGAATCGGCAGCACGAACAGGCCGCCATGCGGCACCTTGAGTTCGACGCCCATTGCCATCGAGATGGCGCCAGTCACGGCTGATCCAGCCATCAGTGCCGGAATGACACGCAGCGGATCGCGTGCCGCAAAGGGGATCGCGCCTTCGGTGATAAATGCCAGGCCCAGGACCGCAGCCGCTGCTCCCGCTTCGCGCTCTTCAGGCGTGAAACGATTGCGGAACAGGCGAGTGGCGAGCGCGACGGCAAGCGGCGGCGTCATGCCAGCGGCCATGGTCGCGGCCATGGGCGTATAGACCTGACTGGCGATCAGGCCGACCGAGAAGGCATAGCCCGCCTTGTTGACCGGCCCGCCCATGTCGAATGCCGACATGGCGCCCAGGATGAGGCCGAGCATCAGCGCGCTCGATCCTTGCATGCCGCGCAGCCAGTCGGTCAGGAAGGCCAGCACCGCGGCGACCGGTGTGCCCACGGCATAGAGCATCAGTAGCCCGGTCAGCAATGTGCCGAGCAACGGCAAGATCAGGACCGGCTTCAATCCCTGCAAATTCTTGGGAAGCCGGATGCGACGATTGAGCCAGTCGACGCCATAGCCAGCAATGAAGCCGGCAACGATGCCTCCCAGAAAGCCGGCCCCCAGATTGGCAGCCAGCAGGCCGCCGATCATGCCCGGTGCGATGCCGGGACGATCCGCAACCGAATAGGCAATATAGCCCGCCAGCGCCGGCACCATCAGCATGAAGCCGCCCTTGGCGCCGATTTCGAACAGGGCATGCGCCAATGTACCTTGGGCAGCCGCATCATTGGCGTGGATGCCACCCAGCGCGAAGGCGAGCGCGATCAGCAGCCCGCCTGACACCACGAAGGGCAGCATGAAGGACACCCCGGTCATCAGATGCTTGTAGGGACCGGCGCGCTTCGCGGCCGCCGCGTCGCCCGACGGGGCCATAGCCGCTTCCCCGCCCTGCACGGTGGCCTCCGCCAATGCCCGCTCGATCAGCTTCGCACCGCCGGTGATGGCAGGCTTGGTGTTGCCCGCAAACACGCGCTTTCCAGCGAAACGGCTGCGGTCGACCTCCCGATCGGCGGCGATCAGAACGACATCGGCGGCGGCGATCTCCTCGGCGGTCAGGGGATTGCCTGCCCCGACCGAGCCTTGCGTCTCGACGCGGATGGGATAGCCAAGCTGCCGTGCGCCTTCGGTCAACCCTTCGGCCGCCATGAAGGTATGAGCGATGCCGGTCGGGCAGGATGTGATCGCGACGATGCGGGGCTTGGTCGCAGCCGAGGCCGGCTCCCCACCGCCAGCCAGAGCGGCGACGGGATCGGCCAGCACCGCCTCCAGGGTAAGACGGCGATGCGGTCGGGTTTCGGCGGCGCTATCGACGCCTTCCGGACCAACGAGGAGAAAATCGCCCTCGGCATCGCCAGGCAACGGGTTGACAACGCCCTGCGCGGTCCGCAGTTCGATCTCGATGACGCGCCCCTGGGCGCGGGCAGCCTTGCGCAGCGCTTCACCAGCAAGGACGCCGGCAACGCCGGACTCGCCGGCCTCCACCACCGCGAAAATCCTGCTCATTGCTTCTCTCCCATGAGAATTTCCGTCTCGACGCTGGCAGCGAGCGCCTCGATCCTGTCCCTGGCGGGCAGATGCGGACCCGCACATCCCAGTTTGCCGACGGCAAAGGCGGTCGACAGGCGGGCGATACGATCCAGTCCCGCCTCCTCGATCAGAGCCGCCGCCAGACCGGCAACCATGGCGTCGCCTGCGCCGACCGTGCTTTCCACATTGTTCGCCCTCAGGCCCGCGCGCAGCAGTTCCGATCGGGTCAGGAACAATGCCCCCTGTGCGCCCATCGATACGGCAATCAGGTCGACACCGCGATCCAGCAACCCCGTGGCGACCTCTATGATCTGATGTGGGGCATCAATCGGGCTGCCATGCCATTCCGCCAGTTCATGCAGATTGGGTTTCACGATATTGGGCAGGACGGCGCCATCCAGTGCATGGCGCAGGGCAGGGCCGCTGCTGTCGAGCAGAACGATCGCGCCCCGGCCACGCAACATGACGATGAGGCGGGCATAGATATCGGGCGGACATCCGGGCGGAAGGCTGCCCGACAGGATGACGAGATCGCCGGCCTGCACCTGCGCATCGAGGGTCGCGATGACGGCATCGACGCCGGCCGGAGCCACGGCGGTGCCTTCCATGTTGATGTCGGTCGTGCCATGGGCGTCGACCAGCTTCAGGTTGACCCGCGTGCTGCCAGCATGGCGCTGGCAACGGTCGATGATCGACTTGGCGGCAAACAGGGCGTCGAAGGGTGCGACATTTTCGCTGCCCAACAGCCCCATGACCGTCGACGGCACGCCCCAGTCGGCAAGGCAACTGGCAGTGTTGATCCCCTTGCCCCCGGCATCCAGCCTCATCGAACGGGCGCGATGCACCTCACCGGGAATGAGCCGATCAAGCATGACCGTCTGGTCGATCGCGGGGTTGAGCGTCAGGGTGAAGACGGCCATCACGCACCCTCCCCGTCCAGCGCGCGCACATCGGCGGCGCTTGTCGCATCAAGGGCACGGGCGGCGAGCGCCTGAAGTGCGCCAAGGCTGCTTGCGCGGATGCGTGCCTTCACGGCGGGAATGTCGCGCGGCGTCATGGACAGTTCGTGGACGCCAAGCCCGGTCAGCAGTGCCGCGCCCAGCGGGTCCCCCGCTATGCCGCCGCAGACGCCGACCCAGCGGTCGTGCCTGCGTGCACCCTCGACCGTCATGGCGATCAGGCGGAGCACGGCCGGATGCAGGCTGTCGGCCTCGCTCGCCAGTTCCGGGTTCTGCCGGTCGATGGCGAGCGCATATTGGGTGAGGTCGTTGGTGCCGATCGAGAAGAAATCGGCATGGGCGGCAAGCTTATGGGCCTGGACGGCGGCGGCGGGCACTTCGATCATGATGCCGATGGGGACGAGGGGCGCGTCCAGTTCCGCCCGGATCGCTTCGCAGCGTTCGCGCAGCGCGATGAGTTCGGATGCCGAGGTGATCATCGGGAACATGATCGACAGGTCGCCGCCCCCTTTTGCTGCGCGATAGAGGGCGCGCAGTTGCGGCTCCAGCAGGTCGGGGCGACGCAGCAGCAGGCGCGCGCCGCGCACGCCGAGGAAGGGATTTTCCTCCCTGGGCAGATCAAGATGCGGCACCTGCTTGTCACCGCCGATGTCGAGCGCGCGCACGATCAGCGGCCGATCGCCCAGCGCGCCGATCATCGCGCGATAAATGGCGCATTGCTCCTCTTCGCCGGGGCTGTCGCCGCGTTCGAGGAACAGGAATTCCGTGCGCATGAGGCCCACCCCTTCCCCGCCCTGCGCCAGCGCGAAGGCGACCTGATCGGGCCGGTTCACATTGGCGCCGATAGCCAGTTCATGACCGTCCAGCGTGCGGGCAGGAAGGGCGCGTTCCGCCTCCTCGGCCGCGCGCCTCGCGGCGATGTCGGCGATCCAGGCACGGGCGGAAGCGATATCCTCCGCCGAAGGATCGAGCCAGATGCGGCCGCTGTCGCCGTCGACGATCGCGGTGGTCCCGGCCGCCTGCGCCAGCAGATCAGCGCCACCAGCCACCACAGAAGGCAGACCGAGCGTGCGCGCCAGAATCGCACTGTGGGAAGTCGGACCGCCCAGCGCGGTGGCAATGCCCGCCACCCGGCTGATGTCGAGCGTCGCGGTGTCCGACGGCGACAGGTCCGTCGCGACCAGCACGCATGGCTGTTCCGGCAGATCGGCCAATGTGCCCACGCTCAGGCCCGGATCGATATGGGCTAGCACGCGCCGGCCGACGTCGTGCAAGTCGGCAGCACGTGCAGCCAGCACTGGATTGCCCAGTGCGGAAAGCTGTCCTGCCATGCGGTCGATCGCCTGATGCCAGGACCAGGCTACGCCATGACCTTCGACCATCAACTGGCAGGTAAGGGTGATGAGATCGGTATCGTCCAGCAATCCGGCCTGCGCCGCAAAGATCGCGGCCTCCCCCGCACCCAGACGCCGGGTGGTGTCGTCGACCAGTGCCTTCATCTGCGCCCGCGTGCGGACCAGCGCATCGTTGAGCAGCGCGCCGCCGGCAACGAGATCGACCGGCTGGTCCGGCACATCCAGTTCCGCCGCAGCAAGAACATGGACCGGGCCGATCGCCAGACCGGGGCTGGCCGCGACCCCAGCAATCATGGCTGGAGCATTTTCGTGATTGCTGACCGGCTTCCAGCCGCGCACAGGTGCCTTCGCCTTTTCGGCGGCACGGGCGGCATCTGCCTTTTCGCGGGCGGTGAGGCCAGTGACGGTACGCATGAACCGGTCCAGCGCCTGCCGGTCACTTGCCGAAATGGTCGCGCGGTCGCCTGCCTTAAGTCCCAGTTGCAGCAGCGAGACGAGGCTGCGCGGATCGGCAATGTCCCCATCATGGCGGATGCGTATGGGCGTAGCCAAGGTCTTGGCTGCTTCCGCCCAGGCTGAGGCGGGCCGGGCATGCAGACCTGCCGGATAGTCGATCGTCCATTCGATCCGTTCGGCCAGATCCTCTGCGACGGGCCGGGCTTCGCCGGAGTTGGCGTCCTCATGGAGGGCAGCGGCAATATCCGCCGGATCGTCGGTGGCGAGCAGGGTCGCCAGCCGCGCCTCATCCTGAATCAGGCGCGTGAGGCGGCGGAGAATCGCGATATGACTGTCGGAACTGGCAGCGATGCCGACGACGAGATGGGCGCGCTGGCCAGGATTCCACTCGATCCCCTCGCGCAGTTGCAGGACCACGATCCCGTCGCGGCGCACCAGCCCCTTGTCCTCGCCCAGGCCATGTGGAATGGCAACGCCCGATCCCAGATAGGTGTTCGCCACCGCCTCCCGTCGCACCATGCTCTGTTCGTAGCCGGGCGCGACGCAGCCCGCAGCGACCAATATCTGGCCGGCCTGCAGGATCGCAGCCTCCTTGTCGGATGTCCGCGCGTCGATGCGGATCAGGTCTTCATGACGAAGCGCATTCAAGGGTTCGGCAATCATAGCTCTTTGGCATCCTCTCTCTTCCTCTTAAGAAAACGTTTTCTCATGATTCTGTCAATACACTTGCAATATCCCCACATAGTCGGCCATATTCTGGGCAGAATTTAGAGAGGATGAGGAAAACGATTTTCCCATGACAGCCGGTATCAAGGATGTTGCGCGAGTCGCCGAGGTATCGCCGGCCACTGTCTCCCGGGTGCTTTCCGGGCGGGCGGTTGATCCAGCCATGCGCGACAGGGTGCTGGCGGCGGTTACGACAACAGGCTACCGTCCCAATCTTGCAGCGCGTCGGCTACGGTCGCGCCACAGCAACACGATCGGCCTCATCGTGGCGGATATCCGCAATCCCTTCTTCACCGCCGTGTCGCGCACGGTCGAGGATATCGCCTATGAACGAGGTCTGCGGGTCATATTGTGCAATACGGATGAAGATCCCGCCAAGGAGGCGATGTATCTCCAGTTGATGCAGGAAGAACGGGTAACGGGGGTGATCCTGGCGCCTACCCGGCAAGGTGCGGAGAAGGTATCGCGGGCCAAGGCAGAGCATCCCATCATCCTGATCGATCGCGTAGCCGCGACAACGACGGATTGCGTCGTCCTCGACAATGAAGCGATGGCAGGCGCCCTGGTTACCCATTTACATGCACAGGGCTTCACTTCGATTACCGGCCTGTTCGGCGCGGCCAGCACTACCGGCGCCGAACGGCGCGCCGGCTTTGAGCAAGCCGCCCGTACGATTGGTATCCACACGCAGTCGCTCTCCGTGCCTCATGGCGAAGGTGAAGCAGAAAAACTGGTCAGTGCTCTGCTGCAGGCTCCCGATCGCCCCGAAGCCATCGTCGCGAGCAATGGCGTGATGCTGATGTCGGTGCTGCGAGCCGCTCGTTTTCTGGGCCTGAGCGTCCCCAAAGACTTTGCCCTGGCGGGGTTCGACAATGATAGCTGGACAGAATTTGCAGCGGATGGGCTGAGCGTTATCGAACAACCGGTGGAGGAGATCGGACGCTCGGCCATGGCTATGCTGCTCGACCGGCTCGACCATCCGAACGCCGCCGCTCGCAAGGTCGTCCTGAGCGGACGGCTCATCGCTCGCGGATCCACGATGCGGCGCGACACATCACTAAGCCACAATGGGGACTGAGGACATGAAACCGCCAATCGGCAGAGACACCAGATTGTGCATGTCGCTGTCAGGTCGCCCCGGAAACGCCGGATCACGCTTCCACAATCGCCTCTACGAGATCCTGGGACTGGACTATGTCTATAAAAGTTTCAGTACGCAGGATCTGGCTGCAGCGATCGGTGGCGTCCGCGCATTGGACATCCGCGGCTGCGCCATCTCCATGCCGTTCAAGGAAGTGGTCATTCCCCTGATCGATGAGCTTGAAGCTTCCGCTCGCGTGATCGATAGCGTCAACACCATCGTCAACGACAGTGGCCGACTGACTGGCTACAACACGGATTATGTTGCGGTTCGCCAGTTATTGGAGAAGCGCATTGATAAACCGGTACCATTTCTGCTCCGCGGCAGCGGCGGAATGGCGAAGGCCGTCGCTGCCGCGCTCAAGGATGCAGGCTTCGTCGATGGGATGATCATCGCGCGTAACGAAATGGCCGGGCGGGCGATCGCAGACCAATATGGCTATCACTGGCACATGGATCCGCCGCAGGATGGCGCGCCGTTGCTGATCAATGTCACGCCATTGGGTATGGACGGCAAGGACAGCGCAGCTCTGGCCTTCAGTCAGGAGCAGATCGCCGCCTGCAGCATTGCCTTCGATGTCGTTGCCCAACCGGTCGACACGCCCTTCGTTCGCGCCGCAAGAGCCGCACGAAAGAATATCATCTCCGGTGGCGAAGTCATCGTGCTCCAGGCAGTCGAGCAATTTATTCTGTATACAGGCGTAAGGCCGGAAGCCGCCGATATCCATGAAGCAGCACGATATGCCCACGGTGCAGACGTTGCCGCAAGAATAGCTGATTAGCTCTCCTTCCCTCCCCCCATGCAAAGGCGCACCATGCAGGCCATCTCCCTCAGCCGTTTCCTGATCGAGCAGCAACGTCAGGCTCAGGCGTTGCCGGGAGAATTGCGCCTTCTCATCGAAACGGTCGCGCGCGCCTGCAAGACGATCAGTCATGCAGTATCCAAGGGCGCACTGGGCGAAGTCCTTGGCAGCCTTGGCAGCGAAAATGTTCAGGGTGAGGTTCAGAAAAAACTCGATGTCATTGCCAATGAGTTGCTGCTCGACGCCAATGAGTGGGGTGGCCATCTGGCAGCCATGGCGTCCGAGGAGATGGAGACCCTCTATCCCATTCCCAATCGCTTTCCGAAGGGCGAATATCTGCTGCTGTTTGATCCGATCGATGGCTCAAGCAACATTGATGTCGCCCTGAGCGTCGGCACGATCTTTTCTGTACTCAAGGCACCCGAAAATGCTTCAGGACGCGAGGTAACGGAGCAGGATTGTCTTCAATCCGGCATCCATCAGGTTGCAGCCGGCTATGCGATATATGGACCGCAAACGTTGCTGGTTCTGACGATCGGATCCGGCGTCTACGAATTCACTCTTGATCGCGAAATCGGCTCATGGCGGATGACCGATGGCCCCATGCAGATGCCGCAAGGCAATCGGGAGTTCGCCATCAACATGGCGCGCAGACGTCAATGGTCGCCGCAAATCAAGCGCTATGTCGAGGAACGTATTCAGGGTGCGGAAGGGCCGTTGGCCACGGACTATAATATGCGTTGGACCGCCTCCATGGTGGCCGACGTACACCGAATTCTGAAAAGAGGGGGCACCTTCCTTTACCCCAAAGATGCGCGCCCGGAAGGCGAGGCGAGGCTACGCCTCATGTATGAAGCAAATCCGATGGCTTTTCTGGTAGAACAGGCAGGCGGCGCAGCCATAGACGGTGACCAAAGGATCATGGAAATCTTGCCCACCAAATTGCACCAGCGGGTAGGAGTAATTCTGGGCGACAAGGCAGAAGTCGTTTCACTTCAGAGCGACCGAACAGCCGAAAACTAAAGCCGAGCCGACAACGCCGCGCCAGAGAAACCACGTAAATTCAATGGACTAGTTCCACAAGAGATGTCCATAAGTCGCCCCTTCCTGACGGCTTGACGCGATTAAATCACATATATAGATTTAATCGCAAGCGATCATGGAAAAGCATGATGCTGCACAGGAGGAAAAGGGTCATGAAGGCGTTTTCCGTCAGCCGCATCCAATTGGCGGGCACGCAGAGATTGCGAGCCCCTCCTTCGACCTGACTGCAATCAGGCATCGATGCGCTCCGCTCCAAGCGAGCGCGCCGACAACAGCCAGAAAATCAAAAAAGTTGGTGAGAGGAGTAGGCCAGTGGCGTTTACCCCCTTCTATTCACGCAGGCAAACGCTGCAAATGCTCGCTGCCTTTCCAATGCTTTCATCCTGCGGCAGCGAAGCAGAACCTGCAATTGGTGCAACGTCCGCGCCGAGTGGAGCTTCGAATTCTCCGGCCTTGCCAACGGAACCCGAAATAAACGGGCGACCAAGATATCACATCGCAGCCCCGCCAGGGGGCTGGATCAACGACCCACAGCGTCCTGTACGAATGGGCAATCGCTGGACTATGTGGGCCCTATTCAATCCGACCTATCCCACCGATGGCACCGAATGGCGCCGCTGGACCTCTCCCGATCTCGTCACTTGGCAGGATCAGGGTATCTCGATCCCACGCCACACAACAGCCTATGGAGACATCTGGACAGGCAGTGCCATTGTGGACGCTGCCAACACTGCCGGATTCGGCCCCGGTGCGCTGATAGCGCTCGTCACCATGCCTGCCGACAATGCAGCCGGGCAAAATCAATCCTGCGCACTCTGGTACTCTCTTGACGAGGGCACCAGCTTCACCTTTCACGACATCGTACTGCCCAACTTCCCAGGAAACAGGCAATTTCGCGACCCTACGGTTTTCTGGCACGAGATCAGCGGGCGTTGGGTCATGACGCTCTCGGAAGAAAGCAAGATCGGCATCTACACCTCGCCAGATCTGAAGCAGTGGACCTATTCAAGCGGATTTCTGTCAACGGTCGCCGGTGCCGTGATGGAATGCTCTCATCTCTTCAAGCTACATCTATACAATCCGGACGGCACGACCTCCTCGGACAAATGGGTTTTGCTGGTAGGTGGAGATGGAACAGCCTCCGAATTCACTGGCGGAACCTGCTATTGGGTCGGCGAATTCGATGGCGCGACCTTCACGACCGGCAATCCCGATGAACAATGGCTGGATGGCGGAGCCGATTTTTACGCGGCCGTTATCTGGACTGACCCGCAAGCTGCCGATCCCCTTACCCATGCATATTCGATCGGATGGATGAACAACTGGGCGTATGCCAACCGACTGCTACCGACTTACGATTACCGAGGTCAACTCAGTATTGTTCGAGAATTACGCCTACGGCTTCTTGACAACGTGCCACGGCTTTTCAGCACCCCTCTCCCAGCGCAGAATGACGTATTCACACATGCGGTTCATGGCACTGATCAGACGATTGCCGAAGGCAATAATTATATCTGGCCCGCAGATGCGGGCTCTCTCGCCGGCCGCATTGACCTCACCCTCACGCGCATCGGATCGAACTGGCCGTCAGGAGTGTGGCTATCCGTGCGCGGAGGCGGCGGCTATTTCACTCAAATAGGCCTCGAGCTAAGCGATAATAGAACTTTCATCAAACGCGACACCAGCGGCCCCGGTGCCCCCGACAGCGATGCCTGGCGTCAAAATCGATGCCTGCCGTGCGACTTCTCTGACGGCATTGCGAAGATCAGCCTCTTCATCGACGCGGGCTCTGTGGAGCTGTTCCTGAATGAGGGTGCAGCCACGTTGTCAGAACTGATCAATGCCCGAATTATTGACATAGCGCTGGACCTCAGCGCGTCAGGAGGCAGTGTTCGGGTATCACAAGTTTCATTATCGAATTCTGGTTGAATAACAATTTTTTACCGAAAATAAACACTTCCTGACAAAACTCATTTACATCTATTCCATTAGCCATTTTAACTTCACCCTGGCGGAATCCTACTGTTGTATCCCAGGCATGATGTAGCTGGGGGCTGAGGTGGTCCCCGTTATTTTCGGATAGGTGGCCCGCAGCATATGGCCCTGCTCATCGAGGCCGGGCAGATGACAGCATCCGGCTACGTGCCACACATCCCGATTTACTGCTTGCATCCGGCGGGGCGTCCACAGCCGCCATTCAGGCTACTTCCACCAGCGGGTACGACGACGAAAAGCGCTGGCGATATTCCTGGGGCGACAGGCCGGTGATCCGATGGAAGAGCTTACGGAACGCAGCGGCATCCTCATAGCCAACCTCCCACGCAATCTGATCGACGGTGCGCTTCGTGAACTCAAGCTGTTCGCGCGCTTTGCCGATGCGGATGTGCTGAACATATTCGACGGGCGTCTTGCCCGTAGCCGCCTTGAACCGCCGCTGGAAGGTACGCTCCTCCAGCCCAGCTTCGGCTGCCAAATCGGCGACCGAGATCGGACCCGCCCCCCTGCCCTGTAACCAGTGCTGCACCTTGAGGATTGGTTCGTCGCCATGCGTGAGCCGGGGCGCGAAGCTCGCATAATTCTTCTGTTCGCGCCCCGACGGATCGATCAGGAAGAAGCGCGCGGTCTCCATCATCACCGACGGACCCAGCAACCGCTCGACAATGCGCAAACCCAGTTCAGTCCAAGCCATCAGCCCGCCGGCCGTAATGATGTCACCCTCGTCGACCACCATCCGGTCAGCTTCAAGCGTGACATCGGGAAAGCGCGCCCTGAATTCCTCGGCAAAATACCAGTGCGTGGTCGCGGGACGCCCCGCGAGCAAACCGGTCGCGGCAAGCGCGAAAGCGCCGCCGCAATTCGACGCGAGGATGCTCCCTTGCGCGTGGCGGTCGAGCAGCCAGCGCGCATAGGGGACCGCTTCCTCGGCCTCGAGCAACTTGTGCAGGCTCCCCGGCGCGATGACGACGCCCGGCGAATTACCGCAAGGCTCTTCCGGATGGCTGTCGAAGCAACGAGCGAAGCCCCCGGCGTCCTGCAATCGCCAATGACTGACGCGGATCGGCGTACGACCGTGATCGACCGCAAAACGCCCTGCGACATGGAACAGGTCGGTAATCCCGTGGACCATACCGATCTGGCAGTCTGGATATAGCATCATTCCGACCTCGACCAGCGTGGGCGGCCCATCGGGCACCTTCAACTTCGGCATGACAGTTCTCCGATCGATCACTTGTCGGAATCGGCCCGCATATTGTCGGGTCCGCCAATCCCGCGCAAGCGACGCTGCGTCTATCTCTCCTTTCAACGGCGGACGATCCGTCTCTCACGAAGCGAAAGGAACCACGACATGACCACCATCGCCACCACCGACGGCACGCACATCTTCTACAAGGATTGGGGCCCGAAGGACGGGCAGCCGATCCTCTTCTCCCACGGCTGGCCGCTCAGCGCCGACGCCTGGGATGCCCAGATGGTGTTCTTCGCGAACCAAGGCTTCCGCACCATCGCCCACGACCGCCGCAGCCACGGCCGTTCGGACCAGGTCTGGGATAACAACACCATGGATCAATACGCCGACGACCTCGCCGAACTGATCGAGCAGCTCGACCTGAAGGACGTCATCCTCGTCGGTCACTCAACCGGTGGCGGCGAAGTCACCCGCTATATCGGGCGCCACGGCACGGATCGCGTCGCCAAGGTTGCACTGATAGGCGCAGTTCCCCCACTGATGCTCAAGACCGAAGCCAATCCGATCGGCCTACCGATCGAGATATTCGACGGAATCCGCAAGGGCACCTTTGACAACCGCCCGCAATTCTTCAAGGATCTGACGCTTCCCTTCTTCGGCTATAACCGCGAGGGCGCCAACGTCAGCGAAGCGGTGCGCGACGACTTCGTCCGGCAAGGCATGAACGGTGGCCTCAAGGGTCTGCTCGACAGCATCCGCGCCTTTTCGGAAAGCGACTTCAACGAGGATCTCAAGAAATTCGACAAGCCCACCCTCGTCCTCCACGGCGACGATGACCAGATCGTCCCGATCGACGCCTCGGCTCGCTCAACCGTCAAAATCGTCAAGCAGGCGGTGCTGAAGATCTACGAAGGCGCCGACCATGGCCTGACCGTCACTCACCAGGACCGGTTCAACGCCGACCTTCTCGACTTCATCAACAGCTGATAAGGAATAGGCGCGGTCCAAAGGGGACTGCGCCTCCTTCCGCAGGAGACGTCAGATGACCAAGCAGACTTTTCTCATCACCGGCGCATCGGACGGCATCGGCGCCGTCTATGCCGATCGCCTTGCCCGCCGCGGACACAACCTCATCCGTCGCGCGCCGGGCCGACAAGCTTGCCGACCTCGCCGCCCGCCTGACCAGCGAGACCGGCGTGTCGGTCGAAACCCTCTCGGCCGACCTCGCAAATGCCGACGACCTGAGCCGCGTCGAAGCACGCCTCCACAGCGACGAGGCAATCACAGGCCTGATCAACAATGCCGGCATCGCGGGCGAAACGACCTTCGTTGACGCCGACCCCGCCTATCTCACCGGGATGATCAACCTCAACATCCTCGCGGTGACACGCCTCTCGGCTGCGATCGCGCCACGTCTAGCGGAAACGGGATCGGGTGCGATCGTCAACATCACCTCGATCACTGCGCTGATGCCCGACGGCTTCACCGCCGTCTATCCAGCCAGCAAGGCCTATGTCCTCGCCTTCACCGAAGCGTTGCAGGTCGAACTTGGCGCGAAGGGAGTCCGCATCCAGGCGGTACTTCCGGGCATCACCCGCACCGCGATCTGGGACGAGGCGCAGCTTGCCAGCATACCGGCCGAAATGGTGATGGACGTAAACGACATGGTCGACGCCGCGCTTTCAGGCTTCGACAAGGGCGAGGTGATCACCATTCCCGCGCTTCCCGACATGGCCGATTACGAAGCCTATATCGCCGCCCGCTCGACGCTTCGTCCTTACCTTTCGCTGTCGCGCCCTGCGGCGCGCTACCTCTGAAGGAGACATGCCATGATCCTTGGATTGACCATAGCGCAGTTCACCATGCTCCATGTCGCGATCAGCTTCGTCGGCATCGGATCGGGCCTGATCGCCCTGCCCGCTTTCGCACGTGGCCGCGTGCTTCCGCGGGCAACCGGGATATTCCTCTGGACAACCCTGCTCACCAGCCTGACGGGTTTCCTCTTCCCGATCGTCGCTTTCACCCCCGCGCTCGGGGTCGGCATCTTTTCGACCCTAATCCTCGGGGTCGCCTTCTGGGCTTGGTATGTTCGCAAGCTCACAGGCAGCGCCTCATCGATCTACGCAGTCACCGCAACGATTGGCCTCTGGCTCAACCTGTTTGTGTTGGTGGTTCAATCTTTCCTGAAAATACCCACGCTCAATGCGCTGGCGCCGCATGGAAACGAGCCGCCGTTCGCAGCCGCCCAAGGCGTGTTGCTGATCGCGATGCTCAGCCTTGGCTATCGGGCCTTTAGGGCGAGCCGGCGTCTTCTGACAGTCAAATCCGTCTGACATCCGGCAAGGGCGGCCCACATGGTCGCCCTCGTCGCATCGATGTCGAGAAAGATCTCAGCCTGCATCGCCCCGCTGATCAAGGGTGTTGAGTTCGGTGCCTTGCTTGCCAACAACGCCTTCGACAGCAACGAGATCATCGCCGAACTCAACGAACGCGGCGCAAAGATCGTTATCTCGCAACACCCCCGCTGCGCCATTCTCATCGGGCTCGATACAGAGATGTATAAATGGCGGCATCTGATCGAAAAATTCTTCTGTAAACTCAAAGAGTTCGAACGCATCATCATGCGCGCATGCAAAACCGATCAGAGCTTTGAGGCCATGATCTACCTTGCCGCCGCCGTCATCAACTCGCCATGAAGCCCCACAGGCCTTGATATATGCGGCATAGGCAGAGGAGCGCAGATTTCTTCATTCTTGATAGACTATAGGCATCGATTGCCAACTTCGCCTTCTACTCGGGCTGTCGCGCGGCTGGCTCGAAATCTCCGGGCTGAGCAATGGCTTTCAATTCGTCACGGTCTTCCGGTAGCAAATAACCCTGTTTGACAGCGGCCTCCTTCGCTCCCTCATATTTTCTGAGATATGTACTGTACGACCCGTAAAGACGACGCAGCTTGGCGTGGTCATACGGCACCTTCGTGTCATAGATGATATCGCAGTGAGACTCCTGCTCGGTCCAATAAGTGGCAGAGGGAACGGCGATCCAAGGCGGTCGAACGCCGCCGATCATGTTCTGCGTCGTGGCATCCCGAAGGACGCCCTTCCCTTTCCTAACGACACGCGGCGCCCTGGGCATCGGTTTCCCTTCCCGCACCCACTTGTCCATGTCGTCCAGCAAGGCAGAGACAACCATCTCGGCCGGCTCGTCGTACAGCATCTGGCAGCGCGGCACATCGCCCTTGCCAACATCGGCAGCGACATCTTCGGTATGTTGGGTGCCATGATCCGCCAGTCGCAGATGCGGCATACCCGTCACTTCATAATAGCGCAGCATCGGTTGGTCCGTATCTGGCGGGAGGGTGATGCCTTCGATCGCGTCATGCATCAGCTCCGACTGGCTATAGACAGTGACGAAGGGCACATCACTCGGCATCTTGCGAGGCACACGGATGACGTCGCCGCCAACTTCCCCAAAGGCCATGCGACCGGTCATATAGGCGTCAATGAGCGGACGTCCATCGGGCATGCGCCATTGCTGATGACGCCCTTGGTCGAGATAATCCATCCACACCTGCGCAGTCACCGCCCAGCTGTCCACATAGACACGCTGCACGCGCAGCCCACTCATCGGACCATCGGCGAGGTTGGATTTGAGCAGCAGCGCCAGCCCAGCACCAATACCCTGAGACTGCGGCACAAACGGATCAGGCGCTCCGCCGCGTTTGAAGCGGGCCGGGTCGTAATAGGAGCCCAGCGGCGCATAACGGGCATAATCGAAACGCCGCATGAATTCGAAGTTCACGATCCCCGTATAGCGGTTGGGACGGCCCGTCGCCTCATACTCACCCGGCGGAAATTTGGGGTCCTCCGCTGGCTTGTTGATATTGAGGGTATAGCCCACATAGGCATAGCCTTTGCGCAGCAAATAGGCGCGAGTGAGTATCCAACCCGCGCCTCGTTCTCCAAACCAGCTGAAAGGCTCAATGACGACAGTGCCGTTGAATTTGGCCGGATCTTTCGGCTTCCGCACCAAGATGCGCGTAATATATGGTGCCTGGAACAGCGCCTCGCCCGCCGCCGTGATCGCCGGCGCGGTTCCGGACAGATAATACTCCTCCTCGATATACCCGGCCTTCTCGAGATCGCTATATTCGGTTCCTCTCCGCGTTGCGGACGACAGGGGCGGTTGGCCGGTGGACGGCACCGGCAACGCCGAAGGCATGGATGGGACTTCGGCCTGAGCGGGCGAAACTGCCGCCATCAGGGAGGCAGCGAGATAAATCGGCAGGACGGCCGAGCGATAGGCCCCCTTTTTGCGCCATAGGCACCGGACGACGGTTGACGTCATGACACTGCCACCATGCTTATGCCCTCTCTGAATGACCATATCGCCCCACATTCTGCCTCATGGGCTCCATGCGATGCCAATCCCGCATCAAATGAAGGCTGGCAGGGTCTTGCCCTACCAGCCCTCCGTCCAGGTACTACGGGATCCACCTGGACACCTCCACAGATCAGAATTTCAGACGATATTGCACGCCCAGCTGCCGGGGCCGGCTTACGGCCGCCCTGGGCAAGCGCTGTGCGCTGCCGTCCGCCAGGATCTCCTGACGCTCGAACCCCGAACTGTAGAGGTCGCCAAGGTTCAGGCGCTTGTCGAGCAGGTTCTTGCCGAAAAGCATGATTTCCGAAGAGCCGAAGCGCAGACCGAGATTGGCGTTCACGAAATTGAACGGGTGGCGGGTGAGGAAACCCCCTGCGCTATTCGCGACCTTGACCGAGCTTGTGTAGCTATAATCGCCGCTGACAAACAGGCTCATATTCGCGCCGATCTCATGCTCATAATTTGCCCCGACAGTCGCGGTCCATTCCGGAACCTGCACCAGACGCGTATCGGGCGCCTGATTGATGAGGCCCGGATCGATCAGCTTGCCGTTGGTATATCCAAGGCCAAGCTGGATGGTGAGCGGCAATTCGGCAACCGGCCGGCCCGAAATCTCAAGTTCGCCGCCACGGATCCGTGCCTTGCCGGCGTTGGCAATGAAGGAGAAGGTGCAGGTCGGCAGCGCAACCTGCTGCTGGATGTTGGACCAGTCGATCTGGAAGGCGGCTGCCGAAACGTTCAATCGCCCGAAACGGTTCTTCGCGCCGACCTCGTAACTCCACAAGGTATCGGACTTGTATTCCTGCACGTCATCCTGGGTGCGTCCGATCGCCGCCAGATCCCCTGAGCAGAAATCGGGAAGCCTGCCCTGCGATCCGCCCACCCGGAAGCCCTTGGCGGCCGAAGCATAGATGGTGCCATCCGTGCCGATCTTGTAGGAAGCAACCGCTTTGGGAACAAAGCCCTGCTGCCGGCTGCGTCGCTCCGGCGCGAAGTCGCCGCCCGGCGCGTTGAAAATGCCCTGGCTCAGCACCGCATCGGCCTTTTGCTTGATCCAGTAATGGCGCAAACCCAGGGTCACGGTGAGCCGTGGGACCACCTCATAATAGAGTTCACCGAAGATGGCGCTATTATCTTCATGCGCGGGGTAGCGCTGGTTCGTCACATAGGGCGGATCGAAGCCGGCTGCGCCGAGTTCCGGCACGATAACCGCCGGCTGGTAAAAGCTGGTATATTTATGCTGGTAGAAGACGCCCACCGTTCCGGACAGATGCGGCAATAGCGCGCCTTCGTCGAAGGACAGACGCGTTTCCTGCGTGAAACGGCGGTCGCGCGAGATATTGTCCGTGAAAAGCGCAGGATTGCCGGCATCGACCCCTAGCGAGTTTTCGATGAAGAAGTTGGTACCTTCGGTATTGTCTTCGCGCTCATAGGTCTTGCGGGCAAAATAGCTTGTGGACGATATGACGGAAAAGCCGTCGCCCGCATATTTGAGCGCGAGCGATCCCAGGCCCCAACGGTCTTTGGAGAATTCCTGAACATCCCGGTCGCGATCGAGGGTATAGGTTTGCGGCTGATAGCCTGGCAACGGCGCATAAGCCGCCGGGAAGCCATGCAGATCGCTGCTCTGCCCGATCCCGCTCAGCGTCGCTTCGATCGAATCAGACAGCTTGAAGCGTGCCGAGATCGATCCGGAATAGGTGTCGTTGCGGCCCTGCCCGCCTTTCGTGGTGAAGTCCCCCGCGCCATCGGGAAAACGGCGACTGACAAAACCTGATTCGCGCAAATAGCCAAAGGCCATGTTGAGCGCCACGCGATCGGGAACGAGCACGACGTCCGCCCGCGCATTGCCATCGAAGTCGAAGCCGCCACCCTTCGTTCCACCCCCTTGCGCCTGGACGACATAGCTATTGTCGTTGAGCGATGGCTCGCGGGTAATGAAGCGCAGATTGCCGCCCATGGAACTGGCACCGAACAAAGTGCCCTGCGGTCCCTTCAGCACTTCGATCCGGTCCAGATTGAGGACCTGCGGACTGATCGATGCCGGCACAGGAGTATCGTTGATATAATAGGCGGTCGTGTTGGAACCGGCAACGCCGCGAATAACGGTCTGACGGCCACCTACGAAGCCAACCGACGAAAAATCGGTACCTTGACCATATTGAAAGGTCAGGTTGGGAATTTTCGTCGCATAGTCGGCGAACGTCTGGATATTCTGCTTCTGCAGATAATCGGATGAATAGGCGGTGATCGATGCGGGAACGTCCGTGAGCGTTTCTTCCTTGCGCCGGGCCGTCACAACAATCGCCTCGGCGTCCGTTTTCGCCCGCTGCGCTTGCGGCTCCTCCTGGGCGTGGAGAACCGCCGGACATATTGCCATGGTAGCGGATGCAGACGCCGTCAAGGCTATTGCCTGGCGCACCGCCCAATGTTTCCCCGATGTGGAATTATATTTCATAACAACCCTCCCTGCATGTTGTCGCGGCAGTAAATATTTGGATTGCGACGGTTCAGACAATCGGCGAAATCGCCAGCGATTGTTCCTGCTGCTCAACATATAGTGGCAAGATTTAATCCCGCTCTGTTTGATAATATTTGATACGGTTATTTCTAATTTTGAATTTTTCCGTAATCCAAAATCAATAGCCTCAATGAGGCGGTATCATTCAACTGCCCGATCCGACAAAGGTGCACCGAACGCCGCTCCACTGTCCAATATGCGCAGACCTTTCCTGCCTCCTTGGAGCCACGCGTCGGACATTCGACATTGCCCGCCTGCTCGCACGCCCGGCAAAACCAGGACGCATCTATCGATAGACGGACACTATCGATGCTTTTTACTAAGAGTCAACAGAATGTCAATTTTATCTATCATTGTTGCATAAATGATGCGTCTCGCCTTGTTCCTTGGCTGTGCTGCATTTCCGGCGAGCACGCACTGGCTGCACGACAGCCCCTGTCGAAACCGCAAGCCAGCGCACAGCCTGGTTGAAGTCTTCAGCAAGGTGGGAGTGCGCGATCAGGGAACCCTGGCATCAATCGATGTCGAGACCGAGCGAACAGCCCGGCAATCAAGACAGTCGTTCACGCAGCTGCCCGCCCGCCATCGCTGACGGGCAGGGTCCCGGTATGGGGGACAAGGCCCGGCCGTCACCAATGTCGCAGTCGGCGATCCTTGGCTCCTGCTATTTCGCCGTCACCAGCGATTGGTGCGCAGCCTTTATCTGAGCGACGGCGGGGGTCCAGAGAACGTCAGCGATTTCGCTGAAATCGCGCCATTGCTTGAGCCAGCTGAAGCCGCCATTTTCGGACGTGAACAAATGACCATATTTGGTACCCGCGACGATCTGGCGATCGTTCCAGGGATTGACGGAAATGGCCCAGAAGCAGGAATTGGGCTGCTGGGGAAGAGGCAGAACCTCCCAGCTTTCTCCAGCGTCGCGGGAAATCAGCAGCTTGCTTGTCGTGCCAGGCGTACCATCGGAAATGCTGAGATACAGCACATTCTCGCTCGCCGATGGCTTGTTGAGGGCGCGAACATAGTAGAGCCCGAAAGCCTCGCTCGCCAGAATCCCGGACCAGCTTTGGCCATCATCGAAGCTGCGGTAGACGGCATTGACGCTCGCCACGACCACGACCTTCCGGCCGTGGTTCGGCAGGACCGTAATATTGTGGATGTCGGAATTGAAATCCCACAACAGACGGTCATCCAGCCGGGCCCAGGTTTCGCCGCCATTGTTGCTGTGAAACAGCCCTCCCTCCTCGAGCCCGAACCACAATTTGTTGCGATCAGTCGGGTCATAGGCGAACGCCAGCAGCCGCGGCCGATTGACGCCGGCACAAAATTCGGGGATTTCGACTGGCGCCCGCAACCAGGTCTGGCCGCCATCCTCGGTGCGCCACAACGCGGCGCGCGACGGTGCCCCGGTACCAACAAAAATCCGATCGGCGTCATTGGGATCGACCGCAACTTTCCAGACCGTTTCCCCGTCAAAGGGCGATGCGATCCGTTCCCACTTTCCACCCGTGTCGGTGCTGATGCATAGCCCGATGTCCGTTCCGGCGTAGATCGTCTCCGGTGACGTCGGACTGACGCTTAATGAGCGGGTGATCGCATCGAATTCGAGCTGTTGGCCCACGCCGAGGCGATTCCAGCTTTTGCCATCATCCGCGCTGCGAATGATCGCTTGCCCGACCGTCGCCACTAATATCGTTCCGTTGCTCATTTTACTACCTTTCAAATGCCTGCGCCGTGGCGACCACTCGGCTGTCCAAATCCTTGGACCACAGCATCCAGATCTTTCGGCTCACCAAGTTATCGATGACGTCGTTGCGACGTTCGATCACTTCGTGTCCGGCTGAAGCTGGAGGGACGCCTTGCCCTCAGCGTCCACCTTGGTCTGGTTATTCTCGCAGACAAACTCCCCGATCTTGTAATCGGTCTTCTTGTACTGGAACGTGAAACTATAGGGCCGACTGAGATATTCCGGATCCTCGATCATGACCTTGTTCTCGAGCAGGGTCGGCGATGACCGCCTCAGCCTTTCGGTAATCTTCATGTTTATACTGTGAGGTACATTGAAGAAGAGGACGTCGGGTCGCACGCGCGAGGTTTCAATCACTAGCGTGTCGCCGTCCCAGCGCGCGACCGAATAGCCATTGTAGGAGGGCTCCGTATCATCGGCCGGCGGCATCTTCTCGCCGATATGCACCCTGCGGGTCTGGGAGAGAAATTCGGCAAGCACGACCAGTCGCTTTGCATCCTGCATGATCTCGATCGGGTAAATCGCACCCATGATCGAGGGCATGCCCTCCGGCAGGCATTTCGTGCTCGAATTGGCGATCGGTGTGCCCGCCACGTCAGCCGCGTGGAGCCTGTTGAGTAACGTCGCGTATTGACCCGCGAATGGCTCCTTCAGGGGAAACGGTCCGCCAGGTGGCGGAGGATGGTCGGGATCAGTCCCGTACCAGTCGTCAGGATAGCGCTGCCAGGTTCCCGAGAAATCCGGCCGGCCATCAGAAGTCCGGGGGCCGTCGCGGTCAGCCTGATCCTTCGATAGTCCGCCACAGGCCGCGGTCAGCAGGACGAGTGACAAAAAGGAAACTTGCCAGATCTTCACAGCCGATCCTCCACCAGGCCGCCACAGCAAATCGCAGAAAGATCGCAACCCGCGCCGCTTTGTATCCGCAACATCGAAGCTCTCCCCAATCCAGACGCATATCCGCCATTTTCAGGACGCGAAGAGGCTGGATCGCCCGGCGACTCCCCGCATCATTCATATTTACCGTTATGGCAACACATCGGCATTATGCAAGACTATTGTTGCGTAATGTAAACCTCAAGCTTATATGGGCGAAGAGGTTCAATCCCTGATGCGGCCCCGGTTGCAGGTTCCAGACGATTTGCAGCAAAGTGGTGCAACATCTTGGGGTTCGAAGAGAAGGATTGACAAATGCGCAGGTTTGTAACGGCTTCCGTGTTTCCGACATTGATGGTTCTGGCTTTCACCGGCTGCTCCGGAAAGACGAGCGACAATGAGACGGACGCTACCGCCAGTTCCACGCCTGCTGCCAAGCCAGTCCAGATGTCGAGCGAACTCGACAAGTTCATGAACAGACCAATCAACCCGGCCGAGGACGGCGTCGTCAATTTCGATGAGCGCAGCGGCGATGGCGGCGCGAGCACCAGACAGGACGACCAGAACGCCAAATAAGTAGGCGGTTGGTTTCAAAAGGCGCTTTCACATTGCTGGTGGGGAAACAAACATGCGGCATGCCATCTCTTTCGTTGCCCTCGCTGTCTTGGCAGGCCCCCTGGTGGGGCTGGGTGGGTGCTCGGACAAGGCCCCGGTTGAGGCAAGCTCCAATCAGACGACGGCCTCATCCCAAAACGAGGCCGAACCCTTCGATACATCCTTTACGATCAAGCAATTGATGAACGCGACGGTCGATCCGGCGGCCGACGGCCTTTGGGAATCCGTCGCGACCGTTTCGGACGAGAAGGGCGTGGTGAAGCGCGAGCCGCGCACAGCCGAGGAATGGGATGCCGTTCGACGCCATGCGGTGACACTGATCGAAGCGATGAATCTCGTGATGATGAAGGGGCGGCACGCAGCCCCGGCTGGCATTGTCCGACCGTCGGGCGAACTCAGCACGGCACAGATCGACGGCCTGCTCGCCAGCGATCATGAAACGCTGGTGTCCTTCGCCCAGAATATGCAGAGGACAACGAGGACCGCGCTGGCAGCCATCGACCGGCGGGATCCGGTCGCCCTTTTTGAGGCTGGCAGCGAGATCGACCGTGCGTGCGAAGGGTGCCATATGACCTTTTGGTATCCCGATGGCGGCGATCCGCGGCTGCAGCATCTCAAGAAATGAGACGGCCTGTCAGCCCACGCGTGAAGCCTTCGCTCAGCGTGCCTGCCGCCTCATCGTCGTCCGAAGGGTATCCGCAGCGTCACCCCATAGGTTGCCGGCGGCGCATAGATTGACGTCGTGCCCAATATGCCAAGGTTCAGCGCGTACGCACGGAACGCCTTGTTAAAGACGTTCTTGCCCCATGCGGTCAACGCAATCCCTGTCGCCCGATCCGTATAGGTGAGCGATGCGTTGGTCACGTTATAGGCTTTCTGGAGAGATGACAGGCCATTGGTGACTTCCAGATATTGGTCGTCATACCAGGCACCGTCGATCTGGCCCGCCACATTGCCGCCGCCCAGATCCACATTGTAGCGCAGCAGATAATTCAGGCTGAAACGCGGCGCATTGGGAAATTGCGCGCCCACAATCGTTTTCTGGGGAAAATCACAGAGAAAGAAACCGCCCTGGTTCGCACAATATTGCGAGTCCGGCGCTCCAGGGAAGAACTCAGGACCCACCTGCGTACCGGTCGCCGGAATGCTGTCGACATGCGATGTTTGCCATGTCGCGCCGAGAACCGCGTCAAAGCGCCGCGAAGGAGACCAGAAAGCCTCAAGCTCCGCGCCGGTCGAATGGGCATCGCTGTTATAGACGTGCGGTACGCCACCGGCGAGGGAGAAGGCCTGATAGTCATTGTAAATATAGTGAAACAGCGTGCCGTTGAGACGCAGCCTGCGATCCAGCAGCGATGCTTTGAAACCCGCTTCCAAACTGTTGAGCGTTTCGGGCCGATGCTTGAAATCGAGTGGCTGGATGTTCGACGAAAGCGACCAGTTCCCGCCCTTGATGCCACGGTTCCACGAGGCATAGACGAGCAGGTCGGGCGTTGCCTGAAAATTAAGCGAGACGCGCGCCGCCCAGCCGTCGAACCTGTCCCGATTGACCCCGGGCACGATCGCGGCCAGCCCCTCGCCGGTGAACAGCGTAACCGGATTGGGATTGATCGAAGGATCGACGAGAATAGCGCTATAATCGATCGACTTGCGATCAGACGAAAAGCGTCCTCCCAGGGTGAGCGTCAATCGCTCGGCAAGTGTCAGATCGCCCTGCGCGAATACCGACCAGTTGCGGGATCTGATGCTATAGGGCTGTTGGACGGTTGGCGTCGCGAACGCGCCGTTGGCCGCTAGGGCGAGGTCAATGACGGGGGCACCCGTGATATTGTGGTAGCCCTGATATTTCATGTCGAGAAAATAGCCGCCGAGCTGCCATTTGAAACGGTCGGCTTCTCCGCTCAGCCGCAATTCCTGAGAGAATTGGTGAAAATCCATGGCTGTGTCGACATTCACGGTGAGAAGCGGCGTGGCATCTCCATCCTCTGCATAGACCTGCTTGAGTTGAAGATAATTCGTGATGGACGTGAGGGTAAGGCCATCGCCCGCCTTCCAGTTGAAGTCCGCCTGATAGTCATTCACATGTCGATCGAGGTTGCCACGACGCTCTCCGAAATGCTCCCAGGGCGAGGCTGGCTGACCTGTCAGACCGTTGATCACGCCCCCCGTTCCATCGCTCAGCCCGGCGGCGTCGGTATGGCAGTAGCCGTTGGCCTCCGCATCGCAATTTTCGAAAACATAACCACCGGTCGCGACGTGATTGTCCTCCGAATGTTTGTACCAAAGGCCAAGCGTCGCTTCCGGCGAGAGATCATATTGGAGATTGACCCGCGCCGCCCATCCATTGCGACCGCCCAGATCCTGGCCGCTGCCCGACAATATGGTCCCGTCGGCAAGGACAGTGTCACGCGACTTTATGTAGCCATGAGCCTTGTCGATCCGTCCTGCGACACGGACCCTCAATCCGGTCGCCAATGCCCCGCCGATCGCCCCCTCGATTGCCCGGCTCTCGAAACGACCATAGTCCCCCTGGACATAGCCGTTGAAAGCATCCTCGCTCGCGTCGTTGCTGATATAATGGATGAGACCGCCGGTTGCGTTGCGGCCAAAAAGCGTGCCCTGAGGACCGCGCAGCACTTCAATCCGTTTGACGTCGAAAAGTTGCCCTGAAATGGCGTTCATCGAAGCGACATAGGCGTTGTCCTGGTAGACGGCGACCGGCGCTTCGAGATTGTCCGTGAAATTGTTCTGCGAGATGCCGCGCAAGCTGAAGATGGTGAGCTTGGGCGACCAGGCATTGACGTGGAGAGCCGGGATTTGTTGCGTGATCTGCGTGGTGTCGCGAATGTTCAGGCGCGCAATCTGCTCGCCGGAAAATGCGCTGACGGAGAGCGGCACCTTCTGCAGATTCTCGCCGCGCTTGTTAGCGGTGACGACAATATCGCCCATTGCGGCCCCGTCCCTGGCAGCGCCTTGATTGCTTCCTTTCTCGGCAACCTGAGCTTGGCCCGCAGGAGCGGCGAGAATGGCGCAAAGTCCGAAAAACCATGCCAAGGTGCGGTATGACGTAGTGTTAGAGAAGTGCATAAATTTCCCCCTACTGTTCAAGGCCGATCTTCCGCTTGAAGCTGTCCTCTGCTGTATGCCTCGTGCGGAAGGGCGTCATTTCCGTTCCGTCGAATAGATTGCTATTCGGTCTTCAGGCCCAGTATTCCGTCTCTCTCCATCACAGTTTTTTTGTTCTCGCAGACAAATTCTGTGATTCTATATTCGTGTATCTCACGCCTATATTTGATAATGAATATAAGGCCTTGATAGACACTTGGGATCTTCGATTGTGATATCGATCTGCAAAATATCCGACCCGATAAGGTGAAGGCGCTCGACGATCTTCATGGTCCCGCCATGCGGGATATCCTCGTAGCGAACCTCCGCGATTTCTTGACCAGCGATCGGTTCCGATCGCGTGGAAATCGCTCTAAAGATTGCGCGGCTCTGCTCGCATCTTTGTGGCCTGCTTCACCAGGCGGCGAGCAATCGGCCGTCCGGAACCTTGACCTTCGCCAGCATCCCACCCGTTTGCCCGTTCTTGAGAGGATGCATGGCCACGCGCACGCGCTCGCCCGCCTTGATCGTGTTGAATTTCCAACCTGCATGGCGCATCAATGCTGGACTGCTGCACTCCAGCGTATAGCGAACCGTCTTTCCATTGACCGGCACGTCGAGCATCACGAAGGCATGCGGGTTCGTCCATTCGAACTTGCCCACCTCACCCTGCAGGACGACGGTCTTGGTCTGGTCGAACATTGCAAAGGAATGATGGGCGGAAGCGGGCGCACTGATCACCCCCAGAATTGCGAGAGCAAGTACAGATCGCGCGATTTTCACACTCATCTTCATTCTCCTGAAAGAGCTTGTTTAGCCTGCTGGTCTTTTCATGCCATTGATCGCCAACCGCGACATCGACGCAAGAGCGGCGCCAAAGCGCGACGGTATCGTGAAGCTCGAACGATTGTCTCGCAAAACCAACCGGCTTTCCATCTTCATATGTCGTCCGCCCCCTATCGCTGGCTGTGGCCGGCTCCTCGCTTATGCCAATTGCAGAACGCCAGATAACATTCACGAATCGGATGACGCCGAATCGGATGCTCAATTTAGGTAACTAATATCCGTATTAACGCAATACTGTTGCGTTATATGAACGGTAACGAACATCGCGCGCGGCGTGACAACCTTGATTGTCAATGAAAGAAAATACCTGTTTATCAATGTATTGATTCAATTTCCGTGAGCCAAAGGATGTTCGTTGGCACACCCGCATCGATCGGCCTGGAAAACGGGATATTTTCACCAAACAGTCTATCAAGCTCTACAACAATCATCTATTATTCGAGCGATTTGTTGCGCTGCTGGTGCACCGGAACGACGCATTATAACGCGCAATTCCGGACCGCAGGAAAGGCGCGGCCGTTTTCAACGCCACCAATCGGGAGAAGCTCATGCCAATTGCTGGAAGTTTTGAGCGGTGAATGTGTCGCAGGCGACATGGCCGCTGCACCAAGGCCGCCCGGTCGATCCACGCGTCCGGATCCGCGTTAGCGTCGTGTGGAATGCCGGGCGGACGCAGGAGTGTGCCGGCCAGCATTCGGTCCCCCCAATGTGTGCGCGGCAAGATACGCGGACGTCCCAGCCGCGATACCATCAGGAGAATGACAGATGAGCCTTCAGAGCTTTGCAACATGGCTCTACGCCACCCCGCTGGCAACAACGATCCGTGACGAGCCGTGGATCATTCCTTCGGTCCAGAGCGTCCATATTCTCGCCATAGCGGTGGTTGTCGGATCGGCCCTGGTATCGGACCTGCGACTTGCAGGCGTGCTGGCGACCGACACGCTCCCCAATGTCGTCGTGCGTCGTTATCTGCGCTGGATGTGGGTGGCCCTTGCCGTCCTGCTCGCGACAGGCTCACTCATGGCAATCGGCGAACCGGACCGCGTGCTGACGAATTTCACCTTCTGGCTCAAAATGGGGCTGGTGGTCGTCGCATGCCTTCTCACCTGGTATTTTCGGCGTCCACTCCTCCATCCCGAGTTTCAACTCGACAGCGCGAGATGGCGCCCTCTTGTGAAGCCCGCCGCCTGGCTGTCGCTGGCCATCTGGATCTGCGTCATCTTTTGTGGGCGCTGGATCGCCTACACGATCTGAACGCCCCTTTTTCAACCCCATTCTACCGGAAGGATCTGCCGTGGATCTGATTACCATCTTCCAGAAACTGGAGGAGACACCGCTAGCCCTGGCGATCAAGGAAGGCGACAACAGCTTCCCGTGGATTGAATCGGTCCATGTTCTCGCCATCGTCCTGGTCGTCGGAACCATTGCGATCGTTGATCTTCGCCTGATCGGCTATGCCTCGCATCGCCGCGGAGCACGGCAACTGATCGTCGAACTGCTGCCTTACACCTGGGCGGCTTTCCTGCTCGCGGTCGTGACAGGATCGCTGCTCTTCATTTCCAACGCGGTCAAATATTCTGAGAACCCCATCTTCCTCGTCAAGATGGGGTTGCTCGTCGCGGCCGGCGTCAACATGGCCATATTCCACATGGGCGCCTATCGGAAAATCGCCGACTGGAACGATGCGCTGCCGCCGCCGGCCTCAGCGCGTTTCGCAGGCGCAAGTTCGCTTGCCCTCTGGATTGCCGTCGTCATTTGCGGCCGTTGGATCGGTTTTATCTGAAAATAGCAGGCTCGCGGCCTTATTGTTGATGTTTGGTAACACTAATCCGATTTTTCGATCAACTGTTGCGTATAGATCAGAATAGGCATATGCAGTGGAGGCAGCCCCGTCTACAGGGCGCGGACAAGCCTCGCGGGTGTTCGCTTGCCGCCACCGACAGGGCTTTGGGACGAAAGGATCACGCATGAAATGTCGACCTTGGCCCCTGACCCGACGTCTTCTTCAACAGCATTTTCAGGATGCCGCTCATGACACTTGACATTCAACGCGCTGGCCAGATCGATCAGGCCACCCATTTCCATCCCTTCACCTGGATCGAGGATCTCAAGCGGGACGGGCCCAACGTCATGACCGAGGGCAAGGGCGTTCGGATCAAGGATATTCACGGCAATGAATATCTCGACGGCATGGCGGGCCTGTGGTGCGTCAACCTGGGCTATGGTTGTGAAGAAGTTACGGAAGCGATCGCCGCGCAAAGCAAGCGCCTGTCTTTCTTCCACGCCTTCAACGGCATGTCGACCGATGTCGTCATCGAGGCAGCCGACGAGTTGCTCAAGCGTGCCCCCGTCCCCATGGCACGCGTCTTCTTTGGCGCGTCCGGCAGCGACGCGAACGAGACGCAGATCAAACTTATCTGGTATTATAACAACCTTCTGGGCCGTCCCAACAAGAAGAAGATCATTGCGCGCTGGAACGCCTATCACGGCTCCGGTGTGATGACCTCGAGCCTCACCGGCCTTCCCAGCATGCACAATCTGTTCGATCTGCCCATCGGCCCAATCCTGCATGTCACCGCGCCGCACCATTACCGCAAGGCGGCCGAAGGCCAGTCCGAACGTGATTTCTCGCGCGCGCTCGCGGCAGAACTTGAGGAACTGATCGCCCGAGAAGGCGCGGATACGATCGCCGCCTTCTTCGCCGAACCTGTCATGGGCGCGGGCGGCCTCATCGCGCCGCCCGAAGGTTATTTCGAAGAGATCGTCCCGATCCTCAAGCGCCACGACATCCTTCTGGTCCTTGATGAAGTCGTCTCCGGCTTCGGACGCCTCGGCACTTACTGGGGTAGCCAGACCTTCAATGTCGAGCCGGACCTGATCACTTCGGCCAAGGGCGTGACGAGCGGCTATTTTCCGATGTCTGCCTGCTTCATCTCACCAAAGATATGGGATGTAATTGAATCAAGCTCTCCCAAAGCGGGCCTGTTCGCTCACGGATACACCTATTCCGCCCATCCCGTTGGCGCTGCGGCGGCATTGGCAGCGCTCAAGGCGATCGATGACAGGAAAGTCGTCGAGAACGTCGCTGAAGTCGGACCCTATCTCCATAGGTCGATGAAAGCCGCCTTCAGAGACGATCCGCTCGTTGGTGAAATCCGCGGCGTGGGCCTCATGATCGGCATCGAACTGGTCAGGGACAAGGCGACCAAGGAGGCCTTCCCGGCTTCCGACCGTGTGGGTCGCCGCGTACTGCAGGCGGCCGCGAAGGAAGGACTCATAACCCGCGCCCTGGGCGACACCCTTGTCTTCGCGCCGCCGCTCGTCATCAACCATGCGGAAATCGACGAGCTGGTGCAGAAGTTCAAGCAGGCTGTCGAGGCGGTCCGCGGCACCGTCGCCTGATTGAAGACCGGAATGCGGTCGAGCGGCTCCTCAGCCGCTCGCCCTTTCCTGTATTCGGACATCGTTTCTGGAGAGGCTCGAAGACATATGAAAATGAGCTCGGCGGAATCAGCCAGCGTGCGCACTTCAGTGCACTGCCTAAGTGCTGGAGGCCTTGCCGCGAGTGTCCTGATCGGAATCGTTGGTGCCTGGACCATCCTGATCACGCCGGGCCTCCTTGCGGTCGTGGCCGTGCAGGGCGCGCTCAGCGATCAGCAGCTTGGATATGTCGCTGCCTGGGAAATCAATGCGATGGCCGTCACAATCGGCCTCAGCACCTTCCTGCTTCCGCGCTGGGACTGGCGGCTGTGTGTCGCGGTCGGCCTTACCTTCATCATCGCCGGCAATGTCGCGACCGCGTTCAGCGCCGGCTATGCAGCGATCACATTGACGCGAACGATCGCGGGCGCTGGAGAAGGCATTGCCGTGGGTTTTGCTTTCGCGGCGTTCGGTCGCGCCGAAAATCCTGATCGTGCCTTTTCCATCTATCTCGTCACCGGCGCGCTCGCCGGAGCAATTGCCCTGCTTTACCTGCCAAGTTGGCAGGAAAGCGTTGGCACCCGAACCTTGTTCCTTGCGAATGGCGCGCTTGGCGTGCTTACCCTAGGCGGCCTGTTCTGGTTTCCGCACGGCCGTGTCGCTGCCGACGACCCCAGAGCCACGGCGCTTTGTAACCGGCGCCTCGCTTTCCTGGCGCTGATCGGCGTGTTCTTCTATTTCGGCGCAATCAGCGCGATGTGGAGCTATGCGGAACGCATCGGTCAGGCCAGCGGCCTTGACGCCCACCAGATCGCGCGCGGTCTCTCTTACGGAACCTTTGCAGGCATGGGTGGGGCGGCTCTGGCGGGTTTGACGCCCCGACGCCTTGGCCGGATAGGACCCCTTCTTGTGAGCGGCGTCGTTTCCATCATCAGCTTCCGGCTGCTGGACGGCAGGCTGACGCCGCACATTTTCATCATTGCCATGGTGCTGCTGCTCTTTGCCTGGAACTATGCCCAACCGCTTCTTTCAGGCGTCTGCTCCGATGCCGACCCGCGCGGCCGCATAGTCTGCGCCATGGGATCGATCCAGACGTTCGGGATGGGCTTTGGCCCGGCAGCCGTTGCCGCGACGCTGGGATCAGGGAACTTTTCCCTCGCCGTGTGGGGAAGCTGCGCCGTGCTCGGGGCCAGCCTTCTTCTGGTGGTCAGCGCTATTCGTACAAGCTGACCTTTAAACAGCTACCCACCTTGGCAGGATTATTACTACCGGTTGAGCATTCCGATGTGGAACCGCGCGCAACGCCTGCCTGCCAAGACCCCGATCCGCCTGAGCGCCGCAAACCATTAGGGTCAGGCAGAAGGAGCATTGCCAGGGATCAGCATATGACCAAAGGCGCGCCTGCTTTGTGCCAGGGGGATCGGCGGATCGAAGACGATCCGCCGGAGAGCCGCTCAGAGGAAAACAGCGCGAGACAGGCCGCCATCCACCGCAATGGATTCGCCGGTGATGCCACTGGCGAGCTGCGACGCCAGGAACACGATCGGATCGGCAACTTCCTCCACCTCGAGCATGCGGCGCAGTGCGGCAGGCCCGGCTGCCTCCCGCTCGACGATCGCTTCAAAGGTCGTGCCTTCCTCATCGGCCATCTCGCGGAACCAGCTTTCGACGTGCTCGGTGCGCGTGACGCCGGGATGGATGATATTGGCCGTTATACCATCTTGGCCGACTTCGTCCGATAGCGTCTTGGTGAAATGCACGAGCGCGGTGTTACGCATGCCGCTCAGCGCTTCGGTGCAGCGCGCTGTAAGGCCGCCGACATTGACAATGCGTCCCCACTGGGCCTTGCGCATGTGCGGCACGCTCGCCTTGCACATCCGGAAATACCCCATCAGCTTCGTGTTCAGGTCAAGAAGCAGCGCATCTTCATCGGCTTCCTCGATGGCATTACGCACCAGGCCGCCGGGCGCCGCGGCGCAATTGACAAGGATATGCAAGCCGCCAAAGAGACGCACGGTCTCGTCGACGGCCGCCTGGACCGACCCCTTGTCGGTCGTATCGACCGCGATCGCCGCGATCTCGCCCCCCGTATCAGCCCGAAGTTCTCCGGCCGCCGCGTCCAGCGCGGCCTTTGTGCGGGCGGCAATCACCACCTTGACGCCCGCTCGCGCCAACTTGCGGGCGGTCTCCTTGCCGATGCCGACACTGCCGCCGGTGATGATGGCAACCTTGCCTGACAAACCAAGATCGATGCTCATTCGTCTCTCCCTTTCAATGGCGCGCGCGCGATGGTCACGGATACAGATCCAAGACCGCCAAAGTCGGCCAGGATTTCTTCTTCGGATTCAAGATCGGTAATGCCGGTGGCACTGCCGCTCGCCACCAATTGCCCACGGGTCAGGCGCTGGCCGCGGCGAGCAAGCCAGTTGGCGAGCCAGGTGACGGAGCGAAGCGGATTGCCCAGCACCGCCGCGGTCGAACCACGAACCGGATCGCGACCCTTGCAATATAGATTCACAGGAATATCGGAAAAGCGCTCGTCCCAGCCCGAGGCAAGACGGGATCCCACGATGAGCAGTTCGGCATTGCTGTTGTCGGCGACGAGCTGCGCGACTGTTACATCGTCATCGTCGTAGCGCGACGCGCAAAGCTCAATACCCGCGAACAGACCGGAAATGCGTCGTGCGATATCGCTCTCGGACAGGGGGGCAGAGCCGACGGGAAAATCCTCGCCGATCTCGACTATGAGCTCGGCTTCGGCGAAGCGCTGATAGGAGACGGAATCGATCCGAACAGGCGATTGCATGAAATCGCGGCTCCGCAGTCCACCGGCGATGGGCTCGCTCGTCCCCATTGCATGCTGCGCCGCAGAGGTCGTCAAACCGACCTTGTAGCCCCCCAGGGACTCGCCCAGCGCCGCAAGGGTTTCAGACTGGATTGCATAAGCTTCGTCCAAAGAGAAGGGGGCGACGGGTCGCGCTGCCAATCCCTCGCCCAGACGGGCCTTGACCAGTCTCTGCACAACATCGCGCGATGCGGTTTCCACAATGCACTCCAGTTCAGTGTTCCCAGGCCGCCTACATGCCTCCATTGTCTATTCAATGCAACATTCATGCTCAAAAACTATCTATTGTTCAGCTAAACAAGATGATGTAGGTATTGCATCAACACGAACAGGAGGGCCCTCCCACGGGCCCCGGTTGGAGCATCAGGATGACGGCACTTTCCTCCATTCAAACACCCCGCGTGGTTGCAGCGCGACTCAGCGAGTCGCTGAGCAAGGCCCCTCGCCAGCTTTTTATCGGCGGCAAGCATGTGGACGCCCTGTCCGGCCGTACGTTTGCAACGACCAACCCGGCTACCGGCGAGGAACTGTGCCAAGTCGCCCATGCCGGACCGGAAGACGTCGATCTGGCGGTCAAGGCGGCGCGGCGCGCGTTCGAGGATCCGGCATGGCGCCGGATGAGCGCCATGGACCGTTCGATGCTACTTTATCGTCTCGCCGACCTGATCGAGCGGGACGCCCATGAGCTGGCGGTCCTCGAATGCCTGGACAATGGCAAGCCCGCGACCCTGACGCGGCTTGTTGAAATCGAAGGCTCGATCAAGACCTTCCGTTACTTCGCGGGCTGGCCCTCGAAGTTCGGCGGAGAGACTCTCCCCGTTTCACCGCGGGGCGGCCTTCAGATCCTTAACTACACGACGCGTGAACCGGTTGGCGTGGCCGCATTGATCGTGCCGTGGAATTATCCCATGTCGATGGCGGCCTGGAAGATTGCACCGGCGGTGGCGGCCGGCTGCGCCGTCGTGCTCAAGCCTGCGGAGCAGACGCCGCTCACGGCGCTGCGTCTTGCCGAACTGGCGCTCGAAGCAGGCTTTCCGGCGGGCATCATCAACGTCGTGACCGGTTTTGGTGACGCGGGCGCGGCGCTGGTCGAACATCCCGGGGTCGACAAGGTCGCTTTCACCGGTTCAACCGAGGTGGGCAAGGCTATAGTGCGGGCCTCCACGGGCAATCTCAAGAAGGTTTCCCTGGAACTGGGCGGCAAATCGCCCCAGATCGTCCTGCCAGATGCCGATCTGAGCGCGGCGGCGGCGTCGATCGCGCAAGGCATTTTCTTCAACCAGGGGCAAACCTGCACGGCCGGTTCGCGCCTCTATGCTCATGAGGCTGTCTATGACGAGCTCGTGGAAGCGATCGCCGGCCATGCCCGCTCACTCAAGATCGGCAATGGCCTGGACGAAGACGTCAATTTCGGTCCGCTGATCTCCGAGGAACAGTGGAACCAGGTCAGCGGCTATGTCGAGATCGGCGTGAACGAAGGCGCGCGCGTGCTGACAGGCGGTGCCCGTCCATCCGGGCTGGATAATGGCTATTTCTTCGAGCCCACCATCCTGGGCGATGCGCAAGCGGGTATGCGCGTGGTGCGTGAAGAGATATTCGGACCGGTTCTGAGCGCCTTGTCGTGGAAGGATGCGGATCAGTTGATCGCTGAAGCCAATAATTCGGACTTCGGTCTTTCTGCCGGTATCTGGACCAATGATATCAAGAGCGCTCACCGCATCGCCGGTGCCGTGAAGGCCGGCTCGGTGTGGATCAACTGCTTCAATCTCGTCGATCCTGCAACGCCGTTCGGCGGCTTCAAGCAGTCAGGCTGGGGCCGCGAACATGGCCGGCAGGCGATGGAACTCTACAGCGAAACCAAGAGCGTCTGGGTCAACCTGACCTGAGACGAAGTCCATGGAGACACAGAAGGAAGCTCTCATGTTCACTCCTAAAATCCGGCGCATCGCGCACCTCGTCCTCTATGTGAAAGATCCGGAAGCCTCCGCTGCCTGGTACAAGGACGTGCTCGGTATGGAGGTTGTCACCCGCATCAACGGCGGTCCCTATGAAGGCGGCATATTCCTCACCTTCGGGGTTCATGATCATGACATCGCACTTTTCCCCGCTCCTCCCGGCGCCACCAAGGGGCTGGAATTCGAGCATGTGGCTCTGGAGCTCGATAGTCAGCATAGCCTGGAGGATCTTCGCCGGGTCTATGCCACCTTCATCGAAAAGAAGGTGCGAATTCATGAAATTCTGAACCATGGAGTATCGGTGGGCATATATTTCCATGATCCCGATGGACATATGCTCGAAGTCGTCGCCCAGGTCGTCGCCCCTGCAGGTGGCGCGGCGATCGAGGAACTGGGCCGAAATGAAGGCCAAGCCGATCCGTTCGAGCTTTCTCCGCTCTACGACTAGCCCCGCCGCGCGCCGTCGCCCTCCTTCGCCGAGGCCGAGAGGCAAGCCTATCGCAGCGATACAGGCTGCCCACGTCCATGTCCGCGCGACAATATCATCGATCACAACAGGAAGGAATCATCGTTACCATGTCCGAGCGCCCGAGCAATTTCAACGGCCTGCACATTCGCAAGTGGTTCACCTATGAGGAAGAAACGCTGGCCATCGAAACTGGCCGGCTGGCCGATGGCGAACCGGTGGTCAAGATCGTGGTCGCCGCCGCCATCGCCAATCCCCATGCAGGAAAGTTCACCAATTCCTTCGACGAGGTGATCGCCGCATCCGAGCATCTGGGCATCGAATTCGGCCGCCGCATCCAGGAGCGCCTCGCCGGCCGAAAGGTCGAAAGCTATGGCAAGGCCGCCATTGTCGGTGCCAATGGCGAATATGAACATGGCAATGCATTCCTGACGACGAACTTCGCCAATCCCGTCCGCGAAGCCGTGGGCGGCGCAGAGGCGTGGGTACCCTCCACCGGAAAGCGCGGCGGTCCGGGTACCGAGATCGACATTCCGCTCGCCCACAAGGATGCGCTATATGTGCGCTCGCACTATGATACCTTCTCTGTCAGCTTCGGCGATGCGCCGAGCCCCGATGAAGTCGTCATCGCGATGGCAGTCGCCACTCGAGGCCGTCTGCACCCGCGCCTGGGTGGCCTCACTTCGGCTGAGGCCGTCGGCAAGGACGGCCTTCGCTGATTCCCCTCATCAGGTGATGGAATAAAACCATGCGAGAGACCGCGCCAGTCGCACCGCAGCCCCTTCCAGGCGAGCGTGTCGCCTTTCACGAGGGGAACGGCATCAAGCTTCGCGTCCGGGAATGGGGCGCCAAGGACGCCCCTGCCCTCGTGCTCCTGCACGGATTGCGAGGCTTTTCGGGGACCTGGCGCGGTCTCGCCGAACATCTGGCCGAGGATTATCGCCTCATCGCCATCGATCAGCGAGGTCGGGGCGAAAGCGATTGGGACCCGGGCCGAAACTATTATACCGATGCTTATCTGGACGACCTTGAGGCAGTGGTGGAAACGCTCGGTCTCCAGCGCTTCGCACTTCTAGGCCATTCGATGGGGGGGACCACGGCATATGTCTATGCGGCCAAGCACCCCGACCGCCTGTTCGCACTCATCATCGAGGACATTGCGCCTGGCGCCTCCATCCAGGGCGAAGGGGCTGAACGGATCAAGGCCGAAATGGCTGCACTACCGTCTGATTTCGAGAATTGGGACGCCGCTCGGGCTTATTGGCGCTCGGCACGGCCGACCGTCTCCACCGAAGCCCTTGAGCAGCGCCTTGCAGAGAGTCTGCGGGAAGCCCCCGATGGCAGGATCGCCTGGCAATATGATGCAAAAGGGATCAGCGAGACGCGCCTCCATCCCGATCCCCTGCGCGTCGTAGATCTCTGGCCGGTGATCGAGCGTATCGACACGCCGACATTGATCATTCGCGGAGAGCGTTCGGACTTCTGCGCGATGGAGGCTGTAACGGAAATGCAGCGCCGAAACGCGTATATCCAGTCGCTGACCGTCGCAGGCGCAAGCCACTATGTCCATGATGATGCGCCCGCTGCCTTCGTTCGGCACGTAAGGCGCTTTCTGTCCGCAACGCTGCGACCGTGACATTTGGTGCCGCGTGAATCGCCATGCGGTAATCTGAAAATTTTCCAGGCGAAATGAGAAGTTGGAGGAAATTGTGGCCGCAACAAATGGTGCGCATCTGCTGCTTGAAACGGCGCGCGATCTCGGCGTGGAAATCTGCTTCGCCAATCCCGGCACGACCGAGCTGACGCTCGTCGACGCGCTGGACAGTGTTCCCGAAATCCGGCCGGTGCTGGGCCTGTTCGAAGGCGTCTGCACCGGCGCGGCTGACGGCTATTCCCGTGTATCGGGCAAAACCGCCCTCACGCTTCTCCATCTTGGGCCGGGCTTTGCAAACGGGATTGCAAACCTCCACAATGCGCGCCGCGCCCGCTCTTCGATCATCAACCTGATCGGCGACCACGCGACGTGGCATTTGCCGTATGACGCGCCGCTCACCTCGGATATCGAATCCCTTGCCAGGCCGGTGTCCCAGGCGGTCATCCGCCTGGCCGATGTCGCGACCCTCAGCGCCGACGTGACCCATGCCGTCGCGCTGGCGATGAGTGCGCCGGGCAGCATCGTCACGCTCATCGCACCCACGGACATCATGGACGCACCGGCCGCTGCCAACAGATCGCCTGCGCTCGCGGCCAGGGAACAGTATCGCATTCCGTCACCCGACGAGATCGCCGACCGGGCAAAGGCCATCCCGGCTGACGCGGATGTCATTTTCCTTTTGGGCGGTAGCGGCGCTCTGCACGAAGGCGCGATCCGGGCCGCAGGGCGCGTGGCCGACAAGATCGGCGCACGGCTGCTCATGGAATCTTATCCGCGCATCGTTGATCTCGGCGGCGATCTGCCCCGCCTCGAACGTCTCGCCTATTTTCCCCAGGATGTGATCGCCCAGCTCGGCGATGCAACGATCGTCCTGGTCGGCGCAAAGACGCCGGTCAGCTATTTCGGCTATGAGGGACAACCGAGCCAGCTCGTCAGCGATGAGAAGCTGGTGATCCTTGCCGAGGACAATGAGTGCGGCGCCACCGCGCTGGAACTGCTTTACGAGCGTCTGAAGGAGCGCTCGTCTTCCCCTTCCAGCCCTCCGCCTTCCGCTCGAATCCGCAGCAACGACCTCACGCCAGACGAAATTGTCGAAGAACTGATCGTGCAGTTGCCCGAAGGCGCTATCATTTCCCTTGAAGGATCGACGCTGGGCGGCCCGTTCCTGCGCGAATCCTACCGTGCGGCGCGCCATCGCGTGATGACGAACACGGGCGGTGCGATCGGCCAGGGGCTTCCCTGCGCGGTAGGTGCCTCGCTGGGTGCGCCTGGCGCACGAATCGTCTCCCTGCAATCCGACGGAAGCGCCCAATATACGTTGCAGTCTCTCTGGACGATGGCTCGCGAGAACCTCCCCATCATCATCGTCATGGCCGCCAATCACCGCTACGGGATCCTGCAGACCGAACTGAAGCGGGCCGATGCTGACCTTAGCCTGCCCGCGATCGAGACGCTCACGCGCCTCGATAATCCCAAGACAGACTGGACGGCGCTGGCGCAAGGCTATGGCGTGGCAGCGATCCGGGCGACCAACTCGCAGGAATTCGCCGCAGCACTGAAGCGGGGGTTTTCGCATGACGGTCCCCTCCTCATTCAGGCCGAACTGCCATGAGCCACCTGCAACGGGATACCGATGTCCCCGTCGCCCTCATAACAGGGGGCAGCGGCGGCATAGGCTATGCGATTGCCGCGGTTCTAGCGCGCAAGACATTTGCCGTCGTCATCACGGCCCGCGACATGCAAAGGCTGGAAGACGCCGCCAGCCGGCTCAGGAAGAATAGCCAGGGTGTGATCGAGGCCCTGCATTCCGACGCGACCGATCAGAACTCTGTCGACCACCTGATCGCATCCGTCCTCGAGCGTTTCGGTCGTATCGACCTGCTGGTCAACTGCGCCGCCAGTACATCGAGCGTCTCGGGCGATGTCGCACAGATCGAGGTCGATGCCATTCTCGATGACCTCAATACCAAGGTCTGCGGCTATCTGCGCTACACCCGCGCCGTGACGCCCGCCATGACCAGCCAGCAGGCGGGACGGATCGTCAATATCGGCGGTCTGACCGGCCGTAATTCGGATACGTTGAGCGGGATGCGCAACGTCGCGGTTACGCATATGACCAAGGCCCTTTCCGATGCCTTGGGACCCAAGGGCATCACGGTCAACGCGCTTCACCCCGGCATCGTCCGGACCCCCCATCTTGACGAGCTCTTCGAAGAACTGGCCCATGACGGCCAATGCACGGTAGAGGATGTCGCAGAGGACTTCATCTCGCGCATTCCGCTGCGGCGCGTCATCGATGCCGAGGAGATCGGCGATGTCGTAGCCTTCCTGGCCTCCCCCGCCGGCGCTTCCATTACGGGCGAATCGATCGCCATCGACGGGGGTTTTTCGCGCGGCATTTATCTTTAACGGGGTCCACAAAACAGGAAGACAAGAGATGGAAGAGACGGAGCAGCCCAGGACTGGGGAAAGCGTAGTCGATCGTTACCCCCCCTCCCTCCGGCTCCTTCATTGGACGCGCGCCGTGCTGATCCTGGGCCTTATCATCGTGGGGTGGACCATGACGTCCCTTGCGGATGAAGTCCCCGCCAAATATGGCATCTTCTATCCTTGGCATAAATCCTTCGGACTGCTTGCCTTTCTCGTCGTTGTCGTCCAGCTCATCATACGCGCCCGGACGCCTGATTTGCCCGAACCGCCAGAGGCACTCACGCGCGGTGAGCGGTTTCTCGCCAAGTTCGTGCATCGTGCCATATATGTGCTTCTCGTGCTCGTGCCCGTGATGGGCTATTCCATGTCGAGCACCTATACGATGAGCGATGGCGTCTTTTTCTTCGGTACCAACCTGCCCGAATTGCTCCCGAAGAATGACAATTGGTTCGCCGTCTTCCAATGGCTTCACAAGGTGCTAGCCTATAGCTTGCTGGGATTGATTGCACTCCATGTCGCCGGCGCCATAAAACACCGCTTCTTCGATCGCACGCGTGCGGGCGATGTGCTGCACCGCATGCTTTGAACCGGAGAAACGATGGCCCAGCCTTCTGAACCTGGGCATGATCGCGGCCCTAAACCGGCCGCAATGTCACACGGCAATGAAGCATGGGCTACTGAGGGGCACCGTCATTGCGGCTCGACCTCCCTCAACCAGCTATCCGCTTCGTGGAATGCCGAGAAAATGACGCAATTTTCCATTTGCTTCAGAGTACGGTGCACTTGCATGCGCAAAAGCGCCTGAGGGATGACCATCGCATTGCGGCTGATCGGCCTGCCGATACACAGATCGACGAAACGCTTGTTCAGTTCAACGACTTCCTGGGATTGCGCACCCCATTCCGAAAGATCGTCCAACAGCGTAAAGGAGCTCCCGGCAGCCATCGCACGGTCAAGCGCCTCTTCGAAAATTGCTTGCGCTTGCAGAGCCTCCGCTACGGACCAGAAACCTTTGTAGCGCAAGTGAAGCCGCCGCGTAGCCGGGTCGAGTGTATAATGGAGCATCGGTCGGCCTTCCCTGAGAAATGCCTCGTCGGGCGTTGCAAGAGATCAGTCTGTCCCTCTGCGGCGCTCCGCGAGCGAAGCGGTCTGGGGGTCTGAATCGGGGAACTGCTGGTCTGGAAATTGACGGGTCCAAACATTTGTAGCCGTCAGGCGACGGGCGAGCAGCAATGCGCTGTCGACGTTCATGTTGCCGATCGAACGCACCCGGAACAGCGCTTCGAAGGGCCCCTGCCCTCCCAAGCGCTTTTGCAGTACCTCCAGCTGCCCCGGATCCGCACTGACCTCAGCCATCTGCATGACCGCCGCATCGCGGGTCCCCGCGATGACGAGGATGGCATTGCCCGAGGGCCCAGGCAGGCTCGCCATATAGCCGATATCGATCTGTGGTTTGGTCTCTCCATCGAACGGACCCCAATTGGCAATATAGTGCTTGCCTGTGGCCCGATCGATCAGCTCATCATAGGTCGCCCCGACTTCGAAGCCGGACGCCTCGAACAGCGGATCGCGCAATATCCCCAGACCACTGAGAAGCCCGACATAGATGACGTTCGATTTTCGCATGAGATCGGGATTCAAATGGGACATGGCGATGACGCTGGACCGAGGCTTGGCCCGATCGGCATTCTTCACCGCCGGAATGATGTCGTTCAAAGCGGAAGCAACGCTGATCGGCATGTAATTGAGATTGACGTCGGTGTAGCGCCCGAAGTCCTCGGGATGACTCATCAGATATATTTCAAGATCTTCCTTGGAATTGATCGAGAAGTCGCGCACAAGATGGATTACTCGCCCACGCGCCTGTTCGCCGATCAGGTAATGGTCGCCCGCCACCACCAGATTAGTGGCGTCATTTTCTGCGAACGGACGCCAGAGAAAACTGTCCGCCAATGGGGCAGATTGTCGATCGCGATGGTCCTTCCAGACCCAGAGCGCAATATTGAGCAGGGACACGAGAGCAATGATACAGAGCAGGCGTCGATGTTCCCGGACGGCGTGAACAGCCCGCCATGCCATCGCTGGCGGACGGGGTGGGTTTAACTCCGCGGGATCGCTCAGCAGGATGCGATATTCACCCTTTGGGATGATGAGGCGCGCGCCCGGACGGTCAGCGTAAACATCGTCCAGCTTGCCGCGCAGCCTGTGCATGTAGACCCGGACGGTCGAATCCTGCCCGCCGTCCTCGGGCGTGCGCTTCGCGAAAACGGCATGGAAGATCTCCATCTCTTTTGGCGCTTGTCCCGCCATCGTGCGTTCAAGCAGATAATCGAACAGCTTGACCATCGTATCTGATCGAGCCGAGGTGATTTTGGGCCTGACAAGCGCCGCCTCGTTGCAAAGCGCTTCGAATTCCTTGCCGGTTTCAGACGCCACGCATGCTACCCAGGTTTCTGAGCCGCTTGGTACCCTTTTCCGACACACCAATCTCCAGAAAGCTTTGGCTCGGCTTGGAATTTGAACCCTCCAGGTCGAAATCCACGGTGATCACGCCCTCCCCGGTTTCATCCGCGCACCAACCCCATCGCGCCTTTGCGGTAACAATATGAGGGAAATATCTAAGATTGTAAACTTTCCTGCTGCGGAGTGAGGGGAATGCAATTGCAGATGGGCATTTCGGCGGGTGCCAGCCCTGAGATGGTCGCGATGTTGGGGACGTTTACCGCAAACTCCCTTTGCCGCCCAGGCAGCGACGCGCAACAGTATTGCATTTCGTAAACAGTATGGCATAATATCGACATAGCGTTGCTATTTTTCAATTACGATCGAAACATATCAGCTAAAGAGGATTGCCATGGGCCACGCTGCGTTGCAGCCGTCGCGGAACGAAGCGAGCGACGATCTTGCCAATCTACTGCGCGAACGCGCCCGGAACCTCGTTCCGGTCCTTCGCGAGCGCGAAGCCGCCGCAAATGCCGGCGGCCAAGTTCCTCCTGAAACCATCGAGGATTTCGAGCAGGCCGGCTTTTTCAAGATTCTCCAGCCCGCCCGCTATGGCGGTTATGAATTGTCGCCCAAAATCTACTGCGATGTGACGCGCATCCTCGCAGAGGGCTGCATGAGCAGCGCCTGGGTCTATGGCGTTGTCGCCGTCCATAATTGGCAACTGGCCTTGTTCGACGAGCGGGCCGCGGAGGATGTCTGGGGGGAAGATAAATCGGTCCGCCTCAGCTCGTCGCAGATGCCGGCGGGTAAGGTGATGCGCGTCGAGGGCGGCTTTCGCCTCAGTGGCCATTGGGCCTTCTCCAGTGGATCAGCCCATTGCAAGTGGGTGATACTGGGCGGCATGGCGCCGGCAGGCGAAGGCGAAAAGCCCGAAGCGCTTCATTTCCTCGTTCCACGTCCCGATTACCGCATCGTCGAAAACTGGGACGTGATGGGCCTTCGCGCGACCGGCAGCAACGACATCGTCGTCGAGGACGTCTTTGTGCCCGAGTATCGCGCGATCAGCGAACATTCCATGTTCATGCTCGATTGTCCCGGCCATGTCGCACATCCCGCGCCCCTGTACAAAATCCCGTTCGCGCAGCTGTTCAACCGGACCGTCGCGATCACCTCATTGGGCGCTCTCAAGCGTGCAGTGGAAGTATTCATCGACAATACCCGCGCAAAACGTGCGACCTATACTGGCTTGCGACTGGCGAACGACCCCTCGATCCAGCAAGCCGTGGTGGAGGCCCAGCGTACGCTCGACGAGCTCGAACTCGTCCTCGATCGGGATCTGAACGAGTTGACACGCCGCGCTGAAAATAATGACTGGCCGATCGAACGGCGCGCCGAACTGGCCGTATCGACGACGATGACCGTGAGCCGTTGCGTCACGGAAGTCGACAAGCTGATGCAGTTTAGCGGCGGCAAGGCGATCTACAGGGGCAATGCCATGCAGCGTGCCTTCCTTGATATTCACTGCGCGCGTGCGCATGCGATGAATAATCCGCTCCCCTATGCCCGCAATCTCGCGGCCGTCTATTTCGGCTTTCCCAATGATTGCGAGGATGTCTGACGATCGCCGCCTGCCTTCGGCATGAGAAAGGCGCGCAATCCCAAGATTCGAGGTAATATCATGACCGTTACTGACGCGCTCCGGGCTGAATCAGGTCCCGCGCTCATCCCGTCGCTGCAGGGCATCGATCTTCTTCGTTCGGCCTCCTACATCGGTGGGAATTGGCTGACCGGGTCCAAATCCATCGCGGTCGACAACCCGGCCACTGGGGAGATCATCGGCCATGTGCCCGATCTTGGCGAGGCTGAAGCCACCGAAGCTGTCGATGCCGCCGAGAAAGCCTTTGCGGGATGGAAGACGCGCACAGGCAAGGAGCGCGGCAAGATCTTGCGGCGCTGGGGCGAGCTCATCACGGAAAACAAGGACAACCTTGCCCGCATCCTGACAGCCGAACAAGGCAAACCGCTCTCCGAGGCGCGGGACGAAGTGGACTATGCCGCATCCTATCTCGAATGGTTTGCCGAGGAGGCCCGTCGCATCGACGGCGATGTGCTGACACCCCACCGGTCCGATCGACGGATCATGGTGGTTCGCCAGCCCATCGGTGTCGTCGCTGCCATCACGCCTTGGAATTTTCCGCTCGCCATGATCACGCGCAAGGCGGGCCCAGCTTTGGCGGTCGGCTGCACCATGGTTCTGAAGCCCGCCGGCTTCACGCCCTTCTCCGCTCTGGCTTTGGCAAAGCTTGGCGAGGATGCCGGCATTCCTGCCGGCGTCTTTAACGTCATCACCGGGAACGCGCAGGCGATCGGCAACGTCCTCACCAGCGATCAGCGGGTGCGCAAGCTCACTTTCACGGGCTCCACCGCGGTGGGCAAGAGGCTGGCCGCGCAGTGCATGCAGACGGTCAAGCGCCTGTCCCTTGAACTGGGCGGCAACGCGCCCTTCATCGTTTTCGATGATGCTGATCTCGATGCCGCGGTCGAAGGCGCCCTCGTCTCCAAGTTCCGCAATACTGGCCAGACCTGTGTCTGCACCAACCGCTTCCTCGTTCAGGACGGCATCTATGATGAATTTGCGCGAAAACTGGCAGCGCGTGTTGGCCAGTTTGTCGTGGGTGATGGCCTTGCCGGACCCAGCGACCAGGGGCCGCTTATCAATGATCAGGCGGTCGCCGATGTCGCGGCCCATGTGGCGGATGCAGTGAAGCGCGGCGCCAGGATCCTGACGGGCGGTGACAGGATCAAGGGCGGAGGCTCGTTCTTTGCGCCTACCGTCCTGATCGATGTATCCCATGATGCTCTCATGTGCAGCGAAGAGACATTTGGTCCTCTCGCTGGCCTGATACGATTCAAGGACGAGGCTGAAGCGATCAAGCTTGCCAATGACACCACGGCAGGCCTCGCATCCTATCTGTTCACGCGCGATCTGGAGCGTATCTGGCGTGTTTCGGAAGGACTGGAATATGGCATGGTCGGGGTCAACACCGGCCTGATCTCCACCGAGATTGCGCCTTTCGGCGGCGTCAAGGAGTCGGGCTTTGGCCGCGAAGGCTCGAAATATGGGGTCGACGACTATCTGGAGATGAAGACGATCTGCCTTTCCGTCGGCAACTGATCGCCCGGCCCTTAAGTCAGCCCTGCCTTGCCGCGCGCAAGGCGGGGCTTCCTCCTTCCCACGATCCGCTGAATTCGCACCGTCGAAGGATTCTTGACCTGCACCCTCTCATCAGCAAGTTCATTCTCATTCCTCCCCGTTCCGATGTGATCCTTCTCCCGCATGGCTTTGTTCGGCGCGCCGAGGAGCAAGAGATCGGCCCTCCGAAGAACAGGAAGACATCCTCCTGTAAAATTTTCAGAAACTGTATTTTACGCCCAGACGTAACGTTCGCGGCTCTACGACACGGCTCAGCCGTCCTTCGACAGGCCCGGCATCGTAGCCAGGAATATAGGACTCGTAATAATAGGCGATGTCTTTGTCTCGACTGTTCAGAACGTTGAGAAGTTCGCCGTAAATTTCGAGATTGCGGGGTTTCCATGCCACCCTGGCGTTAACCACCGTGCTCCCTTTATCGCGAACGCTGTTGTCCTCGATCAGCGCATAGGGGCCGAGATGGCGAAGACGCGCGCTTGCAACCCACCCCTTGAATACCGCTGACACGCCCGCCGACGCGGCGTTTTCGAAAGCGTTGGGAATATGGTCGCCATTGTCGTAGCGCGAATGGCTTGCCGTGTAATTGCCGTCGATAGCGAGCCATGGGGTCGGCCGCCAAAAGGCCACCAGTTCGTAGCCGCGACGCCGACTGGCGCCTGTTGGCTCCACCGCATTGGAATCGCCGACAAACCGCAACTCGCTGCCGACATCGAGCCAGAAATAGGTTGCCGTCAGGCTGAACGGCCCATGCTGGAGCCGAGCACCGATCTCCTTGCCGGTGCCTCGCACCAGCACCGGGACAGGCGACGCGCTATTGACCGCGCCGCGGACGTCATTCGAATGAAAACCGCGCCCCAGATTGACGTAGAATTCGAGGATTGGCGCGGGGGAATAGGCAAGCGCGATTTTCGGAGAAACAAGGGTTGCGTGCCCGCTTCCTTCTCCCAGAGCCAGGGCTTCGGCATCCTTCGCACGTACCGAGTAACCATAATGATCGCCACGTAGCCCGGCGATCACGCGAAGGCCGGGCAACGGCCGGAGTGTCGCTTCACCGAACAGCGCGAGCGATCCCTCCTTCACGCGGTAGACGCCGAGGGATTTGACGAAGCGCCGCTGATCAGTGTGGTGCACACCAACAGTACCAATGTCGTCGAAACGATTCTCCGTTCCCACCGTCAGGTCGAGCCAGGGCAGCAGTGTCAAATCCTTGCGCGCATCCAGACCGACAATGAAACGCTTGTCGAACTGATCAATCTGGGCGCTGCTGCCATCTGCGTTGGCATAGGTGGGATTGGAGGTCATCTCCCAATCATAGAATTGCCCATGGAGATTGGCCGACCACCCGTTGCCGCTTGCGCGGACAGCAGCCACCAACCGCGTCGTTCGTCCCCTCGCCGAGGGGTCCGGAGAACAAAAGACATCCGCGCATGACGCCGATCCGACGATCCGTTCCGGAATCTGTTCCGTCGGCCGCCAAGTGGCGTGATAGGCGTGCAGCGTAAAATCCAGCCTGCCAAAGCCCGTAGTGACGAGATATTTGCCGAAGCCCGAAAGATGTCGGAGCTTCTCCGCTTCCTGCCATGGCCCATCATACATCTTGTACTGGCCAACGAGCGTTAAGCTGTTCCCGCCAACATCGATCGAGCCGCCTCCGGCAAGACGCCGCCAGCCATAAGACCCCCCCTCTATCGATACCCATGGCGCGGCATAGCGATCGATCGTCGTCAGATAGGCCGCGCCCGCAAGGGCAAAATCACCTCCGTCGGCTCGATAGGGACCTTTTCGATAATCTTCGCGGTCGACGATTTCGGGAATCAGCCCGTTAAGATCGAGATAGCCCTGCCCATGACCGTGCGAACGCAGGTTCATCTGAACGCCATCGATATAGGTCGTGAAATCCGACCCATGGTCGAGGTTGAAGCCACGCAGGAAATATTGATTGGCCTTGCCGCTTCCGGAATGCTGGGCCGCGATCATGCCTGGAACCGATTCGAGCAGTTCGGCAACCCTGACCAGCGGACGGATGAGAAGGTCGGAGCCAGAGACGCTGCCTTCACTCGCCGCTCCAGCGGAGCCGATCTTGTTCTCGCCGCGACCGAAGACCACGATCGCGCTTCCGTCTCGATCCCCGGACTTGTCCTGCTCGCTCGGGGCCCCTTCATCCCTCAAGGGCGAGAGAGCCGCTTGGGTATCCTCTTCATGGGCAAAAGCAGGCAGGGCAGCCACCGCCAATGCAGCGGAGGCGAAAATGGGAAGTTGCGAATGTTTCAATGATCACCTGTCAGCGCGTGGTCGAAGCCTTTCCTACTTTGCTGCAGCAACCGCACGCGTCTCGTTGTTTACGGTTTGTAACGGTGTCGATCGCGTTTCCCTCTTGCACAAGTTCGGAGGAAATCGTCGCACCCACCCGCGATCTGAAGGCGATTTTTGCCCGTTATCCGCAACAGATGCTTGCTGCTGAGGGAACTGTTACCTACAGTAAACTCTCAAAAAACGAGAGGCACCAGCCCGGCGGCCCGGTTTGCAAGAGAGGAGATTGCACGGCGTGACTCTGAGTAACAACTGAAACAATCTCTCGGATGCCACGATCGCAATGTCGCCGAGAGAGTCTGCAAGGAATCGGCGAACCGCACGCATTGAGCGCTATTCGCTCACGAGGACACCCGGCGCAACTCAATGAAATATTCAGCATTGCAAGAGGACAGAAGGTTTTAAGATGGACGACAAGCTGGATATCGGCAACGCGATCGCAATGATGTCGTTTGCGGCGGTAGTGAGCTCCGGCAGCTTTTCTGCCGCTGCCAAGACATTGGGCTATTCCAAGGCCGCGGTCAGCCGGCAGATCTCGCGGCTCGAGGCGACGATCGGATTGAAGTTGCTCGATCGCACTACTCGTACCGTGACGCTGACGCCGTCAGGCAAGGAGATGTACGCCCGCTGCGCGCGGATCGTCGACGAGGTGAGCGAGGCCAATCAGGTCATCTCCGGAATGCTGTCAAAGCCTCGTGGCGATCTGAAGGTGAATGCGCCCGTTGTCGCTTCCCTTTTCAACGTCACCCAAATCATTCCGCGATTCTTGCAGGAATATCCGGACGTCCGGCTGATCATGAACCTGTCGGACACGAGGGCCGATCTGCTCAAGGGCAAGTTCGACGTCGCCTTCTGGGTGGGGGACACCTATGATCCAGATCTGGATTCGGTAAAGCTGCGCGATTATGAAATGGCCCTGGTAGCTTCGGCCGATTATCTGGACGCAAACGGCAGGCCGGCTTCCGCCGCAGATCTCAAGGAGCATCCGTGCATCCTGGAAACTCACTTGTCCAAGCTTGGCGAGTGGCGGTTATCGTCCGACGAGATCGTTTCCGTCAGCCGCGGCTCGCTCGCATCCAACAGCGTCAGGATGACGCGGGAAGCAACCTTGGCGGGAATGGGTATTTCCTATCTTCCGCGGTTCCTTATCGAGGATGACATCAGTTCCGGCGCTCTGGAGGTCATTCTTTCCGACATTGTTTCCGAACGGCTGCCGCTCTACCTCATCTTCCCCAAGGGCAGTTATCAGCTCGCAAAAGTCAAAGCTTTTGTCGATTTTTTCTCGCAGGAGATCATGACCACTGCCAAAGCCAAGAGGAAACGGAAAAGCGGCATACCCCTGGCACGGGCCATATAGCTGATTTTGATGTCGATAGTCTTTGCACCTGCAGTGTTACACGATCCCATGAACTCTCCCTCTCCCAAGGTGAGGAGAAGAGTGCTCTTTTCAGGCGTGTCTCCGCATCCCCCGGCGTGGAATTCGGCGCTGATGGCTGCGCAATTATGAAACGCGGCGCGATCGAGGGTAGCGGACAAGCATTTGAAAAGCTCCATCCCCTTCGGCCCGGCTGACGTGGAATTGAAACGGCTCCTAGCCGAACGGGCCGCGCAATTTCGAGCGACCCTGATAGGGGAGAGCCGTTCCGCAACTCTCGTCCACTTGTTTGACTATCTGCTCGAAAGGTCTGGCGATCCGCGCCCACCCAAGGAGATCGAAGTCGCGATGGCGGTGTTCGGCAAAAGCGCCGAGTTCGACACCTCCCAGGACTCGACCGTGCGGGTCCATGTCCACCGCCTTCGCCAGCGGCTCGAAAGTTGCAATGCCGGAAAGAGCGGCCCATTGCTGCAAATCCCCAAGGGGGAATATCGTCTGCTGTTGGCCGATGGGCCCGAAAGCCTGGATGACGCCGCCACGTTTCCCGACCTGCGGAGACCTCACTCCAGGCAAAAGTGGTTATGGGCGGCAATCGCAATCTGTTCTTTGGCTACCCTGGCGCTGTGGACGACATTGTTCCTGGCCAGTGGCCGTGGAAGTCCAGTCAACCTGCCCCTCAGCCAAACCTCTTTCTGGAAACCCGTCGCGACACACAAGCGATTGCCGCTAATCGCGGCGGGTGATTTCTATATGGTCGTCGAGAGCGGACAGGATGGCAAAATCGAACGCCTTTCCATGCGCCCGACAATCCGCTCCGGGCGCGACCTTGACAATTATCTGACAATGCATCCCGATCAATACAGCAAGTTGCGGGACCGTGATATCCGCCGTGTCCCGGCGAAAGTTGCGACAGGCGCTGCGGCGCTTCTGCCGCTGATCGCATCAGTGCGAGCCGACGGAGGCATGCCCGATATTGTTCCAGTCTCTCAGATTTCCCAAGAAACCATCGATTCAGACGATATCATCTACATTGAGCACTTCTCAGAGCTGGGCATGCTGAGATCTGCTGTGCTCGGCCAGTCCCGCTTTGCGCCTGGTCCTGATCCTGACGAGGTAACGGACCTGCCCTCCGGCAGAATTTTCAGGGTGCGCCCAGCTATCGAGAAATCCTTCGATGAAAATATGCCGTCCAGCGACCCCTATGGCTATGATTATGGCTATATCGCCAGCTATCCTGGGCCCTCCGGCAACCAGATACTTGTGATTTCAGGTATTGATGATACGGCGCTGTCTCAAATGGTCAAGCTTGTATCAGACAAACGACAACTCGATCTGCTGTCACGCAAGACTGGCGGCGCGAAAGCGTTTGAAGCGCTCTATCAGATTCGCACGGCAGGTGGACTGATATTCGACACCAGCATCGTGATCGCACGGGCCTTGGATGCCGGCACACGCAAAGCGCCCTCTTCCTAGAGCATGTTCAAGTTGACCGTTACGGTCGACGGCTCGGAAAATGCGGTATCAAAAGACCAGAGCGTTTCCGCTCATAGTGACAACGCTCGAGGGCGCGCCCGATTATTCATCACGCTTCGTTTTGTCCCACATCCGTTGTGAATCGATTGGCCTCGCAATCAGCAACCTGCTGCCATAGCTTCGATTGAACATCGTGCGGACTTGGTAGAGAGCTTCGAAGGACCGCAAGTTTCCGCCAAGGCGCTGGCGCAACTCCTCCACCATTTTTGCGTCCATGACGACATTGGCCATCTGCGCGGCACCGGCATCTCCCGTTCCTGACAGGATCAGTATCTGGTTACCGGAAGGGCCAGGATAGCTGGCGACATAACCATAATCTCGCCGGGGGACAATCCTGTCGTCCAGCAAATAGGGACTGTCGGACAGGAATCGCCGCCCGGACAATGTGTCGATCAGCTCATAACAGGTCGTACCACAACGGAACTTCGAAGCCTGAAACAACGGATTGCTCAGCAAAGGAGAAATTGCATCAAGCGCCCCGAGATAGATGATTCCGGACGACCTCAGCATATCGGGATTGAGTTCGGATGTTGTAACCGGCCGCGACGACACATTTGCAAGAAAAGATGAAATATGGCTAACCGGGCTCAAAACATCTGAACTTACCGAATAGAGATCTTCATTATTAAAGATGTTCCGCATCTCCACATTTTTTGCGATATACGCATAAAATGTATCGGATGATTCTATCGAAAGATCCTGCACAACCTCATCGGAGTTATCCGATTTCTGCTTTCTCACAAACATGAAATAGTCGCCCATGACGATTAATGGAGGATTTTTCTCTCCACTAAAAGAGCGCCAAAGTTCTGAACGGCCAAGGGAATCACCCGAGCCCAGGACATGGCTGAAATACAGCAGGGCCAGCAGGGCATTTATGAGCAATAATAGCGATAGGGCTGCCGCTATCAGACCGAGACCTTGGCGGGGCACTCCCGATGACTCGGCAACCGGTGTGGCTTCCTCGCCCCCAATGCTGGGCGTTTCGAGGACAAGACCATATTCACCCTGCCGAATGGTCAGGCGTGCACCGGGTTTGTCGACATAGAAGAGGTCCAGTTTCTTGCGCAGTCGATAGACGCCGACCCGGACCCTGGAACCCTGATGCCCCGGTTCACTCGAACCCTCCTGAAACACCTCTTCGGCAATTTCCGCTTCTCTGGGCCGGCGCCCTCCGATGGACTGCTGCAACAGAAAATCGAAAAGCCGAAGCAAGGTATCCGATCGGTTCGAGGCGATAAAGCTCCGCACCCGGCGACCTTCTTCCGCCAAAGCGCGGGCCATTACCTCGGAAACTGAGCTATCTTCGATCGTCATTCACCATTTCGTCTGGCGCTCGCCTGTTCCTCGGTAGGCTACCCGGATTTCGACCGAAATCAAACGCCATGCCCTCGGCTGCTCATTTGAGACCCATGGATACGGTGCCGTCCGAGTTGATCACGTCGAGCCGGTGATCGCACACATATTCAGGAATTCGATAGGCGCGGTTGCGCTTATACTCCCAGCTGAAACTATATGGTGTCTTGAGATATTCCGGATCCTCGACGGAGACATCCAGCCGCAGCATATCGGGTGCGATCAGGCGATATCGCTCGGTAATCGTCATCGCATCGCTGTGAGGAATATCGTAGAACTGGAGGTCCTTCTGCACGCCGCGCGTTTCGACGACCAGCATGTCCCCTTCCCAGTGGCCAGACGAGAAACCGAAATAGGACGGTGCTAGATCGTCGGGGGCGGGGAAAGGCGCATCGAGATAGATGCGGCGCGTCTGCATGAAAAGCTCCGCCAGCACGGTGATCTGCCCCGGATTTTGCAGGATCTGGATAGGATAAATCCCCTCCATGATGCCAGGCGTGCCCTCGGGAAGGCAACGCGTGCTGGCGTCGACCAGAGGTGTGCCCGCTGTCAGCCCGGCTTGACGCTTGTTGCGAATGGCTCTCCACTCGCTTGCATAGGGCTCTTTCAACTCTGGGCCCTTGCCAGGCGGCGGCGTCAGCTTTGTTTCGTCATCGTCCAGAAACGGGCCGGGATACCGTTCCCAGACACCTGAGATGTCCGGCTCTGCCTTCACGCTCGCGACTGCCGCCGGCCTGGCGGGCATGGGCGCAGCAAGTGCGACGCCGCCGCATACCCATGTCAGCGTGGCGGTCAATGCGAAAGTCAGCCCACCTGGATGGCCTAAACGCATCAGCTGTTCCGTTCTTCCTCGCTTGGCTTGCCCCTTGGGAGGCATCTGGTGTTCACCACGCATCCAGTTTGCTCCCATTGGGCAGGGTGGCGACCTTCAGTGCGCCGCCGGGCTTGCCATTGCGCAGCGGGTAGAAGCTGACGTTGATCCTGTCCCCCGGTTTCAGCGAATTGAACTTCCAGCCCGTCTTTGACATGTTGGACGGACTGCCGCATTCCAGCGTGTAAGTGGTCTCATCCTTTTTAATGACCACGAATACATGCGGGTTTGCCCATTGAAATTGCGCGACGGACACCCCCTTGAGTTCGGAAGTCCTGGTCTGATCAAACATCGAAAAGGAATGATGCGCCGCCAAAGGTTGACCGAGTGCAAGAAGGCTGGCGCCAAGAACACCGGCACGGATTCTGATTTTAGACATTCACGGATATCTCCTTGATCGACGAGCGGCCGCGCCAAATTGCTCTGCATGGTTCGATCGCCGCTTGATCGATTGCCTTCCGGGGCTATCGGCCGATCGGGTTTGGTTCAATTTACCCAGCCGCCCAAACAGCCGGTGAGCCTCGCAACGTAACGGAACATTGCACCGGCGGAAGTACAAAGGGGTCGCGAAACCGTTAAACGGGCACTGCGCAGGGTAACAACCTCCAATCACGCCAACCCTCCTTGCCCTCCACCGGAAATCTGCGGGCAACCTTCAAGCCAACGGCAGTCCGACGCGGGTTTCCGGTAACGTTACAGCCAGGATCTGAACGTTTCGGAACAGTGTTACACTGGTCTGTTTTGTTTACTTTCCGATAACAAACTACACAAATTGCAGAATGTGTTGCCGATAGGAAACGCTGCGCACTGCAACGAGCGGGCGCGAATAGCATCATGCAAACGGGGAAAGAGGGACCATGAAATATTCCAAAGTTCGGACGATGCCATCAGGATATGGCATCGTCACAGGCAGGGCCGCAGGGTCGCTACCTTTTGGAGTCCTTCTTCTTGCCGGCTCGGCGCTGGCATTGCCCGTTGAGTCTGCGCATGCACAGGAGAACAGTGCAAGGAAGGGCGAATATCAGGAGGCAGTGAGCGTCCCGGAAATCATCGTCTCGGCCCGCCGCAGGGACGAAGCGCTGACCAACGTCCCTGCCTCCATCACCGCTTATTCTTCCGACTTCCTCGAAAAGCAGAATATTCAGACGTTCACCGACTATGCGACCAAAGTGCCCAATTTAAGCTTCCAATATGGGCAAGGCGGCAACCTGCTCTGGAGCGGCGATCGTCAAACCACGATCAGGGGCGTGGTCGGCAATGACACCACTGCTTATTACATCAACGATACGCCCGTCCCGGCATCTGTAAGTCCCCAAACGTTGAATCTGGAACGCATCGAAGTCTTGAAGGGGCCACAGGGAACGCTGTTCGGCGCCAGCTCCATGGGTGGCACGCTTCGATTCATCACGAAAAGGGCCTCGCTTAACGAAACAAGCGGCGCTGTGCAGGTGCAGGGCGGCGCTACCCGCAATGGCGGATTCGATTTCGACGGTAGCGCCATGGTGAACGCCGCCCTCGTTCCGGACCGGATCGCCCTGGACGTGGCGCTAGGCTATACACGGGAATCGGGCTTCATCACGCGGCGGTTTCCGGACGCGGCCTCCGGCGAACTCGTTTCAAAAAAAGGTCAGGGACGTAACGACACCTATACGGGTTCCGTTACGTTGCGCGTAAAGCTGACGGAGGACTTGGAAGCGACAATCAACGGCATCGGGCAGACCAGCAAGCTGCACGGCTTTCCCGCCAGCTACGTACCGCTTCCCGCTTACAGACCGCTGTCCTACACGGTGGAACGCGACCGCGATGTGCAGGAATATTCAAAGGATCGCTGGGGTATCGCGTCGCTGGTGTTGAATTATGCAGGTGACGGCTTCTCGGTGATATCGTCGAGCAGCTATTTCAAGCGCAAGATCCGGGAACTGGAAGACAATACGGAAGGTACGAACCAATATTTCGAACAGGATGAAGGCATCGATCTGGGACGACCGGCCTTCCATGTCACCAGCCTTTCCAAAGAGCGGCGCCTGACGCAGGAAGTGCGGCTTTCGTTCGACCAGGGCACGATATTGCCGGATCTTTCCGGCATCGTCGGCCTCTTCCACCAGAATCAACGCTCCTATTCGATTGCGCCGGGCATTTTCGTTCAGGAAATGGAAGACGCGGGCTTGATTCCTCCCTATTTGAGCTCAGCCAGCGCAGATACACGCAAGATCGACACCGCCTTCTTTGGCGAAGTCTATTACGAGTTGGCGCCCAGGCTCACCATGACGCTGGGGCTACGAAAATATTGGGTAACCCAGAACACCGCCGCCAGCACCGACACCGGATTTATCTATGGTGAAACGGGCATGTCGGAAAATCCTGCGGTGCACAACACGGAGACGGGCCTGGTGCCGAAGGCCGTGCTTTCCTACGAGATCGGCGACCGCGGCAACATTTATGCCTCGGTGTCCAAGGGATTTCGTTCTGGGGGCCGACAGGCGCGTCTGCCCGATTTCTGCGGGGATGATCTTGCCAGGCTGGGACTCACGGTAGACGATATTGGACAGTATAAGTCCGACACACTGTGGAGCTATGAAGTCGGTGCCAAAAGCCGCTTGGCTGGCGGCAGGCTGAGCGCGTCAGCCGCCGCATTTCGAATGGACTGGTCTGACATACAACAGGCCACCCTGCTCCCGATCTGCGGAATATCGTTTACCACGAACGCCGGCAAAGCTCGGATAAACGGCGCGGAGATCGAAATTTCCGGCAAGCCCTTTGCCGAGGTGCCTCTGTCAATCCAGCTTGGCCTCGGTCACACCGACGCAATCCTCAAGGACCCGGGCGTTCTGCCGCAGGCGCCGAATAGCCGCCTGGGCCTGGTCCCGAACTGGACCGGCACCATTTCCGGATATTATGAAGCGCCGGTCAATGACGATGTCAGCCTGTTCGTCGCCGCAGACTATAGCTACACCAGCTCGACCAAGGTTCCCGATGGCGAGGGCGGCTTTCTCTCGCGGCAACCGATCGACATGGTCAATGGCAATCTTGGTCTGAATATCGGCCATTCGCAGATTCTGATCTACGTCAAGAATCTGTTGGATAAGCGATTGAATTATGGGGACCAGCCATCTTCGTCATTCGATCGGCGGGATGAAAATGATCAGCGCCTGCCTCGTGGCGTGGTCAGCCGCCCACGCCAGATCGGCGTGCAGTATCAGCTGAATTTTTGATTTCCACTGGGTCACGGGATGGTGCCGCCGTCCCTGCTCTCGACCAAGGAACGGATATGAAATCGCTTGTAAAATGGATGGCGCCTGCGTCTCTGGCAGCGGCCATCATCCCACTCCCTGCCCTGGGCCATCATTCTTTCGCCATGTTTGACCAAAGGACGGAGACCAGACTTAAGAGCTTGGTCGTGACACGTTTCGAATGGACCAATCCGCATGTCTTCGTCATCGGGACTGCCGGTTCCACCACCTATACGCTCGAATGCAGCAGCCCCAATCTCATGGGGCATCAGGGCTGGAAGCACAACACGCTGACGCCCGGAACCAGGATTGACGTCGCCTTCTATCCTCTACGCAACGGCAAGCCTGGCGGGATGTTGAAGACCGTCACGCTGCCGGGCGGCAAATCGATGAGCGCATGGTGAACGCGCCACCTATGGATCGAGCGCCGGCGCGTCGACGCTTCCCCCAAATTCGTCCATGAAGGGAGCAATCCGATGAAATGCTCTTCCCCTCGCCTTGGCATCCTGCGATCTGCGATCGTGCTCGTCGCCTGTGCCCTGACAATGCCTGCCATTGCGGGCATTCCAAACATCAGCGGGGTATGGAATCACTATCCTCCATTGCCCGGAACCTTTTCAGGTCAACCGAACCCTCCGGAATGGGATCCGGGCGAACCGCCGCTCAGAGAGCCATATAAGACGCAATGGCACCAGCTACAGGAAAAGCTGGCCGCCGCGGAAGCCGCGGGCCATCCGCTGCCCGACGATAGCGCCCTTTGCCGGCCCGACGGAACCCCCATGATCATGTGGGCGCACTACGCACTGCAAATTCTGCAAAATCCTGATCTCAGGCAGATCACGGTGCTCTCCGAATTCATGGCGCAAACCCGGCGCATTTATCTCGATGAAGATCTGCCGCCGATCGACAGCATAGATCCGGGTTATCTCGGCTACTCGGTGGCGCGATGGAACGGCGATGTTCTCGAGGTCACCACGGCGGGAATCCGCGAAGACGTAAAGTTCATGGACATTCCCCATTCCAAGAACATGATAGTCAGGGAAAGGATATTCATGGACGCCGAAAAATTTCTGATAGATGAAGTGTCGATTGAGGATCCCCAATATCTCTCAGAATATTATAATTTCAAGTTCATGTACAAAAAGGAGCCCCTTTCGTACAAGATCTCTGAATATGTCTGCGATAACCAACGTTCGATCATATTGCCTGATGGCAGCCTGGGCATGGCGGTGGAAACACCATAGAGTCGTGATGATAGTTGCATGAATCGCTTGGCCATGCCGCGAGACATCGTGCTATGATTTAGAGCCTGCCTTGAATCTCATGCGAGGCGAAAACTTCGGGTCAGCCCAGATAGGTTCGCACTGCTCTTGACCGGCTTGCACGTATCGAGCGGGATCCTAACTCGATAACCATGGTGGTCGCCCCCTATCTTTCGGAGCAGTCCCGCGTGCGGCTGACATTTCCGGCGCGAGTCGTCCATAGCGCATTGCCGAGGACGCCGCCGCGCTGAACAAACCATCCCGACCGGGAATTGCGCTAGGTGGTCTCGTCAAACTAGCGGCGCCGCGATCAAACGTCATCTTGCGGGTTAAATGCCGTCTGGGCTTCTCGATCCGAGGGAAACGGCAGCAAGAAAGTGGCCGATGCCGTTCGCCGGACAGGATCGTTCCCAATTTTAAGGCGGAATACCCAAATCCCAGAAAAATCGAGTGATTTCAAAGAGAAATGGTGGAGCCGAGGTCGCCCCCATTGGACATTTTAACCCATTGAAATGGCAGGGGAAAACTTGCCAAAACCCTTGATTCTGCTATATAAAATCAAGGCCATTTGTTCAGAAACGTTCAAATCCGTTCAAATCTGTTCGCACACATACGCGCTGAAATTTGGCCCCAATTTAGGTCCCGGATGGGGCTCAAATATTTGGCCCAAATTAGGCCCTGGCTAGGTGTGAGGCAGATTAAGAATGAGCAGGTCGATACACAAACTAAAAGCGCGACGGCTGGAAACGCTCAGCACGCCAGGTTGGTATGGTGATGGAGGTGGCCTCTGGCTCCGGATTAAGACCAACGGCTCCAAAAGCTGGAAGTTCATTTGGAACCGCGACAAGGTTCGACGTGAAATGGGTCTGGGCTCCTACACTGCCTATACGCTCGACGACGCCAGAGAGATGGCGGCAGCGGCCAGAAATTTACTGAAAGAGGGACATGATCCCATCGAGTTGCGTCAGGCGGAAAAGGAGGAGGAAAAAGTCGAGCGCGAAAAAGCGAAGCAGGAGGCGCAGCCAGTGGCTGGCCCCCCAACGTTTCTTGAGTACGCCAAGAAATATATTGCCGCCCATGAGGGCGGTTGGTCCAACGCGAAGCATATCTGGCAGTGGACCAACTCGCTGGAGAAGCACGCAAAGGGGATTCGCGACATCCCGGTTGATAAGATCTCCCCACAGGATGTCGCGGAAGCGCTAAAACCCAGTTGGACGACGTTCGCTGAAACTGCCGGTCGGGTCAGAGGGCGAATAGAAAACGTTCTCGACGCTGCCAAGGCGGAGGGGCACATTCAAAGCCCTTGGGAAAACCCGGCAAGATGGAAGGGCAACCTCCAATTTCTCCTGCCAAAGCGGAAGCGCCTCGTTACCGGGCACCATGCAGCGATCCCGTATGAGGACATGCCGGAGTTCTTCGAAGCCCTGCAAAAGAGGGAAGCCCCGACAGCCCGCGCCCTCGAAATGACAGTCCTTTGCGCGACGCGGACCAGTGAAACCTTGCTCGCCCGCTGGCGCGAGGTGGACCTGGATCGCCGCATTTGGACCATTCCGGCTGAACGGATGAAGATGCGGATCGAGCACCGGGTACCTTTGTCGCATGCAGCAGTCGCGGTGCTCAAGGCGGTTGCAACCGGCAAGCCATGCAAGCCCAACGACTATATTTTTCCCGGTCAGAGGCCCGATAGCCCATTGTCGCAAATGGCGATGCCATTGCTTATGCGACGGATGAATCTCGGGCAGTTCACTGTTCATGGCATGCGCAGTAGCTTTCGCGATTACATGGGCGATGAGACCGATCATGCGGAAACCGTCATTGAGCATGCATTAGCGCATCAGGTGGGAAGCTCGGTCACCCGGGCGTACCGCAGAAAGGATGCCTTTGAAAAGCGGAAGTCGGTGATGGCCGATTGGGCCGACTATCTTCAGGGAAGATCAAAAAATGTCGCGGAGACCGGGCAACATGCTGACGCGCAAAACCTAGATGAGGTAGCCTGATGCGGTCAGAGCTTCCACCGGCCCGGCTAGGAATTTTCCAACATTTCAGATAGGTTAGCTGCCTTCTGGAGGTTTGCATGACAGATGTGGAGGCCCGGCGCGCGTTCGTTCTGACCCGACGAAAGTCTGGCGTAACCTTCAGAGAAATCGGCCGAGAACTCGGGATTTCCCCGAGTCGCGCCTCCCAGCTCCACGCTGCGGCGGTGGAAGCTCTCGAGCGCATACCGCCCGATGTCTACGTGACATCTGAGACACCCCTCTGCGAGCTTCCCCTGAATTGGCAGACTCGCCAAATTCTGGCACAGGAGCCAAGCCTAATGGTCGGCCAATATCTGGCTATCGATGAACCCGACAGGCCTTCACATATCTTGCGCCTCTTCCGATTTGGGCGACGCCACCTCAATGAGTTGGAGACATTTCTCAAATCAGACGCCGCCCTTATGGCACGGGCGCGTTTGGGATAGCCACGCGATTCGGATTTTTGACTTTCATCTCGACCCTGAGGGGCCACCATTCGCGTATCGTTCAACAAATGCTTCAAGGCTGGTCATCGTAATGAGCACCGATCCGTCCAGCTTTATTGTCCTTAGCTCCCCGCGTTTGATCAGCGTGTAGATTTTTGTGCGTCCGACCCCGAGCATCTGGGCTGCCACCATGATCCTGACGCAGAACGGTTGCATTACCGCCTTTCCCTCGAACGGGGCCACCTCGATCGGCACCTCAATGGGCGGCGGCTTCTTCGGCAAGATCCTATTCCGCGAAGCGCGACGCATCAGCATGTTGATCGCGCGATCCTCATTCCCCTGATTGCCATTATCAGTTCCCGACATGACGATCGCCCTCCAGGAAGATGAAAGAACCAAACCGCCTGACCAGTTTCGCCGCAACGAGGCCCGCATAGCGTCGTTGCCGCCAATCGGTTGGGCTATGATAGGCACCCACGGCTTTCCAATAATCATGCGTCGCCGATAGTTCAGACAGGAATATCCATCGCGCCGCCTGGACATTGAAGCAGGGCTCATGGGTGAGCCAGGCACGGACCTGTCCCGGTGGTCGGTCGATCATCGCCGCCAGTTTGGGAACCCACCAACTATTTATCTGAAGCGGCCCCAAATCGTGGCTCCCGTCGCTATTTGCGATTTCCGCACCGATCCAACCGCTCTCCTGATCTCTCAACCCCCAAAGCGTTCGCTCAAGCCAGGGCCGACCATGGGCGGCCTGCCGAATGCACTGCCCAATCCTGCTCTCATGATCCGGCGGGAGGTGAGGCCGAGCATGTGCGGGCTGAATGACACAACAAAGAAGAATGAGCGGGGCGCGGATTCCGATTCGATCAGCGATCATGGCCGCCTCCCCGATCTTGATCGTCGCCACGAGTTGGAGTGGGCGTTGGAGGCTCGCGCCCTGTTAGCTCCCGGTAAGGATCGCGCTCACTGTCGCTCCGTCCTCGATCAATGAGTGCCATGAGCCATTGATCGAGGGTGCGGGCCGCCGATTGCGCTCTTGTGGCGAGGATGCCGGCAAGACCCGCCGGTCGCTGATTGGCGCGATTCGCGCGCGCCGCCTCGAATTCCGCCCTGCGGGTCTCGCGGTCGAGGCGCTGCTGCTCGCGGAGCCTCTCCAACCGCTCCCCATGCTGGCGAGCTCGGCCCCTGACGCTGCTCCGATCGATTCGTCCAAGCCCCTCGAGCGAAGAGGTCTTCTCCCCTGATTTCTGGGTCAGCTTCTCGGCTAGCCGTGCCGGATCCTCGGTCCAGAGCTTCACTCCGAATCGGGCGCGCGTGATGGCGGTGTAGTAATTCTGGCCGGTGACCAGCGGCGAGTTGACCGGCGCCAGCACATAGACCCGATCATATGTCTTGGACTGGGCTGCATAGATTGTCTCGGCATAGCCATGATCCCACGTCCGGTGCTGGGACAGGTCTACCTGCCGCACCTGGCCGTCCCGGTCCCAGCGAATCGCGGCGATGGTCCCATCCAGACGTTCGACCGTTCCCCGTTCGGCATTCTTGATGCCGAGTTCATGGTTCACCAGCCGCCACTGTATCCGGTCGCCTGCGGCGAGTTGGCGGTCCTCCTCCTTGAAGACGTTGATCTGGGACGCGCGCCCGAGCCTTGGATCCCACTGAATCGTCCGACCGTTCTCGTCGACCAGACTGACCTTCTGCCGACCACGCGAATCGCGCATGAGGCCGGTCACGCGATATTCCGCGTCACGCGCGATCCCCAGCCCCGCATTGTCGCGGGCGAAGGTGACCACCTGCCCGCGCGTGTAAAAGCGAGCGAACTGCTTTTCCTGATCGGTCATGCCAGAGGGCGCCAGGATCGTCAGGCGGACGTCCTCGGCGGCGACGACGCCTTCCCTCTTGAGCGCCTCGCGGACCTTCGTGTTGACGATCAGCCGGGTCGCGTTTTCGAGGACGAGAATGTTCGTATGCCCCCGGCTTTCGGCACTGAGCCGGGTCCACTCACCCACCAGGCTCGCGGCAAGCATCTCGCTCGATTCGCCGCTGGTGACCTTGTCGAGATGCCCGATGGATTCGCTGTAATTGCCGAGGCGCGCCTGGGTCACCGCCGCGCGCATGGTCCGGTTCTGCTGCCGGATCGACTCGGTGAGCTCAACTTTGGGCAGGCCCAACTTCTGCATCAACCAGAAAGGCTTGCCCTGCTCGATCGCCCCGGTCTGGAGATTGTCGCCCAGAAGAATGAGTCGAGCACCCGTGAGGCGACTGATCTCCAAAAGGCGAATCGCCTGCCGGTTGCCGAGCTGTCCGGCCTCGTCGATCACGAGCGTGTGCCGATCATCCAATCCCCGCCCGCCGCCTGCAAGCAGGCTCGCAACCGTCCGCGATTCAATCTCCGCCTTCTTGCCTAGCTCATCGGCGGCCGATGATGTGGGAGCGGCGGCAATCAGGATTGCCGTCGGATCTGCCGCCTCGCGCAGAGCGCCGACCAGCGTCGACTTGCCCGCCCCCGCGACCCCGTGCACGCCGATCACGCGATCGGCACTGGTCCCGAGATGAAGCAGCGCCTCCCGCTGCCCGGCATTGAGGCCGGCTGACCTGGCCTCTTCCATCAAGCGCTCGGCCGATGCGAGCGGCTTCGAATCGCCAAGAGCGAGGGCAAGCTGGTCCGAGAGGGCCAATTCCAACCGTGCCGTACGCCTGGTCGTTCGCCCTCGGGTGAGAACTTCATCGCCCGTTGGATGCCGGGTCACGAGAAGTTTCCACCGGGCCTCATGATCCTCGGCCAAGGGGCGCACATCGCGCAACCGGACCTCGCCGACATGAGAGGCAAGGGCGACCTGGAGCAGGCGTCCGAGATTATTGACCGCCTCCTTCCCCTCGGATTGCCGAATCCCAAAAAGCATGGAGCGAGCGGCCAGTTGGGGCGCAACCTCGACGGCGCGTTCCCCAATTTGTTCCGCTGCGCTCCGCGTCTCGCTAACCGCCTGTTCATGCTGGCCGAGACGCATATGCCACTGACCATGAAGCGTTTCGAGCGAGACCTTCTCCTTGGCGCCCCGAGTCGCGTAGAAGGACACGCGGCGCGCAGCCTGTCCGGTTAGGCCATGCTCCCTGGCATGGGCTTCGATCTGTTCAGCGCGCCGCGACATGTCCGCGATCAGGTCACGGGGAACGCCGCGGATTTCAAACAGCCCCTTGCGCGGATCGAAATCGACCTCATAGCCGCGCTCGCGCAGCAGATGGGCAAGCTCGTTCCGGTAGATCTGCCCCGCTACCATCTGCTCGGCGTACATCGCCCGTGTTTCGAGGCTGAGGAAGCGCTCCGCCTTCGCGTCATTGGTGATGTTCATCACCACCACATGGGTGTGGAGATGCGGATCAAGTTCGCGCGAGGCATGCTCGGTAAAACGCGCGAAGATGAGCCTTCCGGTCGTGCGCTCGGTGATCTCGCCGTCGATTCGTTGGCGAGTCGCGGCCTGCTCCTCAATCCAGGAGAGCACGACACCAACGGCCCGTTCATGGGCTTCTATGATTCGCTCATCCCCGGCGACGAGCGCCATGATCGACACGGACTTCGGGGCATTCACGGCGAAGTCCCAACCGGGATGGTGCTGGATTTTGCCACCAGCGCGTCGGCGCCCGAGTTGCTGTCCCCCGACCTTCCCTTGCAGCAGTTGCGCGAAGATGGCGCTGTCGACCTTGCCCTCGAGGCCGAGTTCCTGGGCAATCGCTCCGCCCCATTCGCTATGTTCGCTGTCACCCTTCGTATAATAGTCGCCGACCGTATAGTAGCGGGCGATGTTGGCGGCGGTGCCTTTGAGGCGGCGTGGATGGATCATGCCGGCCTCGCAGAATTGCGGGTGCCATGATGACGGCCGTGCTGACGGAGCCGAAACCCGGCCGGCTTACCGAACAGTTCCAATTGCGGTGCCGCTTCAGCCCGACCCGCAGGTGTGTTCCCCTCGCCGGGATCACCACCTTCCGAAGGAGTGATGTCCCCCATCGCTGCGCCAGTCGATGGGACCGGCGGGAGTGGTAGCTCCGCTTCCTCTCGCGCGATTCGGGGCTTACGGGATTTGGGTTTCGGGGGGGCCGGTCGAGGCGGCGTCGGCGGTACGGGCGGTGATTGCGGCGGCGTGTCCGATTCGCCGTCAAGCCTGATGGCGGGTGCCACGCGCTCCTCGAAAGCCGCACTGACCGAGGCGACCTTGTTGAAGCTGTCCTCGAACCGGACGACGGGAAGACTACGGCCGAATCGGAGGTATCCGGCGAGATTGGGGAGGTTTGTCACCTCCGTGTGCATCACCAACGGCCGGGTTACCTGCATTCGCGAAAGGTTCACGCCGTCACGCATATCGTTGACGCCGTAGGACATGCCCTCATTGGCTTCGATCTGCTCGACCTGCCCCAGATTCTCGCTGACATGCTTGGCCGTCGGGGTGTCGTTGGCGCGCAGCGCAACCCAGGTCGAACAATAGCCGGTGATCGCGGCGGCATCCTGGATGCCATAGGTGGCTTCAAGTTGCGGATAGCTCTGGAAGCCGAGAATGCCGCACCCGCCATATTTCCGGGCGCGGGCCAGAAAGTCCGATAGTGAGGGTAGCTTCTGAAGCGTCGGAAGCTCGTCGATGACGCAATATAGCCGACGGTTTCGGTCCGGCGTCATGCTCATGATGGCGCTGATGGCGATATCGAGCCACACCGTTATGAGGGGCCGCAGCGATGGAAGCTGGTCCGCCTTCACGGTGATGAAGAGCCAGCCGTCGTCCGTGTCATGGGCGACCCAGTCGCGGATCGACAGCCCGTCCGCGGTATCGTCGAGATAGGAGAAACTGCGCATCACCGAGGCCAGTTCCGCCTGGACCCCCGCCGAGGTTCGTTCCCCTTCCGGGCTGATGAAGGCCGCCGCCTCCGTCCCGCTCACATAGGTGGCGAGGTCCTTGAGTTTCGAGCGCAACAGAATGTTGAGAAGCACCGAGTTAAGGGGCCGTTCTTCCCGCGCGAGCTTGCGCAGGACCGCGACGAGTGTGCCCCTCGCAGCCTTGGCCCAGAAGGGATCGCCGGTCTTTTCAGGGATCGTTGACTCCGCGATCTGGTCATAATGATAGTCCCGCGGCACATCGACCCAAGGCGACCAGCAGTCCGTCCGGGCATCCAGGGGATTGAGGAGGACATCGGTCCCGGGCCGGTAGAATTTCTCCACGAAGGTGCCGGCGGTGTCGTAGACGATCGCCCGCCGCTTCCGCTGCCGGATGCCGTCGAGCATCTTGACGATGATGTTGGTCTTCCCGGTTCCGGGGGCGCCACAGAGAAGAATATGTTCCGGTTCGAAGGCATCGGGAACATTGACCCCACCGATCTCGAAGCTCCCCTTCGCATGCCGCCAGAGCGCCCGCCGCACCTGACGGACGGTGCCGAATCGGGCGCCACGCAGGAACTGGTTGGAACCGAGGCCCTTCCCCGTCCGGGTGAAATAGAACCAGGCCCAGAACAGCACCATGAGGGTGAAGGCGCCTGAGATGAGCGCCCCATGGATGAGGTAGGTTTCGAAAGCGGCCAGGGTCTTGTGGGCGATGCCCGACTCAAGGAGCGCCTTGGGGCTGGTCCAATATTGCCGTCCCTCCGGCGTGCCGAAAAGAATGGGGGTGACATTGCCCGGTATGGCGTCCCCCATGATTGTTGCCTGCCCCACCTTGAACAGGACGAACCGCTCATAGGAGGATGACACCTCGCAGGCGTACCAGATGATGCCGCCGATCCAGATCACCAGCCCCGCCAGGAAGGTCTGGTAGAAAACCTGCGTGGTCATCCGCACATTGTGGACGATGGCCTGCCCGCCCCTGGTCCAGGAACCGAGCGTGTCGTGCCGGAAGATACTCATGGCCGGTCCTGCTCGCTGTCGAGCAGCCCCCTTTCGCGGAGGAGGCGGCGGGCCTCGGTCAGCCCTTTCTGGAGCAGTTCGGGGGAGCGCTCACCCACCGAGGTCGCAAGGATCGCGAAGGCCTGGATGGCGGTCGCATGGAGTTCATCGAAGCGGGCATGATAACCGCTCGGGTCGACGCCTTCGAACCGATCCAATATGTCGCGGCAATAGGTTGCCGTGCCGACGCCACTGCCCCGCGCCTGACTGGCGAGGCGCGCATAGAGGTCGTCATCTACTCTTATGGTAATTCGTGCCACGCGCCGGACTCCTGATCCGACACGCGAAAACGCGATGAAGCGTCATCCTGATAGCTCATTTATGCTGCAAACTCAACAGTTTATGAAAACTGCCAGTGGCAGCCAGAAAGCGCCAAGCCAGATCAGCGACTTAACCTTTCATTCCGCGCCCGGTGGCTGCCGCCGGCTGCCGAGCTGTGCCAAAATGGCTGCCAGATTGTGCCATCGGAAACCCGCGGATTTGCTGGAGATTCCCACCCGCAGCACCCGTGCGTACGGTGCATTACAAAATGCCTCGGGCGTGCGTCCCCCTTTCGCAGCGCGCTTGTCCGCTGCGCAGGCCTCGCTCTGGAAGGCGCGGCCCCTTCGGGAGGGATGGCGCAGCCGCCGTCCCGACCCGCTCCCGCCGTGATCCGACGGAGTGCCGCCATCCTGTCGGCGATCCTCCTTGCCGCACCGCGCGCTCGTGCTATTCCCAAACTCGGCGGGCAGACCTTCCTCTTGAAAGGAACTTTCGTGCCCAAATTGACCGACCGCGAAAAGCTCACCGAACTCGAGCAACGCAAGCGCAAGATCGCCGAAGAGATAGAGCAGACCCGCATGACCTTGCGCGGCAAATACGCCGCCATCGTCGCTGAATTGGAGGTCGAGACGCTGACCGAAAAGGAGTTCCGGGATCTGATCACGCTCGCGATCAAAGCTGGGTCGGCGGCATCGCTCCAGGCATTGAAGGCGCTGCCGCCCCGCCCGTCCTGACCGCCAAATCGGTTCACGCTCATGCGGCCATGGGGGTTCGATGCCCCCATGGCCGTCCCTGAAACAAGGGTAATCAGGAGGGGCGCGCGGCCCCTCCCCTTTCTCAGATTTCGTCGACCAGCCTTCCCGGTACGGTGTGGACGATCCGCTCGATGAGCGTCTCGGGCAGCGTCGAATAATCCCCCTCGTCGATGGCGACATAGCCCTGCTCGCCGTCGTTCAGGACATGCTGGTCGAAGTAACTCGAAGCGGCGCGCCGTTCGGCGTTGCGGAGTGCGGCGAGAAAAGCCTTGTGATTGTAAGCCTTCGTCATCTGCATGGGAGCCTCCTTCATCTGGAAAAGACGGAAGGTCCGGCGGCGGGCCGACAAGCTCGGGTCAAGGAGCGCCGGCGCAGCCGGCGACCGCGCAGCGGGCGGTGGAGGAACCGATTTAGTTGCCGCCGCTGCCGCGCGAAGCGTGGCGGCGGCGGCGGCTAAATTGGAGGGGCCACCGATCCTTGAGGCGGGTGAAGGCGGTCTGCCATGATGGGACTTTTGTGAAAGTATCTATGTGTTGGCCTCCCCCGCCGAGGCGTAGCGCCGTGCGGACCGGCGGTTCCGCACGGCACGCGAGCGAGGCGGAACGGCGCCCCGTCAGGGATGCCGCCCGCAAGGACAGCAATAGTCGTCAATGCCGGTCAGCGTGCAGACGCCCGGCCCATAGTCCGGTTCTTCCTCGCCATCGTCATAGCCGAACTCGGCTGCGATCTGGATCGCCTCGTCTCGCAGTGCCGGTTCGATCGCTGCCAGAAGAGAGTTGGCATCCGCGCTGAACCTCCGAACATAAAGTTCATAGGACAAGCCACAACCGCGATTCGCCTCGGCGGCGGCTTCCTCGAACTGTGTCCGAAGAGTCGATAGCGGGTCGCCGCCATTAGACGCATGATTGTCGTTGGAATATTGGGTCATGGATTTTCTCCCATCCTTGGTGTTCAGGATTTGAAGAGGTCGGGATCGCTGTCAGCGATCCCGCCTCGGTGCCCGGTTCAGTCTCTGGCCTTGCCGCTCGCGGGCTCGTCCGGGAGGTTTCCGGCGATGGCCCAGATGAGGGGTTGGGCTTGGATGATGGAACCCGCGACCCGCGCCGCGTCCGCCCAAAGGGACAGCGGAACGAGTCCGTCAAAGCCGATGTCCAGCTCGATCCGAAGCCCAAAGGGAAGGCGAAGGGCCGTTATCTCCGTGAGGCTGAAATAGCCCAGTTCGGGACAGCCAAAGCCAAGGTCGGCCAACCCGAACAAGGCATCGCCATCCTCGCACAACTCGGTGACAAGCCATGTCGCCGCGCCCATCGGATTGAAGAATTTGACCACCGGCACCGGGTCCGGCTCCCTTTCGCCCTTCTCCTGCGCGGCGCGGCGCGATGCAGTGTTGGCCTGAAGGGCTGCGATATGCTGGGGTTGAAGGAGTATCATGCCGCGAGCCTCCCCTCGTTGGTCATCGCTTCCTCGCCCGATTGCGCCGGGGGCAGGAAGCCCAGAAGAAAGTCGGCGGCCTTGCTCGCCTGACTGGCGGCGCGGAAGATGGCGCGGGCATCCTCGCGAAGCACGCCGAGCCACGATCCCAGATAATCGCTGTGACGAACGGTCGGCACGATCCCCAATTCGGCGCAGAGGAAGGCGCTGCCCATTTCCGCGATCAGTTCCTCGCGGGCATAATCGGGGCTGCCGAAACCCGTCTTGGGCAGGCGGTCGAGGCGCGAGCGATGGCCCGAAAAATGGGTCAGTTCATGCAGGACCGTCCGATACCAGTTGATGGGTTCATAATAGACTTCGGGCGGGGGAACACAGATATGATCGGTGGCGGGGGTATAATAAGCGGCGCTCCCGCCGATGCGGATTTCCGCGCCGGTCGCATCGATCAACGCTTGTGCGCGGGGGATCAGGACCGCCTCATTATTCGTGCTGATGGTCGGGGCGGGTTCAACTTCCACCCCCTCGATCTGGTCAAGATTGAAGACCGTGAACCGCTTCAAGAAAGCGACCTGCCGGGCCTCGTCGCCTTCCCTGACAGACTCGCCGTCCTTGGCCTTGGGCGTGAATTTGTCAGCATAGCAGACGGTCGTGCCCTGCTCGCCCTTGCGGACATGCCCCCCAAGTGCGACCGCCTGCCGATAGGTAAGCCAGCCCTGCGACTGATAGCCCCGCTCGAACAGGGTGCTCCAGAGAATGAGCACATTTATGCCTGAATAGCGCCGTCCGGTTCCGGCGTTGCGCGGCAGGCCAAGCGCTGCCTTGCCGTCATCCCAAGGCTTGACCCATGGCAGGGTTCCCGCCTCCAGTTCGGCAATGATGCGATCCGTCACCTCGGCGTAGAGGGTGGAACCAAAGCGCTGCGGCTGATCCTGATGTCCCATCTTTCTTACTCCCTTCGCATCGCACCGGCCGCCGGAAAGGCGGGGGTGGGCGGCAGGAGCGAACCGGCAGGCCCACCGACCGAGGTGGGGCGCACCCGAAGGGCCGCAACGCAGTGGAGGAGCCGGTGGCAACGCCCCGGCTTGCGGCTCGCCGCGGTGGGCCTAAAGGGCAGCGACGCCCACCCCCGCCTCCCCGGAGGCCGGTCAAACCACCCGACAAACATCACCGCGCCCAGGCGCGGTGGCCGCCCGACCTCTTCGCGCTGCCACTCGCAGCGCTCCGCATTCCCTGATCGGAGCTTTGCACTGGACCGGGCGGAAGATCGGCAGCGAACCGTGGATCAATCTACCCCGGCCAACACCATGCCGGGCGGCCCCGCCGCCCGGCGCGCGCCCCATCCCGCTTCAGCCTTCGCGATGGACCGCCTTGTCCAAATGGGCGAGCGCGGCGGCAAAATGCTCCTCCACCTCCCAGACCGAGCAACCGATGCGGAAGGCGATTTCGGGAAAGGTGAAGTCGTCCTTCACATGGAGATAATAGGTGATGCGGGGGAGATAGTTGAGGGTGGCGAGGCCGATGCGGAAGCGGTCGGCCATGCAGCCTTCGGGCCTGCGGGCGGACATGAGCGGTTCCTTTCATGCGAAAATAGGCAGGCGGCGGAACCATGCCGCCACCTGCCCCATGGTGATCAGGCGGCCCGTTGCTCCGGGCCTTCGTCCTCGACCTGCGCGGGATCGCTCGCAGCTTCGTCCGGCGCGTCGGCCGGTTCGATCGCATCGGATGTTGTCAACCCTTCCGCTTCTTCGGGCTGCTCGGGTGCCGGTGCCAAAGCCGCCTCCAGCATCGCCCATTGATCGACGGGACCAACCCCGCCCCGGCCGGTATAGGCGCTCGGCGGGAAGCTCATCCAGCGGGGCACCCAGCCCTCGCGCTTCTCCCATCCCATCTGGCCGTGGAGGCAGTTGAAGATGATCCCGCGCTGGACCTTGCCGCTTTCCTTCGCGTTCGACGCCGCGACCTCGGCCCCGACCACATCGGCAAGGAGATGGCCGACAAGCGCCTTGTCGCGCAGCAGTTCGATAAAGGCGTCGTCGGCTTCCCAGACCTGCGCCATGTCGACCTCCAGCTGACTGCCCAACAGTTCGATCAACATGGTCCCCGACTGGAGCGACTCGGCCATGACCACCGAGAGCACGGCAAGAACGTCCTTGTCGGGAAGCGCCATTAGCGTTGCGAAGAGAGGCACGATTTCGGTATCGCATCCGACAAGGGCGGGCTCGTCCTCGTCAAGCGCCAGCATCGCCAGTGCCTCGCGACGGAAGAAGTCGGTCGAACCTTCCGAGAGACAGCTTTCGACGCTCTCGGTGATCGCCTCGTTCCGGTTCTTCTGCGACTGCCGCTCGACCCGCCACAGGACGGAACCGCAGATCGCATGGGCGACCATCAGCCGCAGCGCGACGGCTGGGGTTTCCGCGACCTTCGCCGCCACCGCCGCATGGCGATGGAGGTTCACATAGTCGGTGAGCGGGGCACTGAGTTCCGGGCGCGCCGGACGCTCGATACTCTCCCCCTTCTCGACTTTGCGCGCCTCCTTGGTGGTGACATAGCCCTCGTGGAAGCAGACGGCCCCGCGATGGTCGATGCTGATATAGACCCGGCCGCCCTTCTTCTTGGGGCAATGCTCATGCTCCCAGCCGTGGAAATAGGCTCCCGGCTCAAGGGTGACGACATCAGCCCAGCCCTCGTCGCGATAGCCTTCCGCCTTGGCCTCAACGGCTGCCATCTGCGCCTCCCAGAACTGGTCGACATTGGCGAAGAAACTGTCCTCTCCGAACAGGTCCGCGATAATCTCGCCTTTGTAGCTTTCGAGCGGGAAGATCGCCGCACTGGTCGGAATGCTGGTCCCGCCGAACAGCCATTCCTTGAGACGATGGCCGGTCGGGACATAGGCGTCCTCATCGTCGAGCAGGGCAAGCCACGCCTTTTGCTGTGGCTTCGAGGCAAGGGTCAGGTGCCGGACGGTGGTGGCGTCAATCTTCTCGGCGCGGTACAATCCCCGGATGCGCGGCAACAGATTACCGAGCGCGAGGGTCCGCTTCACCTGCAAGGCGGTAAGCCCGAAGGTGTTGGAGATATCCTCGGGCGTCCGGCCCTCCTTGACGAGACGGGTGAAGGTTTCCCAGCGGGTCACCTCATCGGGGTCCAACCTCGCGATATTTTCAATGAGCGAAGCCTCCAGCGCCGCCGCATCGTCCCCTGCCGCCATGACCGCGCAGGGCAGCGGATCGATGCCGCCATTTTCCTCCGCGACGACAAGGGCCGCATGATAGCGCCGCTTACCCGCGACGATCTCATAGGTTTCCGGGCTGCCATTCTGCCGCACGATCAGCGGCACGAGGATTCCCCGCGCTCTGACGGAAGGCAGGATGTTGGCAAGGTCAGGCGTCTTCTTCACGCCCCGCATATTGGCGGTCGAGACGGCGAGATTGGCGATATCGATATGCTTGAGTTCCATGACTTGGTTCCTTCTCTTAAAAAACACCACCGGCCCGGCCGAAGCGGGGTGGGCGGCAAGAGCGAACCGGCAGGCACGCCGAGCGAGGCGGGCAGCATCCGTAAGGACCGGAACGAAGTGGAGGAGTCGGCTTGCCGGCTTGCAGCCCGCCGCGGCGGGCCTAGAGGGTAGCGACGCCCGGACCGCTTTGGACTGGCCGGCAACCCGCCAGCGCCAGCGCGCGCAGCGCGATGACCGCAGCCGCGTCAGGGATCGTCGCCCGCAGGGGCGAGACGGCGCAGCCGACTCGACGAAGCGGCACGCGAAGCAGAGCCCGGCCCCGTCAGGGGGACGAAAAAAGGGCGTGCGACCGACTCACACCCCGGACAAACCGATCGATCGGATCGGCAAGAGCGCATCATGGGCTGGCCGGCCCGACTTCATCATTCCAGCTCCCAGCACCCACAGGGTGAAGGAGCGATGCGCCGGCAAACGAACAGAGGTTTGACAAACGCCATTTTTGCCAATCACGACTTAGCATTTAAGCAATAATATAAACTCGACGCTGGTTTATGAAATGCGTATAACCCTCAGGATGACTGAGCGATTGGAGCAAAAGTTAAAGCGCCTGCAGCGATTGCCCGAGCATGTGCTGGTCGATGCCGCATGGCTGGAGCGCCACGGTTACTCATCATCGCTCAGAAGCCAATATGTGAAATCAGGCTGGCTTACCCAGGTGGCGCCCCGCGTCTATCGCCGCGTGCAGGAGCCTGTGTCCTGGCAACAGGTCGTGATGTCGCTGCAAAGCTTCATGGGCTATCCACTCACCGTAGGCGGACGTACCGCGCTCGAGGAGCAGGGCTTCTCCCATTATCTTGGCGAACGGCAGGAGGTCCATCTCTACGGCCCCGCCAAACCCCCTGGCTGGCTCGCCAAGCTGCGACTCGATGTGCAATTCCTCTGGCACAACAGCGCGCGGCTGTTCCCGGACGAGCCGCGCGACCCTTTCGGGCCGCCGCCGCCTTCGGATGACATCCTGCCCGGCAATTTCATGGTCGGCCCCCAGGGTCTCACCTGGCCATTGTGCCTGTCATCGCCCGAGCGGGGATTTCTCGAGTTGCTCGACGAACTTCCCGACCATGAAAGTTTCCATCAGGTTGATATGCTGGCGGAAGGTCTGGTCAATCTCAGTCCCGCCCGACTGACGCTGTTGCTCCACCAGTGCCGCAGCGTGAAGGTCAAGCGGCTGTTCTTCTTCTTCGCCGACCGGCACCGCCACGCATGGCGAAACCGTCTTGATCCGGCCGAGTTCGATCTCGGCGCGGGAAAGCGGGCGCTGGTGCCAGGCGGCCGTCTGTCACCGGACTATAACATCACCGTTCCGGAGGATATGCTTGCCCCTGTTTGACGTCTATCGCCAGCAGGTGGCGCTGCTGGTGCGCGTGCTCCCGTTCGTCGCGAGCGAGCCCGACTTCGCGCTCAAAGGCGGAACCGCGATCAATCTGTTCATCCGCGACCTGCCGCGGCTCTCTGTCGATATCGACCTGACCTATCTGCCCGTTGCCGATCGGCCGGCTTCACTTCTCGCAATCGACGCCGCCATGCTGCGGATTGCCGACAAGGTCACCGCCGGCATCAAGGGCGCCAAGGTGACGCCGAGCCGTCTCCAGCCCGAAAACCAGGTCTCGAAGCTCGTCGTTCGCCATGAGCGCGTGCAGATCAAAATCGAAGTAACGCCGGTCCTGCGCGGCGCGGTCTACACCGCCGAAATGCGGACCGTGTCACCGCGGGTAGAGCAGGCCTTCGGTTTTGCGGAGATCCAGGTCACATCCTTCGCCGATCTTTACGCGGGCAAGATCGTCGCCGCACTTGATCGCCAACATCCGCGCGATCTGTTCGACGTCCGCGATCTCCTCGCGCATGAAGGGATAGACGACGCCTTGCGGTCCGCGTTCCTGATCTACATCCTCAGCCATCCACGGCCGATCGCGGAACTGCTGGCACCGACGAGGCGCAGACTCGATGACGAATATGCCCGCGGCTTCCAGGGCATGACGGAATCGGCGGTAACCCTCGATTCGTTGCTGGAGACCCAGGAAGCGATCATCGCGACAATGATCGGAGAAATGCCGGAGAAGCACCGAACATTCCTGCTGGGATTCAAACAGGGCAGCCCAGACTGGGCCGCGCTGGGCCTGGAGGAATCGGCAAAGCTGCCCGCCGTCCAATGGAAGCTGCACAACCTCGCTCAAATGGCCACGGAAAAGCGTACCGACTTGGCCGACCGCCTCGCGAAGGTCCTATATCCCGGCTGAGCCTGCCATCCCGTCAGCACGGCTCAGCAGCGACGGCACCGACCGTGTGGCCGCGCTTGCCGTTCCGACATCGCGTCCCCGGAAATGAGATCGGTCTCGAGGAGGGCCACCGATCCAGCTCTTGTCGGCTTTGCCGTCACTAGCGGATGCGCGCGCCATCTTCCTCCGCCAGAAAACGTTACGGAAACGGATCATTTTCGCCTTGGCCGGTTCCCTCCGATATGCGATCGGGTCGCCTCAGGCATGGAGGGGCTTGATTGATGAAATATGCTGACGGTAATCGCGCGCTCTACGCAGGGGCTTCCAGTGCCGACGGGACGCCACCATTCAAGCGAACGCAGGTCTATCTCGCTGTCCAGGAGCAGATCGCGCAGGACGGCAGGCGCCCATGGAGACTGGGGCAGAAGCTCAATGACGCCCCCTACCGCTATACGCGCGATGTCCTTTGGGCGTCCCTGCTGCAAATCTCCAAGCGGCTCGACAAGATGCAACCGCCGATCGAATTCCCAACCGAAGGCGCTTTCGTCCATCCTTCCTTCGACAGTTTCTCCGCCTTCGTGAACAAGATGCTCAGCGGCAGCGTCTCGGATCTCATCAACGGGATCATGGCAGCTGCAAAATGGAAGTGAAGGCTCCCCGCCGCCGTGCGACCCGCATCGTCGCGACCGGGCTCCTCGCTTGCGCCTCGCCAGCCTGGGCTGGCGCTCCCACGCAAGCGGACATTTGCGACCAGGCGACCAACAAGGTCGTACCCGAACGTCTCGCTCTCGCGGTCCTCGAATCGGAAGGCGTTTCGCCTTTCCCTTATCGTTGGATCACGACGCATGAATCGGATTATCCCGGCCTGACGCCCGCGCAGCATATCCTCTCGCAGGAGAATTTTTGCGGTCCCAATCCCAAGGACAGCCTCGGCATCCCGCGTTGCGGCAAGGAGGATGCCGCCAAGATCGGACGAGCCCTAAATCTGGTGATGGCGGTGCTGACCACGCCTTCATCCTACCTGCCATCCTCGCCGGTCATCGATCCGCCCACCTATTTTCAGTCGACTGGAATCACGATCGCCTGTGTGAAGAAGCCGGACGGGAAGCCTGTCGAACTGGAGCCGACGCAGATCGCATCGCCGGTCGACCAGAAGACGATCCCGCTGCGGATACGCGGCTCGACCGACGGCCTCCAGTTCGACCGAAATCTCGACAGCGCCTTTGCAGGTGTTGAAAAGGCTTCCTTCTCGTTCAAGGACGATGATGTCGCCGGAAAGAAGACGACCAAGGCCAGCATCATCGTTGGCCTGTCAGTGCCGGTCGTCGATAATGTCCTGGGGATCGTCCCCTATCTTGGCGTCTCCCTCGACAACAGCAAGAAAACGGGTCAGCAACGCGAGGTCTCCGACGACACTTGGCGCGCCGGGACACTCTTCGACTTCCGCACACACCAGGCGCAGCTCTCTCATCTGTTCCTGCTTCGGCCGGAATATGCGGCTAACCGCAAGGAGAAAAGCGAAGTCGTCAGCGCCAACTTCACCTATATACCGGTCTTCAATGGCTGGCTCAATGACGCCCGCAACGTCACAAGCACGAACGACGAGAGCCTGTTCTCGATCATCCCCCGCTTCGACTTGCGGCTTAACGGTGGGCATTTCATCAAACAGGGCAGCCGGCTCGACGAGGACAGCCAGGATTTCATCCGGCTTGGCGGCCAGGTGGGTGCGACACTCACCAGCGACGTCAAATGGCTGCCGCTCGAGCTCACCCTCACCGAAACCTATTTGCGCGCGCTCGACGGCGGACCGAAGAACCTTTCCCAGTTCAAGGGCATCTTCTCGATCTATTTTGACGAGAAGAAGTTCTTCGGGATCGACCTTGGCTATGCTCGCGGGCGGCGGGAAGATCTCGCCAAGCGGGAACGCAACTGGACATTCGGCTTCGGCGCCAAATTCTAGAGCTTTTCCCAAGCAGGCGGCATCGCCTGCTGGCTCGAAAAATCTGGAAAACCATAGCCAAATTGAGCATGATCCGATTCTGCCTGATCGGATCATGCTCTTGCAGCCAGAACACCGGCTCCGGCGATCCCTCACGCCGGCATCAAGCCATGGGAAGAACAATTTCCTCCAGCCCGAGCCAGCGGGCCATGGTTGAAAGTTCCGCGGCCATGGCATCGCGGCTTTCGGCGGGCACGGCTGGCTCGAAATGAACCGAGTGAACGAGCAGCCTTCCCTGCTGCCGGTCAGCCTTGAGGTCGGCCCGCCCGACGAGCCGGTCCCCAAGCAGGAAGGGCAGCACATAATAGCCATGGGTCCGCTTGGCCGCTGGCGTGTAGATGCCGATCCGATAGTGGAAATCGAAAAGACGCTCGGTGCGTGAGCGTTCCCAGATCAGCGGATCGAACGGAGCCAGCAGGGCCTGCGCCGCGATCCGGCGCGGCACGTGCGCATCATGATAAAGAAAGGCGGGCGAACGCCAGCCCTCGACAGCAACGCGATGCAGCAGCCCCTCTTCCAGCAGATCGGCGATCGCTCCATTGGCCTCTTCCGGCTTGAGTCGGAAATAGTCTCGCAGTTCCGCGGCGCTCGCGACCCCGAGCGCCCGCGCAGACAAGGCGATTAACCCTCGCTGCGCCTCACCCGGCTCGGGCGTCGGCAAATCCAATATGGACGCGGGCAGAACCCGCTCGGGAAGATCATAGACACGCTCGAAGGCGGCGCGGCGGGTCGAGGTCGTGAGATGACCTGCCCAGAAGAGCCATTCCAAGGCCTGCTTGGTCTCACCCCATTCCCACCAGCCCGGCCGATTGCAGCTGGTTTCGAAATCGGACGCGCCGAGCGGACCCTCCGCCCTGATCCGATCGAGCACCGCCATCGCCTCGTGCCGACGCTCCGTGGCAAAGCCGCGCAATCCCTTCCAGCCCGATTCTCCCCGATCGGCCTGGGCCATCCGCCAGCGCAGCAGCGGATGCAGCGCAAGCGGCAACAATGAGGCCTCATGCGCCCAATATTCGAACAAGCGGCGGCTGCGGCGTGGTCCCCAGGCGTCGCGGTCGAGCAGGGTCCGATCATAATTTCCCAGGCGAGAAAAGGCCGGGAGATAATGCGCCCGAGCAACCACATTGACGCTGTCGATCTGATGCAAGCTCAGCCGATCGATGGTGCGCCGGAGGTGCAACTGGCCCGGTCTGTCGGGCCTTGCCGTTCCGAACCCCTGCGCATGCAGCGCGATCCGCCGTGCTTCGGATTGTGATAGGCGCTCGATCATTTGTAGCTTCTGTAACCGCAGCGTCCGCCGCCCGCCACCGTCCATCCCATCGGCGCGCAAGGGGCGCCGCGGATCACGGCCGGAAGCGAAGCCCGATTGAAATCCGCGCCCCGATAGGCTTAAATCCCCGTGCGAAAGGACGGCCCATGCGATCGACCCGGCGGCTCAGCGTGACGCTTCCCGATGAGATGGCGGCCCAGGTGCGCGCCAAGGTCACATCAGGGGAATGAGCAAGAGCGAGGTCATTCGCGATGGCTTGCCTGCACTCCAGGCGCGGGACCCTGCGTTAGAAAACTGGCTTCGGCAGGAAGCGCTAGCCTCTTACGACGCCTACAAGGCGGCCCCGCATCGCGGGCTATCGCTCGATGAGGTGAAGGCAGGCCGTGCAGCACGCCACGGACGTCGCGCCAAGTGCGATGAGTGAGAGGCATGCTGATCGAGGAGGCCCGCTTGTTCCATTCTCGTTCCTGCGTCCCCCGGGTCAAATCCAGGGGACATCCCTGATGCCTGGTTCCCCCCATTCTCATTGGGAATTCAAAAGATGAACTCCAGTCGCGTCGCAATCAGCGACGTCGCTCGTCACGAGCCGTCAATCCAGGGATCCGTGCCGTCGCGGCAATCCATCCATCCTGTCCACTCACCCGCCGGCAACAGCGCAACGGTGCCGCGCGACGGTCAGCCCGGACCGCCGTTCAGGACCAGCCGGGCCGAGCGCATATAGAGAGCGAGCTCCGTATCGCCGGGCAGCAACCGGTCGGCCAGGTCCTTCAGATCCGCAAGGTCCGAATCGGGCCTGAACGGGCCTTCGGGCTGCTTCTCGATCACAAGAACACTCAGGCACAGCGCCTTCTTCACCAGATGGAGATCGCGGCTTTCAAATAGGACCATGACGCTGCTCCCGAAATCAGTGAACCCTTAGCATGAAAGGCAAGGGTCGGCTCGGTCAGAATCCCAGCGCCCCCAGGCACGCCCCGGCCTGCTGCGCATAGGCGCCACCGAACAGGCGGAGGTGAACGAGGAGCGGCCAGAGCTGGTAGACAGGCTGACGCTGCTCCCACCCCTGCGCAGGACCACAGGCATCGAAAAAGGCGGCTGGAGGTCGATCGAAGAGACCAAGCATGGCGAGATCGACTTCATGGTCGCCAAAACAGCAGGCCGGATCGATCAACGCGGCGATGCCGCCATTGTCGAACAGGATATTCCCGCTCCAAAGGTCGCCATGCAGCAGGGCGGGCGCGGGCCGCGCAGGCAGCAGTTCGCCAAGACGGTCGCACAGCGCCTCGATCCGCCTCCCCAGGCTGAAATCGACAAAGGGCAGATGGCACCGCAGCCGCTGGTCGGCCCAGAAGGAGCACCAATCCCTGCCGGGACGATTGGAAATTTCCACATCGCCAAAGGCATAATCGTCCGGCCAGCCATAATGCGGACCGAGGGTACTGTGGAGGATGTCCAGCATTTCGGCGAGTTCGACCCAGGATCGCGCGGCCCGTCCGACCGCCGCGATATCCTCCATGACGAGAACATCGCCGTCCTGCGCCATGACTGCCGGCACGGGCACCCCGGCATCGCGCATTGCCGTCAGCATGCGGGCCTCCACCGCAACCAGCGGCGCCTGCTTGGCAATCGCGGTCGTGCCATCAGACAGGTGCAGACGGAAAACCTTCGAAAGGTCGCCGCCGGAAAGTTCGCTCACCGCGACGACCTCGCGGCCCAACAGCAGGGAAGCGCTGATCAGCATGGAAGCGTCGCCGGGACGAATGCCGCCCCGGCGCGGCTAGTTTGATCAGCCCTGCTCAGATCGACGCCTCCTTCTGTCCCAGCCTATCCGCTCAGCCCTTGGGCGTGACCCAGACCTCGACTGGCGCAACGAACTTGCCGGGCGCGGGTTTGCCGACATGGACACGGTCTGCGGTCACGCGCTCGCCGGTTTCCAGATTGAAGGTGGCCCAGGGCTTGGGCATCCGACCGAAGGTCATCTTCTGGATCGGCTGACCGGTCGTGGAATTCATAATCGTTGCGATAATGCTCATGGCGCGCCGGATAGCGGCGCGCACGCATCGGCGTAAATCCCTCGAATCAGCAGAATGCGCCGCGGCACGAGAATTTTCCCTTCACGCCCGAAACCTGGGTTGGAAGCCGTGGAGCAGGCACGAAGGGAGATGGTGGACCGGGGCGACCCGAAGGCTTGGTCAATCGGCCGGTCCGACCGAAGTCTCTCAATTTCCCCTACGGAATACAAGATTTTTGAACCGGCAAAATCAACGCCTTAGCGCAAAAGCGGGTCGGATCTGTGCCCGGCCCGAATGCCAACGCCTGTGGGAAGAACGAACGGCATGCTCTTCTTGGCCCACGACCCGAAGGCTCTGATTCTCAGAGACTTCTTCTGACCTAGCCGCTCATCATGGGCGGCCGGGTCTTTTTCCGCCGCTGGCTGCGGATCCGTGGTTGTCAGGAGGAAATACAAGGTCCCACTCTCATCCTCGTGTCACCCCGAGGCTCAACCGGCTATGCCGGCGCGCTTCCAAGCCGATCCAGTGCGGCGTCCCGCACCGCGACCCATCGGCGGTGTTCATCGCGTGCATCGGCAAGCGCCCGATGGGCAACCACGCCCACTGTTACGCTTGTTGCAACCCGTTCAAGCAGCGCATCGACTTCCCGGTCGAGCGCGCCGTCAGTCCACGTGGCAGAGAGGATGGAGCGGGCGATCTCATGTCGAGCGGCGTCGGTCCCGCGTAGCCGCAGGCTATGGCGCGGCAGGCCGCTCGCGCGGAGAAGCGTGCTCAACCATTTCCCGTCCCAACTCGGCGCACTGGCGCGAAGGTCATGGCCCTCCAGGGCTTTGAGCATCGTTCGCGCGACCATCTCATGATCGCGTCCCTGCGCTAAAATTCGTCAAGGGAAATATGATGAATGGCCTCGGATGCCGGATCCCAGTCGTCCCATTGCGGAGCCGGTTTGATCAGACTCGCCTCGCTGCGCCCATCCTCGAACACCCAAGCCACCTCGATCGGATAGCTTCTCTTGGAAAGCGAAGAGGCTTCAAAATCGAGAAAGAAGATCATCTTCGCTCCAACGGCCACCCCTTCCCTTCTGTCTATCCACCATGCATGGGCCAGAGATCAAGGTACGGCGCGAAATTGCCGAAACATGCCACGCCAGGAAGCGAATACAGCTTCTTCATGCTATGATTGTTCGCACAGTCGAAAACTCGCTGGAGATGAACGATGGATATCGGAACCGAACTTGCGATCCGCGCGGTCATTACCGGCCTTTATTCCTCCGGTGCCGTTACCACCGACCAGGTGCGCGCCATCATGACCTCCCTAAATGAGGCAGCCGGGGCGGCGCTGGAACGGCGCGAAGCGAACAGTTCAAAGGAACTGACGAAGCTGAGAAAGGGTATTCATCTCGACACGGCGGTGTCCCCATCCCCAGGCGACAGCTGAATCACCGATGCGAAGATCATGGTGAGATCGGCGCCATCTCCTGACTTGCAATGTAGATGACGCATCCCGTTGCTTGACGTGGAAGCCCGTTGATGAATATTGCCCGGAAGTCGATGCGGAGTTCGCAGTCGACATCAGAGGCATCCGAGACTTTCGCGTTATGATTTACCGCGAAAATATGCGTCCATAATCATTCGACAAAAATTCGCGGTGCAGCGCCAACCGGGGAACAGGACCGAGTACCAGACATTCAATTGAAGTCTGGTGAATAGAGGCTCGCGCAAAAGGTCGAGCATTTACAATGCAGAACAAATTGCGCAAAAGGCGCAGATCACCTTAGCTCGGATTTGCTCACATGGCCGATGAAAATCAGAACGACATCACCGCCCTCACCGTTCAGCTTCTCAGCGCATTTGTTTCGAAGAACACAGTCTCCAGTGAAGGTCTGGCCGACCTCATCAAGACCACGCGCGCGGCACTGACGGAAAGTCCTGAAGTGGGAGCCGAACCCACGGCACCCGAATATGTGCCGGCGGTCTCGATCCGCAAAAGCCTGTCGTCACGTGAACATATTCTGAGCCTGATCGACGGAAAGCCGTACAAAACGCTGAAACGCCATCTGGCAACGCATGGACTTACCGGCCAGGAATATCGGAAGCGTTACAACCTTTCCGCCTCCTACCCCATGGTCGCACCCAGCTATTCCGAAGCGCGGCGCGCTGTTGCGGAAAAGCTTGGGCTGGGCAAGAAGCCGGCAACCGGAGGCAAGACACCCGCCGCGCCATCCGCAGAGGCAGCGCCGTCCAGCCCTGCTGCGCCGAAGTCTGCCGCAGACAAGCCACGGGCAAAGAAGCCAGCCGCGAAGACCGACGCTTCCAAGCCGTCGCGGATCGCAGCGGCCGACACGTCCTCTGGGGCAGCGACGAAAGCAAAGGCACCGAAGGCAGCAAGTTCGAAGGCTGACGCCGTTTCCCCCGGTTCGCGCAAGAAGCTCTCAATCGCCGCACCGAAAGAAAAAAAAGCCTCGTCCGCCAAGTCCGATCAGCCGGCTACGGAAGCCTCGCCCTCCAAGAAGGCGGGCAAAGTTGCTGCAAAGCCCAGGACTTCCGAAGCAGCGCCTAAGGCTGCTCCGAAAGCGAAATCGTTCAAAGCCGCACTAGAGGCGGCAGGTTCGCATCTTGGCGGTGGCAACAAAGCCCCGGAATAACTGAACCTCATGAGGGATCCTTTGGGGGCGAGGCATCTTAGTTCTCGCTCCCACTCGCCCATGCGGCGCCATCGTGGCTTGATCTTGAAATGAGCGATGCAATCTTGTCCATTTCGAGCCCAATCGAAGACACAAGCGGGATCGAGGCCACCGAAGTCCGCATCCCGGTGAATGCGGAGACCATATCGGGCCTGTTGATGAAGCCGCCCGCTGCGAAGGCGCTTTATCTGTTCGCCCATGGCGCTGGCACGAACATGCGTCACGCGACGATGGCAGCCAATGCGGAAGGCCTGGCTTCAAGAGGCATCGCAACGCTCCGCTATCAATTTCTCTATTCGGAGAAAGGGTCGAAGCGGCCGGATACGCCCAAGCTGGCGCACGCTGCCGTTCGTGCCGCCGCTGCGCAGGCGGCATCGCTAGCACCGGATCTGCCGCTGTTCGCCGGAGGCCGCTCATTCGGAGGGCGCATGACGTCTCAGGCGCAGGCTGAAACGCCCATCCCCGGCGTGCGCGGCCTCGCATTTCTGGGATTCCCGCTCCATCCAGCAGGCAAGCCGGGCATCGAGCGGGCCGAACATCTTACAGAGGTCCGCGTTCCGATGCTGTTCATTTCAGGTTCTCGCGATGCCCTGGCGGAGATGGAATTGATCAAACCCGTCACTGCCAACCTCGGCGCTAGCGCGACGTTACGGATCGTCGATCATGCGGATCATAGCTTCAAGGTTGCCGCAAAAAGTGGACGGACGGCGAGTGAAGTGGAGGCAGAGGCCTTGGACGCAATAGCGGATTGGGTTGTGTCGAATCTAGACGCCGGCATTTGAGCCGGATCAGACAAGGCAAATGGTCTGCCATCCGACAATCAATCTCAGGCTGACGATTGATGATCCGGTTCCGGGCGCCACCTACAGGGTTTAAGATAGGAACGACGCTTTCATGCAATGCCTGTCGATTTCGAAATCATTCGCGACGTCGACCAGCTTGGCGCTCATTGCGCGGCGATGGCCGCTCATGCTCATGCTCATGCTCATGCTCATGTTTCCCGATCGCTGGCAAAAGCTCCCCCTTTTCGAGCGGCATCGATAAGGTTTGCGAACCGCTGAGAGGCGAACGGACTTCCCGCCAGCTGTCGATTTTTACTGCCATGGGCGAATGGCAAACTTGTCAGGGGCCAAGCTGACGGGACACGTCGCTCATCGACCAGGCACAGTAGCAGCCGACCCGTTTCGCGGTTATGCTCGGCCCATGTTTTTCGGGATATGCTGTCATGCTGAGCCGGCCTGAACAGGCTAATCTGAATCTTGAACAGGCACGCGATCTGCGCGCTGCAGGCATTTCCTATCGTGAAATCGCGCGCAGGCTGGCGCTCACTTCCAGCCAGCTTCGCCTGACCCGCCGGTCGTTGAGCCGGGCGAAAGCTGCGCGGACACGCCTGCGTTCCACGATGCCGACGGCCACCGACCGGGATCTGCCGATTGCCCGCTCCGTCCTGCCCTTCGGGTTGCGGGAGCAGTTGAAGAAAGCGGGATATCGAACGCTCGGCGATCTCGCTGACAGCCTCGCCGATCCTGAATTTCAGGGCTTGGAGATGCTGCCGGGCATAGGGGCATATAGAGCCAGACTGGTGCGCGGGTTGCTGGAGCATTTTGATCTGCTTCCCGGTCCCGTTGATTTGCAGGCAGCAGTGGAGGCCTTCTTTCCAGAATTTCGGGACAAGCTGGCATAGAACAAGTTTTGTGATCGCCCCTCCTGTCCGATTACGGTACGAGCCCGCAAATGCCCAACGATGCCTTCCTGAACGATCTGGCGAACTGCGGCTCGGCGGAAACGCTGCTCGCCACGATATTCAAATATCATCCCGACCTGCGGGCGCCAGTAGACGTCGTGGCGATCGCTCATGGCGCGGGCATCACCAAGGTCCGTGATCTTGAAACCGCTGGACTATCCAGTGCGCTGACGACCGATATCGCGAAAGGAGAAGCGGCCATTTCTTGCGGGACGGGCCTCTCGGCGCAGCTTCGCCGTTTTGCGATTGCCCACCAACTCGGCCATTTTCTCCTCGACGGGCAGTTCGTGGACAGGCAGTGCAGCAATCGGGATCTTGCCGAAAACAGGCGCGACACTCCGGCGCGCAAGGCAGAAATGCATGCCAACCGCTTCGCCGCCGGCCTCCTGATGCCCAAGCCATTGTTCGTTGCCTCGGTCGAAGAGCTGGGAAAGCCGACGGTCACCCATCTGCCGGACATCGCTGCTGCCTATGATGTCACGCTTGAAGCCGCCGCTACCCGCTACGCCGATCTCACACAGGCGATGTGCGCATTTCTTTTCGTCAAGGATGGAATCCTGCGATATGCGCGCCCGTCGCGTTTCTTTCCCACGCTTTCCATCCAGACAGGAGATCCGATACCCGCATCCGTCAAATCCGCTACGCCGAAGGATCGCATTGCCTGGCTGCCGGCGGAGGCGCGGGACTGGATTGAGATTTCGCGGCACACCCGCCCGCCCAAGCTGACAATGCAGATATTGAGCAAGGCCAATGGGTTTCAACTCGTGATGCTGTTCGGGAATGTCGCTGCGGAGCGCCGCGCGGATGAAGAGGCAGAGAAGGAAGCAACGGAAAAGCCCAAATTCGGCCAGCGCCGATAGCAAATCATTAGAATATGTCGCCCTTCCCGGCATGGCCCTATGAAGCAGGAATGAAAGCGTGACCAGAAAACGCAAATCGAAGCTGCCCGCCGAGTGGCAGGTCTACAGCAATAGCAACCGCAAGCCGGTGAAGCGATCCGGTGTCGCTATCTGGAAATACGCAGTCTGGGCCATCGTCCTGACCGTGCTTGCTGCGATCGCCTTCTTTCCCAAAGATATCCTGCGGCTTGTTTGAAGCACCCTCGCCCGGATTCGCAGGTCGGAGGCACCGATGTGGTAAAGTCGGCCGCACCACGTTAGGGGAACTGCACAGACTCAGGCAATTCAGGTAGACTCATGGCCCGCAAACATTCGAAACATGGTCCCTATGAAGACCTGCACAGCGAGGACGATGAGGCTCCAGCGGTGATACCTCCCTGCTGGCTCTGCAGCCGGCCTACCGGAGAAACCATCGTCTGGCACCATCCCGTGCCGAAAAGCCGGGGTGGGCGAGATGTTGTTCCGATGCATCCTATTTGCCAGAAGACATTGATCGCCAATTTCACCAATTCCGAACTGCAGCGCCATGGGATGAATGTCGAGGGTCTGCTCGCCAACCCCAATGTACGCAAATTTGTCGATTGGGTAGCGAACAAGGACCCCAATTTCACAGCCACAATGGCCAAGAAGCAACGCTGATTACGACCATTTTCGTCACTCAACGCTCACGATCGCTTCCCCAAAAGTTCACATTCCGCTTGTTCCCGCTCGGCCATCATTTGGCCAGCCTGAGCGCCGCAGAACATCGACGGTTGCCTGTTAGCCTGACAGGTTGCAATCTGAGCACCTCATGATCGAATTCCTTGCCCCTCAGCACGACGACCCGGCACTGCCGAACGCGCACATGCTGCGCGCCGCTCAGCTGACGCTCAAATATATGCTGGACGTTGGGCCCATTGGCCTGACACCGAATAAAGCTTTGAAGCGGACGTTCGTCACATGGGCGGAGGAAGCGTTTGAATGGCCTTACTATACCGCCGAAGACTTGTACGCTGTCAACAAGGTCCTCAACGAACCCGACTTCCCGCCCTTGATGCTGCTGCACGACCTGTTGATTAGCGCCAAGCTGGCACGTCACCGGAAGGGCTTCCTGCATATCACAGCAGCCGGGAAGGATTTGCTTGGGCATCCTGGCAATCTTTGGATTGCGCTCGCCCACCATCTGCTGTTCGTCCTCGATCACTCCCGATACACCCTATATGGCGTCCAACTGGATGATGACTGGCTACTTTTCCTGGGCGTCCTGAACGTTGAAGCTCATTTGGGCGTGACCGATGACCAGTTCGTGAAGGCGGTGTTCGATGCTGATAGCGACAACCATCGGGTCCACGCCGTGGCGTATGGCCATATCCTGCGCCCGCTCTGTTGGTTGGGCCTGCTGGATGAAACACGTTACGGTGAGCCTTACCCGATCCATAAGTTGTTCACGAAAACGAGGCTGTGGTCGACGGTCATCCGCGCCGATACAGACCAATTCCTAATTCCTACCAGCCGCCACTAGCGATGCACGGAGCAAACGAGATCATGGCAGCTCGCGAACCGTATTGGTTGCACAGCCAAAATTTCCGATCCTCATGCCCTGAGCGTCGACCCATCGCACGCCGACCTCTACGGGCCTGATGGGCGCTCTAGGACGGATCGGTCGGCAGAGAGCTCAATATGGCGGCGATCTTTCCTTCGGCAGTGGTAGCTTCAGCGATGAGCAGGTGCAATGCCTTGGCGGTGTCTTCCAGAAGTCCGTCACCAAGAGGCCGCTCGCCGTTGATAAATCGGCGGATGGCGCGCTCGTCTATGCCAAGGCGCCGCGAGAAGGCAGTGGTTCCGCCAAACAGTTGAACGCAATAAGCGAAGTGTTCGCGTCGCTCGTCGATTGAACTTTGCTCGGCCATTGTTTACCTTTTTTTGTTCGCTGTCGGTAGTCAGCCTCTACCTTCCGAATGAAGTAAATTCGACCCTTCCTGGCCGCTCAGCGGCCAAATTTCGTTCCCCGGCAGCGGACATCTCATTGCCGCGCTCGGGCCGCTCATCATGTCCGCTTTGTTGGACGGTCCTGACAGGCAGCTTTCACCGTTACAGGGATTATACGCTGCCGTTCGTTCAGCCATGTCGTTCGGCTTATGCTTGCCGCCATTTCAGTGATGTAAATGCACCTCTCAAACCCTCAGGGTGACGTTCGCCGATGTGGCTCCGAGGAGAAGTGGAAATCGCTCAGTCCGTTAGCAATCGCGAATTGAGATTCAAATTCTGGCTGCAGCAAGCCCCATTATCGTCATTCGAACAGACTGTCTCGCTCACGGTCGCGTCCGTCCCAAAATCGGATTTGGCGTTCTAGCCGCTCCGCCGCCGCACGCGCCCAATTACGTATGCGCGGATCATCGTGGGTCAGCATGGCTTCGACGAGCGGGCGACGGCGCACGAAGCGCAACGAGAACGGGCCGCTGCTCACGCCACTGAAAAAGCGCTCTTCGAAAGCTTGCAGCACGGCGACCGGCTCAGAGGCCCTTGTAATCAGCATTCTCGCGAGCGGCGACCAGCCAAGGCCGGCTTCTTCGCTTGCCGGCGCGGTATATGCAACGAATTCGGCCAGGCGAAGTGCCCGCGCCTGTGGGTCTTCGGCGACCCATTCGGCGATGACCCTCTCGTCGAGCGCGCGATCCCGGCCGCTGCCATCGATATCCTCCATAAGGTGATCGCCAAGGAAGATTTCGACCAGTTCGCCCTTGGCTTGGCCGGACACGATTTCGTCGAGAACAACGCGTAAGTGTGACCCGGTCATCACCTTGCCGAGCTCATTGAAATCTCGCGACGAGCGCCAGCGCTCGCTCGCATTGTACGCGATGCGAAGCGCCTTGCAGATCGAGATCGCGAGCGAGACATCGTTTGCCAAACCGAACATGCGACGTGCGAGGCCCGCCAGCTCATGGTCGGCGCGCGTCCTTTCACTGGAATAGCAGGCCGGGTCGGCGAGGAGCGTGCGCGCGACTTCCGCCAGTTCAGGCGGGGTCTCCGGCTCGCCGTAAAAGCGCATGAAGAGGACTTGGAGAGCTTGCGGCGCGCCTTCGGGTTCACTCGAAAGACGGCTCAGCAAGCGTGCGAGGTCGGGCGAAGGAGTCGGCTTCGTGGCGCCGCCCATAATCAGCATGCCGAGCCGCTCGGCAGTGATGCTGCCCGCATCGAGCGCGGCGATGAAGCGGTCGATGTCCGCGGTCCCGAGTGTCCGTCCGGCATGGGAAAAGACCAGATAAGGGGCAAGGATCGGGTCGTTGGCGATGGCGTTCAGCTTTGCTTCGGCCCACTGTCGATGGCCGGGTTCCGAGCCCTGCACGATGCCGATGAGGAGCCCGGCATCACGCCGGTCGGCGTCGAGGGCGAGATAGGCCGAATGCGCTCGGTCCCACAGATCGTCGATGGCGCCGGTCGCGCGCGCCAATCCGAGACCGAAATCTCGGACGCTGTTGACGTCCCCAGCAAGCGAAGCACGCGCGATAAAGGGTGTCGGATCGATGCCGGAGCGGGAGACGCGTCGTCCGATCCCCTTGGCAAAGGTGCCGACTTCGCGGACGGGCGAATTCTCGCGGCCGCTTGGGTGCCAGTGCCGCCAAGGCTCTCCGAGAACCGCAGCCTCGAAGCACGCTTCGAGGCTGCGGGGTCGCAGGTCGTGTTCGAGCTGTGCCAGTGCATTGCGCCACTCACCGGTCGAGTTGCGTGTGAAGTGCATTGCGTCGGTTGCGGCGCGCCAGCCCTCGTCCCAATAGCCATCCGGGCGGATTCGGCGGACTGCTGCGAGCACGCGGTCGGCATTGCCGCTTTCAAGGTGCGAGCGCAGGTGTTCCAGCACGATTCTGCGCGCCCGGTCGCGGTTCGGCCCGTCGGTCGTCGCGATGCGGCCTATCCGATCGAAGGCTGCCTCGATCCACACCGTATAGTCAAGACCGCGCGGTTGCCATTCCCGCGCCCGCGCACGTGCACCGAACTCGGGCATGAACGACGAACTCAAATGCCACACGTCCATCATGTGATCGAGCGCTTCCACACCCAGGGCGCGGACGCTCTCACGTTCATCGTCGAGGAGGCGGTCAACGAAGGCGAGGCGCGTGTCGCCCGTCGCCATCGTGCGCGATAATACCGGCCAGAAACGTTCGAGGAACAGACAGCGCACCTGCGTGTCCCGGCAATCCGTTTGCTCGGCAAGCGCTAGCGGCAGCATTGCTGTCATTGCGCGCGCGAACAGCGCATTGTCATAGGAGATATGCGCGAGCAGGTCGGCATATTCGGACCGGTCGTGATCCAGCGCCTTGGCATCGTCGCTCAACGCCCGTTCGATCGCCGCCAGAGCTGCCTCGGGCGCTGCGGGGGCAAGGTTGCGGAACGCTCTTTGCTGGTCTGCGTCGAAAGCGGCCGGTAGACCAAGCCAGCCGTTCGCGCCCATCAGTCGCCGCGCAAGTTCCACCGCTTTCGGCTCGTCGTGCAACTGCCCCAGCCGCCGGGCGAACGATGCCATCAGGCGCGGATGCGAAGCGAACGCGTCAAGCAAGGCCGAGGGATCGCTGCGGCGGATCACTGGCCGGGCCAGTCGGTTCGCCAGCGGCGGTGGCATTACCGCGCGCTGGATGCCGCGCTGCTGAACAATGCCCCAGTCGAGCAGCGTGCCGACGTACCGGTAAAACGTGTCGGCGTTTATGCCGGCCAAGCGCGCCAGCGCGGGATGCTCGGCGGTACGCTGCCGGTCGCCAGGCGCCACCTGAAACGCATAGACAAGTGCAGCGGCGTCTGCGACTCGTCGGACCGCGGCATCGGCGGCTTCCCGCCCAGTCTGGAATAGCCGGTCGAGCAATTCGGCATCGCCCAGCTTTGACAAGTCAGCTCCGTCAGTCGATCGTTCGGCGACCTTTAGCGCGATTCGCGCATTGCCGCCCGAAAAGCGTGCGAGATGCAGTCGGTCGCTTTCGCTCAGTTTTGGAAAGCGCTGCTCGATAAGCGACAAGACGACGCCCTCGCTATTGGGATCGAGCTTCACTACCAGCGTGTCGGTCGGTTGGTCATCGCCGATATCGTAGTCGATGGTGATCAAGCTCGTTCGGCTGCCTTTGCGGCGCACGATTTCGGCGAGCTGCGCGTGGGTGCGTCCCGAACAATTATCGGCGACCAGCACCGCCTCGATACCCGACATTGCCAGCTGTTCGGCGACAAGCGCCGCCCCGACATCTAGGTCGAGGCCCGTGTCGCCGTAGATGCTGGTCGCTGCTGCCAGCGCTTTGCCGCCGTGCACGCGTGTATCGAACAGCGCCTCCGCGAGCCGCGTCTTTCCCATGCCCGACAACCCCACGAGCCGCACAGTGCCGCCCGGCGACGCCAACGCACCGCGTATCGCGGTGATCGCCGTGCGGACGTCGCCCTCCTGCCCGCCAACGGCAGCACGCGCGGTTTCGTCAATGACATAGGGAAATGCCGAACTCCCGGGTGCCGACCAGTCGCCGCACGGCCGCCAGCCACCGAGCGGGCGACCGACTGCGGCCAGCAGCCACATCGCGACGCCTAGGTGCTGGTTGACCCACCGTGCGATACGGTCGGCGCCGAGGAAGTCGAGATGAATGCGGTCACTGTCGCCGACGTCGGCTATTGCGGCGCGCATCCGCGCCAGCCGCGCGTCGATGCCGTTGGTGCCGATGTCGTCGGTCGAGAAGATGACGTAGGCACCACCCTCTCGCGCCAGCCGAGCGAAGATCGGGCGTGGCGAGCCGCTAGGGCGCATTTCGGCCTCTACGGCCGCCGGCGGCAATGCTTGCGCCTTGCACTGATAGTAGGTCATCCGGCGTGGCAGCCAACCGACGGGTTTGGGGCCGTCCTGCCACGAAAGGGCCGCGTCGATCCCGCCGTCGGGCGCGTTTTGGTTACCTCCAAGATCGATCGCCGCCATCGGAACGCCGCGCGATGCGGCTTCAGCTTCAAGCAGCTTGCCAAGCAAAGAGCGCAACGCGACATCGTCGAGCTGGCGAACCAAGTCTTTGGAAATGGAGAAGGGACCGGTGCTCACTCCCTGGCGGAGGGCAATGTCACCGAGCGTCTCCGAGATCAGATCAGTATCCGAGATATTGCCTCCAAAGTGAGCATAGACCGGTTCCGCCAGATTTGCACTTCCGAACTTTTCAATCAGCTTTCAGTCAAGAAATTAGGACCCGTCAAACCGCGATCGGATGTGCGACACGCGCTACAGCGTCGAGGCGATACCGGCAATCTCTGATGGACAAATTTGAATTGACGAATGGCAGTTTCGAGAGTGCTGGCTCCACCGCAGATTTGCTCAGACATTCGCTGGGCCAGCGGCCCGGATGGTTTCAGTCGTTCAGGTCCCGTAATGCTCCGTCCGCGGCACCATCAACGATTTCGTCGATATAGGGGGCGATCAGCGATCGCAGAGCACCGCGGAGCTTCTCGAACTCATCTGTCCGGTCGCGTGCGACGTAAAAGTCCCAAGAGCAGCTGGCCATCGTCTCGTTCAAGCCGCCCGGCAGTTTGGCCGTCTCGTCGACCATGCCGACGAGGAGCCGGTCGGACGCGATTGGCATCACGATCGAGTACAGGTCCTCGCGATCGATCATCATCAGCGGGAGCCCTTTGCCGTTCTTGTCGAAGCCGACCCCGACACAATCCGGAAGGATCAGCGGTTCGGACGGATGGGTTACGCGCCAGGCCAGCGCCGACAAGGCCTCGACCCTCTTGGCCGGCACGAGATCTTCGTTGAGCGCCCTTCGCTGGGCGTCCGCGGCGGTGCCGGGCAGTGCCTCGGAGATCGCCATCACGACTTCGGACATTGAACCGCTTATCTCTTCGTGCATTGTCGCGAAGTTGGATTTGACGTTCTCGAACGCCCACCGATCGAAGGTTTCGCGATCCATTCCGAGCATATCGATGAGCGGCCGGTATTGATCGAACGCCTCCTTCAGCTGCTCGGCGAACAAGCCGCGCGGATCGTCGTCGTCGAGCCCAAGTAAGGCGCGGGATGAGTCGGCATCCGCGAACTGATCGGCAACGAGGTCCATGATCCTGGCGCCCGCCGAAGTGACCGCCTTGCGGAAATGGTCGTTGCGGACGGCCAGATGCGTGACGAAGGCGGCGGCCTCTCCCGGATCGGCTCGCGCTCCATCGCTAAGGGAACGGAGCTTCGACAACATCGTCGCAAGGGGTGTCTCGTGATCGGTGATGCGGTCGTCGAGCGTCTCGTCACCACCTTCTACGCCGAGTTCGGAATAGAAGTGCCGTTCGGCGGCGATGCCGTCGGTTGCGGGCGTGAAGATGCCGCGGTCATGCGTGTATGCGACGACGAACGTTGACTTGCCGCGCTTGACGCCGAAGCCCTTGAGCAGACTCTGGGGAATAAAGTGCTGCTTGCTGCCGGACATGGTCGGACGATAGCGCACCGCGGTGCGCCAGTCATCCGGCTGACTCAATGCCTGTAGAACAAATTCATCGATCTCGGTGCGTTCGGGCGGCCAGGATGGACTGCACCTTTCTCGATCATTATGCGCCCAGGTATCTCAGCGCGGGGAACCTACGACCGCTTTCGATGAGCGGTATAGAGCTGCCGAACGGCGTCTGTGGACGCCCCTAAAGAAGCAAGCGTTAAATGAGGTTTGGCACGTAGTCAGGTGCTCTCGTCTGTCCGGCCTCTGGTGCCGCCTATGGCTGCGGGCCAGTATGGGAGTTCGCGGACCGGATCCACATCGGCTTTGCGTGCTTGGTTAGCACTACGCCGTTCTCTGGTTTTCCGGCCCCGTCTTACCGACTGTTGTGCCATACCCTCCTTCGACCGCCTACGTCTCCGACGACCTCTGGTCCCGCGCCGCAGTCTTACGCTGCAACGACGACCGGAGCTTTGTAATCCTCTTGCCTGGTCATCAGCGCCCAGGCGATGCGTGCCATCTTATTCGCGAGCGCTACCGAGACGAGCATCCGGGGCTTGCGTGCCAGCATCCCTTCCAGCCACGAGCCTGCCCGCGCGCCATGTATCGTAGCCTGCCTCACGACCGCGCTGCCGCCGATGATCAGCAGCCGCCTGATTGTTCGCTCGCCCATTTTCGAGATGCGGCCGAGCTTCTGCTTGCCTCCCGTCGAGTGTTGGAGCGGAGCGAGCCCCAGCCATGCGGCAAAATCGCGGCCCTTGCTGAACGAGGCAGCCTGAGGCGCCAGCGCCACGATAGCGGTAGCCGCGATCGGCCCGATACCGGGGATCGTCATCAGCCGGCGCGCCACCTCATCTTCGCGGGCGCGGCGAGCGATTTCCTTGTCCAGGTCGGCGATCCGGTCGTCGAGTTCGGCCAGCATGTCGGTCATGATGCGAAACATGGCGCGTGCTGCCTCGGGCAACGATGAGGCCATTTCATCCTCATCAAGCAAGTCCGCCAAGATCGCCATCTGGGCCTTGCCGCGCGGTGCTACCCAGCCATATTCGGCAAGATGGCCTCGCAGTGCATTGACGAGTTGAGTGCGTTGCCGAACAAGTAGATCGCGGGTCCGGAAGACCATCCCTGCGGCCTGCTGCTCTTCCGTCTTTATCGCAACGAAGCGCATGCCCGGCCGCCGCACCGCCTCGCATATGGCCTCTGCATCGACCGCATCGTTCTTGTGCCGCTTCACGAACGGTTTGACATAGGCCGGCGGGATAAGCCGGACCTCATGGCCGAGCTGCGTCAACTCGCGCGCCCAGTGATGCGCGCCGCCGCACGCTTCCATAGCAACGAGGCAAGCTGGTTGAGCAGCGAAGAAGTCGAGCAGCTTTCCGCGGGTTAGTTTGCGACTGAACACGGCCTCACCGCGTTCATCGGCGCCATGCGCGTGAAAGGAACTTTTGGCGATATCCAACCCGATTGTGGTAACCTTCGACACGGACGCCTCCCTCAAGTGGTGATCAACACCTCCACTTTGGCACATCGATGCCGTCGGGGGGCGTCCACCCCATCAGCTTTGTTGGCGCGAACCGACGTCGGCCCGCTTTCGGGCGACGGTCGAATTCGACGCTTTCGCGCTCCGAACCCGACTGTCGCGAATGTCCCCAAGGATGCCGCCCAATCACCCGCTCCTGAGTCGGCATCTATTCCCCAGAATAGGTCACGATGATCACGCTGCGGCCTTGGTCTCTGGCGATTGCGATGGACGCGTTCCTGCCCTTGCCGGTCGCCGACATCATGCCGGTGCCGCCCGACATGAATTCGGAAGTTTTGCGTAATCCTGCTGCGGCGAAGCTGTCACGATAGAAGGCAAAGATCCTGTCCGCGTCGTCGTTCGTGAGCAGCCGCACCTCATGACTGTCTCCGCCACCTGCCGTTGCGCTGTTGACCGACTGGATGGTGGAACCGGGATATTGGGGCGCAAACTGTGGCATGGTGATGTCGACCGGCGTCACGGCAACTGCGGGTGCAGGCAGCGAAACTGCCGTATCGGACGAAGCCTTTTGCTCTGCCTCATTGCCGGCAGCAATGCCGTTGGACGGTTCCCTGTTCTCGCGGGAACCACAGGCGGCCAGCGCTGCCAACCCGGCGAGCATCAACATACGCACCGCGACTCTCCCATCGCCTCCTCGAGAGGCTAACCCAACGCGTGTGCGACGCAAATAGAAGCCATCCCGGTTTCCTCCTGCTTTCTCTGCACATTCCACTTGCCTGCCGCCCCAAGTCGAGCAATGTGGCCCCGCTTCCCGTGACAGCCGGGAAGCGGGGCGTGAGAACCCCTCCGATGAGACTCGGTCACGGATTTTCCGGGGCCGGGTGGCATGCGCGCATGTCCAGCCGGCAACGGTAAAGGCGGTGCTGTCAGACAAAGGCGAACCGCTCTCCACACGATGCACTTCGGGCTTAGGACGGGGAAACTCAGCTCGCGAGAGACTGCCACTGGGCCAAGGCGGCCGAGCGTCTTTGTTTGTAAATCTGTCGATCGACGAGACGGCGCTCCAGGGCGAAGTGATTGTGAAAGTGGGCGTGGACGGATGCAAATTTCTGTAGGGATCTCATCTGCCGGAACCTGAGCATAGCCCGCTCCCGTCGTCGGAAGGGGAGATGGCTGTTTTCAACCCGATTGTTCAGCCACTGACCTGTTTCCTGCTGCTCGATATTGCCCAGTTCGCGCATCGCCGCTGGATAGGATCGCAGTCCGTCCGTGACGATTTTTGCTGGTGATCCGTGCCGTTTCAATGCCTTCTTCATGAAGGCCAAAGCTGCCTTTTTGTCCCGCTTCTTCGTAACGTAGCTCTCGAGAATTTCACCTTCGTGATCGACGGCGCGCCAGAGGTAAACCATCTTGCCGTTGATCTTCACGTACATCTCATCGAGGTGCCAGCGCCAGTGGCGAAAGCCGCACATCCGATTGATCCGCTTGCGACGGATTTCGCCAGCAAACAGCGGGCCGAAACGGTTCCACCACAGCCGCACCGTTTCGTGGCAGATATCGATGCCGCGCTCAAACAGCAGGTCCTCGACGTTCCGCAGCGACAGCGGATAGCGGACGTACATCATCACCACGAGCCGGATCACCTCCGGGGAGGAGTTGAAATACCGAAACGGGCTAACGGCGGACTTGTTCATAGCCCACCGCTACCGCACTGTCGTTTGCTTTGACAGCACTGGTGGCAAGGCTGATCGCCAGCGCCAGCAAACGGGGAATTTTGGGCATCAGGCACGGTCTTTCACGATAAGGGAGCCGTGCCGCCGGGCAAGGACGGCACGGCCCAGGTCGGCCGGTTTGGGTCGGGGGAGAACCGGCTTATTCGGCGGCTTCCAGCACCGGCTGGACTTCCTGCTTGGTCGTGCGGCTGCGACGGCCGTCAATTGCCACCGGCACGTTACCCGCGATCGTGGCGCGACGCAGCGTGCGGCGTTGCAGGCCGAAATCGGCGATCGCGCGATGTTGCGTGGCGCGATTATCCCAGATCGCGACATCGCCTGCTCGCCAGCGCCAGCGGACGGTATTTTCAGGCAGGGTGATATGGTCCTGAAGAATGCCGAACAACCGCTGCGAATCAGCGGAGTTCAACCCCACGAAATTCTTGACGAAGTGACCCAGAAGCAGGGACCGTTCGCCGGTTTCCGGATGGACGCGGACCACCGGATGCTCGGTTTCATAAACGGTCGAGGCGAAGATGCGGCTATATTCCTCCGCCCGCTTTGCGTCCTTGATGCTCAGCGCAGCGGCATAATCATATTTGTTGCTGTGGACGGCCCACAGACCGTCAACCAGTGTCTTGAGCGCTTCGGGCAAGCCTTCATAGGCGCTGGCCCCGTTGGCCCAGAGCGTATCCCCGCCTGCCGCCGGAATGGTAATGGCGCGCAGGATCGATGCGGCCGGATAGGCGTCGACAAAGGTGACATCGGTGTGCCAACTCGACGCGGCATAGCCTTCCTTCGAATCCAGTTCGAGCAGGTAGCGCGATCCGTCAGCCACTGGCACGGTGGGATGCGCGACCGGATCGCCCAGCAGCCCGGCAAAGGCTTCGTGGCGGGCATCATCCAGTTCCGCCTGGTCGCGGAAGAACAACACCTTGTGCCGGGCGAGTGCGGTGCGGATCGCGGCGATCGTGTCGCCATCCAGATCGCCGGACAAGGCGATGCCGCGCACTTCCGCGCCGATGCGGCCGGCGACGGGCACGATGTCCAGCGGACTGGTGGGGTCTGCGGCATTGACGAAGCTGGCAAGAATATTGGTCATGTCAAATCTCCTGATAATTTGGGGGGTGAGCCTGGTTGGGGAGGCGTGGTGGATCGGTCTGGTGCGCCATGATGGTTCACCCTATTCCGCCGGGACCAGCGCGGCGTCGCGCCGGGCCAGTGTTTCGCGGACTTGCGCATGGGTGGCTTCATCCAGCGGGAAACCATGGATCAGCGCAGCGGACAAAGCGTGGGCGATTGCCGGGCCGAGCGCGAATACCAGCAACAGGCCGCGCAGCGCCTCCGGGCTGTTGGCACCCTTGGGATCGAAGCCGAACCAGGCAACCAGCGGCAGGGCAATGCCGACGGCGATTGCGGTCCCCGCCTTTACCGACAGGCTGAAGGCGGAAAAGAACAGGGCAGTGCGATCATGCCCGGTTTCCAGCCTGTGCCGGTCGGCGACGTCGGCGACCATCGAACGGAGCATGAGATTGCCCGACCCTTGGGCAAACCCTTGGGCAATGGCCAGGCCCAGCAGGAGCGCAAGGGCATCGGGCGTGACCAGCAGCAGCCCCAGGTTGATCGCAACCTGCACGATCTCGCCCGACACCGCTGCGCGATGCTTGCCGATGCGGTAGCCGATCTGCGCCCAGATCGGGCCGGCGGCGATGCCGAAGATGAATTGCAGCAGGAACAGCCCGCTCGCCCATTGCGGTAACCCCATGTAGAAAGTGACGAAGAAAACGATGAGTACGCTGCGAATGCCCTGTCCCGTCGTCACCGCCAGGTCGGACGCAAGGACGCGCAGCAGCAGCTTGTCACTGAACACCACCGCAGCGGCTCGGGCGAAGGACAGGCGCACGGGGGACTGGAGCGGTGCCGGGGCTTCGGGGAAGGCACGCAGCACGAGCGGCAGGGCGATGAGGAGGCTGGTCAGCACTACCATCCCCATGGCGGCCAGTTTCAGCGTGCCATTATGCGGCTGCCACTGGTCGATGATCGTAGGCAGTACCAGCACCAGCAGCAACGCCGCCGATCCCGCGACCGTCTGATAGGTCACGATGCGGGTCCGCTCATGATAGTGCCCCGAAATCTCGCCGGACCAGGCAAGATAGGGGATCTGGATCATCGACCAGCCCAGATACAGGATGAATAGCGCAGCGGCGAGATAGAGTGGCGTCACGGCAACGAACGGGAAGAACAGGGCAATCGCGGCGATCCCGAACACCAGCCCGCCAGTCGCGATCCAGGGACGGCGACGACCAAAGCGACTGCGAGTGCGATCGCTCAAACTGCCGATCAGCGGATCGGCCAGCGCCCCCCACAAGCGTTCGGCCAGGAAGATCGTCCCGATCATCGCCAGCGATAGGCCGAATTGCTGCGCATAGATGGCGGGCAGATAGACCGTCAGCGGCATTTGCGCGGCGTAGATCGGCACCGCTAGCGATGCGAAACCGGCCAGGCGCACGCCATTGAGTTCGCACGGCTTGCCCTGATCCGAGGCGCTGTCGGTATGGATCGATTGCAGGATGGGGCGGGAAAAAAGCGTGGCCATGACTAGACCTCATATTTTCGTGCGAAGGGTGATGCCGATCGTGCGGGGATCGCCCACCTGGCCGGTGATCAGGCCTGTGTTGGCCGGGCTGAGCGTGACGAAGTAATTTTTGTCGGTCAGGTTGCGTGCCCAGACGGACAAGTCCCAGATCCCGTCATCGGATCGCAGTCCGACGCGCGCGTTGAGCAGGCCGTAGCCCGGCGCCAACGAGTAGCGGCTGTTGCTGACGGCGGTGTAGATCGAAGAACGGTGCGAAAAATCGCCATGGGCATAAAGTTCGATTGCCCGGCTGCCCCAGTTGCCGATCGGTTGCGCAACGTCCCCGCCCAGCGTCCAGGTGAATTTCGGCACGCCCGCCAGCCGCGCACCGGACAGATCCTGCAACGATCCCAGGTTCAGATTTTCGACCGCCTGCTGCGCGTTCCGGTAATCCAGATAGGTGGCATCGACATAAGCAGCGGAGGCCGACAGGCTTATCAGGCGGGTTGGCGCATAGGCCAGGTCCGCCTCAAATCCGCGCGATCGCACCTTGCCGGCATTGGCGATATATTGGCGGTAGGATACGGTGTTGGCGACCTGCTCGGTGATCGCAGTCTGATAATCGGTGATTTCGGTCCAGTAGCCAGCCAGATTGAGTGTTGCCTTGCGGTCCAGAAACTGCGTCTTGGCACCCAGTTCGAAATGGTTCACCGTTTCGGGCTTCACATTGGGATTGACGCCGGCCGGGATCACCGAAAGGTTCAGGCCACCCGATTTGCCGCCGCGCGAATAGGTGGCGTAGAGCAGGGCGTCCGCCGCGACCTTGTAGGACAGGTTGAGCAAGCCAGACACGTTGGCGTCATCGAAAAACGTGGTGAAGGATGCGACCGGGCCGAACTGGTTACGCAACGCCTGTGCTGTCGCGCGTTCGCTGGCGGACAATGTGGACAGGTCGGCGCCTGACACGACATGCTGCTCAAAGACGCCCGCCTTTTTTTCATAGGTGTAGCGCAGCCCCGCCGTCACTTTGAAGGCGTCGCTGGCGTTCCAGGTGAGCTGGCCGAACGCAGCATAGCTTTTCGTGATCGGTTCGGAATAGCTTTCGACGCCATAATTGGCGATGGCGGCATCCCGGACATTGGCGGCGATGCCAGGCAGATTGTAGAGCGGCGCATCGACCCCGAAGCTGGTCGCCCCATATCCGCGCACGGTCTGCCAGAAATAATAGAGACCCGCGACATAATCGATCGTGCGTTCGCCGGTGGAGGCAAGCCGCAATTCCTGGCTGAACTGGCGCTGGCGATTGGCCTGCTGCGCCTTGGTCAGCACCGACAGGCCGATGGCATCGCTGTCGTTCGCCGGGTCCCAGTCCCACCAGCGATAGGCGGTAACGGATGTCAGCGCGACGCTGCCCAGATCCCAATCGACCTGGCCTGATGCGCCATAGCCGCGCATATTCGCCTGATAATGGGAATTGGCATCGGTTTTGCGCGCGAAGGGATCGAAGGGCAGCGGGGTATATCCGGCACGGGCCACGCGCTGCTCAAAATTGTTCGGCAACGGCGCGCCATTGTCATATTGGCTGTAACTGCCGACTAGCAGGTTGACGCAGCAATTGAGCGTCTGTTTGGAAAAATCGCCGATCAGCTTGATCGATAGCGTATCGGTAGCCATAGCCAGCAACTGGCCGCGCACGCTGAAATTATCGTAGTCGGAGGCCTTTCTACCTGTGCGGACGTTGTCGATGAAGCCGTCGCGATGTGTGTCGGCGATGCTGATCCGCGCGGCGAGCTTGTCCGCGATCAATGGACCCGACAGTGACCCGCGAAGTTGATGATAACCATAATCGCCGAGCGTCGCCTCGCCGGAAAATTCCGTCTCGAAACTGGGCGCGCGGGTCGAGATGTTGATCGCGCCCGCCGTGGTATTCTTGCCGAACAATGTCCCTTGCGGACCGCGCAGGATTTCGATCTGCTGCAAGTCAACCAGATCGAATTGCGACTGGCCGACGCGGCCATAATAGACATTGTCGACATAGACGCCGACGCCGTTTTCCAGCCCGTCATTGGTCAGCGCTACGTTGCTGCCCAGGCCGCGGATATTGATGTTGGTGTTGCGGGGATTATAGCTGAAAATCTGGAGGCTGGGCACGAGTTGCTGGGTCTGACCGAGCGAGAAATTGCCGGTTGCGGCGAGTTGCTCCGCGCCGACCACGCTGAGCGCGATCGGCACGTCTTGCGCGCTTTCGTCGCGGCGGCGGGCTGTGACCGTGATTGCCCCTGCATCTTCCTCTGCGGCGGCGGTCTCGACCGGCAACACAGATTGAGCCGACGCGCCATACGGCGATATCGTAATCAAAGCAGCGCTCGCCAGCATGGCGTGATGCAGCCCGAAATGCCGCGAGCTAGTGCAAATGAATGTCATGTCTCGTCCCTGATTTTTCTTATTACAATCCGCTCGCCGGATGTGGCGGGACGCGGATGTGGCCGTCGTTGTTGATGATCATGCTGCCGAAGCTGGCGGCCTTTGAGGCATGCGCCTGCGCACCCGGTGCCTGAACGATACAGGCGGCCGATCGCGACCGGCGCCCGTTGAACGACACCAGTGCGCATTGTGGAAGACGTTGGCGAATGGCCCGAAGGAGCGACAGATCGCCGCGCTACAGATCAGGTGGAAAGTTGGTAAGAGCGCATCGTTTCAACCCCATATCGGAAGGGGGGAACACGATCCCTGGCGTGGACGCCCTGGCACCGTGCGCTTTAGCCGTTGGTATCGCGGAGCAAGCTGCATCCCATCAAAAGCCGCGAGTCTGGTGCTGATGTTGTCATCGGGCACAGCGACCAACCGCAACCCTTTCAAGCAATCTCTACCTATTTCATAGACAGAATTCAGTCATGCAAGTTTTGCTATGTCCACGACAATCTGCTCTATGCTCATCGTAGCTGAAAAGACGTTTCGTATACCCAGCGGCTACCAAAAGTCTCGCCATGTCAGGCTGATGGCGACCCTTTGTTGCCGCTCAGGAGCCAATTTTCAATCTCCAGGTTCGGACGGTGAGCTATTCCGACGGCTGTCGACCCTTTCTTGCCACTTAGCCTTTGATTTCCTCTCCCAGATGCAGACCGTCTTCTATGGATAGCTTCCACCGAATGCCGTTATCGCCCGCCGCGCGCCGCATCGCGCCATGCCCAGAAGGCAAGAGCGGTCGTCAGTATAGCTGGCAGCGTTACCACAGGAAAATCCTGGGCCAGCGCATCTGTCCCGCAGATGCCGACCGCCACTTCCCAGAAATGGAACAGCGCATGGCCCGCAAGCCAGAGCGCGGCGGCGGACCACAATGGCACACGCGTAGCCGGCTGTGCGACACCTGCGAGCATCGCGCCTGCAACCAGCAGGAAAATTAGCCCGATGTCGCGTAGGAAATGCTGGTTGAATGAGCCGGTCGTGGTGACGCCGGGCACCGCGAAGTACCATTCGACGGGTGAGATCAGCATGAAGAGGCCGTTGGCGGCGGCTCCGATACCGAGCACTGCGGCCAGCGCAAGCGGGCAAGCGCGCCTCATGCCCCCTGCTCCTGCGACTGCGCCGTCAGCCACGCATCGAACCGCGTGGGCGCGATGCGCGCGCCTTCGTCCGGGATCAGCGTGCGATCGTCGGCGGGCGCGCCAAAATAGTCGCGTGCGTCGGTAACGATGATCCGGCGTGTATCATCACGCGCGCCTAGCCAACTGGCGGTGAATTGGGCAAGCGGCGCTCGCTCGGGTCCAGCCACTTCGATGATACCATCAACGGGGGTCGCCGTGGCTATCTCGGCGAGCAGCGCCGAGACATCGGCGGCGGCGACCGGCTGAAGCGCGATGCCCGGCAGGCGCACGGCGCCGCCCTGCGTGTAGCCGTCCGCAATGGTAGAGAGGAATTCGAAGAATTGGGTGGCGCGCACGATAGTGTAGGGTACGCCGCCGGCAGCGATCAGTTGCTCCTGCGCCAGCTTGGCGCGGAAATAGCCCGACGCCTGAAGGCGATCGGTGCCCACGACCGAGAGCGCGATGAGATGGCGCACCCCCGCGTCGCGCGCGGTTTCCAGCAGATTGGCGGTGGTGCCGCGAAAGAAGGTGAACGCGGCCGCATCCTCGAACGAAGGGGCATTGCTGACATCGACTACGACCGCGGCCCCTTCCAGCGCCTGGGCCAGACCTGCGCCGGTCAGCGCATCAATACCCATGCTCGGTGAGGCGGCGACGACATCATGGCCTTTGGCTCGCAGAAGCCCAACGAGGGGCCGGCCGATCAATCCCGTGCCGCCGATGATAACGATCTTCATGTCCATGTCTCCTATGCAGGTGCCTGCCCACATGACGAGATAGCTGCGGCCAGTGTGACATGGGACGACGGCAGGATCGAAAAAATATGCGGCATGATGTCACAGCTCACTGGCCTGCCTCGTCAAGCCAGTGAGCGTCGATGGTCGACGCCAGTGACGAGGAAAGCATCATGACGGAGATAAAGCGTTTGAATTGGTCGGAAGTCGCACCTGAAGGCGCCAGGGCTCTGTTCGGGGTCCACCACTATGTGACGAAGAAAACGGATCTTCCCGAAGAGCTGATCCATCTTGTCTTCCTGCGTGTGTCGCAAATCAACGGCTGCGCGCATTGTATAGACATGCACACGCGCGACCTGCTCAAGACCATGTCGATCGACAGGGTCGCGCTGGTGCCTGTCTGGGCCGAGGTGCCGTATCTTTTCTCCGATCAATATCGCGCTGCATTGGCCTGGGCAGAGGAAGTCACCAACGTCAGCACGACCCATGCCTCGGACGATGCCTATGCGGCCGCTGCCGTTGCTTTTGCTGGAAAGGATCTGGTTGATCTCACGCTCGTCATCGCGGCAATGAATGCGTTCAATCGTCTTGGGACGCCATTCCGCCTGCCCGTCGCTGCAAAGCCATAGAGGCATCAAGGCGGGCGCAAATCCTGCTGTCGTAACCGGCAGCAGGCGGACCCTTCTTTGCCGTTCAGCCGTCAGATTCCAATTCTCAGGTCCGGACGGTCCGCAATCAGACTATTACCATGAGACATGCGGCTCTGGGGGATGCCTCGCGCTACGAGCGGAGTAGGAAATAACCCTCCATTTGAAGTGACAAGCGACGATCAGCGCATGTTTGCGTTTCTTAGTCTGCTCCCCTGAAATAACCGGTTGCAATCTGACCAGTTGAGCTGACAGTCACGATGACGTTGTCGCAACCACCCGGACTCTCATCATTATCGGGTCCGATCTTGGCTTCGCTGGCTGCGCAATCTTCATCAGCAAGGTCTGTTTGAAAGAGCCCGCCCCGTGCCCGAAGCTCATCCTCAATTGCCGCATCGGGAAGGACAACCTTGCTGTATGGGTGTGGTCCAGAAGATATGATGAAAGTCGATGCCTGGACCTTGTCGAGGAATTCCTGGCGTGACGAGGTCATACTGCCGTGATGCCCAACGACGAGCACGTCTGACCGCAAATCACCTGCACAGCAGGCGATCAACTTTCCTTCGACACTGTTGGCTTCAGCCGGCTGCGAAGGTGTCTTTCGTGCCCCGCCTTCGGCATCGCCCGCTATGAGAATCCGTCGCCCCGCATAATCCAGGCGAATAACGACGCTATTCTCGTTGGGATCATGATGCTTCGTGGCATCGCGGTATAGGATCGACATGGTCCCACCCGGACCAAGCGCAACGGGTGATGCAGTCATCATTGCCGCCTGCGGCAGGACAACTTCACCCGAACAGGTTCTCCCAGTGAACACCACGCGATGCATCCCGCCAGTGGCAATCGCATTATGATATTGAACGCCCGGCTCGGCTGCGACTTTCTTCAGGAATCGGCAATAGCCACGCGTCCTGTTGACGGCTCCTGAATCCCAAACATTGCGTATCATAAAGCGGTCGAATATGTCGGGCAGCAGTTCCAGATGATCCTTATGCGGATGACTAAGGATCAGATGATCGATGGTCTGGAGGCCCGGACGGACCGCTTGGATATAATTCAGAATGCGATTGTCAGGACCGTCCGCCAGATCATCCTGGCTCCCACCGTCATAAAGCATCGTGAATGATGGCCCCTCCACAAACACTGCTAGACCGGTGCCTACATCGATGACATGCAGTTTAAGCGCGCCGGTGTCGATCAGTGGCTCCGGCCCACTTCTGATAATGGTCCAGGCCTTACTCACGAAGCCGATCCGGCCATCGCTAAGCCGGACTTGATGCCAGCCGGAGGCGTCACCGACCACGGAAGCGCTGTCGCCTGGAGACAGCGCGCCGATCGGCTGCGAAGCGGCATTGGGCTCGACCCGCACGACGACATTACGTCGGACCCGCTCGCTAGGGCTTACTTCCGGCTCGGCAAATGCGGAGGTGGCGCCCATCAGCACCATTAAGAACGGAACAATCACTCGGTTGAGCTTCATGGTGATCCTCCGCGTCAACGTCCACACGCTTACTGGCCTTAGGAGTATAGGTGCTTGAAAAGCTCGTGATTTCGCAGCGCTTCGGGGCGATAGGGTCCATCCGCGCCTTGGCTCGGCACAGTTTCCATAGCGAAGCGCTGAGCAACGGAAGGGTGGAGGGTCGCGTTATCCACTGGATCTCGTTGCCTGACCGGCCAAGTCCAGCCCTTGGTCAGCCATCGCAAAAAGGCTGGCGTCCTGCCGCTTATCGTATCCGCCATGCCTGCGATCTCATCATGCTGCACGCCAGCAGGTGACGGGTATAGCTGGAGCCGCCGATCGTTGAGAAGAAGCGGATAAGGCACCGACCTAGCCTCTTCGATCATCCACTGCAGGGCGATATCGGAAAGCCGTGACTCGACTTCGGGATAGCTGCCCCCAATATCGGAGTGGTTGCCTGCAAACCAGAGTTGAACGAATGGCTTGGCCTCACCATCGATTTCCTCAGGTGCCGCCACCGAAGTGCCCCACCCCCATTTCAGCCTCGGAAAATCAGCCCGGTTCTCGTCAATAGAAATAGCATGGCGCGCAAAGATGACCGACTTGCTCAACAATCTGTCGAAATTCTTTCCGCTCCATTGCGCAATATGAAAGCGCGGCCACCGCATTCCAGGCATTAGCGGCCACACGAACTTGAGTGCAGTACGAAGATGGGACACTAGCGAATAGGTTCCGATCAACAGTGCGCTCGCAGCGAATGAGGTAACCCAGTTTGCGTCGAACAGCCAGTGAATCGCACCGGCAGCAGCACCGGCCAATATCGCAATCAGCGATACCATTAGCATAGCCAGGAAAATCCGAAGCGGCCCCTTCGCTCCGAGCGAAGCGACCGTGTCAAAGGCGCCAATGAAATAGGGTGCGGCGTTTGCTTCATCTTCACTACCTGCCCCGAAATCCCGGCGGAAGCGGCGCGCCAGTTCCAGTCGTTCCTCCTCATATTTCGCACGCGGATGGCCGGCACCATGCTCATAAACCCGCAAAACTGCTTTGTCGGCAATTTCCCGGATTTGTTTTCGGAATCGCGGAAGCGAACCAGTGGGTGTTCGTGTCGGCACGCCGCAGAGCATCAGCACATTGGCGATGCAGCGAACGGTGTACGCACCCCGGCTGAAACCAAACAGCCAGATGCGATCCCCGGGCCGATAATGATTGATGATGAATTCATAACAGTCGGCAATGTTGGTGGTGATGCCACGCCCCGTGACCGACGAAATGAGCTTCGTGATCGTCCTTCGCATGCCGGTCACCCCAACGGCGCTGGTCTCCGTTCCCAGACCCGGGTCGTAAAAAACTACCTGCTCGGTTGGGTTAATGCTGTTATCCGACCCCACGCGCGCGGCGCGATACATCTTGTAAATGTTGCTAAGCCGTTGGTCAGCGCGGACGCTGCCATCCTGGCCGGTGCCATCGGAGAAGATGACGATATTGCGGCCGCTCGGTCTGGTCTCATTTGAGGCCGCGTCACTCGTGCTTCCAATCGGCGCGCCCATATATTCCCCCTCAAATTCGGCAGCTTCAACAAATTCACCAAGGATGAGCGCATTGCAACCTATCGACGGGAGAAAGCTATGAAATCGTGGGTAAAAACCCAAGCTTTGGCTTATTATCTCGATTTCTGGCGTGATCATGGGCGCATTTTGCATGTTTAGGATTCAGCGTATTTACCTGCGTACATCAGTTAGTTAGGAAAGGCTGGGGTATTACAGGGGGTGTTAGTGCGATTCAATCATTGCGCGCGGGCAACTTTGCTCGCGCTTGCGCTTTGCGCTTCATCGGCGGCGTTCGGACAAGAGAAAACCGGCAACAAGGAAGGCTTCTCGTTGAAGCCCGGCACTGCGAGGATCGTCCTCATGCGCCCCGTTATTGGTGCGGGCGAGCAGTCGACAGGCGGCATGTACGAACCCAACGCCGACTGGACGAACCAGGCTCGCGAGAATATCGCCGCTGCGCTAGCTCAGGCTCAATCTCAGCTCGGTAATCAGGTGGTGGCCTATTCCGAAGCCGCCAGCGGCGAAGGGCCAATCGTCACTCAATATTCGCACCTGTTCAGCGCTGTCGCTGATTCTGTGATCGAATATCAGTTCTTTCCGGGAAACCGGCTTCCCACCAAGAAGCGCGATAAAGGCTTTGAATGGGCAATCGGTCCGGGGATAGCGTCATTGAAATCGCTTGAGGGCGCAGATTATGCGCTCTTCATCTCCACCCATGATGAATATGGTTCTACAGGCCGAAAAGTGCTGCAGATCGTCGGAATGCTCGGGGGCGTGGGGGTAACGTCTGGTGTCCATGTGGGACACGCTGGTCTTGTGGACCTCAAGACAGGTCAACTTGTATGGCTTAATGCGGACCGTCAGATGGGCGGCGATGTTCGAACAGCCGAAGGCGCGCAAAAGCGGGTGAAGCAGCTGCTCGAAGGGTTTCCAGGCAAACCGGCCGAAGTTACCCTTGCGGGACAGTGACATGAAGCGAACCTTGTCAGCGGTCGTATTGTTGGCCAGTCTTTGCACGGTCCAGCCAGCTCAAGCGGCAGAAAAGTTTGCACTTCCGCCTTATACACCGGCTTATGAACCGACCACCGTCGACGAGCGCGGACAGTGGATGCAGGCAGATGAAATTGAAAGGCAGCTGCGGGACAGTCCGCTTCGGATTCGAGAAGGCAAGCTGGAGGCTTATCTGCTGGATGTCCTCTGCCGTGAAGTCGGCTCGGATCGATGCAAGGGCATTCGCATATATGCGATGGAAGTTCCTGATTTCAACGCTTCGATGATGGCTAACGGCGCCATGCAGGTGCAATCCGGCCTACTGCTAAGATCACGGAGCGAAGCAGAGCTGGCCGCCATTCTGGGTCATGAATTTGCGCATTTCGAACTTCGTCACGGCCTTAACGGATTCAAGAACCGGCGAGGCACCGGTGATGCAATGGCGTGGATCACTGTATTGGGCGGCATCAGTAATACGCCGGTCGGCGACACAAATCTGACGCTGCTTGGGTCGATATATCAGTTCAACCGCGCGCAAGAAACAGAAGCCGATCTGCTCGGACTGAAATATCTCGGGCAGTCTGGCTATCCTCCGGCGGCCGCAGCAGAAGTGTGGAGATCGCTAATGGCCGAAGCGGATGCAACGTCAGCCGGACGCAATCAAAAGGCGAAGGTGAAATATTCCGCGGGATTCTTCGACACACATCCCGCATCGCTCCAACGTGCCACCTATCTTGCCGCTGAAGCCGCAAAGCTACCTCCCGGCGGCGACGCAAGGGCGAAGGAATTCAACGAGGCGGTAAAGCCCTATCTTCCGCGCTTCCTAGCCGCTCAAACCAAACTCAATGATTTCGGCGGTAGCCAGTATATCCTCGACAATCTTGCTCAACGAACTGGCTGGACCGGTGATCTCTTATTTGCGCGAGCAGAACTATATCGGGCGCGCGCAAATCCGCGAGACCTGCAACTGGCGAGCCAATTTTATCGCCAAGCCAAGGAGGCCGGTTATGCCGAACCCGAACTCGACCGCAATCTCGGCCTTTCACTGATGCGAAACGGCCAGACTGACGAGGCACGCGCAGCGCTCTCTGCCTATCTTACCGCCCGTCCAGAGGCATCGGATGCCAAGGCGATCCAAGCCCTCATGGCGAACTAAGGAATTTCGATCATGCGCACTGTAATCATCACAGCCATTTTCAGCCTCATCGCGTCGCCGGCGATCGCCAACTCCCTGATTGCTCCAGGCCCAAAGGCAGGCATCGCTAAATCCCGATTGTCGGCGACCCCGGATGGTGAATGGAATCGACTGAGCCGCAAGGACGGCAAGAACGTCGAATTGTGGACGCTCGACGGCGATTCTCTGAACAAAGTCTCATTTTTCGGCGGCATCCCAGTGGGCGAGCCATTGTTGCGCGAGATTGATCGCAAGAACCATCCGTTGCCCAAGGTTATGGGCAATATGCTGATCACCGACATTCCCGCGTTGCTGGAATCAACCTACCGCAGCCAGTTTTCCGTCAATCAGATGCAGATCGATTCACAAGAACCGGCACTCCTTGACGGAAATAAGGGTATTCGCTTCACTTATGCCTTTTCACGCGCCGATGACGAGGTTCAGCGCAAGGGCGAAGGCATAGGCGCGATGGTCAACGGCCAACTTTTCCTAGTCATCTACGAAGCGCCTGCCCTTTATTTCTTCGATAAGGATGTCGAGAAATTCCGAAAGCTAGCCGCGACACTGAAGCTCTGAATCCTTTGAAACGACATGCTTAATCGGATCGAGGTGAGCAAAATGGTGCGAAGGTTGATCGCCTCAGGCGTCGCCTTGGTGATGGCAGCCTCATTTTTAGTTCACGGCCATCCAGGCGGACTGAACACTGAGGGTTGCCACAACGATAGGCGTACGGGCAGCTATCATTGCCATCGGCACGTCCCATCACAACCACCGCTCCAAACCTTATCGGGCGCGGGCAGCGGCGCATTCCGCAACTGCGCCGCTGCCCGGGCGGCTGGAGCCGCGCCGGTTCGTGCCGGCGATCCGGGATATGGGCGTCACCTGGATCGAGATGGCGACGGGATCGGCTGCGAATAATACCGCGACCCTTCACGGTCGCTCAGCGGCCAAACTAACGTTCCAGTTGCGGACCGGCCGCTTACCGGTAAGATCCTAAAAGACGACAGAAGGACACAGCAGACACACCAATCTCGCCAAGGTCAGCTTCGCCTTGAAATAGCCCGGAGGCAAACCGTAGCGCTGCTCGATCCGTGTGAGCATTTCAAAGCTGGCGGCGCTTTGGGGCGTGCGGCGGCCCTCTCTCCACGATTGCAGCGTAGCGCGATCCAGCTTGTCCCCCCGGCAGGATGATGGATCGGGGTGAAGCTGATAGTAGTTTTCGGAGAAGCGCCGGAGATGCAGGATGCGCGCCTCGCGAAATGTGAGCGGATGACAACAGAAGCCGGGCTCATCTCGTCAGGCGATGACGGCCCGCCCCGCCATATGGCGCCCATCTGCACACGCCCGAATGCCGGACGCGACCTCGTCATCAAGGCCGACGGAATATGAACTTGCCGAACTGCGCAAAAGCAGCCGTTAAAATCCAGGCAACAGCGAAGTGGCCCAGAACGAACGGCCAGCCATGGCCTTCGTCCCCTCCCGCCACTGCGACGACTGCTGCGACGATGGTAATGGCCACCCAGGAAAGCCGACCAAGTGCTGAACCTGTCCGCATCAATGCTCCTTTCCAGGTCTGCCTAGGCATCCTCAACGCCGACTGCAACTGACAAGCCAACCTGCCAGCGGTAAACCCCATCCCTGTCCTGTGCAGTTTCGAGCGCGAGCTTCGGCAGCGATCATCGAGGCGGAAGCCGGAAAATTCTTATTACCTTTGTCATATGTTCTTTTCTTCCCGGCCCGGCCCAGCCACAAAAAAGGCCTACATGGGCCAGGGGAATCATGAAAATCAATCTTGTTGCGGCCGCCATTGGTTTCGGCGTCGTGTCTGTCGCCTCTGCCCATGAGCTGCATGGCAGCACAGTTGCTGCATCCTCAAAGGCAGAAGCAGCATATACAGAATTGCTTGTCACAGGGGAGAAGCTTGGCCGATCCCTGCAGAATACACCCGCCAGCGTCGCCGTCACGACGGCGCAATCCATTGAACAGCAAGCCATGGTCTCGGCCTATGACGTCATGGACCGTACGCCCAATGTCGTAACGGACGGAAGCCGGACAACCTTTTCGATCCGCGGCGTCGACGCATTCAATGTGTCTGGTGCCGGTGAGGGTGCACTGGCGAGCCTATATCTGGATGGAACGGCCATTCCCCGCCTCGCCCTTGCGTCAGGCCCTCTCGACCTGTTCGATGTGGCGCAGATCGAGATACTCCGGGGCCCGCAATCGACTCTCCAGGGACGCAATGCGCTCGCCGGCGCGATCATCATCAACACCGCGGATCCGACCTTTGACTGGACTGGCACAGCCCGCCTGCGGCTTACGGACAGGGACGGTCAACGAAGGTTCGGAATCGCATTTGGCGGACCTGTTGCGCAGGACCAGCTTGCATTCCGGCTCGCGGGCGAAGCCTCAAGGACGTCTGGTCTGATTCGGAACTCAACATCCGGCAGCGATGGAGATCCACAGCGCTCGCGCACATTCCGGGGAAAACTGCTGCTCGAACCGCGGGCTATATCGGGCCTGCGTCTCCTGGGCGCAATCCTGTATGACCGGCATCAGCGGGGTACCTTCTATACCGAACTCGATCCACCCTATGATCCGCGGGCACGGACCACGACCTCGGATATCGAGGACCGAAAGGGTGTCACCAGTAACATCGCGACGCTCCTGGTAGAACAGGAGACCGGTGCCGAGACCGCTCTCAAATTCATAACCAGTTACAGTCGCATCCGCTTCCGTTCACTTTCGGACGCCGATCGGACGAGCATTCCGGGACAGCTCAGTCAAATCGACGATCTCACCCGCTCCTTTCAGGAAGAGGTCCGCTTCACCTTTCGCAAAAGCTGGATCGAAGGGCTCTTGGGCGCATATTATCTTGGGGAACACCGCTCCTATGCCTATAGTGCCAGCCAGAGCCTCAGTCTCGTCAGCCTTGGGATCGCTCGCCAGTTGCAGGCAGCTGGCCTGGCGCCAGCGACAGCAGCGGCTGTCCTCAATTTATATGGTGGCGCCCTACCCATACGCAATGCGCTCTTTCAGCCAAGGCGGACCCACAATTATGCAGGCTTCGCTGATCTGTCATTCCCCTTCGGCTGCAAGCTGCATCTGCGCTTTGGCCTGCGCTATGATCTCGAGACACGACAGCAGAGCGCGGTCCAGGGCGTGGCAATCGATCAATCGCTGCCGGATCCTGAAACGCTGCCAGAGTCCGCCCTTCGTCCCATCGTACGCCAGTTGAACGGCCTTCTCGTCCATCTCGTCGAAGGCGCCAACAACGCCGAACCGGCACAGCACGCACGCTATCGAGCCTGGCTTCCCAAGCTGGGCATCAGCTATGATCTGGCTCCGAACGTGACATTAAGCCTGACAGCGCAGCGTGGTTACCGGGCCGGCGGCTCGAGCTTCAACGAGCAGCGCGCGGAGAGTTATGAATTCGCGCCAGAGCACAGCATGACCTATGAATGGGCCCTCCGGTCATTGTGGTGGGGAAACCGGCTTGCGCTCAACGCCAATGTTTACAGGACAGACTGGAACGACCAGCAGGTCCTGATCCAACTGACCCCTGGAGCGCTTTACGACACTCGGGTGGTGAACGCAGGCAGATCCAGACTCCAGGGTTTCGAGATCGAATCCCATGCCACGGTCAATCGAACGCTCGCGCTGTACGCCGGGCTTGGCTTTGGCAGTGCCCGGTTCCGCAGCTCCGCCCTCGCCCAAGGCAGTCCTTCCGAGAGCCTGGATGGCAAAGCGTTCCCGCATGCGCCGCGTTGGACGCTTTCGGCCGGTGCGACCTTCTCCCATCCTGAAGGCTGGTTCGCAAACGTCAACGCCAATCATCGCAGTGCCTATTACCAGAACGTCCTGGACGAGAGCGAGCGCGACATAGCGGCTCGGACCATCGTCAATGCGAAACTCGGCTGGCAAGGCAGGCATACAGGCGCCTTCCTCACTGCGACAAATATTGTCAACGTGCAGAAGACCAACCAGTTCTTCGTCGATATCGATGGCCGCAAGCGTGGCACTCTCAACGAACCGCGCATATTGGGCATCTCCCTCGAACGCCGCTTGTGAGGAATGCCGATCCTGAGCCCTGCAGCAAAGTAAGGCAGCCCATCATCGTGCAGGCCGCAAACTTTCCTGCCCTCCCCGGACAACGACCGGCTCTCATTTTTTTCCGTGAATTATCTCTACACAGCCTAGGAAATTTCCGCCACAGACATGGTTAATGATTGAGGTTCTCGGGAGGCGTATGTTGGATGATCGGATCGCCAGATTATCCGATATGCAAAAGCGCTGCCTTCGCTTGGCAGCGGAAGGACGAAGTTCGAAGGAGATCGCGCCGCTGGTGGGTTTGACCCATCAGACGGTCGATCAGTATCTTTATCGTGCCCGCATCATTCTGAGCGCGGAGAACCGACGCGAAGCAGCGCGGATCTTCGCGGAAATCGACAGCGCCGTTCCGTTCAAACAATTTGAATTAAAGCCGAACGACGTTGAAATCCCTCAAGTTGATGGCACTCCTGAGGAACCGGTCGAGCAGCGACAGGCGCAGCCCAAGCCACTCGGCCTTCCCCCCATCGGAGGCCCTCCCAATGACCTGACACATGCTCAGCGCCTTATTGCGATCGGCAAGATCGCGCTCTTTCTTACGATTATCGTTCTTTCGGTGATCATCCTCTTTGCGGCAGCCCTCGACGCCCTGTCGAGGTAACACTCCGCTCCACGGCAACCTGATCTTACAGACGCGCAGCCTGAGGTTGCGCGAAGGAGACCCCATGACCGATTTCAACCCGCAGCAGGCTCGCAAGATCGTGACCGACCTGGGTCGCACGCAACTTCTGATCGACGGCGCGCTCAAGAAATTCTCCATGCTGACGACCGATGTGATCGACGCCTTTTCCGACGCGAAGCTGAACGATGCGGCCGGCCAGCCTGCCCTTGAGGAACTGGCCGAAGGCTTCAAGACCTTCGTGGAAGGGCGCCGCAATTTCGTGAACGCCCACAAGATGCTTATCGACATGAAGCAGGATTCAAACCTCCGCGCCGTCGAGATCGGCTGTGATCCGGGACCGCTGTGCCCATGGATCGCGCCCGAGTCGAAGCTGGAATTGGTTGCCTGAACACGCCTCTGGTGCTTTGGCCGTCTTGCGAAACATGGAAGACGGCCAAGGTTCATGCTTTTGATCTTGTATTGGATTATGACGCTATGCTGCTGTCTATATGCCACGAGCGCAGGCGGTACAGTGGGCCGCATCGGCGCGGGTATCATCATATTCAAGACAGTTGCGGGATTTTGCACCTCCATCCTCGACCAAAGCTGGAGTCATACGCTTTACCCTGTGCTGGCAGTGGATACGACATGCCTCGGGGCATTCGTCATTCTGGGCCTGCAGAGCGATCGGAACTGGCCTCTTTGGACGAGCGGCTGTGCGCTCGCGGCGGTTGCGGTTCATCTTGGTTCGATCTCCAAGGTCGGGATCGATCCCAAGATCTATCACGGACTGAGGAGCCTATGGGCTTTTCCCATGCAGCTCTTCATGGTGCGAGGAATTGTGCTGGACAGCCGCTATCGGCGTTCCTGCGAGAAAATGGCCGCCAAACTCCGGAACTGGCCCTGACCTCCTATCTGGAAGCCCACATGGCCACGCTGGCCAAGGAACAGGTGCGCGTTCTGTTCTTCAATGCTGGCGGCGACGCCATAGCCGATGAACGCATTTGGCCGGGCACGGCCACATATGTGGATCTCTCACCGGGCGAGCTTGTGCGGCATGCCATAGCTTGCGACTCGCCAGCACTCCTCCTGGCCCATAATCACCCCTCAGGTCTCCCTCAGCCCAGCAAGGCGGACGTGGAGTTCACGCGAAGGCTGGTCAGACTCTGCAAGGAACTGCAGATCAGGGTCCATGATCATATTATCGTTTCGCGAAACGGCTCGTTCAGCTTTCGGGAACTGGGATATATGTAGCTTCGTCGTGACGATCATCCACGTGCAGATATGGCCCTAAAACGCATGAGAGGAATTCCGGACGTTCAACCAGCCTGAAGTATGAGTCATTGGCCATGGTGAAAAGTGAAGGTTACATCAGGGAATTTGCGGAAAGATGTTTTTGAACTAACGTAAGGCAAGTCTGGGGCAGCAGCTAGCAAGATATGATGATGGAAAACGTTCGGGTGTTATTGGAAAAGAAGATTGCAGAGTGCAACACGACCTATTCTGATCTTTCCCGTCTCATCGGCAAAAACCCGGGCTATATTCAGCAGTTCATCAAACGCGGAACGCCGCGACAACTGAATGAGCAGGATCGCCGAGCGATTGCGCGGTTTCTTAAGATATCCGAGCATCTGCTCAGCGGATTTCCGCTGGCCGAGGCGGCGCCCCCTCCCCGTCAGGCTGTATCCATTGCCGTGCCCAAATTATGTCTGGGAGCCTCGGCGGGAGCAGGTACACTCGATACTGAGGAGTGCGCATCGGAGAGCGTAGCAATCGACAGCCGGTGGCTGCAGGAAATCGGCGTTCAGCCACCCCATGTCTCGATCATCCGGGTTGATGGTGAATCCATGACGCCAACCCTCAACCACGGTGACGACATCATGGTTGATCACAGGGATAATATGAACCGTCTGCGCGATGGCATCTATGTATTACGCCTGGACGGCGTCCTCCTTGTGAAGCGCGTTGCTACGGGGATGCGACGCGGCGAGTTCAGCATCTTAAGTGACAACAATCTCTATCCGAGCTGGATGAATGTGGATCCAGCCCTCGTTACTATCGTGGGTCGCGTGGTTTGGTCAGGGCGTATCCATCGCTGAATTGCTGTTGCAACCCCGCCGGAACTACCGGAAAGTCGGCGATCAGATCGAGAAGATCAATGGGTGGTACCGCCGCCTGTCCTGGCAATGCGTTGATGGCAGCGCCCAGATGCGCCGCTGCCAGAGACAAACCCAGTTCGTCAAGCATCCCAAGACATTGGTTGAGAATCTTGGCGATGTCCGCAACATGCTGATCGTTGATGGCGCCACAGCGCGCCTCTCGCGGCTGTACAGCGGAACTCTGAGCCTTTTCTGTCATATTGCCTTCCCAGTTGAATAGCAGCCGCTACTCCTGATGGTGACAAATGTGAAATTATTCCGAATCCGGAATGGCTGAATTGTCCGTCGTCAGAACATTCAGCACAACTCGCGGCGTAAATTAGCGGAGTGCGGGGGCGTCGTCTGGGGGTTGATGTTAGGCGGCGCGTTTCCGGCGCATCGTGGTGACGGATACCGACAGGGACGCGATGGTTGCACGATGGCATCAAGGTCGGCGCCTTGTCATGCATGGGTTCAGATACATGCGAGACAGTGATTTCATCGTTCCTCGCTCAGTTGCGCGGCAATGATATCGCGCAGTACGTTCTTCTGGACCTTCCCCGTCACGGTCATAGGAAATTCTTCCATGAATCGAATATATCGCGGCTCTTTGTAGTGAGCAATCTGACCGCGACAAAAGGCAATGACGTCCGATTCACTAATATTTTTGCCGGCGCGGACGCGGACACAAGCGCAGACTTCTTCCCCAAATCGATCGTCCGGGACACCGATGACTTGCACGTCCTCAATCGAATCATGGCGGAAAAGAAATTCCTCTATCTCACGAGGATAGATGTTTTCGCCACCCCGAATAATCATGTCCTTGGCCCGGCCAACCACTCGACCATAGCCTTCGTCATCAATCACGGCGAGATCCCCCGTGTACATCCAGCCGTCGCGAACAACTTCCGCTGTCTGATCCTGATCATTCCCGTAACCGAGCATGACCGAATAGCCGCGCGTACACAATTCGCCCGGCACGCCCCGCTGCACGGTTTCCCCGGTGGCTGGGTCAACGATCCTCACTTCAAGATGGGGCTGTACACGTCCTATCGTCGATACGCGGCGTTCAACCGGGTCGCTGACGGCTGTCTGAAAACTGACAGGACTCGTTTCAGTCATTCCATAAGCGACGCCGACGTCGCTCATATGCATTAGGTTCATCACCTTGTTCATGATCTCGATTGGGCAAGGCGCACCTGCCATGAGGCCGGTGCGCAGAGAACTCAGGTCAAAGCGAGAAAATTCCGGATGCTCGAGCTCCGCGATGAACATCGTGGGCACTCCATGAAGCGCAGTGCAATGCTCCTCTTCGACCGTTTCCAGCACCGCCAGTGGATCAAAGCCGGCCGATGGATAGACGATCGTCGCCCCGTGCACCATACAGTTCAGGTTGCTCATGACCATACCGAAACAATGATAGAGGGGCACCGGCACGCACAACTTGTCGCCCGCGCGTAATCCCATGCTCAGCCCGCAAAAATACGCGTTGTTCAAAATGTTGCGGTTGAATAGCCGGGTATAACAATTTCTGCAAACGACCTCCTCAAAATGGATATCGTTTGCTTCACGGCAATATGCTTCGACTTCGCCCTCGCAGACAAAAGCGGATGCATGGACCATTGCATGTTCGGCGAATGCGCTACCGCTCCTGGTCTGACAGTTCAGGCAGTGACAAGCATAAACTTGTAGAGAGCAAACCTTCATTGTGTAGGTGACCGCGCCGCAGTCGCAGCTTCCTGAAAGAGACATCGGAATGTTTGAATCCGCACGAATATGTTCGGAACTATTTGCCATGCATCCGTTCCGTTGTCCAACCGCAGCCGACGGGAAACCCATCGCGCACGGCAGGTATTGCCTGTTGGTCGTCCATCTCTATTGGGACGCACATCAGGCACATCAAATGTCCGACCTGAACCATGCTCAGAAAGCAGATCGCATTTACGAAATGTTTTCTGCGAGTGCTCTGGCACCTTGTTCCACCAATGACAGCACCTCTTTCTTGCGTTCGTCTGGCAGAAAATCGCTGACCCAGAGGAACTTGCAACTCAAATCATCGATCGGCAGAATTTGCATCGATGCCGAATGATGCTCGAACATGTCACCGAGCACGTAATAGACAAGCCGTTGCCGCTGCTCATCAATCGCAACGATCCTTTCTCGAACTACAAGACCGTTGGCGAACGTGACGGTCCGGACGTCGTCCTCCATAACGCCGTCGGTTAGGACAGGAGCAAATAGCTCTTGCGCCTTATCGACGCGTCGAATCGCCGCCCACGCTTTTGCCGCCGGAGCCGCAATCGGTTGCTCCCACCATATCGTAGCCATCAGACATTCTCCCGATTGCAGACCGCTTCGATATTATTGCCGTCCGGGTCGAACAGGAACGCGGCAAAATAGGAAGGGCCATAATCCGGTCGCAAGCCAGGCAGGCCGTTGTCACGGCCGCCGTTCGCAAGACCGGCCATATGGAACGCCGCCACCGCCTCCCGATCAGGCGCCGTAAACGCGATATGTGTGCGGGATGAGGCAGACTCTGCACAGTGTAGCCAGAACATGGCCTGGTCCGCAGGGCCATACCCCACGACCTCCGGGTCATCGTAGCAGCGCGTACATTCCAAGGGTTTGAGCACGGCGTCATAGAACGACGCACTAAACTCGATGTTTTTGACCTTCAGACCGATGTGGTCGATCACCATGCTTCTCCTTTTTGAGGCGGAAAGATCCCACGAAGAGCGCGAGCGGTAACGGAAACACACTGGGACGGACTTGGGGAAAATTGCTAAGTTGCCCCTATGACATTGAACGCACGGACCCTTGCAATTGGCGATGGCTGGCAGGCATCGGATGTACGATGTCAGGCGGGGCCGATGGATGCCGCTTTCGAAGAGCAACACGAGCGAGTCAGTGTGGCAATCGTCCTGGAGGGAACGTTCGGTTACCGGTCATCGCGCGGCAAAGCGGTCCTTGCCCCAGGTGCGATCCTGCTGGGCAATCCGGGCGACTGCTTTGAATGCGGGCATCAACACAGCGTGGGTGATCGATGCCTCTCGTTCCATTTTACCCCGGCATTCTATGAGATGATCGCAGCGGACGTCGCCGGTGTCACACGTCTTCATTTCAATCGCGCGGCCTTGCCGCCGCATGGTGCGGGCGCTGATCTGCTATTGAACGCGGATCTCGTGTGCGAAGAGCCGGGTATCGCCGAGGAGTTTGCCTGCGAACTTGCTGCGCGCGTGGCCACGGCATTGCTGGACGAGCGGCCGACTGTTTCATCGACGGGAAGCAAGACCCGACGTATCCAAGAAGTAGTCCATTGGATTGAGCAGGAAGCACACGAGCCGCAAACCCTTGCCGATTTCGCTCGAATGGCGTGCATGAGTCCCTTTCATTTCCTTCGCGAGTTCAAGCGCGTGGTCGGAATGACCCCGCACCAGTTCGTTATCTCCATCCGTATGCGCCGTGCCGCCGACCACCTGCGGCGTCAGGGCGGCTCGGTTTTGCAGGCGGCGGTAGAGGCCGGCTTTTCCGACCTTTCTGAATTCAACCGCAGATTTCGTCGCGTTCTGGGAGAAACCCCCGGCGAATATCGGGCTCGGATAGGCATAAGAGGTAACAAATCGAACATTTGCCGCTGACGGAAAACACATGTTTCTCGTACACGTGGAGGTAATTCCGCCAGTTGCATGTCGCGCGCGCAACTTCTTGAGCTTCGAACGGGGGGCGATGCACGACAATCGCTGTCGGATTGGCGAAGTGTCGCATGCCCTATCAGATAAGGTTTTACGACATGCCTTTTCGGCAGCAATTTACGTTAATAGACCCGAATCCGATAGGCCGAAATCGGCCAGCCTTTCCCTTGCCTTGACGCTGCGTGCTCTCTTTCGAACGTCCGGTGTTCGCCTAACTGTCGTCCTATCGACGCCGGCCCAGAAACGACAGCAAAGTCCCATGTGCTGCCTACCGATGCCGACCATTGGTTGCCGTTTAGAACGGCGCATATATGACCTGATACCAGACATTGCCCTTTTGTGTTGTTTCCCTGATGATGTCGTGATGAATAAGTCCGGCATCACCCGTCTCCTGTTTGCTCTCGGCATCGCTGCGGCGGCTCCTAGCCTGGCAGCTCAGGAGTGGCATCCGTTCATAGCTTTGGGGCGCGCCGTTCAAGTGCGTGGTTATCCCGTGCCAGATGACGCATCTCAAGAATTCAAAAAAGAACAAGCTGTTACATTTAATTCAGTTGTACAGGCCGCTCAAGTCGATCACGGCAAGCCATTATTTCAAGATGGGTCGTTTGAAGATAGTCAAGTGCAGTTGGTCTACCGTGACGCGCTAATCATTGTATCGGCTCGCTATTCGACGCGAGTTATTTGCAGGGTAGATATACCTACATCGGGATTGCGCGACGGACTGCCGATTGAAGCGGTTACCGAGATAGCAGCGCGATCATGCCGTGCGTCTGAGGAGCGCGGTTGGGGCAGCGCCGGATATGATAAGGCCATTCCGATCGGATCGGAAGAGCTACCTGGACCGTCCGGCGCTAAGGTTCGTATTTACGCAACCGAACAACCGGATCTCTTATTTCAGAATTTGCTTCGTGGCGTTGAAATTGACCAGTCGACGACATCAAGTTTAGTTCGAGGAAAATTCCGGGACTATAAACCACCTCTATGGCGTTATGCTTGGTATGCTGACGGGACATTTCTCGCGCTACGCTATCAAGGTAAAAGGGATTATGGCCGGCCAGGAGTGGAATTTGCTTGCGCCTTGATCGCCACGAATTCTCTGCTTCATGATCTTGACATGGAGAGGTTCTCGTCTTGGTGCACTCAGCAGGCAGATCGGCTAAGGCCGGGCCTGTCTGATTTTGTTACTGCCGTTGGCGAATATCGAGTTAAGCAGTTTACTTCAAAGCCAAATGATCCGAGGCCGCGCTCGCCAGCCGGGTTCCATTTTGGACCTTTTCCAGTAGACTTGGTTTCGACATTCTGGCGCACTGGAAGTGTAGCTTCGCAAGTTGACCATTGACACCGGTGAGCACGGCTGCTTTCCCAAATCCCAGCACATAAACCGATAGTCCGCAAACCACCCATCCGGCGATTTCGCCGGATAAAAGACGTGGCGAGTCGCGCCGGTGCTGCCGGTCCGGTCTATATCCGCATGAAATCGAACGCGAGAACGGCGCTGACGGGTGGTTAGCGGACATGCCGCACGGCAATGTTCCGGCGATGGACAGACATCACCGGGCAGCCCGTAACACCCAACCCTTTGCGTAGAAGTTGGTATTCGGCTTAGCCGTGGGATTGGGAGTAGCCTTTCTAACGAGATATAGTCGCGACCTGCCCCTTCTTCAGGTAAGGTCCGGGAGGTGGACACATTCCTCGGCCGTCGTAAACATACCATGTCAGGGGGTATGTGGAAAAAGGGAATTGTCCGGAAATCACCTTCTCGACGCGAAGGTTAGCCAAGACGCTGCCCGATTTTCCAACCTCGTTCATGACACGCCCGACGAACACCACATCATAATTTTCTTTGGCGGGATCGAACGGGGGAGGAAACACAGCGCAAGCCAGCGCCGCTTGCGCGAATGCGCTCCCAAATGTTGCGACAGCTAGAGCGGACATGTGTCGTTTCATCTTAATCCCGTTATGCTGATCCATACTCCCCTCAAGAAAGCACAAAATCAGCAGGTCCGCTAATGGTCGTGTGCTGCTGGACAGCTTCGCCCCCCTGAACCGGAATGTCAGCAATGGATCCTTGCCGCCTGCGGATCGGCGTTCCTATGGCTAGCGGTGGTCGTCTGCGGCGCGGCAGCTTCCTCTACGAGTTAAGGCAGCTTTCCCGATTCGCTTGCCGGTAACCCGCCATTCTGGAATCGGGCGATAGCGGACCGGGCGCGGGCGACCAGTTTTGCCGTTATTGCCGTTTACTTAGCGAAAACAGCTTCCCGGAACCGGTCGTTTAAGGCACTTTCTGCCTATGCTGCTACGCACCTTATCAGCCACGACTGCCTTCCTTATGGTGCCATATCAACAAGCCGCAGCCAAAGACGCATTGCCACTAAAGAGAGGCATTTACGTCCTGCGGGAGATCCCCTGCGACAAAGCATCGAATGCTGACACCCTCTCTTATTGGGGAGGCAATAACGGAATCAATGATCAGAGGGCTATCTGCACCATTAAATCGCACCGGATGCGTGGTTCAAAGCACATATTGTCCCGATCCTGCCGGGATATCCGTTTCAACGGCGTTTATTTTGATAGCATAATGGTCGATGTTCAGAGCGAGAGGGCTTTCTCGATACGGCGCGATGAATACCGTTTTTGCCGTCCGCTCTCGCGATAGTCCATCATATAGCGGCCATTCCACAATCCACCCGTGCGGGCCGTTCGGGCATCCGATCCGATGTGAACATAAACCGGACCGGCAGCACCGGCGGGACCCGCTACGTCCTTCACCCACCCAAATCGCCGCGAGGGGTGGAGAGCGGACTGTCCGCTTGCGGCAGTGTGAAAAGGAAGTCGGACGTTGCCTGCGCGAAGCCAAATGATTAGTTTTTTCTGATGTCTACCTTGCATCATGTGCGAAGTGCGGCGTCAGTCGCAATTCTTCTTTCTCTCTGTGTGACCCCGGCTCTGGCCAAAGAAAGCGGGCAGGAGAGTGGCGCTTTGCGCCTTCGCGTTCAGTTTACTGAACCGGACACATGCAAAATAGAGGTGGAAGGCAAATCGTTTAGCTTGCCCAAGGATGAAGATGCCTTGCTTGTCGCTCTGAAGTCACGTTCTTCAAAAGGAAGGCGAATTTCAGTCGGTGGTGGTACCGAAATTCCTTATCGATGCATCGGGCACGCGATATATCTTGCGCAGCGTGCAGGCTTCGAAAAAGTTGGATTTATCGCTGAACCAGACGATCCCCAATAGGGTCTCGGCGCATAGCTCCGGCAACTATCGGGCGACCTATATGGCTCGACCAACGGCCGATATTGGTCGCCTGCTGCTTGGCGGCTTCACAATTCGAAACCGGGCCGGCGGGTTGTCGGCTACGCGAGGTGATTCGCCGTGGGAACGATGGTGGAGGGCGGAAAGGGGGCGGTCAGCTTTCGCCTGAAAACTACGGAATGTTACCTATTGCTGATCGTCTAACCGCATACCGATTTTCTGGCGATCATCGCTCCAATGAATATACATCGGCCGGCCGATTACCGAATTCATCGACACCATACCTACGCCAGATGCTTCTGGCGAAACGCGGCTGTCGGCGGAACGATCGCGGTTATCCCCTAGGACAAACAGGCGGTTCGCCGGTATCTTGATCTCAGCCATCTCATCTAAATTGAAGGCTCCCATATCGAGAACCTGATGTGTTGAAGCCTCGCCCGGAAGGCGCTCAGTCAGCATCATGACCGATCGCCGCCCATCGTAGCCGAGTATGTTCATTCTTCTCACAGTCAACTGAACAGCCGATTTGCCGTTCACGATTGGGACACCGTCCCGCACGGCAACCCTGTCTCCCGGAAGCGCGATGATCCGACTTACCCGAATGTTACTAGGCCCTTTGAAAATGATAATCTGACCACGCCCATATGGTCCTCGCCACCGCATGTCGGCAATGAACTTGTCTCCCTTACCGATTGTTGGCGCCATGCTTTCTGATGGAGCATAAAAAGGCTTGTATAGCCGGTGCATCAGCGGTGCCATGAGGTTAAGCGGAACCACGACCGAAATCGCTACTGCAATCAACCAATACCAGCGAAACCACCTTTGCAGAGGCGAGCGGAGGCGACTTCTGCGCCACGTTAGGATGGTTGATACGGCATAGAGTGCAGCCACTGAGGCAGTAACCGCGGCGAGAGCAATCACCGCATGACCAAAGCTCGTGATAGGGAGGCACCCCATCCCAAGGCCAATCAGCAGAATCAGGATGAAGGGCGCGATCAAAAGCAAAGCACCCGCACGCCATTCGCCGACACGAAGAAGTCCAAGACCTGGAACGATTAAGTTGAGAGCCGTAATTCCGGCTCGCGCCAGATACCCTCTACGATCTTCTCGACCGTAAGATGCCTCGGCCATGCCTGACACGCTCCCCACCCCTCAATAGCACCAGCAGACGTGTCTAGCGGCGGCTTTCCAACAATGCGAGGCTCTGAGTTAGTGTCTGACTTTGGTCGCGTGCCGCCGGGCCGCTTCCCCAACGCGAACCGGACCGGCAGGTTACCGGTGACGCGAGGCGATTCGCAGGGCTGGAATGACGATGCGGGTGGATAGCGGACAGTCGGCTATCAACGCCATCATCCGTATAGCTGCCGTCCTAAATGTTCGGACCGTGCTGTCGCTGCGCGTCCCATTCTGTTCCCTCTGCACAACCGCCGCTTCTACACTCAAGGGAATGATCTACCATAGCTCGAACCCGGACGATCTGGCGACAATCCGCGCCCATTGCTGGCCTAAACACTACCATAGGCTGAATGGGGAGTTCGCGTATAGCGGTCAAACGGGAGCCCAATTCAGGCCACGGGATTTCTTCGCCATCGAACAGGATTTGGTTTTCCGTCGTCAGTTCCAATACGCTTAATGCAGATAAGCCGGTGTCCCACTGAGGCTTGGTGTTCCAATGCCCTGCACGGCAAGCATCGGAAGCGGATGAGGCGATGCCGAGGCAGGCAAGTAGAGCTATCAGCCAAAACGCTCCGCCTAAAATCATCTCGCGCCGACCCAAGACATTTCCCCTGTTGGATCAGGCACGATTATCGAACGACCGGTTTACAGCGGGCTAACGAAGAAATCGAGCGACTGCCTCTGGTCGTTAGCGAGACGCCTGCTGGTAGTCGATTTCAACGCCATCTACCTTGCTTTGCTGGTCAAAGATGCGCGACTTCGATGCATAACGGATCAGGAGACGGTCTGGCGCGATCCACCTCATATCCGCCCACGGCCCCTGCCATTCGCCAACAGCGGCTGTCCCATGATTATCATCCGCCCGGAAAGCGTTCCCACCGCCGTTTGGGGCTGTCCCACTGCCCAGCACAGAGATATGGGTCGAATATCCTGTCGTCGCTCCACAATCGCGCTGGAAGATTACTGCATCGCGTTGACCATCGGGCGAGGTTGCCTTCGCGGCTACGCTGTTTTCACATGTGTCCGAGCATCCGCTGGATAGGAGGCAAAGTATGCCGAAGGGTATGGCTTTGAGCATAGCCATTCATGTCTGGTTTCGAGGAACCGAACAAGGACGGATAGCGGCAACAACTGGTCGATTTTGCCCAGTCCGCTTTCCCGCCCGAAACCGGACGGGCGGCTGTCAGGGCTGTTCGGCGCGGTTCAGGCGGTCGAATGGCGAGCGAGGGTGGAAGGGGGACAGTCCGGATTGTCGTGTCGGAACCTTGGAAGCGGACATTCTCGTCTGTAGGATTCTACATTGTGTGACGAATGCACTTATCCGCAGGTAAAGTATCTAACCCCATTAGGAAATCTTTTGTCTTGATTTTTCCAAACTTTCCCCGATCAATTTCGTTAAGTATTCTACCAATTGCTTGGACGTCTAAATCATCACGGTAATAGGCGCGAATTGCTTCTTGCCCATCTTCTTGAACGTCTTCAATGAATGCTCCGATATTTTTTAGGGGTTCCCTGACTGTTTGAAGGTCACTTTCCGATCCGCGTATAGTTGTCCACAGAAGATTTGCTCCTCCGGATGGACCTGGCATGTGGATACCACGGCACCAAGTCCCTGCTTTCCGTGCCGGTGGCACAATTGCGTGAGCGGACTGCAAGCTCATAAACAACAATGACACGGTAACTGACAGTATGACCATAATTGCCCTCCCTCAGCTTATCGCTACAATGAAGACCAGGATCAATCAACACCGTATTAGAGGCTGCTTTTCCGGCTAAACCACCATCCTATTATCGTCGTTTGTGTTTAATCTGCTTTTTTGATCGGCATGGAAAATTGATGCTCGTTGAAAATCTCGACCTGCGCCAATTCCTGCCCCTCATTCCATATGGAAACCCACTGATCCGGATGAACGTCAATCGAATGAGGATGCCCATCTTCAAGGGTGACGATTGCTTCTCCGCCGACCGGAACCTCATACTGGTCGCATATGGGTTCGATAAAGATGGTCAGCGGCGTAGAGAGATAATTTCGTATCGGCAGTCTCATGCCTGCGATGCTCCGGGCGATTGAAACGTCAGCTTAGGATTGCAATGCCCAAGCGACGCTATGTCCACAACTGGTCGCGAGCCGTCCGGCAGCTTGCCCGTTCCGGACCGGACGGTCGCCAATGGAGCGGCTCTTGCGCGAATCGGGGCCGCTTATGGCTGGCGGGGGGTGGGGAGCGGAAGTTCAAAAGCCGAAATTCATAGAACTTAGGATCACTCGTCAACCTCCGGTGGAGCTATCGTGCCGAGCATTTCCTACTTTGCTGAGAGTAGTTTCCCCAGTCGCTTGTAGTGCCCGAAGAACGCGTCCTGTGAGCAGAACGTCCTCCGTGGGCATGATAATAAGGTTGCCCTCACTAAGCATGACCATCCCCGAGGGACCACCGCATTCATTTACGATGGCGTCAACCTCGTCCTGAGATAACCGACCTGCGACGGTTTTGATCGGCGCCCTCATTTTAGCTCGCACGATTGGCGACAAGAGCGCATCAATCAATGGCGAAAAGATCGACCTCATTGTGGAAGCCCTCAACCTGAAGCTCACAGACACGTTTTATCTCGGTCCAGCCCACTTACACTAGGCGGCGGCGCTCGCGTCCGCAATCGGGTCGTTAGCGGAAATGTAAGACGGCCTGAGCAAACAAACCTCCGGCCGCGATTCCACACGCAGCGACAAACATCCAAAACCTAACAGGCTCAACGTCTCGGTCGATGATGCACCCGCCCCGTAATGTGACGCGGCCAGCGAGGGCAGTGAAGAATGTCGTAGCCAACATTACAGTCGCAATTATCCAATTGAAGGCGCTGCCCGGCGTCATGCGGCTAATATCGCCTATTTGTCGAATGTCCGCAATTGGGGAGCAAACACAACCGCTCAGAGGGCAATTTCTGGTCGACGGGCGACAGGCAGCTATTTCTGCCCACGATCGTGTCGCCTGTCCTAAAGAGGACCGGCGGCTATCCCTTCTTACCCGCCGGTAAGGCGACATTCCGAAATCGGCCAGGTGCCGTCGCCGGCGAGTGTCTGAACGTAGGGCAGCTTTTGGCGAGCTAATCCGAAGCAAGGAATGACGGCTATGTTAGCGCTTGCAGTCAAATGAGTTCGCCCGGACGGATTCATGCTAGCAGCGGTTCGAACTTGGCAAACTGCTGGGTACTGGGGCAATCGGCGCAGTCGCGGGCCGGCCGCGCGCGCTGGTGCAACTGCAATTGGCGCGGCAGAGCCTGAAGATCCGCGGTACTACGAAGGTCATCAACTGAAACTCCGAAATGATCGGGCGCGAAGCTACACGGCGCAATGCGGCCGCCTTCGTCGATAAACAGGAAGGTTTCTGCCACGCGGCAATCGGCAATGGGCAGCGGCCGGTCCGCGACTGTGTCGGCGAACCGCTCCAGATAAGCAGTCCCGCCGACCAACATTGTTCCCATCTGGCCGAGCTCGATGCGCAGCCGGGGCACCTCAGCCACCAGTTGCGCGACATCGTCGGGGCGCAAGCGATGGTCGAGATAGAATTCGGGTCTATCGCGCCCGCCCAACTGATTGAAGCTGATTTCGTCGACTCCCCAGCCGGCGAGTGTTCGGCACAATGTGGCAAAACCATCGATGTTGTCGCGCATCAGCACGATGTTGGCGCGCACTTTGAGCCCCGCGCCCGCGGCGTCCCGCTCACCTGTCAGCGCCGGGACGCTCTGCGCGAGCTTGTCGAACGCACCGCGCCAGCCGCGCATGGCGTCATGGAAGTCGCCCATGCCATCGATACTAATCGTGACCTCCCTGTAGCGCTGCACAAGCTCCGCTCGCACGCGCGGCGCACCCAAGCGGGTCCCGTTGGTGGTCAGGCTAAGTCCAATGCCTTGGCTGGCCGCGTGCTTGTCCAGCTCGGCACGCGGCGCCCACAACAACGGCTCGCCGCCGAGCCAGCTCAACAGCACCGGTCGCCCGGTTTCGCTCCGCCACGCGCCGAGCAGGTCGATGAGCTGCGCCACCTGCTTCGGATCCGCCTCTTCCCGCGGTAAGCGCAGGCGCTTGTCATAGGCGCAGAAGGGACACGCCAGATTGCAGTGATTAGAGACGCGCCACAGGACAATCATGCTGCCGCCTCCAGCCGGACCGGCGCGTCCGCAAAATCATTGGCGATGACTTGTTCGATCGGTCGCGTGATCCCGCAGGTAAGTCGCGTCGGCACCTCTACCACGAAACCGCGTGCGACGAGGCCCTGGATTGCCCAGCGAACGCAATAGTCGGCAGCGACGCCGATCACCGTCACTTCGGTGACGTCCCGCGCCTTCAGCTCCGCAAACAAGGCGTCTCGCGCAACCTGCTCACCTGTCGCGACCGCCGTAACCGTGAGATCGGGCTCGGCCCACATGTCGAACACGCCTTTTTCGAGTCGATAGACTGGGATGGCAGGATCGACCGCGTCTGGTTCGAGCACATTCTTCCATCCCGGCGTGCCCTTCTCGCAATGTGGTGGAAACTCTTCGGCCTCTGTCGAGGCTGCATAGATCGCAGGCACGTGCGTGTCCGCGGTGAAGAGCACGCCAGCCACGTCTTCGGAACGTAGGCCCGCGAGCCACGCTTTCATTGGTTGTACGATCGCCTCCGCTCCACCCACCGGCAGTGCCCCGTCGGCGGCCACAAAATCCCGCTGCATGTCGACGACGATCACGAAACGCTTCATAGCTCACCTCCTTGACATTTGACATATGCGCACTTCGCACATAAGTAAAGCGCATAACGCATATAAGGTAGAGCAATGGACGAAGCTGCCTTTCTCGAAAACTACGATCCTGCGGCGTATGAACGCCCGTCAGTCGCGGTAGATCTGATCTTGATGAGCGTGGTCGATGGCGCGCCTGCCGTGTTGCTCACGCGACGCGACCAACACCCGTTTGCGGGGGCATGGGCGCTGCCCGGCGGCTTTGTCGGGATCGGTGAGAGCCTCGACGAAGCGGCGCATCGTATCCTTGTCGAGAAGGCGCGGATGTCGGATGCCTATGTCGAGCAGCTCTACACGTTCGGGGCAGTCGATCGTGACCCGCGGACGCGGATCATCAGCGTGGCCTATTTCGCGCTCCTCCCGGCGGACCGCTTCGCGGCCGCGTTGAAGTCCGCCCCGGAGCTGGCGCTCGCAGAACTCAACGTACCATGGCCCGGCGAGATAGGCGGCCCCATCGAGGCGCGTATCGGTGACGGCGATCCGCTGCAACTGCCGTTCGATCACGGTGAGATGCTCAGCCTCGCGGTGCAGCGCCTGCGCGGGAAGCTCGACTATTCCGGGATCGCCTTCGCGCTCCTGCCCGAGCGTTTCACGTTGCGCGCTTTGCAGGACATCTACGAAGCCATCCTCGACACCAAGCTCAACAAGCCTGCCTTCCGTCGCCGCATGCTCGACCGCGGCTGGCTGGAAGCGACGGGCGAGCGCGAAACCGGCGCGTCGTTCCGTCCGGCCGAACTCTATTGCTACCGTCAAGCAAAAGGGGAACAATGATCGCGCACGTCCGCAATTTCGGTTTCATCGCGCAGCAGGCAAGCTCCCCGGCGAAATGATCGAGGTCACCTTGCGGATGAACGATGGCGGCGTGATCTTTGCGGACGGCATGGAACAGGACTTTCTGGTGTTCGACTGGGGCCGCCGCGTATCCGTGGCTCTCGCTGCCCATGCTCTTCACCTCGTAACTGGCTAGGATCGACCATGCCCGTCACCGATATCGCGACTCGTGTCTATAATCATGGCTGGCGGCTCGATCCGGTCGTGCGAAGCCTGCTCGACACCGACTTCTACAAGCTGCTGATGCTGCAGATGATCCGGCATCTGCATCCAGACGTGCAGGCGACCTTCTCGCTGATCAATCGCAGCAAGTCGGTGCGATTGGCGGACGTGATCGACGAGACGGAGCTGCGCGAGCAACTTGACCATGCGCGTACGGTCCGCTTCTCAAAGAAGGAGCTGATCTGGCTCGCGGGCAACAGCTTCTACGGCAAGCAGCGCATGTTCGCGCCCGATTTCATCGGATGGCTGGCCGATTTCCAGCTGCCCGACTATGAGTTGCGCAAGGTCGACGGCCAGTTCGAACTGCAGTTCGAGGGGCCGTGGACGCATACGACGATGTGGGAGATCCCGGCGCTTGCCATCGTCAACGAGCTACGTTCGCGTGTCGCGCTCAGGGGTAAGGGCCGCTTCGAGCTCGACGTGCTCTACGCCCGCGCCAAGGCCAAGCTCTGGGAAAAGGTGGAACGGATGCGCCAGCTTCCTGACCTGGTGATTTCAGATTTCGGCACCCGCCGCCGCCACAGCTTCCTCTGGCAACGCTGGTGCGTTGAAGCGCTCAAGGAGGGTTTGGGCACGCGCTTCATCGGCAGCTCGAACGTGTTGCTAGCGATGGACAATGACCTAGAGGCGATCGGCACCAACGCCCACGAGCTGCCAATGGTGCTGGCGGCTCTCGCCGATGATGATGCCGGCGTCGCGGCCTCGCCCTATCGGATGCTAGAGGAATGGCAGGCACACTATGACGGTAACCTGCTTATCGCGCTCCCGGATGCTTTCGGCACTACCGCGTTTCTGCGCGACGCCCCCGATTGGCTCGCCGACTGGACCGGCTTCCGTCCGGACTCCATGCCCCCGATCCGGGGCGGCGAGCAGATCATTGCCTGGTGGGAGGCGCATGGCCGCGATCCTCGCACCAAGCTGCTGATCTTCTCCGATGGGATGGATGTCGACAGCATCGAAGCGACGTATCGTCACTTCCATGGTCGGGTGCGGATGAGCTTCGGCTGGGGCACCAACCTCACCAACGACTTTCGAGGCTGCGATCCCGATGGCAGGCACGAGCTGCGGTCGATCTCGCTCGTGGCCAAGGTGACTAGCGCCAACGGGCGTCCTGCCGTGAAGCTCTCCGACAATCCTTCCAAGGCGACCGGCGATCCTGCTGAAATCGAGCGCTACCTGAGGATCTTCGGGCAAGATGGTCGAGTACAACAGGCCGTCGCAGTTTAATCAGCCTCCGGGCGACGCCCCAAGTTATTTGAACTCGACCTGCGGGGTGAGGTGGTCGCGACGATCGTCTGCGATGAGGCCTGTTGGCAGCAACAAGTATCTGGGCTCTGGGATAGCCGCCATTGGTTTGGAGGATGAACGAATGGCGCCTTGTAGGACCGTAGGCGGATCACCGAAACGGCGGCTATGTTGGCGTTCACGAAACACTTGATTCTCGTGCAATCAGTCTCATCACTGCCGAGCGCAGCAACGCCTTCGCATAACGACGATGGAAACCGAGGAGTAGGCGGAAGGGAAGAGGCATGGATCTGCGGCCTGTCTTTCGATTTGTTGCCGATACGACACCGGTGCCAAAGAAAAGCCGCGTGGCTGCTTCGGCACCTTTCCCGACCGGTTTCGCCATCAGCCATGAACGTGTACGTCCCTGATAATCGCAAAGCAGCAACTGGTTGGGCTCCTGGCCTTCGACAGTCCAGGCAGCAAAGCTGTCGATTGAACCATTGGCCAGTTTTTCGGCTTCTGGGTCGGTCGAAGGTTTTGCAACGAGCCATTTCAGGACGAACCGTTCGACCTTGAATAGGCGGCTCGTATAGAACGCGATTACGAACTGCTGTTGCGAAACGTCGCCGGCAACGTCGATCGTAAAACAATCAGTGTAATCGCCCTTGGCATGATAGTCGAACAGCAGCGACTGCTCCGGCAATGGACGCACCATGATCTGGCTCAAGCCAGCTTTGTGCATATCAAGCCTTTGATCGAACAGAAAAGGCCCAGCGAAGCATTTGCGCTACTGCCAGCGAACCGGTTTTGGCGATGGGTGTAATGATAGGCCGCTCCCCGAAGCTATGGAGTTGCTTTGCCCAATCAGGCAGCAGGTCAACCGCCGCAGCAATCAAGGCCTTTTGTATTGGAGCAGAAGTCGGATCGATAGCGGGCTGAGTCACGGTCAATCGTGCGACTTCCCGTGTTCTTACATCAACATGAAGGTCGGCTTGCATTGTGCCGATCAGCGCATCCAGTTCAGCAATCGTTCGCGGCACCGGTTTTGCGCCCAGCATTTCGGCAACATGTCCGGCCTGTTCAACATAGCGGTCCTGCTCCACAACACTTAATCGCCGGTTGCCATAGCTTTGCCAGGCATAGAGGAAGCATCGGGTCTCGCAGGCATGGGCCCATGCCAGCAAGGCGGGATCATCGGCCGCATAGGGCGTCCCGTCCGGCAATATGCCTTGCACCTTTGCGTGGATTGCTTTCACCCGTTCGATCAACGCGAGCGCGTCAGTCCGCTCGGCAAAGGTCGTGACCGCGATAAAGCGTGCAGTGCGCCGAAGCCTGCCATGCATATCCTCGCGAAAATTGCTGAAGTCCCACACGCCGGCGAGCGCCGCCGGATGCAGCATAAGGAGCGCAGCGACACCGCCGATCATCATCGTCGTCACATCGCCATGCACCGTCCATATCGTCGATCCGGGCGGAAACAGCGCGTCGTCGGAGCGGATGACGGGCGCTTCGCCCTTCGACCGGTTGTTAAAAACCGATTGGACATGCCGCACGGTGTTTCTCCGCAACGTTTCCATGGGGTTTGGAAAAGAGAACGCATTCATAGCCCAGCCTCTTTCAGCACCAGCTCGGGCACCTTTGGCGGCGCGATCGCCTTGCGTTCACCCGTGATTACGCCCAGCGCCATATCAATTGTTGCATAATTGAAGGTAAAGCCGCTGCGCAACGCCGCCTGCGGATAAACACGCTGGCCGCTGAGCAGCAGTTCCTCGGCAAAACCACCCAGCAGCTTGCGCAACGGCCATGCGGGCACCGGGATGATCGCGGGACGGTGGAGTGCGTGGGCCAGCGCTTTCGTGAAATCGCGATTGGTTACCGGCTCCGGCGCAGTGCCGTTCACCGGGCCGACGATCTCTTCGTGCGCGATGCAGTGGACAATCATCCGCACCAGATCGTTGCGATGTATCCAGCTCATCCAGTGCTTGCCGTTGCCGAACGGACCGCCCATGCCGAACTCGAACGGCGCAAGCATGCGCGCGAGCATCCCGCCGTCGTTGTCGAGTACCAGGCCGGTGCGGAGCAACACAGTGCGAACGCCCAATCCTTCCGCCTTGCGCGCGACCCGTTCCCACGACACACACACACGGCGCGAGAAGCATGGCGCGCCGAGATTGTCCTCGGTCAGCATCTGGTCGCGGCGCAGGCCATACCAGCCGATCGCCGAGCCGCTGACCAGGACCTTGGGCCTGTGGTCGAGGCGGCGGATAAGGTTGAGCACATCATGGGTGGCGGCCAGCCGCGATTTGACGATGCGGATGCGCTTTGCCCTAGTCCAGGGGCTGTCGGAAATCGGTTCACCCGCCAGATTGACGATCGCGTCGATGTGCGCATCGTCGGCGATCTCGGCGAGCGATGTCACGACCCGGACCGGTCCGGTTTCAGCCAGCGGTAATGCGTTGGCGCGATTGCGGGTGAGCACCGTCACCTCATGCCCAGCACCCGCCAATGCAGCGACGAGGCGCGCGCCAATGAAACCGGTGCCTCCTGTAACCAGTATTGCCTTGCGGCCTTTGAGCGCCTCGGCCAGCCGCGCGGCAGGTTCCCGGCGCAAATTAGGACAACGGCGCGCGGCGGCCAGATCGCGCAAGCCCGACACGATCACACCGAGAGCGGCTACCGCGCACAGCCAGCTTACGATCCCGTAATGCGCCGGAACGAGCACGGTCGGCGCGCCCGCCAGCTCGAGCAGCCATGGCACCAGCAACGCCAGCACCACGCCATAGTTGAGCGTCAGCAGCGTGTGGGTGATGCGCTCGGTGGCGGGCAGCTTGCGGGTGCGGTCTTCCTCGACGAAATCCCACAGGGTGATGAGCAGCTCGCCTGCCATCAGCGCGATGAGGCCAATGGCCCATGCCCCATGCGGCTCGGTCCAGCCGAGCGCCATGAACAGCACCGCGTAGGCAAGATTACGCACACCATGCAGCCGCAGTTCGTCCTGCTGATCGGGCCGCCAGGCAAGCCGTTCCATCCCTTCATGATGATAGAGCGTATCGAATGCGCCCATCGCCATCTGCGCCAATATGGCCGCCCAGAGAATGTCAGTCATGGCAAGGCTCCTTGTCGATTGCAGGTTGATCGTGGAAGCGGCTGTTCTGGCTCATGATCTCGCCGAACAGCGCGTGGCGCAGCGTCAGCGTGAAGGTGAACGCGCCCTCGCCAAGGTCCGCATGGTCGATGCGCAAATGGCCGGGGCCGAGCCAAGCAGGCAGGCGCAGCCGCCTACCCGCCAGCATCAGGAAATAATGATCGCTGGTGAAATGGATGCCGTCCGCGTCAGCCGTGGTGGTAAGGGCGATGCCGAAGCCGCCACCGAGATATTCCTCAAGCCCGGTGGGGCCGGCGAAGCGCTTGGCACTATGAATCACCTGCGGGAAGCCGCGCTTACGGGTATAGACACGGGTCCACACCTGGCCACCGCTTGCGCCATCCTCGGTCACCGAGACGACCGCCGCGACGCCGCCGTCGCGTTCCAGAGGCAATGGCGCGCCGATAAGGCGACACCCCTGCGCGATCAACCAGCCCAACGTACTCATCCGGCAATGCAGGACTTGCCCGGCATAGTTGACTGATTGTCCTGGCCCCAGCCGCTTGGCGAAGCGCAGCTTCACTGCCTGCGGCAAGCTGTTCCATGCGTCGGCCCCCACCAGCCCACGAAAGCGCAGATCGAGCAGCGCAGCATCGCTTTCGCGCGCCCGTTCCGTTTCCCTTCTCTCCAGCACTGCGGTCATTCCCCGGACTCCTGTTTGTTTTGGTATTTCTGTAATGAGAGAAATTATGGATCAAAATTTTTTCAGCCGGTTTCAGTTTTCGATCCACCCTTGCCGCCAACGAACTTCAGCAGGCCAACGACCTTCGAGCCGAGACGGATCAGTGTCATGATCTGCGAAGGGGGAACGTGGAGCATCTGGTTATACCAGCCCTCCACCGTGTTGACGAAATCATGCATGGAATTGAGCCGGGCGCGCACGGCCGGGCTAATCTTGGGATCATCGGCATGTTCCATGGCCGCGCGGATCGCACCGACCATCGGGTCGATCTCGCGTTCCTTACGGCCCTGCGCGACCTTGCTCGCCATTTGCCACAGATCGGTCTCCGCAACATAATGGTCGCGGCGATCGCCCAGCACAGGCACGCGCATTACTAGCTTCCAGTTGAGCAGCTCACGCAGCGAGTTGGACACGTTTGAGCGGGCCATGCCCAGCTTCTCGGAAATCTCCTCGGCGGTGAGCGGCCGGTCAGACAGGAACAGCAACGCCTGTATCTGCGCCACCGAGCGATTGACGCCCCATTGTCCGCCGAGGTCACCCCAGCGCAAAACGAAAGCCTCTACGGCTTCAGGCAGCTTGTCCGAATCGATAGTTGTTTCTGTCATGACAGAAATATCTGCTGAAATCGGATGAGAGTCAAGCAGCATGTTGCGCCGACCGTTCCACCGCCATAGCTTCCTCTTCGCTTTCCTGCGTTGATCCGATGAACGTCTTTACCGTCGTCCCTGATGGCCCGGTTCTGTCGCGCAGGAAGAACCCCGCCATCTCATGGAACCATACACGCCGCCCCATACGATAATACCAGCGGATCGCGTGGCGGATCTTCGGCTCCGGGTTCCATAGCAGCCGTCGCAACGCGCGCGGGCGCGTCTGCATCGCCACCTCGATAAACTTCACCCAGAGGAACAGGCGCCAGGGCGGCATCTTCGCCATGCCGAGCACCTGATGCTTGTAGTCCCATTTGGTCCGGTCGGCCTGCACCACCTTGCGGTCTTCGGCTTCGCGATAATAGGGCGTCCAGCGATGCGGCGTCACATAGAGCGCCTGGATCTGGTCGGGGTCATAGGCGATCAACCGGCGCAGCGCACGCCACATGTCACGATCGGTCTGGTCGACGAAGCCTGCGACCCATGTCGCCATCGACAGGATATTGTGCTGGCGGAGCAGCCGGATCGCCTCACGGTCCGTACTGGTGGCGCCGCCCTTTCGGATCAGCTTCAGCGTGTCCTCTTCGGTGTTTTCGGTGCCCATCAGAAAGCGCTCGAAGCCCGCCTGCTTGTAGAGGTGCAGGAACTCCGCATCGCGTACGATGTCGTCGGCGCGGGTCGACCCGACCAGCGTGACGTCAATGTCTTCAGCGATCAGCGCTTCGAGAAATGCCTTCCACGCCTTGCGTCCGGCGGATGGATTCTCATCCGCGAAGTTGAAGACCTCCACCCCCTGTTCGCGATGGAGCCGGGCGATCTCGGCGGCGAACCTTGCCGGATCGCGATGACGCCAGCGGGTCCAGAAGCCGCGCTGGCCGCAGTAGGTGCAGAGGTGTGGGCAGCCGCGCGAGAACTGGACGACGACAGCGCGCTTGCCGCCCCAATAGCTGTAGCGGGCATGATCGATCAGTTCCCAGCCGATGCGGTAGTCATCAAGGGTCTGGATGACCGGGGCTGCACCCGTTGCATGGGCGGCACCATTGCGGCGGAAGGCAATCCCGCGCACGGCGTCGAGCGTGCTTCCCGATTCCAGCGCGCAGATAAGACGCCGCGCCGTTTCCTCGCCTTCGCCACGAACGATCGCATCGACCCAAGGTTCGCTCTCCAATATGTCGCGCCAGAAATAAGTCGGATGAACCCCGCCATAGATGATGTAGGCATCTGGAAATCTCGTACGAACGGCCTGCGCCACCGCCGTGATCACCGGATGGCCTGACGACGACCCGGAATGGCCGAACAGGACCGCATCTGGTCCGAAGGCGGCGACCTGCTCGACGATTGCATCGGTCGGCATCGGTCCGAACTCTCCATCGATAAGCCGTACATGATGCCCATCGTCGATCAGCGGCCCACCGACACTGAGCAATCCCAGCGGCGGCAGATGATCGTCGGGAATGCGGCTGCCGATCGCGGGGTGCGGTACGTTCACCAGCATGATGCGCATCAGTTTGCTCCCCCACAGAGAAAGGGTGTCGGCAACGCCTCGCCGGAAAACGGTTTCGCGAGATGCGGCAGGAATATGCTCCCGCCGATGAGCGCGGCGGCGATCGCGGCAATCAGCACTGCGCCCGCCGCAACGTCCTTTGCCGCCTTGATTGCGGGGTTGAAGCTGCGGCTCACCGCATTGCAGACCTGTTCGACCGCCGTGTTCAGTGCCTCGGCCGCGAGCACCAGCGCGATGGCAAGGATCAGCCAGCGCCATTCATTGAGATCAATGCGCAACCAAATGCCCGCGCTTATAGCGGTGGCGGCAAGGCCGAGATGGATGCGCATATTGGGTTCGTTGCCGACCAGAAAGCGCAGTCCTTCAAAGGCATGGCTAAAGCTCTGCAAGCGACCCACTGAGCGGATCGGCGGCGCAGGCGTCGTTTCGCCAACGACCGATCGCCACGCGAGCGGGTTTGTCCGCAGGGCGAGAAGCGGGCGCACGAGGAGCCCCAGCAGCGCGGCGATGACTGTGCAGCAAACCATGGGTGGCTCTCAGACCACGGGTTCGAACCGCAGGTGGGTTCGCTGGTTGAATAAGACGCGAAGGGATACCTTGCCGTTCTCGTCGGACCGCACAAAGGGCTGTTCGGAAGAGCCGGTGCGATAATGTCGCCCGGGCAAGAGGCCGCCCAGTTCGATCAATGGCGTTGGGTTCGGCAGGCCGGGGTCGAGTACAAGATCCAGCGCGCGGTCCTCGTTTACGGCCCGGATGACAAGAAGGTCGGGATAGGGTGCCGCGAGCAGATGCGGCCCCTTGCGATCCGGCGTGTGTGAGATCAGATCGCGCAGGCCGTTGGCGCGATTGCAGCGCGCGAATATCTCCAGCGTATGCGCCCAGAGTGAGGCGCGCTCGCGATGGATGACGTCACCCAGCTCATGCGATGGACATTCCAGCTCCAGCCTGCGCAGGCATTCATCGGCGATTATACTGTCGCCCATCTCGACCGCGGCCGCCGCGGTCGCGGCATAGCTCGACGCGCGGCTGAAGACGTAATTGCCGACATCGACCGGCCAGAACAAGCGGTCCCATGATCCATGATCGAGACGCTGGCAGACGCGGTGCCAATGCTCCTGAGCTAACTCAGGGAAGAGCGAATTGAGGAACAGGCAGGGGAAGGCCTGCATCACGATGCCGCCTGGTGCGGGCGGCGCAATCCCGGTCAGCGACGAGCGAAAGGCGATGAAGCTGCCGTCGGCACGCGTGCCTTCTCTCTGAAGCGCGGTAAGAAACGATTCGGAAAGGCGCACCCAGCGATCGGCACCGAGGCGAGCGTCGCTTGCCCTGATCCCGGCCATGGTGATGAGGTTGCACAGCGGGTAGATCCAGTTCGGCTCGCAGGCGAGCAGGCCGTATCGGGATGCGCGATATTGCGCCTCGAGCAGACCAGCGATGTCATCGAGACCATAGGTCTTCCCGACCTTCCCGGACCGGTGCAGATCGAGCGTGTTGCCGCCGCCCAGCGCCATCTGCAGCAGCGTGAAGCCAGAATACATGATGTTCTGGCGGGGAACGGGATCAGAGTCGAGGCGGAGATTACCCCACGCATTTTCCAGCCGCCAGTAGCGCCACAGCTGCCGGTCGCCGATCTTCGCAAGAAGGCATGCTTGCGCTTCGTCGTAGCTGGCGCGCGCGGCAGGCGCATGGCGATGCTGCGCCATCGCGAGTGCATAGGCCATGAAATTGACCTGATAGCGCATTGCCGCAGTCTGGAACTGATCGCGCCACTCGAAACCGTCGAAGCGGTCCACCGGTTGCAACGCCCGGTCGAGCAGCAAACGCAGGCGTTTGCAGTTCTCGACCGAAAGCTCCGGTCGGCTCTCTTCCTCGACACGAACCGTTGCAAAGGGACGGGATGGCAAAGGGAGTGCGCGCGGTTTGATTGGTCGAAGCCGTATTGCTGATCCGGCCGCTATGATGCTTGGGGCGATCAGCCAGGGCCAGGCATTGGTCGCGCCGCTATCGACCAACCCGATTAGATCGTGGCGTGCTGCGAGAACAGCGAGACCAATCCAGCAGGCCGTTGGTGCGATGATGTTGCCCGTGGCAAACCAGAGGACCAGCGCAGCGCCGAACATGCAGAGGCCAGCCGCGAAGAAGCCGAGAGAAAGCAGGAGTTGATCACCAAACGCCCAATGGAAAAAGCCGGCGCCGGGGAAACTCAGGCCCAGCAACGCTGACTTATAGGCGCCATCCTGCGTCAAGCTTCCCAGCAGGTTCGCGACTGCCACTATGGCGCAATAGATCAGTAGGCTCTTACCCTGTCGGCGGCGATGGAAACTGCTATCCAATTTTTGTAAATAACTTTGTATTGTAGAGTTAATTGATAAAAAGGGGGATATGCGGTTCCGGGCAGGTGTCGCGCTCTGCAACGGCAAAAGACTGGCTGCGATCTTCATGTGAATTTCTCCCTGAGATTCTTCTCGGGCGCGTCCTTGCGCCGCGCGCTGCGCAACACCTGTTCGAGCACACCGAGATAATCGGAGAAGCGCGCGCGGCCCTCGTCGGTAAGCTTGCATGTGGTGAGCGGACGCCGCCCCTCAAAGCCTTTGGTGACGCTCACCATGCCGGCTTCTTCCAATATCTGGACGTGGCGGCTGAGATTGCCGTCGGTAAGGCCACACAGCTCGCGCAGTTCGGTAAAGCTGAGGCCCTTGGGGTGGTCGGCGAGCGAGGTCATGATCGACAGGCGTGCCTTTTCATGCAGCACACGGTCGAGCCCTTCGAAGGCAAAGGGGGCTTTGGAGCTATCAGCCATGCGGCGCCTCCCTTGAAGCATGAAGGAGCAGTCCGGCGACGAGCAACTGGCCGACACCAAATGGCACCATCATCAGCCATGCCGTGGACAGCGCATTGTTGGCACTCAGGATCAGTGACGCCGTGCCGGTCGCGAAATAGAAGAGCGCCGCAAACAGCATCTGGCGCGGTAGGTTCGACAGGACGGAAAAAATGCCAACGCCCATCAGCACCTGCCACAAGCCCGGAAGCAGGCGACCATGCTCGGGCGCGCGTAACAGGATGACAATCCCGATGATCGCACCCGCTGTTGCCACCGGCAGGAACCGGTTGAGCGTGGTGGTCAGCATCCGGTCGGCCATTGCGCGATGGTGGGTTCGGGACCGGACCACAGCCTCGGTGCCGATCATCAGCGCGCAGATCGCTGCGAGCAGGATCCAGACGAACAGGTCCTCCTCGGTTGCGCGCAGTTGCCACCCTCCGAGGGCAAGGGCGAAAAGTCCCGTCAGCGCGACCACACCAGGAGCAAGCCCCTGAAAGCGGCTGCTGGCGGCCAGCTGCTCACGCAACCGCGCTATATCGTCCAGAGCCGAATCGATATCAGTCATGCGGTTCTCATAATTCAAATTACTCTACAATGTAAAGTTATTTGAGATCACGAGCATTCTCTCTGTGCTGGAGGTGATGAATCAATGGCAGCTAATAAGGATGTCGTTCATCGAACCGAACGGCAGCTATGTCGGCGCTGAACGACTGCTACGTCAGCGAGGCCAAGAGTCTGTTCAATCAAATGCGCCGTCAATCGGCGATGATCGCGGCGATGATTGCGCAAAGCGGGACCAGGTTGCCGTTATCCGCTGCGAACAGCGCCTCGCGATAGTTGATGCCGCGGTCCATGCGGCTCATGTCGGCATGGCCAAAAAGGTCAAGACACTGTTGCATAAGAAGGGCGCGCGCCGTTCTCCCATTGCCATCGAGGAACGGGTGGATGAGCAGAAACCTATGGTGGAAGATGGCGAGCGCTGTGAGCTTAGACGCTGTCGTGCTTGCGTCGGTACGCGCCGCTTGCCAATCCGCGCACAAGGCTGCAATTTGCTCCGCAATCAGAGCGGGCTCCGTGACGGTGCGCGGTGCTGCGCCTGGGACCATTAAAGATACTTCTTCTGTGCGAAAGATACCGATTACCCGAGATGGTAGTTCGAAACAGACGAGACGGTGGACTAGGAGAAGCAGTTCAGGTCCAATCCGTTGCGTGATTTCTGAAGCCGATGAAGTTCCGATGAGTTCGCCCATCGGAAGTGGATCGACAAGTCGCATTGCAGGAACGGTGTGTTCGGCACCTGACGCGAAGGCGACGGTCTTCATTGTGTGCGCAACGACCCTGGTGTGCGCTTCTAGTCCTGAGACCTTTTCTCTAAGCAGGCGCAACTCGGCGGTATTGCGATCGATGGCCGCGTCGGCAAGGTCCTCACGGCTGGCAAAGTAGGCGATCTGCTCCCCGTCCGACATCGGGATGGCAAGATATGCAGCTCGTAGTCCGTAGCCGGACGGGACGTCGAGCATACCGGAAATTCGCTCGACGTCGTAAACTTCACATTCAATGCCTTTCCCTAACGCCCTACTCTTGAGCATGTTGCGCTGGCTGCGGGTCAGCCTCTGATTGGTGAAAAATGCAAAGGCGCTGCGCTTCCGTGTGTCGACGCCGACAATGTCGTGGTCGAACTTATCGACGATGTCATCATATTCCTTGTTTGTAGGCGGGAAATAGACCGCTGCTACATAGCTGTAGCCACCTCGATTGCAGAGGACGTCTGCGCGGCCATCCGGCCCGCCCAACGGGGCTTGAGGTTCGACATTCTGATACCCTTCGACGCGTAACAGCGCTGCGATGAGCCTCTCCGATTGGGTCGGACCACCCCGCCACATTGAAAGATGAAGTTCTGTCGAGCTGTCAGCCATTGATCGAGCATGACGATCCGGGCGCGTGCTGACAACCGCGCTCTCTATGGACCTGCAATTTCCGATATCGCCTTCCACCGGAAAACTAAGTAAAAATCGACATTATCAGGTGAACGAGCGGCCGCTTTCAGGGAGCGTCAATCGACCGGTGAACGTCTGATATGTTGGCGCGAACGGACGTCGGCCCGCTCTCGGGCGACGGTCGAATTCGACGCTGTCGCGTTCCGAACCCGACTGTCGCAAATGTCCCCGAGTTCCCCAAAATCGGGGCCTTCAGGATTGCCTTCGCGACGGCATCAATGAAAATTCCTGCTCTTCACCAACGCCCAGTCGCGGATCTGATCAATGTGCAAATCTCTGATCAGAATGTCGCGTGGTTTGTGTGATCCAGCCATCACCTCCCCTCGCTGCCCCAACGATCCCAGCAACGGCGACAGGTCGATAAGCTTCTTCGCGATCACATGCACAACCTCGCCCTCACGCTGCACCTGCCCATAGAGGCCGAGCATCCGCGCGCCCATGACGATCCGCCGGTTCTGCTCGAACATGCGCGGCCAGATGATGAGATTGGCGATCCCGCTCTCATCCTCGATCGTGATGAACATCACCCCCTTGGCCGATCCTGGCCGCTGCCGGACCAGCACCAGCCCGGCCAACCAGATATAGCGCCCGTCCTTGGTCGTATCGAGCGCGCTGCACGGCACCATCTTCTGCCTGAGCAGTTCCTCGCGCAAAAACGACACCGGATGCTGGCGGAGGGTGAGGCCCACATGGCCATAATCCTCGACCACCTCCCTGCCCTCGCTCATCGGCCGCAGCGCCACTGGCTGCTCGACAATCTCCTGCACGAACCCATTCTCCCGTGCGTCAGCCGCCGCGAACAACGGCAGTTGCTCGTCGCGCAGCGCCTTGATCGCCCACAGGGCTTCCCGCCGTGCCAGCCGCAGTGACGCGCGAAAGGCATCGGCCTCAGCCAGCCGGTTGAGCGCGCCTGCTCCAACACCGGCCCGGCGCCACAACTCCTCTACGCTGACGAACGGCTCATCCGCCCGCGCCGCGATGATCCGGGCGGCGTCCGCCTCCTTCAGCCCCGTCACCATCAGCATCCCCAACCGCACGGCGAACCGATCGCCGTCGATCGGCTCCAGCGTACAATCCCAGCGTGACGCATTGATACAGACCGGCCGAACCTCGACCCGGTGCGCCCGGGCGTCCGCCACGATCTGCGCGGGGGCATAGAAGCCCATGGGCTGGGCATTGAGCAGGCTCGCGCAGAATATCTCAGGATGCCAGCATTTGAGCCAGCAGGAAGCATAAGCGATGAGCGCGAACGACGCCGCATGGCTTTCCGGGAATCCATAGCTGCCAAAGCCCTCCAGCTGTCCGAAAGTCTTTTCGGCGAACTCGGCGGTATAGCCACGCTCGACCATGCCGCTGACCAGCTTCTCCTTGAACTTCGACACGCCGCCAGTGAACTTGAACGTCGCCATGGCTCGCCGCAGCTGATCCGCTTCCGACGCGGTGAACCCGGCGCATTCGATCGCGACCCGCATCGCCTGCTCCTGGAACAGCGGCACGCCCAGCGTCTTGCCCAGCACCTTTTCCAGTTCGGGCTTGGGATATTCCACCGTCTCCTTGCCCGCCCGGCGGCGCAGATAGGGATGGACCATATCACCCTGGATGGGGCCCGGACGGACGATCGCCACCTCGATCACCAGATCGTAGAAGGTCCGAGGCTTGATATGCGGGAGCATCGCCATCTGCGCCCGGCTCTCGATCTGGAAGGCGCCCAGCGTGTCGGCGGCGCGGATCATGGCATAGGTGCGCGGGTCTTCGGGCGGGATCGAGGACAGGTCCATGCGGATGCCCTTGTGCTGCTCCAGGAAATTGAACCCGCGCTTCATCGCCGTCAGCATGCCCAGCGCCAGGCAGTCGACCTTCATGAACTTGAGCGCGTCGATATCGTCCTTGTCCCACTCGATCACCTGCCGGTCGGCCATGGCGGCGGGCTCGATCGGCACCAGCTCATCAAGTCGGTCATGGGTCAGCACAAATCCGCCGGGATGCTGCGAGAGATGGCGGGGCGTCCCAATCAGCTCCCGGGCGAGATCGAGCGCCAGCCGCAAGCGCCGGTCGGAGAGATTGAGGTTCAGCTCTTCGACATGGCGCTCCTGCACGCCCTCCTCGCTCCAGCCCCAGACCTGACCCGAAAGCGCCTTGATCAGATCTTCCGAGAGGCCCAACGCCTTGCCGACATCCTTGATCGCGCCCTTGGCGCGGTAGCGGATGACCGTCGAGCAAAGCGCGCTATGATTACGGCCATAGGTGTCGAACACCCATTGCATGACGATCTCCCGCCGCTCATGCTCGAAATCGACGTCGATATCGGGCGGTTCCTTGCGCTCCTGACTGACGAACCGCTCGAACAGCAGGTCGGATCGCTCGGGATCGATGGAGGTAATGCCCAGCACATAGCAGACCGCGCTGTTCGCGGCTGATCCCCGCCCCTGGCACAGAATATCCCGGCTGCGCGCGAAGCGGACTATGGAATTCACCGTCAGGAAATAGGGCGCATAGCCCAGCTCGGCGATCAGCCCCAGTTCATGCCGCAGCAGGCGCGCGACCTTGTCGGGCACGCCCTCGGGATAACGGGCCTCCGCCGCTTCCCAGCTCATCTGCTCTAGCGCCGCCTGCGGCGTCAGGCCGGGAACGCTGGCTTCGTCGGGATATTGATATTTGAGTTCGTCGAGCGAGAAGCGGCAGCGCTCGGCAATTTCCAGCGTCCGCGCCAGCGCCTGAGGATAGCGGCCATAGAGCCGGTGCATTTCAGCGGCCGGCATCAGATAGCGATCGGCATGGAGTTCGCGCCGGGCGCCCAGCTCATCGATGGTGCAGCGATGGCGGGTGCAGGTCATCACCTCCTGCAGCACCCGGCGATGCGGATGGTGATAAAGGACGTCTCCCGTGATCACCGTCGGCACTGCATGCCGTGCGGCGAGATTGGAGAGATTGTGCAGCCGCAGCTGATCGCCGGGCCGTCGGCGCAGGGTCAGCGCCAGATAGCCCCGTCCGGCGAAGAGGGCAGCAAAGCGACCGATCATGGCTTGCGCTTCCTCCACTTCCTCCGGCAGCAATATGGCAAGCAGTCCTTCGGCAAATTCCCCGACATCGTCCCAGCCGATGATGCACTTGCCCTTCCCGCCCCGCTTCTTTCCGCGGCTGAGCAATCGGCACAGATGGCCGTAGCCGGATCGGTCGATGGGATAGACCAGCAGCGACGGACCTTCGGCAAGGTCGAGCCGGCAGCCGACGATCAGCTGGACGCCGGTGACCTTGGCCGCCTCATGGGCGCGCACGATCCCGGCCAGGCTGTTGCGGTCCGTAATGGCCAGCGCGTCGAGGCCGCAGGCCTCCGCCTGGGTGAACAGCTCCTCGCAGCTCGACGCACCGCGCAGGAAGGAGAAATGGGAGGCGCATTGGAGTTCAGCATATCGCATGGCGGCACCTGCCGATTCTCACATCATAGCGTATATGTTCGCTATTTGTTCCAACGCACCAAGAGTCAACAGCCCCGGCGGGGGCACTGCCAACTGGTGCGCGAAGTGCCGCTGCCTTCAACCGCCCCGGCCCAGCATCAGGACTGGATAAAAGGATCCCCGCCGGAGCAAAGCATCACGGCGGGGCCAGTTCAGAGATATGCCGCTCGAAGGGGAGGAAGCGACAAAAACAAGCTATGCCTTTTGCGTAGCAATTCAAGATGGATTCGTCACCGTTTCGGTGCGGATGGCTCGTCGAGATGACAGTCCTGCCAATCCCAATCATCCTTCTGGACGAAGGCGACATAGCCATCGTCCAGAATCAAGGTCGCTTCGCCATTGCGAAAATGCTGGCCCAGCGACGAAGGCTTACGGACGAGGACCAGTTCGCTGTCGGCCAGCTGCACGCGCGCCTGCCGCCCTTCGATGCGAAGCCCGAAGCCACGCCCCTGCCCGCAAGCGACGTGCAAGAGTTCATGATTGTCGGCGGCCTGAGCCGGCAAAGACCCGGCCAACATCAGGGCTGCGATGAGGGGAAGTGCAGGCACGGCAATCTCCACGGCACGCATCATCCCAGGCTCCAACGAAGTTCCGCGCTTAATCCTCCGCTGACACGGCGGTTCCGTTGGCAAGCGCGTCGCTGATCATTGCCGCCAGTGTTTCTTCCGCGCGACCGCGCGCGGCCGCGTCCTTGGATTCCAGATCATGCCGCAGCCATTGGGGCGCGCGCTCGATCACCCTTAAAATCGTAGCGTTTGTTTTCTCGTCCATTTTCAAGGCCTATGGTCGACGGGCATCAGCAGGGCAACAAGGCTTTGCTTCTCAGCCGAAAAGCCCATGCAGGAACCAGCCCTGCCCGCCCGTCGCGCTGTCCATGCCATCGCCCTGTCGAAACACCCAGTAGCGGGCTCCTGTTTCATCTTCGATCAGGAAATAATCCCGGACGCTCAGCCACTCCGCCTCGCTCACATGCCATTCGCCATAGATGCGTTCCGGGCCATCGGCCTGCTTCACCCGCCGCCTGATGCCCCGCCAGACAAAATGGACCGGCGGATGATCGGGCAGCAGCGCCATGGTGTCGATCGGCGCGGGCCGCGCGAACAGCCGTGCCGGCCGCGGCCAGCGTTCAGGCCAGCGCAGCAGGGTCGGATCGGCCATGGGGGCGATTCGGGTCACTGATCGTTCGGGGATATCGCTTTCCCGCGCGGCATAGCGGTAGAGTCGCTCCTCCCCCACCCTGTTGCCCAATATGTCGACCAGCGCCGCCACGTCGGGAACCGGCACATCGCCCAGATTGGAGATGGTGCGAAAACTCAGCGGCTCCACCGCCGGTGCCGCCAGCAGCATCCGTTCTATGCCAAAGCCCGGATCGACGGTCTCGATCCGGTCGCACAGCAATCGCCCCATCTGCTTGGCGTCCCGGCTGGGCCGGGCAAGACCAGCGCGGATCGCCTCGATCACATTGTCGACGCGGTGGAAGCGCAGGTCGAGCCGGCGCGCGCCCACCCCTGCTTCCTCCAGTTGCTGGCAAAGCTGATCGACGAGCTTACGGGTGTAGCGGGCCAACGTCTCGGGCGCGCCGATGGGTTCGACAAAACGCCGCTCCACCTCAATGCGCTCGGGCGCGGCGATCGGCTCGAACGGTTCCGATGCCCGGCCATAGGCCTGGTCGAGCCGTTGCCCCGGCATGGATCCGAACCGCAGTGCGAGCGAGGCGCGCGGCATCGCCTCCAGATCTGCGATGGTTTCGAGGCCCAGTTTGCTGAGCGAGAGCACGGTGGCGCGGTCCAGCCGCAACGCGGCCAGCGGCAGGGCGCCGATGGCGCCGACCAGCTCCAGCGGGTCGACGACGCGGACCGGATCGGCGCCATAGCGCGCCAGCGCATGGGCGGCACCATAAGCCGGTGCACAGACGGCGCGTCCCGCGGTTTCCACCTCGGCCAGGCGCTTCAATATGTCGCGCAACACACCCAGCGCTCCGCCATGGGCGTGGGCCGCGCCGGTGATGTCGAGCATCAGCCCATCGGGCGGATCGAGCGCGATGATGGGGGCGTAGCGACGAAGCGACCAGATGGCGAGCCGCTCCAGCGCTTGCCGGTCCTCTTCTGGTTCGGCGTCCATCATGGTGAGATCGGGCACCAGCGCCTGCGCCTGGGTCGCCGCCATACCTGCATGCAAGCCGATCGAGCGCGCGGCCGTATTCGCCGCGGTCAGCACCCGGCGATTTCCCTCCATGCCGACCAGAACGAGCGCCGCGTCAGGAGGCGGCGCGCTTCGCCCAAGCCTGCGACGCAGCCGATCGGTCGGCCAGGTCGGCAGGAAGAGCGAGACGACCTGTCGCATCACATGCTTCCACCAGAAAATCAGCGCTTTCGCCCGCCCGGCAGCGGATGAGTTCGACGAACCAGCGATGCCGCCCGACGCCGGGCACCGGCAGCGGCTCGGACGGCACCGCCGTCACCCGCCAGCGCGTCGCCGCCGCCGTGGGTTGCCCAAGATCGGAGGCTTCCGCCGGTCGGCGCCAGCGGCGCACGGCGATGCCGATCGTGCCCGTGCTTTCCGCCGCCAGTTGCAGGCGCCGCGAGGCCGTCATCGGAAGGCGGGCAACCTCGGCCACCACGCCGCCCAGACCGCCATGGCGCAGCCCCTCTTCAAAACAGGAGAGTACAGCGGTTTCATCGCGGGCTTCCACATAGATGACCCGATCGGGATCGAGTCCGGCCTGGGCGATGGCCGGCGCGAAAAGATCGGCCTGCGTCATGCACCAGAGAATGCTGCCGCTGATCCGCCCGACAATGCCCGCGGCGAAGAGGGCGGCGGCCGCGCCATCGGTCGCCCCCTGCGAGCCGCCCGCCACCTCGTGCAGTGCGCCCAGCGCCAGGCCACCACCGGGCAGCTTCGAGTCCATGGCCTCGATGCCGAACGGCAGCACCGATCGCGCACGGCGATCAACGCCCTCGATCTCGGCGATTTTCGCGCGCAGCGCAGCGACATGGGGACGTGCCCCTCTTTCCGTCATGAAGGGCCTCCTCTGACTCGGCGGTTGGATTCGTTCTTATTTTGTTCTAATGTTCATGAGAGTCAACGGGCCGGAGTCACAGCGCCTTCATGGTAGCCGAGACAGGCCTGAAATCATTGAGGAGAAACGCGATGCAACAACGGCGAAAGCTCAGTTTACGGCTCGGAAGCGAACGGGCCGACGCACCGGAACAAGCGGATTTGTTCGAATCGGCCGGTCCCGAACCGGCGACACCGCCGGTCGATTCCCGCAACGATCCGGCGCTCGTCGACGATGACGAGATCCCGTGGTGAAACCGGAGGCCGGCGCGGCTATGGCCCCTATATGCGGGGAGCCTTGGCCTGGGACGAGCGCGTGAGACATGCAAACCCGTGATGCCATCACCCGCGATCATGATCGGCAGACGACCTCCATCTTCGAGGCCGCCCATTGGGGCTATACGGTCAAGGTCGAATGCCGCTGCCGGCGGGTGGGTTTGTTCGAAGCCCATGGCCTGTGGTGGAAATTCCACCGCAAGGGTTGGACCGATGATTTTCGCGACGCAGTCCGATGCTTCTACTGCACCAACTGCTCGAAACGCTATGGTCGCAAGGTCCGTCCCGTTTCGATCGAAACCACGCGGCAGCCGCCCAAGATCAAATTTCCCCCTCCCGATGAGCGGGAATGGAAAAAAGCCGTGAGCCGACACAGAGGATGAAGCCATGAGCATCAAGGCCGTACCCGAAGAGCTGTTCGACATTCCCGACAATCTCTCGCCCGGCGAATATCGCCATGTCTGCGCCCAGATCGCGATCCAGGCCATCACCTATGCGATGGGATCGCGCGAGGTGAAGGAAGGCCATGCCAGCATCGCCATGCCCATGCTGACCGAAGCCCTCGCCATGGCTATCGCGATGCTCATCACCGCGGACGATGTTCAGCAGACCCCGCGCGACATGCGGCTGTCGGGCGAGCATTTCGGCAAGATGATCGGCGGCTTCGCCTCCATCCTCAAAAATGGCGACGACACGACCGGCACCCAGCTCATGGCCATGCTCGGCGTTTCCAAGACAAAGCTCAATTGAACGATCGCGCTACCAAGCTAGGAATTTGACGGTTGAACAATAGGTTCAATAAGATAGCACACACGGTAACAATATTTTTTTCGCAGCGCCCCGGATAGGTTTTGAAATGCTGTGTCGTTCCGATATAACGGGCGCGTCCTTTATTGCCCGACAGCAAGATGGACGCGCCCTGCACCTGTCCCTTGCGTGCAGGGCGCTTTCTATGCGGCAACGCTCACGCAAGCTTCCTGCGACTCCCTTGGTGCCCGGGAGATACAGCCATAATAATCATCGAAGTGAAACGATCCCTGAACGACCGCGCCACGCGCTCACTTCGCGAAAAGGACGCCATGGGAAATATCGTGTGCCGATCGCAGTTCCTTCAACTTACTTACGTGAATCAATGATTTATCCTCGTCTTGATTTCGATCAGCACGATTCTGGCGGAACGGCAGTCTTGACTGCCGGTTCTTCTCCCGTGCCGCTTCGGCACGCGAGAGGATGCAACTCATGGCAGACCAGAACAGAGACAATCAAATGGGCGGTGGACAACAGGGCGGACAGCCCGGCCAAAAGCCCGACCAGCAGAATCAACAGGATGAGCAGCGCCGCCAGCAGGGTGGTGGGCAGCCCGAACGCCGCGACGATCAGGATCGTGGATCTCAGCAGCGCTAACTGCAATCTCGTCACGAAGGAGGGCCGTCATTATCATGGCGGCCCTTTTTCATGCTATATTTTCTGCCGACATGACTTGGAGGCAGACCATGGAGGATGCTCACAGGGCCGCAGTGCAGGTGGCCGCGCTGACCGACGCGCAGTTGATTGCCATTTGGGCCGGCATCCTCGATACCGACGAAATGACCGAGGAGCAGCGGGCCGTCATCGACGAGATGGAGCGGCGAAACCTCGATTTCTGATCTTTGCCCGCCCAAGCGCAGGATAAATCTTGTCCAGGCTCCACACCATCACTGTGAGCGCGGCGGAGGTCGCCAAATATTTTGGCGCCGACATGCCCGCGCCCATTCCGGCGGTTGAAGATATCACCGAGGGCGCGCAGGGCATGGTGGTGTTCGAGAATAAGGGGCGGCGGATATTGCGGGCGGTGACCTGGGGTTTTCCTCGCCTCACCCGCGAGATGCGCGAACGCGACGAGGAGCCAGGCCGCATTGGCCTTGTCGCCGATCTCACCAATCCGATGTGGGAGCAGATGGTGGTAGATACCCGCTATCGGTGCCTCATCGCCCTCACCCATTTCGCCAATCCCGCCGGCACGCCCGGGGCCATGACCCGCACATGGTTTTCCGTGAAAGGCCAGCCGATCATGGCCTGGGCAGGCTTCTGCCGGAACCTGCCGGACGAGGGTCCGGTCTATACCGGCATGACCATGGAGGCCAATGCCGCCATCCCGCCAACCAACGACCGTATGCCGGTCCTGCTCGATCCAACCGACTATCAGCGCTGGCTCTATGGGTCGATCGAGGACGTCATCGCCTTTCAGTTCAGAGCGCCGTTCGCCGCCGAACGCATGATCGTCGAACCGACAGAGGATTTGTGGCGCAGCGGCAAGACGCCGCCCAGTGGAGGCGCGCAACTGGCGCTGCTTTGAGAGGCAGGTTGCGTTTGACGCACTTGTGACGGGCCGCTTCGCATTTGCCGGCCAGCGTGCCCGGTGCCACATGGGTCCTGCCTTTCAGGCATCCTCTCCTAAAACTCAGAAGGCCGGTCGCAAGATCGGCCATTTTTTTTGGGAAGCTGTGGGCGGATGCTCAGGCGACTGCCCGGCCGACCTCCTGATAGTCGTCCGGTCCGCAAAAATTGACCTGCGCCTTACCCCGCGCCTTTGACTGGTAGAGTGCCGCGTCCGCGCAGGCGATCAGCCGTTCGAGATCCAGCCCATAGTCCGGCGTCATAGCAATGCCGACGCTGACCGACACGCGCATGTCCGTGCCGTCGATAAGATAGGGTTCACTCAATTGCCGGATCACGCGGCGCGCCAGCAATTCGGCCTGATCTTCATGCTGCACATGGGTCTGGACGAGGAGGAATTCATCGCCACCCAGGCGCGATACCACATCCTCTTCCCTCAGCGCCGCCCGCAATCGGCGCGCTACCTCCAGCAACAGCTGGTCGCCGGCCGGGTGACCATGGCGATCGTTGATGCCCTTGAATCCATCGAGATCGAGATAGTGGATCGCCAACCGGTCCTCCGAGCCACGCGCGCCCTGAAGAGCTTCCAGAAAGGATTCCCGCAGCAGCAGGCGGTTCGGCAAACCAGTCAGCGGATCGTGGCGGGCGAGCTGGGCGAGATCATGTTTGGTGGTCAGATGGTCGACCGACGAACGGTAGAGATGCCGTACGGAATCGAGGCTCATCAGCGCCACGGCCAGAAGCAGCACGCCCTCCAGAGCGATAAACTCGGCATGGAGCGGCTCGCTAGATTCGGTGGTGGCATGCACCAGCATGGCGATTGATGTGGGCAGGACTGCCAGCGCCAGGCTGATGACGCAGAGCCTCGGTCGGGACGCATTGCGCGACACGATCCCAGCTCCAAAGGTGAAAACAAGGCTGATCGTACCGATATGGACGAGGGGCGCATGGACCATGAGCGCACGGATGTTGAGACCCGCCAGCAGAGCGGCGAAGACATAGGCGAGCGCCGCATAGCGGCGTTCCCATTTCTTCAATTCCGCCACACCCTGGTTGGCGCTGCCTGCCCGATGATAGGCGCCGATCAGGCAAACCCGAGCGATTGTCGTCAGAACCGCCGTTCCGGTCAGTGCGGCAATCATGCCATCGGGCCATCGGAGGTAGATCAGTATGCCCACGACAAGATAGAGCATGCCGAACCCGATGATCGGCAGGGTCATGGTGAAAAGGGTCGAAACGAGATCCCGGTACACCGCATCGGGCAAAGGGGGATGGATTTCTCGACCGATGATAGGGGACCCGACAGGGCGACCGTCTAATTTTCTTCTCTCCATTCCCTTAGCTCTCACCAACGAAGGTTAACGGCATCCTACCGACGCGATGACATGTGACCGATCCGGGCGCAGTCGTTCCAATGGGACGCGTCGAGCAGCTGTCCATATCTGGCTTTTGCGCCCCGTGGCTGGCCGGATTGGCTGTTGCGTGCGGCACGGACGATGATAGCCTGTGGGGATGTGCAACCTCTTCACGGTACGCAAGTCAGCAGCGGAAGTCGCCGCGCATTTCGGCGTGACCCTGCCGGTCACCCAGTTCAACGCACCAGACGAGGTCTATCCCGGATATCCCGGCATGGTCGTCCGCGAGAAAGAGGGAGCGCGCGTCCTGGAAAGCATGAGCTGGGGGTGGCCCGTTCGCCTCAAAGGCATGAAACCTGAATCCAAGCCCAAGCCTGTCAACAATATCGCCGACCTGCGTAAGCCCTTCTGGATTGGCGCGGCCAGAAAACCCGAATTCCGCTGCCTCATCCCCGTGACGGCCTTTGCCGAAGCCGAAGGAGAGAAGGGTGCGAAGACCCGAACATGGTTCTCGCTGCATGAACGCCCCATTTTCGCCTGGGCGGGTCTTTGGCGTGACAGCGCGGAATGGGGGCCGGTATTTTCCGGCGCCATGACCGATTGCAACGAGGCGATTCGCCCGGTCCACGACCGCATGCCGGTGCTCCTCCATGAGGGCGAATATGATCAATGGCTGCACGGCAGTTTTGAGGAGATTGTCGGTTTCCAGGACCGCTGTTTTCCCGACGAGTTGATCGCCATGGAGCGCACCAGCGATCCCTGGAACAAGCCCCGCTCCACGCCCACAGCCCCGACACTGCTGTGACGCCGGAACAGGAACACTGGGCGGAGGCGCTCGCCATCGAAAGGCAATGGGGCAACGATGCACCGCGTCACATTGCCGCGCGCGTCAGCGCCCTCGCTCTTGCGGGCGACGAGGCTGGCGTCGAACGCTGGATCGCGATCGCAGGGCGCTACGATCAATTGCAAGCTTGTGACGACAGCGCCGTTCAGTGATGCAAAAAGGCGGCCCCTTGGGATGCCGCCACTCCACAGCACCTCAGCAGCTCGAATTACGATCGATGGGACGGCCTGCCAACGCACCGGCTCCGGCGCCGATCACAGTGCCAGTGGTACGATCGCGTCATGTATCGACAGCGGCGTTCAGTCGTTTCAACATCGGTTTGCCCAGCTTGAAGAAGGGCCTGCTCGATGCCGAAACCTCCACCGTGTCGCCATTTTTGGGATTTCGGCCGGTTCGCGGCTCATAGGTTCGCACTGTAAACGATCCAAAGCCGCGCAGTTCGACCCGGCCACCGTTGGAAAGTCGGGCAACGATCTCGTCGAAAAACAGGCTGACAATCTTTTCGATTGCCTGCCCATCAAGCTCGGGAAACTCAACCGCCAGCGCCTCGACCAACTCCGTGCGTACCATCTTTCCTCCAAGGACCGACCCAAAGGTCATCCGACCACTCGCAGAAAATCGATATAATTCAAACAGTTTCTAGATCGAAAATGGTGTCAGGAAAGAATGCCCTCAATCCGGTAAGCCACCCGCGTGGTAGCCCCCTCGCCTCACCGCCCTACGGCAACAGCCCGGTACAGAAAGACGAAATCAGGCCGATCCGAAGCCATGATTTCCGCTGAGAACGACTGAACGCCAGATTGTGGCACGGCCATGCTCAGGTCGGCTTCCGCAAAGCGACACCCGATGCAGCATCCGTCTCGTCGCGAGCGGTCCCCACAACAGCGGCGCTGCTCGCCGCTTCCTGTCCCAACCGGCGCAGGGCTTCCCACGCGCGCGAGATCTTGTGCGCCTGATCGCGCTCAACTGGACAAAGAATGACTCTCAACGTTCTCGGCCCATTATCCGTGAGCCGCGCAAATGCGGCCCGTTCGCCAGGCGTCAGACGATCGATGCCGGAGACAGCGACGAGCCGGGGCTTGTCTTGTGTGAACGCCATATGCTGCTCAGGCTTCACGACCTGATCGAGGTGGACCCCGATAAATTGGAGACCCAGTTCTTGCGCTATCCCACGCAATTCAGTCGTAACATCACGGCCCGGTGCGATAAGGCTGATCAGCGCCTTGGGTTTTTCGACGGACGCGTTCCACAAATCCACCAGTCGCCCGCGTAGGTCTTTTGGCAAGGCAACGTCGGACATCAGATCTCCAGCAGGTGAAAGCGGATGGCCCAATGCCGCCTCCAGCTTTGGGCGTCAACTGCCTGCGCCGCAGCGTCGGCACTTGCGGCGGCGCCCTGCGGCCGCGTCTGACGGGAGCACCGCCAATCACCTCCAATATGGATATGTATCGAAACGCGCTGCTCCTTTTAGGGCAGGATTCTACAAGAGGCGGCAACGACAGTTGCCATAATCAGCACCACAGATGGAGCGACCGATGAAGTCTCCTGGAAGGGATTTGCGTATAATATTTTTCATTCGTCGTTGAGCCAGCTGGAGGAAAAACAATTGTCGAAGACATATTCACTTGGCTTCCAATGAATCGGTAAACCATGCTTTGCGGCCCGCCGACGGAATTGGGAATATTTGCCGACGATCGCTGGAGATGCGCGCGGATACAGTCAACTGGATAAGCGACGACGCGATCAAGATGGGCGCCTTTACATGAAGCACGAAACAAATTGGTCGACGACCACGCTGGACCGGACCGTCATGACGAACCTCGCATCCAAGGCCCAGCAACTCAAGATCAGACAGTTCGGAAAGGAACTGGTCTCTGCCCCGGGCTTCGAGATGCTGCTCGACCTCTATATGCAAGCAGACCCGCTTCCCCGTTCCTTGACCGCTTTGACCGCAGCGTCGAGCGCTTCGGAACGCAATGCGCTTCGGATCATCCACCGCATGGTGAAGCAAGGGCTGCTGCTGCGATACCGGGATCCATCGGATGGGCGCCGTAAGATCGTCGAATTGACGCCCGAAGCGATCATCGCACTCGACAGCTTCTTCGACCACCTCGTTACCTTCATTAAACCGGCCCATGTCAAACCAGCCCAGCCCAGTCGCCCCGCGCAAATTCACGGCCAGCTCGACGGCTAGCCTCCCTCAAGAAGGCGACTTGCAAGCCTTGGAAATTTGTAGCAACCTTATGCAGCAGCGCGGAAATATGGCTGGGACCCGTTGCAGGATTATCCTACCAGGCATGACAGGTGTCCATCCATGAGGGTTGGGCACACGCATTGGACAGAACCCTGCCGCCTTCTGGTGGCCCTGTCATGTCGTCGAAAATTCATTGCAAATCTTTCGCCTGTTTCCCGGATGGCCGGGCGCGTTGACCGATGTTTCGCCATCGGGATCGGGCGGGGGCGGCTTCGGGTGTCGAAGCACGCCTCGATACAACAACCTTTGATCGCATCTATCGTGTGGAAGCGCCGCGATTGCGCCAATTTCTCAAGCGCCGGATTTGGGCAGAGGAAGATCGCAATGATCTCGTACAGGAAGCATTTTTGCGGCTCTTCGTCTCGCGATCCGGTGCGGCGCAAAGCAATCCGGGCGCTTATCTCCAGGGCATCGTGCGCCATCTTCTGGCGGACCGGGTTCGCGCCTGGGCGAAGGTCCAGCGAAGCCAGCCAATCCAGATCGGAGACGCGATGGAACCGCTAGCGCCCGACGTCGCCGCAGAGATCAGCGATCTGAAACAACGCTATCGCCAGGCCATTGAAGGGCTTCCGCCCAAGACCAAGGAAGTGTATTTGCTGCACCGCTCAGACGAAATTGGCTACAGGCAGATCGCCGAGCAGCTTGGAATCAGCATACGGACTGTGGAGTGGCATGTGGCCCAAGCAATTGTGCGCATCAGCAGGTCCATCGGTCCCAATGTCTGAGCCCGGCATGACATCGGACCCCGCGCGCAGGGACCAGCTTCTGGAAGAAGCGAGCTTGTGGTTCGCGCGGATGCGCGGTCCTGACGCCGAAAGCTTTCGCCCCGAATTCGAGAAATGGCTCTCGCTCGGTGCGGCGCATCTGGGCGCCTATAATCGTGCTGGAGAAATCTTCGCGGTCGGACGGTTCCTTGCGCATGAAAGGGCAGCCAGCAAGGATAAGCCAGTAGACGTCCCTGACACGGCGCCGACTGCCTGGCGTGTCTGGGCCATGGCAGCGGCGCTCGTTCTCGCTTTGGGCGTGACAGGCTGGGTCGCCTTCAACCAGGTGCCCGTCCGCAAGGCCCCAACTTCTGGGCTCTCCAGAGTAGCAACTGTCGATGCCCAGTCCTTCTCGACGGTCGGCGCCGTCGGGCGGAGCGTGAAGCTCGCGGACGGATCTATGGTCGCCCTCGATTCGGACACGATTTTACGCACCCAATTCGACGGAGACCGACGCGAACTGCGGCTCGAGCGCGGCAGCGCGCGATTTGAGGTGGCCCATGAGCGGCGCCCCTTCACGGTGATCGCCGGCGGCGGGCGCGTGACGGCACGTGGCACGATCTTCGATGTCAGCCTGGCTTCGCCCGGCCGCGTCGTGGTCCGCTTGTTGCGCGGCGCCATCGATGTGGAGCGCCCGGAACGGCAACCGCGATCGGGCGCATCATCCGCTCCTGCTGTCACGCGATTGGCCGTCGGAGACGAACTGAGTTTTGCGGTTCCGCTCCAACTAGGTCTATCGCCGCAGCTCGCAGACAATGATGCGGCATCCAGCCAACCAGACTTCTCGCTGATCCGCGAGTTTGACGGCGCACCGCTGTCGGCCGTTGTGTTGGAAGCGAACCGCGATTCCCTCACCGCCATTCGTCTGGCCGATCCCTCGATCGGCGACATCAAGGTTTCCGGCCGCTTCCGGGTCGACAGCCCGGAACAGGTGGCAGGCCGTCTGGCATCCCTCTTCGATCTCAAAGCCCAGCGCGAGGCCCCGAACATGATCGTCCTTCGCCGCAAATAGCGCGTCCTTAAATTTATTTTGGAAAGCCACCCCGTAGATTGCACTTTTGTTGCGATGCTCTCCGTGAAGTCCCGCCAAAAGGGCGGGAATTGAGCGGGGGACGGTGATGGTGCGTATGCGGAATAAGCTTAGGATTCAGCTGCTTCTTGCGGCTGCGGCAGTGCAAGTGACCAATGTGCCGGGTGCGTTCGCGCAGGCGGCAAACAGCCAGGAATATAACCTCCCCGTCGACGATCTTGGAAGCGCGCTCCGGGCCGTCAGCCGTCTCTCGGGTCGCGAGATCATCTTTGATACGGACGCGGTCGCGGGCAAACGCGCGCCACGGCTCCAGGGCCGATTCAATGCCGACAACGCAGTAAAAGCCCTTCTTCGCGGCTCGGGTCTGTTCGCCGAATATCGAAAGGACGTGATCCTGATCCGGGGGCGAACGGAAGCGTCGGGTCTTGCTTCAGATCCGGCGAATGTAGTCGAGCTGTTCGTGACCGGATCGCGTATCCGTGGCACGGAACCTGTTTCACAGGTCATCGCCGCAACCCGCAGCGACATTGTGCGGCGCGGCCGGTCCGATCTCGGCGCCTATGCGCGCGACCTGCCCCAGAATTACAGCGGCGGTCAGAACCCAGGAGTCGTTGGGGCCGGCGCTCAGGGCGGCAACGAGAATCTGACATCCTCGTCGACCCTCAATCTGCGAGGTCTGGGCGCCGACGCTACGCTGACACTCGTGAACGGCCATCGCATCGCTTATGACGGCGTTTCGCAGGGCGTCGACATTTCCTCTATTCCCCTCGCAGCCGTCGACCGGATCGAGATCGTCGCCGACGGAGCGTCAGCCCTTTACGGATCGGACGCGGTGGCAGGCGTCGCCAACATCATCCTGCGACGCGACTTTGAGGGGCTGTGGACCTCGGCCCGCTTCGGGACAACGACGCGAGGCGGCGGAACCGAGCAGCAATATAGTGCCGTCACCGGGAGCAAATGGTCGACCGGCGGCATCCTCGCGACGGCGGATTATCGACATTCCACGGGCATCAGGGCAGACCAGCGCTCCTTTGCCGACAGCGTAGACGGCTCGGCAACCCTCATTCCCCGGCAACGCCAGATCAGCGCTATCGTCTCGGGACACCAGGAATTGGGCGACACAGTGACGTTCGAGTTCGACGGGCAATATAGCAATCGCCGGTCGACGCTTTACCTGCCGAGCTTCGTGGACCAGGATGTTTTCACAAACGGCACCATAACCCGTCCTCGGGTAGAAACCTTCAGCATCACGCCCTCGCTCCGTGTGAGCCTGCCGGGCAGTTGGGAAGCCCGTCTGAATGGGACCTATGGGATCGGCACCAGCAAGGTGCCGGGAGATGTATTCACTAACGGCAGCCATTCCAGCCATCGCGACGTGCGGTATCGCAACGCTACGAAAAATGTCGAAGGTTTCGCGGAAGGTCCCCTCTTTCACCTGCCCGGCGGCGACCTTCGCCTGGCGCTCGGCGCGGGCTATCGATCCGTCAGCCTTGACGCGGACAGCTCACTATCGGTCGGCACCAGCATCACGCCGATCCAATCCTTCGATCGCCATCGCGATGTCGCCTATGCCTTCGGTGAAGTTGCGATCCCGATTGTCGGTGAAGGCAATAGTCTGCCTCTGATCCATTCGCTGCTGCTGACTGGCGCGCTGCGATACGAGAAACATTATGATGTCGGCCATATCGCGGCGCCCAAGGTCGGGATCGTTTATCATCCAGACGGCAGCATCGCCGTTCGGGCGAGCTGGGGCAAATCCTTCAAGGCGCCCACGCTCTACGATCAATCGAGGGGCTATCAGACGCTCCTGCTGCCTGCTTCCTTTTTCGGCGCGAGCAACGCAGGGGCCAATGACAGCGTCCTCTATGCCGCAGGCGGCAACGGTGACCTGAAGCCGGAGAGGGCCACCACCTGGTCCGCGACGGTGGAAGTGTCGCCACAGTTTGACGAAGGATTGAAGATCAGCGGCAGCTATTTTCACATTCGGTACAAGAACCGGGTCGGAACACCCATGAGTTCCCTTTTCGGCCTTTTGACCAATCCACTATACAGCGCGTTTGTCCAGAGTGGCCCGTCGGCGGAAGCTATCGATGCCCTTACTTCCTCTGCCCTGTTCGGGCTGGAGAACCTCACTGGCGGCACCTACGACCCGACCAACGTGATAGCAATCATCGACAACAGACTACAGAACATATCGACGCAGTCGGCGCATGGCTTTGACCTTGCGCTCAACTACAGCATGAAGCTTGGATCGAACGACAAGCTCAATCTCACCGGCTCAGCCAGCTATCTCAAAAGCGACCTTCAGCTTGTCCCCGGGCAGGCGTCCATCCAGAAGGCTGGCACGATTTTCAATCCGCCGCATTGGCGCGCCCAGGCTGGCGGAACATGGGATCATGAACCTTTCAGCCTTACGGTCTTTGGCAGCTATATCGGCGGAACAGTGGACAATCGTCTCGTCAGCCTCTCCCGCGTGAAATCATTCTTCTCGGTCGACCTTGTCGCGCAATGGCGCAGCAGCGCGCCGACGGGGGCGCTCAAGGATGTGGAGGCGAGCCTGTCCGTGTCAAACCTGTTTGACCGAGCGCCCTCCTCCATTCGCAGCGCGAGCAGTGTCGATCCAGGGTTTGATTCAACCAATTATCCCGCAACGGGCCGCGCTGTCAGCCTCACCCTTTCGAAGAAGTGGTGACGCCATGTCGATCAGCATCGCCCTACTTCTCGCTTCGACGTCGGCTGTCCTCGCTCCGGCGCCGGAACAGGCCGTCCAGCAACCGGCTCCGGCGGATTGTGCAAGCCTTGCTCCTCCTTCGCCCTTCAAGCCCGAAGAGTATCGCCGGGCGTTGAGGGCAGAAGATTTGGTTCGTCTGCGTGATTTCGGCCCCGCCAATAATGAAATGCCGGAAAGCAGCCTGTTCGCCATCTCGCCAGACGGGCGGACTGTAGCATTGCAACTGCGCCGAGCCGTCCCGGAAGCCAACCGCTATTGCCTGGGCATGTTCGTCGTCCCGTTGCGCCCCGACGCGAAAGCCCATGCTGTCGATTTTGGCGGTGAATTGATTCGGCTCACGCTCGACGGCTTCGGAAAGAGCGGCAGACCATCGGGCATTCCCCTGCCCATCACGCCGCAATGGTCGAGGGACGGCAAGTCCATCCTGTTCCTCAAACGAGAAAACGGCCCAGCCCAGGTCTGGATTGCCCGCACTGACGGAAGCGACAGCCATGCGCTCACAAACAGCGAGATCGATGTCGAGGCGTTCCTCCTCCTCGCCGACGGGACGAGCCTGGTCTACTCGACCCGACCAGCCCTTATACAGGCAAGGGCCGCGATCGACGCGGAAGGACGCACCGGCTTTCATTATGACGAGCGCTATTCGCCGGTCCTCAGCAATCGTCCGATCGCCAAAGAAGGCCTACCCTATTCCTATACGGCATTTGATCTCGCTAGCGGGACGACCCGTCTAGCGACCGACGCTGAAAGAGCTGCCCTGGACGCCCCTTCTCCCCGCTCGCCGCGGACGGACGATAAAGCTGCAAGCCCTGCTGCCTCTTCCGACGCCTGGCTTTCCACAATGGGATCAACAGAACTGATCCCGGTTGCCCGACCGGCAGTCCGAGCACAGGATGGAAGCGCCATGCACTGTCTCGCTGACAGCTGTGCCAACGCCATTGGCCCGGTGTGGAAAACGGCCGGAGGCAAAACTGTCCGCTTCCTTCACCGCGAAGGATGGGCCAACAATCTGACCGGCGTCTATGAATGGAATTTGGCGTCCGGCCGCGTCCGACGGCTCTATCAGACAAAGGATTATCTCGCCGACTGCCAGCCTCTGGGAGATGATCTGCTGTGCGCGCGCGAGCAATCGCTGGTTCCCAGACATCTCGTCCGACTCGACCTCAGACGGGCACGGACGGAGACGGTTTTTGACCCCAATCCCGAGTTCGCGCGCCTCTCGCTGGGCAAGGTCGAGCGCGTCTACAGCCGCAATGCATTAGGCTTTCAAAGCTTCGCAGATCTGGTCTACCCGGTCGGCTACCGTCCAGGCAGGTCCTACCCCACCATTGTCGTGCAATATATATCGAGGGGCTTCTTGCGTGGTGGCACCGGGGACGAATTCCCGATCCAGCTATATGCCAATGCCGGTTATGCGGTTCTAAGTGTCAATCGCCCGGTATCAGTCGGGCTCGACGGCACCGCGAAGAGCGCCGACGAAGTCAACGCCAAGAACCTTGTCGATTTCGCGGAGCGTCGCAGCATATTATCGTCCGTCGAGGTCGCACTCAATGCGCTCATCCAGCGGGGCATCGTCGATCGAAATCGCATCGGGATCACGGGACTGAGCGATGGGTCATCGACGGTCCAATTTGCTGCGCTACACAGCAAGCTTTTCGCTGCGGGAGCCGTCGCTTCATGTTGCTCGGATCCCATGCAGGATGCTGTATTCGGTCCCGACACCGCCGCAATGCTGAACCGCATCGGATGGCCGCGTCTGATCGACGATGCGCCGGCCTTCTGGTCGCAAATCTCGATCGCCCGAAATGCAAGGAAAATGCGGTTTCCGTTGCTGCTCAATAGTCCCGACGACGAATATCTTTCGACCCTCCAGGGCTATACCGCGCTTCGTCAAGCCGGTTCCCCGGTGGACATGTTTGTCTTTCCCGACGAACATCACATCAAATGGCAGCCAGCGCATCGATTAGCCGTCTACGAGCGGTCGCTGGACTGGTTCAATTTCTGGATCAAGCGCGAGCTGCCTCCAAGCGGTCGGCGGCTTGCGGAAGCCCAATATTGGCAGACGCTGCGTGACCCGCAACAAAGATCGAATGAAAGCGCCATGTATCCAGCTACTCCCGTAATCGAAGGCAAAGGTGGCTGACCTCATCCCACACCCTTCCGCGCATCCAACTGCCCTGTTTGCCATTGCCCGGAGCGCGATTGCCAACCGTCGATCCAGGCCTCGGTATCGAGGAGAAAGAGAAGGCGAACATATTCGATGCCTCTGCCCAAACGAGATGGTTCGAGAGCGCGCTCAACCGCCGGCCGATCGATAATGCGATGGGCAGCCAACTGACCATCAAGCAGGCGTTCCTTCACCGCTGGCAGATTGGCCTGGAGTATCTCGATCGCGAAACTGTCGGGGCCGCCTTTGACCCGGCGGTCGAGGATCGATGGGGGAAGCCGATCAGCGAAGCCTGCACGCGCAACCGATCGATCGACGCCGCCCCGACAGACGTACCAGCTTGGTATCGAGAGGCATGTCTCGACCACCGGCTGCGACAGCAGCGGCGCGACGGGCGTGAAGGGTAACCGACGATCATAGCCATGGAGATAATGCTGGGCGCGCAATATCATCCCTACATGCGCAGCTTTTCCGGGAAGCGCCTTGGCCGGCGTCTCTAGCCAGGCATGGGTCGGCGGCAACGCGGTCACTATATCGAGGACATCGCGCGAGAGAAATTCGGGATCAAACTTCCAGCGATATTTCTGGCTTCCGCGCCGCGGCACACGCAAGGCATGGCGCAGCACCTCCCATGCGCTCGCACCGGTCAATGCGGCAATATCGCGCCAGGTCGTCAGCAGATCACCGTTGAGTCCTAAAGAGAGATATTGGTCGACAAGCGGCCGGGCGGAATGGGTGAAATGGAAGACATTGTCGCCTCCGCTCCCGGTATAGAAGGCGTCAGCCCCCTTCTCACTGATCAGACGCAGAAGCGGCGCATCGTAAGCGAGGCCCTGGGTCCGTCCACCGGGGCGCGGCAGATGAGCAAAGCTTGAGACGCCTATGTCGGCGTCGGCCAGCGCATAGGTGAAAGCGGTAAGCCGTAAACCAAGCGCGTCGCATAACGCGCGGGCATAGGGCTCCTCATTGCCCTTGGGCTCAACGGTCGCCATGGTAAAGCAATCCAGGTCGAGCGCGCCCGAAAGCGAGGCAGCGACGATGGACGAATCGAGCCCGCCGGAAACGGCGAGAACCGCTTTGCTGTGAGTCGCGCCCCAGCTTCGGATGCAATTATGGACAACCCGTTCCAGCCGCTCAGCCTGCGCATCGGGACTGATTCTGAGGTCATGGGCAACAAAATCCCATGGCGACCAGCGCGAACTTGCCGTGACGCCCTCGTCGGTGATGCTGGCCATATTGCCGGCGAGCAGTTCCATCACCCCTTGCAGCGCCGTTTCGCGCAGTGGCAGGTCATTGGCATAGAGCGTTTGCGCGACGAAGCCCCAGTCGATCCGAGGGCTGACCAGGCCGGCCGCCACCAGCAATTCGGCATCCGAGGCAAAAGCGATCGCCTCGGCGGAACTGCTATAATAGCAGGGCATGCTGCCGGAGGGATCCCTGAGGATCGCTGACCGCCCCGCCTCGTTCACGATCGCGGCATAGGATCCCCAATATCTACTGAAGAGCGTGTCGACCGTCTCGTGGCTGAGCGCAGCGGCATCGGCGGCATCAAGAGCGGTAATCGCAGGCCCGACGCCGTGGCGATGGAAGAGATCGCCGATGATCAGACCGTTGGGGAAAGTCAGGGGCGGTTTCGCCGCATCGGTCAGGACATGCAATGATCCAAAGCCATGGTGTCCGGTAAGCCCCGTTGCCGCGGCTATCTGACCGATAGCCAATTGGTGGCGGCTCCCGCGCGGGATCAGGATCAGATAGCGGTGGGCCATTATATCTCCAATATGGGGGTAAACTGGCGAATGCGCTCGACACGGTCGTTGATCACCATGTCGTCAAGCTGGACCCAGCAATGCGCTGCGAACGGGTTGACGCTGACACCGATGACAAGGGTTGCGGGAACGCCTCGATCGAGACAAAGACGATGGAAAGCGATGGATTGAGGCAAGCACTGATTCCTCGCCCGAAAGACCGGGGCTGTCGACGCGAAGGCCGCCAGGACGAGCGAAATCTCACCTGAAGGATCGGGAGCAACGGAAGTCAGCGATGCCTTGCGCTCGCGGACATTCTTGAGAACCGTCGCGAAGGGTTGGCCCCGCACCTTTCTCGCGGCCCGATATCTGTGCGCGAGCGCCTGGGCACCCGCAAAAAAGGAGGGCTTTACTGGCCGCCGATGGAAATCCTGCTTTGCCGGGATCATCTCATAGGGTTGGGTGATCAAGCCTGGAACGTCCGCGGGCACCAGCAACCCGGCCGACAGCAGAGGTTCAAGTGCCTTGCTCGTTGGTTCGACGGGCGCGCCGTCGTGGGTCAGTGCCTGAAATGCCCGATCGACCTCCGCCGAAACGGCAAAATAGCGATTGGCTTTGACGTCCAAAAAAATTGTCCGTCCGACACATGTGCAATAATGAAGCCCATCTCGCAATCGAACATGCATGATAAAAATCCGACAATTGGGCGCACGTCCCAAAAGGACGTGCGCTCCTGTTGATCAATCGTCGGAAATGCCGCCTGCGATCGACCGGCCCTGCTGCTGGTCGAGCACCAGGAATTGGCCACCCTTCGTTTCCTCGGTGGCAACACCCAGATCGATGAGATCTTCATGGGTTTCGATATTCTGCATCACACATTCCTTCACATCAGCCGCGAAGATTTGCGGCCTGCTCACAATAGGCCAGAGAACACAGCGAATTTCCCGGATATTTCTCGACACCTTGGCGCGAAATATCCTGCCCCACCGTCGTGCTGATGCATTCAGAAACTAAGAAATCAACATCTCATTGATTTATAACGACATTATGATCCATCTTAAGACTGGCTTTGGCTTTCATCTTCGGCAGCCAAGCGGCGGATTCTCCGCAGATGATAGGACTCCAATCGCCGTCGCATGTTTTTATGGAGGTCTGCCACGTCCGATTTCACCAGCGTTCGAAGTTCCTTAAGAGCGGCCGGCACATTGGTTGTCTCGGCGATGCGCGCATAGTGCAGCCGTTCGTTCATGAGCCGAATATCGTCCACAACACGCGGGTTGGATGTCGCGGCGGCGATCGATGTGAAAATTTCGGTCGCGAGTTGGGCGATGCCGACCGTCCCCAGTGCCGCGATTGCGCCGTCAAATCGCTGCAATGCCTGGCGCAACGTGGACGTCTTCAAGCCCGCGGCAATGGCGATGAGCGTCTGCATGTGCCAGGATTGCTGGTCGCAAATGGATGTCGGCTCGTGAACCGGGACCATGAAGCCGCTTTCCGAATGGTGGACGAAAATGCCTTGTCCAACCAGGATGCAGGCGGCTTCGCGGACCGGGGTCTTGCTGGCGGCGTGCCGATCGGCAATATCCTGGATGTCCAGCCTGCGTCCCGGCACGAAGATTCCAGCCATATAATCGGCCTTCAGCGCGTTATAAATTCGTTCCTGGACGAAGGGCATAGCTGCCGCCATCAGAATTTTGCTCCTGTATCGCCCGGGGGTGACTGCCAGGCCGGCGTCAGCGCGCGGGTCAGATGGTCGAGGTTCCGCCTCGAAATCATTTCGATGCACAGGCGCTCGATTTCGCCCATATCACCCGTGGCAAGTTGACGGGGAAAGCTCATCTTCTGCCCCGCGAACAGGAGCGGGATAAGGATGTGTCCGGTGGACAGATCCAGCCGATAGGCGCAGAGGAGATGGTCATCAAGTCGTGACCTGGGGTTCCCAGATTCGATTTCACGCAACCAACGCACGCCCATGCCCAGTTCTCGTGCAAGCTGGCTTTGCGTTATCCGTCTTTTCTTCCGTGCTTCCTCAATTCTCCGTCCTGATTGTAGCTTGATATACAATAGCGGGAATTCAGCAACGGAAGTCGCGTCTTCATGCGACATACCGTATCTCCTTTATGGAGGAACCGCCCGACAATGCCCTAGCGAAATCAAGTACTAGGTGTGCATACCACCACTGTCAAACAGAACATCGGTCAAATTGTCGGGATCGTCTGACCATATCCCATTGCATAACTTTACTCCGAACCGATCATACTGACCGATCCGGAAACTGGGACCGCAAATAGGCTTCCATTATCGCCGGCTGCGCGGCTCTCGCCAGTTCATGAAGCGCGAGAATGTAGATCGTGCCGAGCGTCGGGGGCGACCGCTCTGGCGCCGCCTGTTTGACGCGCTCTACGATGCCCGTGGCGACGGACCAGAGGCGGTGCGGTGCCCCGACATGATGCTCCTGCTCACCGCTATAGCGGCTCACATCCAGGCTGGCGAGGAGTGCCAATAGCCGGGCGGCCGGAATGGTGCCGAGATGATCGACCGCGACATGAAGCGTGGTCCCCCATGCGATCAATGCGCGGGTCGTGCGAATCAGATGACAATGGGTATCGATCAGCGTGTCTATTCCGGCCTGCGAAAGTTTGAGCTTAAAGCTGCGCGTGGCACGACTCATCTTGCAATCTCCCTGCCCTGCCTGTCTGAAGACTTCGCCATTGGGCCAGGCGAAGCCGCTTTCCTTGGATTGTCGACGCAATAACGGCAATAAAGTGCCGAATTCTTTCAACATCCGCCCATTTTGACCAACTTGGGCGGCGAGCGCCATTTCCGGGACATTTGCGCTTTCTTTCGCCGGTTCGGCATTTCAGTGCCCTGCCCCTTGCGGAGCCCGATCGGGCAGGTCATGCCATGGTCACGGAGCGATTGATCGCAGCCACCCCACGGGCGCGCTGACGACCATCAAACCGTCACAGTCCCATTTTCATCCATTGCGCGATCGGGCGCCACGGGAGACGCATGCCATGCGCTTACCAGATACCAGTTTCATGGTCGCGGCGGCAGTCCTGCCGCTGTTGGGCAACAGCCCCTTATTGGCCAAGGCAGCCGGAAGCGCGGCGCCAGCCCATGCGAGTAGCACTGCGGCGTCCAATATCATCATCCAGGGCAGCACCGGCTTCGTCATCCAGAAGGCGACTACCGATGCGGAGATCGCTCCTGTGATCGGCCTCGGTCGGACGATCAAGCTCGATAGCCGACTGGTTCGCCGTTCGGCCCCCATTATCGCAGGAGGCGAACATGCGCTGGGCCAGTGAATTTATCGCAACGTCCCTCGCCTGTGTGGCCATTCCAGCGATCGCGCAGGCACCGAAGGTTGAACCCCTCGCCAGCGCCGCAGCTTTGGCTGAGCAGGAACTCAAACAGAGCTTCACGAACCTTCAATTTGAGGATTTCGGCCCTTCCCCCGTCAAGGGTCCGATCTACCAGGCTCTGGCAGGCGGGCGCGTCATCTATTTCGCACCGGAAAGCGAGCATCTGCTGTTCGCCGCAGTCTATGACAGGAACGGGACCAACCTTACCGCCCTCGCCCAGGATGCAGGTGCCCGCAAGCGTCTTGCCGCGATCGATCCCGCCGACGCGTTGGTGATCGGCCCAGTGGGTGCGCCCAAGGTCATCGAATTCACCGATCCTGATTGTCCCTATTGCAGGGCGCTCGATCGCTTCTGGATGACCAAGGCGGCGGAAGGGAAGCCGGTCCAGCGGCTCATCTATTTCGTGAGCGGCATCCATCCCGAGGCGGCCGCGAAGGCCGAGCATATTCTCTGCTCCCCCGACAGGGAAGCGACCTTCAAGGCCATCTATGCAGGCGCGAAGCCCGCCAATTTAAGAAAATGCGATGCGGGCGCGAAGAAGATCGGGCGCGACGCCGAAGCGGTTCGCAAAATGGGCGTTTCCGGCACGCCGACGCTCATCGTCGATGGCAAGCTGGTGTCGGGCTTCCAGCAAGCCGAGCTCGAGGCATTCCTCGATAGCGCGCCCAAGCGCCCACCCTCCTGATCCGATCTACGGCACGGGCGCCGCAGCCGGGCTGGCGAGCGCGCCTGATATCGAATGCCGGCGGACGCGCCATCCGAGCCGTCCAGCACGCCCGTCGGCCGGGACGATCCTGAAAAGTCGCCACCGGCAAGCATCGGATGGCTCCATTCACGAAGGAGACTGCACATGATGACATTGCTCCGGGGAAGGACGTTCCGCACGATCGACGCGGCTGTCCTTTTCCTCCTGGCCGCGATCGCCGCGACCGGGATCGCCCACGCCTTCCAGGCGCCGGCTGCCGGCGATCTCGGCTACGACATTTACGACATCGTCGTAAACCAGGGCGTCAAAGGCCCGTTGGGTTTCGTCGGCGGGGTCGCGGCCTTTCTGTTCGGCGTCTCGCGCCTGTTCTCGAACATCATGATCGGCATCCCGACGATCGTGGCGGCGGTCTGCCTCATCAAGGCGGACTCGATCCTCCAGACCTTCGGCATGGTCATCTGAACCTCGGCGTCACCGGCGCCGGCCCTCCCGGCGCCGGTGACGCCAACCAAGACCGAGGGCGATGGTCGCCTTTGGGAGTTCACGCGAACGCGTGACGAAGCAAGGGAGAAGAGCGTTGGACGAACGTCTGCCCCAGTTCCTGCATCGGCCGGTCCAGATTCTCTGGTTCGACAGTCAGGAGTTCATCATGGTGATGAGCACGATCTTCGTCGCCGTCATCGTCGGCGGGATCATCGGATGGGCGTTCATCGGCGCTCTTCTCCTCTTCATTCCCTGGAAGCGCACCAAACCGAGAGGGTTCATCCAGCACCTTGCCTGGCGCTGGGGCCTCGTCCGCTTCCCTCATTATCCGGGTCCGACCCAGACCCGCTTTTTCGAGTAGGTCCGATGCCCTCCATCTTCCGGCGCAAATCCGACGTGGACATGATCGGCGACGTAAGGCCGAGCTGGCATCTCCACCGCTACCTTCAAGGGTCGGCCAATCTCTTCGAGGAGAACCGCCTGCTCAAGGTCGCGATCGGCGGCATGTTCGGGATCACCGCCATTCTCGGCACGGTCCTCTACACCTCGAACCAGAACCAGCGAACCGTCATTGTCCCCTTCGGCGCAGGCGGAGACCTCTATGTCACCGGCAACAAGCCATCGCCGACCTATTTGCGGACCATCACCTTCAACATTGTCAGCCTGGCGGGCACCTATTCCGCCTATTCGGCCGACCGGCAGTTCCAGGAGCTGCTCAGCATCGTGCATCCCAGCGCCTATAATGCGCTGCGCGACAGCCTGAACCGGCTTCTCGATGAACTGGGCAACAACCCGACCCTGTCGATCGCCACCTATATTCGGAGCGATCAGCCCGTCACTTACACCGGCTCCGAGATCGTCGTTCCGGTCGAAAAGGTCCGCGTCATCGGCGGCGTCATCCGCAAGTTCCGGGGCAATCTCCGCATTCGCTACGCGCTGGAAAATGGCCGCTTCTGGCTGACCGCGCTCCAGGAGGAAAATTTCAATGCCGATCTCTGACAAGCGAGTCTGGCGCCTCGGCGTCGCGGCCTTCCTCTCGATCGCAGCCCCCGCGTTCGGGCAGTCGGTCACCGCCCTCCCCGACCAGACAAGCCGCATCCGGCTATCCAATCGCGACGTCAATCATGTGGTCTGCGTCGGCGGCGACATTGAGGACGTCAAATTCTCCGCCGAAAAGGGCCTCGCGGTCGAACGGGGCGGCTCGGACGCCTGGATCAAGTTCCTGGTTCAGGAGACCGAGGATCAGGGCACGAAGACGCGCAGCTATGTGACGGCGCCTTCGGAATTCTTCGTCTCCTGCAACGGCGCCATCTATCCGCTTTACGCCGAGCCGTCCGACATCCCGGCACAGACGGTCTCACTCGTACCGGGCGCCACGCAGCGCGCCAAAGCCAATGAAGCGCTGCTAGGGCCACTCGTGGAAGAAGAACGTGCGGTCGGCATTGCGCTTGCGATCCTGCAGGACCGCGTTCCGGCATCCTTCATCGAGGTCGCGCCTTCGCGGGAGGCCGTGCCGATCGCCGACGCACCCGGCCTCCTCGTGCGGGAACGGCGACGCCTGGAGATCGACGGCGCCGGCCTCTCGGTCAGCGAATATCTGGTCAGCAGCGGTGCCGCCGCATCGCTCGATGAGCGCCGCTTCCTCGACCGCAGCCTTGGGGCCGACATTTTCGCCGTAACCCTCGATCGTCTGACCGTGGGGCCTCGCGAGACGGCCCGGCTGATCATCGTGCGCAGGAGCATTCAGCCATGACCGCGTCAAATCCCGGCGATGCCGGCCACCCCGCTCCCCCTCCGGTGGACGCTCCTCATGGCGGGCAGCCCGACGAAGCGCCGGAATATCGCCCGGCCCTTCTCGACCTGCGCGCCCAATGGTCGCGGCTGACATCGGACCAGAAGCTGCGCGCAAAGCAGCTGGCGGTGGTGTCCACCGTGGGGCTGCTGGGCCTCGGGCTCTACACGGCGAGTTCGAGCGGCGACAAGGAGGTCGCCAAGGCACCCGAAGCCTCCAAGCTCGACATGGGCGCGGGCCTTCGCGGCGACAGTCTGGAGGTGAAGCTCCGGGGTGACCTGCAGAAGATCCTCGACGGGCAGAATCTCCTGGGCGATCGCGTCACCGCGATCGAAGAGGGAAAGGTCGTGCCCCATGACGGAGCCGGCACTGACCCGCTCCCGCAGACTGGTGGAGATGGTCTGCCACCGGCGCTTCCGGGCGACGTCCCGGCCTATCCGCCCGCGCCGCCCGAAGCCCAGACGGCGGCCAGCGAGATACCGCCGCCGCCGATCGCGCCGGCACCCGCGGCCCCTCCCGCCCCGCCTACCGAGCGCCAGGTCGGTGCCATCGGCGCCGCGGTCACCGCCGCGGCCGAGGGAGGCGCGGCCGGCGGGGCGCGGTCAAAAAAAGCCAATCGGACGATATATTTGCCGCCTGGTTTCATGAAGGCACGTCTCCTGACCGGGATCGACGCGCTGGCGAGCCGGGACGCCACGACCAACCCTGAGCCGATCATCGCCCGGGTGCAGGCACCAGCGGTGCTGCCCAATGATGTCAAGGCCAACCTCGCCGGCTGCTTCGTCATCGGCAATGCGACGGGCAGCCTCGCCAAGGAGCGCGTCGAGGTGCAGCTCGTCTCGATCTCCTGCGTCGATTTCGACGAGCATGCCGTGGTCGATCAGGCGATCAAAGGCTTCTTCGTCGATGCCGACGGCAAGAAGGGCCTGTCGGGCAAGGTCGTGACCCGCGCCGGCGCCACACTCGCCCGCTCCTTCATCGCCGGCACCATCGCCGGGATTTCCCAGTCGGTAGAAGGCTCGTTCGGAAGTCTCTCGACCTCCGCGCTCGGCAGCATCCGATCGCTCGATGCCGATGACGCGGTCAAATCCGGCGTGGCGGGCGGTCTCTCCAAATCGTCCGACAAGCTCACCGACTTCTATCTCGACCTAGCCCGCCAGGCCGGCCCGGTCGTCGAAGTCGGCGCCGCCAAGGAAGTGGTCGTGGTCATCCAGGAAGGCCTCGCCCTCGAAATCAAGCCTTCGGTCGGAGCCAAATTCTGATGCTCCCCCGCAAGTCCATCACAGGAAAGACCGTCATGCTTCTCCCCTTCCCCGGCATGCCTCGCTGCCGCCTGCTCCTTTCTCCCACCATCCTGCTCCTCGGTGGATGCACCACCATCGGCTCGATGATGTCGCCCTATTCGGAGAAATTCTCCTGCAAGAATGACGATCATGGCCAGTGCATCCATCCCGAGCGGGCCTATGAAGAGGCCGTCGCCGGGGTCAATTCCAAGTCCGACCCCCGCGTGACGAACGACAAGGCCCTGCTGCGCGATACCCATCGGGGCATGCGGACCAAGGCTGGCCGCCGGCAGACGCCCGAGGCCTGGGGCAGCTATCGCGACAGCGTCTATCAGGAATTGAAGGGCCTCATCGACGCGCCGACGACGCCGATGCTGAAACCCGCACAGACGGTCCGCACGCTCATCCTGCCTTATGCGGATCGCCAGCGGCCCGATCGCCTTTACATGCCGCGCTATGTCTATTCGGTGGTCGACCGGCCCGTCTGGGTGGTGGGCGGAACCTTGATCGGCGCGCCGCCCCAGCCATCGCGCGAGCCGGTGCTCGGCCAGCGGAAAGAGATGGGCGCCAGCAATGGCGATGCTTCCGTCCCCGCCTCGGCTTTGCCGCAGGGGGCCCGGCCATGACCCGAGCGTCAAGCAATCTGAGCTATGCGCGCCTGCGCAATGCGGTCCGGCGCGACAGCTATTCCAACCATTTGCCCCTCGTAGCCTGGAATCCAGACACAGAGGCTTTTCTCTGCATCGACGACAGCTGGGGCCATGCCTGGGAGCTGATTCCCACCGCCTATATGTTCAGCCATGTTCACGCGGCGCTGCTGGGGCTTCTCAACATCCAGTTCCCGGATGGAACGGTCCTTCAGATCCACACCTTCGCCGACCCGCTGATCGACGAGGCGCTCGATGCCTTTCTCGATCTCAAGACCCGCGACGATCCTCTCATCCAGGCATCGGCTCGGCGGACCCGCGATTATCTCAGCCGGGGTCGTCATGGCCTTGAGGCCCTGCATGACATTCCGGTGCGCAATTTCCGCACGCTGCTGTCGATCAAGACACGACGGCCGCTCGGCGAGGATTTGCGCCGGCAGGTCGAGGAGCAGCTTTCCAAGCTCGGCATCAGGCGGATGCCGCCTGAAGAGATGGTCGCCTTCTATCGCCGCATCTTCAATGGCGTGGCCCATGCTGCGCCGGGGGTGTTCGCGGACGGCGGCACGGTCGGCGCGCCGCCGATCGCCAAGCAGATCATCGATGCCGGCCCCGATCTTCTGTTCGAGGGACCGGAAGTCTTCCTCGGCAACCAGGTCGCGCGCTGCCTCACCCCCAAGGCCCCTTCACGCAGGATCACGGCCGAACGCGCCAACCGGCTGATGGGCGGCATGCGCGGCTCGTCGGAAGACAGCGACCAGATTGGCGGGCCTTTCCTCTACACGCTCAACATCCTCTTCGATCATAGCCAGTTCGAGATCCACAAACGGGCGCAGATCCTCTCGGCGCAGAAAGCGGCGGGAAGCTTTGCGATCGAGGTCGGCAAGCAGATCGACGAGATTGGCTGGATCCTCGACGAGGCCAGCAATTCCCGCTTCGTCCGCGTCATTCCCTGCCTCTGGGTGTTCGGGCGCGACCGCGCCCACGCCCGCGAGCTCGCCGCGCGCGCCAAGCGTCTCTGGGAAAGCGAGCCCCTGCCCTTCTCGATGCAGGAGGAAAGCTATCTCAACTCGACGCTGCTGGTGATGGCGCTCCCGTTCGGCCTCTATCCCGACCGGTCGACTCTCCGAATGCTGGAGCGCGATTTCCGCATGCCAGTAAAGGCGGCGGTGCTGATGGCGCCGGTGCAGACCGATTTTCGCGGCGGCGGGCGACCGGCGCTCCTCTATACCGGGCGCAAGGGCCAGCTCATCACGCTCGATCTCTTCGATCCGCGCATCAACAATTATAATTTCATCGTCTCGGCCGAAAGCGGCGCGGGCAAGAGCTTCCTCCTCAACAATCTCTGCCAGCAATATTATGCCTGCGGCGCGCTCATCCGCATCATCGACATTGGCGGCAGCTACCGCAAGCTCTGCACCCTCTGCTCGGGCCGCTATATCGACATCGGGGAGGAGCAGCTCGTCCTCAATCCCTTCGACATGGGCCTCGCGCTCGACGGCGACGACAAGCAGTCGGCGATCACCATGGCGGTGGCCATCGTCGCGGAAATGGCGAACGCCTCGACGCGCAAGGGCGTCTCGACCTCCGAATGGAACCTCCTCAAATCCGCCGTGCAGTGGACGATCGACGGAGGCCGGGCCGATCGCGGCATCGATGCCGTGCGGGACTGGCTCGGCACCTATCCCGCTCATGCCGGCAGCGACCTCGACCGGGTCGAGCATTTGATCCCGGTCGCCCGCGAACTGGCCTTCAACCTGCGGGATTTCGGGTCGGACGGCGCCTATGGTCATTATTTCAACGGGCCTTCCACCCTCGACATCCGCTCGGACGAATTTGTGGTGCTCGAACTTGAGCGCCTCAAATCCATGCCCGACCTCTTCAACGTCATCGTGATGGTGGTGGTGAATGCGGTGACGCAGGAACTCTACCTCTCCGCGCGCGACCGCCCGCGCTTTGTCCTCTGCGATGAAGCCGCCCAGTTCATGACCCGGACCGACGGCCAGGATCTCTCGCGGCTCGCCGAAGCCTTCGGCCAGGGCTACAGGCGGGCGCGCAAATATCGCGGTTCCTTCGGCATCGTGCTCCAGAGCCTCAACGACCTGATGCTGTTCGGGGGAACGGGCCAGGTGATTTTGGAAAATGCAGCGACGCGCTTCCTTCTCCAGGGTTCGACCTACAACAAGGCAGTCGACAACAAGATTCTCGAATATTCGGGCTTCGTTCTCGACCTCTTGAAATCAGTCCGCAACTCCAAGCCCAATTACAGCGAAGTCTTCATCGACTCCCCACTTGGTCTCGGCATTGCCCGGCTTGTCGTCGATCCCTTTTCCTACTGGATCAACACGTCTGCGCCCGATGAGGTCGCGGCTTTCGAGGGGCTGATGCGCCAGGGCCTTTCACCGCTCGAGGCGGTCTGCCGGCTGGCCGGCGTGGATCCTGCCGAAGTAACGGGAGGTCTCGCATGACAATGCCCACACACATGCTCGCGCAGCAAGCCGAACGCGCCATCAGCCCGGCACCCGATGACGATCTCATCGAGCGGCTCGTGCGGGAGCGGATGGCGGAACGCTTCGAGAATGAGGCCTTCCAATGGCGCTTTCGGCTGATCGCCGTCGAGACCGTCCTCATGGGGCTTCTGGTGCTGACCGTCGGGCTGGTGCTGCGGCAGCCCACCCCGCTCGTCCTGCGCGCCAGTATCCTTGTCTCGGCATCCTGCCTGATCAGCGGCATCTGCCTCCTCGAACTGTCGAAATGGACCACGCGCCTTGTCGACCGCATCAAGAGGCGCTGGCGGCCATGAACGGACTTGTCTCGGCCACGCCCTCCCCATCGGCGGTCCGCCTGGCGCTCGGCGGCTTCCTGTTGCTGCTGGCCCAAAGCGCGATGCTCCTCCTCAGTCCTACGCTCGACACCAGCGGACGCCTGTTGATCGGGGTCTTTGGCCTGATCGCACTGGCGGCGCTGGTCCTGGCACTGGTGGGGCCGCCAGAACCTCCTGCCCAGCCCTGGAGGTGTCGCCATGACCGTTGATCCCCTGCTCCTTCGCGACGCCACCCGACCGGCGCTCATCGCGTGCGCGCTGATGATCGCCTGTTCCTGTTCGGAGACCGCGGTCGCATCGGTCAGCACCATCGGACGGACCTGGCCGATCGCCGAACTCGATGCGCTGGCCGAGATCGAGGCCAAGGCCGCGTCCCTCCCTAAAGACATGAGCAAGGCGTTCGGGCCGCGCGAGGCATGGAGCGCGCTCAAGGCCGCGTCGCTTGGGACAACCACCGCCGATCGCGTCCGCAGCATCGTCCCCTTCTATACGCTCGATTGCGACATCAAGCTGCCGGACGGGAAATTGCTTTACCCCAAAGGCTTCAGCTTCAATCCGCTCACCTATGTGAAAATGCCGCAGCGACTGGTGATCGTGCATCCCAGGGACATGAGCTTCGCGCTGCGGACGGCACGGCCCAGCGACTTCATCCTGCTCGCCTCGCTCGGCAAGGAGAATGGCGACCCGATCGCGCTCAGCGAAAAGACTGGGCGGGCCGTCTTCATTCTCGAGGAGCGGGTGAAGGAGAGGCTGGGCCTCACCGTCGCGCCGGTTGTCGTCGCCCAGGCGGGCACCAGGCTCATCCTCACCGAATATGGCCCGAAAAGCCGATCGGCGCCGGCGGGAACTGTCCGATGAGCCGGCGGACCGCGCCCTTGGCGGCCTCCATATTGCTCGGCCTTGCCGCACTGCTGCTCTGGCCGGCAGACGCCATGGCGTCCAAATGCGAAGCGGGCTCGGTCTTCAATCCGATCACAAAGGTTCGCTGGACCTGCATCTTCCCGATCACGATCGGCGGTGTGCGCGTCGGGAGCTTCGACAAGCTCGACAAGGCATTGGACGCGCAGTCCGCTTCCAAGCCGCTGTGCGCCTGTCGCAAGGGAGCGCAATTCTGGTTCGGCGTCAAGGTCTCCTACTGGTCCCCGAACCGCATGATCGACGTCGTGACCGAGCCGGGCTGCATGATGGCACTGGGCGCGGACCTGATGCCGACCGGCGGCAAGCTCCAGGGAAGCCAGTCCTCGATCGCAGACGGCACCAACACGCGCAAGATGTTCGCGCAGATGCATTATTATATCTCGCCGGTCTGGGCGATGCTCGACATGTTCACCGACCTCCCCTGCCTCGAAAATGACGGCTTCGATGTCGCCATGATCACCGAGGTTCTGCCGACCTGGCAATCGGGAACATTGGGCGCCATCATCCAGCCCGAGGGCATTCTCTTCGGCAATCCCGCCGCCGGCCTTGCCTGCATGGGCGACAGCGCGGCCGCTGCCGCCGGCAAGGTCATCGACCCGCTCTTCTGGTGCATGGGGAGCTGGGGGGCGACCTATCCGATCGCGGGCGACATTCATTTCGATGACAGCGCCGAGGCCTGGGCGGGCCTTGCCGCGCGCGGCACCTTCATGATGGGGCGGCTTGGCGCCTTGACGGTGAGCTCGTCCGACGGCTGCGCCTTCATCCCCCAGCCCATCTGGACCAAGTCCCGCTACAAGCTCCAGATCATGGAGCCGGTCAAGGGCGGCAAATGCGTCAATATCGGCCGCCCCGGCGCGCTCTGGTCGAGCGGCAAACATGCGCCCGGCAAGGACAATGCCCAGTTCATGCTCTTCGAAAAGGTGATCTGCTGCGCCGGGATCGCGGTGCCATGATGATCACTCTCCTTCCCCCTTATCCCGCACTGTCCGGTCCCCTTAGCCGGAAGGTCGCCCGCCAAGGCCCTTACGGACGGTGGCCGGCGTGCGGGACCGGAGCGGTATCGCCTTGCCTCCCCCGCGATACCGCTCCACCTATGGTCAGCGCGGCCGCGATAACCCCTGGATGGCACAGGCACCCCCTCTCAGCCTGCTGCCTCTTCACGACCGCGCTGGCCACCCTTCTGATCCCCACCGCTTCGGCCCAGACGATGGAGGACCGCGCGCGGGCGGCGGCACATGCGTCCCGCGCCAAGTCCAGCGACAGCGATGCGATCCAGCGCAATTATCTGACACCCGGCCTTGCCGGAGAGCCGATTGCCACCATCGACAACAGCCAGACCTTCAATCCCAATATCGCCTGCCAGAAGACCGCGACATTGCTGGAACTGCTGGCCCAGCCGTCCTCGGCGGGGGACATCGGCTCGCTCAGCATAGCGCGGGACAAGAATCTCGACGGGACATTCGACGAAAGCCTGACGGTTCCGGTCCCGGTGTCGGGGGTGTGCGTCAATGGCATCATCTCCTGCCAGCCTGGAAGCTGGAATCAGTGCCGCCCGTTTCAATGGGCGCTCACCGACAGCGGCAACCTCAAGCTCAGCGAGGTCGACCTGACGGCGCTTTCGGGCTGCTACTGCGTCAACAACAGCTGCGGCGCCAATCTTGTCTGGGGCAATATGAGCGCGATCCTCAAGGATCTGGGCGGTGGCGTCATCGGCGCGCTCACCACCGCCGATCCCAGGATCGGCGTCGCGCAGGCCATGATCGACGGGCCGGTCATCCACTATACCGGCGCGCAGACCACCGCCTGCACCGCGAACCCTTCGGTCACGGCCACCAGCTATCGCGCCAACCCGACCGCGATCACGGGCGACGCCGACGCAGCTGCCCAGGCGAGTAGCGTGTTCCAGGCGCTTGCGGGTTCGGCGGCCGGCAGCGGCAAGGCGGAGGAAAGCCGAAGCTGCACGATCACCCGGGAGATCATGGTCAAAAGCTGGGACTATGACGACATCATCGCCGTTCGCGGCTCGATCGCATCGATAACCAGTTGCGGGACGGGCTGCCGCCGCTACCAGATCCGGGGCGCGGGAAGCTGTAGCAGCAGCCCGCCCATCTACAGCGCGACCTTCGATCCGATCGCGCCTGCACGCATCGTCTCGTCCCGCATCGTCGAGATGGGCGCGGATGACTGGGTCCAGGCACGAGTGAACGGCCAGATCGTCGGCTATGCCGGAAAGCGGCCATGGCTCACAGAGGCGCTGCCATCGGGCGACTGCCGCATCAGCGATGATCCCTGGTACAACCGGAGCGCCATCGACATCCTGCCGCAATTGAAAGCCGGCACGACGATCGTGGGTGCGCGCGTGCGGGGCGGTGGCGGCGGCAATTGGGGCTATGTCACGGTCGAGATCCAGGTCGATACCGCCTGCGAGGTCAGCGAACAGCTGATGGACCTGTGCGCGGGCTATGCCGCCGATCCCGCCTGTCGGCTCGACAGCGAAAGTGTCGATAGCGTCGTCACCTTCAGGAACGGCGTCAACACCGGCCTCAAGCCCCTCCCCCAAACCCGGCTGTTCGGCAGCGGCAATTGCACCGTCCAATATAGCCGCGACTTCTTCGAGCGTGATCGCCGCTACAAATGCGCGGTCGATCTTGGCGGCGCGACCGAGCCGGATTTGAGCCGCGGCGCCTATATCATCGACCATTCGACAGAAACGATGCTCGCCGATCGCACGCTCGCGTCCGACGGCACCGTTACGACCACCACGCGGCCCTTCGCTTTGCCCGATCGCGGTTCGGTGCCCGCCTGCGAGCCGATCTGCAAGACCCGCGCGCCCAAGGCCAACAGCGAGGTCGCGATCGATGGCGTGGTCGGCGCCAAGCAGAATGATCCGGCCGGATGGGACATTTTCTACCACGCCTGCACAGGGGACAAACAGTGCCCGACGGGGCCCAGTGAAGAGATCGTTTCGGCCTGCGGCTGCCTCGACGATTTCCCCGAAGCCGTGGCGATGATGCAGACGGTCCGCCTCGCCGGCGCCGACCTTGTTTGCACGAGCGCTGCGCAATGAACCGGCGCGCATCCCGGAGACGCTGGTCGTCCCCCACGCTGTCTATTGCCGCAGCCGTCCTTCTGTCCGCGCTGCTGGTTCCCGCAGAGGCCCAAGCCCAGCAATTTTGCGCGGCCGACCTCAATGGCAATGGCGATGCGGCAGATGCGGGCGAGCAGGCAAGCTGCCTCGCCACCACCTCTGGTGCCTGGCTTTGCCCGATCCAGGCGGTGGACTGCGTCGCCGAGGCAACCGGCGCCTATAGCTGCCCCGCCGGCCCGCAATTTGCCTGCGTCACCCGCACGGTCGGCGGGGTGCCTGCCTGCTCACCCAACGCATGCGCTGATCTTGCTGCCAATCCGATCGTAGAAGAGCCGCCGATCGACGATCCGGGCGCAGGGCCTGATGGCGTGGTCGATGCCGGCGGCAATTGCCTCGGCACGATCGCGATCTTCTCCGGGCGAGGGATGCGCTGTCGACCGGCGGGACTTTCGACGACCTTTGCCGATTGCTGCAAGGACAAGGGCAAGATCGTGAAGGATGGGATGGGATCGTCCATCTCCTCCATCGGCACCAAGATCGCGGTGGCGAAGGGCGTGTTCACCGGCATGAAGGCCGCCTATATCGCGTTCAAGGCCGGTGCGACCGCCAGCCAGGCCGCGAGCGCGGGCGCCAATGCGCTGATCGTCGGCCTTGATCCCACCTCGATCGCGATCAGCCTCGCCATCAATTTCATGATGGAATTCCTCTTCTCTGGCTGTGACCAGCAGGACATGGAGACGGCAATGCTGCGCTCATCGGGCATGTGCCATGAGGTCGGCAGCTACTGCACATCGAGCTTCCTCGGGATCTGCCTGCAAAAGGCCCGTGGCCAATGCTGCTTCAACACCAAGCTCGGGCGGATCATCCAGGAACAGGGGCGGCCGCAGCTTAAAAGCTTCAACGGCGATCTTTGGGGAACGGCCAAAAAGCCCATGTGCCGCGGCTTTACGCCCGAGGAATTCCAGGCTCTCGATTTCAGCAAGATGGACCTCTCCGAATATTATGCGGACATCGAGGCCCGCGCCCAATCGGACATTCAGATCGACATGGAGGATCGCGTCGATGCGTATCTCAAAGCGGTCAAGCCGTAGCGCTTGTCTTCTTCTGTTGCTGGCTCACCCCGGCGCCGCATCCGCGCAGAAGGGTGGAGGCCAGGCCATCAAGGAGCAGGGATCGGCGTCCATGGATCGTCTGGCCGACGCCATCGCGCGGAGCCGAACGAAGCCGGACGGCGGCCTCGGGCCGATCCTCCCCGATGTGAAGGCGGCACCCGAAGGGCGCCGCGCTTTCGAAGGGCTGCGCAGGCGGCGCCCGGATGCCAAGATGGAGGCGCGCGCCCGCACGGCCCATGACGGGGCCGAGAAGGAGCTTGCCGCCCAGCGGGAAGAACAGGCCAAGGCTCTACGGCAGGCCTTGGGCCTCGAAGCCCCGGACGCTGAGGCCCTGGCCGGGACCATGACCAAGGCCGGAGCGGCGACACAGGCCTGGGTGCCGGTCCTCTTCGCCTCTTCCTCGATGCCGATCGGCACGCTCCGCTCCTATGCCGCGCAGCTCGAGCGCGTACAGGGCGTCATGGCGTTCCGCGGGATGCCCGGCGGCCTGCACAAGGTTGGCCCCATGGCGAAGCTCAGCGCGGAGATATTGCGGCTCGATCCGGGCTGCGAGGGCCCCGCCTGCGCCATGCGGAACGTTCAGCTGATCGTCGATCCGATCGTCTTCCGCCAACATGGCGTCGACCATGTGCCCGCGCTCGCGATGGTGCCGGGCGACCCGGTGCAAGCCTATTGCGAACGCGACGACGACAGTCTGCGGGCAAGCCATATCGTCTATGGCGACAGCGCGCTCCCCGGTTTGCTCGAAGAAATTGCCCGTCTGGGTGGAAAAGAGGAGGTGCGACATGCTCAGGCTCTTCTTGGCTCTCGTTGAACTCCTTCGCCAAGTCTGGCGATCGCTAAAAAAGGTCCCGCGTGAAGCCGCCATTGCACTCGGCGCGCCCGAGCCATTAGGTACGCCCCGCCCGGAACGGCTTTGGCGATGCTTCGCACTTGCCCTTCCCATCGCCCTGTTCGCGGCAGTCCTCGTCCCGCAACTGACACTGGTCATGTCGCCGTCGATCGAGGCCTGGATCGTCCGAAAGGCCCCCGGCCCGATCGAACGCGGCGACTATGTGATGTTCACGCTGCGGCATCCGATCGCCGGTCCCACGCCCATCCTTGTGACGAAACATGCGCTCTGCATGCCGGGCGATCGGCTGACCATGGTCGAAACGCCCTCGCTTCAGGCCGTCCGCACCCTTGATGGCCGCTATTTTTGCAACGGGACGCTGCTCGGAGTCAGCCTGCCATCCGCGCACAACGGCATGACGCTTGAGCATATGCATTGGAGCGGCATCATCCCCAAGGGCATGATCTATGTCGGCTCGCCGCATCCGCGCGGCTTTGACAGTCGCTATTTTGGATTACTGCCGACCAGCCGCCTCACCCGTATGGAGCGCGTCCTGTGAGCGCGCGGCTGGTCCTGGCCGCCGTCGCTGCCGCGCTCGCCATGCCGAACCTCGCGATGGCGGAGGCAAACCCGTCCGCCGCGCAACCACGGCAAGGATATTGGTGGTATGAAGCGCCTTCCCCGAAGGAGGACAGCGAGGCCGAGGAGGCGGTCCGGAAGCCCGTCATTCCGCCCATGGCTGAACTCGCACGCTGGACACCGCCGCGCATCCGCAAGCTCATCGAGGAGCAGCGCGATTATGCGGCGACGGTTCTGACAGTCGATGCCGTCGCAGACTTCTGGCGGCTCCAGGACTTTGCCCGGCGCAAGGCCCGCGCCTTTGCCGGCGTGACGCAGATCGCGATGCTCCAGCATCCTGAACTCAACTCAAAATCCGCCAACCCCATGGTCGGCGACGCCCGGTCGGAGATGACCGCCGAGAAGGATCTGATCCGCCGATCCTATCTTCGCGCGCAGGCGCGGGATTTCGCGCTGGTCATGTTCTCGCGCTCGAGCTGCGGCTATTGCCGGGTGCAGTGGCCGATCATCCAGCGCTTCCAGGAAGAGATGGGCTGGCAGGTGACGTTGCTCGATCTCGATCGCCGGCCTGATGTGAAGGAACGCTTCGGCGTCGAGGTCACGCCGACCACGATGGTGATCCGCCGGGGCAGCGCGCAGCGCATGACGATCGCCACCGGCGTTGAGGCTTATCCGAGCCTCGCGCAAATGGCCTATCAGGCGGTTCGCCTGCTGCGCGGCGACATCAGGCCCGAACAGTTCATGACCGGCGCGGGTGAGGAAGCCGGTTTCTTCGATGCCCTCGCCAATGGTCCTGTGTCGGCCACGGACCCGCGCGCGCTTGGCGGCGATCTCCTGGACAACGGCATTGGGGAGCAACCATGATGCGCGCGCTGTTCCTGCTCGGCATTCCCGGCCTCGTCGTTGGAACAGGATCAGCCGCCGCGCAGCCTGTGACCCGAGAGCAAGCGATGCGCGCAGCCATCCATCCGGTCGGTGACGCAAGGACCATGCAGGCCTGGCTGTCACGGGTGCCGGTCACGCGCAGTTTCCCCGATGATTTTGCCGCGACGCTCAAGGGCCATGGCCCGGCCTTCGTCGTTGAGATGAGTACGACAGAAGGCTGCGTCGCGTGCGGCGATCTCTGGACCAAGCTCTCAGCGCTCGGGCGCCAATATGGCTGGCGTGTGCGGGTGATCAGCGGCCAGGAGGCGATGATCCGGTCCGGCCGGCTTGGGCTTCCCTGGGTCGGACATCCGGTCGCCTGGGCGCGCCCGCTGGCCGATGACCAGCGCATCGTGCCGATCGCGATCGGCACGGATCATGCCCCCAATCTCACGCGCAACATCTATCTCGCCGCCAAGATGCTGACCGGGGTGCGACCGGATGTCGGCGTGCGCGCCATGGCGAAATTCACCGGCATTGTGGGGCAGCCGGTGGTCCGAGTGGGCAGGCGCTGACGATGCCGTGCCCAGCCTCCCCTTCCCCATATCCTGTGGAGCCTCCTATGTTTGGCCCTCTTCGCCGCGCCCTTCGCTCGCTGATCGTCCTGCCAGCGATGGCCCTGCTGCCGTCGGCGCCGGCCCGTGCGCAAAGCTGGGCCGAGAGCTGGTTTGACAATGTCACCTACACCTCGCCCGGCAGCTTCGAGGATCAGACGCGCGGCTATATTACCGCCGGCGGCATGTCCGGCCGGGTCGATGTGCATAATGACTATCTAATGTCGGTCAGCCTGCCCAAGGTGAGAGCCGGTTGCGGCGGCATCGACATGTTTTTAGGCGGCATGTCATTCCTCGACCCCGACTATCTCGTCCAGAAGCTGGAGAGCATTCTCCAGGCGGCGCCGGCGGTCGCTTTTCAATATCTGCTCGAAACGCTCGATGAAAAAATGGGAAATATCATCAGCAAGATGGAAGCCGCGACCAATTTCCTGAATTCCATCCAGGTCAATGACTGCCGCCTCGCCAACCGGATGGTCCAGATCGCCAAGGGCGACGACAATATGTCCGGCATCATCGAGGAGATGACGGGGTATCGCTCGGTGAAGCAGGGCTTCGCCAAAAGCTACCAGCAGAGCCGGGAGAAGATCGAGGCCAACAGCAACAACCCGACCGAGGATCTGAAGGACGCGCTGGCAAACTGCCCCGCCGAGGTGACGGATATCTTCAGGACCGGCTCGCTGCTGTCGCATGCCGCCGCCCGCGTCGGTGCCGGCGACTGGGCGAGCGTCATGCGCGCCCGGGTTGGCGACGTCTATATGCGCTGGGATGCGAACGACAAGGTGCCGCTGTTCACCGCCATCCCGCAATGCCCCGCGCAGGATACCGAAAGCGCGCAGGATTTCCTGACCGGCCGCGTCCAGCGGCGATCACTCAACATTCCTCCGAGCAGCGCGGACTGCGGGCAGGATGGCGCCGGTCGGGGCGCGCTGGTTCTGGCGCGCGAGCGGATGCAGTCCATTGCAACCAAGATCCGCACCCGCTCGGCCCTGTCGGCGGAAGAACGGCAATTTGTCGCCAATGTGCGGACGTTGCCAATCTACCGGATGCTCGAATGGGGTGTCCGGCAGGGTGTCGTGGACTCCGTCATCGGCGATACCGATGAGCTGGTTGCCCTGACGCTCGCCTATCAGATGCTGAACGATCTCACCCGCACGATCGATTTCACGGTCAGCAATGCCGAGCGCGGAACGACGGCGGCGGGTGCCGCCGACGGGGCATCCGCCAACATCTGCCAGACCCGCATCCTCACCAAAGGCATCGAGCAGCTGCGCGACCTGCGTGACGAAGTGCTGCGCCAGCGGGCGCAGATGCGCCAGAGCTATATGGCCGCCCTGTCCGCGGCGAACCTCTCCGCCAACTATGCCGGCTTGCTGCGGGTCCGCGACCGCGACGCGCGCGACGCCGCCGGCACCGCCGCGCGCAATCAATAGGAGCATTTTCAATGCGCCGCCCTTTTCGGCTAATCCCCGCCCTGCCCGCTTTGGCGTTCGCCCCGCCCGCTTTGGCCATCGATGCGAGCTTCCACACCTATGACGGCTTCGCCGAGACGGTCGATGCCTTCAGGCAGGTATCGATGATCTTCGGCGATCCGCGCTATGAGACGCTGGTGCTGATCATCGCGACCGCCGGGATCGCGCTCGGCGCGGTCGTCGCCAGCATCCGCGGCTCGGGCATGGGGATAGTCGGGTTCGGTTTCCAGATCCTGTTAGGGATCGGCCTCTTCACTGGCCTCATCGCGACGACGGGAACGGTCCATGTCTATGATCGCGTCCGCAACGCCTATCAGCCGGTGGGCGATGTCCCGAACCTCCTTGTCCTCGTGGCGGGCGCGACCAACATGATGGAGCGCGCGCTGGTCGAGACGATCGACGACAACACCATCGATCCCGACGCCAAGATCGAGTTTGGCGCGGGCGGGCACAGCTTCGACCTGTTCCTCAATGCCGTGAGCCCGCGTGGCCCGATGACCGACACCTTCCTTGATGCGACGATCAAGGATTATGTTCGCCAATGCTATCCGGTCGCGCGGGTCTCGTCGGCCTATGGCGTGGATGATGATCAGCTCTTCCGCACCTCGACCGACCTGCCGGGCGCCTTTGCCGCCATGGCGGGACCGGCGACCTTCTCGACCGTCTATACCGAGACTGACAAGGGTGGCACCACCGTCAGCTGCACTGACGCCTGGACGCATATCTCGGACCGCCTCTCCGATCCCAACCTCTTCGAAGGCTATACGCGCCAGGTTTGCGCGCGGACCGGCTTCGACGTCACGAACGCCGCGCAACTGGCGCGCTGCCGCGAGCAGCTTGGCGAAATGGGGCAGATGATGCTTGGCCACCCGCTGAGCGCCCAGGCATTCATGACCCATATTCTGCTGGGCAACAGCGTGGGCGATGTCCTGTTCGAGGACTCCCCCGCCACGGCGGCGCGGGTGATGGCCAACCGGGCGGTCGTGTCGAACGGACTTGCCGCCATGTCTGTCGCGAATGAATGGATGCCGACGATGAGGGCCACCGTGTTCGGTATCATGCTGTTCATGGTGCCGATCGCCCTCCTCTTCATCCTGACGCCCATCAATCTGCGCGTCGCGAGCTTCGCGCTCGGAATGTTCGTGTTCGTCGCCCTGTGGGGCGTGATCGATGCAGGGATTTACCAGCTGACGCTCGGACGGGCGATGGCGACGCTGGAGGAACTGCGGTCCAATGCCGTTGCGGCCAATGCCTGGCTGCTGGCGCCTTCCGCGTCGATGAAGGCGCTCGCGATTTTCGGCAGCTATCGAACGGCTGCTGCTGGCCTAGCGGGGGCATTCGTGTTCACGGTGTTCCGGTTCAGCGGCAATGTCTTTACCTCGTTCACCTCCGGATCGCTCGGGATCGCCAGTCAGGCGACCTCGGCGGCAGCACCCATGGCGACGAGCGAGGGGCAGGCCTCGGCCCTTGAAGCGCAGGCGTCCGCCATGGGCACCCGATCGCGCGCGGCGGCGGCATCGAGCTTCGGCGATTTCGGGGAGAGGACAACATTTGGATCGAACCGGACCTACGGCGAGGCGGGCCATATCCTTAGCGAGCGGCCCGGCACTGCCGGCGGTACGGCATTCGCGCTGGGTGGCATTGAAGGCGCCCGTCAGCTCGGCGCTCTCTCCCCTGCCCTGGGCGGCCGTGATCTCTCTGACCCGCAGGTCGCGCGCGCCGTGCAGGCGAACGTGGCGACGACTGCCATCCACCAGTTTGCCGAAAAGGACGCTCTGCGTGATCTCGGCACGACCTATTTCGGACAGGGCGAAGCCGGCGAGAAATCCTTCGCGACCTTCTCCCAGAATCTCGTCCAGTGGCGCGCCTTCGGAGATAGCCGTGCCTATGGCACGTTGATGGACGGCACCACGCGGCATTTCGAGCGCGCGGGCTATTCGGCGCAGGATGCGCGTCTCAAGGCGTCCGGCGTCATCGGCGAAGCGCAGGCCGATCCGACATTCGGGAAGCTCATCGCCAATGCGTTCGACCAGCAGCAAATGCTCGTCAATGACCTGACCGCCGCGCAGGTTCAGGTCGGCGCGATGCAAGGCCGCCGCGATTATGCGGGCTACAATGTCACGGGCGTCGAGCGCGCCAATGTCGCGACCGAGCAGGCTTGGCGGACTGGCGGCAATCAAGGCCACCGGGAAGCCGCGAATATGCTCGGCCTCCCCCTCGACACGACGTCGAAGCGTGTCGGCTTTATCAACGCGCTCACCGGCGAGGCGCGAAGCTCCGCTATTTCCCAACTCTCCCGCGCAACCGGCCGCAATGAGGCCCAGGTGATGGCCGCGCTGGAACGCTACAATGCCTCTGTCCAGGTCGGGACGGCCGATGGCGCGACAGCGGAGGCGGCGCGTGAGGGCACGAGCGTCTACGGACGGACAAAGGAGGCCGCAGGTTATGACTTTGCGGAGCGTTCCGGCAAGCTCGACACGCAGCGGGAGGTCGGTACCAGCGGCACGCGTGCTGCCGCCCACATTGGCGAGCAGCGGCGCCAGTCGGAGAATTTCGGATTCGCCGAAGGTGCGGCGTCCGCAGGCGTGTCAACACGCGAAGCAGCGCGTCTGGACAGCTTCATCCAGGCGCTGAGCCGAACCGCGGGCAATCAGGTCGATATGGCGGAGGGCGGAGCAGCGGGCATTGCCGATCGAGCACGGAACGAACGAATGACCGCCATTGTCGACCGGGAGCGTTTGACCCGCATGCAAGGGTTGCTCGCCGAGAATGGCATCCGCTTGAGCAAACGCCAGATCGCCATGGATCAGAATGGCGACCTCAATCTCAATCTGACGCCAGATACGGCAGCGGCCATGTGGAAGGCCGGGCTCATCAACGAAAGCCAGCTCGGTGCTGTCGTCAATGGCGGCCGTGCCCGGTTCAACTTCGCCCATAATGATCTCCTCGTCTCCAGCGGCACGGCATTCAGCCGCTCTGCGCGCAGCGATACCAGCACCCGGTTCGAGGCCGGTAAGCAGGCTGGCCCTGACACCATCGAACATTTCATGGGCGGCGGTGCCGAAGGACAGGCGATGATGGCCAATTGGCTGCGCGGCGGGTTCGAGATGGACCGAAAGGGCGAGTGGCGGCTGAAACCGCAGGTTGCCGACACGCTCCAGCGGGACGTGCAGGCGGTGATGACACAAACTGGCTGGACACGGTCAATCTCCCGCAGCGCCACGCATCAAGTGTCCCAAGGCACAGAGGTCGGCGGTCAAATTGGAGGAAGCGCCTCACGTACCGAAGTATCTGACAGATCCAACCATGGACGGTCGAACGCCTCCCATAGTGGAAGAACATCTGTCCAGCTCAGTGCATCCAGCCGTGATTTCGGTTCGGCGACCAGCGAGGCGAGTGCGCGCATTGACATTGTGAATTATGATGTCCGTGAGGCGATTTCGCATGCCGAACGAGCCGCTTCGCGTGCCGCCGATCCTGCCCGCGCGTTCTCCGTCGAACTTGGGCAACAAATCCTCGGCGGTGACGGACTGCGCAATCGATATCTAGAACAGGCAGATTCGGGCCGGGGAATGCGCGACTGGTCTGCTCCTTTAACGAGCGCAGAGCAGCGCCAGATTCTCGATACTGGCAGGTTCAGCGGCGATCTCGATCACGGCCGAAGCGATGGAGACTCCGAATTCAAGAAACGCTAATGATTTTCGAGCCTTCCGATGTACGCAGGGTTAGCCGGGTTCATTGGTGACCTAAAATCGGTCGGATCCGCCAGATACGACATGGGAACGCGGTCATCGAAGCCGAAAACTTCTTCAGCTTCTAATGCAGCCAAATCACTATCAGACGCCTTGTTGCTGTCCCTGTTTGGCTTCGATGGAAAAGCCAGTTTCTGCCGCCTCACCCAAAAGTAACGGCCTGCTAGATACCACATCGGAGCGAAGGGGTGGAGAAAGAGCGAAAGGGCAAAGACAGAGCCGCCGTCGATTGCCCTTGCTGCCCCAGGTACAAATACCATCGCACTCCAGAAGACCGCCGCGCTCGCCCACCAAGCTTTCGCATACCACGGCTGCCACAGCATCGACAGTTTCAAAGCCGAAAAAGGCGCCTCACCATCATCGTAAGTTGCCGTATCCATGGCATATTCCTTTCTCCGCGAGAGTATATTGAAAAGCCAGCCAAGTCACGCGCATTTGAGCCCCATGGTTGTCCATTCCGTCAAATTGATGTATATTGAGACAGAAAGGACGAATATGGCAAGCTCTGTTCCCATCACCGGATCCGGCTCAGGTCGCGGAAAGGCAATTTCCCCCAGCGACACACTGCGCCGCAAAGCCCTCGAAAAGCTCACGCTTGCGATCGCCAAGGCGGTTGAATCGGCAAGTGACGACACGCTGGCCGATATCGTCGGTTCAAACGACTTGCGCCATGCGCTGACCGTAGCGCCTCGCGACATCGCCCCTGAATCTCCAGCCGATATTGCAGCCATCAAGGCGGCGCGCGAAAAAACCACGCAATTCCGCGAAGAAATGGCCAACCGATCAGGGGGCATGTATGATCGCGCCCAGGTCGCAGCGATGCTCGGCGTTTCCACGGCTGCAATAGAGAAGCAACGCCAGCGGCGGCAAATTCTGGGTGTGCCTTATGGTTCGGAGCTCCGGTATCCGGCGGCCCAGTTCGTGAATGGCGAGACCTTGGGGCATCTCAAGCGCGTTCTTGAAGCATTCGATGATACCAATCCATGGCAGCAGCTGATGCTCCTCACTACCCCATTGGAGGGATTTGGCGCTGAGCCAATGACGCTTTTCGAATTGCTGGCGCGCAGACCCAATAACGAAACCCTCCGCCAGCTCACGGCTCTCGTCTCAGGCTGGGCAAACTGAGCGACCATGGCCGAAGCTGCATTGCGCCGTATTGCCGCCGGAACCTCATTGCACCGTATTCATCGCGCCCATCATCCGGCCATATTTTTCGGCCCGAATGGGCCAGAACCGCAAGGCCGCTTCGATGCGCCGGATGGCAGCTTCAAGATCCTCTATGCGGCGCGATCTTTGGAGACCGCCTTTGGCGAAACGCTCGTGCGGTTTCCGCAAAATCCGTTCGTACTGTCATCAGCGGTCGCGGCTCGGGTTCGCAGCGAATTGCTCGTGACCAACAGCCTGCGCCTCTATCCCCTTGTCGATGGCGGCGTGTCCAAGCTCGGGCTTTCGTTCACCGAACTTCACGGCGATGCCTATGCAAAGACCTGGGCCGTGAGCGCGCATATCCATGGCGCCACGAACGCGGATGGCATCCTTTATACGTCTCGCTTCGACAATCAGCGCTGCGTCGCCATTTTCGATCGCGCTGCCCCATCGATCACCGAAAGCTCAAAAATCAACCTCCCCTTCTCACCCTCGGAAGCCGCCAAATTGTCTGAAAAATTTGGCAAAATCTACGTTGAGCCATAGTTGACAATAGGCCATGGTTGCCCCCACTGAATCGATGAAGACTTATGAAAACGGATCTCGATCATCTTCCCGCAAATAAGCGCCGCGAACTTGATCGCGTTGTTCAGATTCTTTTCGAGGAATTCGAGGACGCTCACGGAGAACCAACGGGACCGCGCAAGCTTGGTCGTATCCTCAAGATTATTCTCTATGGTTCATATGCGACGGGCCGTTGGGTGCATGAGCCTCACACGAAGAGAGGTTATCGTTCCGATTTTGACCTCCTCATCATTGTCAACCAGAAGGAATTGACGGACTGGATCGACTATTGGGAGAAGGCTTCCGAGCGCATAGATCGCGAAACAATGATCCTGAATCGCCTACGCACACCAGTCAATTTCATCGTCCACACTCTACAAGAGGTCAACGACGGGCTAGCGCACGGCCGCTACTTCTTCATGGATATCGCGCGCGACGGCATCGCGCTTTACCAGTCTGACAACAGCGAGCTTCATAAACCCAAGCCGAAAACGCCGCAGCAAGCCTATGACATGGCTCAGGCGTATTTCGACCAATGGTTTAACCTTGCCGTGGCTTCGCGCATGGGCTATCATTTCTTCCACGATAGCGGGCAGTTTCCAGATGCAGCCTACAATCTCCAACAGGCGTGCGAACGACTTTATTACTGTATTCTTCTCGTTTTCACTTTCTACACGCCATATAGCCACAATCTAAAATATTTGCGTTCCTTGGCAGAACGACTTTCACCACGCCTAATTGATGTTTGGCCACGAGAAACTCGAAGGGTCGAAGCGCGCTTTCTGAAGCTCAAGAATGCCTATGTGAAGGCCCGGCACTCGGATCAGTTTACGATGACGGAAGAGGAGTTCACCTATCTTTCTGAACGTGTCGAGCTTCTCGGTACAATCGTAAATCAACTCTGCCGGGAAAAGCTGGCTGAACTGCACGCACAGCTGCAATTCAAATAAACCCGGTAGATATCTTTGAGACGGCGATCTCAAGATTCTTTGTAAGCGGCGACGGAAGCTTGTAATTACCCACAATAGACTGACTTGACATAGAAAAGGCTTGCACGGAGGGAATCGGCCACGATTCATTTCCAGGCACTGAATCGCATGAGCGAGGTGCGTCTTGGAGAATTCGACGTCGGACCCAGTTTCGCGTGCCGATCAGTAGTTGGAAACCTCGAAAAACCGTTGGCGTCTGACGGCTTGAGGTGATTCATGTGTGGACGACCCCCGGTGGGCAAGAGCGATTTTCGGCAGATGAAGCTTTTCCTGGTCAGGTTCATTCATGTGTCCGGCCTATTCGCGCGGCGCGAGAGGCCGCTGGCCATGATGGTGTCAGTGGATCGGATCCTCATCACTGTGTCGCGCTCGCGGCGCGGTGAATCACGCAGGTTGTTCCGATCCCCGGCTTGACCGAGTTGGCATCATTCGTTTCGTTCTCTCCTGCCCAGACTTTGTTCCGTGCGTGCTTCAGGTGATGGCCGGAGCCGCGCGGTAATCCTCCTCTCGCGTCATGACCGCCCAGGCGATCCTCGCCGTCTTGTTAGCGACAGCGACGCTCACCAGTCTCGCCGGCTTGCGCTCCAGCAGCCGGTCCGCCCAGATGCTGACGGCCGTCGTCTTGCGGCGGGTGTAGCGTAGGACAGCAGTGGCGCCGACAACGAGGAGATGGCGCAGATAGCGATCGCCCATCTTCGATATCCCACCCATGCGCTCCTTGCCGCCCGAGGAGTGTTGTTTGGGTACGAGCCCGAGCCATGCGGCGAACTGGCGACCCGAGCGGAAGACGCGGGCGTCGCCGACGGTTGCCGCGAGCGCGGTGGCGGTGATGAACCCGATCCCGGGGATCGTCTCCAGCCTACGGGAAGCAATGGTGGCGCGATGCCATCTCATCAACTCGATCTCAATCGCGCGGATCTGCCCGCTCAGCCCCTCGATCATGTCAGCGATCAGCAGCAGGGTCTGGCGTGCGAGCTCCGGTACCAGCGCCGTGCCACTGGCAAGCGCTTCGACCAGCTCGCGAACATGCGCGCGACCCTTGGGCGCGATGACCCCATACTCCGCCAGGTGCGCCCGCATCGCGCTGACTTGTGCGGTCCGCTGCCGGACCAGCAGATGGCGGGCACGATGCAACATCAACACGCTCTGAGCGTCGGCGGATTTGATCGGTACGAACCGCATCGTCGGCCGCCGCACCGCCTCGCAGATCGCCTCGGCGTCGGCTGCGTCATTCTTGTTCCGCTTCACATACGCCTTCACATAGGCTGGCGGCATCAGCCTTACCTCGTGACCAAGTGCCTGGAGCTGACGCGCCCAATGATGCGCCGTCGCGCACGCCTCGATGCCGATCAGGCATGGCTGCAGCTCGCCGAGCAGCGTGAGCAGCTGGTCCCGCTTGACCTTGCGCCGTAGCACCACCTTACCTTCGCAATCTACGCCATGGACCTGGAAAACGTTTTTCGCGATATCCAGTCCGATCGTGGTAATCTCCATGTGGGCGGCTCCTTCCTACTGATGGTCGATGACAGCACCATCATGGCACGACTCGATGCCGTTTGGGTGGGGGCCGTCCACCTCATCACTGCCCGTATGCGAGAGCGGGTAACTGCTCACGGGGTTCGCCTTCCGGGGTAAGCTCAGGGAACGGAGAATTTGCCGTCGACCAGTTCGCGCACGGCGGCCAGAGCTGATTTCCCGCTGAGGCGGGCGGTGCCGGTGATGGATGGATATCCGGCATGGATTTGTATCGCTCCGGTGAGGGCCGCCTTGCGGTGACCGGCTGATATTTCGAGATGGCACCGGTGCAAGCACTGATGTTTGCACCGGTACTAGGAACGGTGCGATGAGTCAGATCACGGTAATTTCAGGTCCGGAGCGGCGGCGAGTATGGACCGACCAGCAGAAGCGCGAGTTGGTTACGGCAGTCTCGGCGCCGGGCGCTAACGTGGCGGAGATTGCCCGCCGTACCGATCTTCGGCCGAACCAGATCTACAGGTGGCGGCAACAGATGGAGCAGGCAGCGCAGGGCTTTGCAGAGGTGAAGGTGCACCCTGATCCGGCGCCGGCCATCGGAACAGCGATCATCGTGGAGTTCGAGCGGGCGATCGTGCGTATTCCTGCAGGCGCCTCGCCGGGGCTGGTGTCGGCAGTGCTGCGGTTGGTCAAGCCGTGTGCGCGAAGATCTCGATGATGCGGAACTCCTCGGGATGACCGAGCCTTTGCTCAGGGCATATGAGCAGGGGCTGGTCATGATGGCCGATCTCGACGCACAGTTGCTCTCCGCCGCACGCGCAGATGGTATCTGCCGCCTCCTGATGAGCGTGCCGGGCGTCGGCGCCATGACGGCGCTCGCATTCCGGACCGGTGTCGACATTGTCTCAAGGGTAAGCATTCGGTGAAGGCCGCAGATCAGGCGGCTTTGCGCTGATCTTCTGCGGCGCGCCAATTCCATGGCAGTAGTTCGTGAAGACGGTTCTGGGGGATGTCAGCGATGCGGCTGAGCACATCGGCAAGCCAGGCTTGCGGGTCGATGTCGTTGAGCTTTGCCGTGCCAATGAGGCTCAGCATGAAGGCGGTGCGCTGGCCGCCGCGATCTGAACCAGCGAAGAGCCATGATTTTCTGCCCAGGGCTATGCCCCTTAGCGCCCGCTCCGCCGCGTTGTTCGAGAGGCAGATGCGGCCGTCATCGAGGAACGCGGCGAAGGCCGACCATGCCTTGAGCATGTAATCCATGGCCTCGGCCACATCGCTGTTCTTCGATAGCTTGGACCGGTTGTCGCGCAGCCATTCTTCCAGATCGGCTACCAGCGGTGCGCTGAGTTCCCGACGGAAGGCAAGACGCTCCTGGGCCGGTCTGCCGTTGATGGCGCGCTCGATGTCGAAGATCGCGTCGATGCGGCGGACCGCTTCTACGGCCAGCGGCGAGATGACGGCCTTTTTGCGGCGCTTCTTGAGCTGCGCGGCGACATCGGCCAGCTCGAAGAAGTAACGGCGCGCATGGCTCCAGCACAGGGCGCGGGTCAGCGGCGCCGGGAGTCTGTCGGCGTGGAACAACGCATTATATCCGGCATAGGCATCGGCCTGAAGAACGCCTCTCCAACCGCGCAGATGGCCGACGGGATGCTCGCCCCGCCGGTCGCGGGAATAATGGAAGATCACCGCGGGCGGCGCCGGCCCGCCAAAAGGTCGGTCGTCCCGGACATAGGTCCAGATCCGGCCGGTATCGGTCTTGGTCTTGGCCAGCACCGGCACCGTCGTATCGTCGCCATGCAGCCGCTCGGCGGCCAGGACGTGGGCTTCGATCAGCAGGTAGAGCGGCATCAGCGCGGCGGTGCAGGTGCCCACCTGATCGGCCAGTGTGGAAAGGCTCAGGTCCACGCCCTCGCGGGCATAGCGATCCCGCTGGCGGTTGAGCGGCTGATGCGCGCCGAACTTCTCGAACAGCAGCATGGCCAGGAAGCTGGGACCGAAGAGCCCACGAGGCGTCACATGGAAAGGCGCCAGCGGTTGGGTGATCTTCTCGCAATCGCGGCAGGAGAACTTCTCCCGCAGCGTAGGTGAGGAGACTGCCGGGGGCAGTCTGCGAGCCAAGCCTGGACCACCTTCCACTGGCGCGGCACGACCTCGAGCGTCTCGGTGATATCCTCGCCCAGCTTGCACAGCCGTTCCGAGCCGCAGCAGGGACAGGCATCAGGTGCAGCGATGACGACGCGTTCGCGCGGCAGATGCTCGGGCAAGGGCTTGCGGGCAGGCCGCTTGCGCTCAAACGGCGCGACGTTGGTCTTCGCCGCCGCCAGGGCAGCCAGAAGCTCATCTTCGCTAGCAGCGGTCTCGTACTCCTCGAAGGTCAGTTCCATCTGGTCGAGCAGATGGCGCGTGCGTTCGGATCGCTGGCCAAAAAGGGTACGACGCATCTTCTCGTTCTGCAGTTCGAGAAGGGCGTTGCGGGCTTCCAGGTCAGCGTTGATGGCCTTGATGCGAGCGACTTCAGCGGCAACAGCCTCGGCAGCGGCAAGCCGCTCGCGAAGGCTGTCGATCTCTGCTTGTGCCTCGCCCCCATGCCCGGACATATAGCAGAAAAGCGCCGGAATCCCTAGCTTCTTAGGTCATGCCGGGGCTTTTATCCGGCCAATGTTGGACGCCAGGTGGCCTGCGGATTACGCCAGTCTATCGCCTCCAGCATGCAAGCCATCTGCGAGGGGGAAATGGCAATCACGCCGTCCTCTGCGGAGGGCCAGATATACTTCCCGCGCTCGAGGCGCTTGGCATAAAGCGACATGCCCACGCCGTCGTGCCAGATGATCTTGCAGAGGTCGCCGCGGCGCCCTCTGAAAATGTAGAGATCGCCCACGAAGGGATCACGCCCGAAACTCTGCTGCACCTGCAGGGCCAGGCTGCGCATGCCGCGCCGCATGTCCGTGTGCCCCGTTGCGATCCATATCCGAACGCCGGAGGGGACTGGGATCACGGCTTGACCGACCGTAGCACCGCCGACACCAGTCCGGGCGAGGCGCCAGCAGTTATGCGCACGATCGCCCGCTCGAACTCCACGGTGATCGCCGTCCCAATGGCCGGTGCCGGGTCAGGGTGGACCTGCACCTCGGCAAAGCCCTGCGCTGCCTGCTCCATCTGCCGCCGCCATCTGTAAATCTGGTTCGGCCGCAGATCAGCACGGCGGGCAATCTCCGCCACGTTCGCGCCGGGCGCCGAAACCGCCGCGACCAACTCGCGCTTCTGCTGGTCGGTCCATACCCGCCGCCGCTCCGGCCCCGAAATTACAGTGATCTGGCTCATCGCACCGTCCTTAGAACCAGTGCAAACACCGGCGCTTGCACCGGTGCCATCTCAAAACATCAGCCGATCACCGCAAGGCGGCCCTCACCGGAGGTAAGCGTGTTGTGTAGGCCGCGCAGGCCGCGCCCGTTCGGTTGAGCATGCCTCAATGTTGGCCGTATTTGCGCTCCAAGTCCCGCAGCTTGGGTTCGAAATCCTTGAATGCCTGCCGTTGGCTGTAGTTGGGGCCTGGCCGGTTGCATGAAGTGGTGTAGATAAAATCGGGATCTGGGCCATATAGGGCTTCATGGGTTTCTCTGAGTGCGCGTATGCGATCGCCGAAGCGCTGATCGAACTTCTTGCCCAACCGCGCTGCTCGCTTTCTGTCACATAGTCTGCTCCCGCTAGCCGCTGCGCTGGCATAATAGAGCTCCTCTCCAAGATTGCCGGGAGACAGTTTTGCTGTTGGAGATCCAACCCCGGGCGAGGTCAACAGTGCGGCAAGAATGAGAGACAGCATGAAATGCGTTCCTATTTTGGTAAGTGCTTAAGCGGCCTGAGAAATTTGCGGCTCTGGGCCTGATCGCCAGTTCCACGGCATGAGTTCATCCCACTTGGCAGCGGGCCAGTTGCCAGCGATCCTGGCCATGACATCAGCGATATAGGCCTGTGGTTCGAGGCCATTGAGCTTGGCGGTCTCGATGACGGAGTAGATGGTAGCGGCCCGGTCGCCTCCAGCCTTGGATCCGGCAAATAACCAATTTTTGCGGCCCAGGGCCACACATCGCATGGCACGCTCGGCGATATTGTTATCGATCTCCAGGCGGCCATCGTCGAGAAAGCGTGTCAGCGCGACCCATCGCTTGCGACCATAGGCGATGGCCTTGGCCATCTCGGACTTGGGCGAGAGACGGCGCGTTGCATCGTCGAGCGATTGGCACAACTCGTCAATCAATGGCTGAGTTCGGCCCTGTCGGCTTTGTCGTCGGATATCAGCTGGCTGCCCTTGAACCTCCGCCTCGATCTCGTAGAGCTGTCCGATGCGCTCCAGCAGGTCGGTGGTGAGCGGCGTCGGCTTGGTGGCGTGGATATCGAATATCTTGCGCCGGAAATGCGCCCAGCAGGCGACCTCGGTGACGCGGTTGGTATCGTAGAGCTTGTCATAGCCAGCATATCCATCCGCCTGTAGGTAGCCGGTGAAGCCGGCCAGCTGCCGTTGAGGATGTGCTCCGGTCCGGTCGGTGGTGAACTCATACCAGACCAGTGGCGGCGTCGTGGCCCCAGAACCCCGATCATCGACCGCATAGGCCCAGAGCCTGCCAGTCGCCGTCTTGCCCCGTCCCGGATCAAGCATGGGCACCGGCGTATCGTCGGTGTGGATCTTCGCGGCGGTCAGGCCAACCTCCCGGATACGACTGATGATCGGGTCAAGGAGCACAGATGCCTGGCCGTCCCAGCCTGCCAGCGTCGATCGGTCGATCTCAATGCCCTGGGCAGCCATGATCTCAGCCTGGCGGTAAAGTGGCAGATGATGGTCGAACTTGGAGACGACGACATGGGCTAGGGTGCCGAAGGTCGCCTTGCCTCGCGCTATCGCCTTTGCCGGCGCAGGCGCCTGCACGATCTTCTCACAGGCCCGGCAGCTATACTTGGGGCGGACGGTCCGAACGACGCGCCACTGCACCGGCACGGCATCGAGCATCTCGTCGCTGTCCTGCCCCAGCGACCGCAGCGCGCCGCCGCAGTTGGGACAGGTGCAGTTACCCTGCTCAGGCTCGATCCACTGTTCCTCGCGCGGCAGATGGGCGGGCAGCGCCCGAACCGACGACGGCCGATCGACGGTTGCCGGATCGCCTCGACGCACGGCGGCGACAATGGCCTCACCCTCCAGTTCTTCAAGCGCCAGCTCAAGCTGGGCGATCTGGGTGTCGAGCTTCTCGGACGACTTGCCGAACTGCATCCGCTTGAGGCGCGCAATCTGCACGCGCAGCGTATCGATCAGGATATCGCGGGCGGATATATCGGCGTGGGCAACCGCCAATGCGGCTTCAAGCTCGGCGATGCGAGCGTCTTTATCGGGTGTGGAAAGGCCTGCGTCCGACACCGCGATTATATAACAGATCGATGGCTGAAACGCCAATGAAAGCGCCAGAAACCGGGTGTTTTATCCCGCCAGTGTAGGGGCGAAAGTGCGTTCCGGTCGCCGCCAGTCAATGCCTTCCAATAGCATCGAAAGCTGGGCCGCAGTCATCACCACCGATCCCGTCTTGGTCGACGGCCACACGAAGCGGCCACGGTCCATCCGCTTCGAAAACAGGCACATGCCTTGACCGTCATACCAAAGCAGCTTCACCAGATCGCCGCGCTTGCCACGGAAAGCGAACAGCGCACCGGAATGCGGGCTTTGCTCCAGGACCTGCTGCGTCATCACCGCCAGCCCGTCGAACCCCTTGCGCATGTCCGTCGAACCGCAAGCCAGGAATATCCGCGTCGATGGCGGCAGCGGGATCATCGTGTCAGCGCGCCGATCACCCGCGACAAGGCATCGGCATCAACTGCGGCATCCACAGTCACCCTAATGCCTGACGGCAGCTCGATCCCGATCAAGCCGGGGACGAGCGGTGCAATGGGAGCAGGCAACGCGGACGGCTCGCTAATCTGGACCTCGGCGAACGCTGGCTCGGCCAGCTTGCGAACGCCGGCAAGCTCACCGGACATCGCTTGCCGCCGCCAGGTGTAGATCGAGCCGCTGCCGACATCGTGGCGCTCACAGGCCGTCCGCACGCAACCGTCGGGACCGAATGCATCGCGCAGCACCACCAGCTTCTGCTCCACTGTCCAGCGCCGCCGACCCGATACCCGGGCGACAACCTCCATCCGACTACTCATACGATTACTTGTATGAGTGCTCGATGCGCTGCTCGTTGAATCCTCGATCTTGCTCGACACCGGCCACTCCGTTCAGAGAGCGGCAATCATCCCGGCGATCAGCCGGCGTGCAAGGCGGCCGTCAGACCTCGCTTACCACCGGAGCGATACCCTCAAGGTTCGAAAAATCCCAGACCGTCGGCGCCATCTTCGGCCTCACGCCACGAATATATGCGTCCGGTGAGGTCGAACAGAGAGGACGGATTACCAAATGCGGCGACGGCAGCGTCCGCTGGCTGCTCTATGAAGCCGCCAACTCGGTTCTTACCCGCTGCAAAAGCCAGAATTGGCTCAGAGACTGGGCCCTCAATGTCGCGCGACGGCGCGGGATGCGCAAGGCACGCATCGCTCTTGCTCGCAGGCTCGCCGTCGTCATGCATCGCATGTGGGTCAATCACGCGCCGTTCTCAGCCCTGAGGCCAGCATGACCTGATCGGATACGACCTGCCGTGGAATACGGGATCGTGTGGAGGTGGATGACCGCGTTGGACGACTTGTGATCATCGATCACGGCTTCGAGCTTGCGGCACCCGACCCACCCTTCGCCTCTCTCAGCCAGCGGCCAACCAGGATCGCGTACAGAAGCATGAGGCCCGTCTAGCCGTCACGACACCTTGACCGATTACAGAAGGTGTCCAACCGATAGACAGCCAATAGCGACCAATCCTCGCATAAAATCGATGGCCAACTCAATAAAATCATCTTACTGAGAATTTCTCTCATCCCAATACATAAGAGCATCTTCCGAATTTAACAGTTCTGCAACTTCTTCGTCGCTCATACTAGAGATCTGCGCACGAATTCGATCTTCTACGTCTGCCCTAGTAAGATCATTGTTCTCTTCACCCTCAAGCATTATTCTATCAATTTTCTCAGCCAATTGAGCAATAGTTGGCGCCTCAAATATGAACCGAAGAGGAACATCTCGCCTAAGATCTTGCGAAAGTATCCCAATAACTCTTGTAGCCATCAAAGAATGCCCACCAAGATCAAAGAAATTTTGATATATTCCGAATCCTCCATGCTTGAATACTTTTTCCCAAGCAACGAAGATCAATTCCTCTATCTCATTTCTAGCTCCGATAATTTCGATTGAGAATCTCTCGACTGAAGGTGGTGGGAATGCTCCACGATTCACCTTGCCGTTTGGAGTCAACGGGAATTCATTAAGGGTTACAAAATCCTGTACGCTCGGAACCATATGCTCAGGTAGCCTATTGAGCAAAAATTCACGCAATCCCCGCGCATCGCCCCGCGGCCGAACCGCTGCCTTTCCGTCAGGAAATAAGCGCTGATAAAATTCATCCCCACGAAACTGACGGCTTATATGTGGGCTATGAGCAATGGCTGACTCATTGCTCCCATCCCCTCGCACAATAGCGCCATCAACTGTAAAATCAGGATTCAAACCATTTGCACTTAAGTGTCGATGAACCTTAGCAATAAAGCGGTCTCCTACCCGTACGGAAATTTTCTCAGGACGGACCGGAATATAAACTGGGAGCCAACTAGACTCGTCTGTCCGTACATCTATAATATTGTCGCCATCGACGTGAAGCTGTAGCCAGGCAACCATTCCAGAAAAGTATCCAGATTGAGTGAACATCAACTCTATATCGTGAGAAGATTCTAAATCACATTCACTTGTAAAGTCGACAATCTCTAATTCGCTTTCAGTAGACATGAACCAGCTCTCAGGCATTTTACTTATACATACCCTGAGATCGAACGATCTCCCCACTTGATCAAATATCTTGCTGACGTAATGAGACCCCACTTCATCAAAAGAGTAATTCATACCCTCAGGCATTGATACTGCAGCTAATTTCGTAACGGATTTTTGCGGAATGAAATTACGCGAATCTTTCAACAAAGGTCTGACACGATTCATTATCGCTGCAGCCCCTTCCGTCCCACCAATATTCCCTACAATTTCAGAGATACAAAAATCGATGGGATCGTTGAACTTGACTTCGGATGCATCTCCATGAATTATGGTAATTCTATCCTGAAGCCCTAGTCGCGCGATTTCTGCCGCTGCGCTATCGTATGATTCTTTCAAAAGTTCAACGCTGTATACGTGCTTAGCGCCCGCCTCGACTGCAAGCCTTGAAAGAATCGCTGTTTTCCCAGGGCCCACCTCAAGAACTATTTTACCTTCCAATACAGACTTGAACGCCTGAAAATATGCATGATTTCGCCGTTCATGGCTCGCCATCGTGTGATAGGCAAGGTCGTCGTAGACATAAAACTCCGCAATCGATGGCCAGATTTCAGGCATGGCTGTTTTGGGGACGACATAGCCGACCAGACGCTTGTCGCCAGGTTCATCTTCCCGCACCATGACCGCGGCCTGCGCCACGGCCGGATGGGACAGCAGCGCCGCCTCGATCTCCGCCGGCTCAATCCGGAAGCCACGGATCTTCACCTGCCGGTCGACCCGGCCCAGAAACTCCAGGCCACCATCCGCGCGCCAGCGCGCCAGGTCTCCTGTCCGATACATCCGTTCGCCCGCACCACCAAACGGACAGGCGACAAAACGCTCCGCCGTCAGCCCGGCCCGGTTCACATAGCCCCGCGCCAATCCTTCACCGGCAATGTACAACTCACCGGCCACCCCAACCGGAACAGGCTCAAACCGACCATCCAGAATATAAACCTGCGTGCTCGCAATCGGACGCCCCAAAGGAACCTTGTCCGCCAGCCCGTCTGCATCGACTTGACCGTTACAAAGGCTGAAGGTCGAACCCTCCGTTGGCCCATAGCAATGCGTGAAGCGTGTCTCCGGCGCCCCCCTCAACAGCCGCTCCACATGCCGTGACGAGAGCGCATCTCCGCCTGCCAGGACATGGCGAAGCTGCGACAACGTCGCCATGTCCTGTTCCACAACCTCATGGAACAGACCAGCGGTCAGGTGTAGTACCGTCACGTCCTGCGCCCGAACCAGTTCCCCGATCTGCGCAATGTCGATCAGCCGCCCGGGATAAAGCACCAGCCTCGCTCCCTTCAGGAGAGATGACCAGATTTCGAAAACGGACGCGTCGAAGGCCAACGGAGCCAGTTGCAGCAACACATCGGCAGAAGACAGTTCCAGGTAATCGGCTCCCCCGACCAGGCGAACCACGCTTTTATGCGTGACCCCCACCCCCTTAGGCTTGCCTGTAGAACCCGAGGTGTAGATCACATAGGCCAGATTGGCAGGCACCGACCCGCTGACCGGCGCTTCCGTCGGTCGCTCCGCGAGACGGGCCGCATCCACATCCAGCAGGACGAGCCCGGCCACATCGGGCAACCGCTCGACCAGGCTCGAGGTCGTCACCAGAACCTGCGCCGCCATGTCCTGGAGCATGAACGAGAGCCGCTCGGAAGGATGATCCGGATCAAGAGGCAAATAGGCCCCGCCCGCCTTCAGGACACCCAGCATCCCCACTATCGCCTCGGGCGACCGTTCCAGGCACAATCCCACCACCACGTCGGGACCAACGCCCAGAGATCGCAGATGATGCGCCAACTGATTGGCGCGAACGTCAAGCTCGCCGTAGCTCAGTTCACGTCCCTCATGAACCACAGCTACCGCCGAACGATCCCGGTCCACCTGGGCCGCGAACATATCGTGCAGGCACAACTCAGGAACACAGGACGCTCCCGCCCCACTCCAATCATCCAATAAACGCCGACGATCCTCCGCCCCCAGCAAATCAAACTCGTCCAGCCGACGATCCGGAAATGCTGCGGCTTGCTCAACCAGATATTGAAAGCGGTCTATGAAGCGCTGTATCGTATCCGCGTCAAACAAGTCGGCAGCATATTCTACCGCACCAGCGAGCCCCGTCGAAGTTTCGCTCAGATACATCGAAAGGTCGAACTTGGACGTTACACGTTCCTGAAGGATGACATCCGACACAAGGCCCGGGAGGATATCAACCTGCGGCGGCGCGTCCTGCAAAACAAACATAACTTGGAACAGAGGCTGCCGCCCTAGATCACGGACAGGTGAGAGTTCCGCCACAAGGCGCTCAAAAGGTAAATCCTGATGCGCATAGGCTCCTAGTGCCACCTCCCTGGCGCGGTGCACCAGATCAATAAAGGTGGGATTACCAGACATATCCAGCCGAAGCGCCAACGTGTTGACAAAAAAGCCTATAAGATTTTCAAGCTTGCGGTGGGTCCGACCGGCAATCACTGATCCCACTACTATGTCGTCCTGCCCGCTCCAACGGGCTAACGATGCGTGGAACGCAGCAAGCAACACCATGTACAGCGTTGCGCCTTGTTGGCGGCCGATCCGAGCAAGCTGTTGCGTTAGTTCACTTGATAAAGTGAAAGATAGCATCCCGCCCTTGAAGCTGGCCGTTGCGGGGCGCGGCCGATCGGTCGGCAAATCCACCCCCCCCGGAATATCCGCGAGTTGGTGGCGCCAATAATCCAATTGCTGGTCGAATTCTCTGCCTTGAAACCGTTCGCGTTGCCAGAGCGTGAAATCCGCATATTGTAGCTCAGGTTCACCAAGCGGCGACAATAGACCTTGGGCGTAGGCGCCATAAAGCGTGCCCAATTCACGCATCTGGATATTTGTAGACCATCCGTCAGAAATGATGTGATGCAGATTCAGCAAAAGAACGTGATCTTCAACTGATAGATGGATGAGCATGGCACGAAATAGAGGACCTTCCGCAAGATCGAATGCCCATTCTCCCTCAGCTTGAACAAGCTTTGCCAGTTCAACTTCACGGTCCGCACAATCCCGATCACTCAGGTCAATTTGCAGCAGGGCTGAGGCATGAGGAGAATCAATGATCTGAACTGGAGAACCAGCTACGCTCCTGAATCTCGTTCTCAAGCTTTCATGGCGGCGCAGCAGTTCCACTATCGCCTGTTTGAGCGCATCGACATTCAGCCGCCCTGATAAGCGCAACGCGAACGCCATATTATAGGCCGAACCCGCCAGCCCCATCTGATCCAGAAACCACAGCCGCTCTTGCGCATAAGAGAGCGGCAAATCCTCAGGTCTCGACTGAATTTTAATTAGCGGCGGCTGATGCCCGGCGAGTTGATCACGCTGCTCCACCAATCGTGAACTCAGATCCCGGACGGTCGGAGCTTCAAACACCATTCGTAACGGGACCTCGGCTTGCATCGCATCACGAAGCAGCGCCACCGCTCGAATGGCGAGGAGTGAATGACCTCCTATGTCAAAAAAGCTGTCATTGACCCCTACACGTTCAAGCCCCAGAACTTGCGCCCAAACTGCCGCGATCATTTCCTCCATGCTGTCGCGCGGCGCGACATAGTCCAGATCCGACTTCCGGCTCGGCACTGGCAATGCCGCACGATCGATCTTGCCATTGGAAGTCAGCGGCAGCGCGTCCATCTGCACGAAGGCTGCCGGCACCATATAATCGGGAAGGCCTGCTTTCAGATGCTCGCGCAAATGTCCAGCCTCAGGCATGGCTGTTTTGGGGACGACATAGCCGACCAGACGCTTGTCGCCAGGTTCATCTTCCCGCACCATGACCGCGGTCTGCGCCACGGCCGGATGGGACAGCAGCGCCGCCTCGATCTCCGCCGGCTCAATCCGGAAGCCACGGATCTTCACCTGCCGGTCGACCCGGCCCAGAAACTCCAGGCCACCATCCGCGCGCCAGCGCGCCAGGTCTCCTGTCCGATACATCCGTTCGCCCGCACCACCAAACGGACAGGCGACAAAACGCTCCGCCGTCAGCCCGGCCCGGTTCACATAGCCCCGCGCCAATCCCTCACCGGCAATGTACAACTCGCCGGCCACTCCAACCGGAACAGGTTCAAACCGACCATCCAGAATGTAAGCCCGGAGGCTCTCAATGGGGGTGCCGATAGGCGTTCCGATCGACCTGACAGCGACATCTCGCTGACGAAGCGCTTTCAAGGTTACATGTACCGTTGTCTCCGTGATCCCATACATGTTGACGAGTTGAGGATCATTGTCCCCACAAAGGTCAAACCAACTATCAACATCAGGGACGTTTAATGCCTCACCCCCAAAGATAATCGTACGCACTCTCATCTTTTCAGCCGCTTCCGTGCGTTGATGAAGAATGCCGCGAAATGCCGCGGGGGTTTGATTGAGAACCGTTATTCCTTCATCGACGAGCAAGCGAAAGAAATTATCCGGCGAACGGCTGGTTTCGTATGAAACCACCACCAATCGGCCTCCATGGAGGAGTGCCCCCCATAATTCCCATACCGCAAAGTCAAACGCATAAGAGTGGAATAAAGCCCATACGTCATTCGAGGTAAAATTGAAGAAGGACTGCGTCGCACCGAACAGTTCAACCACGCTTTTATGCGTGACCCCCACCCCCTTAGGCTTGCCTGTAGAACCCGAGGTGTAGATCACATAGGCCAGATTGGCAGGCACCGACCCGCTGACCGGCGCTTCCGTCGGTCGCTCCGCGAGACGGGCCGCATCCACATCCAGCAGGACGAGCCCGGCCACATCGGGCAACCGCTCGACCAGGCTCGAGGTCGTCACCAGAACCTGCGCCGCCATGTCCTGGAGCATGAACGAGAGCCGCTCGGAAGGATGATCCGGATCAAGAGGCAAATAGGCCCCGCCCGCCTTCAGGACACCCAGCATCCCCACTATCGCCTCGGGCGACCGTTCCAGGCACAATCCCACCACCACGTCGGGACCAACGCCCAGAGATCGCAGATGATGCGCCAACTGATTGGCGCGAACGTCAAGCTCGCCGTAGCTCAGTTCACGTCCCTCATGAACCACAGCTACCGCCGAACGATCCCGGTCCACCTGGGCCGCGAACATATCGTGCAGGCACAACTCAGGAACACAGGACGCTCCCGCCCCACTCCAATCATCCAATAAACGCCGACGATCCTCCGCCCCCAGCAAATCAAACTCGTCCAGCCGACGATCCGGAAATGCTGCGGCTTGCTCAACCAGATATTGAAAGCGGTCTATGAAGCGCTGTATCGTATCCGCGTCAAACAAGTCGGCAGCATATTCTACCGCACCAGCGAGCCCCGTCGAAGTTTCGCTCAGATACATCGAAAGGTCGAACTTGGACGTTACACGTTCCTGAAGGATGACATCCGACACAAGGCCCGGGAGGATATCAACCTGCGGCGGCGCGTCCTGCAAAACAAACATAACTTGGAACAGAGGCTGCCGCCCTAGATCACGGACAGGTGAGAGTTCCGCCACAAGGCGCTCAAAAGGTAAATCCTGATGCGCATAGGCTCCTAGTGCCACCTCCCTGGCGCGGTGCACCAGATCAATAAAGGTGGGATTACCAGACATATCCAGCCGAAGCGCCAACGTGTTGACAAAAAAGCCTATAAGATTTTCAAGCTTGCGGTGGGTCCGACCGGCAATCACTGATCCCACTACTATGTCGTCCTGCCCGCTCCAACGGGCTAACGATGCGTGGAACGCAGCAAGCAACACCATGTACAGCGTTGCGCCTTGTTGGCGGCCGATCCGAGCAAGCTGTTGCGTTAGTTCACTTGATAAAGTGAAAGATAGCATCCCGCCCTTGAAGCTGGCCGTTGCGGGGCGCGGCCGATCGGTCGGCAAATCCACCCCCCCCGGAATATCCGCGAGTTGGTGGCGCCAATAATCCAATTGCTGGTCGAATTCTCTGCCTTGAAACCGTTCGCGTTGCCAGAGCGTGAAATCCGCATATTGTAGCTCAGGTTCACCAAGCGGCGACAATAGACCTTGGGCGTAGGCGCCATAAAGCGTGCCCAATTCACGCATCTGGATATTTGTAGACCATCCGTCAGAAATGATGTGATGCAGATTCAGCAAAAGAACGTGATCTTCAACTGATAGATGGATGAGCATGGCACGAAATAGAGGACCTTCCGCAAGATCGAATGCCCATTCTCCCTCAGCTTGAACAAGCTTTGCCAGTTCAACTTCACGGTCCGCACAATCCCGATCACTCAGGTCAATTTGCAGCAGGGCTGAGGCATGAGGAGAATCAATGATCTGAACTGGAGAACCAGCTACGCTCCTGAATCTCGTTCTCAAGCTTTCATGGCGGCGCAGCAGTTCCACTATCGCCTGTTTGAGCGCATCGACATTCAGCCGCCCTGATAAGCGCAACGCGAACGCCATATTATAGGCCGAACCCGCCAGCCCCATCTGATCCAGAAACCACAGCCGCTCTTGCGCATAAGAGAGCGGCAAATCCTCAGGTCTCGACTGAATTTTAATTAGCGGCGGCTGATGCCCGGCGAGTTGATCACGCTGCTCCACCAATCGTGAACTCAGATCCCGGACGGTCGGAGCTTCAAACACCATTCGTAACGGGACCTCGGCTTGCATCGCATCACGAAGCAGCGCCACCGCTCGAATGGCGAGGAGTGAATGACCTCCTATGTCAAAAAAGCTGTCATTGACCCCTACACGTTCAAGCCCCAGAACTTGCGCCCAAACTGCCGCGATCATTTCCTCCATGCTGTCGCGCGGCGCGACATAGTCCAGATCCGACTTCCGGCTCGGCACTGGCAATGCCGCACGATCGATCTTGCCATTGGAAGTCAGCGGCAGCGCGTCCATCTGCACGAAGGCTGCCGGCACCATATAATCGGGAAGGCCTGCTTTCAGATGCTCGCGCAAATGTCCAGCCTCAGGCATGGCTGTTTTGGGGACGACATAGCCGACCAGACGCTTGTCGCCAGGTTCATCTTCCCGCACCATGACCGCGGTCTGCGCCACGGCCGGATGGGACAGCAGCGCCGCCTCGATCTCCGCCGGCTCAATCCGGAAGCCACGGATCTTCACCTGCCGGTCGACCCGGCCCAGAAACTCCAGGCCACCATCCGCGCGCCAGCGCGCCAGGTCTCCTGTCCGATACATCCGTTCGCCCGCACCACCAAACGGACAGGCGACAAAACGCTCCGCCGTCAGCCCGGCCCGGTTCACATAGCCCCGCGCCAATCCTTCACCGGCAATGTACAACTCACCGGCCACCCCAACCGGAACAGGCTCAAACCGACCATCCAGAATATAAACCTGCGTGCTCGCAATCGGACGCCCCAAAGGAACCTTGTCCGCCAGCCCGTCTGCATCGACTTGACCGTTACAAAGGCTGAAGGTCGAACCCTCCGTTGGCCCATAGCAATGCGTGAAGCGTGTCTCCGGCGCCCCCCTCAACAGCCGCTCCACATGCCGTGACGAGAGCGCATCTCCGCCTGCCAGGACATGGCGAAGCTGCGACAACGTCGCCATGTCCTGTTCCACAACCTCATGGAACAGACCAGCGGTCAGGTGTAGTACCGTCACGTCCTGCGCCCGAACCAGTTCCCCGATCTGCGCAATGTCGATCAGCCGCCCGGGATAAAGCACCAGCCTCGCTCCCTTCAGGAGAGATGACCAGATTTCGAAAACGGACGCGTCGAAGGCCAACGGAGCCAGTTGCAGCAACACATCGGCAGAAGACAGTTCCAGGTAATCGGCTCCCCCGACCAGGCGAACCACGCTTTTATGCGTGACCCCCACCCCCTTAGGCTTGCCTGTAGAACCCGAGGTGTAGATCACATAGGCCAGATTGGCAGGCACCGACCCGCTGACCGGCGCTTCCGTCGGTCGCTCCGCGAGACGGGCCGCATCCACATCCAGCAGGACGAGCCCGGCCACATCGGGCAACCGCTCGACCAGGCTCGAGGTCGTCACCAGAACCTGCGCCGCCATGTCCTGGAGCATGAACGAGAGCCGCTCGGAAGGATGATCCGGATCAAGAGGCAAATAGGCCCCGCCCGCCTTCAGGACACCCAGCATCCCCACTATCGCCTCGGGCGACCGTTCCAGGCACAATCCCACCACCACGTCGGGACCAACGCCCAGAGATCGCAGATGATGCGCCAACTGATTGGCGCGAACGTCAAGCTCGCCGTAGCTCAGTTCACGTCCCTCATGAACCACAGCTACCGCCGAACGATCCCGGTCCACCTGGGCCGCGAACATATCGTGCAGGCACAACTCAGGAACACAGGACGCTCCCGCCCCACTCCAATCATCCAATAAACGCCGACGATCCTCCGCCCCCAGCAAATCAAACTCGTCCAGCCGACGATCCGGAAATGCTGCTATCGCCTCCAGCAATAACCCGAACGAACCGGCCAGGCGGTCAATCGTCGCGACATCGAACAGGTCCGTTGCATATTCAAAGCCTCCCTCAAGCCCTGATGCCGTCTCACGAAGATGCAATGTGATATCGAATAGCGAAGCTTCCTGGATCGTCGCAAAATCGTCAACGACCAGCCCCTCCCAAGCCCCCTCTTGGGCAGGGGTGTTGAACAATGCAAAAGTTGCCTGGAACAGCGGTTGCCGCGAAAGATCCCGCCTGGGCCGCAACTCGGCAACAAGTTGCTCAAACGGCAAGTCCTGGTGCGAGAAGGCTCCTAAAGCTACCCCTCGCGCCTGTAACAACAAATCACGGAAACTTTCTGCGCCCCTGACTTCCACGCGCAAGGTCAGCATGTTCACGAAAAAGCCTATCAGGTCTTCCGTCGCCTGGTGCGTTCGCCCCGCGACAGGCGTCCCGACCACAATATCGGTCTCGCCACTCCAACGCGACAAAAGAAGCTGAAAAGCAGATAGCAGTACCATGAACAGCGTCGCGCCCTCGCTCCGGCCAAGTTCAACCAGCGCTGCGGACAGGTCCGCCGGAACCGTCAATGGATGGTATGCCCCTTCAAAGCTGGCCACCGATGGCCGCGGTCGATCCGTGGGCAAACCAAGTAGTTCTGGCAGTCCGCCAAGTTGCTCCCGCCAGTAAAACAATTGTTCCTCCAGCACCGGACCTGAAAGCCAGCCGCGCTGCCAGGCTGCGTAATCGGCATACTGCACTTCCAGCTCGGCATAGGGAGAAGGACGACCAGCGACAAACGCACTATAGATTTCGCTTAGTTCGCGCGTCAGCACTCCAAGCGACCAGCCATCTGCCACTATGTGATGCATCGTTGTCAAAAGAACATGATCCTGCGGCCCCAATCGCAACAGCTTGGCGCGGATAAGAGAATCGCAGACGAGATCGAACGGAAGGGCCGCCTCCTCCTGCGCCAGTTGGCGGGCTCGCGCCTCTGTGTCGGCACATCCTTCGATATCCACAACGGGAAGAACAAAAGGCGCTGGCGGCTGCACTAACTGCACCGGCTGCCCGTTCCGCGACACAAAACGCACGCGTAAGCTCTCATGCCGGCGTACGACCTCGTCCAAACTGCGCTGGAGAGCGGATTGATCGAGCATGCCTGTCATCCGAAGACTGATCGGAATGTTATAAGCAGCCCCGACCAGACCCAACTGGTCGAGAAACCACAGCCGCTCCTGGGCGTGGGACAAAGCCATTATCTCCGCTCGGGGCTGTTGCACCAACGGCGGCACTCGCATCTGGCCATCGACATTGCCCTGGGCTTCCAGGCGACTGGCCAAACCCCTCAGGACAGGGGCTTCAAAAACAGCCCTCAAAGGCAGCTCAATCCCGAGCCGCTCTCGAATCGCGGCAACAAGCCTGACCACCAGAAGCGAATGTCCTCCCAAATCGAAGAAATTATCATCAGCCCCCACAACATCGATCCGGAGAATTTCTGACCAAATCAAGGCGATATCTCGTTCCATCGGGGTATTCGGCGCGACATAGGCTTGATCGATCAGCCGTCCTTGGGGCGCTGGCAATGCCGCACGATCGATCTTGCCATTGGAAGTCAGCGGCAGCGCGTCAAGAACAATGAGATTGGATGGAAGCATGTAGGTGGGCAGCGTACCTTTTAGGCGCGTCTGCAGATCACTGCTAAAATCTTGCTGGCTTTCAGCAAAGGGTTTATTGGTAAGATTAAGATGAATTAAATTCAACTCCGAAAACTCGGGATTTTTCTGGATATTGTTTGCATAATAAATATTATTTTCTTCTACACTATGGAATATTACATCAAATTCACTGTTTTTAGAATTTTTTGTCCAAACTAATTTGGTCACTCGCCCAATTTTTTTTCCTAATTTAATAAAATCAGATGGGTTTATACCCAGTAATTTGTAGTCCTTTAAGCGATTCCTGAGATACTTTACTGTTTCTTTTCCGGACATTGCCGAAATCATGTCATGAATATAAATATCCTTGCACAAATTTTTATTGTACACGCACTCTATTCTGACAACGCTATCTTCATTTCGTAATATATCTTCTATCAAATTTAAATCAAATTCATCATTCCACTTGAATATTTTTTCTTTATATTTTCTATTTTCATAAACGATCTCAACATCATATCGGAATTTGTTTAATTCATTTTCGTAAACGCCGCATTTCAAAAGGGCGTTGACCGTATAGCCATTATCAATGTGATCGGCCTGCTCTTGAAAGAACATTGGATGAACTAGTAGCTCTCTCTCATGAAAAATCGCGTGAGCAATCCGGCCTCGCAGCGTCGAGATGGTCATCTCATCAGGAGCCCGTGCGAACTGAACTGAAGTATGAAATATGTCAAGCAGTCCATAATGCCTGATATCACCGACGAATATCGATCCAAATAATCCAACGATCTTTCTGGCTTCGTTCAATGAATTAATCAAATATTCAACATCAGGGAAATATTGTATAACAGAATTCAAAATGGCTAGATCGAATGAAATATCAGAAACTTGAGAAACATTACGAGCCTCTGATCTTATCAAGTCAATATGGCGTAAATCTAATCGAGAATCCTTCCATTTCGACAATCGCTCCAAAGCGCTTCGAGAGATATCACATCCCACATAACGATCAGATGATGGGGCGAGGTGCTGCATGATAAGCCCCGAACCACAACCAATCTCGATAATATTCGAAGCAGAAAATGCCTTTAGACGTTCGATGGTATCGCCCAACCACTCTTCCATATGGCGACCAGATATTGGCTTATCATCATAACTGCTCGTCCAACCGACGAACGAAGGCTCATAGGCATCCTCACTGTCGTAAGTATCGGTAAACACAGCCTCCCACTGAGCTACCACCTCAGAAGAATTCATTTTCACTATCGAATTTTGTTGCGAGCTAGCCGCTTTAGGGACGACATAGCCGACCAGACGCTTGTCGCCAGGTTCATCTTCCCGCACCATGACCGCGGCCTGCGCCACGGCCGGATGGGACAGCAGCGCCGCCTCGATCTCCGCCGGCTCAATCCGGAAGCCACGGATCTTCACCTGCCGGTCGACCCGGCCCAGAAACTCCAGGCCGCCATCCGCGCGCCAGCGCGCCAGGTCTCCTGTCCGATACATCCGTTCGCCCGCACCACCAAACGGACAGGCGACAAAACGCTCCGCCGTCAGCCCGGCCCGGTTCACATAGCCCCGCGCCAATCCCTCACCGGCAATGTACAACTCGCCGGCCACTCCAACCGGAACAGGTTCAAACCGACCATCCAGAATGTAAGCCCGGAGGCTCTCAATGGGGGTGCCGATAGGCGTTCCGATCGACCTGACAGCGACATCTCGCTGACGAAGCGCTTTCAAGGTTACATGTACCGTTGTCTCCGTGATCCCATACATGTTGACGAGTTGAGGATCATTGTCCCCACAAAGGTCAAACCAACTATCAACATCAGGGACGTTTAATGCCTCACCCCCAAAGATAATCGTACGCACTCTCATCTTTTCAGCCGCTTCCGTGCGTTGATGAAGAATGCCGCGAAATGCCGCGGGGGTTTGATTGAGAACCGTTATTCCTTCATCGACGAGCAAGCGAAAGAAATTATCCGGCGAACGGCTGGTTTCGTATGAAACCACCACCAATCGGCCTCCATGGAGGAGTGCCCCCCATAATTCCCATACCGCAAAGTCAAACGCATAAGAGTGGAATAAAGCCCATACGTCATTCGAGGTAAAATTGAAGAAGGACTGCGTCGCACCGAACAGTTCAACCACGCTTTTATGCGTGACCCCCACCCCCTTAGGCTTGCCTGTAGAACCCGAGGTGTAGATCACATAGGCCAGATTGGCAGGCACCGACCCGCTGACCGGCGCTTCCGTCGGTCGCTCCGCGAGACGGGCCGCATCCACATCCAGCAGGACGAGCCCGGCCACATCGGGCAACCGCTCGACCAGGCTCGAGGTCGTCACCAGAACCTGCGCCGCCATGTCCTGGAGCATGAACGAGAGCCGCTCGGAAGGATGATCCGGATCAAGAGGCAAATAGGCCCCGCCCGCCTTCAGGACACCCAGCATCCCCACTATCGCCTCGGGCGACCGTTCCAGGCACAATCCCACCACCACGTCGGGACCAACGCCCAGAGATCGCAGATGATGCGCCAACTGATTGGCGCGAACGTCAAGCTCGCCGTAGCTCAGTTCACGTCCCTCATGAACCACAGCTACCGCCGAACGATCCCGGTCCACCTGGGCCGCGAACATATCGTGCAGGCACAACTCAGGAACACAGGACGCTCCCGCCCCGCTCCAATCATCCAATAAACGCCGACGATCCTCCGCCCCCAGCAAATCAAACTCGTCCAGCCGACGATCCGGAAATGCTGCTATCGCCTCCAGCAATAACCCGAACGAACCGGCCAGGCGGTCAATCGTCGCGACATCGAACAGGTCCGTTGCATATTCAAAGCCTCCCTCAAGCCCTGATGCCGTCTCACGAAGATGCAATGTGATATCGAATATTGCCGTCCGGCGAGCGGTTATGGTGTCATCAACGACCAGCCCCTCCCAAGCCCCCTCTTGGGCAGGGGTGTTGAACAATGCAAAAGCCGCTTGGAACAGCGGTTGCCGCGAAAGATCCCGCCTGGGCCGCAACTCGGCAACAAGTTGCTCAAACGGCAAGTCCTGGTGCGAGAAGGCTCCTAAAGCTACCCCTCGCGCCTGTAACAACAAATCACGGAAACTTTCTGCGCCCCTGACTTCCACGCGCAAGGTCAGCATGTTCACGAAAAAGCCTATCAGGTCTTCCGTCGCCTGGTGCGTTCGCCCCGCGACAGGCGTCCCGACCACAATATCGGTCTCGCCACTCCAACGCGACAAAAGAAGCTGAAAAGCAGATAGCAGTACCATGAACAGCGTCGCGCCCTCGCTCCGGCCAAGTTCAACCAGCGCTGCGGACAGGTCCGCCGGAACCGTCAATGGATGGTATGCCCCTTCAAAGCTGGCCACCGATGGCCGCGGTCGATCCGTGGGCAAACCAAGTAGTTCTGGCAGTCCGCCAAGTTGCTCCCGCCAGTAAAACAATTGTTCCTCCAGCACCGGACCTGAAAGCCAGCCGCGCTGCCAGGCTGCGTAATCGGCATACTGCACTTCCAGCTCGGCATAGGGAGAAGGACGACCAGCGACAAACGCACTATAGATTTCGCTTAGTTCGCGCGTCAGCACTCCAAGCGACCAGCCATCTGCCACTATGTGATGCATCGTTGTCAAAAGAACATGATCCTGCGGCCCCAATCGCAACAGCTTGGCGCGGATAAGAGAATCGCAGACGAGATCGAACGGAAGGGCCGCCTCCTCCTGCGCCAGTTGGCGGGCTCGCGCCTCTGTGTCGGCACATCCTTCGATATCCACAACGGGAAGAACAAAAGGCGCTGGCGGCTGCACTAACTGCACCGGCTGCCCGTTCCGCGACACAAAACGCACGCGTAAGCTCTCATGCCGGCGTACGACCTCGTCCAAACTGCGCTGGAGAGCGGATTGATCGAGCATGCCTGTCATCCGAAGACTGATCGGAATGTTATAAGCAGCCCCGACCAGACCCAACTGGTCGAGAAACCACAGCCGCTCCTGGGCGTGGGACAAAGCCATTATCTCCGCTCGGGGCTGTTGCACCAACGGCGGCACTCGCATCTGGCCATCGACATTGCCCTGGGCTTCCAGGCGACTGGCCAAACCCCTCAGGACAGGGGCTTCAAAAACAGCCCTCAAAGGCAGCTCAATCCCGAGCCGCTCTCTCAAGCTTACGAGGAACCGCATCGCCAGAAGCGAATGTCCTCCCAAATCGAAGAAATTATCATCAGCCCCCACAACATCGATCCGGAGAATTTCTGACCAAATCAAGGCGATATCTCGTTCCATCGGGGTATTCGGCGCGACATAGGCTTGATCGATCAGCCGTCCTTGGGGCACTGGCAATGCCGCACGATCGATCTTGCCATTGGAAGTCAGCGGCAGCGCGTCCATCTGCACGAAGGCTGCCGGCACCATATAATCGGGAAGGCCTGCTTTCAGATGCTCGCGCAAATGTCCAGCCTCAGGCATGGCTGTTTTGGGGACGACATAGCCGACCAGACGCTTGTCGCCAGGTTCATCTTCCCGCACCATGACCGCGGTCTGCGCCACGGCCGGATGGGACAGCAGCGCCGCCTCGATCTCCGCCGGCTCAATCCGGAAGCCACGGATCTTCACCTGCCGGTCGACCCGGCCCAGAAACTCCAGGCCACCATCCGCGCGCCAGCGCGCCAGGTCTCCTGTCCGATACATCCGTTCGCCCGCACCACCAAACGGACAGGCGACAAAACGCTCCGCCGTCAGCCCGGCCCGGTTCACATAGCCCCGCGCCAATCCTTCACCGGCAATGTACAACTCACCGGCCACCCCAACCGGAACAGGCTCAAACCGACCATCCAGAATATAAACCTGCGTGCTCGCAATCGGACGCCCCAAAGGAACCTTGTCCGCCAGCCCGTCTGCATCGACTTGACCGTTACAAAGGCTGAAGGTCGAACCCTCCGTTGGCCCATAGCAATGCGTGAAGCGTGTCTCCGGCGCCCCCCTCAACAGCCGCTCCACATGCCGTGACGAGAGCGCATCTCCGCCTGCCAGGACATGGCGAAGCTGCGACAACGTCGCCATGTCCTGTTCCACAACCTCATGGAACAGACCAGCGGTCAGGTGTAGTACCGTCACGTCCTGCGCCCGAACCAGTTCCCCGATCTGCGCAATGTCGATCAGCCGCCCGGGATAAAGCACCAGCCTCGCTCCCTTCAGGAGAGATGACCAGATTTCGAAAACGGACGCGTCGAAGGCCAACGGAGCCAGTTGCAGCAACACATCGGCAGAAGACAGTTCCAGGTAATCGGCTCCCCCGACCAGGCGAACCACGCTTTTATGCGTGACCCCCACCCCCTTAGGCTTGCCTGTAGAACCCGAGGTGTAGATCACATAGGCCAGATTGGCAGGCACCGACCCGCTGACCGGCGCTTCCGTCGGTCGCTCCGCGAGACGGGCCGCATCCACATCCAGCAGGACGAGCCCGGCCACATCGGGCAACCGCTCGACCAGGCTCGAGGTCGTCACCAGAACCTGCGCCGCCATGTCCTGGAGCATGAACGAGAGCCGCTCGGAAGGATGATCCGGATCAAGAGGCAAATAGGCCCCGCCCGCCTTCAGGACACCCAGCATCCCCACTATCGCCTCGGGCGACCGTTCCAGGCACAATCCCACCACCACGTCGGGACCAACGCCCAGAGATCGCAGATGATGCGCCAACTGATTGGCGCGAACGTCAAGCTCGCCGTAGCTCAGTTCACGTCCCTCATGAACCACAGCTACCGCCGAACGATCCCGGTCCACCTGGGCCGCGAACATATCGTGCAGGCACAACTCAGGAACACAGGACGCTCCCGCCCCACTCCAATCATCCAATAAACGCCGACGATCCTCCGCCCCCAGCAGCGATACCGAAGAGACAGAAGATTCCGCATCCTCAGGCGGTTCAAGCATGACACGTTGGAGATATGAAACCCAGAGCTCAACAAGCTCGGTATCGAATAACTCAGATGAATATCCTAGTCGCGCTTGACGGCCGTCGTAGCTCACCCAAAGGGTAAGCCCATTGTCGATCAGCGACCGCAACTCCAACGACACATCTTGCGTTTCCCAAACAGCGCCAAAATCTACCCTCGGAAGGACCACGAACCCTAAGGCATACTCGGGTTTCAGTGGAGCCCCTCCTCCCGCAGATACTGCCCTGTCGACCTCGAGCCAATCGATCTGTGTAGCAATATTCGACCAAGAAAAGTCAACTTCTTCCAGCAAACGGATCAGAGGCTGGTCTTCCCGAATCCTTACAGTCAACCAAAAAATTTCTGAGTTTGGAGAAGGATCTGGATCAAAAAGAATTGATCCGCTCACGCATGCATAATTCAAATCATCGCAATCCATAACCCTATGAAGGACTATCGACCATAATGAAATTAAAACAGATACCGATTCAAAATTTTGCAAATCAAATTCTGGAAAATCGACATCTATAAATTCCAATATTCGACGAACTCCATGGGAAATCGTGGGCAACGAGTGATTTATCAGATCAGATTCTTCAAAATGAAATTCAGATTCACTCGCCACTTCGCACCTCATAATCTAAATACTGCGATGATAGCTTTCACATTCACTCTCGGTCCTATCGACGCCTGCACCAGACCAAGTCCCAAGCATGCCTTCAGCGAAACAAAACGCCACCTGCTACTCCATGACACCCACCAGCAGACGAAGATCTCATCAAAGAAGCAATTGTATGACTGACCACGAATCGCTCCTGACCGTGCTGAAATTCCCTCAGCCGAGGGGAATGAACATAGACTCAGCTTCAACCATGCCAAGTTGAATCGATCAAAATAACCGATTTTCGTCGTATTTTTCGTATGTTAAGGCTGATCTGTGCGAACAAACCGAAATGCAGCCATTCCGAACCGCCGCGGCGCAACACCTTCTCAATAACGCAATCTGAAACGAATAACCAAGTCTCACTTATCTCAATTTTATCAATACAATCTCGACCAGGAAGATTGAACAAATATCCTTCATCAATAACATCGATAAATATCTTACATATTAAATATAAAGGACAATAAAATGTCGGATATATCATGAAGAGATCGTACGATCTAACTAAGGGATCGATAGTAGCGACCCTATTTTATTTTTCCTTGCCAGTTCTTGGCGCGAATATTGCTCAATCCATTAAAAGCACAGTCAATGCCATTTGGACCGGGCGCCTTCTCGGCGAGGCGGCGTTAGCAGCTATGGCAAGCGCTAACGAAATTATTTTCCTAATGTTTGCCTTAGGCTTCGGCTTCGCAATGGCCACGGCGATCCAAATTGGTCAAAAGGCTGGCGCAGGAGACATGGCAGCATCGCGCCGCATATTCGGGACCGGACTAACACTCCTCTCCCTCGGTTCAACCCTCATCGCGATACTTGGCTGGCTCTTTACGGACACCCTCTTAAACTCGATAGGGACGCCGCCTGAGGCCCGTGCGTTTGCTGAGAATTATTTACGGATTGTCTTTCTAGCCCTACCGCCCACATTCTCCATTGTGCTCATCATATCAGCTCTACAAGCCATAGGAGATACAGTAACGCCATTACGTTTCATGGCATTGGATGCAATCTTAGATGCAAGTTTATCACCTATACTAATGCAAGGTTTGGGACCATTGCCACGAATGGGCATTACAGGTGCAGCGATAGCAACGGTGATCGCCAATTACGCAGTGCTCACCTTGCTCATTACCCATATCTACAGAAACGACATTCCAATACGGCTACGGCGATCCGAACTTCAGTTTCTCGTACCCAACGCAGTCTTCTTAAGAAGCATTCTTTTCAAGGGGTTTCCGCTCGGACTGCAAATGCTGATATCAACCCTTTCAAGTCTTGTTATGATTGTCTTGATAAATCAGCGAGGAGTTGACGTCGCAGCGGCCTATGGAACTTCAAACCTGCTTTGGAGCTACATTCAAATGCCAGTAATCGCAATTGGCGCTGGCGTTTCAGCCATGGTCGCCCAAAGCATCGGAGCCAATAATTGGCCGAGGGTCGGCCAAATTACAAAATCAGGCCTTCTTATCGCCCTCTTTGTAACCTGCATCGGAACCTCAATCCTTTTAATCTCCGGAAAACAACTCTCAGCAATCATTCTAGGACAAAATATCCAAACCATTGAAATTGCCCATCATATAAATACAATTTCATGTTGGAGCTTTTTCTTCTCCAGCTTTACCGTAATACTCTTTTCCACGATGCGTGCGAACGGCGTCGTATCCGCACCCCTTCTGATTTTGATAGCAGGCACCCTTGTAGGTCGCTTCGCTTTCGCTTGGTGGCTTCTCTCTGTTGGCAAGGACACTCTTTGGTGGAGCTTCCCGTTTGGCTCGGGAATGACCGCTGTAATTGCATGGTTCTATTACCGCCATGGAACATGGCGGACGCGAACCGAGCACACAACTCAATCGAGCTAATATATTCAACTTTCAAAATACTACTCTTCGGCTGACTGCCCCTGCTCCATCTTACGCACTAGAGACAAAGGCCTCATATCGGTCCATTCCGAATTTACATAATCCAAACACCCTGCCTTAGGCGCAGGACCAAAGCGCTGGAACCAACCTTCAGGTATACTTGCGAATACCGGCCATATCGAATACTGTCCTTCATCATTCACAAGAACCAAAAATTCTGCGTCTTCATTATCAAACGGATTTGACATATCAAATAATTCCTTTAAATATTGCAAATATAAGCAGATTGCATATTATGAATAACGACTATTCAATTATATTTGATAAAATAATTTATGACACAACTTCTGAAAATCTTCCTAATATTGACTGGAATAATTGATCCGACACAGTATTAAGCTCTCTTCTTCCAATGCGCGTAACACCGCGCATTTCCATCAGCGTCGAGCATAAAAATGCTCCAGACATCCCATCAACTTCGGACGCATGAATTTCTAATTCTTCGACTTCAATGTCAATTTCTCGACATAAATCGAGAATAAATGATCGTGTAATCCCAGGAAATATATCGGACGTCAATTTGGGTGTAATAATTTTTTCATCCTTAATAAAGAAAATATTCGCAGCAGATGCCTCGGTTATAAACCCTGACCTATCTAACATAATGCCATCATCGAAACCCGATCGAGAAGCATTTAAGCGAGCGTTAAAACTATTCACATAAACGCCGCAGACCTTCGTTTGAGGCGGCACAGCCAGACTCGAAATGCGTTCGATCGGTGATATTTGGCAAGCTAAAGGCGCCCCTATCTCTCGTTGATCACCCATCTTGACGGTGAAGATAGTCACGTCAGCCGGCTGATCCATACCACCCGTCACCCATAATTCTGGTGCGCGGCGATAGGCAATGGGGCGCACATATTGGGTCGATCCCTCAACCGATTTGAGGAGCTCCTCTATACCCTGCAATAAATCGGAAGCCGTCCATGTGAATTTAAGATCTATCTTCTTTGCACCTGCGATAAATCTCTCAACATGCTCAACTCCTTTATGCAGATAGAAATTATTTCCCTTCCAATACGCCATCATTCCATCAAATATACCAAGTCCAAGATGGAGTGACAGGCTAGCAATAGATGGTGCGGCGGTTTCGCGTTCAACACACTTCCCGTTGACCCACGCCAAACGACTAACGTCAGTCACCCCGTGAGATGATGGAGTATAATCAAATATTTCTGCATTTTTTTCTCTATTCATAATTATCTCCTCGGAAAGAATTTCCTAATGACAAATAATCCTGAATAAATGATGATGCCTCCTCCGCCCCAGATAAGCTTAACATATCCATATGTTCTTTTTCAGAATACTTTACGATCATCGAGCCAATTCTGTCTCCCCAAATAAATATAGGGTTTTTATCATGATCAGATGCCCGAATAAAGAGAACTTCACCTGAAAAAATATCTGTCGGATCCTCTTCTACCAATAGCATATTTTCCTTTATCTTTTGATAAACATGGGATCGCTTCATCACTGCTGGCCCCAATGAGTGGACGTAGTCAGTCATCGCGTTACAGCGCCAATCCTGCTCCTCATCGAAGACTGGCAGCTGGCGCGGCGCTGGATAAGCATCCAACATTACCAATGAAAACACATTTTCAGGTCCAAGGCGACAGGCGACTTTATGTGCGATCGTCCCTCCTAGAGACCAACCAAGCAGACGGTAAGGGCCTTCAGGTTGCAGCTTTCGAATATTGACCAAATGTAGATCGGCGAGTTCCTCTAGAGTGGTGTATGGCGGCAATCTTAGAGATTGCAGGCCACACATTCGCCGGAATTCGAAGCTGCTGGCCAAGGGAATATAGCTCCATGAGACCCCACCTATGGGATGAAAACAGAAAATGTTCTCATCCATCTCCCTGCCTTCCCCCATTATCGCCACTTCGGAAAATGGATCCTCAGGTGCTGCCGTAATTATTGCGTCGCTAAGACCTCTGATCGTCGACTTCTTCTGCAAATCCTGGTGAACAAACTGCAAACCAAGGCGTGCCTCAATTTGTCGGCGAATGACTGCGAGCTTTTGCGACCCTACGGGCAACGCCAATATGTCGTCATCTATGCCCAAATCTGGAATCTCTAAAAGGCCTCTCGCTGCTTCCGCAACCAATGCCAAATGCGGGTTATTTTGCTCAACATTGGTAATGAATGGCTGCTCGAATTTGCTAACTTCACCAACTTCAGGATCCGGGAAGATATTCGAAGCATGAAGCGCAATAGCCTCCAGAGCCTCCATCCAAAGATTTGACAGCCCTTCGATCTCTGAATGCTCAAATAAATCAGACGCCCATGTCCAAGTGCTGGAAACGTTAGGAGCTCCTTCGTGAAGACTTATTACAGCCGTAACTTCAATCGAATGTCCAAGTGACGTACTTGCGCCGATGCTGCCACCAATAGGAGATACATCGCTTTCAAGCAGTAATTTAGAGGGTAGAGCAGTATCGAACCGCCCTAAATAATTAAATGCAATTTGTGGACTGGGAGCCGTCTTCAAAGAGTTGGCACTCTCGGTATTAAGGTAGCGCAATTGCCCATATCCTATCCCTTGTCGCGGGACCTCGCTTAATTGCTCTCGAACACGCCTGAACGCTCTCACAATATCCGCCTTATTGGAAAGCATATCTTCAGACACGGCCAAGCCAGGATCGATAGAAATGGGATAAAGGCTTGTAAACCAACCGACTGTATGTGAAAGATCGATCTCTGGCTCGATCTGCTCTCGACCGTGCCCTTCAACGTCGAGGAGAAGATTGCTGGTAAATGCGACGCCACGATGCGAGCGCCATTGCAAGACTGCGATGGCCAAGGCCGTCAAAAGAACTACGTTTATGTCTGCCTCAAAATCATCCCGTGCCGCCACGATTAATCGATCACTGGCACCATGCGTAAGGCGCTTAGTAAATGATTTTGACGTTTCAAAGGTGTCACTCTCCGGAGAAAGAGCTCGTGAAGAGAGCGGCGGATCATCGGACATCACTATGCGCTGCCAAAACGGCAATTCCGACATTGTTTCAGGCTTATGAGCATTCTCTAGCAATACAGATGCCCAAAGGGCGAACGGAGTACCCGAAAATGAGAGCTGCGGTGGATGATCGTTCAAAAGTGCTTCTAGAATACTTTCGAAATCAGATACAATTATCCTCCAAGAAACGCCATCAACGGCAAGGTGATGAATTATAAAAACCACCTGTCCTTCGCCTCGACCACCGCCTTGACTCCATACGATCCTGACAAGGTCCCCATCGGTTGGGGAGAGAGCCGCAGCCGCGACTTGGCAAGCTTCCGTCAGTTGAATATCGAGTGCCTTACCTAATCGAGGTGACTTTAGTTCAACTAAAATATCAGACACACGAACACTACCAACAGGCTTTACTTGGAGATTCCCATTACCAATGATCTTAATTCTCAACGCATCATGATGATCAATCAAGAATTGAGCTGCGGCTTCAATGTGCTGTCTAGAAACTCTTCCTGGTAGTCGAACAGAAAAGGACTGAGTAAAGTGAGCGTCCGGTGATCTTTCGAAGAACCACGCCATGATCGGTGTCACCGGTATAATCTTTGGAAGGATAACCTCGCGCTTCATAGGAACAATCGATGACACCGCCGATAGTGACGCGAGATCGCGAGGAGTCGGAAATCTAAATACATCCCCTGCTGTTATAATTAAGCCCGCCTTTCGCGCCCGCCCCACCAACTGGATAGAGAGAATGCTATCACCACCCATGCGAAAGAAGTTGTCAGTTACGCCGACTTCCGCAAGCCCGAGAACCTCACAAAAAAGCGTGACAAAAAGTGCCTCACTTTCGCTTGCGGGAGCAGATTTATCTTTTGACTGAAAATTGGGCAGAGGTAATGACGCTACATCCAATTTTCCGCTTCTTGTTTTAGGAAACTTCGTTACAAATATTAGTGAGGATGGTAGAAGATGTGGAGGAAGTTTATCCGCTAGGCGCTTAAGGAAATAGTTTTCATTGAGGGTTACGCCTTGAGCGGCGAGGACATAGGCGAGGAGAAGACCCCTTCCTGATGCATCCATATGGACAACGACTGCCGCATCCGAAATACCTTCTTCACAACGCAATACTTCTTCGATCTCACCCAGTTCTATCCGAAATCCCCGAAGCTTGACCTGTCGATCTCGGCGTCCGCGAAACTCAATCGTTCCGTTGGGCAACCAACGCGCAAGATCCCCTGTTCTATACATTCGGTTTCCTCGTTGAGAAAACGGGCTTGCAACAAAGCGATCCGCAGTAAGATCGGGACGCCGCCAGTACCCTCGAGCCAACGGCAAGCCCCCAAGATACAAGTCTCCGGTAACACCCTCTGCAACCGGCCTCAGCGCGTCGTCGAGAATATAAATTTCGGCATTCCAAATGGGTCCGCCAATAGGGATGGATGCCCCAACTTCTGTCCCTTCGCGCCAAGCTGTAACGTCGATTGCTGCTTCAGTGGGACCATAGAGGTTACTAAGCCGTAATCGATCAAACTTGATCATGGTATCGTACAGATCAAGCGGCAGCACTTCACCGCTACAAATAACCTCGCGCACCTGCAGACCCTCGAATGTCGATTGCGACAAATATGCCCGCAACATCGACGGGACGAAATGGACTACCGTCACACCACGTTTCTCCATCACTTTCGCGAGATATTCGGGATCTTTATGACCTTCCGGACGACATATTATTACGGATCCGCCACTGATGAGAGAACAGAATAATTCCCACACTGACACATCAAATGTAATGGGAGTCTTCTGCAATATTCGATCCTGACTGCAGAATTTGTAGGCACTCTGCATCCAAAGAAGACGGTTTACACAAGCTTCGTGCGTAACCGCGACCCCCTTTGGCTTCCCCGTCGAGCCAGATGTATAAATTAAATACGCCACATTTTGTGGTGTGACCCTATATTCTTGATCGGATTTAGAGAATTCGTAATATCCGATAACCTCAAATTCTTCGTCCGATAAGAATTTGTCGAGGGATATTTTAGGAATATCGCTCTTGATCTCTAATAGTTTTTCTTCAAAACCAACGATGCACACCGGCGACGCATCAATTAGCATTTCGGTGACGCGCGCCGCCGGAGAGTCAAGATCTAGCGGAAGGTAGGCCGCACCAGCCTTCATTATAGCTAGCAGCGAAGCAATGAGTTCTGCTGAACGCGGGAATGCCACAGCCACAATGGTTTCTGGTCCAACTCCAACATTTTTGAGGATATCGGCGAGCCGCCCGACAGCTTGTGCCAGATCCCCGTAATTCAGCACGCGATCTTCATCATAAATGGCCACCGAAATGGGTGATTCCGCCGCCTGTATCTCAAACAGCTCGTGAACACATCCACTAGATGGTGGATGCTCCTCCCCTCTCCCCTGACTTAAAATTTCCGAATGCTCAATTTCTGATAAAATCCGAAAATCTTGAAGCCTAAGCTCCGGAGATTGGGATATTTCTTCAAGAGTAAATATGAGCTTCTTCAAAATTTCTTCCGCTTTACCTTTCACGATGATATCTGGGTTATAGGATAATGTAATTGATATCTTTCGTCCCGGAACAACTATGAGAGTAAGCGGATAATGTGAAATATTACCGCCAAAACCGGGTACCGGTATGACCTTAAGGGCTTGAGATTCTTCTATGTAATTTTGACCTGATGGATAGTTTTCAAATACGACAAGAGTGTCGAATAAATTTCCACCACCTGCTACACGCTGAATTTCGTCCAAACCCACGTGACTATATGGCAATAGCTCTACTTGTTCATTTTGAAGGCGATTAGCTAGCTCCCTCATTGTTTCTTGTAGGTTTATCTGGAATCTTAGAGGAACAGTGTTTATAAAAAGCCCGATCGCGTTTTCGATATCTTCTATTTCAGCAGGCCGGGATGCTCTTGTTACACCGAAGCACACATCCCTCGTTCCAGACAAATAGCTCAACGTAATAGCCCAACTTGCTTGGATGAGAGTGCTCATCGTCAGGCCGGTTGAGCGAGCAAAACGGGTCAATTCCGCTGTTCGGGTTTCGGTGAGCTCAGCCAGCGATGAAGCTGGGCCGGACTTCGTTGTCGCCCCACTCGCTTCTGGAAAAAGAAGCGCACGCCCGTCCATAGTCGCAAACACCGACGCCCACTTAGCGCGCGCGCGTTCCGAATCAACGCTATTTAACCAGCCAAGATAGTCTGCATAGGGAACGACTGGACCGAGGGAGCTATTGGGATAATAGTAGATATGAAACAACTCACGCATCAACATGCTGCTTGACCAGCCATCAAGCAAAAGATGATGAAAGCTCATAAGAAATCTATGCCTCTGCATCTCCATTCTAATGAGCTTGAAACGAATATTTGAAGGTTTGCTAATAGAAAAAGGTTCTAGATACTCGGCTTTCTGAACATTCAATGCTTCGCGATCAGGCTCCGGTGAACTACTCAAGTCGCAGATTGTCCAAGGATTTTCTACCTCATCAACAATGACTTGTATGGGCTCATTCATTGAACCTGTCACGAAACCCGCCCTTAACGTAGAATGGCGTGCAAGAATTCTCTGCGCCGCAGATTGTAGTGCTTGAACATCCAGTGGACCGACAAGCTCAACCGCAATCTGGACTTGATAAACTTCAGGGCGATCCCCATTCATTGCGTGAAAGAGAAGTCCCTTTTGAAGTGGAGACAGCGGAAGTAACTGTTCTATTTTAGCCACTTTCGAATTCTCCACTAATTATGGATGGATTACAATAAGTATTATTTTTTAATTCACTAATACGATTACCAATACATTTATATCAAAATATATAAATTTCATTCAATGTATAATTAAGTTTTCAAATCATCTTTGGATAAACAGTGACCGAAAATCGATTTTTTTAAATTTCAACATTACGTCATATTAACGATCAATTCGTAATTAACGGTTCACTCCAATATGAACATAAAGCACCGTCTTGCCGCGGATGTTTTGGCACATTGCTCGTTCGGCGAAACACATTCGCTACAAGTATTCTGGTTTGATTGCTCTCGTTCGGACGTGATGCGTGCAGGTTCCGGGAATCCAAGAGCCAAACAGAGCCAGGAGGACCTACAAGCGCCTTTCTTTGATACGCTCGTTCATATTCCGCCAAAAAACTTTGTTTAATCTGTATCGACAAGTTAGCTGCCGTATCGCCTTCGTACTTTCCCTCTTGCCTGTCACCAAATTCCGCCTCATCCAACAGCTGCCGAAGCGAGACATTGTGGGCTCCGACCCAAGTGTAAGCAGCGCCATTCGTTTCAGTTTGTTCCGTAAGAGCAATGAAGACCGAAACAATTCCGCACGGATCAGGCACCCCATCAAGGAAATGCCAAAACGCAATGTCACGATGCGCATCCCATCTGTCTCCAAGGCCTTGGGGTGCCTTAGGATTGCACTTGGTTTGGTGAAAAACTATCGCTTCGCCTAGCACTGAGCGAACGGCATCCAACACCCTTGCGTCACGTGCAAATTGAGTCAGCATCGGGGATGCGTTTTCCCAACCCATCAAACTGCGAACGTTCGCAGATTCGTCCTCTTCAATCACTTTTGCTTCGTCGGGCAAAAGTGTCATTACCCTCTCAAACTCAAGCACTAACGCTGCAGCTTCCTCGATCGAGAATCTCTGCCCTAGATCCACAAAGCCATCTCGGTGGAATATATCGAGCTCTTGGCCAGTAAGCTGACTCCGCCCAATAATTGGAACCGCACCTTGGAACGAGTTCTCTTCGATGAGATCCATTCACGCTCTCCCTCGATTCGAGCAGCCTAACGCATAGCAGATTGGTCCATTCAAAAAAGGCTTATATTACATACGTATAAATGGTAGCGATGCGTTCGCCATAACGTGAGAAGTCGACTGGACCTGGCGGCAATTCGACGTTCGCGTCATGATTTCGCCACATTTCCGAAAGGACCAATTATGCACGAGATAGCTGGATCTAATGAAGAGATACACTCTTCCTCAACGGAGCGTGCAGTTATTACGCTTCCGTTCGATGTACATGCGATTGATCACGTAGCGATCGCAGTCAGCAATCTTGAAGGTTCATTAGAAATTTACTGCGGAATTTTAGGATTTACCGAAATAGAACGCAGGATTACGCGCGGCCAATCGACCGGAATGCATTCTGCTGTTCTCCGTAAAGGCAAAGCTGTAGTTGTTTTAGTTCAGGGTGTCGAGCCAGATTCTCAAGTTAGCAGATTTGTCGAACGGTTCGGTGAAGGCGTTCAGCATATTGCTTTCGAGGTTTCCGATTTAGACGAAGCAATCCGACACGCAGAGGCAAATGGGTTGCGGTCAGAAACAGGCTTGCTCGAGGATCACGGAATTCGCCAGACATTTCTTGAACGGCGTGCTGGGGTCGGACCACGAATCGAACTTATTGAACGCCGGGGTGGTAAATTTACAGATGACAGTGTTGAACGTCTGTTCCGTGCGATGGAAGAGGCAAACCTTGTCTAATCCAATGCGGCAGAATCGAGCGGGGAGTAGGCAGAAGTTCGCGGGCCAATGGGGTGATCCATTGAAACTGCAACAAGACGCAAAACGCCGCCTACCCTTAGATGTTTTCGATTTTGTCGAAGGCGGCTCAGGCAACGAACTTGCACTCAACAGAAATAGGCGTGCACTAGATAAGATTACCATTCAACCTAATCTCTCTGTTCCTGAACACGCGGTATCTCTTAGCACACAGCTTTTTGGGATTACCTATTCGGCCCCAATTGGGATCGCGCCCATTGGATTGGCCGGCTTGATCCACCCGTCGGCAGATATGATTTTAGCAAAGGCCGCAGCGAGAAGAAATTGGCCGTTTATTTTAAGCTGCGCTAGTTCCTCACCTCTTTCGCGGATCACCAAAGTTATCGGCCATGCACCTTGGTATCAACTTTATGCTCCTTCGATCGATATTCCTACGAAGTCCCTCCTGTCGCTTCCTTTGGAACAAGGATGTCCGGTTCTTGTCCTGACAGTCGACATGTCCGCAGTCGGCAGACGCCTACGCGATGTGCGGAACGGATTCTCCCCGGCTCGCACTAAGCGGAGGTTGATATTAGATTTTTTATCTCGGCCCGCTTGGGCTTGGGCCCAATTGAAGGCCGGCAGGATCACCTTTCCCAATATGGAGCATAGCTCACCGGAACCTGCCACTAACGATTGGCAAAGCCAATTACGAATACAAACTGGCGGAGAATTCAGTTGGGACCGGATTCAAGAGATCCGCGATATCTGGCCAAATCGTTTGCTCCTTAAAGGCGTATTACGGGCAGATATTGCAGACGAAGCTCGGCGCATTGGAGTTGATGGCGTAATTGTTTCTAATCATGGCGGACGGCAACTCGATTGCGTACCCGCGTCGATTGAGACTTTACCGGCAATATCCAACGCGATCGGCCAGGATTGTACCTTGCTAGATTCTGGAATTTATGGTGGCGAGGATATTTTACGCGCTATCATGCATGGTGCCAAGGCAGCGTTCATTGGACGCTTGGCCCTTCGAGCGGTGGCAGCGGGAGGAGAAGCGCGCTTGGAACAACTCCTCAATACCCTTACAGAAGATACAGTGCGTGCCTTCGCGATTGCAGGGCTTAGGAATATAAAATATTGACGCGATGCCTTGATGGAAGTGCGAGACTGAGGACGTGGCTAGGCGTATCTGCAATGAGGACGGAAACGGCATCTCCCTTCCTCCATTCCTCACTCCACTCGTCAGCCAGTTGGAATTCGAGACAACCACCAAAAGCGCCTGTTAGGCGGGCTGCGGAAAATTCCATGAAGCGGCCCGCATAAGGAAAGAGAGCCTTATATATGGCTTCTTTCGCCGAGAAGAGCCGAGTAGTGTTGGAGGCAGAGGCGCCCCCAAGAATAAGCATCTCAGATGGATCGCAGATTTCCGACATCACGTCGCGCGCCATCTCACAATCCATCCATTGCTCAATATCAATCCCGATAGCTGAGCAAGCATCGACACGGCATACAACAGCGACCGCTGCCGTTGCAGTATGGCTTATGCTTCCACGCCAGCCAATGGGCCAAACTGGCGCCCCGCGGTTATCTTTGCCGACATAAGTACACAAACTCCTGCCTAACAGTAGCGCATGATGGGCGCAATTCCGTCCCCCTTCGTGCATGTATACTCGAAAATCCAAATCATCCCTGGGCGTGAGAGCTTTCACCGCCATATACACGTTGTTCAATTCTTCATGACATTTAATCCCGTAACATCCAGACGACCTCAAAGAAGGAATGACCAATGAATGGAACTCATCCACAAAATTGAAGAGGTATTTATTATTAAACGGCATATCATTCATTTAAGAAATCCTGAATGTCTTCAATGTCTTCTATCGATACACTTAACATTGACGCATCGACCGGCATAAATCCATCGAAGTGCGGCCGCCTGACGAGATCGGCAACTTCTTCGAGCGCTATAACCCAATATTCAGCCAACGCTTGGATTTCCTCTTGACGAAATAGTAGGCCGGCCCATGTCCAATGGGCATGCAGTTGAGGACCATCGACTGAAGCAACTGCGGTTATATTAAGTGCTATGGAATGTTCGAGTTCTGCTACGCCAGCAGGCAGGAAAATTCCCGCTGATGTGTCGATCTCCCACGATTTGCCCCCACCATTCCCGAACTGCCCCAGATAATTAAACAATATTTGCGGCGTACTGGCTTCAGCACCAAACTCCTCGTTGGCCAGATAACGCAAGGAACCATATCCCAAGCCACGCGAAGGCAAGCGTCGCAACACTTCTTTAACGTTATTCATAGTCTCAACGATATAACCGTTCTTATTGAGCGGCACATTAGAAATGCGTAGCGGGAACTGACTTGTGAACCAACCAACGGTACGTGAAAGATCAATACCATCAGCAAACTCTTCTCTACCGTGCCCTTCTAAATCAATTAACACATCATTATGATCACCTAGATTGAAATCATAACGCCAACGCCGAACCGCAAGAACAAATGCTGTTATCAGAACATCATTTATTTCGGCACGAAAAGATCGAAGTGCATCTCGTAAGATTATTTGGCTCAATTCCGGTGGAATATGGCAACTTAAACTTCGAACTGTGGCACTATCATCAACCAATGGATCGATCGGACGTGCTGAAAGAAGGGGATCACTTCCGGATACCATCTCGAGCCAGAATGGCAATTCCGACCTACGCTGAAGGCTAAATGCATCCTCATAAAGCAATTGCGCCCACTGCCGGAACGAAGTTCCTGCGTCCTGTAATATGGGAACTTGATTAGCGCGTACGGCCTCCCATGCAGTTATTAAATCGGACAACAGAATACGCCAAGATACGCCATCAATCGCGAGATGGTGGATAACTAAGATCAAGCGATTTTCATGGGTTGAAGTTGGCGCCAGCCACACCGCGTGAAGCGGATGCCCGGAGGTTAAATCGATCCTAGCCTTGGCCATCGATACCGCCGTCTCCAGCAGGTTTGGATCACTTGAATCAGATAGCTCCGCTAAGGGGAACACCGTCAGGCAACGTTCAACCTCAACTTCGCCTCGCTCCTGCACATAGAGATCCAGACGGTCATCCTCGGATCTCATACGTAAACGCAGCATATCATGGCAATCAATCGCGACTTGAAGGACTGCTTTTAATATGTCGACGTCGATATCTTTCGGCATCTGTATAACCACAGCTTGGCAATGCTCACGTAGTTCGCGACTTCGTTTAAAAAGCCGAAGCATAATAGGTGTTGGATTAAGTGACCCGTAGGCAGGAATTTTTACTAGTCTATTTTCTTTTGTTTTTGTCGTTGCGACGATCGCGAGGCGTTGGATGGTAGGATTTCGGAACACATCTGCGGGTGAAATAACGATATCTTTGCGCCTCGCTCGGCTAACGAGCTGGATTGCATGGATACTATCGCCTCCCATTTCGAAGAAGCTATCGTCGATCCCGATCTCCTTTAGACCAAGAACCTCCTGAAAAAGCCCGAGTAGAGTCTCTTCCCTGGGCGTGCGGGGTGCCCTCAAAGTCTGTGGCGAAAAGGTTGGTGCCGGCAGGGCGTTGCGATCGAGCTTGCCGCTGGGGTTGAGCGGCAGCGCGTCCAGCATGACGAAGGCGGCCGGAACCATATGGTCCGGCAGTTGCGCATGCAGCGCCTGCCGCAGCATCGCGGCATCGGGCAAGGCACCTGGCTGGCCAACCACATAGGCCACCAGCCGCTTCTCGCCCGGCTGGTCCTCGCGCGCCACCACCGCCACCTGCCCCACTCCGGGCTGACCGGAGAGCACCGCCTCGATCTCCCCCAGCTCGATCCTGAAGCCGCGGATCTTCACCTGGAAATCGTTGCGGCCAAGAAACTCCAGTTCCCCGTCCGCACGCCAGCGCACCAAGTCCCCGGTGCGGTACATCCGCGATCCCGGCGCCCCGAACGGACAGGCGACGAACCGATCCGACGTCAGGCCCGCACGACCCAGATAACCCCGCGCCAATCCTCGCCCCGCCAGATACAACTCACCGGCGACACCCGCCGGCACGGGCCGCAGAAAACCGTCAAGCACATAAACCTGCGTGTTCCAGATCGGATGCCCGATCGGGACTGTGCGATGCGCGCCCCCATCGTCGATCCAGCAGGTCACGTCGATCGCCGCTTCGGTGGGACCATAGAGATTGCTCAACCGAAGACCCGGGGCGCCGTTCACCTTCCCGCGTATCTCCGCGGGAAAGGCTTCGCCACTGCATATGATCTCGCGTAACTGGCCAAAATCCAGCACCTGGCCGTCCTCGGCAAAGAGCCGCAGCAAGGAGGGAACAAAATGCGCGACTGTCACCCGCTCGCGACGGATAAGATCGAGCAGATATTCCTTGTCCCGATGCCCGTCGGGCCGGCTCACCACCAGGCGCGCTCCAACGAGCAGGGGAAGCAGAACTTCCCACACCGAAACGTCAAAGCTGAGCGGCGTCTTCTGGATCACGCTGTCCCGCGCATCCAGCCGATAGACCGATTGCATCCACTCCAGTCGATTGACGATTGCCCAGTGCGGAACCAGCACGCCTTTGGGCTGTCCGGTCGAACCCGATGTATAGATCGCATAAACAGGATGGGACGAGTGCAATGGCGCGCGCCGCTCCGTGTCGGCAAGATCCATGGAAGCCTCACCCTCGAGCATCCCGGTTGCCGCTTCCATATCGAGCCGGATCACAGGCACACCATCGAGCGCCGCCGGAGCAGCGCCGGTTACGATCGCACAGACCGGTCGCGCATCCGCAACGACATAGGCAAGCCGCTCGGCCGGATAATCGGGATCGAGCGGCAGATAGGCACCGCCAGCCTTGAGAATGCCCAGCAGTCCGACCACCATCTCGAGCGAACGCGGCACCGCCAGCGCTACCAGCTGCTCTGGACCAACACCCCGCCGGACCAGCAACCGCGCCAGCCTGTTGGCCTGGGCGTTGAGTTCGGCATAGGTGAGCGAACGCTCCTCGAACACAACCGCCACCGCGTCCGGCGTACGCGCCACCTGGGTCTCGAACAACTGCGCTAACGTCGCGTCGGCAACCTCCACCCCGGTGTCGTTCCACTCCACCAGAATACGCGCACGCTCCGCCGCGCCCAGAAGATCAAGCTCGCCCACCCGCATCTCCGGAGAAAACGCAACCTGCTCCAGTATCCGCCCAAAATGTTCAAGAAAACGAGCCGCCGCCACGGAGTCGAAGACATCCGGCCGATAGCCCAATCCCAGGATGAGCTCCTCGCCCGGAACGACGACCAGATCGAGCGGATAATGGGACACATCCCCGCCCCGACCGCCGGCATAGCGAATGGAAATATCCTCCATCTCGCCTTTGCCACCACTCCTGCCGCGGACTGGATAGTTTTCGAACACAACAAGGGTATCGAACAGTTCGCCAAGGCCAGCCAATCGCTGAATTCGCGTCAAGCTTAGATGCTGATGCTCCAGCAATTGCAGCTGTTCCTCCTGAAGCCGAAGCAGAAGGCCAAGAAGTGTCTCATGGGGCTGAAGGCGCAGCCTAAGCGGGACTGTGTTGATGAACAAACCCACCATCCGTTCCATGCCGCCAAGCTCTGGTGGCCGTCCCGCAACCGTGATCCCGAATATGATGTCGCCACGCCCTGTCAGTCCAGACAAGAGTAACCCCCAGGCAGCCTGCACCACAACATTCAATGTCAAACCATTCGACGAGGCAAGCGCCGACAATTTCGCAGTCAACTCTGCGGAAAGCACTCGCCGGAGTGTCTCTGGCACCACTGGGTCCATCGATCGTTCTGGAGCAATCAGTGTAGGCTGATCCACCCCCGCCAACGCGCCACCCCACATGGCTTCGGCCATAGCCCGATCCTGCCGAGCCAACCAGGCGAGATAATCCCGATAAGGCGTCGGCGGCGGCAATACACGTTCATCGCCTCCAGATTTATATAGCGCGGATAACTCCTCCAGAAAAACCGGCATCGACCAGCCATCAAGGAGAATATGATGATGCGTAAACACCAGCCAATGTCGGCCTTCGTCAGCGTGCACCAATGTGAACCGTAGCAATGCCTCAATACGAAGATCAAAGCCGCGTGAACGGTCCATCTCCATCAGCTCATCAAGCGCAGTTTCCCGACGAGCATCAGGTAAAGCCGAGAAATCAACCACAGAGAAAGGTACATCAGGATCCGATGGGACAGCTTGCACCATCGCCTCCAATCCTTCGTGAAGAAACCGTGCGCACAGATGAGGGTGGCGAACGAGCAACTGCCTAAGGGCGGCCCTGAACCTCTCTACATCAAGTACGCCCTCGACGCTCCAAACCGATTGAACCAAATATAAGGGAGTGCCATCCGCCTCATATAACGCATGAAACAGCAAACCTTCCTGAAGCGGCGATAATGGCAATATCTCCGCAAGCGGCGGACAACGGGCTTCAATCCATTCAATCGACCTCTGCTCCAGCTTCACCAAAGAAAAATCAGAGGGCGTAAAGCCACCCGCGTTTCCTTCTTCAGTATAAATTGTAATAACCCTCAGGGCATCGAACCAAAGTTGCGCAAGCTCGACAATCTCATGCTCCTCGAAGAGTCTGCTCGCCCAAGTCCATGTAGCCATAAGATTCGGTCCATCCGGCCCGTCGATAGTCTTTGAGTTGACCGAAATGGAATGGTGCAAAGGTCGTTCTGGATCCGAACTGCCACCTAGAAAACCAGCATCTTGAGCGGGAGCCCAATCCGTGCCTGTGGGAACGTCGAACCTTCCGAGATAATTAAAACCAATCTGTCTGGATTTGCCACCAAGAGATGCCGCTCCTTCTTCCGTGAGATAGCGGAGAATACCAAAACCTAGACCATTCGCAGGAATATGCCTTAGTTGCTCTTTCAAGAGCTTGAGCGCGCGCGCTATGTCGCTTCCGCCTGCGAACGCTTGCCGAACATCTATACCTTCAAGATCTAGCGCAACGGGAAAGATGCTCGTAAACCATCCGACAGTGCGAACGATATCAGCATCTCCGAGGGGTTCCCGGCCGTGCCCCTCTAAATCGATCAGCGTGGACCACGATGCAATATCCCCCTTCAAGTGCCGCCACTGTGTGACTGCCAATGCAAATCCTGTTAAAAGGATATCATTCGCACGGGCATGGAAATGCGCAGGCACTGCTTTGAAAAGCGAAGCAGTCACTGATGAGGACAAGGCCAAGGTCAAGCTCTGTGAGGTTGCATTCGTATCCAGCATCGGATCGAGTGGACGCGGCGAAAGAAGCGGATCTTTGTGGGAAACCATTTCGACCCAAAAAGATAGCTCTGCTTGTCGTTCGGTGCTTTTAGCATCTTCGTTAAGGAGTTGCGCCCAGCGCCGAAATGAAGTTTCAACGGGTTCCAATATGGGCTCTTGGTTTGAGTGCACTGCATCCCAAGCTGTCCGCAAATCGGATAGAAGTATGCGCCAGGAGACACCATCAACAGCGAGGTGATGAATGACCAGTAAGAGCCGGCCTGAGCGGATTGGTCCATTATCAAGCCAAACAGCATGTACCATTTTTCCTGCTTTAAAATCCAAGCAAGAAACCGCGCGGCGTATCGCTTGATTAAGAAGCGCAGAATGTTCCTGCCCTTCGGAATATGAAATAATGGAGAGGCAATCCTCCGCTCTAACTGCTCCCGCAGGAAGAACAGTGAGATATGGGACATCTTCGGAATAAGCCGCCTCAACTGACAAGCGAAGTGCGTCGTGATGATCCAGCAATGTCTGTAAGATCTGAGTTAAGCCTGCTACCGAAAGCGGGGGAACTTGCAAAAACATCGATTGGGTGTAGACGGTTCGTCCACGCGATTCTTCAAAAAACCAAGATGTAATTGGCGTGGGATCGACGGGCCCTACGCCTGATACTAAATACCTAATCTTATCGGGCATATGCGTTGCGACGATCGCGAGGCGTTGGATGGTAGGATTTCGGAACACATCTGCGGGTGAAATAACGATATCTTTGCGCCTCGCTCGGCTAACGAGCTGGATTGCATGGATACTATCGCCTCCCATTTCGAAGAAGCTATCGTCGATCCCGATCTCCTTTAGACCAAGAACCTCCTGAAAAAGCCCGAGTAGAGTCTCTTCCCTGGGCGTGCGGGGTGCCCTCAAAGTCTGTGGCGAAAAGGTTGGTGCCGGCAGGGCGTTGCGATCGAGCTTGCCGCTGGGGTTGAGCGGCAGCGCGTCCAGCATGACGAAGGCGGCCGGAACCATATGGTCCGGCAGTTGCGCATGCAGCGCCTGCCGCAGCATCGCGGCATCGGGCAAGGCACCTGGCTGGCCAACCACATAGGCCACCAGCCGCTTCTCGCCCGGCTGGTCCTCGCGCGCCACCACCGCCACCTGCCCCACTCCGGGCTGACCGGAGAGCACCGCCTCGATCTCCCCCAGCTCGATCCTGAAGCCGCGGATCTTCACCTGGAAATCGTTGCGGCCAAGAAACTCCAGTTCCCCGTCCGCACGCCAGCGCACCAAGTCCCCGGTGCGGTACATCCGCGATCCCGGCGCCCCGAACGGACAGGCGACGAACCGATCCGACGTCAGGCCCGCACGACCCAGATAACCCCGCGCCAATCCTCGCCCCGCCAGATACAACTCACCGGCGACACCCGCCGGCACGGGCCGCAGAAAACCGTCAAGCACATAAACCTGCGTGTTCCAGATCGGACGCCCGATCGTATTCCATACGTCCGGCTTCATGCGCCCTGCCGTCACCCAAACCGACGCTTCCGTCGGGCCATATTCATTGAATATATCAGTATTTCTATCAAAATTTTCGAATACATTAAAATTGACTACATCACCAGCCAATGAAACGGTCTTTAGCATACGAGCTTCTTCGGGGCACTCATCAACGAAGGCTTTCAATAATGCTGGCGCGCTGAGCCATTTGGAAACCCCATTCTTTAGGATTATTTCGGATATTTCATCTAAATCGTGAATATCTTTGGGAATATATAGGCACCCGCCGGACATCAAAGAACCAAAAATTACGGCTATTGAACTGTCGAATGCGGGAGACTGCAGTAATAATCCCATTTCGCCAAAACGGTAAAAGGCAAGCCTAGCTTGGAGTGATCCGACAGCGGCCGCTTGGCTAATTACAACGCCTTTGGGCTGTCCGGTCGAACCCGATGTATAGATCGCATAAACAGGATGGGACGAGTGCAATGGCGCGCGCCGCTCCGTGTCGGCAAGATCCATGGAAGCCTCACCCTCGAGCATCCCGGTTGCCGCTTCCATATCGAGCCGGATCACAGGCACACCATCGAGCGCCGCCGGAGCAGCGCCGGTTACGATCGCACAGACCGGTCGCGCATCCGCAACGACATAGGCAAGCCGCTCGGCCGGATAATCGGGATCGAGCGGCAGATAGGCACCGCCAGCCTTGAGAATGCCCAGCAGTCCGACCACCATCTCGAGCGAACGCGGCACCGCCAGCGCTACCAGCTGCTCTGGACCAACACCCCGCCGGACCAGCAACCGCGCCAGCCTGTTGGCCTGGGCGTTGAGTTCGGCATAGGTGAGCGAACGCTCCTCGAACACAACCGCCACCGCGTCCGGCGTACGCGCCACCTGGGTCTCGAACAACTGCGCTAACGTCGCGTCGGCAACCTCCACCCCGGTGTCGTTCCACTCCACCAGAATACGCGCACGCTCCGCCGCGCCCAGAAGATCAAGCTCGCCCACCCGCATCTCCGGAGAAAACGCAACCTGCTCCAGTATCCGCCCAAAATGTTCAAGAAAACGAGCCGCCGCCACGGAGTCGAAGACATCCGGCCGATAGCCCAATCCCAGGATGAGCTCCTCGCCCGGAACGACGACCAGATCGAGCGGATAATGGGACACATCCCCGCCCCGACCGCCGGCATAGCGAATGGAAATATCCTCCATCTCGCCTTTGCCACCACTCCTGCCGCGGACTGGATAGTTTTGAAACACAACAAGGGTATCGAACAGTTCGCCAAGGCCAGCCAATCGCTGAATTCGCGTCAAGCTTAGATGCTGATGCTCCAGCAATTGCAGCTGTTCCTCCTGAAGCCGAAGCAGAAGGCCAAGAAGTGTCTCATGGGGCTGAAGGCGCAGCCTAAGCGGGACTGTGTTGATGAACAAACCCACCATCCGTTCCATGCCGCCAAGCTCTGGTGGCCGTCCCGCAACCGTGATCCCGAATATGATGTCGCCACGCCCTGTCAGTCCAGACAAGAGTAACCCCCAGGCAGCCTGCACCACAACATTCAATGTCAAACCATTCGACGAGGCAAGCGCCGACAATTTCGCAGTCAACTCTGCGGAAAGCACTCGCCGGAGTGTCTCTGGCACCACTGGGTCCATCGATCGTTCTGGAGCAATCAGTGTAGGCTGATCCACCCCCGCCAACGCGCCACCCCACATGGCTTCGGCCATAGCCCGATCCTGCCGAGCCAACCAGGCGAGATAATCCCGATAAGGCGTCGGCGGCGGCAATACACGTTCATCGCCTCCAGATTTATATAGCGCGGATAACTCCTCCAGAAAAACCGGCATCGACCAGCCATCAAGGAGAATATGATGATGCGTAAACACCAGCCAATGTCGGCCTTCGTCAGCGTGCACCAATGTGAACCGTAGCAATGCCTCAATACGAAGATCAAAGCCGCGTGAACGGTCCATCTCCATCAGCTCATCAAGCGCAGTTTCCCGGCGAGCATCAGGTAAAGCCGAGAAATCAACCACAGAGAAAGGTACATCAGGATCCGATGGGACAGCTTGCACCATCGCCTCCAATCCTTCGTGAAGAAACCGTGCGCACAGATGAGGGTGGCGAACGAGCAACTGCCTAAGGGCGGCCCTGAACCTCTCTACATCAAGTACGCCCTCGACGCTCCAAACCGATTGAACCAAATATAAGGGAGTGCCATCCGCCTCATATAACGCATGAAACAGCAAACCTTCCTGAAGCGGCGATAATGGCAATATCTCCGCAAGCGGCGGGCAACGGGCTTCAATCCATTCAATCGACCTCTGTTCCAACTTCACCAAAGAAAAATCAGAGGGCAGATTGTACTCTACAGCTTTACGCATGGAAACAGCTGCCAGGCGCGCAATACTCGGATTGCGAAAAATGTCTGCTGGCGAAACGACAATATTTTCGCGCCTCGCACGGCTGACGAGCTGGATTGCTCTGATGCTGTCGCCACCCATTTCAAAGAAGCTATCATCGATCCCGATCTCCTCTAGACCAAGAACATCTTGGAACAATTCGAGCAGATCCATTTCTAGCGACGTACGTGGCCTGCGCGAAGTCAGAGGTAAAAAGGTCGGCGAAGGTAGAACGGACCTATCGATTTTGCCATTAGGCGTAAGCGGAAACTCATCAAGCACCACAAATGCATACGGTATCATATAGTCTGGCAGCTCACGAGCCAGCGCTTCGCGTAACCTGCCCGTCACCAGCGCGAAGCCTTCCTTGAGACGGATATACGCAACCAAACGCTTGCCTTCACCCCCTTCGGCGCGAGCAATTACGACCACTCCAGCCACGCCATCCCGCGAGGCTATTTTCGCTTCAATCTCTCCTAACTCGATCCGGTAGCCATGAATCTTTACCTGATCATCGTTACGACCCAAGAACTCAATAGTTCCATCAGCCCGATAGCGTGCGAGATCCCCTGAGCGATACAATCGCTCCCCCCTGCGAAATGGGTGCGCCACGAACCGCGCAGCCGTGAGACCGGGACGGTTTAGGTACCCACGCGCCACCCCATTGCCACCGATATAAATTTCACCTGCAATACCGACCGGTACTGGCTTCAGTGACGCATCAAGAACATAAATCTGCGTGTTCGCAATCGGATGACCGATCGAAATGTAACCAGCCCCCGGCGTCTCTGGAGTGATCTCATATACGACACAGCCAACCGTCGTCTCCGTCGGACCATATTCGTTCGTCAGCGTGACTCCGCCAGAATCTCGCCACGGTGCTACCACTCCGGCAGAAAGCGCCTCTCCCCCTATCACAAATAAACGGCCGAACTTGGTTGCGGCCGAGCTATTCGGTCCACCTAGCATCTCGATCCCGGTCAATTGGGCCGGCGTCAACTTGACCAGCCCGACATCCTCGCGCTCAGAGAGGAGTGAGGACAATAGAATTAGCTCGTCCTTGCCTTCGGCGATTAAATGGACCATTCCTCCACTAATAAGCGGGGTGAACAGGCTAGTGATCGCAGCATCAAATGCCAGTGGTGTATTGAGAGGAGCGTCGATCCGTTTGCATCCAGCGTAATGCCGGAGGCTCCAATTGAGATAGTTGATAACGCTTCGGTGCGAGACCATTACACCTTTAGGCTCACCGGTAGAACCAGAGGTATAAATGACATAGGCCAAGTGATCGGGATTTATCCCATTCACAACCTGATCCTCACCCGACATTGCTTCCCAAGTCTTTGCATCATCAGCAATATCGACCACATCCACCGAATACTCCGCTAACGCCGGGCCGAACCAGTCGTTGGCAGAATTGTATGTCAAAGCGAGCGTGGGCGCACTGTCGACCAACATATCGGTCAGTCGCGTTGCAGGCATATTGGGATCGAAGGGCATATAGGCCGCGCCAGCTTTTAATATCGCAAACATACCCACAACCATCTCCGGCGAACGCTGCGCACAGAGCACTACCCGTACATCAGGACCAACGCCTCGCTCTCGCAAATAAGCTGCCAGCCTGTTGGCCTGGGCGTTGAGTTCGGCATAGGTGAGCGAACGCTCCTCGAACACAACCGCCACCGCGTCCGGCGTACGCGCCACCTGGGTCTCGAACAACTGCGCTAACGTCGCGTCGGCAACCTCCACCCCGGTGTCGTTCCACTCCACCAGAATACGCGCACGCTCCGCCGCGCCCAGAAGATCAAGCTCGCCCACCCGCATCTCCGGAGAAAACGCAACCTGCTCCAGTACCCGCCCAAAATGTTCAAGAAAACGAGCCATCGTCGTCGGCTCGAAGAGATCGGTCGCATATTCAATAACGCCCGATAAACCCTCGCCCTCCTCGGCCAAAGCCAGTGTCAGGTCGAATTTGGCATGGCTACGCTCTACGCCTATGGGTTCAAGAATGAGATTATCAAACTCCCATCGCCAATCTGGAAGATTCTGGAGAACGCATAGAACCTGAACGAGAGGTTGGAGCGACAAATCACGCACCGGTGCGAAATCCGCTACGATGCTTTCGAACGGCAGGTCCTGATGAGCGTAGGCGCCCAAGGCAGTTTCCCTGACACGACGGACAACCTCGACGAAGCGGGGATCGCCCGACAGGTCGGTGCGCAGCGCAAGAGTATTGACGAAGAAGCCCGTCAGTTCCTCCAGCTCGCGGTGGGTGCGGCCGGCTATCGGCGTGCCGACCACCAGATCCTCCTGACCGCTCCACCGGGCAAGCACCACCTTGAAGGCCGCGAGCAGCACCATGTACAGGGTCGCCCCCTCCTGACGTGCCAGTTCCCTCAACGCAATGCCAACCTCCGGCCTGACCGAGAACGGTTCGACCGCGCCGCGATAGCTTGCCACCGCCGGACGAGGGTGATCGGTGGGGAGATCCAGGGCCGCCGGCGCACCGGACAACCGCTCGCGCCAGTAACCCAATTGACGCTCCAGCACTTCACCTTGAAGCCACTCACGCTGCCAAAGCGCATAATCGGCATATTGCAGACGCGGCTCGCCAAGCGGAGAGGGTCGGCCTTGCGAATAAGCATCGTAAAGCGCGCCCAACTCACGGGTCAGCACCCCCATCGACCAGCCGTCCGAGACGATATGGTGCATCGTCATCAAGAGAACATGCTCTTGTTCGTCCAGACACAATAATGACGCACGGAACAATGGACCCTGCGAAAGACTGAACGGCGCTTCCACCTCCGCCCGGACCAGACGGTCCACCTCTCCCGCCCGCACCGCCTTCTCGACCCCGGAAAGGTCAATCTTCGTCAGGGCAAAGACGCTTGCCGGATCAATCCGCTGAAATGGAGAGCCGCCCTCCGAACCAAAACGCGTCCGCAAGCTCTCATGTCGACGGACCAGCTCCGCAAGGCTCCGCTCCAACGCGACCACGTCCAGAAGCCCCTCGAGCCGAAGACCCAGCGGCATGTTATATGTCGCGCCGACATGCCCAAGTTCATCAAGAAACCATAGCCGCTCCTGCGCAAACGATAACGGAAGAGCTGACGGGCGCGGTTGGACAATAATCGGTGGTGTTGCCAACCCTGTCGCTTCCAACTGGTTCTTCTCCAGTTGGCGTGCAAAGTCCTCCAGCACCGGAGCATCGAACAGCAGCCTAAGCGGCGCCTCGATCGACAGACGTTCGCGCAGAAGCGCAATTACCCGTGTCGCCAGCAGCGAATGGCCGCCTTGTTCGAAAAAGCTGTCGAGCGCTCCCACCCGATCCTGTCGCAACACCTCACCCCAAATACCAGCCACCAGTTCCTCAACCGGCGTCCTTGGGGCGACGAAAGGCGTCTGCGTCAATCGTCCGTCCGGCGCCGGCAGGGCGTTGCGATCGAGCTTGCCGCTGGGGTTGAGCGGCAGCGCGTCCAGCATGACGAAGGCGGCCGGAACCATATGGTCCGGCAGTTGCGCATGCAGCGCCTGCCGCAGCATCGCGGCATCGGGCAAGGCACCTGGCTGGCCAACCACATAGGCCACCAGCCGCTTCTCGCCCGGCTGGTCCTCGCGCGCCACCACCGCCACCTGCCCCACTCCGGGCTGACCGGAGAGCACCGCCTCGATCTCCCCCAGCTCGATCCTGAAGCCGCGGATCTTCACCTGGAAATCGTTGCGGCCAAGAAACTCCAGTTCCCCGTCCGCACGCCAGCGCACCAAGTCCCCGGTGCGGTACATCCGCGATCCCGGCGCCCCGAACGGACAGGCGACGAACCGATCCGACGTCAGGCCCGCACGACCCAGATAACCCCGCGCCAATCCCTCGCCCGCCAGATACAACTCACCGGCGACACCCGCCGGCACGGGCCGCAGAAAACCGTCAAGCACATAAACCTGCGTGTTCCAGATCGGACGCCCGATCGGGACTTGGTGGTCACCATTAACATTGATATTTATCTTGGCTGTGACTACATGGGTTTCGGTTGGCCCATAATAATTCTGTAGAGAAATTTGAGTATTCTTATTGAAAAAATCTTTAATTCCCTGAGTAATCCGCAAACCTTCTCCGGTCTGATAAATGTTATTGACAGACCCAAGATCACAACTCTTCCAAGATGCGCAAGCACGTTCAAGAACCGTTTGGGTACACATAAAATCATAGATTACATTGCCTGAAAATATTTCAGGCCTGTCAGCTATGTCATACCTAGCCTCATTCGATATCATTACCAATCCGCCACCACATAACAGGGTCGCAAGAATTTCGAGCGCGGATTGATCAAATCCTATTGATGCAAACTGTAAGAATCGGCTTTTTCTTGAAATACTTGTATGCCAATGAATCAAATTGACTAGAGATCTTTGGGACATGGCTACCCCTTTGGGCCGCCCCGTAGATCCAGAGGTATAAATCACATATGCAAGGTTAGCCCCTGCGTGACTATTGCCTTCGATCTTTTGTTGCTCAGGAATTTTTGCCCAATCGCGCTCAAAAGAGAATATTTTCGCTTCACAATCCGGCAACCGCTTTCGCAATTTCTCCTGAGTAAGGATGATCGGAGACACAGCATCTTCAAGCATAAAGGCAAGCCGCTCGGCCGGATAATCGGGATCGAGCGGCAGATAGGCACCGCCAGCCTTGAGAATGCCCAGCAGTCCGACCACCATCTCGAGCGATCGGTCAAGATAAATGGCAACAAGAGAATCCGGGCCAATATTCAAAGTGGAAAGATAATTAGCCAGCCTGTTGGCCTGGGCGTTGAGTTCGGCATAGGTGAGCGAACGCTCCTCGAACACAACCGCCACCGCGTCCGGCGTACGCGCCACCTGGGTCTCGAACAACTGCGCTAACGTCGCGTCGGCAACCTCCACCCCGGTGTCGTTCCACTCCACCAGAATACGCGCACGCTCCGCCGCGCCCAGAAGATCAAGCTCGCCCACCCGCATCTCCGGAGAAAACGCAACCTGCTCCAGTACCCGCCCAAAATGTTCAAGAAAACGAGCCATCGTCGTCGGCTCGAAGAGATCGGTCGCATATTCAATAACGCCCGATAAACCCTCGTCCTCCTCGGCCAAAGCCAGTGTCAGGTCGAATTTCGAAGTGTTCCAGTCAAATTCTTCCAATGATGCTGCTATACCTCGGAAATCAAACATTTCCCTAGGTGCATTCTGCAATACGAACATGATCTGGAACAAAGGCTGCCGCCCAAGATCACGCACGGGAGCCAGTTCAGTTACCACTCGTCCGAACGGCAGGTCCTGATGAGCGTAGGCGCCCAAGGCAGTTTCCCTGACACGACGGACAACCTCGACGAAGCGGGGATCGCCCGACAGGTCGGTGCGCAGCGCAAGAGTATTGACGAAGAAGCCCGTCAGTTCCTCCAGCTCGCGGTGGGTGCGGCCGGCTATCGGCGTGCCGACCACCAGATCCTCCTGACCGCTCCACCGGGCAAGCACCACCTTGAAGGCCGCGAGCAGCACCATGTACAGGGTCGCCCCCTCCTGACGTGCCAGTTCCCTCAACGCAATGCCAACCTCCGGCCTGACCGAGAACGGTTCGACCGCGCCGCGATAGCTTGCCACCGCCGGACGAGGGTGATCGGTGGGGAGGTCCAGGGCCGCCGGCGCACCGGACAACCGCTCGCGCCAGTAACCCAATTGACGCTCCAGCACTTCACCTTGAAGCCACTCACGCTGCCAAAGCGCATAATCGGCATATTGCAGACGCGGCTCGCCAAGCGGAGAGGGTCGGCCTTGCGAATAAGCATCGTAAAGCGCGCCCAACTCACGGGTCAGCACCCCCATCGACCAGCCGTCCGAGACGATATGGTGCATCGTCATCAAGAGAACATGCTCTTGTTCGTCCAGACACAATAATGACGCACGGAACAATGGACCCTGCGAAAGACTGAACGGCGCTTCCACCTCCGCCCGGACCAGACGGTCCACCTCTCCCGCCCGCACCGCCTTCTCGACCCCGGAAAGGTCAATCTTCGTCAGGGCAAAGACGCTTGCCGGATCAATCCGCTGAAATGGAGAGCCGCCCTCCGAACCAAAACGCGTCCGCAAGCTCTCATGTCGACGGACCAGCTCCGCAAGGCTCCGCTCCAACGCGACCACGTCCAGAAGCCCCTCGAGCCGAAGACCCAGCGGCATGTTATATGTCGCGCCGACATGCCCAAGTTCATCAAGAAACCATAGCCGCTCCTGCGCAAACGATAACGGAAGAGCTGACGGGCGCGGTTGGACAATAATCGGTGGTGTTGCCAACCCTGTCGCTTCCAACTGGTTCTTCTCCAGTTGGCGTGCAAAGTCCTCCAGCACCGGAGCATCGAACAGCAGCCTAAGCGGCGCCTCGATCGACAGACGTTCGCGCAGAAGCGCAATTACCCGTGTCGCCAGCAGCGAATGGCCGCCTTGTTCGAAAAAGCTGTCGAGCGCTCCCACCCGATCCTGTCGCAACACCTCACCCCAAATACCAGCCACCAGTTCCTCAACCGGCGTCCTTGGGGCGACGAAAGGCGTCTGCGTCAATCGTCCGTCCGGCGCCGGCAGGGCGTTGCGATCGAGCTTGCCGCTGGGGTTGAGCGGCAGCGCGTCCAGCATGACGAAGGCGGCCGGAACCATATGGTCCGGCAGTTGCGCATGCAGCGCCTGCCGCAGCATCGCGGCATCGGGCAAGGCACCTGGCTGGCCAACCACATAGGCCACCAGCCGCTTCTCGCCCGGCTGGTCCTCGCGCGCCACCACCGCCACCTGCCCCACTCCGGGCTGACCGGAGAGCACCGCCTCGATCTCCCCCAGCTCGATCCTGAAGCCGCGGATCTTCACCTGGAAATCGTTGCGGCCAAGAAACTCCAGTTCCCCGTCCGCACGCCAGCGCACCAAGTCCCCGGTGCGGTACATCCGCGATCCCGGCGCCCCGAACGGACAGGCGACGAACCGATCCGACGTCAGGCCCGCACGACCCAGATAACCCCGCGCCAATCCCTCGCCCGCCAGATACAACTCACCGGCGACACCCGCCGGCACGGGCCGCAGAAAACCGTCAAGCACATAAACCTGCGTGTTCCAGATCGGACGCCCGATCGGGATTGTGCGATGCGCGCCCCCATCGTCGATCCAGCAGGTCACGTCGATCGCCGCTTCGGTGGGACCATAGAGATTGCTCAACCGAAGACCCGGGGCGCCGTTCACCTTCCCGCGTATCTCCGCGGGAAAGGCTTCGCCACCACAAAGAATCTCGCGTAACTGGCCAAAATCCAGCACCTGGCCGTCCTCGGCAAAGAGCCGCAGCAAGGAGGGAACAAAATGCGCGACTGTCACCCGCTCGCGACGGATAAGATCGAGCAGATATTCCTTGTCCCGATGCCCGTCGGGCCGGCTCACCACCAGGCGCGCTCCAACGAGCAGGGGAAGCAGAACTTCCCACACCGAAACGTCAAAGCTGAGCGGCGTCTTCTGGATCACGCTGTCCCGCGCATCCAGCCGATAGACCGATTGCATCCACTCCAGTCGATTGACGATTGCCCAGTGCGGAACCAGCACGCCTTTGGGCTGTCCGGTCGAACCCGATGTATAGATCGCATAAACAGGATGGGACGAGTGCAATGGCGCGCGCCGCTCCGTGTCGGCAAGATCCATGGAAGCCTCACCCTCGAGCATCCCGGTTGCCGCTTCCATATCGAGCCGGATCACAGGCACACCATCGAGCGCCGCCGGAGCAGCGCCGGTTACGATCGCACAGACCGGTCGCGCATCCGCAACGACATAGGCAAGCCGCTCGGCCGGATAATCGGGATCGAGCGGCAGATAGGCACCGCCAGCCTTGAGAATGCCCAGCAGTCCGACCACCATCTCGAGCGAACGCGGCACCGCCAGCGCTACCAGCTGCTCTGGACCAACACCCCGCCGGACCAGCAACCGCGCCAGCCTGTTGGCCTGGGCGTTGAGTTCGGCATAGGTGAGCGAACGCTCCTCGAACACAACCGCCACCGCGTCCGGCGTACGCGCCACCTGGGTCTCGAACAACTGCGCTAACGTCGCGTCGGCAACCTCCACCCCGGTGTCGTTCCACTCCACCAGAATACGCGCACGCTCCGCCGCGCCCAGAAGATCAAGCTCGCCCACCCGCATCTCCGGAGAAAACGCAACCTGCTCCAGTACCCGCCCAAAATGTTCAAGAAAACGAGCCATCGTCGTCGGCTCGAAGAGATCGGTCGCATATTCAATAACGCCCGATAAACCCTCGCCCTCCTCGGCCAAAGCCAGTGTCAGGTCGAATTTGGCATGGCTACGCTCTACGCCTATGGGTTCAAGAATGAGATTATCAAACTCCCATCGCCAATCTGGAAGATTCTGGAGAACGCATAGAACCTGAACGAGAGGTTGGAGCGACAAATCACGCACCGGTGCGAAATCCGCTACGATGCTTTCGAACGGCAGGTCCTGATGAGCGTAGGCGCCCAAGGCAGTTTCCCTGACACGACGGACAACCTCGACGAAGCGGGGATCGCCCGACAGGTCGGTGCGCAGCGCAAGAGTATTGACGAAGAAGCCCGTCAGTTCCTCCAGCTCGCGGTGGGTGCGGCCGGCTATCGGCGTGCCGACCACCAGATCCTCCTGACCGCTCCACCGGGCAAGCACCACCTTGAAGGCCGCGAGCAGCACCATGTACAGGGTCGCCCCCTCCTGACGTGCCAGTTCCCTCAACGCAATGCCAACCTCCGGCCTGACCGAGAACGGTTCGACCGCGCCGCGATAGCTTGCCACCGCCGGACGAGGGTGATCGGTGGGGAGATCCAGGGCCGCCGGCGCACCGGACAACCGCTCGCGCCAGTAACCCAATTGACGCTCCAGCACTTCACCTTGAAGCCACTCACGCTGCCAAAGCGCATAATCGGCATATTGCAGACGCGGCTCGCCAAGCGGAGAGGGTCGGCCTTGCGAATAAGCATCGTAAAGCGCGCCCAACTCACGGGTCAGCACCCCCATCGACCAGCCGTCCGAGACGATATGGTGCATCGTCATCAAGAGAACATGCTCTTGTTCGTCCAGACACAATAATGACGCACGGAACAATGGACCCTGCGAAAGACTGAACGGCGCTTCCACCTCCGCCCGGACCAGACGGTCCACCTCTCCCGCCCGCACCGCCTTCTCGACCCCGGAAAGGTCAATCTTCGTCAGGGCAAAGACGCTTGCCGGATCAATCCGCTGAAATGGAGAGCCGCCCTCCGAACCAAAACGCGTCCGCAAGCTCTCATGTCGACGGACCAGCTCCGCAAGGCTCCGCTCCAACGCGACCACGTCCAGAAGCCCCTCGAGCCGAAGACCCAGCGGCATGTTATATGTCGCGCCGACATGCCCAAGTTCATCAAGAAACCATAGCCGCTCCTGCGCAAACGATAACGGAAGAGCTGACGGGCGCGGTTGGACAATAATCGGTGGTGTTGCCAACCCTGTCGCTTCCAACTGGTTCTTCTCCAGTTGGCGTGCAAAGTCCTCCAGCACCGGAGCATCGAACAGCAGCCTAAGCGGCGCCTCGATCGACAGACGTTCGCGCAGAAGCGCAATTACCCGTGTCGCCAGCAGCGAATGGCCGCCTTGTTCGAAAAAGCTGTCGAGCGCTCCCACCCGATCCTGTCGCAACACCTCACCCCAAATACCAGCCACCAGTTCCTCAACCGGCGTCCTTGGGGCGACGAAAGGCGTCTGCGTCAATCGTCCGTCCGGCGCCGGCAGGGCGTTGCGATCGAGCTTGCCGCTGGGGTTGAGCGGCAGCGCGTCCAGCATGACGAAGGCGGCCGGAACCATATGGTCCGGCAGTTGCGCATGCAGCGCCTGCCGCAGCATCGCGGCATCGGGCAAGGCACCTGGCTGGCCAACCACATAGGCCACCAGCCGCTTCTCGCCCGGCTGGTCCTCGCGCGCCACCACCGCCACCTGCCCCACTCCGGGCTGACCGGAGAGCACCGCCTCGATCTCCCCCAGCTCGATCCTGAAGCCGCGGATCTTCACCTGGAAATCGTTGCGGCCAAGAAACTCCAGTTCCCCGTCCGCACGCCAGCGCACCAAGTCCCCGGTGCGGTACATCCGCGATCCCGGCGCCCCGAACGGACAGGCGACGAACCGATCCGACGTCAGGCCCGCACGACCCAGATAACCCCGCGCCAATCCTCGCCCCGCCAGATACAACTCACCGGCGACACCCGCCGGCACGGGCCGCAGAAAACCGTCAAGCACATAAACCTGCGTGTTCCAGATCGGATGCCCGATCGGGACTGTGCGATGCGCGCCCCCATCGTCGATCCAGCAGGTCACGTCGATCGCCGCTTCGGTGGGACCATAGAGATTGCTCAACCGAAGACCCGGGGCGCCGTTCACCTTCCCGCGTATCTCCGCGGGAAAGGCTTCGCCACTGCATATGATCTCGCGTAACTGGCCAAAATCCAGCACCTGGCCGTCCTCGGCAAAGAGCCGCAGCAAGGAGGGAACAAAATGCGCGACTGTCACCCGCTCGCGACGGATAAGATCGAGCAGATATTCCTTGTCCCGATGCCCGTCGGGCCGGCTCACCACCAGGCGCGCTCCAACGAGCAGGGGAAGCAGAACTTCCCACACCGAAACGTCAAAGCTGAGCGGCGTCTTCTGGATCACGCTGTCCCGCGCATCCAGCCGATAGACCGATTGCATCCACTCCAGTCGATTGACGATTGCCCAGTGCGGAACCAGCACGCCTTTGGGCTGTCCGGTCGAACCCGATGTATAGATCGCATAAACAGGATGGGACGAGTGCAATGGCGCGCGCCGCTCCGTGTCGGCAAGATCCATGGAAGCCTCACCCTCGAGCATCCCGGTTGCCGCTTCCATATCGAGCCGGATCACAGGCACACCATCGAGCGCCGCCGGAGCAGCGCCGGTTACGATCGCACAGACCGGTCGCGCATCCGCAACGACATAGGCAAGCCGCTCGGCCGGATAATCGGGATCGAGCGGCAGATAGGCACCGCCAGCCTTGAGAATGCCCAGCAGTCCGACCACCATCTCGAGCGAACGCGGCACCGCCAGCGCTACCAGCTGCTCTGGACCAACACCCCGCCGGACCAGCAACCGCGCCAGCCTGTTGGCCTGGGCGTTGAGTTCGGCATAGGTGAGCGAACGCTCCTCGAACACAACCGCCACCGCGTCCGGCGTACGCGCCACCTGGGTCTCGAACAACTGCGCTAACGTCGCGTCGGCAACCTCCACCCCGGTGTCGTTCCACTCCACCAGAATACGCGCACGCTCCGCCGCGCCCAGAAGATCAAGCTCGCCCACCCGCATCTCCGGAGAAAACGCAACCTGCTCCAGTACCCGCCCAAAATGTTCAAGAAAACGAGCCATCGTCGTCGGCTCGAAGAGATCGGTCGCATATTCAATAACGCCCGATAAACCCTCGTCCTCCTCGGCCAAAGCCAGTGTCAGGTCGAATTTCGAAGTGTTCCAGTCAAATTCTTCCAATGATGCTGCTATACCTCGGAAATCAAACATTTCCCTAGGTGCATTCTGCAATACGAACATGATCTGGAACAAAGGCTGCCGCCCAAGATCACGCACGGGAGCCAGTTCAGTTACCACTCGTCCGAACGGCAGGTCCTGATGAGCGTAGGCGCCCAAGGCAGTTTCCCTGACACGACGGACAACCTCGACGAAGCGGGGATCGCCCGACAGGTCGGTGCGCAGCGCAAGAGTATTGACGAAGAAGCCCGTCAGTTCCTCCAGCTCGCGGTGGGTGCGGCCGGCTATCGGCGTGCCGACCACCAGATCCTCCTGACCGCTCCACCGGGCAAGCACCACCTTGAAGGCCGCGAGCAGCACCATGTACAGGGTCGCCCCCTCCTGACGTGCCAGTTCCCTCAACGCAATGCCAACCTCCGGCCTGACCGAGAACGGTTCGACCGCGCCGCGATAGCTTGCCACCGCCGGACGAGGGTGATCGGTGGGGAGGTCCAGGGCCGCCGGCGCACCGGACAACCGCTCGCGCCAGTAACCCAATTGACGCTCCAGCACTTCACCTTGAAGCCACTCACGCTGCCAAAGCGCATAATCGGCATATTGCAGACGCGGCTCGCCAAGCGGAGAGGGTCGGCCTTGCGAATAAGCATCGTAAAGCGCGCCCAACTCACGGGTCAGCACCCCCATCGACCAGCCGTCCGAGACGATATGGTGCATCGTCATCAAGAGAACATGCTCTTGTTCGTCCAGACACAATAATGACGCACGGAACAATGGACCCTGCGAAAGACTGAACGGCGCTTCCACCTCCGCCCGGACCAGACGGTCCACCTCTCCCGCCCGCACCGCCTTCTCGACCCCGGAAAGGTCAATCTTCGTCAGGGCAAAGACGCTTGCCGGATCAATCCGCTGAAATGGAGAGCCGCCCTCCGAACCAAAACGCGTCCGCAAGCTCTCATGTCGACGGACCAGCTCCGCAAGGCTCCGCTCCAACGCGACCACGTCCAGAAGCCCCTCGAGCCGAAGACCCAGCGGCATGTTATATGTCGCGCCGACATGCCCAAGTTCATCAAGAAACCATAGCCGCTCCTGCGCAAACGATAACGGAAGCGGTCCAACTGTTTTCGATCTCTGTACGGTCGGACGAGATGCCCCTCCACCCACTCCCCGACGTCTAAGCACTCGTTGGATCAGCATTTCGCGATTAGCATTGGCCGAATCCATGGCTTCGCCGTCGTGCTTATCCATCAGCTTGTAGCTCCTCAGTCAGCTTACGATAGGGTTTGCTAGGTCCGCGATGCGCCCTTCAGGATTTTAACCATCCTTGTGTTCATCCCTTGGCGTGGCGCTCATCTAAATAAAGTGGAGTTCCTTAAGAGCTGGAGCCAACATGCCCACCGGCGCGACTCAATTCATTCATTTGCCAGGAAATACCTTGACCCAATCCACAAACGAATACAATGCCTTAAGAGCCACGGCCTTGACTAAGATTCATGTCGCCGGGCACCACGCCAAGGCCGAATTCAATTCGCGCTACGCCGCCTCAATACGCAGGCCACCACACAGTGCACCGTATCTCGAGCCACATTGACCGCCGCCTCCGGCGTTATACCATGCGATCAAAGACCGATATGCAACAGCCTTGCGCCTTATATTAAAGCCATGGTAGCGCCCTTCCGCCGATGATAAGAAATTTGTCAAATCACAGCGGGTTAGGGCAAGGAAGATGAGTATGCGAAATCACTGGATTAGATCAATATTCCATAGTTTCAAATAACCTTTCGGCCTTTTCGACGTCTGGCATGGAACTAATCGGACAAGTCTGGGAACAAAAATGCTGAACTTCTCGCGCTGGATAGTCGTCGCGATCCTGTTACCACTCTTTATTGGAATAGCCTGCGCCGTGCCGAGCTTCCTGCCTGACCGGGTGGTCGAGCAGTTGCCCAAATTCATGCAGACCCGCGTCAATCTGGGCCTCGACCTGTCGGGCGGCAGCCATTTGCTGCTCGAAGCATCGACGCAGGATGTGGCCAAGCAGCGGCTCGCCAATATGGAGGAGCAGGTCCGCACGGAACTGCGCCGGGGCGACACGAAGATCGCGATCGGCGACATTTCCAGCCGCGACGGGAAGCTCAGCTTCATGGTCCGCAACCCGTCGGAGGTTGACGCCGCCGTGGAGCGTATCCGGCCGCTGACGCAGGGTGCGGGCCTCACCGGCCAGCGCGATTTCAATGTCGAGGTGGTGAACAGCTCCACCATCGTCATCACGCCGACCCAGGCGGGCATCGACAATGCGGTCAAGGGCGCGATGGAAGTTGCGACCGAAGTCATCCGCAAACGCATCGACGAGATGGGCACGCGCGAACCGACCATCCAGCAGCAGGGCGACAACCGCATCGTCGTGCAGGTGCCGGGCCTCCAGAATCCCAAGGCGCTGAAGGATCTGCTCGGCCAGACCGCGAAGCTGGAATTCAAGCTGGTCGACGTCAACGCCAACCCGGCCGAAGTCGCGCAGGGCCGCGCCCCGGTGGGCAGCGAAGTGCTGCCCTATCCGACCAATCCGGCCGGGCCGCCGATGATCGCCGTCTACCGGCAGGTCATGGTGTCGGGCGAAGACCTGACCGACGCGCAGCAGGGCTATAACCAGCAGGGCAACGAGCCGATCGTCAACATCCGCTTCAATGGTGCGGGCGGGCGCAAATTCGGCCAGGTGACGTCGCAGAACGTCAACCGTCCCTTCGCCATCATCCTGGACGGCAAGGTGCTGTCGGCGCCGAACATCAATGAACCGATCCTGGGCGGCAGCGCGCAGATCAGCGGCAGCTTCACGGTGGAAAGCGCGAACCAGCTCGCGATCGCGCTGCGGTCGGGCAAGCTGCCCGTCGCGCTGACCGTGGTGGAGGAGCGCACGGTCGGTCCGCAATTGGGCGCCGACTCGATCAAGGCCGGCCTTACCGCCTCGATCATCGCGGTCGTCGCCGTCGCGGCCTTCATGTTCCTGAGCTACGGCCGCTTCGGCATGTACGCCAATTTGGCCGTCGCCATCAACGTGCTGGTGATCCTGGGCGTGATGGGTATTCTCGGCGCGACGCTGACGCTGCCGGGCATCGCCGGCTTCGTGCTGACCATCGGTACGGCGGTCGACGCCAACGTGCTGATCTACGAACGCATCCGCGAGGAACGCCGTCGGGGCCGCAATGTGGTCCAGTCGATCGAACATGGCTATAAGGAAGCCAGCCGCACCATTTTCGAAGCGAACGTGACCCACGCCATCGCCGGCGGCATCATGCTCGCTCTGGGGTCGGGTCCGGTCAAGGGCTTCGCGATCGTGCTGCTGATCGGCATCGCGACCAGCGTGTTCACCGCCGTCACCTTCACGCGCCTGCTGGTGTCGCGTTGGGTTCGCGCCAAGCGCCCGACCGAAATCCACATCTGACGGGCGGAGAGAAACATGAAACTGCTTAAGCTCGTCCCGGACAACACCAATATCGGCTTTGTGAAGCTGCGCCACTGGGCCTTTGCCCTGACGGCGCTGCTGACCGTGGTGGCGGTCGGCGCGACCTTCTACAAGGGCCTCAATCTCGGCGTCGATTTCGTCGGCGGACTGATGATCGAGGCGAAGTTCGAAACGCCGCCGCAAACCGACAAGGTGCGCGGCGTGATCGACCGGCTGGGCGTGGGCGACGGTTCGCTCCAGCAGTTCGGCGATCCCAGGACAGTGCAGATCCGCCTGCCGCTGCCGGAACAGGGCGGCGCGGGCGCGGCCAACGCCATCGTCGAAAAGGCGCGCAAGGCGATGACGGCGGAATTCCCCGGCGTCACCTTCTCCCGCTACGACACGGTGTCGGGCAAGGTTTCGGGCGAGCTGATCCAGAACGGCGTGCTGGCGGTGATGCTGGCGGTGATCGGCATCGCGATCTTCTCCTGGTTCCGTTACGAATGGCAGTTCGGCGTCTCCACCTTCGTCGCGATCATGCACGACGTGCTGATGACGCTGGGCTTCTTCGCCATCACCCAGTTGGAATTCGACCTCAACATCGTCGCCGCCGTGCTGACGATCGTGGGCTACTCCATCAATGACAAGATGGTGATCGACGACCGCATCCGCGAAAATATGCGGAAATACCGCAAGATGGACATGAAGTCGCTGATTGACCTGTCGGTCAACGAAACACTGCCGCGTACTGTCATGACCTCGGTCACCGTGCTGCTGGCGCTGGGCGCGCTGCTGCTGCTGGGCGGCCATGTGCTGCGCGGCTTCACTGCGGCCATGATGCTGGGCATCATCGTCGGCACCTATTCCTCGGTCTATGTCTCCTCCTCACTGCTGATCAGCCTGGGCCTGTCGCCCGCGACGGCCGAGAAGAAGGCGAGCAAAACCAACATCTCCGCCCAAGCGGAGCGTATGAGGCTTCCAGAAGATAGAACCTCTCATTAACGTAAAGAGATTTAACACGAATTTCGGACGTGTGCTCTTTGCGCATCAACATGATGCCTCTCAGCACCCATAGCCTATGTTCGCAACGGCAATACTAGACCAAGGAGCCATTCTGCGCCCTCCACTCGAAATTGATCATTAGCATAATAGATCAGCGTTCAGGTCAACCCAAGCAAAACACGATGAACTCATTACAAGCGTTGGCCTTTGTGGACGAGTTATACCGAAGCCGAAACAAATTCAGGCCGCTGGACGGAATGAACTAAATGAAACCGGTCTGAAATGGGGCCAAGATCAATTCATAAAATAGTGTATTTCAGTTCTTATGCCGCCCGCGACCCAAGGATTTAACAGAGCCAATGAGAGATACGCGCCAGCTCGGCGCGCTCACCCCGGCCCTGAATGGTCGCGACCTCTCCGACCCGCAGGTGGCGCGAGCCGTTCAGTCCAATGCGGCCACGACCGCGATCCATCAATTTGCTGAGAAACCCCGCTGCGTGACCTTGGCACGATCTGTTTCGGCAAGGGTGAAACAGGCGAGAAGACGTTCGCGGCCTTCTCACAGAACCTCATCCAGTGGCGGGCCTTCGGCGACACCCGCGCCTACGGCATGTTGATGGACGGCGCGACCCGGCATTTCGAGCGGGCGGGATATTCCGATCAGGACGCGCATTTAAAGGCATCGGGCGTGATCGGGGAAGCGCAGGCCGAGCCGACTTTTGGCAAGCTCATTGCCAATGCCTTTGACCAACAGCAGATGCTCGCCAACAATCTCACCGCCGCGCAGGTTCAGGTCGGCGGTGACTGCTCGAAAATATAGCGACTGGGGCTATGATGTGCCTGCCGCTCTCATTCAGATCAATTAGGCTAGATAGCAGCCAAAGCTGTACTTATCGCACCGGCACTTCCAAATCCGACCGTCGCGATACAAGCGACGACCAAAACCTACTTTTGACCTCGACCAAGCACAGCGCGCAGATGCTCCTCCGATCGCGCCAGTTCCTTTTGAACAGTCCTCCGATGCAGGCCGAATTCGCTGGCGATAGCTGCAAGCTCCTTTTCATCACGCCACCGCGCTATGAAAATGGCACGACGCTGATCGGGGAGTGTATAGAGTTCATCGAGAACAAAATTTAGTTCGTTTATTCCCGCCACGACCCTTTCCGCATCGGGGGCAGTGTCAGCAAGGTTTTCGATAAAGGCAGGCTCTAGCGGCATATTTCGCTTGTCGCGACGGACGATATTCAGTCCCAGATTGACCGCCATTCGGTACAAATAGGCCCGTGGACTATCAATGTTGCTCCTCAGCGACTCAGTACGGATCCGCTCGTACAGGTCGTGAAGCGCATCGGAGGCAAAATCGATCGAACCAAACTTCTTGGTGAGTTGGCGCAGAAGCTGAGCGTAATCTTTCAATAGGAAGTGTAGCAAATCGACGCGCGGGGCCACCCCCTCCTGCTCAAGCCGCGGAGGTGCCGTTGGTGAGGCCTCTGCATTGACGCGGCCACTGTCAGAAAGCTCGGTTGCCCGCTCACGCTTCATACGGCGCGAATATCTTCACTTGGAGCGGCAGAATGCACTCCAGAGGAAACATCATCGTCTGCCCATGATCTCCTATCGGGTGCAATAGCAACTGTCGCATTTTGAGGAATGTGCCAACAAACCTACGCCTCACAAACTCGCTGATCCCAAAAAATTCAGTTTCTTTTGAATACCTTTTATAGGCCGGGGCCCAGGGTCAGCGCAAGCCCGGCGACAATCAACGGGACGCCCCTCCTCTGACCGCAGAACGGAAAGTTGACACCTGCGGGAAAAGCTGCGTCCATCTCGTTCGAGGCAAGTGACGCCATCATCTCGGTATTTCCCCCGTTGGCGAATGTTTGATCCGCCATAGCCGCGGTGTCATTCCAACCTTGCGGGAGAAGGTGTTCGTGAAATGAGCTTGATCTGTGAAGCCACAGTCCAGAGCGATTCGGGAGATCGGAATGGAGGGGGTCTTGAGAAGATCTTTCGCTTGTGCGACTCGCTGCTCCAAGAGCCACGCATAAGGAGAAATTCCGACAGAGTTTGCGAACGCATGTCCAAAATAGCTGACCGAAATTCGACATTGCGACGCAATATCGGAAACTGTGACAGCGGATGCCAGCCGCTGGCGCATCAGGTTTTTAGCCAAGTTCTCCTGCCAGGGAGCGAGCAGCCCTCGGCGCCGAGGACCGTGGACCGTTGTGCAGGACGTCGCTTCTCTACAGACCGCCCCTTCACGCATCACTCCACTTTCACCAGAGACAAGTTCACCACTCGCGCTCATGTACGTTCCGCCATAAGGGCGCCCCCTAATTATGCAGAGGCAGTTCCACAAGGCGCCGCGGGAATTGGCGCACTACCTCACAGACGGCCACCCCAGCACCAGGGCCTCACGGCAAACCATATGCCCCCCGCTGAGGAAACAGCCCTTTCATTCCCAAAAAGGTTGACACCTGGCGCCGAGGCAATGCGCCCCTCCACCCCAAAAAATATTTTAGCGGGTCAGCGACTCACTGGTCGCAGCACGTCTGTTGAAGCCCAGCTGATTGTGACTCCCCGATTCGCACCCCCTAACCGTCAATTTCGTCCGAGCGTGGCACGCGAAGGAGGCTTGCTGCCCCAGCGGCCGAGGCAAGACTGATCAAGAATTTCTCCCAGGCGGCAAAGCCGCTCGCACGCAGTTCCAGTTCTTAATTTTTGTCGTCGACGCCTCCGCCGCCCTTCCGCTTATGATTGAGCATCAGTTCGGAGATATCGCGATCGATGCCGATGCCCGCGCAAGGGGGCAGAAGGTCCGCCGAAGGTCGTGGAAATGCCATGTGGGAATCTCGCGACCGCGAGCTTCTTCATCCGGTCGAGGAGCGGCGGAACTGCCAAACCTTGCTGACGATGACACAAAGGCCAACCGTCAGCAGGTCAGGATGCTTGCCCTCCGACAGGACGTATATCGTTGAAGGGTTGAAATTAGGGGCTTTTCCCATCGTAACCTCGACACCGCGAGGCGATATAAATCGATGACACAAATAATGACACAACAGGTGTCCAAACCAGCCTCAGAATGACATATTCTGTCTCGGTCAGTAAACAGACCACTTGTGGGATTCGTGCCAGCTTCATCACCTCAAACCGGCGGAAAATCGCCAAAAAAGCGTCGTTTGAGATGAGTGAAGGAATGGTAGAGAGGAGGGACTTGAACTCCCGACGCGCGGATTATGATTTCGATGCTCTTACCAATAATGCAGCAAGGCTGCGTCAACTCGGCTCGCTTCCACGATCGACGCGCAGCTCCAAGCGCATTGGAGCATGGCGAAAATGTGCGCGTCCCACCGCTTGCTATCGAGCGGGAGCTCGCCGCACCTGCGCAGAAAAAAACGAATTAGGCCTCAACTTAGGCCCGCCCCAAAAAGGGGAAAATTATCCAATGAAATCAAAGGGAAATGGTGGAGCCGAGGGGGATCGAACCCCTGACCTCGTCATTGCGAACGACGCGCTCTCCCAGCTGAGCTACGGCCCCGTAAAGGAGCGCTGCCTATAAGCGAGCGATTGCGGCCATGCAACGGTCTTTTTGCGCAAAATTGGGGCGGCTGCGAACGGCCTGCCCAGGTCACGCTCAATAGCTATGCCGGGGCAAAGGCGGGACATTACTCCTGCGTAACGCCCGGAACGATGCGGCTTCATGCTCATTGGTGCGGTGACGGCGGCCGAATGGGCGTCGTGCAAAAGCAGACAAGGAGACGGACAATGGGTTACCAAGGCGGACGTCGCTATGGTGACGGCGATCGTAACTGGACGGACTGGGACCGCGATTCCGACCGTTACCGCGCGCGGCGCGACTGGCGGGACGATCGCGGCTATCAATATGGCACGCGCGGCCAGTTCGGCGGAACGGGTTCCGGATATGGCGGGCCGCGCGACCGGCGCCTGCCCGACGATTATGATCCGGAAGAACGCGGCTTCTTCGACCGTGCGGGAGACGAAATCCGCAGCTGGTTCGGTGACGAGGATGCGGAACGCCGTCGCGAATATGACGATTATTACAACCGCCCCTATGGCGATCCGCGCGACCAGAGCAGCCGGATCGGCTATGCCTCGGCCTCCAACACGAGCCGCTATCTGCCCAATCGCGGTTATGCGCCCTATACCGGCGAACGCAGCGGCTTTGGCAGCGAGGATCATGGCTATCGGGTGCGCTCCTTCGGTGTGAACCATGATTATGGCGAGCATCACGACGCCAATTACCATGCCTGGCGCCAGCAGCGGATCGACGAGCTGGACCGCGATTATGCCGAATATCAGCGCGAGAACCGCGAACGGTTCAACAATGAGTTCGGCACCTGGCGCACCCGCCGCGGCGAACAGCGCGAGGCCGTGCAGCAGGTGCGCGAGCATATGGAAGTTGTCGGCAGCGATGGCGAGCATGTCGGCACGGTCGACAAGCTGCGCGGCGACCGCATCGTCCTGACCAAGAGTGACCAGGAATCCGGCGGCGTCCATCATTCGATCCCGTCATCCTGGATCAGGTCGGTCGATGCGCAGAAAGTGACGCTGGAAAAGACGGCGGAACAGGCACAGACCGCCTGGCGGACGGAGCGCGAGCAGCAGGCGATGTTCGGGTCGCAGGGCGATGACGCCAATGAACGATATAGCGGCGTTGGCGGCACGAGCTTCGAAAAAGGTCGCTACCGATAAAGGTCAGAAAAAATGAAGGAGGGTCCGGCCGCACCGCCGGACCCTTTCTCATTCTCCCGCGGCCAGCACCCGCTGCGCCTGGATGAGGTGGGGCCGGTCGATCATCCTGCCGTCCAGCTTCAGCACCCCTGCCCCCGGATTGGCGGCAAAGGCATCGATGACGGCCCTTGCCCGCGCGATCTCCGCCTCGCTGGGGGTGAAGCCTTGGTTGATCGCCGCGATCTGCACCGGATGGATCGCCATCATGCCTGTAAAGCCGTCACGCCGCGCGCGCCCGATATAGGCCTTGAGATCGTCCATCGCCTCAATACGGGGAAAGATCGTGTCGATGGCGGGAACACCGGCCGCATGGGCGGCGAACAGCGTCAGGCTGCGCACCATTTCAAAGGGCGCGGTGTAGCGGCCATCCTCCTCCCGAGAGGTCGAGGCGCCGATCGACGCAGGCAGATCCTCCGCCCCCCAGCTCAGCCCCGCCAGCCTGTCGCTCACCTGCCGGAATGTGCCCATTTCGAAAATGGCGGCGGCAGTCTCCGTCGCGATGGGCAGGACCGGCGGCAGGTCGGCGCCCCCCGCCCGCGCGATCAGCGCCCGGATGCTGTCCGCGCCCTCCGCCTTGGGCAGCATGATACCGTCCGGCGATGCCGGCAGCACGGCGTCCAGGTCGTCGCGGCTGTCATCACCATCCAGCGGGTTTATCCGCACGAACGCCAGGCAGTCGCGCGGCGACGCCAGCCACTCGGCCATGGCCGCCCGTCCATAAGCCTTGCGTTCCGGCGCGACCGAATCCTCAAGGTCCAGGATGATCGCATCCGCGCCGCTGGCCGCCGCCTTCGCAAAGCGTTCGGGACGGTCGGCGGGCACGAACAGCAGCGAACGGAGCTTCATGCCGGCCTCTTCTTCAGCAGCGCCATGCGCAGGCATTGGCAGACGATTTCATCCCGCTGGTTATGGAGGCGATGGGTGAAGGTCACGATGCCCGCTTCGGGGCGGGAGCGGCTTTCCTTGAGTTCGGTCACCTCGCTGTCCGCTCTCAAGGTATCGCCGATGAAGACGGGCTTGGGCATGACCAGCCTGTCATAGCCAAGATTGGCGACCAGCGTGCCCAGCGTGGTGTCACCCACGGACAGCCCCACCATCAGCGCGAAGGTGAAGGTGCCGTTGACCAGGATCTGGCCGAATTCGGACGCCCTGGCCGCTTCGGCATCGAGATGCAACGGTTGGGGATTATGGGTCATGGTCGAGAAAAGCAGATTGTCGGTCTCCGTGACGGTGCGCCGGATTTCATGGGTTATCCGATCGCCAACAGTCCATTCGTCATAATAGCGGCCTGCCATTAGCTTTCCTCCCGCTCCACCAGCACCAGCAACGTGCCTTCGCTCACCTGCCCGCCTTCGCTGGCGGCCAGCTCCGCCACCACGCCGTCGAAGGGCGCGACAAGGCTGTGCTCCATCTTCATCGCCTCCAGCGTCACCAGCTTCTGACCCTTGGCGACCCGCTCGCCTTTGGCCACGGCGACGGCGATGATGCGACCCGGCATGGGGGCAAGGATCGCGCCGTCGGATGCGGCGCCTCCAATCACGCCCTCGGTCCGGGAGGGCATGAATCGCCATGTCTTGCCTTGGAAGGTGACGAATATTGCATCGCCATCGTCTTGGATCAGCGGATAGCTGCGCTGGTCATAACCGATCCGGCTATCCCATCGTCCCCTATATTGGGCCATCTGATCGGAAAACCGAACTTCGGCCTGAGGGCTTGCGTTGAGACGCAGTCCTTTGCGACCAGAAGTCTGTGGTGAGAACCGTTCCACAAAGCGTTCGGCAATCAGGTCGAGCATCCATTGAGGCGGATCAACCTCATAAGCCGTGTCATCCATATGCCTTTCAATGAAGCCGGTATCGATCTTGCCGCGTCTAAAGTCAGGCATGACGACCAGCGATCCCAGAAAGGACGCATTAGTCTTCACTGGCCATATCCGGCTGTCCCAACACATTTTGTTAAGGCCGACAAGAGCCTCCTGGCGCGTTTCCGCATGGCAGATGAGCTTGGCGATCATCGGATCGTACCAAGGGGAAATTTCGTCACCCTGCGATACGCCCGTTTCGATCCGCAGGCGCACGTCATAGTCGGTCGACAGTTCCGCAGTTCCCCGCTCATCCCTCCATTGCGTTTGTCTCATGGCGTGTGGGATGGTGAAGCTCTCCAGCTGTCCCGTGCTTGGCAGGAAGCCTTTTGCAGGGTCTTCGGCATAGAGCCGCGCCTCTATGGCGTGACCGTCGATCGACAATTCCTCCTGCCTTTTCGGCAACGGTTCGCCGCTTGCCACGCGCAATTGCCATTCGACCAGATCGACGCCGGTGATCTCCTCCGTCACCGGGTGCTCGACCTGCAAACGCGTGTTCATCTCCATGAACCAGATGCGGTCGGCGCGCAGGCCCCCGCCCTCCCCGGCGCTGGCGTCGGCGATGAACTCGATCGTGCCCGCGCCGACATAGTCCACCGCCTGCGCGGCGCGCACCGCCGCGCCGCAAATCGCCTGGCGGGTTGCCTCGTCCATGCCGGGCGCGGGCGCTTCCTCGATCACCTTCTGGTGGCGGCGCTGGAGCGAACAGTCGCGCTCGAACAGATGGACAATATTGCCATGGCTGTCGCCGAACACCTGCACCTCGATATGGCGCGGCGAGAGGATATATTTCTCGATCAGCACCTGGTCGTTGCCGAAGCTGGAGGCCGCCTCCCGCTGGCAGGAGAGCAGCGCGTCGGCGAAATCCTCCGGCGCGTCCACCCGCCGCATCCCCTTGCCACCGCCGCCTGCCACCGCCTTGATGAGGACGGGGTAGCCGATTGTATCGGCCTCGGCCTTCAGGCGTTCGGGGCTCTGGTCCTCGCCCAGATAGCCGGGGGTGACGGGCACGCCTGCTTCGGCCATCAGCTTCTTTGCGGCGTCCTTCAGGCCCATGGCCGTGATGCTGTCGGGATTGGGGCCGACCCAGATGAGCCCGGCGTCGATCACGGCCTGCGCAAAGGCGGCGTTTTCCGACAGGAAGCCGTAGCCGGGATGGATGGCCTGTGCTCCCGTGGCCTGCGCGGCGGCGATGATGCGGTCGCCGATGAGATAGGACTCGCGGGCCGGGGATGGACCGATATGCACGGCCTCGTCGGCTTCGCGGACGTGGAGAGCCTTCGCGTCTGCATCCGAATAGACCGCGACGGTGCGGATGCCGAGGCGCCGGGCGGTGCGGATGATGCGGCAGGCGATCTCGCCGCGATTGGCTATGAGCAGGGACTGGATCACATGCGGAACACCCCGAAGCGGGGCGCCTTCTCGACGGGTGCGTTGAGCGTGGCGGCAAAGGCGAGGCCAAGCACGTCGCGGGTCTGGGCGGGGTCGATCACGCCATCGTCCCACAGCCGCGCCGTCGCGTGATAGGGATTGCCCTCATCCTCATATTTCTGGCGGATCGGCCCCCTGAAGGCTTCGGCTTCCTCCGGCGTCCATTTCGCGGCGTCGCGGTGGACAGTCGCCAGCACGCTCGCCGCCTGCTCCCCGCCCATCACGGAGATGCGGCTGTTAGGCCAGGTGAAGAGAAAGCGCGGGCTGTAGGCCCGGCCGCACATGCCGTAATTGCCCGCGCCGAAGCTGCCGCCGATCAGCACGGTGATCTTGGGCACGCTGGCGGTCGCGACCGCCGTCACCAGCTTCGCGCCATGTTTGGCGATCCCCTCCGCTTCATATTTGCCGCCGACCATGAAGCCGGAGATATTCTGGAGGAAAAGCAGCGGAATGCGCCGCTGGCAGGCGAGTTCGATGAAATGCGCGCCCTTTTGCGCGCTTTCGCTGAACAGCACGCCGTTATTGGCGAGGATCGCCACCGGCATGCCCCAGATATGGGCGAAACCGCAGACCAGCGTCGCGCCGTAGAGCGATTTGAACTCGTGAAATTCGCTGCCGTCGACGATGCGGGCGATCACCTCCCGCACGTCATAGGGCGCACGGACATCCTGGGGGACAATGCCGTAAAGTTCCTCCGGATCCTGTTTCGGCGGCCTGGCTTCGCGCAGGTTCAGGTCGATCCGCGGCGCCGGTTGCAGGGTCGACACGATGTCCCGCACGATGGTCAGCGCATGCTCGTCATTCTCCGCGACATGATCGACCACGCCTGAGCGGCGGCCGTGCACGTCCGCGCCGCCCAGATCCTCGGCGCTGATGACCTCTCCCGTCGCCGCCTGAACCAGGGGCGGACCGGCGAGGAAGATCGTGCCCTGATTGCGCACGATCACCGTCTCGTCCGACATGGCGGGCACATAGGCGCCCCCCGCCGTGCAGCTTCCCATGACGCAGGCGATCTGGGGGATGCCCCGTGCCGACATTTGCGCCTGATTGTAGAAGATGCGGCCAAAATGCTCCCGGTCGGGGAAGACGTCAGCCTGGTTGGGCAGGTTTGCGCCGCCGCTGTCGACGAGGTAGATGCATGGCAGCCGGTTCTCCATCGCGATTTCCTGCGCGCGGAGATGCTTCTTCACGGTCAGCGGATAATAGGTGCCGCCCTTCACCGTGGCGTCGTTGCAGACGATCATCACCTGTCGCCCCGACACTCGGCCGATGCCCACGATCAGCCCGGCGCCGGGCACTTCGCCATGATACATGCCGTTGGCGGCGAGCTGTCCGATCTCCAGAAACGGGCTGCCCGGATCGAGCAGCCGTTCCACCCGATCGCGGGGAAGCAACTTGCCGCGCGCCACATGCCTAGCCCGTGCGGCCTCGCTTCCACCAAGCGCCGCCTGTGCGACCTTGACGCACAGTTCATCGCGAAGCGCGCGGTTATGCGCCGCATTGTCGCGGAAGGAATCGCTCTCCGTCGAAAGCTTCGTATCAAGGGTCGGCGCGCTCATCCCCTTGCGCTCCCCCGCACGCTGATGCGAGAGGGCAGAGGACTTCCCAAGCCGAGTCCCTCCATGCCGACCATCCTGCTCCTCACCATTTCCAACCTCTTCATGACGACAGCCTGGTATTGGCACCTGAAAGGCGGGATGAACAAACCCCTTTTCATGGTCATCCTGATCAGCTGGGGCATCGCCTTCGTCGAATATTGCTTCGCCGTACCCGCCAACCGGATCGGCTTCGCCCATGGCTGGAGCGCGGGCCAGCTCAAGATCGCGCAGGAAGCCATAGCGCTGCTGGTCTTCGGCGGATTCATGGTGACGGTGCTGGGCGAACCGCTGCACTGGCGCCATTTCGCCGCCTTCCTCTGCATCATGGCGGGGGTTGCCTTCCTGTTCGTGGGCCGCAGCTGAGTCACGCGCCGATCAGTTCGCGGCCGATGAGCATGCGACGGATTTCGTTCGTGCCCGCGCCGATGTCGAGCAACTTGGCGTCGCGCATGTACCGCTCGACCGGCCAGTCCTTGGTATAGCCAGCGCCGCCCAGCGCCTGCACCGCCTCCAGCGACACCTTCATCGCATTTTCGCTGGCCAGCAGGATCGCGCCGGCTGCGTCGAAACGGGTGGTCTTGCCCATGTCGCAGGCCCGCGCCACGGCATAGACATAGGCCCGCGCCGAATTGAGCGCCACATACATGTCCGCCACCTTGGCCTGCATGAGCTGGAAGGTACCGATGGGCTGGCCGAACTGCTTGCGCTCCCGCACATAGGGCAGCACCACGTCGAGGCAGGCCTGCATGATGCCCAGCTGGATGCCGGACAGGACCGCCCGCTCATAATCCAGGCCCGACATCAGCACGCCGACGCCGCCATTGAGCGGGCCCATGATGTTTTCCTCCGGTACTTCGCAATCGTCGAAGACCAGTTCGGCCGTGGGCGATCCGCGCATGCCCATCTTGTCGATCTTCTGCCCGATGGAGAAGCCCTTGAAATCCTTTTCGATCAGGAATGCAGTGATGCCGCGCGATCCATCGCCGGTCTTGGCGTAGACGACGAGCGTATCGGCATGGGTCGCATTGGTGATCCAGAATTTGGTCCCGTTGAGGACGTAGCGGTCGCCACGCTTCTCGGCGCGCAGCTTCATCGAGACGACGTCCGATCCCGCGCCTGCTTCCGACATGGCGAGCGAACCGACATGTTCGCCGGAAATCAGCCTGGGCAGATAGCGGGCCTTCTGTTCCGGCGTGGCCCAGCGGCGGATCTGATTGACGCAGAGATTGGAATGCGCGCCATAGCTGAGGCCGATGGAGGCGGACGCCCGCGCCACCTCTTCCTGCGCGACGACATGTTCCAGATAACCGAGGCCAAGGCCGCCATCAGCCTCCTCCACGGTGATGCCGTGCAGGCCAAGCGCGCCCATTTCGGGCCACAGGTCGCGCGGGAACCAGTCCCTGGCATCGACTTCCGTCGCCAGAGGCGCGATGCGATCGGCAGCAAAACGCGCCGTCGTTTCGCGGATCATTTCCGCATTATCCCCCAGCGCGAAGTCGAAATCAGTCATGGCGGCTCTCCTTGCGGCGCATCCTATCGTTCACCGGCCTTCAGGAAAAATTGAAACGGTGCGGGATAGTGTATAGTTTCTGTCTATGATCGAACGCTATCTGCTGCGCTATTTCCTGGCTGTCGTGGACCAGGGCAATTTTTCTCGCGCCGCCGCGCATTGCCTCGTGTCGCAACCGACGCTGTCGGTGGGCATCGCCAAGCTGGAGCAGGCGGTGGGCGCTGCGCTTTTCCTGCGCAGCAACCAGCGGGTCGAACTGACCATGGCGGGCACCAGGCTGGTAACGCACGCCCGACGGATCGAGCGCGAATTCAACCTGGCGGAGCTCGCGGGAGAAAGCAGCAAGCGGGTGCCCGTGCTACGCATCGGCCTGTTGTCGAGCATTTCAGGGGAACGGATTGCCCATGCCCTGACCGACGGCGCCCTGCCCAGCGATGGCAGGATCGAATTCATTCCGGGCAGTGAGCGCGAATTGCTGGGCCGGCTGGACGCGGAACGGATTGACGTGGCTCTTACCCTGATCAGGCCCGGCGCGGACCGATTTCTGACGCAATCAATCATAGAGGAAGGCTATGCAGTCGCCATGGCCGATGGCCATCCGTTTGCAGGACGGACCGTTGTGGCGGCCGAGGAACTAGCGTCGGAAACGATGATCGTGCGCCGCCATTGCGAGGCGCTCTCCGCCACCAGCCGCTATTTCGTCGATCGCGGCGTCCGCCCGCATTTCGCCCTGCGATCGACCAATGACGAGCGGGTGATGCAGATGGTCGCGGCAGGCCTGGGCATCACCGTCATGCCCGAAAGCTATCGTTGGCCGGGCATGGCACAGGTCACGCTCAGGGACTTTCACGAGCGGCGGAATGTCGGATTTCTCTTTGGCGCGCGGGCCGCGGCACTACAGGGCGCGCCGATGCTCAAGGCGATCGAGGCGTCCTTGAAGGCATAGCAATGCCAGCGGCGGCCGCGCCCGCGCTGCGCGTCACCCGGCCGAACAGCACCTGGTAGACGTCATGGCCGCCGCCTTCGTCAAAGACCGCCATCACGCGCCGGAGATCGCGCGGCGAAAGGGGCCTGCGCCCTTCGTTCGGTACCACCGCCCCGATGCCCTTGAGATGGGCGATCAAGCCCTTCGCGCCATCGCACGGCAGGGCATATTCCTCGTCAAAGGCGAAGGCGTCGTCATAAGCCGCCAGCATCGACCGCAGCCCTTGCAGCGTAGGATAATTCGGGATGGCCGCGCTCAATCCGGCGGCCTGATGCGCGGCGCGCCAGCGGGTGAAACTGCCCTGCCCCATGGTCGAGAAAAGCAGGCTTCCGCCGGGCCGCAGCAGTCCGGCCAGACGCGCAATCGCGCCCTCCAGATCGTCGAACCATTGAAAGGCCAGGCTGGAAAGGATGAGATCGAACCATTCGCCTTCGAAGATCGGCGCTTCCCCATCCATCGCCAGGAATGTGCCCGCGACCAAACCGCCCGTGGCGGCGCGGGCCAGCATGTCGGGCGACAGGTCCGTCACCACGAATTCCGCGCCGGGCCAGCGAGCCTGGATGTCGCGCGTCAGAAAACCCGTGCCGCAACCGATTTCCAATATCCGGCCGGAGCCGTCGCGCCGCTGCCGCTGCGCGAGATCGGCCACGAGCGCCGCGGCCTGCCGCTGCGGTCCGGCGTGATCATCATAATGCTCCGCAGCCGCGCCAAATGCGTCGCTTATTCGTTGCTTGCGGTGGCCGTTCATGGCTAGTCGCAATGACAGAGCCGCACTCCCTTTTCCAGCCTTTCGAGGACCGCACCGACCCATGACCGCCCCCTCCTCCCGGATTCCCGCCATGGACGTTCTGCGTGGCTGCGCGGTCATGGGAATCCTCTGGATGAACATCGCGGCCTTCGCCATGCCCGAACAGGCCTATTTCAGCCCGGCCGCCGCGGGCCGGCTGTCCACAGGCGACATCGCCTTCTGGACGGCCAGCTTCCTGTTGGTCGACGGCAAGATGCGCGCCCTGTTTTCCATGCTGTTCGGCGCGTCAATGCTGCTGCTGATCGACAGGGAGGAAATGGCCGGGCGGAACGGGGCACGCGCGCAGATAATCCGGGCTGGCTGGCTGTTCGTCTTCGGCCTCGCCCATTATCTGCTGCTGTGGTGGGGCGACATATTGATGATCTATGCGCTGGTCGGGCTGGCGGCGCTGCCCTTTGCGCGGCGGGAACCGCTGTCGCTCGTCAAATGGGCCTTTTTCTTCTTCCTGGCACATTTCCTGATCTGCGCGGGCTTCATCGGCACGCTTTACGCCTGGGGCCATGCCGCCGCGACATCCGGCGCGCCCAGCCATGTCAGCGCCGGTTTCGCCAATTTCATCGACTCGTTGTCCAATCCTGCCCATGCGGCGATTCGGAACGAATATGACGTCTATCGCGGCAGCTATGCCGGCATTGTCCTGCATCACGTCGCCCTGTTCGGTGGGCAGTGGCCTACGACCCTGCCGTTCATCGCGTTTGATACGCTGGGGTTCATGCTGCTGGGCATGGCGATGCTGAAGGGCGGCTTCCTGACCGGTCGCTGGGCGGCGGAGCAATATTGGCGAACGGCGCGCCACTGTTTTCTGATCGGGCTGATCCCGATGGCGATGCTCGCGATATGGATCATTTCCAGCCGGTTCGCTCCGCTCACAGCGCTGGGATCGGTACTGGCCTGGTCGTTTCCCTTCCGAATCCCGCTGGCGGTCGGATGGGCGGCGCTGATCCTGTGGCTGTTCACCCGTCACCGCAGCGCAGCCCTGACCGCGAGGATCTCCGCCGTCGGCAGGCTGGCGCTCAGCAACTATCTGGGCAGCAGCCTTGTCATGTGTGCGATCTTCTATGGCTGGGGGCTGGGTCTGTTCGGCCATGTTCCGCACCATATGCTGCCGCTGTTCGTGGTGGGGGCATGGGCGATCATGCTGATCTGGTCGCCGCTCTGGCAACGGCGATTCGCCCTGGGCCCGGCGGAATGGCTATGGCGCAGCCTTGCCCGAGGGCAAACGCAAAAGATTCGCAACAGCGACTGAATTCCTATTGCGACCTATTATCATCTAAGCTATCTCCCTGTTCAGGAGATCTGCATGGTTGTCTGTGTCTGCAATGCCATCCGTGAAAAGGACCTGAAAGAGGTCGCCCGCGAAGGTTGTGCAACTCCCTGCAGCGCCTATGCCCGGCTTGGTCGCCGGCCGAAATGCGGCCAATGCGTGCCCTTCGCCCGTACGATCATCGCGGCCGAACGCGCCTCCATCTGAAGTCATTGCGAATCAAGCGCATCGGAATGACGCGAACTTGACGCAATAGCGCGGCAGAAAATGACGGATTCCCGCGGCTTTCCGGATTAACAAACGGAAGCGAAATGCTTATGATCCAGGCACTTTCCCCTACAGCCGGAGAAGAACGCCATGAAGGGCGACGCCAAGGTCATCGAATATCTCAATGAGGTTCTCAAGAACGAACTTACCGCAATCAACCAATATTTCCTCCATTATCGCATGCTCAATCATTGGGGCATCGAGAAGCTCGCCAAGTTCGAATATGAAGAATCCATCGACGAGATGAAGCATGCCGACAAGCTGGCCGAGCGGATCCTGTTCCTCGACGGCCTGCCCAATTTCCAGTTGCTCGGCCGCCTGAAGATCGGGGAAACGGTGGAGGAAATCCTGAAGGCCGACCTTGAGCTGGAATATGAAGCGCTGCCGGTGCTGAAGGATGCCATCGCCTATTGCGAATCGATCCGCGACTATGTGAGTCGCGACCTGTTCCAGCACATCCTCGAAAGCGAGGAGGAGCATGTCGATACGCTGGAAACCCAGTTCGAAATGATCGATCGCATGGGCATCCAGAACTACATCCAGTTGCAGAGCAAGGCTGCGGAGGAATAAGCACAGCGGGGCCGGCTCCTCCGGAACGCCGGCCCCGCCCATTCCGGGCATGGGTGGACAGCCCGGCCGCGCCTTCGCAAGGAAGGCTCTGGCAGCTAGAGCGGGTTTCGATCTGATTGAATCAGATCGCCGCTCTGGTTTCCTTGTTTTCCGCGATTTCTTGACCAGCGATCGGTTCCGATCGCTTGGAAATCGCTCTAGATCAGGGAATCAAGCAAACCGATCAACGGCAGGTCCGCGGGCGGCATCTCCAGCGCATACATCTGCGCGGGCCTGATCCATTGGAGCGCGGTCGCATGCCGCGCTTCGGCCACGCCCTGCCATTTGCGGCAGACGTAAAGCAGCAGCAGCAGATGGCGATCACCGAGCGGTTCGCTGGCGAAGGTCGCGGGCGCGAGGCAGCTCGCATGGGTGCGGATCCCCAATTCCTCCTCCAGCTCACGGATCAGCGCGGTTTCAGGCGCTTCCCCCGGCTCCACCTTGCCGCCGGGGAACTCCCAGAGATGCGCCATTGGCTTTCCGGGCGGACGTTGCTGCAACAGGACGCGGCCATCAGCGTCGATCAAGGCGGCGGCCACCACCAGCAATGGAGAATTTATCGTCATACTGTTCCCGTTTGAGGGGTTTGTTAACCCTGCCCCTTTTACAAGGGCGTCCGGGCTGTGTGTAAATGGGGTGCGACATGCGGGCATTATTCAAAAATTTCAGCTTCTGGAAGCTGATCTATTGCCAGCGCGGCGCCACGGCGGTGGAGTATGGGCTGATCCTTGCCCTTATCTGTCTGGCTGTCATGGGCGCAGTTTCCAACGTCGCCAACAAGACAATCGGCATGTGGAACAACGTCGCGACGGAGGTCCTGGCGCATTAACCATCTATATCTGACACCTCCTTCGCCCATTAAATCTTTATCAACCCCCTTCTTCTACATCAGTCCAAGCTGACCTTCATCTCAAGCGGGGGCGGCCGGGTAGTTAAACGTGGAATTTAATTCAAGGAGACTTCCAATGCAGTTCATCCGCAAGATGCTGAAGAACGAAAAGGGCGCCACCGCCATCGAATACGGCCTGATCGCCGCTCTCATCGCTGTCGCTGCCATTGGCGCGATGACCAGCCTGGGCGGCAAGCTGACCAACACCTTCAACAAAGTTTCGAACAACATGAACTAAGTTCAGCTTGGTCGATAAAAAAGGGCGGCGGAAGCAATTCCGTCGCCCTTTTTCATTGCGTTCGTCCTTACCAGCTAACGATCTTCACCCGCTGTCCCGGACGCAGGACGCTGTTCGCCGTCAGGGCATTGATCGTCAGGAACCGGTCCAGCGGATAATCCGTATAAGCCATACGCTTTGCCAGGGACTGGACAGTATCCCCTGACTTTACCGTTACAACCTCGACCCGACGCGGCTTGATCGCCGCGGCATCCTGGGCTGAAAGACGCTGCACTGACTGCACCATGCTGGAAAAGGGGCCAATCCCCTGTCCCGCCGCCGTCAGCAGCAGGAAGTGATAGGCCTTCCCGCCGCCGAAATCATAAGCGAAAACGGTCGCATCGACCTGGCTGGACTGGGTGCTGGCGCGGATCGTTCGCCAGGCCGCCGGAAGGCCATTGACCGTAACGCGCCGTACCTCCCCAGCGGGAACGCCGCCGACGCCCCCGCCCAGCTTTGCAAACACCGAATCGATATAGGCGGACAGATCGCCGGAATAAGGGGCGGCGCTGAACTGCGCCTGGCCACCCGATCCCACGACGCTGACGGCACTCGCGCCATTTTCCATGCCGAATCCCGATGGTGCGGTGAAGCTCACCCTCAGATCAGGATGGCGGAAACGGCTGCCCTCGATCACGCCCTGTTTGGGATCATCGCCATAGAGAACGCCATTGAGCGCGTTCAGGAATGCATCACGGTTCCGGACCGTGCTGGTGGACCCGCTGCTGGCTGCATTGCGCGAAGCGCGGCCGACGCGCGAGGCGGGATCCGGATGGGTGCTTGCCCATTCCGGCACCGATCGGGAACTGCCCGCAAACCGGGCGTCCAGGCTGCTTTGCGCGGCGAGCGACGCCAGCATGAATGACAGGGCCCTTGGATCATAACCGCCCGAGGCCAGATAGCGTATGCCCAGGTCGTCCGCCTCATATTCCTGGCTGCGCGAGAATTTGAGCGTCAGCAGCTGGCTGCCTTGCCCAATTCCCTTCTGCAACAGGCCGGTAAACGCCGAATCGCCCAGCAAAGCGCCGGTCAGCACCTGCAACAGGGTGCCGCCAATGGCGTTGCGCTGCGCCGCCTGCTGTCGCCTCTGACCATGCTGGGCCGCGACATGGCCGATCTCATGGCCCAGCACGCCGGCCAGTTCCGCCTCATCGTTCATCAGCGCCATGAGCTGGCGCGTCACATAGACATAGCCGCCGGGAATGGCGAAGGCGTTGTTCACCGGCGAATTGAGCAGGGTGACGGTGAAGTCCCCCTGTGCATTGGACAGGCCGGACTGGACCGCGATGCGTCGTCCCACGCCCTCCACATATTTCGCCTGCGGCCCGGCATAGGCGCCGCCAAATTCGTTGAGAAGCTGCGGATGCTGCTTGGCGCCCGCTTCCTTTTCCTGCGGACTGATCGACGAAACCGTCCGAATCGCGCGCTGCTGCCCTTCCGCCGACGGCGAAGCCGCCAGGACGATCAGGCCCAGCCCGGCGACAGCCAGAGATGATCTTCGTTCCACGGCCTTTCCTGCTCCCCTGTTACCTTCGCGTAACGAGCAATAGCAGGCGGATGTTCCCCGAAACAGAGGATCGCGCGGTCAGACGCCGATGGCCAGAAACTTGTCGGCGCGATCGGTACGCAGCGCGTCGGCGCCAAGACCGGACAGCGAATCCAGCTCCTCCCCGATCGCGGCGCCCAGATTGGCGATCGCCTGCACCGGCTCGCGATGGGCGCCGCCGACTGGTTCCGGCACGATGCGGTCGATGACGCCCAGCGCCTTCAGATGCTGCGCCGTCACCTGCATGGCAGTTGCGGCATCGCTCGCCCTTTCGGCGGTGCGCCAGAGGATGGAGGCGCAGCCTTCGGGCGAGATCACCGAATAGACCGCATGTTCGAACATCAGCACGCGATTGGCAGCCGCCAGCGCCACCGCACCGCCGGAGCCGCCCTCGCCCACCACGGCGGCCACCATCGGCACGCCCATCGCCAGGCATTGCTCCGTCGAACGGGCGATCGCCTCCGCCTGTCCGCGTTCTTCCGCCTGCACGCCGGGGAAAGCGCCCGACGTATCGACCAGCGTCACCACCGGCAGGCCAAAGCGGTCGGCAAGCTGCATCAGGCGGATCGCCTTGCGATAACCCTCGGGCTTCGCCATGCCGAAATTATGGCGGACGCGGCTTGCCGTATCATCGCCCTTCTCATGGCCGATCACCACCACGCGCCGCTCGTCCAGCGTCGCGAAACCACCGATGATCGCCTGATCGTCGGCAAAGGCCCGGTCGCCGGCCAGGGGCATGAAATTGTCGAACATGCCCGCGACATAATCCTTGAAATGCGGACGTTCGGGATGGCGAGCAACCTGCGTCTTCTGCCAGGGCGACAGCCTGGCATAGGTATCGACCAGCATTTTCGATGCGCGCTGCTCCAGCTTGTCGATCTCGCCGCTGATGTCGATGTCGCCTGCATTGGCGGTGGCGCGCAATTCGATGATGCGCGCTTCCAGTTCGGCAATCGGCTTTTCGAATTCGAGAAAACTAACCATGGCGCATGGCGTTAGGACGCAGATGCTTCGCCGTCAACGCGGCGATGCGTCATGGAAGCAAGCGGATGGCGGCTGTTGACCAGTTCGACCAGCCTGCGGCTGTCGACATGGGTGTAGATTTGCGTCGTGCCGATATCGGCATGGCCCAGCATGGACTGCAGCGCGCGCAGGTCTGCCCCACCCTCCAGCAGATGCGTGGCGAAGGCATGGCGCAGCACATGGGGGCTGACCCGCTCCGGCGCGATGCCGGCAGCGGCGGCCAGGGCCTTCACCATCTGATAAAGACGAATCCGGCTGACATGGCTCTTGCCCGAAGGAAAAAGCCAGGGGCTTTCGGCCGGCACATGGGGCAACCAGGCCGCCACGGCGGCACGGGCCCGGTCGGAGATCGGCACCAGCCGTTCGCGCGCGCCCTTGCCCTTCAGGATCAGGAACGGGCGATCCGACGCCAGGGCGCGGCGCGGCAGCGACACCAGCTCCGTAGCCCGAAGCCCCGATCCGTAGAGCAGTTCGATCAGTGCCGACAGTCGCAGATCCAGTGGCGCAGGATGATCGACGGCCAGCTTCGCCGCGATCAGTGCGAACAGGGACTCGACCTCCTGGGTCGAAAGGATCCGGGGCAGGGGCCGACGGGTCACGGGACGCGGCAGGGCGGCGGACGGATTGTCGGCGCGCAGCCCCTCCTCCTCCAGAAAGGCGTAGAAGGCGCGCAGGGCGGAAGATTTCCGGGCGACCGAAGAGGCCGCCAATGTCGCCCAGGCTGTGGCCAGTTCCGCCAGGCCATCCTTGGTCGCGACCACCAGACCGCCGACAAGGTCCGCCGCGCCCTGCAGATCGGCCCGATAGGCCAGCAACGTATTGCGCGACGCACCCCGTTCGGCCGCCATCATCTCCAGAAAGCGGTCGATAAGCGCGGCATCCTCTCCCATCAGAGTCGCGTCATCGCCTCCGCGGCGATCATCCGCGCTTCGGGATCGAGGCCGACGCGGTGCAGCGCCCCGACAATATGGTAGAGGTGGAAGGCCGGCAGGCGGTTCCAGTCGGCGGTCTGCATGCCGACCGCCGCCAACAGCGCGACGCTGCCCTTCTCGCCACGGGCAGCCGCGGCGTCGATCGCGCGCGACCAGCGGCTGGCGGCAGCCAGATTGAAACCATGATCCTGCGCCAGCGACGCGCTGTCCTGCGCATTGAGCCGCGCAAGTCCAGCCAGCGACGCTATCAGCATCTGGGCCTTGCGCGGATCGGCATCCTTGGCGAAGGAGGAAACCCGTCCCGCACCGATCTCCACCACCGCACTCGGCGCGCCGACCGCCAGCAGGGCCCAAAGGTCCGCCGCGCCGTCCCCGTCCGCCTGCGCCGCGAGCCGCGACCATTGCGCCGCGCTGCGATCATAGCCGGCGGTGAACATCGCCGCGACCAGATTGGCCGCATCGCGCGCACTCAGCTCTGAAACCGGCAACGCCGCGGCCGTACGCGCCGTCGCGATCAACCCGACGAAATCCGGCCGCGCCTCATTCTGCCAGAGCGTCCGCATGGCCTGCAGCCGCTCGTCAGCCCCTGCGCCGGCATAGGCTGCACGCAACGCATCCACCCGATCGGCCGCTTTGGCGGGCACGTCACCATCGGACTGCAACTGGCCGTAGAAATCGACCAGCGCCTGCGAGGAAAAGACGCCGAGCCGCGCCGCCACCTCCGCTCCCGGCAGGCGGCGAACGGCGGACAAAGCAGGCGCGCGCGCTTCCCAGGCGCGGACATGCGCACCCGCCGTGGCATAGAGATCATCGGGTATCTCGACATTGAGCGCCGTCGCCAGACCGAAACGCCAAGCCGTCAGCCGATCCACCCCGTCCCATTCGATCTTCACCGACCGGCGGGCGTTGAATCCCGCGCCGACGACCTTTTCCGCCAGCCGATAGTCGATGCCCCGCACCATGCCGCGCCGCTGCTCCTGATTGAGCGCGCCGCTGGCCGTTCCTTGATCCCCCGACAAGGCCGGGCAGATCGCCCTCGTCATGTCCCAGCCAGGCTCCTTGCTGAACCGCAGCGCGCCCGCCGACAGCGGGCAAAGGCCCGCCGGATCGGCCGTCGCCAGATAGGTCTGCATGGCGATGGCGTAGAGGCGCGGGGTGAAACGGTCGGAATCAACGCTCTGCACCAGCAGGCGGGCACTGTCCGCCTCCCCCATGCGCAGCAGCAGCCAGGCGCGCTCGGCCACCCAGTCCGCGCCATCGATGTCGCGCGGCGTATCGGTCGCCGACAGCAGCGCCCGGCGCAGCAGGATCGACGCCCAGCGCGATGTGATCGGCGCGCGCGTTTCCTTCATCAACGTCGCCAGGAACCGGCCCGATTGCGCGCCAAAGGCATTGGGCGCCAGTCCCAACCGGCCGGGCGTCAGCGGCCCTATGCGGTCGAGCGAACGATGCGCGTTTTCAGGCAGGTCATATTTCTGCTTTTCGGCGGAGAGCTCCTCCTCGCTCATCGGTTCCGCTGCATTGTCGCCCGCCTCTTGCGTGACGGCGAAGCCGGGCGGCAATATGGGCACCACGGAGGGCGAACCGGCAGGCGCCGCCGGGGTACCCGGTGCGGGGCGCGGCGGCGGCGCAACGGGTGGCGGCGCCGCGGGCGCATCGCCAAAGCCGGGCGGCAGGAGCGATTCGGGCGTCTCCTGCGCCACCACAGGCAGCGCCAGCGCCAGCGCCAGCGTGCCCAGCGCCCATTTCGCGTTCACCCGCCGCTGCCGCATGCCGTTTACCGGCCCAGCTTTTCGGCAGGAATGACCTTTTCCACGCGGGCCTGCGGCTTTTCGCCGCCGCGCGACCAGAGCAGGGCGATGATCCCCGCCAGCACGAGGACCGCAATGATGGGAATGATCGGCAGGGACGTCTTGCGGCGCCGGGAGCTGCCCTCAAAATTGCTGTAGGAACGATTGCGCTTCATGAGTCCTGTTCTGGCTGGCTATTCTGGCTGGGCCAAAGCTGAAGGAAAGTTGCGATTTGCCTTGTCGACGCGGGGATGTATAGCCCCGCTCGCCATGCAGCGAAACAGCAAATCCGCCGATGCGCAAGCGAAGCGCGGCCCCATCGTCCTGGTGGGCATGATGGGCGTTGGCAAATCGACCGTCGGCCGGCGGCTGGCGGCGCGGCTCGGCCTGGGTTTCGTCGATGCCGACGAGGAGATCGAAAAGGCGGCGGGCATGACGATCACCGAAATGTTCGAACGTTATGGCGAGGACTATTTCCGCGACGGCGAACGGCGGGTGATCGCCCGCCTGATGGACGGCGAGCCCAAGGTGATCGCGACCGGCGGCGGCGCCTTCATGCAGGAAGAGACGCGGGCGCTGATCCTGGATCATGCGCTGGCGATCTGGTTGAACGCCGACATCGACACGCTGGTGGACCGGGTGTCGCGACGGGAGGGGCGTCCGCTGCTGAAGGGCAAGGATCCGCGCGTGGTGCTGACTGAGCTCGCGGCCATACGCAATCCGGTCTACGCGCTCTGCCCCATTCATGTGAAAAGCGCCGCCGCGCCGCATGACGTGGCAGTCGACAGCATCTTGGAGCAGCTTTCCCAATGGCCATAGTCCGCGTCGCGCTCGATTCGCGCAGTTACGACATTCTGATCGAACAAGGTGCACTGGACCGGGCGGGGACGCATCTGGCGGGCTATGCGCGCAAGGGACGGCTGGTCGTCGTCACCGACGCAAATGTCGCCGCCACGCAGCTTCCCCGCCTGGAAGCGAGCCTGCGCGCCGCCAATGTCGCGGTGGAACCCATCATCCTGCCGCCGGGGGAGCAGACCAAGAGCTGGCGCCACCTGGAAGAACTGCTCGACGCGCTGCTGGCACTGGAGATCGAGCGCGGCGACCATGTAGTGGCGCTGGGGGGCGGCGTGATCGGAGACCTGGTGGGCTTTGCCGCCTCGATCCTGAAGCGCGGCTGCCATTTCATCCAGGTGCCGACGACATTGCTGGCGCAGGTGGACAGTTCCGTCGGCGGCAAGACCGCGATCAACGCGAAGGCGGGCAAGAATCTGGTGGGCAGCTTCTACCAGCCCTCGCTGGTGCTGATCGATCCGTCGACGCTCGACACGCTGCCCGCGCGCGAAACGCGGGCCGGCTATGCCGAGGTGGTGAAATATGGCCTGATCGACGATCCCGTCTTTTTCGCCTGGTGCGAGACGGAAGGACATAAGCTGCTGTCCGGCGACGTCCAGGCGCGCGAATATGCCATAGAGCGCAGCGTGACCGCCAAGGCGGCCATTGTGGCCGACGACGAGCGGGAGACGTCCGGAAGGCGGGCCTTGCTGAACCTAGGTCATACTTTCGGCCATGCGCTAGAGGCGGATACCGGCTTTTCCGATCTTCTGCTCCATGGCGAGGCTGTTGCGGCAGGAACCGCCCTTGCGTTCCGTTATTCGGCGCGGCTCGGCCTCTGCACGGTCGAAGATGCAGAGCGGGTGACCGCGCATCTGAAGGCCGTCGGCCTGCCGCACGATCTGGCCAGCGCGCATGTGAAGGCGAACGGCGCGGCGCTTGTCGCATATATGCTGCACGACAAGAAAATGGCGGCAGGCACCCTCTCCTTCCTGCTGGCGCGGGGAATCGGGCAGACCTTCCTGTCGAAGGATGTCGTGCTGGACGATGTGGCTGCGTTTCTGGATCAGGATCGCGCGGCCGAGGTTTGACACCAAGGCAGGAATGAAGGTCAGGGTTGTATCAGGGGATACAGCCCAATTTAAGTGCTCAGCAAGCTGTTGTCAGGCCAAACAATCTCATATCCCGGCGCATCTTCTTCCGGTGGCATGAATTTCTCGCCATACCGCGGGCATATCTCCAGCCGAACTTGCCATGATCTAATCTGACTTGCGCAGGTCCGCTATCGAGAAGCACCCATGGTGATGATCGTAACAATTTATCGATCTCCAAAGGGCATATCCGTGTAGCGCCTCAAGGGTGATTTTTGGCATGCTCCATGCGCCGCTCGGCGCGCCATTGTCGCAACGCCTTGGCAAGACAACCGGCAGCGCTGCTGCTGACGACCGAACAACCGCTGACGGGCAGGCTGTCACGTTGCGTTTCTTCCATGGTCGCAGCTTGGCTCGTCCAACCTGGAGCACCCGATGAAGCCGATTTTTCCCGTAATTCCTTGGGGATGCGATAGCGCTCCGCTTCCGGTCTACGGGCACAGACCACAATCTCATTATCCCGGCCCGGCGGACAGGAATCATTGCCATAGACGGTCAGGTTAACGGTTCGCGGGGACGATGATTCGGGCGGATCAGATGCCGTGGCAGCCGGTTGTGCCAGCGCGGGAACGGACATGGCTGGCATCGACGCAAAGATGGTGATCATCGAGGCTTTTTTCATGATTCCCGCTTATCAAATGCGCTTGGCGAACGCGATGCCAACGCTCAACGCTACAGCATACACCTGATATAGGAGGTCCGGCATCTTGCGGATGAGTTGAGGGCATGACCGCTTTCGAGCATCTCCTCAATATCATGACCAGCGACAACTGGTCGAACCTGCCCCCTTATCCAACAAAAAAGGGCGCCCAGAAGGCGCCCTTTCAAATCATGCCCCTTGAAGGCGTCGATTACTTCTTCAGCGTCAGGCCGCCAAAGCGCTTATTGAAGCGGGCAACCTGGCCGCCCTGTTCAAGCTGGCGGGTACCGCCGGTCCAGGCCGGATGCGACTTGGGATCGATGTCGAGCGCCAGCGTGTCGCCTTCCTTGCCCCAGGTCGAGCGGGTGCGGAACGTGGTGCCGTCGGTCATCTGGACGGTGATGAAGTGGTAATCGGGGTGGGTATCGGCCTTCATGGGTCTGCTCCGTTCAGGGGCCGGTTTCCGACCGGCCATGGATGCGAAAAATTGCGAAGGCGCGCCGTTACATGGGAATGCGCGCAAAAGCAAGGGGAAGAGCGGGCCTTGCCCCTTGGCCGGTCGACCCCGTCATTCCCGCCGGGGCGGAAGTGACGGGAAATTCCGGATCACTACCCCGCCTCAATCCACAGGCGGGTCGGCAATCATCGCGACGAAGCTGGCCTCCGCGCAGAGCTTGCCCTCGACCATCGCCTTGCCCGTGAACTTGCAGACGCGGCCACGGATCTGGACCAGATCGACATGCAGGTCGAGCAGGCAGCCCGGTTCGACCGGATTGCGGAACTTAGCCCCGTCGATGCTCATGAAATAGACGAGCTTGCCCGAACCCCGCAGGTTCATCGTCTCGACCGTCAGCACGCCTGCGGCCTGCGCCATGGCTTCGACGATCAATACGCCGGGCATGATCGGCCGGCCGGGGAAGTGCCCCTGGAAGAAGTCCTCGTTGATCGACACTGCCTTGACCGCGTGGATCGCGCTGTTGGGCACGAGCGAAATCACGCGGTCGACGAGCAGCATCGGATAACGGTGCGGCAGCGCCGCCATCACCCCACGAATATCGATGGGGCCGACGGCGGCGGCCGCATTGTCAGTCTGATCCGTCATCCGTGCGATCAGCGCGAGGCCGGCTGCTGCGACGGATTGGCGGGTGCAGCGGCAGGGGCGGCAGCGCCCTGGCCCTGACGGCCCGGCTGCCAGCCGGCCGGCGGGGTGATGCCGACGCTGGGCACCAGCGCGTTGAGTTCGGTCACCACCGACTGGGTGATGTCGACGGTCGGCTGATAGGACACGGTCGCGTCGGGCGACAGGATCAGGTCAACCTTGGCCTTGGTCATGGCGGACTTGAGCGCGTCCGAAAGCTTCGCCGAAATCTGCTCCTCGACATAGGCGTTGGCGAGCGCGATCGGCTGGCCCAGGCGCTGCAGTTCGGCCTGACCGTCCTGCCCGGCCTTCTGATAGGCCTCATATTGGGTCTGGATCGCCGGGGTCGGCTTGCCGCCGGCGGCCTTCATCGCGGTTTCCAGGGCAGTGCCCTTCGCCTTCAGGTCCGCGTCGATCGCGTTCTTGCGCGCGGTGAAACTGTCGATCTGCGCCTTGTAAGTGGTCTGGATCTGCGTGCGCGCGGTCGAATAGGCCGAGCTGGTGGCAACGGCGCGCTGCAGGTCGACGACGGCGATGCCGGTCTTCGACTGGGCAGCGGCAGGAACGCTGGTCAGCGCCATGGCAGTCATTGGCGCAAGAACCAGCGCAGCAGCCTTGAAAATCGTCTTCATCAGAATTGAGTCCCTACGTTGAAGCTAATGAGCTGAGTGTCGTCCCCTGGTTCCTTGAGCAGGGCTTTGGCGATGTCGATACGGAACGGACCGAAGGGCGAGTTCCAGTTGACGCCGAAGCCCACGGCAACACGCGGCTTGAGCGTGTCGCCGAGATATTGTTCCACGAAGCCGCTGCTGACCGTATTATAGCCGACAGCCGTGTTGCAGACAGGCGCCACGGCCGATCCGGTAGCCTGAACCACCGGCAAGGCGGGATTGCTGGTGGACGAGCAGAAGCCCGGGAAGGTGCCTGGGGTGGAGCCAGGTACGCTGACCAGACCAGGTCTCTTGAGCCCCCCGACAGCGCCCGCGTCCACGAACACCGAAGGCCGCAGCCCCATTTCACGCGCGCCCGAACCCAGCGGAATTTCCATTTCCGCATGCGCCAGATAATAAATGCGGCCGCCCAACGCGTCGTCGGCGCGATTGTTGTTGCCGGTATTCTCGACACCGGTGAAGGTGCCGTCGCTATTGGCTGTGGTCGTGAAGTAGCGACGGACGATCCGGGGCCCGACGCCACGAATGTCGAAGCCGCGAATCTGCGGATTGCCGAGGAAGAAGCGGTCCGTGAGGCGAACCGCATCAACCAGGGCGCCCGTGCTGTCGCGGCGATCCCCCTCAAGGCTGTGGATATAGCCGCCTTCGCCAGTCAGCGAGAAAATGAAACCACCGCCGACCGGCCAGTATTTTCCGCCGCTGAGGCGGGTGCGGACATATTTGACGCTGCCGCCCAGGCCGGCGAAATCCTGGCTGAGAACCAGATTATTGCCGCGCGTCGGCCGGATGCGGTTGTCGCGCGTGTCGTAGATCAGCGAATAACCGATCATGGACGTGGTGCGCTTGCCGATGGCGTCGCAAAGATAACGGCCCGACAGGATCGGGTCGCAGGTATCACCGGCGCTGTTGCCGCGAAGACCGTCGCCATTGCTGTCGGTATAATAGGTCGACTTGTCCAGCGTCACATTGTCGAGGTTGAGCGTGTAGCGCAGCGCAAGCGACATATATTCCGTGATCGGCACGCCGGCGCGAAGCTGGAAGCCGGTCGTAGTCTGCTGGTAGGTGCGGTTGCGGTCGTTATTGTTGATATAGTTGAAGCTGTTGAGGTCGCGGCGATAGATGTCGCCGCCCAGCGCGATGTTCTTGTCCATGAAATAGGGCTCGGTAAAGCCCAGTTCGATCGACTTGCTGTAGGCCGAGTAATTGACGCTGGTGCGCAGTTCCTGGCCCTTGCCGCGGAAGTTGCGCTGCGTGATCGACGCCGAGACGATGAAGCGTTCCAGCGAGGAGAAACCAGCCGACAGCGACAGTTCGCCGGTCGATTTTTCCTGCACGTTCGTTTCCAGCACGATCCGGTCGGGCGCAGAACCCGGCTTCTGTTCGACGTCCAGCTTTTCCTGGAAGAATCCCAGGGAGTTGATGCGGTCCTTCGACCGCTTGACCAGGAAGCTGTTGAACGCATCCCCTTCGGCCAGGCGGAATTCGCGCCGGACGACCTTGTCCTGGGTCAGCGTGTTGCCGTTGATGTCGACGCGCTCGACATAGACGCGCGGCGCATTGGCGATGCGGAAATCAATCCCCATCGTCAGCGTGTCCTTGTTGCGCTGGAAGTCCGGCTGGACATCGGCGAAGGCATAGCCGAACAGGCCCGCCGTCTCGCTCAGCGTGTCGACCGTGTCCTCGACCTGCTTGGCGTTGTACCAGTCGCCCTTCTTCATCGGCAGCATCTTGGTCAGCGAATCGCCCGACAGGTCGCGAATGTCGCTGTTGACCTTCACGTCACCGAATTTGTAGCGCTGCCCTTCCTCGACCACATAGGTGATGATGAAGTCCTGCTTGTCGGGCGTCAGTTCCGCCACGGCGGAAATCACGCGGAAATCGGCATAGCCGTTGGTCAGGTAGAACTGGCGCAGCTTCTGCTGGTCATAGGCCAGGCGATCCGGGTCGTAGCTGGTGCCCGAGGAGAAGATGCGGAACCAGCGCGACTGCTTCGTCACCATCTGGCTGCGCAGTTCGCCGTCCTTGAACTTCTCGTTGCCGATGATGTTGATCTGACGGACCTTGGACTTGGGCCCTTCGGAAATTTCGAAGACGATGTCGACGCGATTCTGATCGAGTTGCACCATCTTCGGCTCGACCGTGGCGGCGAAGCGGCCCTGGCGGCGATACAGTTCGATGATGCGGGCAACATCCGCGCGGACCTTGGACCGGGTATAGATCTGCCGCGGAGCCAGTTTTATTTCAGGACGTATCTTGTCTTCCTTGAGGCGCTTATTACCTTCAAGGACGATGCGGTTGATGACCGGGTTTTCCTTCACCTCGACGGTCAGCGCGCCATTGTCGTTGCGGATCTGGACGTCGGCGAACAGCTCCGTCTCGTAAAGGTCGCGCAGCGCCTGGTCGAGCGATTCCTGGGTGAAGGGCTGGCCGATGCGCAGCTTGGTGTAGGACAGCACCGTGTCGGGTTCCAGGCGCTGGACGCCGGTGACGGTGATGTTGCGGATCGTGCCGGCTGCGGGCGCAACCGCTGGCACGGGCGCGGGAACAGGTGCGGCCGCCGGCGGGGCATTTTGAGCCATCGCCGGGACTGCAGACATGCCCGCGATCATCGTCGTCGCCAACAGGGCCACGACGACCGGGCGCTGCCTGTTGCTGCTCATCATCGCTGTCACCCGCTCCACCTTCTACAAAAAAGCAACATGTCGTTCACGCCGGACCCATTCCGTACATATCCGGAAAGACGGCGCCAAATCGCGCCCTCCTGCCCGATACGGCTCAGCCGATCAAGCCGGACAGACGATCCCAGAGACCGAAAGAGGATAAATCGTTGAATGTTACCAGCACCATCATCGCCAGCAGGACCGCCAGACCCGAACGATAGGCCCATTCCTGCACCTGCGGGCTGACCGGCCGCCGCTGTATCGCCTCCACCCCATAGAACAGCAGATGGCCGCCATCCAGCATCGGGATTGGCAAGAGGTTGATGAACCCCAAGTTAATCGAGATCAGCGCCATGAAGAAGACGAAGCTTTCCACCCCCAGCGTCGCGGCCTGTCCCGAAACCTCGGCAATCTTGAGCGGTCCGCCCAGTTCCTTGACCGACCGGCCGCCCCCGACGATCTGGCCCAGCGTCTCGACCATGGTGCGGATGATCTGACCCGTCCGTTCGATCGCGACGACAGGCGCGCGGACAAGGCTGACAGGCTCGATCACCGGCGCGCCCGGCGCGATGCCCAGCCGCCCCAGCCGGAATCTATTGCCGAACCCGTCATTTTCCTCGACCGCGCCGACCTTGCCCTGCTTTTCGATCAGCTTGCCCTGCCGGTCGATCAGGATGGTGACGGGCTCACCCGGGCGAATCTGAGCGAACAGGCGGATATCGTCGAAGGTCGTCATCGCCCGCCCGTTGAGCGATACGATACGGTCACCCGCCAGTATACCCGCTGCGGCCGCTGCGCTGCCCGGCTGCACATGCCCGGCCACGGCGGGCGTGCGGCTCTCGCCATGGACAAGGGCGAAGGTTGCCAGGATCGCTATGGCAAAGAGGAAATTGATCGCCGGCCCGGCCGCAACGATCGCGGCCCGCTGCCACAATGGCTTGGCCGGAAAGCTCTCCGCCCGTTCGGCGGCAGGCATTTCCAGCCAGCGCGGGTCGGTCTGGCTGGCGACGTTCATATCGCCCTTGAAGCGCACATAGCCGCCCAGCGGCAGGGCGCCCAGGCGCCACCGGGTGCCGCGCCTGTCGACCCAGGCGGCGATTTCCGGGCCGAAGCCGATGGAGAAGGCCTCCGCCTTCACCCCACACCAGCGGCCCACCAGATAATGGCCCAGCTCATGCACGAAGACGAGCGGGCCGATGACCGCCACGAATGCCACTACGGTCAACAGGAAACCGGGATTCTGGATCAAGCGGTCAATCTTTCCATCACTTGCGCAGCCCTCTTGCGCGCCTGCGCGTCCGCTTCCAGCACATCGTCGATCTGCTGGGGCACAGGCGCGCTATAACCGTTCAGGACATCCTCCACAATCATGGCGATATCAAGGAAGCCTATGGCGCCTTTGAGGAAGGCGGCGACGGCGACCTCATTGGCTGCGTTCAATATGGCGGGCGCGGCGCCGCCCGCCTCCGCCGCCTGTCGGGTCAGCCGCAGCGCGGGGAAGCGATCCTCATCCGGCGCCTCGAAATCCAGGCGACCGATCCGGGCGAGGTCCAGCGGCTGGCAGGGCGTGGCGATCCGCTCCGGCCATGCCAGCGCATGGGCGATCGGGATGCGCATGTCGGGCGAACCAAGCTGCGCCAGGGTGGATCGATCGCGATATTCGACCATGGAATGGATGACCGATTGCGGATGGACGAGGATCTCGATCCGGTCGAGCCCGACCGGGAAGAGATGCGCCGCCTCTATCAGTTCCAGCCCCTTGTTCATCATCGTCGCGCTGTCGACGCTGATCTTGGCGCCCATCGACCAGTTGGGATGGGCGACCGCCTGCGCGGGCGTTATGCCGCGCATCTCCTCCCGACTGCGGGTGCGGAAAGGGCCGCCGCTCGCCGTCAGGGTGATCCTTGCCACATCTTCCATGCGACTGCCTGCAAGGCACTGGAATATGGCATTATGTTCGCTGTCGACCGGCAACAGCGTGGCGCCCGACGCGCCGACCGCATCCATCATCAGCGCGCCCGCAGATACCAGCGACTCCTTGTTGGCAAGCGCCACCGTGCCGCCCGCCTTGAGCGCCGCCATGGTCGGGCGCAACCCCGCGCAGCCGACGATCGCGGCCATGCTCCAGTCTGCACCGGCCCCCGCGACGTCGATCAAAGCGCTTTCGCCCGCCGCCGCCTCCGTCCCCGAACCGCGCAGCGCATCCTTCAGCGCCTCATAACGCGCCTCGTTCCCGATCACGGCGATCGCGGCATTGCTCTGCCGCGCGGCGGCCGCCAGGCCCGCCACGTCGTTGTGCGCGGTCAGGGCGACGACCCGATAGCCTTCCGGATCACGCTGGATCAGGTCCAGCGTGGACATGCCGACCGACCCGGTCGCGCCAAAGACCGACACCTTCCTCATGGCAATTGCACCAGGATCATATAGCAGATCGCGGCCAGCGGTGCGGCGGCGACCACCCCGTCCAGCCGGTCCATCACGCCGCCATGGCCGGGCAGCAGCGTACCGCTGTCCTTGACGCCGGCCCGGCGCTTCATCCAGCTTTCCAGCAGGTCACCCAGTTGCGCCGCCACTGCCAGCAGACCGCTTGCCGCGGCGAGCTGGATCGGCAGGTCCGCGAACCGATAGAGCAGAAAACCGACCATCAGGGCCGCCAGCACGCCGCCGCCCAGGCCGGACCAGGTCTTGGAAGGGCTGATACGTGGCGCCAGTTTCGGCCCGCCGATCGAGCGACCGGCGAAATAGGCGCCGATATCCGTCGCCCAGACGAGACCCAGCGCCCAGAAGGTCAGCAGCAGCCCCTGAAGATTGGGCGACTGCTCGCGCAGGAACAGCAACGCCATCACCGGCACGACGATATAGGGCACGCCCAGCGCCAGCCTGACCGAACGACCGGCCAGCGCAACAAAGAAGAAGGCAGCCGCCATCAGCGTGAAGCCAAGCCAGGACACGCCGGCCGCCGCGGGGCAAAGAATCGCCAGCGGCACCGATACGGCAAACATCGCCAGCTTGCGATTCTCAGGCTTGGCTCCCGTCAGGTCGCCCCACTCCCCCTGCATCAGCACGCCCGCCACGGACAACAGCACCCAAAAGGCGAAACCGCCCGCAAACAAGGCGCCCAACGCCACCAGGATAAGGAGGACACCGACTATCGCGCGGGTGCGAAGCTCGCTCGACATGCTGTCACAGCCCGCCGAAACGGCGGTCCCTCAGGCGGAAGGCGTCCAGCGCGGCGGCGAGCGCCCTCGCGTCGAAATCCGGCCACAGCATGTCGGTGAAATACAGCTCCGCATAGGCGGCCTGCCACAGCATGAAATTGCTGAGCCGCTGCTCGCCCGAGGTACGGATCATCAGGTCGAGCGGTGGCAGGTCGGCGGTGTAGAGCGCTGCATCCACATCATCCAGACCGATCTCCTCGGCCGCGATCTCGCCCGCGGCCACCCGGCGCGCCAGCGTCTGCGCCATGCGCACCAGTTCGTCCTGGGCGCCGTAATTCAGCGCTATGGCTATGATCGGCCCGCTGTTGCCGGCTGTCCGCGCCATCGCATTGTCGATCATTTCGACCAGCGAGGGATCCAGCGCCCGATAATTGCCGATGATGCGCAGCCGCACGCCATTGGCGTGGAATTCGTCGAGGTCGGACTGGATGAAATGGCGCAGCAGGGCCATCAGATCGGCCACCTCGCTCGCCGGACGCTTCCAGTTTTCCGAGGAAAAGGCGTAGAGCGTCAGGCATTCCAGGCCCAGCTCCCGCGCGGCGCGGGCGACGCGGCGCACCGCCTCCACTCCGGCGCGATGGCCGGCGATACGCGGCAGGAAGCGCTTCTTCGCCCAGCGGCCGTTGCCGTCCATGATGATGGCGACATGACGCGCGCCATGGGCTGGCGCGCCGCTGGTCAGATCGGGTTTGGCTTGGGTGGCCATCAGACAGGAATGCGTGCTTTGGCCGCGAAAGGAAAGCCCCGGATCACTGACCGAGAATTTCCTTTTCCTTCGCCGCCGCCGTCGCATCGATATCCGCGATGGTGCTGTCGGTCAGCTTCTGGACCTCGGTTTCCTTGCGCTTGCGCTCATCCTCGCTGATCTCGCCCTTCTTCTCGTCCGCCTTCAGGCTGTCCATGCCGTCACGGCGGACATTGCGGACGGCGATGCGGGCCCCTTCCGCATATTTGCTGGCGAGCTTGGCCAGTTCCTTGCGGCGCTCCTCCGTCAGGTCCGGGATCGGCAGGCGCAGCGTCTGACCGTCCACGATCGGGTTGAGACCGAGGCCCGCCGAACGGATCGCCTTGTCGCAGGGGCCGACATTGCTCTTGTCCCACACCTGGACCGACAGCATGCGCGGTTCGGGCGCAGAAACGGTCGCGACCTGGTTGAGCGGCATATGCGCGCCATAAACCTCGACCGTCACAGGATCGAGAAGCTGGATATTGGCCCGGCCCGTACGCAGCCCCGACAAATCGCCCTTCAGCGATTCCACGGCACCCGCCATGCGGCGTTCGAGGTCGGCCTTGTCATATTGAGCCATTTTGTTTCAGCGCTCCTGATTTTGCACGATCGTCGCCACACCATCGCCGGCCAGCACCTTGGCCAGGTTGCCGGTTTCGCGGATGTTGAACACGACGATGGGGATGTGGTTTTCGCGGCAAAGGGCAATGGCGCTCGCGTCCATGACCTTCAGATTGTCGTTCAGAACCTGATCGAAACTGATCGCGTCATAGCGGGCGGCATCGGGCACCTTCTTCGGATCGGCATTGTAGATGCCGTCGACGCTGGTGCCCTTGAACAGCGCGTCGCAATCCATTTCCGCCGCGCGCAGCGCCGCCGTGGTGTCGGTGGTGAAGAAGGGGCTGCCGGTACCCGCCGCGAAGATGACGATCCGGCCCTTTTCCATATGCCGCACCGCCTTGCGCCGGATATAGGGTTCGCAGACCGACGCCATCGGGATGGCGGACTGGACGCGGGTGTCATAGCCCAGCTTTTCCAGCGAATTCTGCACGGCCAGCGCGTTCATGACGGTGGCCAGCATGCCCATATAATCAGCGCTCGCCCGATCGAATCCCTTGGCGGCGCCCGCAAGGCCACGGAAGATATTGCCGCCACCCACGACCACGCACAGTTCGAACCCGGCATCCTTCGCCGCGGCAATCTCGCCCGCCACGCGGTTCACCGTTTCCGGCTCGATGCCGAACTGCCCCTGCCCCATCAGCACTTCGCCCGAAAGTTTCAGCAGGATGCGCTTGAAGGCTGGGCGAGACATGCGGGGCAATATTCCTTTTATGATCGGGCAAGGAAATGGCGCGCACCTTAAGCAGCGCGCGCCATTATGTGAAGCAGGGTTTTGGCAACCCCGAACTTCCTTAGCGCCCGCGTCCGGCTTGTCGAGAAGCCTCAGCCTCCCGACACCGCCGAAAGCGAACGAACTGTCGGATCAGACGCCGGCGGCGGCGGCCACTTCGGCGGCGAAGTCGCTCGTTTCCTTCTCGATACCTTCACCGAGCTGGAAGCGGATATAGTTTTTCAGCGTGATCGACGCGCCGGCTTCCTTGGCCGCCTTGGCGACCACGTCGGCGACCGGGGTCTTGTTGTCCATCACGAAGAGCTGCGACAGCAGCGCGTTTTCCTTCGCATATTTCGCGACGGCGCCGTCCACCATCTTGGCGACGATCTCGGCGGGCTTGCCCGATTCGGCCGCCTTTTCGGCAGCGATCGCGCGCTCACGCTCCAGCAGGGCCGGATCGATATCGGCCGAGGACAGCGCCAGCGGGAAGGCAGCAGCGATGTGCATCGCGATCTGCTTGCCCAGCGGCTCCAGAACGTCGGCGGATGCATCGCCCTCCAGCGCGACCAGCACGCCGATCTTGCCCAGACCCGGAGCGGCGGCATTGTGGACATAGGGAACGACGACGCCCTGGCTCACCTCGACCTGGCCGACGCGGCGCAGGGTCTGGTTTTCACCAATGGTGGCGATGTTGGCGACCAGCTTCTCGGCCACGGTGCCGCCAGCCGGATAGGCAGCGTTCGACAGCGCGTCAGCGTCGGCAACGCCATTTTCCAGCGCGATGGTCGACACGGTGCGGACGAAATCCTGGAACTGGTCGTTCTTGGCGACGAAGTCGGTTTCGCTGTTCACTTCGACGGCGACGCCCTTGGTGCCGGCAACGGCGACGCCGACCAGACCTTCAGCGGCGGTGCGGCTCGACTTCTTCTGCGCGGCGGCAAGACCCTTGGCGCGCAGCCAGTCGGTTGCCGCTTCGATGTCGCCATTGGCTTCGGTGAGCGCCTTCTTGCAGTCCATCATGCCCGCGCCCGAACGGTCGCGCAGTTCCTTGACGGCGGCAGCGGTAATCTCGGCCATGTTTCGGCTCCTAAATGTTTCGGATGGTTCAAATAAGCGCTAGGGCGCGTTCCATCGGAGCGCGCCCTAGCCTGTCAATCTTGCAGTTCGAAGACCGCGTCTCAGGCCTGAGCGACGACCTCTTCGGCCTCGGGCTCGTCCAGAGCGCCAAGGTCAACGCCGGAAGCCTGCTGCGCACCACGGTTGCCCTTGGTGGCGGCGGCGGCGACGGCGTCGCAGTAGAGGCGGATCGCGCGGCTGGCGTCGTCATTCGCCGGAACCGGGAAAGCGATGCCGTCGGGCGAGACGTTCGAATCGAGGATCGCGACGACCGGAATGCCCAGCGTGTTGGCTTCCTTGATCGCCAGCTCTTCCTTGTTGGCGTCGATCACGAACATGACGTCAGGGATGCCGTTCATGTCGCGGATGCCGCCCAGCGACATTTCGAGCTTCTCGCGCTCGCGGGTCATCTGGAGGACTTCCTTCTTGGTGAAGCCGTGGGTGTCGCCCGACAGCTTCTCTTCCAGGGTCTTCAGACGCTTGATCGAGCCAGAGATGGTCTTCCAGTTGGTGAGCATGCCGCCCAGCCAACGATGGTTGACGAAATGCTGGCCCGACTTGCGGGCGGCTTCAGCGATCGGATCCTGCGCCTGGCGCTTGGTGCCGACGAACAGCACCTTGCCGCCGGCGGCGACGGTCGCGGACACGAAGTCCAGGGCGCGGCCGAACAGCGGCACGGTCTGCGACAGGTCAAGGATGTGAATGCCGTTGCGCTCGCCGAAGATGTACGGCTTCATGCGCGGGTTCCAGCGGTGGGTCTGGTGGCCGAAATGGGCGCCAGCCTCGATCAATTGGTGCATGGTGACGACAGGAGCCGCCATAATTATTCTCCTTCCGGTTACACCTCTGGGAATCAGGAACTGAAGCAGCGCGCCGCAGCACCGGATATGTCGATTCCCATGTGGAATGGGCGCGCGTTTAGACGCGTCGGAATATCATTGCAAGGGGTTGACTCTCCGTTCTGGATAGAACATAAGGAGAACATTGGGAACAAGCGGCGGATTTGCACCGTTTGCATGCCCATAGTGAACCAAGCCGTGCAAATGGCAAGACAGAAAGTGAGCTGCATATGTTCGCACTGGTCGCAGCACTTGTTTTCACCGGATCATTCCTGCTCGCCGCGGGCGTCATTGTCGGCATGCTGCTGACCTATCATGACAAGATGGTGGCGGCTCTCGCATTCGAACCCATCTCGCGACAGGTTCCGGTATATCGCCTGCGCATCAGCCGGCGTCGCGCCGCACCCTCGACGCGACAAGAACGCCCCGCTTTTGCCGCCGCGGTGCTGGCTGCCTGAGGATCATTGTGCTTCGGCCGCGCGCTGGCGGCGAACCCTGGCATAGGACATCATGCCAAAGGGGATGAGCGCAAGATAAATGGCGCACAGCACCAGCAGAGTCAGCCATGGATCTGTGATTAGCAGCGCCGCCAGAAGCCCGGCCAGCGCAATCGCCTCCAGCCTTATGCGTTTGCGCAGACGCAGCGCGGACCAGCTATAGGTCGCGATGTTGGAGATCATCAGGAAGGCTGAGAAGGCGGTCCACGGCGCCACTACATACCATTGCCGGAACAACGGTTCGCCGGTCACCAGCCAGAGATAGAGCGGCACGAAGGCCAGACCGGCACCAGCGGGCGCCGGAACGCCGGTAAGAAAGCCGGCGGATTTGTGCGGCTGCACGTCGGCGTCGATATTGGCGTTGAACCGCGCCAGCCGCAGCGCGCAGGAAAGCGCATGGGCAAGAGCGAATATCCAGCCGAATTTCGGCATGGCGTTCAATGACCAGAGATAAAGCACGAGGGCCGGCGCCACGCCGAAGGCAATGGAATCCGACAGGGAGTCCAACTCCGCGCCGAAGCGGCTTTCCCCCCGCAGCAGCCGGGCAATGCGGCCATCCAGCCCGTCCAGCACGCCGGCGATCAGGATGGAGAGTACTGCCCGCTCCCATTCGCCCGAAATGCCGTAGCGCACGCCCGTCAGGCCGAAGCACAGCGCCATCGCCGTCACGGCGTTGGGCGCCACCATCCGCAGGGTGATCCCCCGGCGCAGACCGCGCGGGATGGTGCGCCGCTGCCGCATTATTGCTGAATCCCCGAAATCACGCGCATGTCGCCAATCTGGCCCAGGATCGTTTCGCCGGCCACGGTGCGCTGCCCCAGCACCACGCGCGGGGCGGTGCCCGCCGGCAGATAGACGTCGACACGGCTGCCGAAACGGATCAGGCCGATGCGCTGCCCCGCCGCGACCATGTCGCCCGGCTTCACAAAGGGTACGATCCGCCGCGCGACAAGGCCCGCGATCTGGGTGAAGCCGATGCGCACCCCGTCATGCCGCTCGACCAGGATATGCTGCCGCTCATTATCCTCGCTCGCCTTGTCGAGGTCGGCGTTCAGGAACTTGCCGGAAATATAGACGACCGACTTCACCGTCCCGCCGATCGGCGTCCGGTTGATGTGCACGTCGAACACGCTCATGAAGATCGACACGCGGATCATCGGCTGGTCGCCCAGCCCGTCCGGCCCGCTCATCTCCCGCGGCGGCGGCACCCGCTGGATCAGTGTCACCAGCCCGTCCGCGGGGGCGACGATGGCGTGCTCATCCTGCGGTACGGCGCGGACCGGATCGCGGAAGAACGCCAGGACCCAGATCGTCACCATCACCATCAGCCAGCCCGGAATCTCCCAGCCCACCAGGAACAGCAGCGCGGTGATGGCGGCCGCGATCAGGCCGAATTTCACGCCCTCCGGATGCACCGAGGGGAAGCGCCATTTCACATTGCCGCCCAGCGCGACGGTCAGTTCGTCATTTTCCATGGACACCGTCTTTAAGGACAGACACTTGCAGTGACAACGTCCGATCCCTTCCGAAGAGCCACGAAATAATCCCGCGCCGCATCTTCTCCCCGAACATGTGATATCCGGCGGCGGCGGCGCCCATTTCCCCGCGCGCCCTGCACACTCCAGTTGAACATTGCCGTCGCTTTCCCTAGGGCGTTCGCAAATTCCACCCGAATGAGAAGGCACAGGCGCTATGGCTAAGATCAAGGTGAAGAACCCCGTCGTGGAAATCGACGGCGACGAAATGACGCGGATCATCTGGCAGTGGATCCGCGAGCGCCTCATCCTTCCCTATCTCGACATCGACCTGAAATATTATGATCTGGGCGTCGAAAAGCGCGACGAGACCAACGACCAGATCACCATCGATTCCGCCAATGCCATCAAGGAGCATGGCGTCGGCGTGAAGTGCGCCACCATCACCCCCGACGAAGCGCGCGTCGAGGAATTCGGCCTGAAGGAAATGTGGAAGTCGCCCAATGGCACGATCCGCAACATCCTGGGCGGCGTTGTCTTCCGCGAGCCGATCGTGATCCGCAATGTGCCGCGCCTGGTTCCCGGCTGGACCGATCCGATCGTCATCGGCCGCCATGCCTTCGGCGACCAGTATCGCGCCACCGACTTCCTCGTCCCCGGCCCCGGCAAGCTGCGGATGGTGTGGGACGGCGCCAATGGCGAGAAGATCGAGAAGGACGTCTTCAACTTCCCGAGCTCCGGCGTCGCCATGGGCATGTACAATCTGGACGATTCGATCCGCGATTTCGCCCGCGCCAGCATGAACTATGCGCTGGGCCGCGGCTGGCCGCTCTACCTGTCGACCAAGAACACCATCCTCAAGGCCTATGACGGCCGCTTCAAGGATCTGTTCCAGGAAGTGTTCGACAATGAATTCGCCGCCGAGTTCAAGAAGGTGGGCGTGGTCTACGAACACCGCCTGATCGACGACATGGTCGCCTCCGCCCTCAAGTGGAGCGGCAAGTTCGTCTGGGCCTGCAAGAATTACGATGGCGACGTACAGTCGGACACGGTGGCGCAGGGCTTCGGCTCCCTTGGCCTCATGACGTCCGTCCTGCTCTCGCCCGATGGCAAGACCGTCGAGGCCGAAGCCGCCCACGGCACCGTCACCCGCCATTATCGCCAGCATCAGCAGGGCAAGCAGACCTCGACCAATCCGATCGCGTCGATCTTCGCCTGGACCCAGGGCCTCAGCTATCGCGGCAAGTTCGACGAGACGCCGGAAGTCACCAAGTTTGCCGAAACGCTGGAGCGGGTCTGCATCGAAACGGTGGAAAGCGGCAAGATGACCAAGGATCTTGCCCTGCTGATCGGTCCGGAGCAGGCCTGGATGACCACCGAACAGTTCTTCGAGGCGATCCGCGTGAACCTGGAAGACGCCATGGGCAAGTGGAACTGATCTGCCGTTCTGCAGTTCAATACGGTAACGGAACGAGGCGGCGCCGCATCCCGGCGCCGCCTTTTTCATGAGCGGAAAGGCGAATGATGACGACAACGGCGAAGAAGCGCCTGGAAGTCCGGCCGGCGGTTCCGGCGGATGTGCGCGGCATTCAGCGGCTGATCGCGCGAGTCTATCCCGGCCTGCCCAATTATTCGCTCGCGACCCTTCGCGGCCAGATCAACAATTTCCCGACCGGCTGCTTCGTCGCCCTCTATGACAGCCGGATCGTCGGCTATTGCGCGACCATGCGCGTCAGCAAGGCGATGGCCTTTTCCCCCCATGACTGGGAGGAGATCACCGCCAATGGCTTCGGCACCCGGCACAGCGCGGCGGGCGAGTGGCTCTATGGCTATGAAATGGCGGTCGATCCCAAATTGCGCGGACTGCGCATCGGCCAGCGTCTTTATGACGAGCGCAAGGAACTGGCCGAGGAACTGGACCTGCACGGTATCGTCATCGCCGGCCGCATGCCCGGTTACGCCAGGGCCAGGCGGCGCGTCGATGGGCCGGCCGATTATCTGGACAAGGTCGTCCAGGGCAAGCTGCGCGACCAGGTCGTCAGCTTCCAGCTCAAGAACCAGTTCGAGCCGCTGGGCGTGCTCGAAAACTACCTTCCTGAAGACAAGCAGTCCGACGGACATGCCGCGCATCTTGTCTGGCGCAACCCCTATGTCGATCCCGACGAAGCACCGGAAATGCGCGTGCCGCGCGGCGTGGAGAGTGTCCGCCTCGCCACCTGTCAGTTGCAGGCCCGCGCCGTCAAGGATTTCGACGAGTTCATCCGCAACATCGAATATTTCGTCGACGTGGCGGCCGATTATCGCTCTGACTTCATCGTCTTTCCCGAATTGTTCACCCTGCCCCTGCTGTCCTACGAAACCAGGAACCTCTCCCCTGCCGAAGCGATCGACAAGCTGACCAGCTACACCCCGCGCCTCACCAGAGAGCTGGAAAGAATGGCGCTGGAATATAATATCAACATCATCGGCGGCTCTCACCCGACCCGCGCTGATGACGGCGATATCCAGAATATCGCCTATGTCGCGCTGCGCGACGGATCGCTGCACAGGCAGGAAAAGATTCACCCGACGCCCAATGAGGCCTTCTGGTGGAATATCAAGGGCGGCGACTCGCTGGACGTGATCCAGACCGATTGCGGGCCGATCGGCGTGCTCATCTGTTACGACAGCGAATTTCCCGAACTGGCGCGACGGCTGGTGGACCAGGGCGCGCGGATCATCTTCGTGCCCTTCTGCACCGACTCCCGGCTGGGTTACATGCGCGTGCGATACTGCGCGCAGGCGCGGGCGATCGAGAACCAATGCTATGTGGTCATGTCAGGCAATGTCGGCAACCTGCCCAATGTCGACAATATGGACATCCAATATGCCCAGAGCGCGATCCTGACGCCCTGCGACCTGCCCTTCGCGCGCGACGGGATCGCGGCGGAATCGACCGAGAATGTCGAGACGCTGACCATGGCCGACGTGAACCTGGCGGACCTCAGTTGGGCCCGGGCGGAGGGTACGGTACGCAACCTGCGCGACCGGCGGTTCGACCTCTATCACATCGACTGGGACAGCAATCCCGATCACGCCCACGCGCCAAGCGGAGGCCCGGTCCCGGCGGGCGGGCACAATGCGCCGGGCGGGGGATAACGCAGATACCATCATTCAAGGATGACGGAACATGCTGCCGGCAGGCTTCAGGCGGTTACCCCATCCGGCAGCGTCATTTCAGGCATCATGACGGTCTCTCCCTATGTCCGCGCCCCGTCACTGAACCAGTCGAGCTGTCTGGAGGGCAGTTGAGAATAGTTGCTGGAGAGCCGTGGTGATATTGTCATCGGCCGTCACGGTCTGCACCAGTGGCGATCCATTGATGCCCGATGACGCACAACTTTGCAGCGCGGTGAGAACCTGGTCGGAACTTCCCGCATTGCCGGCCGGATAGGGCGAAGGCGGACGCGGCAGGAACGGAGCAATATTCGTCTGCGACCAGGAATCGCCGGCAAGCGACTCCGGCAGATATTGGGTATAGAGAATGGCAATCTTGATACCCTTGGTCTTGATCGCTGTGCATTGTGTCAGATCGCTGCTCCGCATCGGGCCGAAATAACGGCCGCCGCCATTTGGCTGGTCCAGCATGCCGTCCGTGATGATGAACAATATCTTCTGCGGCGTCGCTCCAGGCGCGCCGGTTCCCGCCGTGGGGATGACGTTGTTCATGGCGGTGAGCATGTTCGTCACTTCGGTGGCTTTATCGTCGATGTTGCTGCCGCTGGTCGGCATGGAGTTTTTCCACCAATAATCGTCAGCCGGGAACAGCGATGCCGCGGAAAAGCCACTGCCATAGGAAGCGACGCTGGTCAGGCTGTTGAGCGTCCTGACCGGCGAAGAATTGCCCGATCGCGTCCAGTCGAACGAAAACATCTGCGCGCGATAGGTGACCTGATATTGGGACGCCTGGTTAGCCGCGAAGGGGATCAACTGCGTCGCGGCCGAAACCACATCGTCCTTGCGCAGGGTGATGCTGGCGGGACTGCCGTAGATCTGCCCATAATTATGGGTGAGCCAATAACCATCGGCAAAATAGCTGGTATCATACAATGTGTCGATTGGGGTGCCCGTCGTCGTGGTCGTCGTGGTCGTCGTGGTTCCACCGCTTGCCGGCGTGGAATCCTCGACAATCTTCTTGGTCGGCGTCACTCTCTTGTATATGTTGGTTACGCCGCCTGGATTCTTGTTCACCGGCAAAACAATATAAGTGGTGACGTCGTAGGTACTGGTGGTGGTATCGATGTTCTTCTTGTTATTTCCGTTTCCAGATGTTGTCCGCACGGGGCCCACGACCGTCGGCGTCGAAGTCGAGGTCATGAGATTGCCTGCGCTGTCATAGATGAGGTTCGTAGTATAATCCCATCTATAGAAGACGTTCCGGGTCGCCGATCCCGACGTATAATAGCCCGTTGACAGCAATATATGGCGTGTTTTCTGATCCTTGACATAGATATTGTCGCTTGTCGGAAGCATCGCGTGGCACGCAAAGGCGCAGCCGTTCGCGTTTTCGGAAGTCTTGGTGGCCGCGATGATCTTGCTGACGCCGTCCGACGTCGCGGGAAGCAGCATCGAAGGCGAATTGTCCATCGCCAGGTAGAAATCGACATTGGGCGGCTGCGCGGCGCTGGCCGAGGACGTACCGCTGACTGTTAATGTACCGACCCCCAATATGTTGCCGAACATATTGACCGACTTGACCGTATAGCTGACGGTCGCCTTGCGAAGATAGCCCAGCGCGCCGCCGCTGCCTGAGGTGCCGTCGGTGATGGTGGGCGTCACCTGCAGGTCCTGATAGCCGTTCAGAAGGCTGGCCTGCGCCGTGAACATGGCTCTTGCGGCGGTAGTCGCTTCACTGTTCGATTGCAGGATAAGCGAAGGGCCGACAGCCGCCAGCGCAGCCGCGTCGGCCGCCGCGTTCAAGTGCGTCTGAAGGGCCATGGCGCGGGAATAATCGACCCCGAACCCGACGACGAAGGTCAGCGGGATGAGGGAAAATGCCGTGATCATCAGGGCGCCGCCTCGCTGGTCGCCCTTCAGCCGGGCAGCCAGCCTGGCCAGGACACGCGCAGAGTTGGGGCAAGAGGATCCTGTCATCATTCAAGCACCTAGAAAAGACGAGGGGTCATGTAGAGGGTGTGAGTCAGCGTAGTCGTCTGGATGGGGATAAAGCTGATCGACGGCGTGAAATTATATTTGACCTTGCCCATGAACAGCCAGCCACCGGCCGTACCGACCTGGGTCTTGGTGCCGGTACCGGGGCCAAGGTTTCCGCACACATTCGAACCGTCCGGAGAGGTCGGGACCATCGTGGAACTGATCATGTTGGCGGGGATGGAAACAACGGTATTGGCTGACTGCGTCCCGGCCGTGGGGAGCGTCCCGGCCGTCTGTTCCGAAGTCGCGGCGGTGACGGTGCTACCGTCGGCGCTTTGCGTCTGGGCCTGGGTCCACACGACATAGGCATGGGTGGCATCGCAGACCCTGAGCAGCGATATCTGCTCGGTCGCCTTGTCGAGCTTGTAGGGCGACAGGACGACTGCGCTGGCGCTGAGATAGGATTTCGCGTCGGCGCTCGTCGGGTCCGTGTAGACGATGGTGGGTGACATCGTTCGGCTGGTAAGGTCGACAAGGGAGCGCGTCGCGATCGTGACCTTGCGGTTGCAGGCGATCATGTCCGACAGGGAGCATCCGCCGGTGTACAGGAGCACGAGCACCGGCAGGCAAATCGCGAATTCGATGAGAACCGCTCCACTTGCGTCCTGTGCAAAGCGCCTCAACATGAGCTTTGCGATGCGCTGCATGAATAATCTTCCGTCGTGAATACCGATGTCGCGACAAGCTGGCGGTTGCTGTTGGGTTGGTTCACCAGGTTCAGGCCGAGCGGCCCTTTTCCTGTCGGCCAGAGATAGACCAGTTGAAGAACGACGATGCGGGATTTGCCGCTGCCGCCCGACTGGTAACTATAGCCCGTGCCTGTCGAGGTCAGCACGCCATTGCTGTCATAAGTGAAGGTCGGCTTGGCGGTGCTGCCGGCATTATAGGTGCTCGCGGTGGCGACATTGACCGTCAGCCGGGAACAGGTGAGCAGTGCGGGCAACAGCGATGGGACAGTGATTGCCTGACCATTGGCATCGGTTCCGGAGAAACCGTTGCAGATGGCGTTCTTGAAATCGCTGGCGGTCATGCCGACATGGCCATTGGCCAGTTGCACGGTCTGGACGGTCCCCGTCAGCATCAGGCGCCCTGCGCTCTGCGCCGCGGTTTCCAGCATCTGCTGCGCCAGATATATCAGCATCGAGTAAAGGATCGCGAGCAACAGCGCGAGCAAGGCCGGGGCGATGACGGCGAATTCCACCATGGCCATACCCTGCCTGTCCTGCGACAGGTTCTTGCCGAAACGGCGCACCGCCTTCCCTGCGCAAAATATATTGCGTAAAACCGCCATTACGGAGCCTCCCGGAGGCTGTATCAACGATCAGCGTTCAAATTTGGTAAACGGCCCGTCGCACAGGATGGACAGGGTTAAGGGGGTGCGCCAGCACCGGCTGAGTCCCGCCTCGACGAGGTTTCCCGCAACATCTTCGCTTCTAACACCGACTCATGACCCCGCGTGATGCAATGGCCACAGCCTCGCCGAAAAGCGTCCTATTTTCGCAACCCCTGCCGGTTAAGCCTGTCCTATTTCGCGCCGACGGCCCATTCCGGAACCCTCTTTGAAACGTCCGACACATTGCGCAGCCGCCTACGCGCGCTGGTGCGCGCGCGCATATGGTGTGAACTTCGGCGGAAAATGGCTGTTTCCCAAGGCGTCGGATCAGCGATGACATTCCCGGCCGCCAGTCATTCCATGTCTCATGCTGTCAAAGGCGATCCGGGATGTCGACTATGAGGCGGCTGAACACCGGCTGGAGCATCGTGCGCAAAAGTGGGAACCGGTTTTGCGCACGGCAGCCGCCGCTCACTCTACGGTAACGGACTTGGCAAGGTTTCTTGGTTGATCGACGTCCGTGCCCTTGGCCACGGCGACATGATAGGCCAGCAACTGCACCGGAACGGCATAGACCATCGGCGCGATCAGCGGATGCACCTTGGGCATGGTGATCGTCGCCATGCAACCCTCGCCCGCGGCCTGCACCCCGTCATAATCGGAGATCAGCACCACCTTGCCGCCGCGCGCCTGCACTTCCTGCATGTTGCTGACGGTCTTCTCGAACAGCGGTCCACTGGGCGCCAGCACGATCACCGGCACCTTGTCGTCGATCAGGGCGATAGGGCCATGCTTCATCTCGCCAGCGGCATAGCCCTCGGCATGGATATAGCTGATTTCCTTGAGCTTGAGCGCCCCTTCCAGCGCCAGCGGATAGTCCGGCCCGCGCCCCAGATAGAGCACATCGCGCGCGCCCGCGATCAGATGCGCCATCCCCTCGATGGATTCATCATAGGCAAGCGCGGCATTGAGCGCGGCGGGCGCCTCGGACAGGTGACGGACCAGTTCCTTTTCCGCCTTTGCGTCCAGCCGTCCCTTCGCCCGCGCCAGATTGGCCGCGAACGCCGCCAGCACCGCCAACTGGCAGGTGAAGGCCTTGGTCGATGCCACGCCGATTTCCGGCCCGGCATTGGTGGGCAGCAACAGGTCGGCCTCCCGCGCCATGGTGCTGGTCGGCACGTTGACGACGGCGGCGATCTTCTGTCCCTCGGCACGGGCATGGCGCAGCGCGGCCAGGGTGTCGGCGGTTTCGCCCGACTGGCTGATGACGATCATCAGCCCGCCCTCTTCCATCACCGGCGCGCGATAACGGAACTCGCTGGCCACATCGATGTCGACGGGAACGCGGGCGAACTGCTCGAACCAATATTTGGCAACCATGCCGGCATAGTAGCTGGTGCCGCAGGCGACGATGGTGACGCGGCGAATGCTGCCAAGGTCGAAATCCGGGATCGGCAGCGACACCTGGTCATCCATCCGGCGCAGATAGGAACGCAGTGTCTGCGCCACCACCACCGGCTGCTCGTAGATTTCCTTGAGCATATAGTGGCGGTGATTTCCCTTGGAGATCAGTTCGCCGGTGACGCCGGAAATGGTGACAGGCCGCTCGACGGGAACATTGTCCTTGTCGAAGATCTCCGCGCCGTCGCGGGTGATGACGACCCAGTCGCCTTCCTCCAGATAGGCGATGCGCTGGGTCAGCGGCGCCAGCGCCAGCGCATCGGAGCCAAGATAGGTCTCCCCCTCGCCATAGCCGACCACCAACGGCGAGCCCAGGCGCGCGCCGATCAGCATATCGGGATGGCTGCGGAACAGGATCGCCAGCGCGAAGGCGCCGTGCAGGCGCGGCAGGACCTGCGCCACCGCGTCCTTCGGGGATGCGCCCTGCTCGACCAGTTCGCTCACCAGATGGGCGACGACTTCCGTATCGGTCTGGCTGTCGAAAGTGCGGCCCCGCGCCATCAGCTCCTCGCGCAGCGGCTTGAAATTCTCGATGATGCCGTTGTGGACGAGCGCCACTTCCTTTGTGGCGTGGGGATGGGCGTTGCTGGTCGTGGGTGCGCCATGGGTCGCCCAGCGGGTATGGGCAATGCCCGTCTTACCCGGCAAGGGCGCGGCGCCCAGTTCCTTCACCAGATTGGCGAGCTTGCCCTCGGCGCGGCGACGGTCGATCTGCCCATCATGGATGGTGGCGACGCCCGCGCTATCATAACCGCGATATTCAAGTCGCCTGAGACCTTCGACCAGCCGCTCCGCCACGTCGTCCTTGCCGATGATTCCGATGATGCCGCACATGGATGCTCAGTCCCAAAGCCGTGAAAACTCTATGCTTGTGCCGCCTATGCCACGATCGCGCGGCGGGCGACAGGGGTACCGCATCATCGTGGATGAATTGTAATCAGCCAGACATCCGGCGGCGCCAGCAACCGGATCGGCAGGCCGCTGGTGCCAAGCCCGGCCGATACCACCATGGTCCGCTGTCCTTCCCGGTACACCCCGCAGGCATAGCGGGTGCCATAGCGTGAAGGCACATAGACTATGCCGGCAAAGGGCAAGGCCACCTGCCCGCAATGGGTATGACCCACCAGCGTCAGCATCGGCCGGTCGGGCAGCAGCGGAAAGACATCCGGCCCATGGGACAGCATCAGCGGCGCACCGCCCAACGCCTGCATCGCATCCAGCGTCGCGGGGATGTCGGGTCGGTCGGTATAGATGTCGCGCAGCCCGCCGATCGCCAGCGGACCCCGGCGCACCGCCTGATTCTCCAGCAAAGGAATGCCGATGCGGGCAAACAGGGCGGCCCATTGCCGGCGGCTGATCCGCGCATGTTTTCGGGCGTCATGATTGCCCAGCACAGCGACCACGCCCAGCGGCGCGCGCAAAGCGGCAAAGGGCGCGATGCTCTGCTCCGGACCATAGGTCGCGCCACCCTTTTGATCCCCGATATAGTCGCCGCCCAGGACGACCAGATCGGGTTTCAGGCCATTCACCAGGGCGACGATCCGCGCCATCCGGGCTGGACTGTTGTCGGGACCGGACAAATGGCCGTCCGTCAGCAGAGCCACCGTGACCGGCCGTCGGGGCGCATCCGTCGGGAAGGGAAGGGCGACGTCCAGATGCCGCACCACCGGCATGGCCCGCGCATTGAGCACGAGCCAGACTACCGCTCCCGTCAACAGGAGCAAAAGGATCAGCAGCGCGATCAGCCAGCGCCGCGTTCGGGAAAGGGCCTTCACTTGGCGGCTTTGCGCGCCTGCATTTTCGCCCGGAAGCGGGCGGCCCATCCAGGTTTCACCTCCTGCGCCGGCCGGACGAGACAAAGCGCATCGGCCTCCACCGGCTGGGTCACGACGCTTCCGGCCGCGACGATCGCGCCATCCCCGATCGTCACGGGCGCGACCAGCGCGCTGTTGGAACCGATGAAGGCGCCCGCGCCGATCTCCGTCCGATATTTGAAGAAGCCGTCATAGTTGCAGGTGATGGTGCCCGCGCCGATGTTGGCGCCTGCGCCCACGCTCGCGTCACCGATATAGGACAGATGGTTCACCTTGGCGCCCTCGCCCAGTTCGGCCTTCTTCATCTCGACGAAATTGCCGACCTTGGCCTTGCCGCCAACTTTCGCCCCAGGGCGCAGGCGGGCATAGGGACCGATTTCCGCGCCCTTGCCGACAGAGGCGCCCTCCAGATGCGAAAAGGCGTGGATCGTCGCATCGTCCGCAATGCTGACGCCCGGACCGAAGACGACATGGGGTTCAACCACCACGTCGCGGCCCAATAGGGTGTCATGCGCGAAGAACACTGTTTCCGGCGCGATCAGCGTCGCTCCATCCCGCATCGCCTCCGCCCGGCGACGGTCCTGCCAGACAGCCTCCACCCCCGCCAGTTCGGCGCGGCTGTTGACGCCCGCAACTTCCCATGCTTCCGCCTCGATCACCGCGCTCTGGGCGCCCGGCAGCATGACGATGTCGGGCAGATAATATTCCCCCGCCGCATTGTCGTTGCCGATCTTGTCGAGCAGCACGAACAGGTCGGTCGACCGCACCGCCATCAGTCCCGAATTGCAGAGCGTCACCGCCCGCTCCTCTGCGCTGGCGTCTTTATATTCCACCATCTTTTCGATCACGCCCTGATCGCGGGCGATGATCCGGCCATAGGCGGCGGCGTCCTCAGGCCGGAAACCCAGCACAACGGCGCGCGGCTCGTCACCCCAGTTCAGGCGGTCCAGCATGCTTCGCAGCGTTTCGGTGCGCACCAGCGGCACGTCGCCATAGAGGATCAATATGTCGCCTGCGAAGCCGGCCAGCGCATCATGCGCCTGCGCTACGGCATGGCCGGTGCCCAGTTGCTGTTCCTGCACTGCGATGACGGCGCCGCTGCCCTCGACCGCCTTTTCCACCTGGTCGCGCCCCGCGCCGACGACCACCACCTGCCGCTCAGGCTGCAACGCCGCCACGCTGGCGAGCAGGTGGAGCAGCATCGGCCGCCCCGCTATCGGGTGCAGCACCTTGTGTTTCGTTGATTTCATGCGCGTCCCTTGCCCGGCGGCAAGGATGATCACGGCCAGAGGACGGGCGGGCGAGCGGCTGGAGGTCACAGGGGCATCCTTCACGAAAGGGCCAAGAATCTGAGCGCTCTCTGCCATGTTTGACTTGCCTTTGCCACTGTGCAGGCGGCATGAGCCGGCCATGGCCAGCATTCCCTTCGACATTGTCGGTTTTGACCTTGACGGCACCCTGCTCGACACCAGCGGCGACCTGGCGGCGGCGGTCAACTACGCCATTGCGACGGACGGCCGCCCGCCATTCCCGGTGGAAGCGATCCACCCCTTCGTCGGCAAGGGCGCGAAGGTGATGCTTCAGCGGGCTCTCGACGCCTCCGGCGGATATGACGAGGCGATGCTGGCCAGGATGCTTCCCATCCTGCTCGACTATTATGAGCAGAATCTGGCGATTCATTCCCTGCCCTATCCCGGCCTGACGGCTGCGATGGACGCTTTGCAGGCGGCAGGCGTGAAGCTCGCCATCTGCACCAACAAGGCGGAACGCTTCACCATCCCCCTGCTTCATCAGATCGGCCTGTCGGATCGCTTCGCCAGCGTCGTGGGCGGCGACACGGTGGGCATCGCCAAACCGGACCCCGCGCCGATCCACGCCATGGTCGAACGCGCAGGGGGCGGGCGGGCGATCTTCCTGGGCGACACCATCAACGACATTGCCGGCGCGCGCAATGCGGGCATCCCCAGCATCGCTGTCAGCTTCGGCTTCCTGGATGGGCCGGTGGAGGCGCTGGAGGCCGACGCCGTGATCCACCATTATGACGATCTGATGCCCTTGCTGGAAAACTGGCCAGCATGACGCTTTATCTGGAAAGCGACGGTCCGGTCGCGACGCTGCTGATCGACCGGCCACGCCAACATAATGCGATGAACCAGCAGATGTGGGAGCAGTTTCCCCAACTGGTGCAGGAGGCGATGGCGGACGAGGCGATCCGCGTGCTCATCCTGACATCGGCGACGCCAGGCCTCTTCTGCGCAGGAGCGGATATACACGAATTCGCGCGCTGTTCGGGGGAGGAAGACTGGCGCTTCGCCAACCAGGCCGCGATCCGCGCCAGCCAATATGCCCTTGCCCATGCCGAAAAGCCGGTGATCGCGGCGATAGACGGCGATGCCGTGGGCGGGGGATGCGGACTCGCAATAGCCTGCGACCTGCGGATCTGCTCCCCTGCCGCCCGGTTGGGCATCACCCCCGCCAGGCTCGGCATCGTCTATTCGCTGTTCGACACGAAGCTGCTGGTCGACCTGGTCGGGCCTGCGCGGGCCAAGCGCATCCTGTTCACTGCCGCCCTCCTCGACGCGGGTGATGCGCTCGCCATCGGCCTGATCGACCAGATCGCGCCCGCCCCACGGGAGGCAGCGATGGCACTGGCGCACAGCATGGCCGCCAACGCCCAGCATTCGATCCGTTCGTCCAAGACCATTGTCCGCCGCATCCTGGATGGACAGGCAGACGACGATGACGAAACGCTCGCCATGTTCCGCGACGCCTTCACCCAGCCCGACTTTCATGAAGGCGTGCAGGCCTTCAAAGAGAAGCGCCGCCCCTCCTTCTGATCTGCTCGTCGACGGTTCATCCATAACGGATGAACATCTCGTCCGATCTGGAAGTATTTGTTAAGGATCGGCTTTTACCCGTCTGGCGGTAGAGACGCCGCGCCGGCTGACGACCGACAAGAGGAACAGGCACAACAGCGTGGGGGAAAATTTCGCCTTCTTCCTGCCCGTCATGATGGCAAGTTTCAGCGTGGTGTTCGCCTTCGTCTGGAGCCTGCGCGTGCGCGCCGCCGGATATTGGAGCGCGGCCTATCTGTGCGTTGCTGGCGGCTTTGCCATGCCGGCGGGATTTGCCCTTGCGCCCTCACCTCTCTGGAGTCTGGCGGCGGACCTGCTGTTCACCAGCGGATTCCTGCTGTTCAGCCAGGCGTTGCTGGAACGGTGGCGGCCGAACTGGCTGCTGCGGGCGCGGATCGCGATCTGGGCCCTGTCCATATTGCTGTGCGCCGCCGCCCTCCTGTTCGACCATTTGCCCTTCGAACTGGCATCGTCCGATTTCGGCTGTTTCCTGCTGATCGGCCTGCCGCTGATCGCGGGGAGGAGCCGGCTCGACAACTGGTCGGACCGCACGCTGTTCGGGGCGGCGACATTGGTCGCGCTGGACAATCTGATACGCGGCAGCACCATGCCGCTCACATTGTCGGGCGGCAATTTCCTGAACAGCGATTATGCCTTCCTGATGCAGGCGCTGGCCTGCGTCTTTGGCCTGTTCCTGGCTCTGGCGGCGCTCGCGGCGAACATGCTCGACCTGCTCTCCCGCTATCAGCGCGATGCGCTGCATGATCCGCTTTCCGGCCTGCTCAACCGCCGCGGCTTTGACGACGCGGTCGGCCAGAGAGCGCGCAAATTGCCGACACAGGGCAGCCTGATCCTCTGCGACATCGATCATTTCAAGGCGATCAACGACTCCCATGGCCATGCGCTGGGCGATCGCGTGATCGTCACGCTGGCGCGCACATTGGCGCGGTTCGCGCCCGCAGGCGCTGTTACAGCCCGGTTCGGCGGGGAGGAGTTCGTGCTCTTCCTGCCCGATACCAATGCTGCCCGCGCGGCGGCCATCGCCAATGACATTCGCGAGAGCCTGGCTCAGGAGGTCGCTGGACAGGTTGGCCTGTCCCGGCCGATGACGGCCAGCTTCGGGCTCTCAGCCGTGCAGCGGGGCGACGCTTCCATCCATGACGCCATTTCGCGGGCGGACGAGGCGCTCTACGAAGCCAAGACCCGTGGCCGCAACAGGGTGTGCGTGCGCCGGGCGCTCTCGACGCCTGCCACGACGGAACAGGATGTAACCTCGCGGGTCAGCAACGGCTGAAGCGCCGCTTCAAATCCGACGCGGGCCTCCAAATTCTCCGTCGCAGCATCCGGTGAGCGGAAAGCCGGCCCCGGTCTTCCGGACGGCGCTGCAACCGCTCGCTCTCCCCGAAAAAAGGCCGCCCCGAAGGACGGCCTCTTCATCTTCGCGGAAGGCTGCGCGCGATCACATATGGATCGGCTTGCCCGTGACGGCCATGGCCGCTTCCTTGATCGCCTCGCTATGGGTCGGGTGAGCGTGGCAGGTATAGGCGATGTCTTCGCTCGACGCGCCGAATTCCATCGCCTGGGCCGCCTGCGCGATCATCGTGCCGGCAACCGTCGCGATGATCCAGACGCCCAGCACCTTGTCGGTTTCGGCATCGGCAATGATCTTCACGAAACCATCGGGCTCATGGTTGGTCTTGGCACGGCTGTTCGCCAGCATAGGGAATTTGCCGACCTTGATCGCGCCCTTTTCCTTGGCCGCCTCTTCGGTCAGGCCCACGCCCGCGATTTCCGGCTTGGTATAGACGACCGACGGAATCACGTCATGGTTCACGATGCCGGTCAGGCCGGCGATATTCTCGGCGACGGCAATGCCCTCATCCTCGGCCTTGTGCGCCAGCATCGGGCCCGGAATCACGTCTCCGATCGCCCATATGCCCGGAACCTTGGTGGCGAAATCATGATCGGTCTCGATCTGGCCGCGGGCATTGAGTTCCAGGCCGATCTTCTCGAGGCCCAGCCCCTCCGTATTGGGGCGACGGCCGATCGATACCAGCACGACATCGGCCTCGATCTTCTCGGCCGCGCCACCGGCGGCCGGCTCGACCGTCAGGGTCACGCCCTTCTTGCCGACTTCCGCGCCCGTGACCTTCGTACCAAGCTTATATTCGAAGCCCTGCTTCTTGAAGATCTTGTTCGCCTCCTTGCGGACTTCTCCATCCATGCCGGGCAGGATCTGGTCGAGATATTCGACCACAGTGACCTTCGCGCCGACGCGGCGCCACACCGATCCAAGCTCGAGCCCGATGACGCCGCCGCCGACGACGACCAGATGGCCTGGCACCTTGTCCAGTTCCAGCGCGCCGGTCGAATCGACGATCTTGCCGCCCGCATTGTCCACCGCGACGCCCGGAAGCGGCGTGACCGACGAGCCGGTGGCGATGACGATATTCTTCGCCGTCACCTTCTTGCCCGCGACTTCCACGGTATTGGCCCCGGTGAAGCTCGCGAGCCCCTTCAGCCAGTCGACCTTGTTCTTCTTGAACAGGAACTCGATGCCGCCGGTCAGGCCCTTCACCGCTTCCTTGCGCTGGCCCTGCATGGTGTCGAGGTCCAGGCTCATCTTGTCGATCTTCACGCCCAGCTTGGCAAGCGCGCCATTGGCCGCTTCGTCGTAAAGCTCCGATGCGTGCAGCAGCGCCTTGGACGGAATGCAGCCGACATTGAGACAGGTGCCCCCCAGCGTCTCGCGGCTTTCGGCGCAGGCGGTCTTGAGGCCCAGCTGCGCCGCGCGGATCGCCGCGACATAGCCGCCCGGACCGGCGCCGATTACCAGAACATCATAATCGAAGTCTGCCATGGTTCACCTTCCTCTGGCGTGATGTCTTACAGGTCGATCAGCAGGCGGGTCGGATCCTCGATCGCGTTCTTCACCGCGACGAGGAACGTCACCGCCTCGCGACCGTCGATCAGGCGATGGTCATAGCTGAGCGCGAGATACATCATCGGGCGGATCACGATCTCTCCGTTGCGGACCACGGGACGGTCCTCGATGCGGTGCAGGCCCAGCACCGCCGACTGCGGCGGGTTGATGATCGGGCTGGAGAGCAGCGAGCCGAAGACCCCGCCATTGGAGATGGTGAAGGTGCCGCCCTTCATGTCCTCCATGGTCAGCGTGCCTTCCTTCGCCTTCTTGCCGAAATTGCCGATCGTCTTTTCGATATCGGCAACGCTGAGCGACTCCGCATTGCGGATCACCGGCACGACCAGACCGTTCGGCGCGGACACCGCGACCGAGATGTCGGCGAAATCATTATAAACGATCTCGTCGCCCTCGATCTGCGCGTTCACGCCCGGAATGTCGCGCAGCGCCATGCAGACGGCCTTGGTGAAAAAACCCATGAAGCCCAGACGGACGCCATGCTTCTTCTCGAACAGATCCTTGTACTTCGCCCGCGCCTCGATGACGTTGGTCATGTCGACGTCATTATAGGTGGTGAGCAAAGCGGCGTTATTCTGGGCTTCCTTCAGGCGCTTGGCGACCGTCTGGCGCAGCCTGGTCATCTTGACGCGCTCCTGCGCGCGGCTCGGGCCAGTCGCGGGACCGGCGGCCGCGGGCGCGGCGGCAGGGCTGGCGGCCGCAGCCCGCGCAGTACCGGCAGCGGCAGCGGCCAGCACATCATCCTTGGTCAGGCGGCCATCCTTGCCCGTGCCCTTGATCTTGCTCGGATCAAGGCCATGCTCCAGCACCAGGCGGCGCACGGCAGGCGACAGGGTCAGGTTGCCGCCCTCATCCTCCTCGACGGGCGCCGAAGCGGCCGGCGCTGGCGTGGCGGCTTCCGCCTTGGCAGCGGGAGCCGGAGAAGCGGCGGACGCAGCGGCAGTCGCAGCACCCTCGTTCACATAGCCCAGCAGCGCGCCGACCTCGACCGTGTCGCCTTCCTTGGCGATGATATCGCCCAGCGTGCCGGCGGCCGGCGCGGGCACGTCCACCGCGACCTTGTCGGTTTCAAGGCTGACGATGGGCTCGTCGGCCTTCACGGCATCGCCGGGCTTCTTGAGCCACTGGCCGACGGTTGCTTCGGTAACGGATTCGCCCAGGGTGGGGACTTTGACTTCGGTAGCCATGAGCTTGTTCAGCCTTTCTTCTGGCGACGGATTTCTTCACGGACGCTGTGACCCAGCGCATCGGCGACGAGGGCGCCCTGTTCGGCGACATGGCGCTTGGCGAGGCCCGTGGCGGGCGACGCCGACGCCTTGCGGCCGGCATAGCGGGCGCGCATCGGCGCCTTGCCGGCGGCTGCCAGCGCTTCCTCGATATAGGGTTCCACAAAGAACCATGCGCCGTTGTTGCGCGGTTCTTCCTGACACCAGACGACGTCTTCCAGGCTCGTCATGCGCTCCATGCGCTTGGTAAGGGCCTCCGTCGCGAACGGATAGATCTGCTCAATGCGCACGATCTGCACATCCGTGTCGCCGGCGGCATCGCGTGCTTCCATCAGATCGTAGAACACCTTGCCGGAACAGAGCACCAGGCGGCGAGTGTCCTTGTCGGCCGACCCATTGGGGTCCGACAGGATACGCTTGAAGTGCGTTTCGCCCAGGAAATCCTCCGCCTTGCTGACCGCCAGCTTGTGACGCAGCAGCGACTTGGGCGCCATGATGATCAGCGGCTTGCGGAACGGCCGCAGCATCTGGCGACGCAGGACGTGGAAGTAATTGGCCGGGGTCGTGATGTTCGCAACCTGGATATTCCCCTCCGCGCAAAGCTGGAGATAACGTTCCAGTCGGGCCGAGCTATGTTCCGGACCCTGCCCTTCATAGCCATGCGGCAGCAGGCAGACCAGGCCGTTGGAACGCAGCCACTTGGTCTCCGACGAAGCGATATACTGGTCGAAGATGATCTGCGCGCCATTGGCGAAGTCACCGAACTGCGCTTCCCACAACACCAGGCTCTTGGGATCGGCCAGCGCGAAGCCATATTCGAAGCCCAGCACACCATATTCGGAGAGCGGCGAGTCCAGCACCTCGAACCGGCCATGCGGCACGGTCGAAAGGGGGATATATTTGTTCTCCGTATCCTGGTCGGTCCAGACCGCATGCCGCTGGCTGAACGTGCCGCGCCCGGAATCCTGGCCCGACAGGCGGACGCCATAGCCTTCCGACAGCAGCGATCCGAAGGCCAGCGCCTCGCCGGTCGCCCAGTCGAAATTCTCGCCGGACTTGAACATCTCCGCCTTGGCGTCGATCACGCGCTTCAGCGTCTTGTGGACGTTGAGGCCATCCGGAATCGCCGTCAGCGTCTTGCCAAGACTGTCGAACAGCTTCTGGCTGATCGCGGACTCGACGCTCTGACGGGTCGTTTCCGCGTCGGCCGGCTTGTGCAGGCCGGACCAACGACCGGCGAACCAGTCGGCCTTGTTCGGCTTGTAGCTCTTCCCGGCCTCGAACTCTTCCTCCAGATGGTTGACGAAGTCGCCGGTCGCTTGGGCGACGAAATCGTCATCGACCACGCCTTCGGCCTTCAGCCGCGCCGAATAGACATCGCTGACGGGGGGATGCTGGCGGATCTTCGCATACATCTGCGGCTGGGTGAAGGACGGCTCATCGCCTTCATTGTGGCCGAAGCGGCGATAACACCACATGTCGATCACGATGTCGCGGTGGAAGGTCTGGCGATATTCCATCGCCAGCTTGCATGCAAAGGTCACCGCCTCCGGATCATCGCCATTGACGTGCAGGATCGGGGCCTGAACGCCCTTCGCCACATCGCTGGGATAGGGCGAACCGCGCGAGAATTGCGGGCTGGTGGTGAAGCCGATCTGGTTGTTGACGATGAAGTGGATGCAACCGCCGGTATTATAGCCCGACACGCCTGAAAAGCCGAAGCACTCCCAGACGATGCCCTGCCCGGCAAAGGCTGCGTCGCCGTGGATCAGCACGGGCAGCACTTGTTCATGTTTGGCAAGGTCGTCGCGGAAAGTCTGCTGCGCGCGCACCTTGCCCAGCACCACCGGATCGACGGTTTCCAGGTGCGACGGATTGGGGACCAGCGACATATGCACCTTGACGCCGTCGAACTCGCGATCGGTCGAGGTGCCAAGGTGATATTTGACGTCGCCCGAACCGCCGACATCCTCGGGATTGGCCGTACCGCCCGAAAATTCGTGAAAGATGACGCGAAAGCCCTTGGCCATCACATTGGCCAGCACATTCAGGCGGCCGCGATGGGCCATGCCGTAGACGATCTCGCGAACGCCCTGCGCACCGCCATATTTGATGATGGCTTCCAGCGCCGGGATCATCGATTCGCCGCCGTCCAGACCGAAGCGCTTGGTGCCGACATATTTGCGACCCAGGAACTTCTCATATTGTTCGGCGTGGATCACCTTGGCCAGGATCGCCTTCTTGCCTTCCGGCGTGAAGTGGATTTCCTTGTCCTTGCCCTCCAGACGCTCCTGGAGGAAACGGCGTTCCTCCACGTCTGCGATATGCATATATTCAAGGCCGACATTGCCGCAATAATTGGCGCGCAGGATCGCCACGATCTCCCGCACGGTGGCATATTGCAGGCCCAGCGTACCGCCCAGATAGACCTTTTTGTCAGGGTCGTTCAGGCCGTGATATTCCGGCGTCAGGTCAGCCGGCAGGTCGCGCTGGGTCAAGCCGAGCGGGTCTAGATTGGCAGCCAAATGACCACGTACGCGATATGTACGGATCAACATCTGCGCGCGTATTGCATCGTCAGCCGCGCTTACGGCATCAGCGTCCGAAATCGCCTTGCCATTGGTCTTGGCGGCGGCCTTTACGGCCACTTGCATCTGCGTGGGGTCAAGCGCCCCGGTCAGGTCGTCGGTGTCGATCGGCGGCCAGTTGGTGCGCGCCCAGCTCGGCCCGCGTTCAGCCTCGCCAACTCCGTCAAAAACTTCCTGGTTCTCGTAACCCATTTCTCTTGTCCCATGCCAACCGCGTGCAGTCGCGGAGCGGGGTAACCGATGGCCGGGGTGCAGCCCGGCCATCGCGTTCGGCCGGTTCAGCCCTTCAGCACTTCCAGCAGGGTCGTGCCAAGTTCGGACGGGCTGGCGGCGACCTTGATGCCGGCCGCTTCCATCGCCGCGATCTTGCTCTCAGCGTCGCCCTTGCCGCCCGACACGATCGCGCCGGCATGACCCATGCGGCGGCCCGGAGGCGCCGTGCGGCCCGCGATGAAGCCGGCCATCGGCTTCTTGCGGCCCTTCTTCGCCTCGTCGATCAGGAACTGGGCGGCCTGCTCTTCGGCATCGCCGCCGATTTCGCCGATCATGATGATCGATTCGGTGGCGTCGTCGGCCAGGAAGAGTTCCAGCACGTCGATGAAGTTGGTGCCGTTCACCGGATCGCCGCCGATGCCGACGGCCGTGGTCTGGCCCAGGCCCGCATTGGTGGTCTGGAACACCGCCTCATAGGTCAGCGTGCCAGACCGCGAAACCACGCCCACGCTGCCCTTGGAGAAGATGTTGCCCGGCATGATGCCGATCTTGCATTCGCCCGGCGTCAGCAGGCCGGGGCAGTTCGGGCCGATCAGGCGCGACTTGCTGCCGGAAAGGGCGCGCTTCACCTTCACCATGTCCAGCACCGGAATACCTTCGGTGATGCAGACGATCAGCGGGATTTCCGCATCGATCGCCTCCAGGATGGAATCGGCCGCGAACGGCGGCGGGACATAGATGACCGAAGCGTCGGCGCCGGTCTTCGACTTGGCCTCCGCGACGGTGTCGAACATGGGCAGGCCGATATGGGTCGTGCCGCCCTTGCCAGGCGTCACGCCGCCGACCATCTGCGTGCCATAGGCCAAGGCGGTTTCGGTGTGGAAGGTACCGGTGGCACCGGTCATACCCTGGGTGATGACCTTGGTGTTCTTGTTCACCAGAATGGACATGAGCGTCCCTTCATTTTCTGTGGACGTGGCACTTTGGGTCTAAAGGCGAACCGCCCCAGGCTGCGCACTTACCTGGGACGGTCCGGTGCAAGCTCGTTTGGGGCTCAGGCCAGCGAAGGATCAATGCCCTTGCAGGCTTCCAGCAGTTCCTTGACGGCGTCGATCGACACCTGAAGGTTCGCCTTCGCCTCATCGTTCAGTTCGATCTCGACAACCTGCTCGACGCCATCCTTGCCGATGATCACGGGCACGCCGACATAAAGATTGTCGACGCCATATTGACCGGTCAGATTGGCGGCGCAGGGCAACAGGCGCTTCTTGTCGCCCAGATAGGCCTCCGCCATTGCGATCGCGCTGGTCGCCGGCGCATAGAAGGCGGAACCGGTCTTGAGCAGCGCGACAATCTCGCCGCCGCCCGAACGGGTGCGCTGCACGATGGCGTCGATGCGCTCCTTGGTCGAGCGACCCTGCTTGATGAGATCGGGAACCGGGATGCCGGCGACGGTCGAATATTCGATCACCGGGACCATCGTGTCGCCGTGGCCGCCCAGCACGAAGCTGGTGACATCCTTGGCCGACACGTTGAATTCTTCCGCCAGGAAATGATTGAAGCGCGACGAGTCGAGCACGCCCGCCATGCCCACCACCTTGTTGTGCGGCAGGCCGGAAAATTCGCGCAGCGCCCACACCATCGCGTCGAGCGGGTTGGTGATGCAGATGACGAAAGCGTCGGGAGCATTGGCCTTGATGCCCTCGCCCACGGCCTTCATGACCTTGAGATTGATGCCCAACAGATCGTCGCGGCTCATGCCCGGCTTGCGAGCGACGCCCGCGGTGACGATGATGACGTCGGCGCCCGCGATGTCGGCATAATCATTGGAGCCGGTGATCTTCGCGTCGAAGCCCTCGACCGAAGCGCATTGCGACAGGTCGAGCGCCTTGCCCTGCGGAATGCCCTCAACCACGTCGAACAGAACGATGTCGCCCAGACCCTTGAGAGCCGCGAGATGCGCGAGGGTGCCACCGATATTACCAGCGCCGATGAGCGCGATCTTATTACGGGCCATATGCAATCATCCTCCAAGCCGTAAACTGGATTGCCGAGAAACCGAAACTGCATGAGCGCTTAGGCCTATACGACCTAGGTTTCAACCGCACAAAAGCGCCTATCCCAATTTATCTTTGCAATTCGTTCGCAATTGCATTAAACAACCAATGCCTCTGTTGCCCACGCGCTCCCACCCTGGCGCACGGCCCTTCCCCACAGCGGCCACCTGCTGCGCGCCTCCCTGGACGGGAGCGCGCGGCCCCTTTCCTAAGCCTGAATTCTGATCGAATAAGCGAGCCAGCGACCAGCCGAGACTATTTCTCGCCGTGACCCAGCGCCAGATAGTCGTCGGACTGCATTTCCATCAGCCGCGATACGGTGCGCTCGAACTCGAACGCCCCGTCGCCTTCGGGATAGAGGCGTGCCGGCTCCGCGTCAGCGGAGGCGAGCAATTTCACCTTATATTCGTAGAGCGCATCGATCAGCGTCACGAAACGCGCCGCCTCATTGCGCTTCTCCGGCCCCAGCACCGGAATGCCGACGATGATGACACTATGATATTTGCGGGCGATCGCCAGATAATCGGGGGCGCCGCGGGCCTCGGCGCAGAGGCGCTTGAAGGAAAAGACCGCCACGCCCTTCAGGCTCTTGGGCACATGGAGCGTCCGGCCGCCCTGCACCTGGATATCCTCGGCCGGAACCTTGGCCCGGTCTTCCACGGGATAGTCCGTCAGCCGGAAAAAGGCTTCCGACAGCGCCCTTGTCGCTTCCGCGCCATTGGGTGAATGCCACAAGGCGGCATCGCCCAGGCGATCACGGCGATAATCGGTCGGCCCGTTCAGGGTCATGACGTCCAGCTTCGCCTTGATAAGGTCGATGAACGGCAGGAAAAGTTGGCGATTGAGACCGTTCTTGTAGAGTTCGTCCGGCGCGCGGTTGGACGTGGTGACGATCGTCACGCGCTTTTCCAGCAAGCCGGTGAAGAGCCGGGACATGATGGCGGCATCGGCCATATTGTTGACCACCATCTCGTCGAAACAGAGCAGCCGAGCCTCTTCCGCCAGCGACTCGACCACAGGGGGGATCGGATCGCCCGTTTCCGATTTGCGCGCCTCGGCCAGCCGGGCGTGAACGTCGAGCATGAATTCGTGGAAATGCGCGCGCTTCTTGCGCTGGATCTGCACCGTGTTGAAGAACAGGTCCATCAGCATCGATTTGCCGCGGCCCACGCCGCCCCACATATAAAGGCCGCGCGGCGGTTCCGGCGCCTTGCGCAACAATCGCCACAATGTGGAACCACGCGGCGGCGTTGCCTCCAGTTCCTGTTGCAGCCGCTCCAGCCGCTCCGCCGCGGCCCGCTGGTCGGAATCGGGGCGCAATTCGCCCGCAGCGACAAGCGCGTCGTAGCGAGCGATGACGCTGCTCATCCTGGAAGCCTCCTGGCTTCGGGCGCCTTGCGCACGGTCGCGGTCGATGCCGCGATCAATTCATCATCCTGGGAAATGGTCAGGCGCAGGAACATCAGCCGACCTGTTTCGCGCAGCAATTCGACCTCCGCGCGCAGGACGGGACCGATTTTCCCGGGACCGCAATATTGCATGGCAAGGTCAACGGTCACCGCCGCCACCTGTTCCGGCCGGCCCATCGCTGCCAGCCCGGCGAAATAGGCATGGTCGGCAAACGCCGCGAGAAGACCGCCATGCAGCACGCCCAGCCGGTTGGCGTGCGATGGTCTGCTTTCCAGCATGACCGTCGCTTTGCCCGCGGCATCGCAGCGCAAATATGTGATGCCAACGGCCGAATCGAGGAAGGTGCCCTTCACCATGTCGGCCCAGCATGACCAGCCCGCCCATGGTCCGTCGGCCACCAGGCTCAGATGACCTGCTTCCTCGCTCACTTCCTCAGAGTTGCCGTTCGACCATCATCTTCTTGGTTTCCGCGATCGCCTTGGCGGGGCTGAGGCCCTTGGGGCAGACATTCGCACAGTTCATGATGGTGTGGCAGCGATAGAGACGGAAGGGATCCTCCAACTCGTCCAGACGCTCGCCAGTATATTCGTCGCGGCTGTCGGCCAGCCAGCGATAAGCCTGCAGCAGGATAGCAGGACCAAGGAACTTGTCGCTGTTCCACCAGTAGCTGGGGCAGCTGGTCGAGCAGCAGGCGCACAGGATGCACTCGTAGAGGCCGTCCAGCTTCTCGCGATCGGCCGGCGACTGGAGCCGTTCCTTGCCGCTGGGCGCCGGGCTGACGGTTTGCAGCCAGGGCTTGATGCTGTTGTACTGCGCGTAGAAATGCGTGAAGTCGGGCACAAGATCCTTGATCACGTCCATGTGCGGCAGCGGCGTCACGCGCACTTCCTTGCCCGCGCATTCCTCGATGGAGGTGGTGCAGGCGAGGCCGTTGCGGCCGTTCATGTTCATCGAGCAGGACCCGCAAATACCCTCGCGGCAGGAACGGCGGAAGGTCAGCGTCGGATCATATTCGTTCTTGATCTTCAACAGTGCGTCCAGGACCATCGGCCCGCAATTGTCGAGATCGATCTCGAACGTATCGTAACGGGGATTCTGGCCGGAGTCGGGATCGTAGCGATAGACCTTGAAGCTCTTGACGTTCGTCGCGCCGTCGGGCGCCTTGTGGGTCACGCCCTTGGCGCTGATCTTGCTGTTCTTGGGCAGCGAAAATTCGGCCATTGCTCGTCAAGCCTCTCGGATAATCCTTCAGTCGGCGTTGCGCATAACAAAAAATCTGCAAAGGTCCAGCACTGACGCACTGCAAAAGCGGGTTGCTTGATTTGTGGCGGTCCTGATCGCTACGGCTCGGCACACCCTGAAGAGGCCAGCCCGTTGCCGACCGACATCGCCTTCCTTGCCATTGCCGAAGCCCATCAGGCCTATCATTGGCTGCCGTCGGCGCTTGCCTTGTCGCGGCGGGCGGGGGTGAAGGTGCACGTGCTTTCCCCTTCCCGCCTGATCCTGGATCTGGTCGCCGGCTATGATGAGGAAGGCGCGCTGAACCTCATCCAGCTGCGCAGGCCGCCCTCGCAGCCCGATTCGCTATTCCGCCAGCCTTCGCGTTTCCTGACGCTGATGCTGAACTATGCGACCATCCGCCGCTTTCCCGTGCTGGTAACGACGGAGATTTCCAGCGGCTGGCTGCGTCGCGTGCCCGGTTTTTCGTCGCGCATGATACAGATCAAGCATGGCGCGGGCGATCGGGAGGGCGGGTACAAGGCACGCCATTCGGCCTTCGACCTGACCCTGGTCGCAGGCGAGAAGGACCGGCGGCGGCTGATCGAGCGCGGTCTGTGCGCGGCACAGGATTGCGCGGTCGGCGGCTATGCGAAGTTCGAACTGAAGGCCGCCCCACGGCGGTTTTTCGACAATGACCGGCCGGTGCTGCTCTATAATCCGCATTTCGACGGCGAATTATCGTCCTGGCTCCGTCACGGGCCGGAGGTGATGGCGGCATTGGAGGCGCTGGAGGGGTGGAACGTCATCATCGCACCCCATAGCAAGCTCGCCAGCCGCACCGCGCCAATCCACACGACGGCGCCGCATATCCGCGTCGACATGGGCAGCCGTCATTCCATCGACATGAGCTACACGATGAGCGCGGACGTCTATCTGGGCGATGTGTCGAGCCAGGTCTACGAATTCCTGCTCCGTCCCCGGCCCTGCATCTTCCTCAATCTGGACCGGCGCGACTGGCACGGCAGCGACGCCTTCGCCCACTGGCACTTGGGGCAGGTGATCGAGGATATCGGCGACCTGCGCCAGGCGCTGGATCGCGCGGCGGACTTGCAAGCCGGCTTCGTTGATGCTCAGGAGACGGCCATGTCAGATTCCATCGACCGTTCGCCCCTGCCCGCCTCCGAACGGCAGGCCGACCTCATCCTCGATTTCGCCCGGAAATCCCAGGGGACCGCCGCCGCATGACGCAGACGATCATGACCGCGCTGGGGCCGATACGGCTGCTGGGCGACAACCCCACCCGTATATGGGGCATGTCCAATGCAGAGCGCTGCCGCCGCATGGCCGAAAGCTCCGCGAAGAACGGGAGCGCATTGGCCGATGGCCACGAACTGCTGTTCAACCTCGCCTACGCCTTCGACCCGCTGCTGCTGCGGCTGGTGCTGGAGGAGCCGGGGACGGTGTTCGTCTGGGATGCCAGCCCGATTGTGGGACAAGTGCCGGCAGGCAGCGATCCGTTGGCGGCGCCGCATGTCGTCGATCTGTCGGACGGGCAAAAGCTCTACAACCGGCAGCTCCGCAAGCTGGAGCAGCCCTTTGTTCGAGAATTGACCCCCGCCACCCGGCGAGGGATCGAGCGAAAAAGCTATTTCGGCGCCTATAAGGGCGTCACGGACCTTCTGACCAAATATCTCTGGCCCGAACTGGCGCTGTGGCTGACGCGCCTGGCAGCCTCCATAGGCATGACACCCAATATGGTGACAGCCATGGGCGCGACGCTTTGCGTGCTCGCAACCTGGTTCTTCGCCCAGGGTCTCTATTGGACCGGTATGCTTGCCGGCTTCGTCTTCATGGTGCTGGACACGGTGGACGGGAAGCTCGCGCGCTGCACCATCACCTCCTCCAAATGGGGCAATGTGGCGGACCATGGCGTGGACCTGATCCACCCGCCCTTCTGGTGGTATTTCTGGGGCGTGGGCCTGTCGGCCTGGGGGCTGGCGCTGCCGACGCAGACTTTCGCGCTGGTGATGGCGGCGGTGATCGCGGGCTATGTGCTCCAGCGGCTGATCGAGGGGATGTTCATCAGGGATTTCGGCATGGACATCCATGTCTGGGGCCGGTTCGATAGCTGGTTCCGCCTGATCACCGCGCGGCGCAACCCGAATATGGTGATCCTGTTCTTCGCGCTGCTGGCCGGGCGCCCCGACATCGGCTTGATCGCACTGGCATGGTGGACCATCCTCTCACTCATCGTCCACGTCGTGCGGCTGATGCAGGCCTATGCCGCGAAGCGCTCCGGACGGCCCATCGTCAGTTGGATGGAGGCAAGAACATGAACGCGACCATCGAAAAATTCGGCTATCCCGCGACGCTTGTCGCGCAGTTCACGCACTGGGTCGTTCTGCTGCGTCCTGCCCAGCCGACGCTGGGATCGCTGGTGCTGGCGGCGAAATCCGACGCCACGGCCTTTGGCGACCTTCCGGCGGAGGCCCATGCGGAGCTGGCGGCCGTGACCAGGGCGATCGAAAGCGCGCTGGCCGGGGCGGTCGGCTACGACAAGATCAATTATCTGATGCTGATGATGGTGGACCCGCATGTCCATTTCCATGTGCTGCCCCGCCATGAGGGCAGCCGCAGCCATGCGGACCTTCAGATAGCCGACGCCGGATGGCCGGGACAGCCCGACCTCGGCAGCGCGGTTGCGCTCTCGCCCGAGCAGGTCGCCCTGCTCACCGACTGGCTGAAGCCCTATTTCGCGTAGCGGCCCTCTGCCAGCCAGCGAGCGGTGAGCGTGTTCGCCGCCTCGACATCCTGCGGGAAGTCGACCTCCTGCCAGTCCAGCCCCTCGATGGAGACGGTGCCGACGCGATTGCCCTTGGCGACGATGTCTATGGCGCGCAGATACCAGCGCTCCACCCCCTCGGGCGTTCGCATCATCTGGTCGATCTGGTTGCGGAAGATCGCCGGACCCTCGCCCCGGAAGGCCAGCATGCCGATGGATTCGGCGTTGGTGTCGTGCGGCAGCAACCTCTTGCCGATGGCGTGCAGGCGTCCCGTCTCGTCCCGGTTCACCTTCATGTCGTCATCATCATAGTCGCCCGGCTTGACGTCGACCGTGACGGTGATGGCGTCCTGCGCTCCGGCGATCAGCCTGCCCACGATCTCGTCCGAAACGATGGTGTCGCCGTTCAGGATGATGAAGTCGCGGTCCATTTCCTCCCGCACGATCCAGCAGGTGCCAAGATTGTCCGCCACCTGGAAGAAGGGGTTGAAGACCGTGCGGATGCGCGCGCCCGTTTCGCGATAGAGCTGGAGCGCGTGATCCTCCACCCGCTCGGTGCGGAATCCGGTCACGACGACGATGTCGGTCACGCCATTGGCCACCAGCGCCGCAACCTGCCAACTGATGAGCGTCCGGCCGTTGAAGTCGATCATGCATTTGGGCACGTCGCGGGTCAGCGGCAGAAGGCGCGACCCCTGACCGGCGGAAAGGATGATGGCTTTTGCGATAGTCATGGGCTGCGCCTTTAGAGCAAATGAAAGGGGAGGAACAGCGTGTGTTGCATCGTTCCCCGGCCGATCATAGATAGTCGCGCGCCGGTCTGTCGGCGTGCGACGAAAGGCCGGAACCCAAGTGACGAGCAAGCGTGGATCGGGTGGCCCCCAGGAAGGCTTTGCCCGCATCCTGGCGAATACGGGCTGGCTGCTTGGCGGCAAGGGCGTGGGCGCGGTGCTGAGCCTTGCCTATCTCGCCATCGTCACGCGAACGCTGGGCGTCGCTGATTTCGGCCGTTTCGCGCTGGTGCTGAGCGCCGCCAACGTGATCAAGACGCTGGTGAGCTTCGACAGTTGGCAGATCGTGGTGCGCTATGGCCAGCCTCACCTGGCATCGGGCGAAGGCGATGCGCTGAACCGGGTGTTGCGCTTCTGCATCCTGATCGATCTTGGGTCGGCCTTGGCAGGTGGGCTGATCGCCGCCTTCATCATCCTCGCCTTTGGGCCGCTGATGGAATTGTCGGCCGGGATGGGATGGCAGACCTGGATTTTCTGCATGGTGATGATGATCACCATCCGGTCCAGCCCGACCGGCGTGCTGCGGCTGTTCGACCGCTTCGATTCCGGCGCCTTCGCCGAAACCATGATCCCTGTCGGACGCATGATCGGCGCCGGGCTGGCCTGGGTGCTGATGCCCGATATCACTGGCTTCCTGATTGCCTGGGGCGCCGCCGAACTGCTCTGCGCGATCAGCTATTGGTGGCTCGCGCTGCGCGTCGGGGGTAAAAGGCTGGGAAGCTGGCGCGCGGGCCGGGCGCTGGACGCGCGCGGGGAAAATCCCGGCATCGTTGGCTTTCTCACCGCTACAAATTTGCAGACGACCCTGTCCTCCGTGGGCCAGCAGGTGGCCGTGCTGGTAGTCGGCCTCTTCGTCGGCCCGGCAGGGGCCGGCCTCTACCGGCTTGCCAATCAACTCGCCAACTCGCTGACCAAGATTTCCAGCCTTCTGTCCCGCAGCATTTTCGTGGAACTGAGCCGCACCCATTCCAGCCACGGCCACGAAGCGCTCGGCACGCTGTTCCGGCGGACCAACCGACTGGCATTGGTCGCGGGCGCGGTGATCATCGCACTGATCCTGACGATCGGTCATCCATTGCTGGGGCTGATCGCAGGCAAGGCGTTCCTGCCGGCCTATCCGCTGCTGCTGCTGCTGGGCATCGCCGCCTGCATCGATCTGGTCGGGGTGAGCTATCGACCGCTCCTCATGGCGACCGACCGGGCCAGCCTGTCGCTCCGCATCACACTGGTTTCAACCGGCCTGCTGCTGGCTATGCAGGCGGCCTTGTTGCCGATCTATGGGACCGTCGGCGCGGCCGGCGCCAATATCGCCGCCTCGATCGCGGGTTTTGCCATGATGGGCCTTGCGAGCCGACGGGTTTTGAAGCAGCCACGCATGATGCCGTAGAGCGATTTTCAAGCGATCGGATCGAAATCCGACCTAGCGAAACCGCGCAGGAGAATAGGGCACCGGATCGATTCCCGCGATCTGCGCCGGCAAAGCCTCTCCCCGAAGAAGGGCTGCCCCCAGCAAAGCCGCGGCGGGCGAGGTCTGGATACCGAACCCGCCCTGCCCCGCGAACCAGAAAAAGCCTCTCGCCGCCGGATCAAAGCCATAGACCGGCGCCCGGTCGGGGGAGAAGCTGCGCAGCCCCGCCCATCTGCGCTCGACCGCCTCGACCGGCCAGTCGACGACCGCCTCGAAACGGGCGATGGCCTCCGCCACTGCCAGTTCCTCCGGCGCGGCATCGCAGGGGGGCGATGGCTCCTCGTCATGCGGAGTCAGCCAGACGCGCCCCTCTCCCTCCGGCTTGAAATAGAATTGCGAGCCAAGGTCCATGACCAGCGGCAGATCGGCGGAAGGCATGGCGGGCACGCGCAGCTGCACCACCGTCCGGCGCAGCGGCGCGATGCCGATGGGCGCCACGCCGCAAGCGCTGGCGACGCCGTCCGCCCACGCCCCCGCAGCGTTCACGATGATCGCGCAGTCTATCGCGCCTGCATCGGTTTCGACCCGCCAGCCCTCATGCCGCGCTTCGGCCCCTCGCAAGGCCGTCGCCAACCGCACCTCGCCACCCAGCCGGCGGAAGCGCCGCAACCATGCCTGATGCAGGGCCGCCACATCGATGTCGCATACCCCCGGCTCCAGCACCCCCAGCGTCCATTCCGGCCGAAGCCCTGGAACAAATGCGGCAGGATCGACCGGAACCAGATCCACCTTGCCGGCGAACGCCTCCAGCAGCCGGTCGCGCGCTACCCTGTCGCCTGCCCGCCCGATATGCAGTGTCCGGCGCGGCTTCAGGAAAGGGGTGTCGGAAAAATCGGGATCCGGCGCAGCCAGCATGGGCCCCGATGCCGTGGTCAGCGGCTGGACGGCAACACCGCCATAGGTTTCTTCCCAGAAGGACACCGCCCGCCCCGTGGCATGATAGCCGGCGCTTGCTTCCATCTCCAGCAACAGCACGCTGGCATGCTCCGCCAGCACGGCGCCAAGGCTTGCCCCGGCAATGCCGCCACCGACGATGACGATATCAGGCCGCTTCATCCCCCGCCGCCCCTGCGTGGCGCGACTTCGTCCAGAAAGCCGTCGATCCGCCCCAGCGCGTCCAATCGCACCGGGTCCAGCTCCCGCAATATCTCATGCGCGGCCTCCCGCCCGTAAACATGGAGCCGCGCGCCCGCGATCCGTGCTGCGATCCGCTCGATGGCAGGGGTGGAGACGAGCTGGTCGGTCCGCGCCGCCAGGACGAGCAAGGGGACGACGATCCGCTCCATTTCCCGCCCCTTCTCCAGCATGCGCGTCGAATGCAGCGCCTGCGCCACCCATTTCCAGCTTGGCGGCCCCAACGCAACCTCGCGGCTATGGTCCCGCCACCACAATTCGTCGGCATAGCGTTCCGGATCGTGCGTCAGCCGCTTCTGCCGCATGCGCCGCTGCCGTTCCGACTCCTCCTTCTGGGTCCAGGCCTGCTTTTCCGCAAAACCCAGGGTGCACATGGTTTCGGCAATCGCCACCGCCAGCCAGCGGGGCAGAGGCGCTGTATGCAGTCCCATCATCGGCGCGACCGTCACCGCCGCATCGGGCGGCGCCATGCCCTCCGCCAGGGCGCGCAGCAGCAGGTGGCCCCCCATGCTGTGCGCGACGATCGCCTTCGGTCCCCTCCCTTCCCCGCGCCATTCGGCAGCGAAGGCGTTGAGGTCGGCGATCCACTGTCCGAAATCGTCAATATGTCCGCATAGCGGATCGTCCGTTGTTCGGCCCGATCCCCCTTGCCCCCGCCAGTCGAAGCTGGTGACGGCCCAACCGCGGTCGGCCCAATGGCGGATGACCTCGAGATATTTCTCGATCATGTCGCCGCGTCCGCCCAGCACCAGCATCCGGCCCCGATCGCCATCGCCCAGCCGAAAGCGGCGCAGGCGCCAACCGTCGGGTGCGGCCCAATAGTCCAACCGTCCGTCCATGGGCCAGGCACGCCGGTCGAAGGAAGCGGGAACGAAGCGGGGCGAATCCATGCGCGGCATGGTTACGCTTTGGTAAGGCATGCGGTCTATAGTTTCGAACCCATGATGGGGGATATTTTCCAAATGGCGCTGATCGGCGCCCTGGCACTGCTGCTGATCGTGGCGTCTGTCACCGATCTGCGGTCACGTATCATCTCCAACCGGCTGAACCTGACTGTGGCCGCTCTGGCGCCGATATGGTGGCTGGCCTGCGGGCTTGCGCTCTGGCCCGGAATGGCGGTGCAGCTTCTGGTTGCGCTGGTCGTGTTCCTGGCGTTCGCCGCGCTGTTCGCGCTCGGCTGCATGGGCGGCGGCGACGTGAAGCTGCTGGCCGCGCTGGCGCTGTGGTTTCCATGGCAGGCGACCTTGTCGATGCTGATGCTGATGGCGGTGCTGGGGGGCATCGTCACCATCGTGACCGTCGTGCACCATCGCATGACCCGGCGGCTGGGTCAGCCGCAAATCCCCTATGGCATTGCCATCTCGTTCGCGGCGCTTTGGCTACTTGGCGAACGATATATTAACCAATTTGCGTGAATATCCGGGGGCTCAGACGCAACTCGTCTGATTGAGGGAGGCGAATTTCATCATGGATGCCAAGAAGATCGTGCTGCTGGTGGGAGCGCTGATCATAGCGGTCACTACAGCCCTGCTCGCACGCAACATGCTGAGTTCGTCGAGCACGCCGCAGGCGGGCGCATCGTCCATGCCGGTTGAGGCGGACCAGCCCCATGTGCTGGTCGCGACGAAGGCCCTGCCGGTGGGCACCATCCTGGACGCGGAAAGTTTCCGTTTCCAGCCATGGCCCAAGGATCTCGTCGAGCAGGCCTATTATATCAAGGGCCAGGCCGATCCCCAGAAGCTGGTGGGCAGCGTCATCCGTACCGCCATTTCCGCCGGTCAGCCGATGACGGTGGGTTCAGTGATCAAGCCTGGCGACCGCGGTTTCCTCGCCGCGGCTCTGGGACCGGGCATGCGCGCCGTGACCGTGCCGGTATCGGCGCAAAATTCGGTGGCAGGCTTCGTCTTCCCGGGCGACCGCGTCGACCTGGTGCTGACGCAGAGCGTCAGCGGCGGCGGCGATGGCGATCCGCTCAAGGTTTCCGAAACCATCCTGCGCAACCTGCGCGTGCTTGCCACGGATCAGCGCATGGACGCGCTGGGCGCCGACGGCAAACCTGTCGTCCAGACCTATTCCAACGTCACCATCGAAGTCACGCCCAAGATCGCGGAGAAGATCGCAGTGGCGCAGACGATCGGCTCGCTCTCGCTCTCGCTGCGCTCGCTGGCGGACAATAGTTCGGAGCTGGACGCGGCCATCGCGGGCAGCGACGTCGACCTGCCCGACGGCAGCAATCCCAATGCGGAAAAGAAGCTGCTGGCCAGCATCGCCGCTCGCCCGGTCGACAAGGGCGGCACCTATTCCACCGGCGCCGACGTCTCGCGCTATCAGCGCAGCAGCGTCCCCGCCAAGCCTTTGCAGGCCATGGGCGCAGGCGGCGCTCCGGCCATGGGCGTGCCGGTCGGCGGCAGCATTGCGGGCCAAGGGCCGGTGATCCGCGTCGCCCGTGGAACCAGTGTGACCGTCGTTCCGGTCGGGGGGAAGTAAGATGAAGGGGTTTATCGTTCACACGGCAGCGGCCAGGCCGCTGCTCGGCCCGGCGATCGCGCTTGGCCTGGCGGTTGCGATCGCCGCCGCGCCGACCACCGCGCTCAACGCGGCGCCGGCCTCCATGCAGGACAATGCGATCCTGCTCTCCGTCGGCGGCAGCAAGGTCATCAACCTGCCGGCCAAGATGTCGGACGTGGTGATCGGCGATCCGGATGTGGTCGACGTCCATGTTCGTTCGCAGAACCAGCTTTACCTGATCGCGAAGAAGGCGGGCGAGACCACCGTCTTCGCAACAACGACCAACGGGAAGGTGCTGTTTTCCGGCACGGTCCGCGTCGGCAACAACCTGACCAGCATCGACGAGATGTTGAAGCTGGCGATGCCCAACGCGGACATCGCCGTCAACAAGATGAACGGCATGGTCCTGCTGACCGGAACCATCGCCGCGCCGGAAGACGCGGCAGAGGCCGAACGGCTGACCCAGGCCTTTGTCGGCAAGGAAGTGACGGTGGTGAGCCGCCTGCGCACCGCGACGCCGCTCCAGGTCAACCTTCAGGTCAAGATCGCCGAAGTCACCAAGGATGTCGGGCACAAGATCGGCATGAATATCACGGGACTCGGGACCGGAACCGGCAGCTTCAGCGGTTACATCAACCGCGCCGATCGAGCGTTCCAGACCAACACCGGTGGCGGCGCACCGACCAGCGACATTTCGCGATCCTGGCTGTTCAACAGTCCCACGGACGGCACGACCTCCTTGGGCTTCGTCGCCAAGCTGCTGGGCATGGATGTCGCCGCCGCGCTCGACCTTGCAGAATCAAGCGGCCTCGCCACCACTCTCGCCCAGCCCAACCTGACCTCGCTGTCCGGCGAAACCGCCAGCTTCCTGGCGGGCGGCGAATATCCCTATACCGTCAGCAACGGCACGCAGGGAAACAGCATCGAATTCAAGCAATATGGCGTGCAGCTGGCCTTCACGCCCACCGTTCTGGCGGATGGCCGCATCTCCCTTCGGGTGCGCCCCACCGTGTCGAGCCTCGACTTCTCGATCAACGCCAGCGTGCCTGCGCTCAAGAGCCGCACCGCCGAAACCACGGTGGAACTGGGTTCGGGTCAAGCCTTCATGATCGCGGGTCTGCTCAACAACGATACCGCCAATAACATCAGCAAGGTACCCGGCCTTGGCAATCTGCCCATATTGGGCAGCCTGTTCAAGTCGCGCAATTTCCAGCGCCACGAAACCGAACTGGTGATCGTCGTCACGCCCTATCTGGTGAAGCCGATGAATGCATCGGACGTGCGGCTGCCGACTGACGGGTTTCGCAATGCCAATGAGGGTCAGGGCCTGTTCCTGCAACAGGGCCATGACGGCGTCAGCGGCGCCCAGGCACCCATGCCGAGCCGCGCGCCGGGTGCGCCGGTCCCGGCGCCCGGTCCGCAATCGTCGGCGGCCCTGCCGCCCGTCGCCTCCCGTGACACCGGAAAGCGTTCCAAGGACGCCGCGCCGGGCTTCAGCTTCTGACCCGAAGGACGAAAGACATGACTTTCCAGTCTCGCAAGACCCCCGTCCTCACCGGCATCGTCCGCTTGGGTGCGCTCGCCCTGATGGCGCTGCCGCTCGCCGCCTGCCAGACCGACCAGGCCGCCAATCGCGGCGTGCAGTCGGTCCACCAGCCGGTCGTCGGCCATACCGCCTTCACCTATGACGTGCAGGCAGGGCCCGATGGTGGCCTTTCGGCATCGGAAGCGCGCCGGCTGGACGACTGGTTCGTTTCCATCGGCCTTGGCTATGGCGACCAGGTCGCCGTCGCGACGGAGGCGGGCTACTACAGCCCCGCCCTGCGCGAAGGTATAGCCGATGTGGTCGCGCGCCATGGCATGTTGGTGGGGGAAGACAGCACGGCCGTCGCCGGCACCGCGCCGCAGGGCGCCATACGCCTGATCGTGCGCCGCGCCACCGCCAGCGTGCCGGGATGCCCCGACTGGTCGGACAAGCCGGAAGCAGACCAGCAATTGGGCGCGTCGAAAAATTTCGGCTGCGGCGTGAACGGCAATCTGGCCGCAATGATCGCCAATCCGGAGGATCTGGTGCGTGGCCAGACCACCGACAGCGATCTGCGCACCGCAACGTCCAACCGGGCGATATCAACCTATCGCGACAAGCCGCCGACGGGAACGGGCGACCTGAAGACCTTAACGGGAGGCAAGTGATATGAACGCACCCTGGAAACCCGGCGCATCCGGCCAGCGTGACCCTTTCCATGCCTTTGTCTGCGATGATCACAGCTTCGACCTGCTGCGCGTCGTCGCGGCCGAGATGGGCTGGGCGCCGGAAAAGGTGAACAAGGGCGGCATGCGCAACGCCGTGCAGTCCCTGTCGATCACCGCCTCGCCGCAGATCCTGTTCATCGACATGTCGGAAAGCGGCGATCCGCTCAATGACATCAACAATCTGGCCGAAGTGTGCGAGCCCGGCACGGTCGTCATTGCCGCCGGCCAGGTCAATGACGTGCGCCTCTATCGCGACCTGCTGGCCAGCGGCATTCAGGACTATCTGCTGAAACCCTTCGGCGCGGACCAGTTGCGCGACGCACTGGCCCAGGCGCAGGCCGTTTTCTTCGCTCCCCGCGACGCCGGGCCGGAACGGCCGCACATGACCACGGCGGTCATCGGAACACGCGGCGGCGTGGGCGCTTCCAGCGTTGCAACCTCGCTCGCCTGGCTGCTCAGCGAGAAGAAGAAGCGGCCGACCGCCCTTCTCGACCTGGACGTTCATTTCGGCACCAACGCGCTGGCGATGGATCTGGAACCGGGACGCGGGCTGACCGACGCCATCGAAAATCCCAGCCGCATCGACGGGCTGTTCATCGAACGGGCCATGGTGCGCGCCAGCGACACGCTGGCGATCCTGTCGGCCGAGGCGCCGATCAGCCAGCCCATGCTGACCGATGGCGGCGCCTTCTACCAGTTGCTGGAGGAGTTCCGGGTCGCTTTCGAATGCAGCGTCATCGACCTGCCGCGCGGCATGCTGATCCAGCACCCCCATCTGATGAGCGACGTGAACGTCACGGTCGTGGTTACGGAATTGACGCTGGCGGCGGCGCGGGATTCGATCCGCATCCTGTCCTGGCTCAAGACCAATGCACCGCAGTCGCGCGTGCTCGTGGTCGCCAACCGCGTTCATCCAGGCGCGCCGGAAATCAGCCGCAAGGATTTCGAGCAGTCGATTGAACGCAAGGTGGACGTGCTGATCCCCTTCGACCTCAAGATTGCCGCGCAGGCGGCGAAGCTGGGCAAGACGCTGGCGGAAACGGCCAAGGGCAGCAAGGTGGGCGGCGCCTGCCAGGCCCTGCTGGAGGCGGTGCTGGGCGCGGCAGAGGATGCGGATGCCGAAGGTGGCGCAACCTCTTCGAAGAAGGGTGATTCCCTGCTGGGCAAGATCAGCGATCTCAAGAGCATGATCCCCTCGCGGCGCAAGGACAAGGCTTCGGCCTGAACAGGACGGACCATGCCGCCAGCGGGTGGCATGGCCGCTTTGATGGAACCAGACTGGAAACGGGCAGGCGCATGAACGGCAATATCATCCTGATGACGGTGCTGCTCGCAGCCATGCTGGGCCTGATCGTCATGGCCTTTGGCGGGCCTTCGCCGGAAAAGGCGCAGAAGCGCCGCATGCAGCTGATCCGCGGCCGGCACAGCGATTCGACGGACGCCATCATGGAAGCGCGCATGCGCAAGGCGATATCCAACCGCCCCGCCGGCAATGAAGCGTCGATGCTGGTGTCGCTGGTGCCCAATCCGGAAAATCTGGCCAAGCGCATCCGCATGACCGGCAAGAAATGGACGGTCAGCCAGTATATGACCGCCTGTGCCGTCATCTTCCTGCTGCTGACCGCCATATTGATGCTGCGCGGATTTCCGCCGCTTTTCGCGGTGATGCTCGGCCTCGCAGCGGGCCTTGGCCTGCCGCATATGTGGATCGGTCGGCTCATCAAGGGTCGCGTGCTGAAGTTCAACGCCAAGTTTCCCGACGCGCTGGAACTGCTGACTCGTGGCCTGCGCTCCGGTCTTCCCATTTCCGAGACGCTGACTGTCGTGTCGACCGAGGTTCCAGGACCGGTGGGCGAGGAATTCAAGCTGATCACCGAACGCATCAAGATCGGCAAGAGCATGGATCAGGCGCTGCAGGAAACCGCAGACCGGCTGGGCACGCCCGAATTCCAGTTCTTCGTCATCAGCCTGGCGATTCAGCGCGAAACCGGCGGCAATCTGGCGGAAACGCTGTCCAACCTTGCCACCGTGCTCCGCCAGCGCGCGCAGATGAAGCTCAAGATCCGGGCGATGTCCTCGGAATCCAAGGCTTCGGCCTATATCATCGGCGTCCTGCCGTTCCTGGTGTTCGGCCTGATCTGCTACATCAACTATAATTACATGTCGCCCTTCTTCACGCCCGACCCGGCGGGGCTGTTCGGCCTCTCGCTCATGCAGGTCGTCGGTATTGGCGGGATGTGCTGGATGGCCATCGGAGCCTTCATCATGGCCCAGATGATCAACTTCGAGATTTGAGGAAGCCGCCAAGATGGAAAGCACGCCCGTTCCTGCCGGCACCCTGTTCGGACTGACCGCCACCGATTTCGGCACGCTGCTCGCCGCTCTGGCGACGCTGGCGACTCTGTTCGCGCTCTACGCGGTGATGACGGTGCGCGATCCGATGGCAAAGCGCGTCAAGACGCTCAACGACCGGCGCGAGCAGTTGAAGGCGGGCATCACCGCCTCCACCGCGCGCCGCCGCGCCAAGCTGGTGAAGAAGAATCAGGCGACCGACCAGATGCGGTCGCTCCTTTCCAACCTGAAGGTCCTGCAGGACGATCAGCTCAAGGAAGCGCAGACCAAGCTGGCCCAGGCCGGCATCCGGTCAAAGGACTGGGCGGTCGCGGTCATTTTCGGCCGCATGATCCTGCCGATCGTGATCGGCGGGATGGCGGCGCTGCTGCTCTATGCCGTGGGCATCTTCCCCGAATGGGGCGGCGCCAAGCGCTTCATGGCCTTTGCGGGCGCCCTGCTGCTGTCCTACAAGGCGCCGGACATCTTCATCGACAACAAGGTCCAGAAACGCTCCGCCGCGATCCGCAAGGGGCTGCCCGACGCGCTCGACCTGCTGGTGATCTGCGCCGAGGCGGGGCTGACGGTCGATGCCGCTTTCAGCCGCGTCGCACGCGAACTGGGCAAGGCCTATCCGGAACTGGGCGATGAATTCCACCTGACCGCGATCGAACTCAGCTTCCTGACCGAGCGCCGCATGGCGTTCGAGAACTTGGCAAACCGCGTCAAGCTGGACGCGGTCAAGGGCGTGGTCACCACCATGATCCAGACGGAAAAATACGGAACGCCCCTCGCCTCTGCTCTGCGCGTGCTGTCCGCCGAATTCCGCCACGAACGCATGATGCGCGCAGAGGAAAAGGCCGCGCGCCTGCCCGCCATCATGACCGTGCCGCTGATTCTCTTCATCCTACCGACCCTGTTCGTCGTCATTCTGGGCCCTGCCGCCTGCTCTATCAGCAAGGCCTTCTGAAAATCGGGGGACGACAAAGGGGCGCTGCCGTAGCGTCCCTTCCAAAACCCCAGGAAAGCCGTTGATTTTCGGCTTGGCGAACCGGCGGAACCTGCCTTATCGCTCTTTGCAAAGACGCAAAATCCGGAGAGGTCAATGGTCGCCATCACCCGCATCGCCGCCCGCGCCGCACTGTTCGCGCTGCCCTTGTTCGCCGCCCTGCCCGCTGAAGCTGCGCAGCCCATCATCGGCCACTGGGCCACTGTCGACGGCAAGGCCATCGTCCAGATCGCCCCATGCGGAAAGACGCTGTGCGGGCGTATCGAGAAGATCGTGAAGCCCACGCCGGGCCGGCCCCAGACCGACATCAAGAACCCCGATCCTGCACTACGCAGCAAACCCCTTGCCGGACTGGCGCTGCTCACGGGCTTTGCCGATGCAGGCGAGCTGTGGAAAGGATCGATCTACGATCCGGAGAGCGGCAAGACCTACAACAGCAAGGTCAGCCGCAACGGCAACGGCACGTTGAAGGTGCAGGGTTGCATCATGATCTTCTGCAAGACCCAGACATGGACGCCCGTCCGCTGATCTGATGACCCGTTCGGACGGCGAATGCGGACATTTCCCGACAGATATGCGCCACGCCAACGGCAACGCCCCGGCCACGACCGGGGCGCCTGTTTAAGCTCTGTCGCAAGGATCAGGCCGCCTTGCGGGCCTTGGTCAGCTTCTTCATCAGCATGTCCCGCTTCAACCGGGACAGATGGTCGATGAACAACACGCCCTGCAGATGATCCATCTCGTGCTGGAGGCAGGTGGCGAGCAATCCCTCCAGCCGTTCCTCGTGGATGCGTCCATCCCGGTCCATCCAGCTTGCCCGGATGCTGGCCGGCCGTTCCACTTCCGCGAACTGGTCGGGGACGGACAGGCAGCCTTCATTATAGACCGACAGATCCTCCGACCCCTCCAGGATTTCCGGATTGATGAACACCATCGGTTTCCTGACCGGCGGCGCCCCTTCCTCATCGGATTCGGGTTCCTGCAGGTCGATCACCAGCACCCGCTTGGGCACACCCACCTGGATCGCCGCCAGACCGATGCCCGGCGCGTCGTACATGGTCTCCAACATGTCATCGATCAGACGCCGCAAATCGTCATCGATCGCCTCCACCGGAGACGAGATGGTACGCAGGCGCGGATCGGGCGCCTCCAGGATGGGAAGAATGGCCATGGCACTAAAATAAACGGCCGGCCGGAAAATTTCAAGCGATCGCCATATTCACCCGATGGGACGACGGGCCCTCAGCGCCTGGGCCAATGTCCCCTCGTCCAGATAGTCCAGTTCCCCGCCCACCGGCACGCCATGCGCCAGTTGCGTGAGGCGCACGGGAAAGCGCTCCAGCCGTTCGGCCAGATAATGGGCGGTGGTCTGCCCCTCCAGCGTCGCATTCATCGCCAGCACCACCTCGTCTATGCCGCCCGCCTCCACCCGCGCTACCAGCGCGTCGATGGACAGGTCCTCCGGCCGCACGCCCTCCAGCGCAGACAGCCGTCCGCCCAGCACATGGAAGCGTCCCGGAAACAGCCGGGACTTGTCGAGCGCCCAGAGGTCCGCCACATCCTCCACGACGCAAAGCGCCCGCGCATCCCGGCGCGGATCGGCGCAGATACCGCAGGGATCGACCGTGTCGACATTGCCACACAGGCTGCACGTCACCAGCCGATCGTTCACCGCGTCCAGCGCGCGCAGCAGCGGCTCCAGCGCGGATTCCCGCTTCTTCAGCAGGTGCAGCACGGCACGTCGCGCCGAACGCGGGCCAAGGCCGGGCAGGCGGGAGAGCGCATGCGTCAACGCTTCGATTTCGGGAGAGGCCATGGGACCGGAATAAGGGCTTGCAAGTCGTGGACACAAGGGGTTTGAGAGGCGTCTTCGTAAATACGCCTCCGGCGCGTTTCAGATGCGGCACCTCAACGTGCCGAAACCGAGCAAAAGGCCCGCCATGCGCATCGTTTATATGGGAACCCCCGATTTCGCCGTGCCGGCTCTGGCCGCCCTGGCAAAGGCCGGGCATGAGATCGTTGCGGCCTACAGCCAACCGCCCCGACCCGCGGGACGCGGCAAGGCGCTGCGCCCCTCGCCCGTCCACGCGATGGCGCAGGAAATGGGCATAGAAGTGCGCACGCCCGTTTCGCTGAAGGATGCAGAAGTGCAGGCCGCCTTCGCCGCACTGGACGCCGATGTGGCGGTGGTCGCCGCCTATGGGTTGATCCTGCCGCGCCCGGTCCTGGATGCTCCGCGCTTCGGCTGCATGAACATCCACGCATCTCTCCTGCCCCGCTGGCGCGGCGCGGCGCCGATCCAGCGCGCCATCCTCGCTGGCGACAATGTCACCGGGGTCACCATCATGGACATGGAGGCAGGGCTGGACACCGGCCCGATGCGCGCCAAGCATGTCACACCGATAGAGGACAAGACCGCCGGCGCGCTGACGCAGGAACTGGCCGATGCAGGCGCGGAGCTGATGGTCGAGGTGCTGGACGACATCGCCCTCCATCCGCCCGTCGCCCAGCCGGAGGAAGGCGTCACCTACGCTACCAAGATCGACAAGGCGGAATCGCGGATCGATTTCAGCCGCGACGCGCGTCAGGTCGAACGGCAGGTGCGCGCCTTCAACCCGGCGCCCGGCGCCTTCTTCGAATATCGCGGAGAGCGCTTCCGTATCCTCGCCGCCCATGTCGAGGAGGATGAAGGCCCGGCGGGCGAATTGCTCGACAACAGCCTGCTCATCGGCTGCGGCCATGGCAGTATCCGCCCGGCAGCGATCCAGCGCGCGGGCAAGGGCGCCATGTCGGCGGGTGAATTGCTGCGCGGCTTTGACATGCCCGCCGGCAGCCGGGTCGACGCCTGACCCCATGGCCCGTTTCGCCTTCACTGTCGAATTTGACGGCCGCCCCTTCATGGGCTGGCAGCGGCAGGCCCATGGGCCGAGCGTACAGCAGGCGATTGAGGATGCGATCTTCGCCGTCACGGGCGAACGGGTCGCCGTCCATGCGGCGGGCCGCACCGACGCGGGCGTCCATGGCCTTGCCATGCGCGCCCATGCCGACATTGCGAAGGACATGACGCCCTTCCGCCTGATGGAGGCGCTGAACGCGCTGCTCCGCCCGGCGCCGGTCGCGATCCTGGCCTGCAAGACCGTGCTGGATGATTGGCATGCGCGCTTTTCCTGCAACGGCCGATCCTATGTCTATCGCATCGCCAACCGCCGCGCACCGCTGACCTGGGAAGATGGGCTGGTCTGGCGCGTGATCCAGCCACTGGATGCGGAGGCGATGCAGCAGGCCGCGCAACTGCTGGTCGGGCGGCACGACTTCACCACTTTCCGCTCGGTCCATTGCCAGGCGGAAAGCCCGGTAAAGACGCTGGACCGACTGGACGTGGAGCGTTCGGGCGACCGGCTGGCCATTCATGCGGAGGCGCGATCCTTCCTCCACCATCAGGTGCGGTCGATGGTGGGATGCCTTGCCATGGTGGGCATGGGGCGCTGGTCGGCGGCGGACATGGAGGCGGCACGGGACGCGAAGGACCGGGCGGCCCTGGGGCTCAATGCACCGCCGGACGGGCTGTATTTCGTAAGCGCGCGTTATCCGGACGATTGAGACGCGCCGGCTCAGGCGGCAGCGGGATGCGTCACAGGCTGGTCCGGAACGGCGTGAAATTCGTGCCCTCGTCGAACACGTCCAGCCCCTCGGCGCGCTTGAGGCGGTCGACCACGACATAGGTGACGGGCGTCAGCACGGCTTCCCATGTGACCTTCATCAACCAGTTCGTGACCATCACGGTCGCCACCTGTGCGTTGGTCCAGTTGCCGTAGAAGGCGAGCGGATAGAAGAGCAGGCTGTCGACCCCCTGCCCCACGATGGTCGATCCGATCGTCCGCATCCAGAGATGCCTGCCCTGCGTCAGCAGCTTCATCTTGGCGAGAACGAAGCTGTTGGCGAACTCCCCCGCCCAGAAGGCGGTGACGGAGGCGAAGACGATGCGCCATGTGCTGCCAAAGACGGCCTCATAGGCCTTCTGGTCCGGCCATCCCTCCGCCGGGGGCAACTGCACCACCACCCAGCTCATCAGCGCCATGAACAGCATCACGCCAAAGCCAGCCCAGACGCAGCGCCGCGCCCGCGCATAGCCATAGACTTCCGTCAATACGTCGCCCAGCACATAGCCGAGCGGAAAGAAGAGGATACCGGCGCCAAAGGTGAAGCCGCCTACGGTCGACAGCTTCGCCGCGCCAATCAGGTTGGACAGCAGCAGGATCGCGACGAAACCAGCCATGCAGAAATCGAAATAGCGCAAGGGCCGCGCACCCAGCGCATAGGCATCGATTTTCCTTACCCCCTTGTCGGTCATGCGCTCCTGCATATCGGGCGCGCGCGCAAATGCAATCGCCCATGATTGCAAGCGGGGCGAAGGGCGGCTATCGAACGCGCCAACGGCCCCGTAGCTCAGCTGGATAGAGCATTCGCCTTCTAAGCGAATGGTCACAGGTTCGAATCCTGTCGGGGTCGCCAATTCCCCTTTGCTTCACCGCTTTTCGCGGCGATCGGCCCCATCCCGGATCGGCCGCATCGCTTCATGGATCATGCCTGTCAGCAACAGGCTGCCTTGCCGCGACAGATGGTCATCGTCGGAATAAAGCGGCACGCCATGCATCATGGTCGCGCAATGGCCGCTGCGGCAGAGAAGACGGTGCGGATAGACGATGCTGACCGCGAAGCGCCGCCGCATCGCGTCGAAGGCGCCGAAAACGCTGCGCTGACGCCGCAGATAATCCGCCAGGGGCAGGTCCAGCCCCGCCGGTTCGCTGTAGAGTTGGGCCCGCGCCAGGCTTTCCGGTACATTGCGGCGGAATTCCGGAACCGGGGCGACCAATATGACCCGCTTGCCCATGCCGGTCAGCGCCCGCACGCTCTCCTCCAGCCCCGCCCGGAATAGTTGGGCATCCCGGCTGAGGCTCCTGTCGTCATTCTCGTCCCGGCCAAGATAGCAGGGCATCCCGCCTTCCGGGCGACGTCCATCTGCGCACAGGCCCCAGCGGGACACAAGGAATATGGTGTGGATGGTCGGGCTGTCGCGCAGCATTGCCAGAACCTGCGCATTGAACGCGCTGCAATCATGGCTAGCGGGCTGGTCCAGCCGGTCCAGCCCCAGCAGGGTGGGGCAGGCGGGGTAGGATGCGATCCGTCCGGACAGGCCCAGCGCATCGCCCGCCTGATCGAATGCAGGTTTCAGCGCATGGGCGTGAGAATCGCCCCACAGCAGGAAGCTGGGCGCCGTGCCGTTATGCGCGCCCACCGCACAGAGCGTCCGGTGCCGGACCGCCGCCATGCCCGAACAGCGCTCGGGCAGGTAGGCCATGCTCCCGCTCGCCGCGTCGAGCGCAGCGACGGACGGCGCCACCCGCGCGGGCAGACCGCCCGAAAGATAGAGCAGCGCTCCCGCTCCGCACCCCGCCGCCATCATCGCGCCAGCCAGCGCAAAGGCGCGGCCGTTCGTGAAGCGGCGCGCCCGGCGGAACGGCTCCTCGATGAAACGCCAGGACAGAAAGGCAAAGAGGAAAGAAAGCAGGATGACGAGCAACTGCTCCCGCAAGCGCCAGTCCCCGTCGGTGCGATAGGTCCAGAAGACGACGATCGGCCAGTGCCACAGATAGAGCGAATAGGATATGCGGCCGATGGCCACGGGCGCCGCGCCGCCCAGCACCTGGCTGATCGCCGATCCGCTCTGCCCCGCATGCAGGATCAGCAATGCGCCGAGCACGGGATAAAGCGCGTTCAGCCCCGGAAAGACCGTTGCGCTGGAAAAGCCGAACAACGCCCAGCCGATCGACGCCACGCCGGCCAGCGCGCAAAGTTGCGCCGCCCATCTCCTCCGCAGCGGCGGCAACAGGCCCATCGCCAGCAACGCCCCCGCCAGCAATTCCCAGGCGCGGGGAAAGGGAAGGTAGAAGGCCAGCACGGGCGCACGATCGACCAAAAGCAGCGCCGTCGCGAAGGACAGGAGCGCCATCATCGCCAGCAACAGCCGGCTGCGCCCTCCCGCCCGAAAGGCGCAGAGCATCAGGAGCGGGAAGAGGATATAGAATTGCTCCTCCACCGCCAGCGACCATGTGTGCAGCAGCGGCGCCTCCTCCGCCGCGCTGCCGAAATAGCCGCTGTGCCGGGCAAAATGCAGGTTGCTGGCGAAAAGCACCGTCGCTGCGGCGCTCAGGCCAAGAGCGCGATAATCAAGCGGCAGCAGGATCTGGCTGCCGACCAGGATGGTGACCGCGATGGTCGCGAACAGCGCGGGAAATATGCGGCGGATGCGCCGCGCATAGAAATCGGTCAGGCTGAACCGGCCTTCCGTCATTTCCCGGCTGATGATCATGGCGATCAGATAGCCGGAGATGACAAAGAAGATGTCGACTCCGACGAAACCCCCGGTAAAGGGCCAAAGTCGGACATGATAGAACAGCACCGGCAGCACCGCCAAAGCGCGCAGCCCGTCGATATCGCGACGATAGGCCAGGGATGGCCTGGCGTCCGTCGCGGACGAAACCGGCAAGACCGGACAGGAAGCACTGGCAGCGATGCTTTCCCTCCTCTTTTCCAGGGATTTGGCAGGCGCTCATGGTGATAGAGCCTGTATCGCCCGGCGCATCGGCGCATCGGGACAGTCCACAAGATCATAGGTGTTAGCAGGCTGGCTGGAAGGCGCAGGGAGGAGCGCGCAAGGGGTGGGTCCTTGACCGATCGGTCAGTCGCTGCTGCCGCGCCCTCCCATCGAACGCAACAGCAAGTCGTCGGTCACCGTCATGGTGAAGATGGGATCGGCGTCGGGCGGCACTTCGGCTATGGCATCGACGAAGGCGGCGCGGGTGTCGGGATCGTCATAGACCATCTTTTGATCGAAGGCCGTGCGCCAGGTCGCCTCGTCCGGCCATTCGGCATAGCCGACGAACCGTCCGTCCGCATCGCGATGCAGGCGCGAACCATAGCTGCCATATTTCTCGCGGATCAGGTCGGTTCCCCGGCGCCATGCCTTGCGGAACTGATCCTCCTTGCCGGGGTGGACGCGCCACCAATAGACCGCGACGAACATCGCCTCTCTCCTTCAGGGGAGAGAATGAACTGCGCGGCGGGGAGTTGCGACGAAAAAGAGCAAAGCGCCGTGTCCCTGCAAACCGCTGGAAGGAGACCAGTGGCGCGCCGGCACGGTCCAGACGGCAGGGACGGGCTCCCGCCTTCGCAGGAACCCGCCATTCCCTGACCCCTATCCTAGGAACATCAGAGAACCGACTGGCCGGTCTTCTCCCAATCCGCCAGGAAACCGGCAATGCCCTTCTCGGTCAGCACATGGTTGAACAGCGCCTTGATAACGGACGGAGGCGCGGTCATCACGTCGGCGCCGATCTTCGCGCTTTCCAGCACATGGATCGGGTGGCGCACGCTGGCCACCAGGATTTCCGTGTCGAACGCGTAATTGTCGTAGATCAGGCGGATATCCTCGATCAGCTTCATGCCGTCAAAGCCATTGTCGTCATGGCGCCCTACGAAGGGCGAGATGAAGCTTGCGCCCGCCTTGGCCGCCAGCAGCGCCTGATTCGCCGAGAAGCAGAGGGTGACGTTCACCATCACGCCCTCGCTGGTCAGCGCCTTGCAGGTCTTGAGACCATCGATGGTCAGCGGCACCTTGATGCAGACATTGTCGGCGATCTTCCGCAGGACGGCGGCTTCCTTCATCATCGTCTCATGGTCGAGCGCGACGACCTCTGCCGACACCGGGCCTTCGACGATGCCGCAGATTTCCTCCACCACTTCCAGGAACTTGCGGCCCGACTTGTGGATCAGCGAGGGGTTGGTGGTGACGCCGTCGAGCAGGCCGGTAGCGGCCAGTTCGCGGATTTCATTGGTGTCGGCGGTGTCGACGAAGAACTTCATGGGTCTGCTCCGGCAGAGGGGAAAGGGTCGAATCGCGTCTCCTTTAGCGGCTCCCTGACAGATTAGCCATTATTGCCGATGACTGGCCCTTTACCGGGCGCCCCGCGCACCATTATGACGGCGGCACCTTTCCAAAGGACCGATCCATGCTCCGCCGCCTGCGTCCCCGCCACATATTGGACGCGCTGATCTCTGCCGGCCTTCTGGCCGCCTCGCCCGCCCTTGCCGCCAGCCAGGAAAATCAGTTCTGGACGAGCGAATCGCTGGTCGTCCAGGCAAGCGACGCGGACATCGTGTCGCTCGACTTCAGCCAACGTTTCCGCGAGGCCTCCTCCGGTGGCGAGCAGCAGACTGCGCGCATCACGATCGACCACCGCATTGCAAAGGCGGTGCAGATCGGCGGCGGCATCGCCTTCTTCCGGTCCGACCCGGAGCAGGAAATGCGGCTGTTCCAGCAGGTGACCCTTAGCCGGGGCATTTGGCTGTCCCGCACCCGCATCGAGCAGCGCTTTTTCGATACGGCGGACAGGGCGAGCTGGCGGTTGCGGCAACGGGTGCAGGCTTCGGTCCCGCTGGATGCGGCGAAGCGGTGGACGCTGATCGCAGCAACCGAGTTGATGTTCCACCTGAACCGCGCCCGTCCCAATGACAAGCTGGGCCTTGCCGTCATGCGCAACCAGATTGGCCTGCGCCATCCGATCACCAGGGCGCTCGACGCGCAACTGCTCTACATGCGGCAGCAGAGCTTTCGCGACGGCCGCCCAGATGCGGTGGCGCATATCCCCTGGCTGACATTGAGCTGGAAGATCTGACGCTTCTTGGCCTTGCCTCCCCTGCCCGGCAGTTTAGGGAGGAGGCAATGAGTTCGCGCGCCCGTGTCATCCTGCTGAACGCCGCCCTGGGGCCCCTCGACTATCGCGTGCCGCACGGGATGGCCGTGAGGCCGGGCAGCGTCGTCGTGGCGCCGCTGGGGCCGCGCCAGATCGTCGGCGTCGTGTGGGAAGAGGACAGCTTCCCCGAGATAGAGACGGTGGGCGACAATCGCCTGCGCAATATCATGGCGGTCGTCGACGCGCCGCCCGTGCCCGAAACCGTGCGCCGCCTGATCGAATGGACGGCGGGTTATTATCTCGCCCCCATCGCCGCCGTCCTGCGCATGACGCTGGCCTCGATGGCGGCGCTGGAGGGCGCGCGCACCGTCATCGAATATCGCGCCACGGGCGACCTTCCGGACCGCATGACCGAACAGCGCGCCCAGGCGATGGAGCGCATCGGCGAGCGGCAGGGGCTGATCCGCGAACTGGCGATGATCGGCGGAGTCAGCGACGCGGTGATTCGCGGATTGGTAAAGGCCGGTGCCTTCGAAGCGGTGGAGGTTAGCGTCGACACGCCCTTCCCCGTGCCCGATCCCGATCACGCCCCGCCGCTGCTGTCGGACAAGCAGGGCGCCGCCGCCGACCAGTTCATCGCGGCCGTCAGGGACAGGGCCTTTGCTCCCTTCCTGCTCGACGGCGTGACCGGTTCAGGCAAGACGGAGGTCTATTTCGAGGCCATGGCCGCGACGATGAGGGAGGGTCGGCAGGTGCTGGTGCTGCTGCCCGAAATCGCGCTGACCGAACCCTTTCTGGAGCGGTTCGAAAAACGCTTCGGCACCGTACCGGTGAACTGGCACAGCGGCCTGCGCCAGAGCGAGCGGCGACGCGCCTGGCGAGCCATTGCGGCGGGCAAGGCGCCGGTCGTGGTCGGCGCCCGCTCGGCGCTGTTCCTGCCCTACCCCAATCTGGGCCTGATCGTCGTCGATGAAGCGCATGAGGCGAGCTTCAAACAGGAGGATGGCGTTCATTATCACGCGCGCGACGTGGCGGTGATGCGCGGCCTCATCGAGAAATTCCCGGTCATCCTCGCTTCCGCGACGCCCGCCATAGAAACGCGACATCAGGTGGAACTCGGCCGCTATCGCGAGATCAAACTGCCATCCCGTTTCGGCGGCGCGGCCATGCCGGAGATAGAGGGCATCAACCTGCTCACCGATCCGCCGGAGCGTGGCCGCTGGATCGCTCCGCCACTGGTCCGCGCCATTGACGAGACCATGGAGAAGGGCGAGCAGAGCCTGCTTTTCCTCAACCGCCGGGGCTATGCGCCGCTGACGCTCTGCCGCCATTGCGGCTATCGCTTCCAGTGCCCCAATTGCACCGCCTGGATGGTCGAGCACCGGCTGACCCACCGGCTGGCCTGCCATCATTGCGGCCATGTCATCCCCGCCCCGCGCTTCTGCCCGGAATGCAAGGAGGAGGATTCGCTCGTCGCCTGCGGGCCGGGGGTCGAGCGCATCGCGGACGAGGTGAAGGCGCTGTGGCCCAACGCCCGCACCGCCATCGTCACCTCCGACACGCTCTGGTCGCCCGCCAAGGTGGCCGAATTCGTGAAATCAGTGGAGGCAGGCGCCGTCGACATCATCATCGGCACGCAGCTCGTCACCAAGGGCTATCATTTCCCGAACCTGACGCTCGTGGGAGTGATCGACGCCGATCTGGGGCTGGAGGGTGGCGACCTGCGCGCGTCGGAGCGCACCTTCCAGCAGATCGTGCAGGTGGCGGGACGGGCCGGGCGCGGGCAGAAGCCAGGCCGCGTCTTCATCCAGACCCGCATGCCGGAGGCGGAGGTGATCAAGGCCCTGATCGCCGGCGATTCGGAGCGTTTCTACGAGGTGGAGACAAAGAATCGCCGCCACGCCAATGCCCCGCCCTTCGGCCGCTTCGCCGCGATCATCGTCTCCAGCGAGGAGGCGGACGAAGCCGCCGAGATCGCCCGGTTGATCGGCAAGTCAGCACCCCTGATCGACGGGATGCGCGTCTATGGCCCCGCCCCGGCTCCCTTGTCGGTGCTGCGTGGGCGCCATCGCCACCGCCTGCTGATCCACGCCACGCGGCAGGTCGACGTGCAAGGCGCCATTCGCGAATGGCTGGGCAATCTGACCTGGAAATCCGGGACACGCGTCGCGGTGGACGTCGACCCCTACAGCTTCATGTGATGGCCTGAGACCCCATGGAAAGTCCCTGCGTCAACATCTGCAAGCTGGACAAGGCCCGGCGCGTCTGCACCGGCTGCGGCCGGACAACGGACGAAATCCAGCGCTGGGCGGGCATGAGCAAAGCCCAGCGCCGCGCGATCATGGAGCGGTTGAAGGACCGCTGAAGCCCGATGATCCTGCGCCGGAGCGCGCCGATACTCAGCCCTTCTCCCTCTCCAGCAATCTCTTCTTGCGCTCCACCCCATAGGCGTAGCCGCCCAGGCTCCCATCGCTTCGCAACACCCGATGGCAGGGAATCAGCACCGCAAGAACATTGTCGCCGCAGGCCGTCCCGGCGGCCCGCACTGCGCCTGGCCGGCCGATGGCCGCCGCGATTTCGCCATAGGTGCGCGTCTCCCCCGGCGGAATCGCCCGCAACGCCGCCCATACCGCCTGCTGAAACGCCGTGCCGCTCACGTCGATCGGCAATTCCAGCGACTCGGCAGGTGCGTCGATCAGCCGGACAAGCTGGGCTGCCAGCGCCGAAAACGCCTCATCGGCGGGCAGGATTTCCGCCTTGGGAAAGCGGCGGCGCAAGTCCGCCTCATCTTCATCGAAACTGATCCGGCACAATCCCCGCTCCGTGCCGGCGACCAGCACTCTCCCCAGGCTGGTCTGCACCACCGCATGGCGAATCGCCACGCCCCGGCCGCCATGCTTCCAGGCGCTGGGCGTCATGCCCAGGTGCCGCTCCGCATCGGCATAGGCGCGGCTGGGGGCGTTATAGCCCGCTTCATAGATGGCGCCGGTGACGCTGCCGCCATCCTCCAGCGCGCTTTTCAACCGCTCAGTGCGCAGCGAGCGGGCGTAGGCGGCCGGCGTCATGCCCGTTTCCCGCCTGAACAGCCGGTGGAAATGATGCGGCGAATAGCCCGCATGCGCCGCCACCGCCTCCAGCGAAGGCGGGGTTTCGGCCGCGGCGATGAAGGCGACGGCCGCCTCCACCGCCAGCCGGTCGCGTCCCACTTCATCGGGGCGGCAACGCAGGCAGGCGCGGAAACCCGCCGCCCGCGCTGCCTCCGGGTCGGCCAGGAAGATCATGTTCTCCCGCCGCGGATGCCGCGCGGCACAACTGGGCTTGCAATAGATGCCGGTGGTCAGCACCGCTCCCACGAACCGCCCGTCAAAGCTGCGATCGCGGCGTAAAAACGCGTCCCAGCAGGCGTCGGCGTCAGGCACGGCATGGATCTGGGCTTCGATCTGTCTCATCTCGGTCATGGATAAGAGATAGCTTGCCCGAACGCATCAGGCTTCCTGCCGCTTGCGGTCAAAAAGCGGTTTCTGCGCTTTTTGCGCATTGCCTCTATCCCGCCATCGCATATGAATGCCGCCAGTCATGGTCGCATCATTCCGTCGCCTCGCCCCCTTCCTGGCCGCCCTGCTGGCTCTTGCCGGACCGACCGGCGTGCATGCCGAACAGCAGGACATTGCCGCCGCTGCCCGCGGCGTGGTCCGCGTCGTGCTGGTGGCGACCAACGGTTCCGACGCCTATTTCGTGGGCCACGGCAGCGGCTTTGCCGTCGCGCCGGACAAGATCATCACCAACGCCCATGTCGTCGAACTGACGCGCGAGGAAAAGGATCTCGTCATCGGCGTCATCCCTTCGGAGGGAACCAAGACCTATGGCGGCAAGATCATCGCCTTCTCGCCCGGCAACGACCTTGCGCTGATCCAGCTGGAGGAAGGCCATCTGCCGGTCAGCACCTTCTATGCCGGAGCGGTGAGCGACGGGCAGCATGTGACCGCCATCGGCTATCCGGGCACGGTCGACCGGGCGCAGGGGCTGGGCCTCAAGCAGTTGGTGGAACCGCTCGGCACGGTGAAGACCAGCGGCAATGTTTCCTCCGGCCGGGCCAGCCAGAATTTCGACACGGTGCTGCACACCGCGCCCCTGGCCGCCGGCAACAGCGGCGGACCGCTGATCGATGATTGCGGCCGGGTGCTGGGCGTCAACAGCTTCGGGTCTGTCTCCGACGGCAATGATGCGGAATTCGGATTCGCCGTGTCGTGGCGCGAAATCGCCTCCTTCCTGCGGCAGGCGGGCGTATCGTCGCTGCACACGATCGTTCCCTGCCGTTCGATGGCGGAGGCGGACGCCGCCGAATCCTCCCTGACCCAGCGGGAGCAAGCCAGGAGCGAGCAATCCGAGCGCGCCCGCGCGGACGCCCGCGAAGCGGCGCTGAACAAGGCGCGCGACACAGCCGAACGCGACGTCATCTCCGCGCGGGAGAACGCCATGGCGGGCGCCGCCGTGCTGCTGGCGCTGGCGGTGCTCGGGCTGGGCGCGGGCGGCCTGCTCTACAGCCAGGGACGGGAAAAGCGCGCGACCTGGTGGCTGGCCGGCGGCGGCATCCTGCTGTTCGCGGCAATCGGGCTGTTTTTCCTGAAGCCCAGCTTCTCCAGCATAGAGGAGCGCATCAAACTTCCGGAGGATTCGGGCGTCAACGGCAACGGCGCCTATGCCTGGGCGGGCGACAATATCTGCCGGGTGGACATGAACCGCAGCCGGCTTACCATATCCCAGCCCAATGACATCGGGTTCCACTGGGCCGAGGGCGGGTGCGTCGACGGAAACACCCAATATGTTTCCTCCGGCACAGGATGGCAGCGCGCATCCGTGCCCGATGATCATAATTTCGTGACCGTCAGCCGCTTCGATCCTGCGACGGGCACGCTCCGGGTCCAGCGCTGGCTGCCAGACATCGATACCATGGCGAAGGCCCGTGCACTAGGCGGCGGCGCGATCAAGGGGTGCGCGGGCGATCCTGCCCTGCTGGGAAAAATCGCAAGTCTGCAGAATGATCTTGCCGCCCTGCTTCCGGCCCAGCCCAACGAACGGATCGTCTACCATTGCCAAAAGGGTCGGCTCACCCCGGGCGAAGGGTGACGCCCGCCGCAGCCGGTCAACGATTCGGCCCATATTGAAACCCTGTCAAATCGCGATGATTTCATACTGACGGTCGAATCGCGTTCCATGGCTTGCATAGTCACAATCCCACTGCTAACCGGCCCCCCAACAGGGGATCGGGACGGACAGACCGGGCCCCCTTTTTGCATGACCGGCAATTCAAATTGCCTGGAATCAAGTGGAGGACGGTAAGCGCGTGGAGACGACCGGCGGTATTCAGGCCAGCCTCAGCGGCCGCTATGCGGTGGCGCTGTTCGATCTGGCCCGCGACGGCAAGACGCTCGACACCGTCGCGGCGAGCTTGGCTGCGCTCAAGGCGGCCCTGGCCGAATCGGCCGATTTCAAGGGTCTGGTGAACAACCCCGTCCTCAGCCGTGACGCAGCAGGCAAGACGATCGCCGCGGTCGCATCCTCCATGGGTCTCGACGCGCTGACCACGAATTTCCTGGGCGTGCTGGCCCAGAACCGCCGCCTTTCCCAGCTGCCCGCGATCATCCGCGCCTATGAAACGCTGCTGTCGAATCACAAGGGCGAGGTTCGCGCCGAAGTGACGAGCGCCCATCCGCTTGACGCCGGACAGGTCAGCGCCCTGCAGCAGGGCCTTCGCGCCCGCGTCGGCCGCGACGTCGCGCTCGATGCCAAGGTCGATCCCGCGATCCTGGGGGGGCTGGTCGTCAAGATCGGCAGCCAGATGATCGATTCCTCCATCCGCACCCGTTTGAATAGTCTCGCTTTGGCGATGAAAGGCTGAACATGGATATCAACGCCGCAGAAATTTCGAAGGTCATCAAGGACCAGATCGCCAATTTCGGCACCGAAGCGCAGGTGAGCGAAGTCGGTTCCGTGCTGACCGTGGGTGACGGCATCGCCCGCGTCCATGGCCTCGACAACGTCCAGGCGGGCGAAATGGTCGAGTTCGCCAATGGCGTGCAGGGCATGGCGCTCAACCTCGAAGCCGACAATGTCGGCGTCGTGATCTTCGGCTCGGACGCCGAGATCAAGGAAGGCGACACCGTCAAGCGCACCGGCACCATCGTGGACGTTCCCGTGGGCAAGGGCCTGCTCGGCCGCGTGGTCGACGGCCTCGGCAACCCGATCGATGGCAAGGGCCCGATCCAGTATACCGAACGCAAGCGCGTTGAAGTCAAGGCGCCCGGCATCATCCCCCGCAAATCGGTGCACGAACCCGTGCAGACCGGCCTGAAGGCGATCGACGCCCTCGTCCCCGTCGGCCGTGGCCAGCGCGAGCTGATCATCGGCGACCGCCAGACCGGCAAGACCGCCGTCGCGATCGATACCTTCATCAACCAGAAGGGCATCAACGCGGGCGACGATGAGAGCAAGAAGCTCTATTGCATCTACGTCGCGGTCGGCCAGAAGCGCTCGACCGTCGCGCAGATCGTGAAGCAGCTCGAAGAAAATGGCGCGATGGAATATTCCATCGTCGTCGCCGCGACCGCTTCGGAACCCGCTCCGCTCCAGTATCTGGCGCCCTATACCGGCGTCACCATGGGCGAATTTTTCCGCGACAACGGCATGCATGCCGTGATCGTCTATGACGACCTTTCCAAGCAGGCCGTCGCCTATCGCCAGATGTCGCTGCTGCTGCGCCGTCCTCCGGGCCGCGAAGCCTATCCCGGCGACGTCTTCTATCTCCACAGCCGCCTGCTGGAGCGCGCTGCGAAGATGAACGACGCCAATGGCAATGGCTCACTGACCGCGCTGCCGATCATCGAGACCCAGGCGGGCGACGTGTCGGCCTATATCCCGACCAACGTGATCTCGATCACCGACGGCCAGATCTTCCTCGAAACCAACCTCTTCTACCAGGGCATCCGTCCGGCCATCAACGTCGGCCTGTCGGTGTCGCGCGTCGGTTCCGCCGCGCAGACCAAGGCGATGAAGAAGGTGTCGGGCTCGATCAAGCTGGAGCTGGCCCAGTATCGCGAAATGGCGGCCTTCGCCCAGTTCGGTTCGGACCTCGACGCTTCGACCCAGAAGCTGCTGAACCGCGGTGCTCGCCTGACCGAGCTGCTCAAGCAGGCCCAGTTCTCGCCCCTGCCCTTCGAAGAGCAGACCGCGTCGATCTTCGCTGGCACCAACGGCTATCTCGACAGCGTGCCCGTCAAGGACGTGACCCGTTATGAAGAGCTGATGCTCGCCTATCTGCGTCACGACCATGCCGACGTGCTGGCCGCGATCCGCGACAGCAAGGACTTGGGTGACGAGCCCAAGGCCAAGCTGAAGGCCGCGCTCGACAGCTTCGGCAAGACCTTCGCCTAATATTTAGCCGTCACCCCAGCGAAAGCTGGGGTCTCAGGCCGGATAGGTCCGACCTGGGGGCGTGAGATGCCAGTCTGCGCTGGCATGACGGAACAGGATTGAACGAGACGGGACATGGCCAGCCTCAAGGAACTGAAGATCCGTATCGGGTCGGTTAAATCGACCCAGAAGATCACCAAGGCGAAGCAGATGGTCGCCGCCGCGAAGCTGCGCAAGGCGCAGGCCGCGGCTGAGGCTGCGCGCCCCTATTCCAGCCGCCTCGAAGCGGTCGTCGCCAGCCTCGCGTCGAAGATCGCCGGCGGTTCGGGCGAAGGCGCTTCCCCGCTGCTCGCCGGCACCGGTAAGGACGACGTGCATCTGCTGGTCGTCGCCAACTCCGACCGCGGCCTCGCCGGCGCGTTCAACGCGAATATCGTCAAGGCCGCCCGCGCCAAGGCGCAAGAACTGATCGACGCGGGCAAGACCGTCCGTTTCTACCTCATCGGTCGCAAGGGTCGCCCGGTCATCAACCGCACTTTCCCCGGCATGATCGTCGCCCAATATGACACGACGGGCGCCAAGGAGCCGGGCTATGCGCAGGCTGAAGCCATAGCGCACGAGCTGACCGACATGTATCTGAACGGCAAGTTCGACGTCGCGCACCTCTTCTTCTCGCGCTTCAAGTCGGCGCTCGCGCAGATCCCGACCGAGCAGCAGATCATCCCGGTCAAGATTCCCGAAGACGCCGACCGCAACGCCATCGGCGCGACGGTGGAGTATGAACCGAGCGAGGAAGCGATCCTCGACGACCTGCTGCCGCGCAACATCACGGTGCAGATTTTCAAGGCATTGCTGGAAAACAATGCGTCCGAACAGGGCGCGTCGATGACCGCCATGGACAATGCGACCCGCAATGCCGGCGACCTCATCAACAAGCTGACGATCCAGTATAACCGCAGCCGGCAGGCCGCGATCACCACCGAACTCGTCGAAATCATTTCGGGCGCCGAAGCCCTTTAAAGATCACGCACGCAAGGAAGCAGTCATGGCAACCACCAACAATGTAGGCCGCATCTCGCAGGTCATCGGCGCTGTCGTCGACGTGACCTTCCCCGATGCGGTGCCGTTCATTCTCTCGGCGCTGGAAACCAGCAACAACGGCCAGCGCCTCGTTCTGGAAGTCGCCCAGCATCTGGGTGAGAACACCGTCCGCACCATCGCGATGGACTCGACCGACGGCCTGACCCGCGGTCAGGAAGTCATCGACACCGGCGCGCAGATCCGCGTTCCCGTCGGCCCGGCCACCCTCGGCCGCATCCTGAACGTCGTCGGCGAGCCGATCGACGAGCGCGGCCCGGTGGAAACCACCCTCTCCGCCCCGATCCACGCCAAGGCTCCCGAGTTCGTCGACCAGTCGACCGACGCGTCGATCCTCGTCACCGGCATCAAGGTCATCGACCTTCTCGCCCCCTATGCGAAGGGCGGCAAGATCGGCCTGTTCGGTGGCGCGGGCGTGGGCAAGACCGTGCTCATCCAGGAACTGATCAACAATATCGCCAAGGGCCATGGCGGCACCTCGGTGTTCGCGGGCGTCGGTGAGCGTACCCGCGAGGGCAACGACCTTTATCACGAATTTCTCGACGCCGGCGTTATCGCCAAGGACGCCGACGGCAACGCAATCAGCGAAGGCTCCAAGGTGGCGCTGGTCTATGGCCAGATGAACGAGCCCCCGGGCGCCCGCGCCCGCGTCGCCCTGTCGGGCCTCACCATCGCGGAATATTTCCGCGACCAGGAAGGCCAGGACGTGCTGTTCTTCGTCGACAACATCTTCCGCTTCACCCAGGCGGGCGCTGAAGTGTCGGCCCTGCTTGGCCGTATCCCTTCGGCCGTGGGCTATCAGCCAACCCTCGCCACCGACATGGGCGCCCTTCAGGAGCGCATCACCTCGACCAACAAGGGTTCGATCACCTCGGTGCAGGCCGTGTACGTCCCCGCGGACGACTTGACCGACCCGGCACCGGCGACTTCGTTCGCGCACTTGGACGCCACCACCGTTCTCAACCGCGCCATTTCGGAACTGGGTATCTATCCGGCGGTCGACCCGCTGGACTCGACCAGCCGCGTTCTGGAACCCCGCGTCGTAGGGCAGGAGCATTATGAAACCGCCCGCGCGGTTCAGGCGATCCTGCAGAAGTACAAGTCGCTTCAGGACATCATCGCGATCCTCGGCATGGACGAGCTGTCCGAAGAGGACAAGCTCACTGTCGCCCGCGCCCGCAAGATCCAGAAGTTCCTGTCGCAGCCCTTCCACGTCGCCGAAGTCTTCACCGGCATCTCGGGCAAGTTCGTCCAGATCGAGGACACGGTGAAGTCGTTCAAGGCCGTGGTCGAAGGCGAATATGACCATCTGCCTGAAAACGCCTTCTACATGGTCGGCGGCATCGACGAAGCCGTCGAGAAGGCGAAGAAGCTGGCTGCCGAAGCCGCCTAAGCAACGCTCATGTCCCCCTCCCTCTTCATGGGAGGGGATTTAGGACTTCCCAAGAATGGCACTGCATTTCGAACTCGTGACCCCGGAAAAGCTCGTCCGCTCGGAAGAGGTCTATCAGGTGGTCGTCCCCGGCACCGATGGCGACTTCGGCGTGCTGGAGGGTCATGCACCCTTCATGTCGACCGTTCGCGACGGCGCGATCCAGATCTTCGCGTCGTCAGGCGCTGCACCGGAGGTCATTCCGGTTCGCGGCGGCTTCGCCGAGGTCAATGAAAAGGGCCTGACCGTCCTTGCGGAGCATGCGGGCTGACATCAGCCGCAGCGACATATGCTACAGAAGGGCCGTGCTCCAATCCGGAGCGCGGCCCTTCTTTTTTGCGCGTTTCCATCCTGCCTTCCCCGGCAAGACGACCCGTCGCCATTAGGCATTTATCAAAGTTTCCGCCTTATTCACCTTTTTCAGCCACAGCTGTGCCCCAGTCATTTCGGCGGAGAATTATGAGCGCGTTTGGACGGAAAAATGGACCTGCAGGCATCAAGCCAGGTTTCGGCCTCGCCCGACCGATGCAGGGGGGCGCGCCCAGGGAAGAGGTCAAGGGCGGCGAGCAATTCCCGCCCCTGGACATGACCGCCATCCCGACGGAAGCGCCGCTCGACCCGCTTTCCGCGCCCACCGGCCAGATGCAGCGCAACGCCGACGCGATGCAGCGTCTGTCGGATCGCGCCAATGCCGAACATGCCGCCGATGCCGGACCCCAGGGCTTCGAAGCCTCGGTCCACAAGATCAAGGAGCAGGTGCTTCCCCGCCTGCTGGAACGTGTCGACCCCGAAGCCGCCGCCACGCTGACCAAGGATGAACTGGCCGAGGAATTCCGCCCGATCATCATGGAGGTGCTGGCGGAACTGAAGCTGACCCTCAACCGCCGCGAACAATTCGCGCTGGAAAAGGTGCTGGTGGACGAACTGCTCGGCCTCGGCCCGCTGGAGGAACTGCTGGCGGATCCGGACGTCAGCGACATCATGGTCAATGGTCCTGAGCAGACCTATATCGAAAAGAAGGGCAAGCTCCAGATCGCGCCCATCAAGTTCCGCGACGAAGAACATCTGTTCCAGATCGCCCAGCGCATCGTGAACAAGGTCGGCCGCCGCGTCGACCAGACCACGCCGCTGGCCGACGCCCGCCTGCCCGACGGCAGCCGCGTGAACGTGATCGTACCGCCGCTGTCGCTGCGCGGCACGGCCATCTCGATCCGTAAATTCTCCGCCAAGCCGATCACCCTCGACATGCTCGCCCAATGGGGCGCGATGAGCCAGAAGATGTGCACGGCGCTCAAGATCGCAGGCGCCTGCCGCTTCAACATCGTCATCTCGGGCGGTACGGGTTCGGGCAAGACCACCATGCTCAACGCCCTGTCGAAGATGATCGACCCGGGCGAACGCGTGCTGACCATCGAGGACGCGGCCGAACTGCGCCTGCAACAGCCGCACTGGCTGCCGCTGGAAACACGCCCGCCGAACCTGGAGGGCCAGGGCGCGATCACCATCGGCGACCTTGTCAAGAACGCCCTGCGTATGCGCCCTGACCGCATCATCCTGGGCGAAATTCGTGGCGCGGAGTGTTTCGACCTGCTCGCCGCGATGAACACCGGCCATGACGGCTCCATGTGTACGCTCCACTCCAACTCCCCGCGCGAATGCCTGGGCCGTATGGAAAACATGATCCTGATGGGCGACATCAAGATCCCGAAGGAAGCGATTTCCAAGCAGATCGCCGACTCGGTCGACCTGATCGTGCAGGTGAAGCGCCTGCGCGACGGTTCGCGCCGCGTCACCAACGTCACCGAAGTCATCGGCATGGAAGGCGACGTGATCGTCACCCAGGAACTGTTCAAGTTCGAATATCATGACGAGGACGACAGCGGGAAGATCATCGGCGAATATCGATCCATGGGCCTGCGCCCCTACACGCTCGACAAGGCCCGGCAGTTCGGCTTCGACCAGCCTTTCCTGGAAGCCTGCCTGTAACGATCGGCGCCTCCAGTCGCTTCCAAGCGATCCGAACTGGCCGCCGACTCTGATATGCCGGGAAAGCAGGGAACCCGGATTGGGTTTGTAACAATGTGTTGCCGGCGGACATTTTCCGCCGGCCCGCTTGCGCAAGGCGCGCATCATCGGCACATCGGACGCTCTTCCCGCAAGAGAGGAATGCCGATGAACCGACTAGCCCGCGCCGCCCTGCTGCTGACCGGCCTGTCCCTGCCGCTGCTTCCCCTCGCCGCCCAGCATGCCCAGCATGCCCAGCATCAGGCAAATGATCCGATCACCGCTGCCGTTGCCTCGTCCAGCCGCACGCCCGCCAACGTCGCCCGCGACATCTATCGCCATCCGGCCGAAACGCTCGCCTTTTTCGGCGTGAAACCGGGCCAGACGGTGGTCGAATATGCGCCCAGCGGCGGTTGGTACACGGAGATATTGGCGCCCCTGCTGCGCGAGAAGGGCAAATTCTACGCGCTTCAGCCGACCGGCCGCTACCTGGACAGGTACAAGGCGTTCCTTGCGACAAAGCCCGCCGTCTATGACAAGGTTCAGCTGGTACCCTTCCCTGACCAGACCAGCCTCGTTCCGGCCGGCAGCGTCGACACGCTGCTGACCTTCCGCAACGTCCACAATATGGTGATGAACGGAACCGAAGCAGCGACGTTCAAGGCCTTTTTCAACCTGCTGAAGCCCGGCGGCACGCTGGGCATCGTCGACCATCGCCTACCTGAAACGCGCGATGTCGCGATGGAGAAGACGAGCGGATATCTCAAGGTTTCGACCATCCGCCATCTCGCCGAGGCCGCCGGCTTCCAATATGTCGGATCGTCGGAGGTCAACGCCAATCCCAGGGACAGCGCGGATTGGGAAAAGGGCGTTTGGACGCTCCCGCCGACCCTGAGCAATGGAGAGGTCGACAGGGCGAAATATCTCGCCATCGGCGAAAGCGACAGGATGACGCTCAAATTTCGCAAGCCGATGAAGTAGCGTCTCGCCCTGGACGGGGATAGTAGTTGCGCGCCGCATCTTCCCGGTTAAGGGGAAAAACGTGCCGCCCGCTTCCCCTTCCTGCCGTCCGCATCGTCCGTTCACGGCCATTGGCCTGCGACTGATAGCGGTCATCTGCCTGTCGATCATGTCGGTGACGATCAGGCTGGCCGACAGGCACGGCGTCCATTTGGTCGAATCGCTATTCTACCGGCAGGCGCTGGCCTTGCCTGTGGTGTTCGTCTGGATTGCCACGACGACAGGCATCGGATCGATCCGCACGCGGCGCATCGGCGTTCATGCCACGCGCATGGCGATCGGCATGACCGGCATGGCGCTCAATTTTCTCTCCTATATCCTGCTGCTGCCGGCGGAAGCGGCCACCATCGGTTTCACCATGCCGATCTTCGGCACCATATTGTCCGCGCTGATCCTGCGCGAGGCGACGGGCATCCACAGGTGGAGCGCCGTTCTGGCCGGCTTTGTCGGCGTTCTCATCATGGTCCGGCCAGACGCCGGCCATTTCCCCGCCATCGGCGTGGCGGTCGCACTTGGCGGCGCGTTCATCACCGCCAGCGTCAGCCTGATCCTGCGCGAATTGGGGCGAACGGAAAGCGCCGGGGTGATCGTCTTCTGGTTCACCCTGCTGTCCCTGCCGCCATTGGGCGTGGCCATGCTGTTCTATGGTCAGGCGCATGATGCCGTCACCTGGGGACTGCTGCTGCTGATCGGCGTAGCGGGCGGGATCGCGCAAATCTGCATGACGGCCGCCCTGCGCCAGGCGCCGGTTTCGGTGGTGCTGCCGATGGACTACAGTGCGATCATCTGGACGACGCTGCTCAGTTGGGCGATCTGGGGCAATTGGCCGATGGTGACGACCTGGGTGGGCGCGGCGCTGATCATCGGAAGCGGCCTGTACATCGCCTGGCGGGAACATGTCCGCGCCAGGCGCATGGCTCCAGCCTAGAGCAGTTCCGCGTCCAGGCTGATTTCCGCCTTCAGCAGCTTGGACACCGGACAATTGGCCTTCGCTACGGCCGCCAGTTCCTGAAAACGGGCATCGTCCACGCCGGCTATGCTCGCCTTCAGGCTCAACCTGCTCGCCGTGATGGCAAAGCCGCCATCCTGCTGTTCCAGCGTCACGACGGCATTGGTCTCCATCTTCTCCGCGGTCAGTCCAGCTTCGCCCAGAATCAGCGACAGGGCCATGGTGAAGCAGGAGGCATGCGCAGCCGCGATCAATTCCTCCGGATTGCTGCCCGGCACGCCCTCGAACCGCGTCGCAAAGCCATAGGGATAGGCGTCAAGCGCGCCACTCTGGGTCGAGATCGCACCCTTCCCATCCTTCAGCCCGCCGCTCCATACCGCCGATCCGCTGCGATTGATCTTCATGATCGTCCTCCTGTCTGCCTGCCGAGCTCGGGGAACCCTGCCGGTCCCCCTGGGTTCGGTCACCATAGCGCGATTTTTTCGCAGGAGAGTGACAATGTCTGACATGTCGAGGGAAAATCATGGCGACCTGATCGCATCCGACCGGGTCGAGGGCACCACAGTCTATAACCGGCAGGGCGAGCGGCTGGGCCATATCTCCAAATTCATGGTGGACAAGCGCAGCGGGCAGGTGCGCTATGCGGTCCTGTCTTTCGGCGGCTTTCTGGGCATGGGCACCGACCATTATCCGCTGCCCTGGTCGATGCTCAGCTACGACACGGACAGGGGCGGCTATGTAGTGGATCTCGCCCGGGACATATTGGACCAGGCGCCCCGGCATCTGCCCGACGAACGGCCGGATTACGACGACGCCTATGGCCGCAGCGTGTTCCATTATTATGGGCTGATCTACCCCTGGTGAGGAACATTCGGGCAGCGTCCCGCCGCGCAAAGGAGGTAGCCGGCGACGCCTTTGGCTAGATGAACGTCAGATGAATCGGGTTGCCTAGATTCCGACACATTTTGTCGCTTCCCCATTGTCTACTGGATAAATAGAATTATCTCTCCCTCGACAATAGGACGAGGATCTCACCATGGAGCGATTCGGACATTCGGGAGACGCGCGCCAACCGGTCGTGCTGACCATTCCCGGCCTCAACAATAGCGGGCCGGGCCATTGGCAGACACTATGGGAAAAGACGCGGGGCGATTGCGAGCGCGTCGACCTCGGTAGCTGGGCCAGCCCCAGCCGCAACAGCTGGGTCACGCGGCTGGATGCCGCGATCCGGGCGGCGAACGGCCCGATCATCCTGGCTGCGCACAGCCTGGGCTGCCTTGCGGTCGCCTGGTGGGGCGCCCTGCAGAGCCAGGCCTATGGCTGGCCCGTGACAGGCGCGTTGCTGGTGGCGCCGCCGGATTGTGACCGGATGGAAACGCCCGAGACGATCGGCGGCTTCGGCCCCACACCGCGCGCGCAGTTGCCCTTTCCATCGATCGTCGTGGCGAGCCGCAACGATCCCTATATTTTCTTCGAACGCGCCCACAGCATCGGCAAGAACTGGGGCAGCAGCTTTGTCGACGCGGGCTTTTGCGGCCATATCAATGCGGATTCGGGTCTGGGCGAATGGCGCTTCGGTCAGGCTCTTCTCGACAAGCTGATCGACAATGCACATGAGCAGGCCTCTGCAATGCGCCAGTTAAGGCCCGCCATCCCGCTCGCGCATCAGGAGCGACGATTGGCGGCATTGCGGGTCAACGGCTGAACTTTCTTCCAGGGCGCGACAAGGGAAACTTGAGCGCCCCTTATATTTGCTTTTTTGTCTATCGATACAGTTGAGATAAAGAGCGGCCAAGAGGTATTTATGAGTGAAAACCGATCGATCGAATTCGCCCGCAACGGCCACGGCGATGGGCAGCGCCACGACATAGCGGTCAGCATCGAAAAGGTGCGCAGCGTATTGGAGGCCCTTCGCTTCGGATCTGTCACGCTGACCGTCCATGATGCACGGGTGGTGCAGATCGACGTGACGGAAAAGACGCGCCTTACCGCCTGAAGCAAAGCGGGGGCGCAAGACTACAGGGTTGCTGAAAAAGGCCCGCCAAAGGGCTGAACAACAGGTGGCAAGGGGTGGGCCACATTTTCCATTCCCAGACCAGGGGCTTTGAGCGGATCACCGCAGAGGCCGCGATCAACATTCACCGGACATCCGGAAGGGGAATCATCATGATTGCGCGTTATCTGTTGCTCGCCAGCGTGGCGGGCGCATCCATCATCGCGTCCAGCGCACAAGCGCAGGATGCGTCTCAAACCTCTCCGCAATCCGCGGCGGACAGCGCAGAACAGGCATCCAGCGCCCGCGGCGAAGTGATCATCGTCACCGCCCGCCGCCGCGCCGAAACCGCGCAGGAGGTGCCGCTGGCGATCTCCGTCGTGCGCGGCGACAGCATCGAAGCGACCGGCAACTTCAACGTCGTGAAGCTTCAGCAACTCGCCCCGACGCTCCAGGTCTACACCACCAACCCGCGCAACACCTCCGTCAACATCCGTGGCCTGGGCGTGCCGTTCGGCCTTACCAGTGACGGGTTCGAACAGGGCGTGGGCATCTATGTCGACGACGTCTACAACTCGCGCGTCGCCGCTGCGACTTTCGACTTTCTCGACGTCAACCAGGTCGAAGTGCTGCGCGGCCCGCAGGGCACGCTCTACGGCAAGAACACGACCGCCGGCGCGATCAACATCACGACCAACCAGCCGACTTTCAATTTCGAGGGCCGCGCCGAACTCAGCGTCGGCAATCTGGGCCTCAAGCAGGCGAAAGCCGCCGTTTCGGGACCGCTGTCGGACACCATCGCCGCGCGCATCGCGATCGCCTCGACCAGCCGCCGCGGCACGATCTACAATGTGACGTCGGACCGCTGGATCAATGAGCAGGACAATCTGGGCATTCGCGGCCAGCTGCTGTTCCAGCCGAACGATGACTTCAGCCTGACCCTGTCGGGCGATTACAGCCGGCAAAACCCGGAATGCTGCGGCACCGTCTTCGTGCGCGTCGGCACGACGCAGCGCCCGCTCACCCGCCAATATGACGCGCTCGCCGCCGCGCAGGGCTATGTGGTCCCCAGCCGCAATCCCTATGACCGCTTGACCGACCTTGATTCGGAACTGAATGCGGGCAACAAGATCGGCGGCGTCTCGGCCCGCATCAAATGGAATGTCGGCCCCGGCACGCTGACGTCGGTCACCGCCTGGCGCTTCTGGGACTGGAAGCCTGCGAACGACCGCGACTTCACCGGCCTGCCGATTGTCTCGCTGTCGCAGAACCCCTCGCAGCAGGACCAGTATAGCCAGGAATTCCGCTATAATTACGAAAGCAGGAAGGTCGACTTCGTCGTCGGCCTGTTCGGCTTCAAGCAGCGGATAGACACGCAGGGCACCGAACAGCAGGGCGCTGCAGCCAGCAAGTGGAACCTCACGGGCGCGAATGCGAACAACCCGAGCATTCTGCAGGGGTTGACCGCAACCAACACGCAATGGCTGAAGAGCGAAAGCGCGGCGCTGTTCGGCCAGCTTAGCTGGAAAGTCACCGATGCCCTGACCATTCAGCCGGGCGCGCGCCTCAACTATGACAAGAAGTCGGGCTTCTATCAGCGGGTCGTGACCACCGGTACGGGTGCGGTCATCACCAGCTGCGCTCCCTCGGCAACGGCCGGCAATCCGGTGCTGACCGCCCAATGCGGCATCTACCAGCCGCAGGTCAGCGCACCTTCCGACAGCGCCTGGAACTTCACCTACGACTTCAACGTCAACTACAAGATCGCGCCCGACATCCTGGCCTATGCGACCTATGCCAAGAGCTTCAAGACGCTGGGCATCAATCAGAACGGCCTGCCGCTCAATTCCGACAACACCGTCAACTATGCCGCCGGCACGGTGAAGCCGGAATCGGTCAATCATTTCGAAGTGGGCCTCAAGACCCAGTTCTGGAACCGTCGCGCGACCTTCAACCTCACCGCCTTCCGCACCGAGATCAAGGATTTCCAGGCGACGGTGAATGGCGGACAGTTCGGCACGACGCGCGGCTATCTCGCCAATGCCGACAAGGTCCGGTCGCAGGGTATCGAGGCCGACTTCAAGATCGTCGCCAGCGACCGCTTCACCGCTTATGCGAACGGCGCCTATACCGACGCCAAATATGTGAAGTTCTGCAACGCGCCGCCACCGCCGGAACTGGCTGGCGGATCAAGCACTGGCATTGTGGTGACCGGCCGTTACTCCTACACCGGCACGCCTGGCCCCGCCGCTACGGCCAGCCAGGTCAGCCCGCCCTTCGTCGACATTTCCGGCGAGCGTCTGCCCGGCGTGTCGAAATGGGCCTTCTCCTACGGCGCGGAATATAATATTCCGCTGACGTTGCTCGACAAGGACGGCCAGCTCTATGTCGGCGTGGACGGCAACTATCGTTCACACTGGAACTCCAACGCCACGCCGTCGATCTATACGGAGGTGAAGGGCTACGCCCTCACCAACTTCCGCGCCGGCTTCCGGGGTGACGGCTTCGATGTCTTCGGCTGGGTCCGCAACGCCTTCGACGTCAACTATATCGACAATCTTCAGGTAGCCCCCGGCAACACCGGCCTTATCGCCGGCACGCCCGGCGACCCAAGGACCTGGGGCGGAACGATCAAATTTTCCTTCTGAACCTCTGGACACTCAAGCGAGGTTCACCCCCTGCGGGAGCGACACGGCCCTGTCGCTCCCGTATTTTTGGGTGGTGCTCCTGTGAAGACATGGGCGATTTCCGGTCAGCTGGCATCATCTGACGGTCGGGAAATCGGCATGGAAGGAAACAAGAGAGCGATCGGCCTCATCCAATCAGATCGAAAAACCCCACTTATGCCAAATATGTGGCATGATTTGCGCCCTGCGCCCCGCTGCGTTACAGCGCAGCCATGTCCACGACCTTCACGCTCGACACGTCGACCAGCCGCGCCAATCCGACGCCCGCGCCGATGAAGCGCCTGACGGTGCCCGCCATCCAGCGCCGCAAGTTCGAAGGGAAGACGCAGGAACCGCTGGTGATGCTCACCGCCTACACCGCGCGGCAGGCGCAACTGCTCGACTCGCATTGCGACATGCTGCTGGTGGGTGATTCGCTGGGGCAGGTGATCTATGGCCTCCCCTCCACCCTGCCCGTCACGCTCGACATGATGATCGCCCATGGCGCCGCCGTGGTGCGCGGCAGCTATCACAGCGTCGTGCTGGTCGACATGCCCTTCGGCAGCTACGAAGCCTCCCCGCAACAGGCCTTTGCCAGCGCCAGCCGCGTCATGGCGGAAACTGGTTGCGCGGCCGTCAAGCTGGAGGGCGGGGTCGCCATGGCGGAAACCATCAGCTTCCTCAGCCAGCGCGGCATTCCGGTCATGGCGCATATCGGCCTCACCCCGCAGGCGGTAAACGCGCTGGGCGGCTATGGCGCGCGCGGCAAGAGCCAGGAGGAGCATGCGAAGATCATCGCCGACGCCCGCGCCGTGGCGCAGGCCGGCGCCTTCGCCATGGTGCTGGAGGGCGTGATGGAAGACATCGCCATCACCGTCACCGACAGCGTCGACGTGCCAGTGATCGGCATCGGCGCTTCGGCCCATTGCGACGGGCAGGTGCTGGTGGCGGAGGACATGCTGGGCATGTTCGATCGCGTGCCCCGCTTCGTGAAGCGCTATGAAAATATCGCGGAAACCATCGAAAAGGCCGCTGCCCAATATGCGGCGGATGTCCGAAACCGGCACTTTCCAACCGAAGATCAGGTCTATCGGCCCAAAAAGTGATTTGCGCGAAGCAATAGCGCCGCTAATGATCGCGCCTTCCGCCTGCCTTTTCTGATGAATTTCTGGAGACCCAAGTGGCCCTGACGCCGCAAAACAGCGAAGCCTTTATGCGCGAGGTCGACGAGGCCGTCCGGCAGGACCAGTTGCTGACCTTCTGGCAGCGCTTTGGCCGCTGGATCGTCGCGGCGGTGATCATCGGCCTCGCTGCCTTCGGCGGCTGGCTCTATTGGCAGCATTACACCAGGACGCAATCGCAGGCGGTGTCCGAGGAAATGGACAAGGTGATCGCTACCGCCGTCGGCGGCGGCACCCCTGATGCGAAGGAACTGGACAAGCTCACCCAGGCGAGCCAGCCCGGCTTTCGCGCCTCCGCGTTGCTGGTGAAGGCGGGCGCCGCCGCGCGCAAGGGCGACAGCAAGGCCGCGATCGCCGCCTATAAGGCGATGGCCGATGACAGTTCGCTCGACCAGCCCTATCGCGACCTCGCCCTCATCCGTCAGACCACGCTCGAATATGAAAGCCTGGCTCCGCAACAGGTGATCGACAGGCTGAAGCCCCTCGCCGTGGAGGGCGCGCCCTGGTTCGGCAGCGCCGGGGAACTGGTCGCCATCGCTTATATGAAGATGCGCAAGCCCGACCTTGCCGGGCCGCTGTTCGCCGCCATGGCGAAGGACAGGAACGTGCCCCAGTCGATCCGTTCACGCGCGCGACAGATGGCGGGCTTATTGGGTGTGGACGCAGTCGAAACGCCGGTTGTGGCCGGACAGGAATGATTGGGCGCATGGGAATGCACAGCATGACGAAATTTTCTGGCGCCAGCCGCGCCCTGACCGTTGCCATGATGATCGCCCTGCTCGCAGGTTGCGGCATTGTTGGCGGCAAGAAGGGCGGGCCCAAGACCCCCGTGGTCGGCAAGCGCACCTCGATCCTCAGCAATGAACAGGGGGTGGAGGTCGACCCGACGCTGGCCGACGTGCCGGTGACCCTGCCCGAACCCTATGTGAACGATCAATGGTCGCAGCCGGGCGGCAGCCCCGCCAAGACCATGGGCAATCTGGCGCTCGGGGCGTCCCCCTCGCAAGCCTGGACCACCTCCATCGCCGGCAGCACGCCCCAGGCCCGCCTGGCGTCCAGTCCGGTGGTCGTGGGCGGCAAGCTCTATGTGATCGACGCTGACGCGCGGGTAATCGCCTTCGACGCGAACAGCGGCGCGAAGCTCTGGCAAACCGCCCTCCCTGCCGAAGGCAGCGGCCGCGCCCTGTTCGGCGGCGGCGTCAGCGTGGTGGACGGAAAGCTCTATGCCAGCACCGGCGTGGGCGATGTCGCCGCGATGGATGCGAATACAGGCGCTGTCCTGTGGAAGAAGCGCCCCGGCGGCCCGCTGCGGGGCGCGCCAACGCTCGCCAACGGCCATGTCTATGTGATGGGCCAGGACAATCAGATCTTCGCCCTCAACCAGAGCGATGGCGAAGTGCAGTGGACGGACAGCGGCACGCTGCAGGTCACCGGCATTTTCGGCGTCGCCGCGCCGGCCGCCGCGCAGGGCACGGTGATCGCGGGCTACAGTTCGGGCGAACTCACCGCCTATCGTTATGAAAATGGCCGGACGCTGTGGGGCGATGCGCTTTCGCGCACCAGCATTTCCACGGCCGTCGCCACTCTCACCGACATTGATGCTGATCCGGTTATCGATCGCGGCCGGGTGTTCGCCATTGGTCAGGGCGGCCGCATGGCGAGCTATGAACTGGTGAGCGGCCAGCGGCTTTGGGAAATCAACATCGCCGGCATCTCGACGCCTGCGGTCGTGGGCGAATGGGTGTTCGCGGTGACCAGCGACGCCAAATTGCTCTGCGTCGCCCGCGCCACCGGCAAGATCCGCTGGATCAGCCAGCTTCGCCGCTGGCAGAAGGAAAAGAAGAAGGACAAGGCCATCCGCTGGAGCGGACCGGTGCTGGCTGGCGGCCGCCTGATCCTGGTATCGACCCATGGCGACCTCAACTATGTCGATCCGACGACCGGCAAGGTCCAGGCCGAAGTCGACCTGAAGAAATCCATGTCGCTGTCGCCGGTCGTCGCGAACAACACGCTTTATATCCTGGCGGACGATGGAAAGCTGACGGCGTTTCGCTGACGCCATCGATAATGCTAGATAACCGTGCTCCTGCGGAGACGGGAGCCCAGTTCCAACGCCTGGACTGGGCTCCCGTCTCCGCAGGAGCACTCATAGTTTAAAGGAACAGGGCCTCTCATGCTGCCCACCATTGCCATTGTCGGGCGGCCCAATGTGGGCAAGTCCACCCTTTTCAACCGGCTCGTCGGCAAGAAGCTGGCGCTGGTCGACGACCAGCCCGGCGTGACCCGCGACCGGCGAGAGGGGCAGGCCAACCTGCTCGGTATCGATTTCACGATCATCGACACCGCCGGTTATGAGGATGAAGATCCGCAGACGCTGCCCGGCCGGATGCGCATGCAGACCCAGGCGGCGGTGGAAAATGCCGACGTAGCGCTGTTCGTCGTGGACGCCCGCGCCGGCGTGACTCCGCTGGACGAGGAAATCGCCCGCTGGCTGCGCGAAGGCGACGCGCCCGTCGTGCTGATGGCCAACAAGGCAGAGGGCAAGGCGGGCGACGACGGCGTAATGGAAGCGTTCAGCCTGGGCCTGGGCGATCCCATCCCCTTTTCCGCCGAACATGGTCAGGGCCTGGCCGACCTTTTCCAGGCTCTCCTGCCCTATATCGACCGCGAGGAAGAGGAGGAGGAGGCCGAACCCGATGAAGCCGACATCGAATCCGCACCGCTCAAACTGGCCATTGTCGGCCGCCCCAACGCGGGCAAGTCGACCCTCATCAATCGCCTGCTGGGCGAAAACCGCCTGCTGACCGGCCCGGAAGCGGGCATCACCCGCGACAGCATCGCGGTCGATTGGAAATGGACCAGCGCCGACGGCCAGGAACGCCCGGTCCGCCTGATCGACACCGCCGGCATGCGCAAGCGCGCCAAGGTGCAGGACAAGCTGGAAAAGCTGGCGGTTTCGGACGGCCTGAACGCTGTGAACTTCGCCGAAGTGGTGGTGCTTCTGCTTGACTCCACCCGCGGGCTGGAGGCGCAGGACCTGCGCATCGCGGACAAGGTGATCGAGGAAGGCCGCGCCCTCGTCATTGCCCTCAACAAATGGGATACGGTGGAAAACGGCTCGGCGCTCTATCAGGGCATCAAGCAGGCGTTATCCGACGGCCTCGCGCAGATACGCGGCGTACCGATCATGACCGTCTCAGCCTCCACCGGCAAGGGACTGGACGATCTCATCCGCGTCGCCTTCGAAACACGCACCGCCTGGTCGCAGCGCGTGTCGACCGGAATCCTCAACCGCTGGTTCGAACGCGCGCTGGAGGCCAATCCGCCCCCTGCTCCCGGCGGAAAGCGGATCAAGCTTCGCTACATCACCCAGAACAAGACCCGCCCGCCGACCTTCGTGCTGTTCGGTACCCGGCTGGATGAGCTGCCGGAAAGCTATCGCCGCTATCTTGTCAACGGCATCCGCAAGGAACTGGGCTTTGGCGCCGTGCCGGTGCGCCTGACGCTGCGCAGCGCCAAAAATCCCTATGCCAGCAAGTGAGGCCGTGCATATCGATGCCAGGGGGATGAAATGCCCCTGGCCCGCCCTGCGCGTGGCAAGGGCGATGCGTTCGGGACATGCGGTCACGGTGGAGGCCGACGATCCGATCGCGCCGGCGGAACTGGAGGCTTTGGCGCGGCAGCAGGGCTGGCAATTCACCGCCACTGGTGCCTCGCTTTTCGAGATTTCCAGATCGCCATGACGCCCGTGGGACGGCACTGGATTATATGGGGCTTTCGATCTTTCGCGACTTAACCCCCTATTTACGCTCTTCTTCTATGCTGCCCCCGGCAAGGCAGGGAGTGTCAGGGTGTCATATCAAGAGGCCGAACTGGTCAATTGGACGGATTTTGCCAAATCCCGTTCGGAGTTGGGCACCGCCTTCCTCCGTATCCTGGGCTATTTCCGCGAGGATGGCGAAAAGGCGATAAGCGCGATCGAAGAGGCATTTCGCGCCCGCAATGCCGCTGCACTGGTCACCCCGGCGCACACGCTGAAGGGCGAGTCGGGCCAATTCGGCGCCTATCGACTGAGCGTCCTGGCCGAGAAGATAGAGATGGTCGCCCGCCGCTGCGTCGAGAGCCGGGAAGGGCCCGATGAACTGATCGAGGACGTGGTTGCGCTGCGCCCTTGTTTCACCGAGACGATGGCGCTGCTCGACCGCGACGCAAATCCACTCGTCGCGCGCCGCCCGCAGGGCTTTGGCAGACGCGTCGACAATCCCGCTCCCGGATTCGGCCGCGCCGCGGGTTGATTGCGCGGTCAGGCAGGCGCAGGCGCCGGACCATGCATGGAGCGATTTCCACTCGGATCGCATCATCTGACGGTCAAGAAATAGCGGCACCACAAGGATAGGGTGATCGTTCTGGTCCAATCGGATCGAAAACCGCTCCAGGCGTCCGCCCCCATTAGGTATTGAAATAAAACGGGTCATGGCCCCATATGCTGGCCATGACCCGTTTTTCCGTATTGGACCTCGTCCCCGTCAACGAAGGCAGCACTGCCGGTGAAGCGCTGAACCGCGCCGCTGCCTTTGCCATTCATGCCGAAACCCTCGGGTTCAACCGCTATTGGGTGGCGGAACATCATGGCATGCCGGGCATCGCCTCCGCCGCGACCGCCGTGGTGCTGGCGCATATCGGACGGGCCACCAGCCACATTCGAATCGGTGCGGGCGGCATCATGCTGCCCAATCATGCACCATTGCTGATCGCTGAACAGTTCGGCACGCTCGCCGCACTCTTCCCGGGCCGCGTCGACCTCGGCCTAGGACGCGCTCCCGGCTCCGACCAGCGCGTGGCGCAGGCGATGCGACGAACGCTAAGCGGCGGACCCGACGAATTCCCGCGCGATGTGATGGAATTGCAGGCCTATTTCGCCGGCGACGCGCGCCTCGGCTTCCGGGCGACGCCTGGCGCAGGAGAGGATGTGCCGCTCTGGATCCTCGGCTCCAGCCTCTACGGCGCGCAATTGGCCGCCGCGCTTGGCCTGCCCTACGCCTTCGCCTCGCACTTCGCGCCCGGCGCGCTGGACGAGGCCATCGCCATCTACCGCCGTGATTTTCAGCCCTCGGCGCAGCTTGAACATCCTTATGTGATGGCGGGCTACAATGTCTTCGCCGCCGATACGATGGACGAAGCCAGGCTGATCGCAACATCCATGCAGCAGGCCTTTGTTCGACTGCGCACCGGGCAGCCGGGCAAGCTGCAACCGCCCGTTCCCGGCTATTATGAAAGCCTGCCCCCGCAGGCGCAGGCGATGCTGGCCGATGTATTGAGCGCTTCGACCATCGGCACCCAAGCCGATGTGGAGCGCGACCTGGCGGCCTTCATCCGCCGCACTCAGGTGGATGAAATCATCATCGGCGGCCAGATTCACGATCTGGCTGCACGCAAGCGCAGTCTGGAGATCGCCATGGCAGCCGGTCAGGCGGCGTCAGACAGACATCAGCCGGCCCCCGCTCAATAGCTTCGCCAGCCCTGGCGCGGCGCGGCTGAGCACGGATCCGAGCATCACCACGGCCATCAGCACCAACAGCGGCTGAACCAGCAGATAGGCCGGATAGAGGGGCGATCCCAGCTTTCCGAACAGTTGACCCAGCACCGGCCCCCCCAGCCAGATCAGGATGAGGTGTGAGCAGAACAGGAAGAAGGCGAACGGCTCGATTCGCAGCAGCATTTCTCGTGCCGCGCTGGCCGCCAGCGACCAGGCCAACCGCCAGAAGAACAGCGCGGCCGCGATCCGCACCGCCATGTCAAGCACGCCCGTCCCGATGCCCGGTGGCAAGACGCCCGGATGCAGGGACATATAGAGCTGTGCCGTCATCAACAGCGCAAAGGGCGGCGCCGCAACAATCCAGGGCAGCGCCGACATCCGGCTTGCCAGCCCCTCGCGCCGTGCGATGATGCCCATGGTGAAGAAGAACAGGATCGACGCTCGCATCAGCACTGGCGGTCCCCAGCCCATGATCTGGCACAGCGCCGCCATCGCCGCGACCATGGCCAGCGCCCAACCGGGCAGGCGAACGAACAGGGGGGCCGCAAGCATGCACAGGAACAGGTCGCGCAAAAACGGCATCTGCACATTGATGTCGGGATTGCGGCTGACGATGAACAGTTCCTGGAACATCCAGTCGCCGGACGAAGGCACTGGCGCCGACAGGCCCAGTACCCAGGCCGCACCCGACACAAGCAGGATCGCCAGCGCATTCCACAGGATCATAGGCAGCAGGATTGTCCGCGCCTTGCGCCCGACATGACGCAGCCAGTCATGCGTTCGCGACGATCCCGCGACCAGCCAGCCAGAAATCAATCCGAGCAAAGGTACGGCACTGCGCCCGAAAACCTCCATCAGGCCCCAGCGCAAGCTGTCCTGTGGCGTCCCCCGCAGGCTTTCCAGATCGTGCCCGTTAAGGCCTGTCCATGCATGTACATAGACCACGCCCAGAATGCAGATCACCCGCGCGATGGAAATCGCATCGGATTGCCGCGCCACGTCGGTCATCGGCATCCGCGACACAGGATATCCCCGACTTTCGGTCAATGTTTCAACAGCCAAGCCTGACACGCATTTCCTCTGACCAACACGGCGCCAGACTGGCCGCACCAACAACATGGGCAGGCGATAAGCAGAATCTTTACCGGTCGCCGGTTAAATCGATCCAACGTGCCGGAATCCCGTCCGGTCGAGGGAAAAGCAGGTTCATGACCCAGATGCACGGTGCAGACCATTTTGCCGGCGCGCAGCCGCATGTCTTCCAGGCTCCTGTCGATGCCATGGGAATGGTTTTCCAAATCGCCGGATCCAGTTCGCAACTGATCATCGACGCTGCCCGCATTGCGTCACTGGCGCATGATCCCGACCCTTCGCTCGCCATGGCGGGGCAGGTCGGCAGCCAGGTCAAGATGCGCGTTGGCCCCGTCTGGCTGATCGCCAGCGTCCGCGCGATGGCGATGGACCGGCAGGACAGCAACAGCATCATTGTCGACATCGATTTTCTGGGCGAAGGCGATGAAGAGAAGCTGACGGGGCGGATCTACCGCTTCCGCCGCGGCGTGACCCGCTATCCGACGCCGGGGACGGAGGTCTATCCGGTGTCGAGCGCGGACATGCAGCAGATCTATTCCGCCGACGACCGTCCCCATGTGCAGATCGGCACCGTTTATCCCACGTCCGACACCCGCGCCGCGCTCTATGTCGATTCGATGCTGGGCAAGCATTTCGCCCTGCTGGGTTCGACCGGCACCGGCAAATCGACCAGCGCCGCACTGATCCTGCACCGCATCTGCGACCTGTCGCCGCAGGGCCATATCGTGATGATCGACCCCCATGGCGAATATGGCGCCGCCTTCCAGCAGAATGGCGCGGTCTACGACGTCAACAACCTCGCCCTGCCCTATTGGCTGATGAATTTTGAGGAGCATTGCGAGGTGTTCGTCACCTCGGAAGGCTCTGAGCGGACGGTGGATTGCGACATCCTCGCCAAATGCCTGCTTGCCGCGCGGTCGAAAAACCGGCTGGCGGAGAGCATTGGCCGGCTGACCGTCGACTCACCTGTGCCCTATATGCTGTCGGATCTCACCAACATCCTTCAGAACGAGATGGGGAAGCTGGACAAGGGCACCGGATCGCTGCCCTATATGCGGCTGAAGACCAAGATCGACGAGATCAGGAGCGATCCACGCTACAGCTTCATGTTCTCCGGCATGCTGGTCGCGGATTCGATGCAGGAATTCCTTGCCAAGATCTTCCGCCTGCCCTCCGGCGGCAAGCCGATCTCGATCATAGACGTGTCGTCCATGCCGTCCGACATCACCTCCGTGGTGGTGTCGGTGCTGTCGCGGCTGGTGTTCGACTATGCGCTGTGGGCGCGGGACGAGCCACAGCGCCCGATCCTGCTCGTCTGCGAGGAAGCCCATCGCTACATCCCCAGCAGCACCAGCGGCAGCGGGCAGGCCGTTCGCCGCATCCTGGAACGGATCGCAAAGGAAGGCCGTAAATATGGCGTGTCGCTGGGCCTTATCACCCAACGTCCGTCGGACCTTGCGGAAGGCGTGCTGTCGCAATGCGGCACGATCATCTCCATGCGCCTCAACAATGACCGCGACCAGGCATTTGTGAAGGCTGCCATGCCGGAAGGCGCGCGCGGCTTCCTGGATTCCATCCCCGCCCTGCGCAACCGGGAAGCGATCATCTGCGGCGAAGGCGTCGCCGTGCCGATCCGCGTGGCGCTGGACAATCTGGAGGAAGCACGTCGTCCCGCTTCGGGCGATCCGAGCTTTACGGAACTCTGGCGCCAGTCGGGCGGAGAAGCGGAGATACTGGCGCGCACCATCACGCGCTGGCGCAGCCAGGGGCGATAGGCTTCTATCCCGCCGGGACGACCCGCCCGGCTGGTTCGCTCTCCGCATTGACACTTTCGCGGCACTCTTCCTGGTTCACGGGAACGAGCAGCTTCGCCTTCCGCCAGCCACCCTGCAGATAGACCAGCCCGGCAAGCAGGAAGGCGGCAGCCGAACCCGCAGGAAAACTCAGCCACAGGGCATCCGCACCCAGATGCGGATAACCCAGATGGTAGAAGCCCAGCCGCACTGCGAAGAGAGTGAACACAAGGATCAGCAACGGCCGCACCACCACGCCGTTGGCCCGCATCACCCCGAACAGGATCATCGTGCCGCCGAACAGCATGAAGCTCCAGCTCGCCAGAAGCTGCATGTGCCAGGCAGCGGCGATCGCTGCCTCATTCTGTCCCAGGAACAGCGACAGCAACGGCGCGTGGAACAGCAGGATAACAGCGACCATCGTGCCGGTGATCAGAAACAGATAACCCATGCCATAGCCGGTGATGCGGCCGATCCGATCCCATCGGCCAGCGCCGATATTCTGCGCCGCCATGGCGCTGACCGCCGCGCCCATCGCCATGGCCGGCATCTGGAGATAGGTCCAGATCTGCTGGGCCGCGCCATAGGCCGCTGTGACAAGGAACCCCTCGCGATTGACGAGGCCGATCATCACCAGTCCCGACGTGGACATGACGATCATCTGCAATCCCATGGGCAGCCCCTTGCCGAACAGAAGCCGCATCTGGTCCGGCGCCGGGCGCAGATATGCCAGTTCCCGCCCGCGCAGCCGCAGCGGCAGATCCTTCGCATAGGTGTAGAGGATGATGCCGATAAGGCTGATCACACCCGCCGCCGCCGTGGCGGCAGCCGAACCGCCGATGCCCATGGCTGGAATCGGACCAAGACCAAGGATCAACACGGGGTTGAGGACCAGATCGACACCGACGCTCACGAGCATGAAGATCAACGGCGTTCGCGCATCACCCGTTCCGCGCAGGCCCATCATCATCATGACGCTCAGCAGGGAAGCGGGCATGGCGACGAAGATCACCCGCAAATAGATGAGCGCAAGGTCGAACGCCTCCGCCGGGGTCGCCAGCAGCCTCAACAAGGCCGGCGCGCCGATCCATCCGGCGGTCGCTACGACCAGACCCAGCAGGGTGCAGAAACCAACAGCCGATCCGAAAGCCCTGCGCGCCGCGTCAAGATCGTTCCGTCCCACCGCCTGCGCAACCATCACCGTCGACGCCATGCCAAACCCGAACACGACGGAGAACATCAGGAACATGGTGATGTTCGCATTGGCGGTCGCCGCTAGCGCCTGCGCGCCCAGGAAACGGCCGACCCAAATGGCGTTGATCGATCCGTTCAGCGACTGGAGGATGTTGGACGCCAATGTCGGGATGGCGAACAGCAGCAACGCCGATGCAATCGGTCCTTGCGTCAGGTCTCTGGCCCGCTGTTCCCCTGCAACCATGAACCCTCCTGTCCCTTGCGGATGACAACTCGCACCATCTGGCTGACCCGGTGACTCCCGGTCAGATTCCTTCGCCGGTCAGGCGAGCCGTTCCAGCGCCGCCTTCAATCTTTCCGCCTCTGCCGCCTTTTCACCATGATCCTCGCGCGCCTTGGCCACCGCCTCGGGCTTGGCCTTCTCGACGAAGCTGGGATTGGAAAGACGCCCGGACAGCGAATCCCGTTCCTTCTCGGCCGCCGCCAAGGCCTTGGCGAGCCGCGCTTTCTCGGCGGCGATGTCGATCACGCCTTCCAGCGGCAGGATGAAGGTCGCCTCGTCCACCACGATCTGCGCCGCGCCGCCCGTGACGCTATCGCCAAAGGAGAGGCTTTCCACCCGGCCCAGACGCGCCAATGCGGCCCCCTGGCGATCGATGCGGCGGCGGGTTTCCTCGGCCGCGTCATGCACGACCACGCTGAGCTTCGCGCCGGGCGGCACGTTCAGTTCGGTGCGCGCCGTCCGCATCGCGCCGATCAGCCGGATAAGCCAATCGATCTCCCCCTGCGCCTCGCTGTCGACGGCATAGAGCGCCTGCGGCCAGCGGGCGACGATCAGTTCTATTTCGCGGCTGCCGGTCAGATTCCATAACTCTTCGGTAATGAAGGGCATGAACGGATGCAGCATCACCAGGATCTGGTCGAACGCCCAACCCGCGACGGCGCGCGTTTCCTCGTCCATCGAGCCCTTGGTAAGCTCGATATACCAATCGCAAAACTGGTCCCAGACGAAGTGATAAATGGCGTTGGCCGCGGCGTCGAACCGCAGTTCAGACATGGCAGTGTCGATCGCCTGGACGGTCGCCACCGTCTCCGCGATGATCCAGCGATTGGCCGGGGCTTCCGCATGGGGTGCCTCATGGCTGGTCGATGCGGCGACGCCGTTGGCTTGCAGGAAACGCGCCGCGTTCCACAACTTCGTCGCGAAGTTGCGATAGCCCTCGACGCGCTTTTCATCCATCTTCACGTCGCGCCCCTGGCTTTCCATGGCCGCCATGAAGAAACGCAGCGCATCGGCGCCGAACCTGTCGATCAGGCCCAGCGGATCGACGACATTGCCCTTGGACTTGGACATTTTCTGCCCATCCGCGGCCCGCACCAGACCGTGAAGATAGAGCTTGCGCCACGGCACATCACCCATGAACTCCAGCCCCTGCATCGCCATGCGCGCATCCCAGAAGAACAGGATGTCGAAGCCGGAGATCAGCAGGTCATTGGGGTAATGGCGCTTGAGCGTCTCGGTCTCCTCTGGCCAGCCCAGCGTGCCAAAGGGCCAGAGCGCGGAGGAGAACCAGGTATCGAGCACGTCGGGATCGCGGACCAGCGCCTTGTTCCCGGCCATCGCCTGCGCTTCTGCTTCGCTCTCCGCGACATAGGGATTGCCGTCCTCGTCATACCAGGCGGGAATCTGATGTCCCCACCAGAGCTGGCGCGACACGCACCAGGGCTGGATATTCTCCATCCAGTTGAAGAAGGTCTTTTCCCATGTCCTGGGCACGATCTCGATCCGCCCGTCACGCACCGCCTGCATCGGCGCGACCGCCAGCTTCTCCGCGTCGACATACCATTGGTCGGTCAGCCACGGCTCGATCACCACGCCCGAACGGTCGCCAAAGGGCGTCTGGATGGTGCGCGGCTCTGCGTCGGAGAGGACTTCCTCGCCTTCCTTGTTCTTCGAGACGTGCGGCACCAGCAGGCCGAGCGCCTTCATCTCCGCCACCACCAATTCGCGCGCGCCGTCCACGCCATCCTTCCGGAAACGGTGCAGCCCCAGGAACCGATCCGGGATCAACCCATCGGCGGTCTGGGTCACATTGGCGTCAGCGTCGAACATGTTGAGCATCCCGGCGGCGCGGAAGCCCGCCCGTCTGCCCACTTCAAAGTCGTTGAAATCATGCCCCGGCGTGATCTTGACCGCGCCCGATCCGAGTTCAGGATCAGCATGCTCGTCGCCCACTATCCTGAAACGCCGGCCAGTGATCGGCTGGAGGATGTCCTTGCCGATGACGTCCCGGTAGCGGGGATCGTCCGGATGAACCGCGACCGCCATGTCCGCCAGCATCGTTTCCGGCCTTGTCGTCGCGACCACGATATGGTCGGCCCCGCTGGGGAGCTTGACCCCATCGGCGAGCGGATAGCGGAAGTGCCAGAAGCCGCCTTTCACCTCCTGCGTCTCGACCTCCAGGTCCGAAATCGCCGAGCGGAAGCGCGGATCCCAGTTCACCAGCCTCTTGTCGCGATACAGCAGGCCACGCCTGTGCAATTCCACGAACACCTTGATGACGGCTTTCGAAAAGCCCTCGTCCATGGTGAAGCGCTCATTGGCCCAATCCATGGAACAGCCCAGGCGGCGAAGCTGGCGCGTGATCGCACCGCCGCTTTCCGCCTTCCATTCCCACACCTTCTCGACGAACTGCTCGCGGGTGTAGTTGGTGCGCTTGTCCTGCTGCGCCTCCATCTGCCGTTCGACCACCATCTGCGTCGCGATGCCCGCATGGTCGGTCCCCACCACCCACAGCGCGTCCTTGCCGCGCAGCCGCTCGTAGCGGATGACGATGTCCTGCAAGGTGTTGTCGAGCGCATGGCCGATATGCAGGCTGCCCGTAACGTTCGGCGGCGGGTTGACGATGGTGAAGGGTTCAGCATCGGGCCGGGCCGGGCGGAACAGCCCCCGCTCCTCCCAATGGGCGTACCAGCGGGACTCGATTTCGGCGGGGTCGAAGGTCTTGGGCAATTCGGTCATAGGCTGGCCTTTACGCAAGGCGGCGGCGGCGTCAAATATCCGCTGCATCTTTCCTCCGTCCATGAGGCAAAAAAGCCGTGACCGCATCCCCAAAGCCGCTGACCATCGTACTGATCCCCGGCCTGATGAACGATGGCTGGGTCTGGCACGGCGTGATCGGCGCGCTGAGCCGCCTTGGCTCCATCCATATCGCCCGCACCGACGGCTGCGATTCTCTGGCTGCCATGGCCCGGAATATCGCGGACAGGGTCAGCGGTCAGATGGTGGTCATCGGCCACAGCATGGGCGGCCGGGTCGCGCTGGAGCTGGCGGACCAGGTGGCGGACCGCATGGTGGGACTGGCGCTGCTGGATACGGGCGCGGGCGGCCCCAAGGCGCATGAGGCGGAAGGGCGCCTGAAACTGGTCGATCTCGCCCGTAGAGAGGGCATGGGCAGCGTCGCGAAACAGTGGATGCCCCCCATGTTGGCGCCGCACCGACTGGAGGATGTGGCGTTGATCGAGGGCATCACCGACATGCTGCTGCGCGCCGACGCCGATATTTTCGCAGGCCAGCAGAAGGCCCTGCTCAGCCGGCCGGATCGATTGGACCTGCTTGCGTCCATAAGCTGCCCCTTCCTCGCGGTCACCGGCAGCGAGGACAATTGGGCTCCCCCGGCCCAACATCAGGAGATGGTCGACCGCGCCCCCCATGCCCGGCTGGAAGTGGTGGAGGGCGCTGGCCATATGCTGCCTGTCGAGGCGCCGGAGAAGCTGGCGGAGATACTGACCGGCTTCATCCGCGCTATCGCCTGATCCGCCCTAATTTGGAGCGCAGACCCATAGAAGTCTCACCGGTCCTGCTTCTTCGTCCACCGATCCAGCCAGCCCAGTGCCTCGTCATACCATTGCAGCGAGTTGCGCGGCTTCAGCACCCAGTGATTCTCGTCCGGGAAGATCAGCAGCTTTGACGGCACGTTTCGCCTCTGCAGCGCGGTGAAGGCCGCTAGTCCCTGCGTGTAGGGAATGCGGAAATCCTTTTCGCTGGTCACCACCAGCATCGGCGTCTTCCATTGGGTCACATGGTTGACCGGGTTCCATTTTTCGAACTCTTGCGGATTTTCATAATAGGGTCCGCCATGTTCCCATTCGTCGAACCACAATTCCTCGGTTTCATAAGCCATGGCACGGGCGTCGAACACGCCGTCATGCTGGACGATGCACTTGAAGCCGTCGGGCCAGTTCCCTTCGATCCAGTTCATCATGTAACCGCCATAGCTGGCGCCAAGTGCGCAGCCGTTTCCTGCGTCGACCTGCGCGTCCCGCGCCGCGGCGGCCGCCAGACCCAGTTTCAGGTCCTCCAGAGGCTTGCCGCCCCAATCCTTGTTGATGCTGTCGGTAAAGGCCTGCCCATAGCCCGTCGAACCATGGAAATCGACGATGACCGCTGCATAGCCATGGGAAGCGAACAGCTTGGGATTCCAGCGGTAGGACCAGCTGTCGTTGAAGCTGCCTTGCGGGCCGCCGTGGACGAGCAAGGCCACCGGCAGCTTGCCCCCAATCCCCTTCGGCTTCACGATCTGGCCCCAGACAATGTCGCCATTCGCGCCCCTGAAGCTGTATCGCTGCACCGACACATCGTCGACCCCGGCCAGCTTGTCCCCATTGACGCTGGTCAACCGAACGGCCCTGCCCTTGCCGCCCGGCATCTTCCAGAAATCGGCGGGCGACTGAATGCTGTCGAGCATGTAGACGAAGCCGCCCTTGGGCAGCGGCAGGACGCTGCCCGCATGACCCGCCTGCGTCAGCCGCGTGACCTTGCCCGACGCGGCGTCCACGCGGAATACCGGATGGTCCAGCACATCATCGGCGGTAACCAGAATGCCCCTGCCATCGGCTTCCCACACAATGGACGCGACCGATCGGTCCCACGCCTCGGTCAGCGTCCTTGTCTCGCCCGTCGCGATGTCGCGCAGCATCAACACCTGCCGGTCACTCTCATAGCCCGGCCGCTTCATCGCGGCATAGGCAAGCCATTTTCCATCGGGCGACACCGCGGGCATGCTGTCCATCGCATCATTGGCGTCCGTCAGATCGACGGGTGCCGCGCGCCCGTCAGCGGGAACCGCGAAAATATCCATGTTGGTGGACAGGGATTCGATGCGCCCCGCCTCGCGCAGCGTGAAGAACAGAGTCTTGCCGTCGACGCTCCAGGCGATCTCTTCGGCACCGCCAAAGGGTTTGGACGGGCTGTCTCCGACCAGCGCACCCATGACCGACACGGCATTGCCGCCACCCAGCGGCATCACGAAGATCTGCGAGCGCTGCCCGTCCGCCCATGTATCCCAATGGCGCACGAACAACTGGTCATAGACACGTCCCGTGCCAGCCGTGGGCGGGGGCGCGGCCTTTACATCGTCAAGGGTCTTCGCACCCACGGGCCGGTCTGCCCACAGCGCGACGCGATCACCCGCCGGACTGAGCAGGAACCCCGAAATCCCGCCGGGCGCCTTCGTCACCTGCTCGCTCTTGCCATCCTGGACGACGACCCGCCAAAGCTGGTCTTCCCCACTCCGGTTGGAGAGATAGTAGAGCGATCTGCCGTCCGTCGAAAAGGCTGGCGCGCTTTCATTCTTGTCCGGGAGGGAGGCAATCATGCGAGGCGCCGCACCCGCCTTGCTCAGGTCCAGCAGATACAGGTCCGTCCTTCCCCTGTTCCCTGCAAGATCGGTCGCTCGCAATTGATAGGCGAGCCATCGCCCGTCGCGGGAAAGCGCCGGCGCCGACACGCGACGCAGGTCGACCATATCGCCGGGCGTGAATGGCCGGGCAGAGGCTGGCGCGGCGATCCACGCCGCTTGAGCGAGAGCCAGAGCACCAAGTCCCGCTTGCAGAAGAGATTTCATCGATGACACCCTTGAACCGGATCGCGCCGCTTTTCGCGGCGGCGACGAAGCTATCAACAAGGGTGTAGGCAGCCGCCGGCTGGCTCGCAAGGATCAGCCACTAGTGCGTAATAAAATAACAAAGACCGAATGATCGCGGTCAGTTCAGCATGATTGCGGCGGGAGACAAGCAACCGCACCTCGCAATGGCGCGAATCAGAGCGTCTCGACTCAGCGGCCCGTGATTCGGGCGATTTCCTTGGCGACCATGTCCTCGACCATCTGCGGCAAGCGCGCGTCCAGCCATTCCTTCAGCATCGGCTTCAGCATCGAACGCACCAGCCCATCCAGCGTATTGTCTTCGCCTTCCCTGGGCGTAACGAGCATGGATGACAGGGCGGACAGGGAATGCCGGGCCGCAACTTCGCTTTCGACGGACAGGATGGACGCATCTTCCTGCTCGGCAGCAGGCCGGGACGCGCGGGACGTTCGATGAGCAGGCATGGGTTCCTCCACAGCAACCTCGTCGGTCAGTTCCAGCACTTCGTCACCAGCTGGTTCGGACAGGGCCTCCGGCACGGAAACAGGCCGGACCTTCTGCGCGGCTTCTCCGCGTGCTCGGCGTGGCAGGGTCTGCACCGCTTCCTCGCCCTCTTCAGCGATGATCCGCTTGATGGACGAGAGGATGTCCTCCATCGAGGGTTCCTTGCTCATGTCGCCCATGGTTAACCCCTATTCCTGTCCCCGTTAACGCCATACCACCAAGGAACGCTCCTGAGGTTAAAATTGCGTTAAGGCTGTGCCAAACCGGGGTCCACATTGGCGTTTTGCGCCGGGGAGTCAACGGTCCGCGTCGATTGAACCTTTGGCGCTGGGTCGAAATCCCAATCGAACCATTTGCCCTTCACCCGGTCATAATTAACCATCGGGTCATAAAGCGTACCGGTTTCGAGGTTCAGGTCATCCGCCTCGGCATGGCCCATGGCCGCCAACAGGCTGAAGCCGGCGACATAGGCGTTGCGGCGCGCCGTCACCAGTTGAACCTTGGCGTTCACCGCTTCCTGCTCGGCATTCAAGATGTCCAATATGGTGCGGCTGCCGACGGAATTTTCCGCTCTCACGCCTTCCAGCGACAGGTTCGCCGCGTCCACCGCCTTCTGGTTGGACTGGATGCTCTCCAGCGACGCCTGCCAGCTTGCATAAGCCGAACGGGCCTGCGCGATCACGCCGCGCTCGACCTCGATCACCTGCTCCATAGCCTGCGATTCGAGCGCCTGGCGCTGCCGCACCTGCGCGGCCGGACGTCCGCCCTGGTAGAGTGGAATGCTGAGTTGCACGCCTGCCGAGGCCTGCTTGTTGACCTGCGACCCGTCGGCGCTGTTCATGGCGCTCAGCGTATCAAGATAATTGGTGTAACCCGCCTGGGTGAAGGCGGAGAGCGTGGGCGATACCGCTGCCTTGGCCACATTGACATCGTAAGCCGTCGCTTCCCGATTCTTGGCGGCGGCCAGGATATCCGGATTGTCCTTCAGTGCGACCTGTACCGCGGCATCAGGGGACGCCGGCAGTCCCGGAAGCGCTGGCGGCGGCTGAAGATCGTCCGGCGCCTCGCCGACTAGCGCGATATAATTTTCCCGGCTGGTGATCAGGTTCGCCTCGGCCGTCTGGAGGCTGGAGCGGGCCAGCGCCAATCGCGATTCGGACTGCGCGACATCCGTTCGGGTCACGTCCCCCACTTCGAAACGGTCGCCTGTCGCCTGGAGATTGACCTCCAGCGCCCTCACATTGGCCTGGTTGAGCGCGACCACGGCACTGTCGCGGATCACGTCCATATAGGCGGCAACCACGCGGGAAAAGACACTCGCCTCCGTCCCGCGAAGATCTGCCTGCCCTGCTGCCACGCGGGTCTTCGCCGCCTTCACGCCGTTACGCACGGCGCCGCCGGAATAAAGCGGTACGGTCAACTGGGCATTCGCATCCACCGTCCGCTGCGGCGAAGTGAAGCTGATCGTCGGCTTGAGAATGCTTTCCGTATAGGTCCCGGTCGCTCCAAGCGAGGGTCGCCCCGCCGCCTTCTGGATAGGCACGCCCTCATCGGTCGCCTGTTGCCCGGCACGCGCGCCGGTAAGCGTCGGGTTGGAGCGATAGGCCTTGGCCAGAGCCCCCTGCAGGGTCTCCGCATGAACCGTCCCGGCCATGGCAGAGGACACCGACAGCAACAGGATGAGGGCATTACGCCCCGAAAGCCAAGATCTTGCTGTCATGTCCCCCCATAGCCCCTTTCAGAACACAAATCGTTCCGGTGCGGCAAAGCCCGGAAGTACAACCATTTCCATGTCGGCGAGGCGGGAAAGACCCAGCACCCCCGACACCACCCGACCGCTGCACAGGCGGGTCACGCCACGCTCGACAATGCCTGTCACCACCCGCGCGCCATCGGCAAGCTGCTGAACGAGCACGGCGGGCACTTCCTCCACCGCACCGTCGACGAACAGCACATCATAGGGCGCGCCAACGGCAGAACCAGCATTCAGAGGGCCGCGAACCACGGTTACGCCATCGACCGCGATGTCCGGTCCGCCCTCTTCCTCGACCGCGGTGACCTGCGCACCCAGCGTCGCCAGCAGTGCCGCGCTGTAGCCTGTGGCGGCGCCGATCAACAGCACCCTGTCACCCTTGGCGATCTGCGCTTCCTTCAGCAGACGGCCCGTGACCAGCGGCGGATTGAGCGCGCGACCGCCCGCAAGCGGGACCGGCCGATCGACATAAGCCATGGCCCGCCGCTCAGCCGGCACGAATTCCTCCCGCGCCACATGCGCCATCGCCGCAATCACGCGCTGATCATCCACATCGCTGGTGCGAAGCTGGCTTTCGACCATGGCGGCCCGCATCGATGAAAAATTCTGCTCCGTCACGACAATTCCTCGACTGAGATAGCTTTTAGGAAAGCTGTATTAGGAAAGCAATACAGCAAAGATATAAATCGGACCTCTAAATCAGCCAACGAGCCACGCCAAGCGGCTTTACGTGCTCCAACACCAGAATCTTGCGCTACGATATCACAGCGCTGCTTGACTTTGCATCAAAAGCCGCACATTTGCGGCCACCCACGCCGAGGCCCGATGGCGGAGTGGTGACGCAGCGGACTGCAAATCCGTATACGCCGGTTCGATTCCGGCTCGGGCCTCCATTTCAGCTTCCAGAGACGTCCGCAGACGTCCGATAAATGGCTGATTTCTGCCGTTTTTTGTGCTAGACTTGCCAGGCAAATCCGGCCGGCTCCATCCTCTTCCGAGTACAATGAGGGTACAGTTGATGGACCGCCCGCCGAGCACCGCTTGGGAGGTCCATCATGGCAGAAGGCAGCAGTCGCAGAACAGGCCTCACCGCAAATGCGGTGAAAAACGCTAGGCCCAAGGAGAAGCCGTACAAGCTCTCCGATCGTGATGGCCTTTACCTCCTCGTAAAGCCGACCGGTGTCCGGTACTGGCGCATGAACTATCGCTTCAACGGACAGCAGCGCACCCTGTCGTTTGGCCGCTGGCCAGAAATCATGCTGAGCGAGGCGCGGGAAATGCTTCTCGAGGCGCGACGGAAGCTGGCGAAGCGAGTCGATCCGGCCGAGCAGGCGAAGCTGGACAAGATCGCCAAGTCATTGGCTGCAACCAACACCTTCGAGACAATTGCGGAGGAATGGCTGGACAAGATCGAAAAAGAGGGCGCCGCGCCGCTCACCCTTAAAAAAGCAAGATGGCTACTGGGCAAAACCTACGCCGCGATCGGTCGCCGCCCTATTACCGAGATTTCAGCGCATGAGCTCCTCTTGGTCCTGAAAAAGGAGGAGGCCACGAAACGCTACAATACAGCCAACCGCATTCGCAGCACCTGCAGCCAGGTATTCCGCTACGCGATCGCCACCGCCCGCGCTCAGCGTGACATCGCCGTGGACCTACGGGGCGCACTCATCACGCCGCGTGAACAACATCGCGCCGCGATCACGACGGCCGGTGAAGCCACCGCATTGCTGAGAGCCGTTGAGGATTACGAAGGCAGCCCCCTCACCCGAATTGCCCTCCGCCTCCTTCCGCACCTTTTTGTTCGTCCTGGTGAATTGCGATGGGCTGAATGGAAGGAGTTCGATTTTGAAAAGGGCGTATGGACGATCCCAGACTTCAAAATGAAGATGCGCCGCCCGCACGCCGTCCCCCTGTCACGGCAGGCGCTCGCCATCATAAGCGAGATCGACCACGACGCTGCGTACAGCGATTTTCTGTTTCCTTCGTTGCGGGCGCTTGATCGACCGATGTCGAACAATACGATCAACGCTGCCCTAAGACGGCTTGGCTATTCCAAGGATCAAATGACCGGCCACGGCTTCCGCGCTATGGCGGCGACGCTCCTCAATGAGATGGGTATCTGGAACCCTGACGCCATCGAACGCCAGCTCGCTCACGCAGACGGAAATTCGATCCGCCGCGCCTACGCGCGCGGGCAATATTGGGAAGAGCGGGTCCGAATGATGCAGCACTGGTCAGATTATCTCGACCAGCTACGGGACGGCGCTACCGTTTTGCGACCGAAATTCGGGCATAGCGGATCATAATTTGCCATTGAGGAATCGATGGCATAGCGGCCGCAACTGGCCGATAGGCGAATGTCCGCTTCGGAGCTGGGTCGCGCGGATAGCTGCATTCACGCGGTGTCGATTAACAACCGCAGGACAGTATGCGATAATCTCAATAACCTTGCTTTTTTGTGTTCGCCCCACGGCCCCTCCGTACCCCTGCCGCACTCAGATCCTGCCACCGATATAAAATAGCGATGTCCATTGCTTACGACGGATCGCGGTTGCGCGGTCGGTCATGCCGAACGGGAAGAATTCTGTCATATGAGGTACGACAGCGATGGTCATACCTTTAGCCAGCTCTGCCCCATGCAGGGCATCTTCCAGTGCCCATATGACGCGGTACATCGGCTCTAGAATTTCAATCACGGTCCAGACGACGTGCCCTCGGGTCACCCTGGCGAGCTCTAGCTGATACGTGACGTCAATCGTGAGGTCATACTGACCCTTTGGCCCCATTTCCCATCCAAATAGCCCAAGGGCTTCGCAGTGGGCACGGGAGCGGGTCATGATGCTTTCTCGCTTCTTATGGCTCAGCGAGGCCTCTGCAACCTTCATATGAACACCGAACCATCGGGTCAGAGGGTCAATGTTTGCAGCGCCGCTCACCAACTGATCGATGTTGAAATACCTAGCCCCCTTGGCGAACTCCGAAAGCGCGCCAAGCATTTCAGTTTGGAAGGCGGGTGCCTGGAACCAGCCGTCGACCACGCCCACGCGGTGGCCTACCTTCTCGACTGCCGTATAGAGCGTGGTGATTGAGTGCCCGAAGCTGCGAAGGTCTCTATCTGATGGAGTGCTAAAATCGTGCCGCGCCATGTGGTCCAGTATGATGACGATCTTCATCAGCCGTTCTAGCGCTATGGAAAGCTGGAACAGTGCGGAATATACGGTGCCGGGGCGATCGTAATCAACCGATGCCATATCCTGGAAGCCCGTCAGAAAGGCTCGGCTGGCAAGGTGGCCTTCTTGGCTTAGCAAACGAAACTGCTGTGATACGATCATCGGCTAGCTTTCTAGTGCGCGCAGGTCTGAGCGTAGCCCCTAATGCACCTGAAAATTAATGGGATTGAGCAAGACCCACCTGCGCCCACGCCGCTCCAAGGTTCCACTAACCTCGACCGCGCGCCCAGCTGCGTGCGCCTCAACGGCTTGGAGGTACTCTGCGGGGTTAAGAGAGGCGCGGACCGTTATGTCACCGGTCGCTTCGCTGGACCACAGGATCGCAACCTCTCGGTCCCCCATCATATCCAGAAGGTCCGATGGGTCGGCTTGGGAGGCAAGCCGGATGACCCGGCCAAATACTGTCTCATCCCATGATGAAACACGGGAGCGCAGCACCTTTGCAGCTTCTCGCACGGCTTCGACCTGACGCGGGCCAACCATAAAATGCTCGGGACCGACGTGGATTGCCCGTACGTCCTTCCATTCGGGACTAAAGGAGAAATCGAAAACGATGCCGCTCGGCGATGTGCCGTCGACCAAGGCAGCCAACTGTTCGCACACGTTCGCACTAAAGCCAGTCTTGGTGGTGTCCGTGATCGGATCGGTACTGTCGGTCGAGACAGCTACCGAGACCGCTTCAAGGCCGCGCACTAGGCGCTGGATTACCCTACGCTCGAAAGGCGGTGCGGGGTCGATTCCAGGTAAGGTGGATTGAATTGACGGTTCGATGGGTGATTCTACGGTGAAGCCGAAACTGCCCCTGAAAGTGTGGCCAAACCGGCACCGATTGGCGTAATCTGACGCCTCCTTTTTTGTCCGCAGGTAGTAGGGCAGGGGGTCTAGCTCGGTGTGCGCCGTAGCTGCCAGAACACCACGGATGCCAAGCACAAAGCTCTGCGCCATTTCTAAACGGATTGAGTCATCGACCACCAATGCATCAGGGATGCGAGACCGCAGTACGTCGAACGCGACCTCCCGTATGGAGCGCGCAACGTCTAACTCGGCCCGGTCCTCAATAGCTGAGAGGGCGTCTATAACCCGAGATACCTGTGAAGCATATTCCGAGGAACTGATGCTGTTTGGTACAACCAGCTCGATCCCTCTCAAATCCGGTGATCCTGAGACGAAAACCTCAAAGTTCCGGTTCCCTCCGGTTCGGCTTCGCAAGAGCGCATGGGCAGTAGACTTTTCCGATGAGGCCAAGACTGTGGACGACGCACGCACATGCCAGCCCGTCGCCACAAGGTATCGCCGGAGCATGTCCAACGGAACTGCACCGGGACCAGTATCGCGAAAATCCATCATGCCGCTTGCTCCTCTCGCCGCGACTTCTCCGCTGCCAGCAGATCGATGAGGCTATCCGGCGTCAAAAGCTGATCCAAAGGGATTTTGATGCGCTTAGTGGAGTCCTCGTTGCCGACCACTGGGCCTTGGAATGTGTGATAGAAGCAGCAATTGCGCAGGATCGTAAGTTCGTTCGTTACGGAGTGCCAGTGAGTGGCATCCTTGGGGAGACAGAGGAGCACGAGAATAAGCGTCGTTTCAGCTGGCGTTCTCGAAACGATGTCGTTGTAGGTTTTGGACTCAAGATCATAGATGACCTCGTCGTCTTTAATCTCCCAATTAACCGTCGATTTCGCCTGAAAGTCGAGGCCAAAGCCGGAAACGACGCGCCTGGTGCCGCGATGGATAACGGTGTTGAAGCTGCCATCCACGCCGTAGTCGTGGACGTGGGCTTTACCCAGTAACACTCCTGCCGATGCGCAAATGGCGTAGACGTGCGCGGCGCAAAGGTTTTCCTTGGTGTGTTCTATAGTTATCGGCACCTAACGCTCCCCACCCCTGCATCGCGCGGCCCGTTTCTTTTGCTGGATAGCTCTAGCTTTCGACATGTCAAACAATTGTAGGCGCGCGCAGGCAAGGTGGTACTGAAAAGGACTGATTGGATGATGGTCGCGCCCCTTCAAACAGCGGGGCGCCGCTGCCAACTCAAAATTTCAAAAAGGTCCGTTTTATGGGCGCTCCAGATTGCCACATGGTCGATGAATCACCGACCGCTTTGATGCTTGGCTATTGCGCCACTGATTGACGACATTGGCGTGCAAAAGCGATGGTGATCCACAGCGTTAGTAGCGGTATAGCTTCGTCAGATGCTCAAGACTGCCAATTTCGATCATTACGAAAAGGTCGGCAGATTGAGTCTCGGGCTTCGACGGTAGCACAAATCGAGATTCATTTTGCCAGTCATACTCGGGCGGCTTCATCAGCACAACCCGTTCGGGGAATGCCCAATCCACCCCGGGTATTGCGTCTAGCGGTCGGTATTCTACAGACCCGAATGAAGTCTGCGCATAATCCAGCTTTGAGTGGCGACACGCACGCGCTTTTAGTCGTGCGACAATCTCGTTCGAATCACTGATCTCGACGCAGAAAGGACCGAGCTCTTTGACGCAGCGGTCGGATGGCTCATTACTAACGCAGTAAACAAACATGTTTTGAGCGGCGGTGGTGAAGCTCACGCCGGTCAGCTTACGACCGTCTTTCACCATTGTGATTTCCAGCCCTTCGGGCGGAGCGTAGTGCAACGCCCCGTCCCTAGGATCACCTCTGACGCCGCCATCTTCGTATGCCCGATACGAGGCGAGTGACCCAAACCGCATCTGGCCGCCAGTTATGAATGCGTTCGCAAAGCGTTCTTCAGAAAAGTACCGGTATATCGGCATTCGACCTCATAGGTGGGCTGTTGGCCTTAACGGACTGACGGTGTGCGCGGAATCACATTTCGCAAAAATATATCTCGTACTCCAGGGACCAGCAAGAAGTGGCACCGAACGAGTGTCGTGTTTTGGGAATGAGGCCGCTCAGTTCGAATGACCGATAGTGGCGCGTTGCTGTCGAACCGCTTTCTATCAGATCAACGATCTTCCAGGCGCCGTACCAATGCCTTGATCCCCTCGACTGGGACCAGTGTCGCGCTTCCAAGCTTGAGCGTCCTGATCTCGCCCTCGGCAATGAGTTCATAGAATTTGCTGCGCCTGATCCCCAGCATCCGGCAGGCATCGGGAATGCGCACCGTGATCGGCTCGATCCTGTCCTGAGACGGCAGGTCGATATTCTTGAACGGTCGATGTTCACGGCTCATTGCAAACTCCTCAGCTTTTGGATGATGGGATCGTCGGTGGCTGGCGGCGCCTTGCCCGCGAACCGATCGGCAATCTCGTCGATCAGTTGCGCAAACAGCTTGGCGCCTGCGGCCTGTGCGGCTTCGCTAACCGGGTTCATGGCCCCGGTGACGAGCTGATGCCGGACCATCCGCGCCAGTACCTCCCAGACCAGAGCCTGGTTGCGCCGCAGCCAGTCGGTGTTGCGGTCGATCCTGGTAAGGCGAATGCCAATGGCTTCGTCGCTCTTCGGCGCCTGCCGCCGGTTGAACCAGGCGTCGAGTGCCTCGACCAATATCTCCGACCGCGCCCGGCCCGAACTTTTCGCCAGATGCTCGAGCCGCCTGCTCATCTCCTCGGGCAGGAACAGTTGGTGCCGGGTCTTGTAGGTTTTCATCGGGCGTCGGCCTGCTCATGATGATGTCCGGTGGCAGCGGACCAGCTTAGCGCAAGGGGGGACACAGGAGCGATCCGCTGCCATGGACGATTATGGCCGTTCGGCCTCTGTTTGGGGATGGTGCAGATCGGCCCAGATCGGCCCGGATCGGACTCACATGCCGCCGATTGTCGGACCGCCGCGGCCCCGGCCGATGGTCCAGCTGATCGGCCGGTCCTCGCGCATCAGCCCGGAAAGCTGCTTGCCCACATGGCGGTCCAGCTCGTCGCGCCAAGGGACGAGCGTGAATTCATGGCTGCGCTCGATCAGCGCGAACCGCCCGGAGGTCATATCGACCCGACGCCTGAGTGTCCCCTCCACACGCTCACCCGGCACCGTCTCGGCAAAGGGCAGGCCCATTTCCTTCGAGAGTTGGTTGGCTACGGCCCGCACCTCGCGCTCTCTGAGAATGCGCAACAGATTGCGGCGGTAGATCACCTCTTCCCCCTGCCGTTCGGCCAGTTGCTGATCGACCAGCCATTGCTGGCGCAGGGCCAGCGCCTTGCGCACCTCCTGACCATAGCCGCTGCTGGCAATGGCGGTCTTGTCCGTCGCCGTCAGTTCCTTGTCCAGCCAGGTGGCAGCCTGAACGCCTGTCTGCTCGAGGATCGGTGCGGCCGACAGCATCTCCACCTTCACCGGCTCGGCGCGAGCCTTGCGCTGCTCATAGGCGCGCACGGTATCGAGATGATCGGGACCCATCTTCCATGTGCCATTGGGCTCGCGCTCGGGCTTGCCGGTCGCCTTGCGGATAGCCTCCAGCCGCCGCACATGGGTCTCGACAAAAGCCTCGCTGGCATCGGGATCATGGTTGAGGTGAATGCCCAGGCTGTAATGCCCGGCATGGGCGCCGGCGATCTGGGCGACGGTACGGTCGACGGCGCGCGGTTCTGTCTGCCTGGGTGTCAGGCTCACCATGCCGCCGACCGGCGTCGGCTCGGCGCTGGTCCCGACATCGACATAATGGCTGCGTCCGTCGATGCCGTCGACCATGAGATAGCGGCGCTCATGATCGTCATCGGCGGCGCCCCGTTTCATGACCTTGCCAATGATGGGCCCCGTGATCTGTTCCGGCGCCTGATCGATGCCATGCACGACATAGCGGTGGGCATCGATCCGGGGCGCTTCCTTCTCCCGCGTCATCTCCCGATGCATGAGGCGGATGATGTCGCCCCGCATCCCCATGTCGGCGAGCGTCTTTTCCATATGCGGCGCCAGCGACCAGGAGAGCGGTCCGGCGGGCTCCGCCAGTTCCATCCGCTCCAGCACCCGCGCCCTGGCGACGAGCAGTTGCTGCTGGCCCGCATCGATGCCCTGCGGGCCCTCCATGTGGCGCAGGTCGATGACATGGTCCTGTGCCTGTGACAGCATCATCCGGTCGAGCCGGGTCAGCCGTTCGGCATCGACCTCGCGTTCGAGCTGCTGGCGCACCTCGATCTCGCTCTGCGGACCCAGGGACCGGGTCATGATTTCCGATGCCCGATAGCGGATGGCATGGGCGATATAGTCGCCGGCTATGTTCAGGGTCTTGCCGTCCTCGGTGACGCCCCGGATCAGGATATGGCTATGGGGGTGTCCCGTGTCGAAATGATCGACCGCCACCCAGTCGAGGGTCGTGCCCAGATCCTCTTCCATCTTCGCCATCAGATCGCGGGTAAAATCGCGCAGCGTATCGAAGGCCGGGCCGTCCTCCGGCGCGACGATCAGGCGGAACTGATGACGGTCGTCCAGACCCCGTTCCGCAAAGGCCCTAGAATCGGCCTCATCCGCGAACGTCGAATAGAAGCGCCCCGGCTCACCATCGCGGCTGACGCCATCGCGTTGCAGATAGCGCAGATGCGTCCCCACAGCGCCGACCTTGCCGGCGAGCTTCACCACCCGCGCTTTCACCGTCACCCGCCGGGGCCGCACCCGCATGCCGCTGCCCCGGTCAAAGGACCAGCCCGAACCGCGTGGCACGGCGGCCGCGATCCGCGCGCCGCGACCCCGTGCATTGAAGCGGCCGGAGCGAGGGCCAGAAGCCGACCCATCAAGCCCCAGGCGGCGCGGGTTGCCGCCGCGCCGGGCAACCTGCTTCAGAATCTGCGAGCGCAGCCGAGCCGCACGCGGCGGGCGGGCGCCCTTGCGCCGCGAACGCCCGACGCGGGGCTCGAAGCTATCGTCATCCTGTGCCATCATCGAGGATATGGCGAGAAAGGCCCCAGGACCTCAAGTATCTCGCGCGAAAGTCACGCTTTGCTGCGGCTTTGCGAGCAGACAGTGCCGGTTTTCTGGCTATCGGGAGATAGGCCGTCTCCAGCAAAAAGGATGTGCAGACAAAGGCTTGGCCGGGCAGATGCGACGAAGCGTGCCGGCCTTTATCTTGCTGCGATCTCCTAACCCGGCACCCCTTCCTTATGTTCCCTATATGTTCTATTCTCAGGCCCATAGCGATTCTCAGGGAAGGGCCAGGCATGGGCGTGCAGATCGAGGCAATGGACGGCGGCAGGCTGAGGCTGAGCGGCGAGGTCGAGACCATATTCGACCTGCCTGCCAGCGCGGTGACAGACGGCTTTTCCTTCGCCTTTTCCGATGGGACATTGCTGCGCGGCCATCATGATATTGGCAGCGGGCGCTGCCATTTCACGCTCGCGGCGGAGGGTGCGGCCATTGTCAGGATCGTGCGTGATGGACGTCACGACCAGGCGCAGATTGAATGGAAAGTCGAATGGATGACGCTCGCCTGTGGCAGCAAGACGCTGTGTCCGATCCATGCCAAACCGCATGATGACGGGCGGCAATTGGTGCTGGATATAGAAGCCAGGGAGGCGGCGTGACGCGCTGCGCTCAGGCAGCCTTGGCGAGGGTTTCGATGCGGCTTTCGCAAGCTTCGCGGACAAGATTTTGCAGCAGCGACACCCGCTGCGCGATCCAGTCCAATTCCTCTTCGGTGATGCGATAGGCGCGTGAATAGCGGGCCTTGATATAGGCATCTCGCAGCAGGGAATAGCAGCGCTTCTCAAAACGGGTCTCGCGGGGCCAAACGGTTTTGAGCGACGGCTCCAGTTCCTCGGCCAGATCGCGCAGCCGGTTCAGATTATGGCTCTTGGGGCTGTACAAAGTGCGGACGAGAAACAGGCAATGATAGAAGCGCTCGGTCGCCTGATGCAGGAGAAACGCCGCTTCCTTCGGACGATCCATTTCCTTCACGAGCTGACTCGTTTTCAGGAAAGTTTCAGCGCTTTCAAACCACTCGTCGAAATAGTCCTGCGTCTCCTTGAGCGCCTGCTCCGGCGATAGCGGTTGTGGTTCGACAAAGGGGTGGCCCGGCTCCTCGAACAGGGCGATGCCGTCGCGCAATATGTCCATGAAGAAATAGCGACCCAGCCGCAGCTTCTCGTTCACATCGTCGAGGCTGTGATAGATCAGGCTGACCGGCGTGCGCAGGATTGTGCCCGCCGACAGGTCGGCGAGAAGCTGCGCCTCGGTCTTCTCCCAAAACTCCGCAATGTCGGTCAGATCGTCATGATTGACGACGATCAGCAGGTCATAATCGGAGAAATAGCGGCCCACCGGGTCTTCGACCCAATCGCCCCGCGCATAGCTGCCGAACAGGATGATCTTGAGCAGCCTGCCGTTACGATAGCGCGGCTGGGTGCGCTGCGCGGTGGCACGGGCAAAGCCCTCGCGCACGGTCTCGACCACATGCGCCAGTTCGCGCCGCTTGCCTTCGGGCAGATGGTCGAGGCTGGTCTTCATGGCCCTAGTCCTAACCTGCTATCGCAAATCCGCCAACCTCGCCGCGTAGCAGCGACGAGGTTGACGGCATGAAATCTCTCCGCCTCGCAATCATTTGCGCCACCATCGGCGCGGTGGCGATGCTTCTCCATGGCGCAGATGGTAACCGATATGGGCGATGGCGCGGCCCATCTGCCGCTCGACGGCCCGGACGGAAAGGCCGGTTATTCTGGCGACCTCCTCATAGGTCATGGCGTCGAGCCGGACGGCGAGGAATATCTCGCGGCGCAGGCGCGGCATCGTCAGCAGGGCCGCCTCCAGACGTTCCAGCCGATCAGGATCGGGGGTGTCGGTCATGACATGTCTCCCGTTCAAAGGAAGGACCGGCGGCCTGAAAGACCGCCGGTCAGGGCAGGTCATGCAGCCAGCGACAGGGGCGCGGGTTCGGCGTCCACGGTATCGGTGGATAAGGCCATGGCCTCGGCGGCCCTGGCTGTCCGGCTGACGCTGCCAACGCCACCCCGCTGCGTGTAGCTGCTGGGAGGAAAATACAGCCAGCGCGGCACCCAGCCCTCGACCTTGGCGCGCCCGTTGGTGCCCGCAAGACAGTCGCGGATGATCTGCCGCTTGGTCTTGCCGGTCTCCTTCGCATTGGCCTCGGCAATATCCTTGCCCGCCACCTCGGCCAGCATGGCGTCGATCACCACACGGTCGCGCAGACTATCGAGCAAGGCATCGTCGGCCTGCCAGACCTGCGCCATGTCGATAGCGAGTTGGACGCCCAGCGCATCGACAAGATCGCACCTGGCATCCAATGTCTCGCCCATCGCCACTGAGAGAATGGCCATGACGGTGGCATCGTCCAAGGTGCAGAGCTTGGCATAGAGGCTGGTCAGCCCATCGCTGCCACCCGTGATGGTTGGGGTATCGGGATCGAAGTCCAGTACCGCCAGCAGCCTGCGCCGCTCGGCATCGAACTGCGCCTCGGATGGGCTGTTCTCGACGCTCTCGGCAATCGCATCGGCGGCGCGCTGCGGTTCGGTTCGGATCGTCCAGAGCGGCGATCCTGCGATCATATGCGCCACCGCTACACGCAGGCACAGGCCAGGCTGACCGATCATCCGCGCCCGGACGGCAGCATGGCGATGCAGGTCGATATAATCCTGCTGGCTGCTCGTCACTTCGGGCCGTGAGGGCTTGTTGGTGATGTCCTCGCTCTCACCCTGCTTGGCAAGCTTGCGGGCCTCCTTCGATGTGAGATAACCCTCATGGAAAGTGACATCGCCCCTATGGCTGGTGACGACATAGACCTTGCCGCCCTTGCGCTTGGGGCAGCGCTCATATTCCCAGCCATGGAAGGGTTCGCCCTGCGGGAGAAGGACGACATCGTGCCACCCGGCATCCCGATATTGCTCGACCCGCGCCTCTATCGCCGCATTCTGGGCCTGCCAGAAGGCAGCGACATCCGCGAAATAGCGCTCCTCCCCGAACAGGTCGGCAACAATCCCACCGTCATAGCTCTCCACATCGAACAGCGCCGCCTTGACCGGGATCGACACCCCTCCGAACAGCCACGCCTTCAACGCCGATCCCGTCGGCACATAGGCGCTCTCGTCATCGAGCAGGGCCAGCCAGTCGCGCTGCTGGGATTTGGAGGCAAGGGTCAGATGCCGCACGGTTACCGTGTCGATCTTCCCGGATCGATAGAGATTGCGGATGCGGGGCAGCAGATTGCCCAGGGCTAGGGTCCGTTTCACCTGCAACGTGGTAAGCCCGAAGGTCAGCGACAGTTCCTCGACGCTCCGTCCCTCGCGCATCAATCGCGTGAAGGTCTCGCACTGGGTCATTTCATCAGGATCGAGCCGGGCGATATTCTCGATCAGCGAGGCTTCCAGCGCTGCCGCATCGTCCCCTGCCTCGATCACCGCGCAGGGCAGCGGATCGGCTTCGCCGCTTTCTTGCGCCACGGCCAGCGCCGCCTGATAGCGCCGCTTGCCTGCCACGATCTCATAGGTGTCCGGACTGCCATTCACCCTCACGATCAGCGGCACCAACACGCCCCGCGCCCTGACGGACGGGAGGATATTGGACAGGTCCGCCTTGCCCTTGCCGCGCATGTTGACGGCAGAGACGGCGAGCTTTGCGATGTCGATATGCTTGAGTTCCATGATCCTTCACTCCTTCAAACCGCAGCAACCGGCGCCGGAATGGCGGGTGGGCGGCAGGAGCGGACCGGCAGGCCCGCCGGCAGAGCCGGGCTGCATCCGCAGGACCGGAACGCAGGTGGAGGACTCCGGTGAAGCCGGAGTTGCGGCCCGGCGCGGCGGGCCTAAAGGGCAAGCGACGCCCACCCGCCAGATCGACGCCGCCAAGGCCAACGCTGTCGCACCGCAGGCGCGGCGACCGCCGGGGCGGTGCGTAGCACCGGCCCTCATGCGTTACTGATCGTTACCCGCATGGGACGAGACGCCAAGGGCGGCTCGGTGGAGCGAAGCGGAATAGAGCAGGATCGCGCCAGCGGCGCGAAACGCCGATCATCTCTTTTCAAATTTCGGTCCGACTGCGATCGCCCTGATCCCCGACGTTCGTGGCCCGAATTGCGCAGCCCGATAGCGGTCCTACATTCAGCTATACGATCGTCATGCCGATGAGTTGTTCCGAGACAGTCCACAGGCGTGTGGCCGCCACTTCATCCAAAGCCCTTGAAGGTATGTTCGCCCGAGCTGGGAAGCCTCGCGTTTCACTCAACCCGTCCGGACCATAATAGGCTCCCGGTTCCGCGTCGGGGGATGTTGCGGCGAAGAGCGTCGGGAGTGCGCCCCGAGACGCGGGTTGGAACAGGAACCATAGCAGCGATCGCGTCAGGCCCATCGCGCTCCAGCGTCCTGGTGCATTGTGAAGCAGATCGGTTCGCGCGATACCCGGATGTGCGCCAATGCTGGAGAGTCCCCATCCATTTGCCTCGCTGCGGCGCTGTAGTTCCAGCGCGAACATGAGGCAGGCCAGCTTCGACTGGCTGTAGATCGGCATGGGCTTGTAGTGCTTGTCCGCATTCAGATCGTCAAAATCGATCGAGCCGCTCCGTGCTGCGACGCTCGACAGTGTAATGACCCGGGCGCCATCGCTGGCTCTCAGGAGCGGCAGGAGTTGGCCTGTGAGCGCGAAATGGCCGAGATAATTGGTCCCAAGCTGCAACTCGAACCCGTCTTCTGTCTCCCGGCGCTGTGGAGGCACCATGACACCGGCATTATTGATCAGGAGGTCGAGGCTCGCTTGCTGATTTCGCAGCCTCTCTCCAAATGCTGCAATGGACTTCAGACTGGCGAGATCAAGCTGCTCGAAGCGCACATGGGCATGTGGGACCTGGGATCGGATCGATGCGATCGCTGCAGCCCCTTTTTCTTGGCTACGGCCTGCGATGATGACGTCGCAACCAGCACTTGCCAAGGCCAGCGCATCCTCGAAGCCTAGGCCTCCTGTTCCCGTAATGACCGCAGATCGGCCGCGCTGGGAGGGAATGTCGGATACGGTCCATGTCGTCACGGGAGGAGCCTTTTCAAAAAAGCGCACTTAGTGTAAAAAGACAAATATCGCACTGAGTGTAATTTTCAAGAGGCAATGCTTATTGTGCCGAGCGCAACCTCTCAAATGTCCACCGACGGATTGCGGGAGCGCAAGCGCCGCGAGACCCTGCAGCGGATAACCGATGCGGGAATCGCGCTTTTCGTCGCCAAGGGTTACGAGACGACCACCATCGACGAGATCGCGGTCGCGGCCGGAATCTCTCGGCGGACGTTCTTCTATTATTTCAAGTCGAAGGACGACATCCTCCTGTCTTTGCAGAGCGGCATGGGCGCGATGATCGCGGACGCAATCCGGCGTGCGCCAGACACCATGCGACCACTCGATGCGATCCGCGAGGCAGTGGTGGTGGTTAGCGCGTCAGTACCGACGGACGACATGATCGTTATCGACAGGCTCATGCGCTCTAGCGAAGCGGTTCAGGCGCGAAAGCAGGCAAGCTATGTGCAACACGAGCAAACACTGCTCGCGGCGCTGCGAGAGCGCTGGCCAGATCAGCCGAGTGAGATGGCACTGCGGCTCGTCGCAATGATGGCCATCGGCGCCATCCGGCTTTCAACGGAAATATTTCACAACGAGGGCGGACAACGTCCAATCGAGGCGGTGCTCCGCGAGGCTTTTGAAGCGTTGGACAACGAAATCGCGCCCTAATTTTACTTCGAATTCTACAACCGAAGTCTTCCTGCTCGGCGGCTGCTGCCGCCGACAAAGCTGTCGTTCGCGGGGGCAGATTCGCTCGTTGATACCTGCCGGTCGTTCATAGGGGTGGACCGGCTTCCCAGAGATATCAGGAAGCCGGAATTTTCAAATTTCGGTCCGTTCGGACAGCGTCAGAGCATCATCGACATCTACGCCGAGATATCTGACTGTATTTTCGATGTTGGTATGGCCGAGCAGGATTTGCACGGCGCGAAGATTGCCTGTGGCTTTGTAGATCAGCGCCGCCTTGGTCCGTCGGATCGAGTGTGTGCCATACTCGCGTCTGTCGAGGCCGATCGTCGAGACCCATTCATCGACGAGGCGCGCATATTGACGTGTGCTCAAATGACCGAGGTCGATCCCGCTTGGGAATACGAAGTGGCGTATCGTCCCGCCGCGCCGATCAAGCCATGCTTTGAGGCTCTTGCGTGCCTCGGACATGATCTCGAATTGCACCATCGCACGTCTCCTACGACCTTTGATGGCCGCGCAAAAAACGCTCGGCTAAAACTATGGGCATTCCGTAGGGAGACGTCACGGATATCTCCCAATGGTCCCGACCAAAATTCAAACCTATCGGAGCGCCAAGATAGATTGAGGTTTCGCGTACTCATGCGCGTATAGAGAAGCATGCGAGGAGGTCTCGAAGCATGAAACGTCACCTGATTGCTGCTGCATTGATGCCGTTTTCGACCGCAGCCAGCGCGGCCGCGCCTATCGTTGTGCATCGCGATCCCGGCTTCGGCTATTGCGAGAAATAGGCGGTGGAGGTGCAGGCCCAGTTTGGTCGCCGCGTGACCCTGATCGACGATCAAGCCCGAGCGACATTTCAGCGTACCCACGGCTTCTGGGGTTTGACCAAGGACGCTGTTGAGCGGGACCGTGAGATCAAGACACCGCTGGCAACGCGGGCGCTTGTCCCGTCGCTTGCATCCACGCAGGCTCCGTCACCCCCTGTCATGAAGAGCGCATCAATGTCCGACCCACAGTCGCGACCGGCGTGCGCAAGGTGATTGAGGATGCACTGCGCGCCACCGGCTTCACTGTCGCTCCGGACGATTTCCTCGACATGGGCGTTCGCGTGAGCGTGGTACCGCTCTGAAGGGGTGCAGGAAGGCCCATGCCCAACGCCGCTCTTTACATCCAGATACTGGCGGGCCTCGGTGCGATCATATTGATGACGGCCTGGGTTCCGATGATCATGCGGAAAATGCCGCTCTCGCTGCCAATCTTCTGTGTCGGGGCCGGCGCAGCCTTGTTCATGCTGCCAGCGTTGCACCCCTTTGCCGTTCATCCGCTACAACACCCGATCGCTGTCGAACGCCTGAGCGAGCTGGTCGTGGTGGTTTCACTGATGGGCGCCGGCCTGAAGATTGACCGGCTTATCGGGCTTCATCGCTGGGCACTCACCTGGCGTCTTCTTGCAATTGCGATGCCGATCACGATCCTGCTGGTCGCGGCGCTCGCCTCGTCCCTTCTGGGGCTGGGAATTGCCGCGGCAGTGTTGATAGGATCAAGTCTCGCGCCGACCGACCCCGTGCTGGCCAGCGACGTTCAGGTTGGAGCACCCGGAGAGGGGGAGGAAGGGGAAGCCCGCTTCGCGCTCACATCCGAAGCGGGACTGAATGACGGGTTGGCCTTCCCCTTCGTCAATCTGGCGATCGCCATGACAGGCCTGTCGTTCGGGACCGAGGCGTTCGGGCGCTGGCTGCTGATCGACCTGATCTGGAAACTTCTGGTCGGGCTCTGCATGGGTTATGGCATTGGCAGGGTGCTTGGCCATTTGACCTTCCACCTTCCCAATGTGGCCAAGCTGTCGCGCACCGGCGACGGTTTCGTCGCCCTGGGCGCCGCGCTGGTTGCTTACGGATTAACGCAACTGGCCGGTGGGTACGGCTTTCTTGCTGTGTTCGTCGCAGCGCTCGGCCTTCGTCATGCCAGCCGTGACCACAGCTATCAGCATCGGCTGCATGCGTTCGCGGAGGAAACCGAACGCCTGCTCATGATGCTGTTGCTCGTCCTGTTCGGCGGCATGGTCATGCATGCCGGCTTACTGGCAAAGCTGGACGCCCGGATCATTGTGTTCACTTCCCTCACCATTCTTGTCGCGCGTCCGCTCGCCGGCTTCATCAGCCTCAGCGGATCGCAGATACCCTGGCGGGAAAAAGTCGTGATCTCTTTCTTTGGAATTAGAGGAATGGGCACGATCTATTATCTCGCCTTCGCCCTCAATCAGGCTGATTTCCCTGACCCGGCGAAGCTTTGGAGCATCGTCGCCTTGACGGTGCTTGTTTCGATCCTGCTGCATGGCATCACCGTCACTCCGGCCTTGCAGTTCCTTGATAAATGGCAGGCGCGGCCGAAGGCCGATGCTGGAAGGCCACCCTCAATGTGAGGAAGCAAGCTTCTCCGAGGACATTCTGGCATTGCTGGAAGGGGCTTCTTCCAAACAAGTCGTTAGGTGGCCTCACCGTTACATGCTGAATAGCCCCTAGTTTTCTAGACGCCTTCAATCCTACTTTTGAGGACAGGAGGTGATGATGGGGAAGCCCAATTTCAGCGATGAGTTCAAGCGTGATGCGGTGGCCCAGATCACCGAGCGCGGGTATCCGGTAGCCGAGGTCTCGCAGCGGCTAGGCGTGAGTCAGCACTCGCTGTATGCGTGGAAGCGGCAGCTGGCGAAGCAAGTGTCGAGCGATGCCGGCAAGGATGCCGAGATCCGCCAGTTGAAGCGCGAGCTGGCCCGGGTGACCGAGGAGCGCGACATATTAAAAAACGGTCCCCGGCTGAGCCCGCCTGTGCAGGGTAGAAACGGGCCGTGCTATGGTGTTGGCTAGGAGGGTCGCGGCCGTTCGCTTATTGGAGGCATGATACCCCGTTAAAAAACGTGGCCCGTGGGCATTTGCGTACTTGAGAGTGGTGACGCCGTGCTGCGGCGATCCCGATTAGGAAGATGACGGTTGGCATAGCCCATACCCTCCGCTTTGAAGGAGGACATGGAATGACAGGAGCAAAATCCCCAGGTTCAGACGCTTTGTCCATGGTCAACCCTGGCGCCGCCGCCATCGATATCGGCTCGACCATGCACTTGGCGGCCATTAATCCGCAGGCGGACGACAATCCCGTGCGGGCATTTGGCACGTTCACCGGCGAGCTGCATGATATGGCCCGTTGGTTCAAGGCGAGTGGTGTCACCAGCGTGGCGATGGAATCCACCGGCGTTTACTGGATCCCGGCCTATGAAGTGCTGGAGGAGCACGGCTTTCACGTCATTCTCGTCAACGCCCGATACGCCAAGAACGTCCCGGGCCGAAAGACCGATGTCAGCGATGCGGCCTGGCTGCAACGCCTTCACAGCTATGGGCTATTGCGAGGGAGCTTCCGTCCTGAGGCGGGCGTGGCGACCATGCGTTCTTACCTCCGGCAGCGCGAGCGTCTGATCGAATATGCAGCGTCCCATATCCAGCACATGCAGAAGGCGCTGATGGAGATGAACGTGCAGCTTCATCACGTCGTTTCCGATATCACCGGGGTTACGGGCATGCGGATCATCAGGGCCATTGTGGCCGGCGAACGCACGCCCATCACGCTGGCGGAAATGCGCGACGTCCGTTGCCACGCGTCCGTGGAGACCATTTGCGCCGCCTTGTCGGGAAACTGGCGGGATGAGCACATCTTTGCACTCTGCCAGTCGCTGGCCTTGTACGACTTTTATCAGACCAAAATCCTCGAATGCGATCGTAAGCTAGAGGTCGCGCTCAAGGCGCTCGAAATCGACAAGGGGCACGATATCCGCCGCCTCCCCAAAGTCCGGACTAAAAGACGGCAGGTGAACGCGCCTGACTTCGAGGTCCGGTCCGCGCTTTATCGCGTGCTGGGCGTGGACCTGACACAGATCCATGGAATCGGACCGTCTCTGGCGCTCAAGCTCGTCGGCGAGTGCGGCACCGACCTTTCGGCTTGGCCCAGTTCAAAGCATTTTACGTCCTGGCTATGCCTGGCGCCGGGTAACAAGATATCGGGCGGCAAGCTGCTGTCATCAAAGACACGGCGATCGTCGAGCCGCGCGGCGGCACTTTTGCGCTTGGCTGCAACCACGATCGGCCGCAGCGACACCGCGCTGGGCGCGTTTTACCGGCGGTTATCTGCCCGAGCGGGAAAGGCGAAAGCCGTGACCGCAACGGCGCGAAAGATCGCTGTCCTTTTTTATAACAGCCTGCGCTTCGGGATGGCGTATCATGATCCCGGCGCCACCCAATATGAAGAGCGGTATCGCAGCCGGGTGATCGGCAACCTCCAGCGCCGCGCCAAGGCCTTTGGCTTCTCGCTTCAGGAACTGACACCGGAGCCTGATATGGCTGTTTCTTAGGAAGCCACCGCGTATTTCGCCAGGGATGCAAAGTGAGATACGCGTTCGTTGCTGAGCATCGTGACCAGTTCAGGGTTCGGTCGATGTGTCGATGCCTGCGCATCCAGCCCAGTGGTTTCTATGCCTGGCAGAAGAGCCCGCTGAGCCAGCGGGCTCGAGAAGATGCTCGGCAGACGGAACTGATCCGGCAGGCCTGGAACGACAGCGGCAAGATCTATGGCTACCGCAAGCTGCACGATGACCTGCTGGATCAAGGCGAGACCTGCTGCCCGAACCGCGTTGCCCGGTTGACCAGGCTGGCGGGCATCAGGGCGCAGATCGGCTACAAGCGCAGGCCCGGCAGCTATGGCGGCAGGCCGTCCCTGGTGGTCGACAACACCCTCGATCGCCAGTTCGACGTGGGTGCACCAGACCGGGCCTGGGTGACAGACATCACCTACATCCGCACCCTGGAAGGGTTTGCCTATCTGGCTGTCGTGATCGATCTGTATTCCCGCCGCGTGGTGGGTTGGTCGATGCAGAGCCGGCAGACCACCGATGTGGTGCTGCAGGCGCTGCACATGGCGGTATGGCGGCGTAAGCCGAAGCACCGGGTGCTGATCCATTCGGACCAGGGCTCGCAGTTCACCAGTATGGACTGGGCTGCGTTCATCCGGGCTCACAATCTTGAGCACTCGATGAGCCGGCGCGGCAATTGCCACGACAACGCGGTGGCCGAGAGCTTCTTCTCCTCGCTCAAGCGCGAGCACATCCGGCGCCGGACTTACAGAACCCGCGAGGAAGCCCGGCAGGACGTGTTCAATTACGTCGAGATGTTCTACAACCCGGTTCGAAAGCAGGTCAGGAACGGGATGCTGTCGCCTGTCGAGTTCGAACGGCAGAAGATTTTGAAAGCGGAAGGCGTCTAGAAAACTAGGGGCTATTCATGAACAATTGACGCCAGCGCCCTCAAGCGCCGCATTTGGATCATGGAAAAAGGCATCATGAATATATCCCAGAACAGCGTTGGCCTGGCGGTTTCACTGATACAGGCACAATCTCGCCTGCCGTCTGTGCCGGCAAGCGAACTGATAAAATTACAGCGGCTGGAATGTCTGCTCACGACTGCTCGCGACAAGCTTGCGCGCGGGGGAGCGCTGTCCCGGGCCGATATGCAACGCCTCAACGGCGCCCTCGACGACCTGCAAGCCACGTGAGCGTCGCTGGCGGGTCGCGTGGTGAAGAAGGACCGGCGGCGGCATTCCTTTCCGCCCTTTCCCGTCCGCCTCGATTAGGTGCAGCCCTGAGCCATATCTGTGCTACAATGTGCGATCACCCGGATTTTTGCCCCAGGCATGTCGTGACAGAGAGACCATCGTGTTCCCGCCTGCAAATGGGAGATAATCGATGTCAGACGCTTTGCCGCCTACATGCCCCTCTAACGAGCAGCCGTCATGATCAGCCAGACCACCCACAAATCGGTGATATTTTCCGAGCCATTCCAACTGCCGGAATTCGAAACGCCTCTTCCCGCCGGCACCTATGATGTGGAAACGGAAGAGGAGGTGCTTAAGGGCAATGTCCATACGGCCTTACGCCGGATAGCTACAACGCTGCGCATCAGAAATGGCGCGGCCATCGAGCGTCACCCGGTCAACCCTGAGCATCTGGATGCGGCCTGGGAGCGCGATCAAAGGGCAGCGCGAGTGGCCGGGGTCCCGCCCGCGAATCGGGCCTCGGTTCCTCTCTGGGTCCAAAACATACCCGCCGACGACAGCCGATAGGTCAGCCATGCTCAACAGTTCAGCCATGTGCAGGCGGCAGGCAGCGTATCATCGGCAGGTCGCGGCGGCCTCACCCCTTGAGAAGGTGCGCAGGATCGCGCTTGCGGCCGCCAACGCCTGGGAGGTCCAGGCCATGGAGGCGGAGGCACAGGAAAGCGGAGAGCGGGGCATGTTAAGCGCACAAGGCGCAGCGATCGCTCTGGAATTGCACCGGGAGGACGAGGAAAAGGAACGCGCCCTCATGAAGCGCGGCGCGGACAAGAGCGATTTCAATCGTCTGCAACGCCCTGCAGACGATTGAAAGACGCACCCGCCCAGCACGGATAACGTCATCAGCTTTTCAGCGTCACGATGCTCAATGTACCCGGCTTCTGCGAAGGGCTGGAGGCATTGTGCTTCCGGGGCTTTGCGGCCTTGGGTTTACGAACTTCGCGGTTCGATCTTTTCTGACTTTTGGCCATCGGAACGCTCCTTCAAGATCAAAATGGACGGCTCGCAGCAGGAACGGCGCAACCGGGATCAGCATTCCCGCTGAACCAGGCCGCCACCCTCATTCTCCCATTCGTCGAGGGCATCTTCGAGCTCAACCTTTCGTCCCGCAGCCCACGCCTCGTCGCCGGCTCTTCGAATATGGCCTTTCAACCAAATCCTGGCAGCGACGATTTTCTCATAGCCGTGGATCGATCCCGCATAGGCCATGCGGGCGACCGCCCCGACAAAATCATCATTCCTTTGGGGATTTTTCGTCTCATATTTACGCATCGTAATCATAGGAGGAGCTCCCATCAGGCAAGCGGGAGCGGATGTCTCTCTGTCACAGGATGCTTGCGATCAAAAGCGAGTGATGAAGCACTATACCATATATCCGGTTGGATGACGGCATCGATTCCATCCTCATGGCCAATATTTCTGCAGCCCGGAGAAAAGCTGCGAGATCACCGCATTCAGGTCGCCAGAACCGGCTGAGTAATTTCCGAGGCTTCTTTGCGAACAGTGAACCCGACATTGTCGGCGAAGCGCGCTCGGAAGTGCGGATGGTTGCAGCAATACGGGGCGAGTGAAGCGGAAACATGGGGGAATTGCCATGACAAATGTGGGTCTGCACCGAAAGGGATCGCGTTCGGGAAGGAACTCGGCTTCCGATATCCTGACCAGACAGGATTTTCATCCATCCGGCAGTCCCAATTCGATCCGTCTGCGTTATTTCGCCCCGCCAGCCGATCTGCGATTGCACATCGGCTGCATATATCTGGTCACGACGGATACAGATCATGCCACTGGCATGATGGGCGCAGACTTTCCCCAATTGCGCTTCATGCTGTCGGGCAGCGGCCACTATATCTTTGCCGATTCCGCCACCTTCGCGACGCCGATGGTCTGCATGCTCGGCCCGACCATGGGGGCGACCCGCTTTCTGTTGGCTGGGCCTCTGCAAATGTTGGGGGTCGCATTGCTGCCGTTGGGCTGGCTTGCGCTTACCGGCCGTGATGCATCGGCGCATATTGACCGCCTTTATGACATGACGGCGAGTGCTGGTGGCGCCGCCCATGAGGAGATTCTCAGTCGACTCAAGGCAGCTGATGAGCCGGAAGAAGCGGTGATCTTGCTCTGGGATTATCTGCGAGCGAATATGGCCGAGGTGCGTCCGGCGATAAGGGCATTTGTCGCTACGGTGGACGACTGGCTGGCCAGCGAGACATCGCCGCAAGTGCGCGAACTTCGGGCCGCCACCGGCCTCTCGGAACGGCAAGTCGGCAGGCTGACCAATCGCCTCTATGGTGCGCCCCCTCAATATCTGGCTCGCAAATATAGGGCGCTCCGCTTTGCCGTGCAGATCGCGCGCGGTGGTCAGGACCGGCACGGGCTTTGCTACGACAGTTTTTATGACCAGTCTCATTCCATCAGGGAAATCAAGCAGTTCCTTGGCCGCACGCCCAGTCAGATCAGGAAACTGCCGATGGCCACGCAAATACCAGACGCGCCAGTTCAGGAAGCGACCTTGCCCCCATTTTACGCATGATCGATGCCCGGTGATTTTCTACGGTACGCTGGCTGATGCCCAAATCCGCAGCGATATTCTTGCTGGGATGCCCCAAAAGCACCATGTCCATTATTTGATGCTGCCGCTTCGTCAATGCAGCGATCCGGCGTGAGGCGGCTTCCTGGACCCCGGACGATTTACCGGCATCATGAGATTGTTCGAGCGCACCGCCAATGCTGGCGAGCAGTGCCGCGCGTCCGACCGGCTTTTCGATGAAATCGCAGGCACCCGCTTTCATCGCCTGAACCGCCAGCCCGATTTCGCCGCTGCCCGTGATGATGATCGCCGGCAATCGGTCGCCCCTGTCCCGAAGCGCTTCCAAAAGTGCGATGCCGCTCATGCCGGGCAGGTTGGCGTCGATCAGCAGGCATCCCTCGCCCCCCGGCAGATATCCGGCGAGAAACGCCTCCGGGCTTCCAAAAGCCTCGACATGGCTGCCGTCGGCTTCCAGTACGTCGCGAAGGGACGCACAAATTTCCGGGTCGTCATCCACGACGAACACGGTGGGCACCGGACCGGCGCCCGACGCCCCATCCATCGGGGCGCCATGCGGCGCACTGTCCGGCAAGAGCCGCTCCATCGCCGCGGCAAGTTCGCGGGGCTGTACCGGCTTGCTCAGTTGCACACAATCCTGAAGCGCGATCTCCGCAAGGGAAGCCGTCGATATGTCGCCGGTCAGGATGATGCCGGGCACGGGATGATTAAGCAGATTGCGGAGCTTCGCCAGCAGTTGCAGGCCGTTCATGCCGCCCGGAAGATTATAGTCGGCCAGGATGATATCCGGCCGGATCGCTCCACCCGATACGAGCTTCACGGCAGTCTTTCCGTCCGGCGCGATCCTGACGATATGCCCTTCAGCCTTGAGCAGTTGCGCGAGCAGGTCAAGGACGTCGGGATCATCTTCAACAAGGATGATCTCGCAACCTGAGCGGGCCGTTTTTCCGGCATCATGCTCGCCCCGTTCGGCAACGAGCGCCGGGCGGGAGCCGCCGCTGCCTCGCCTGACGCCGATGGAAAAAACCGACCCTCTGCCGGGGGCCGACCGGACGCGCACTTCATGATCCAGCAATGCCCCGAGGCGCTGGACGATCGACAGGCCGAGGCCAAGACCAAGGCTGCGTTCGCGCGCGGCGTTGTCGACCTGATGAAATTCATCGAAGATCGCATGAAGCTGGTCTTCCGGGATACCGATCCCGCTGTCCCAGACTTCGATGCGCAGCCCGTCGCCGCTGCGTCGGCAGCCCAGCACTATGCGGCCCCGCTTGGTATATTTTATGGCGTTGGCAAGCAGATTACGCAGCATCTGTTCCAGCAGGCGCGGATCGCTTTCGACTATCGCAGAGCTTGGCCGGACATGCAGAGACAAATGCCTCGCCTGGGCCAGATAGGTGAATTCATTCTGCAGCCGGTCGAGCAAATCCCTGATCGGGAAGGCCACGGGCCGCGCCGTGATCACACCCGCTTCGATCTGGTTGATGTCGAGCAAAGCGTTGAGCATGCCCGACATCGCGCCGACCGTCTGATCGAACCGGGCGATCAGTTTCTGAGCATCCTCGCCTTCGACCAGCTGCGCCAGAAGCGCCTGTAGCAGCGTCAGCGATTGCAGCGGCTGCCGCAGGTCGTGGCTTGCCGCCGCCAGAAAGCTCGATTTGGCCAGGTTCGCCCGTTCAGCTTCCTGCCTCGCCGCGTCCACGGCCGATACGGCCAGCTTGCGCTCGGTGATATCGACGAAGGTAATGACGACGCCTTCGACCCGATTGTCATGGGCAAGATAGGGAAGAATGCGCCGCACGAACCAGACACCGTTCTTCGCGCCGATTTCGCGTTCAATGGCATCCTTGCCCGCCAGGACCGCCTGGGCATCGGTGAGCAGATCTTCATCCGTCGCGAGCGAATGGAGGTCGGCGAGCGGCCGGCCAATGTCGCCAGGTATGACGTTGAAAATGGATCTGGTTGCGGGCGTGAAAAAGCGGATGCTGAGTTCACGGTCAAGGAACAGCGTCGCCACATTCGTGCTGTAGAGCACGTTCTGCAAATCGTCGGCGGTCGTCCGCTGGCGATCAAGTGTTTCCTGGAGCTGCGAGTTCAGTGCCTTCAACTCCTCGTTGAGGGATTGCAACTCTTCCTTGGATGTCAGCAATTCTTCGTTGGTCGACTGGAACTCCTCGTTGACGGACAAGGCCTCCTCATTGATGGCTTTCTGTTCCTGGGTCGACATTTCCAGATTCTGCAGCGCATTCTGCAATTCGTCCTGGGTTTCTTCCAGTTCGCGTTCCAGATCGGCGATCCGGGACCGGTCGACACGCGCCAGGATGGAACCCGGCATGCGTTCCCGGCCAGTCTCTTCGATGAAGCAGACGAGCAACAGCTCCTCTCCCTCATGCGTCAGAAACCGGACATCGATGTCAAACCAGATCGTCGCGCCATCGCGGTTCAGCCGGCTGCGTCCGGCGCTGACCTGCGGCCTGTCCTTCCCGGCCTGTTCGATCGCGAGCCTCAGCTTCGTCCGCAAGGCAGGGGTCGCCATCGCGAGCAGGTCGTGCGAGGGGTAACCGGGCGCTACGCGCAGATATCGGTCCGTGGGGCCAAGCGAATAGAGGCACTGGCGCTGACGATTGACCAGCACGGCGGCCGGCGCATGCGTTCTGAGCACGGCCTGACGACACAGATCGGCAAGCGTCGCCTGACGCGCCGGCGGTTGCGTTCCGGTTGACGCGGCCAATGTGGGAATGCTCTCGTCGAAACTCAACGGAAAGCCCGGATCGCCGGGCCGGCTCCGCGTGATATGCCGATAGATTTTCTCGGTCTTCGCGATCAGTTCGAAGCGGTCGTCGATATTACCGGCGGCATCCGAAGGGCCGAGGAGCAATATCCCCTGTTCGCGCAGGGCGAAATGAAACAGCGCGACGGCCTTCGACTGCGCTTCGGGGTTCAGATAGATCAGCAGGTTCCGGCACGATATCAGGTCGATCCGCGAAAAAGGCGGGTCCGCCAGCAGATTCTGGACCGTGAATATGACGTCGCCCCGCAGGTCGGCAACGACGCGATAGCCGCCGCCATCCTCCTTCCTGAAAAATCGGGCCAAACGGTCGGGCGAAACATCCTCCGAAATGGTTCCGGGATAAAGGGCTTCGCGGGCGGCAGCGATGGCATCGGGCTCAACGTCGGACGCAAATAGCTGGAGCTTGATATCGCGCCTGGCGGCCGTGATGGCGTCACGGCAAACCATCGCAATGGAATAGGCTTCCTCGCCCGTGCTGCAACCCGGCACCCATATCCGCAGCGCCCGATGCTCTTTCAATCCCCCAATGAGGTCTGGAATGATCGTTTTGCCCAGGGTCGTGAAGACCTGCGGATCCCGAAAGAAGCGGGTGACGTTGATGAGCAGGTCCTTGGCGAGCTGATCGCGCTCCCGCGGGTCATTCCGCAACAGCTGCAAATAGCTGTGCATATTCTTCGCCTCGATCGGGGCAAGGCCGATCCGTCTTTCGATCCGCCTTTCCAGCGTGCCACGCTTGTACAGCCGGAAATCATGCGCGGTCGTCTGCCGGAGAAAGTCGATGACATCGGGCAAGCCGGTCGATTCAGGCCGATCGGGCAAAGCAGCGACATGCTTACCGAATTTCGCAAGTGCTTCCGGCATCCGGCCCACAGGAAGCACCGCGTCGACCTTGCCGGTGAGAATGGCGCTGCGCGGCATACCGTCATAGTCCGCTTCGTCAGGGTCCTGCGCGATGATGAAGCCGCCCTTTTCCTTGAGTGCAGGCACGCCGAGGCTTCCGTCCGCGCCTGTGCCGGAAAGGATCAGGCAGGCAGTGCGTGAACCGCAATCCTGCGCCAGCGATTTGATCAGGAAATCGAAGGGAAGACGCGCGCCGTGCCGAGCCTGGGGCAAAGACAGATGCAGCGCGCCGGAGCGTACCGACAGATAGCGCCCGGGCGGAATGACATAGAGGCAATCGGGCTCAAGCAGCGCACCGTCGCTCGCCTGGACGACGTTCATGGCGCTATGTTCGGCGAGCAGTTCTACCATCATGCTCTCATGCGTCGGGGCTAGATGCTGGACCAGAATGAAGGCCATGCCGGAATGGGCGGGTAATCCGGCGACGAGTTTGGTGGCGGCTTCGAGCCCACCGGCCGAAGCCCCTATGGCGATGATGGGAAAAGAGGGGCTCCGCTGCATCATGTGCGCTGGCAAGGTCGTTCGGCGGCTGACGGAGTCGCATGCCCTTCGACCGAGATGCCGCGGTGTCGTTGGCCGACACCCGACTCGGGAGTAAATGCTGCCATGGATCGGATTATAGCATGTCGGCCAGCGCAACCCATTACGCCCAAACGATATGGCATATGCGAGATTTGAGTAATTTCCGACCCTGATCGGTCTGGTGACGGCTCTGCTATGGTCATGGGCAAGCTGAACCGCGCCGGGTTTGCCGGAGGCTCCAACTTCTGAGTAAGTGGAGCCGATATGAGCAAAACGACGAACAAGTTTGCACCTGAGGTTCGCGCACGGGCGGTGCGGATGGTGCTGGATCACGAAGCAGACCATCCCTCTCGCTGGGCGGCGATGATTTCTATCGCCGAGAAGATCGGGTGCTCGGCGCACACGCTGAACGAGTGGGTAAAGAAGGCGGAGGTGGACAGCGGCAAGCGCGCTGGCGTGCCTACCGAGATGGCTGATCGCCTGAAGGCGCTGGAGCGTGAGAACCGTGAGTTGCGCCAGGCCAACGAGATATTACGGAAGGCGAGCGCATATTTTGCCCAGGCGGAGCTCGACCGCCCGTTCAAACGATGACGGCCTTCATAGACGAGCATCGCGCGGAATATGGGGTCGAGCCGATTTGCAGGGTTCTGCCAATTGCCCCATCCACCTATCATGAGCGCGTCGCACAGCGACGTGATCCGGAGCGACTGTCAGATCGTGTCCGGCGCGATCAGGATCTGAGGCCAGAGGTGGTCCGGGTCTTTTCCGAGAATTTCGGGGTGTACGGCGTGCGCAAGGTCTGGCGGCAGATGAACCGCGAGGGCTTTGCTGTTGCCCGTTGCACTATCGCGCGTCTGATGCGCGATCTGGGTTTACAGGGGGTGATCCGGGGCAAGCCCGTGCGCACCACGATCAGCAACAAGGCTGCGCCGTGCCCGCTCGATCATGTGAACCGGCAGTTCCATGCACCGGCGCCGAACATGCTCTGGGTGTCGGACTTCACCTACGTCGCGACGTGGGCGGGCTTCGTTTATGTCGCCTTCGTGATCGATGTCTATGCTCGCTACATTGTGGGCTGGCGGGTCAGCAGGACTGCGCATGCCGGCTTCGTGCTGGACGCACTGGAACAGGCTATCCACGAACGACGTCCTGTCCATCGGGGTGGTCTCATCCATCACAGCGACCGCGGATCGCAATACGTGTCGATCCGATACTCGGAGCGGCTTGCCGAAGCCGGGATCGAGCCATCGGTTGGCAGCGTCGGCGACAGCTATGACAATGCTTTGGCTGAGACGATCAACGGCCTTTATAAGGCCGAGGTGATACATCGGCGAGGACCATGGCGGTCTTTTGAAGCCGTGGAATATGCCACGCTCGAATGGGTGGACTGGTTTAACAACCGGCGCCTGCTCGAGCCCATCGGCAATATCCCGCCAGCTGAAGCTGAGGAACTGTACTACGCCATGCTGGACGACGTCCCCATGGCTGCGTAACTTATACCAAATAGCCTCCGGCAAACCCGGCGCGGTTCAAGCCCCTCGCCGGACCGCTCTTGGGCGCACAGCGCCGGTCAGAATCGAAGATCGTCCAGAGGTGCACGCTTGGAAAAGGCGACGCATGGGAGTATGCCGCATCATGAAGCCGCTTCAGATATTGCTCGTGGAAGACGATGCGGTCATCGCAATGTCCCTTGCAGATCTGCTAAGCGGCCTGGGACACACCGTCTGCGCATTTGCCGAGACCGAAGCGGAAGCGGTGGCCGCCGCCGTTCGATGCAGGCCCGATCTGATGATCGTCGATGCCAACCTGTATGAAAGCAGCGGCATCTCAGCTGTCGCTCAAATCCTCCTCGGGGGCTTCGTGCCGCATATATTCATGACGGGCGATCCCTATCAGGTGCAGGAATTGGCGCCAGGTGCGGTCATCCTGCGCAAGCCATTCAAACTTCATGAACTCATCAGTGCCATCGAACTTTCCAGCCAGTCATCGGACTGATCCTTCACTCGACCAAATGAGTAGTTTCCGATCCTCAAAATACATCCTTAAGCCGTATATGATCATCCCTAATGATTAATAGCAATCATGGCTGGAGAGAAACTATGCGTATCTTCATAGCAGGTGCAATGGCCGCGGTCATGCTTACGGGCTGTATGAACGACGGCAATAATCGTCGTCCGTACGCACAATGGCGACAATATGACTATAACCGGCCAGACCCGAATTATAGCGGATATTATGCCGATCGATATTATCGTGAGGACCGTCGCTACGGCGAGCGCCGCCTGACGCAAAATGACCGCATCTATCGCGGTCAGGACGGGCGCTATTATTGCCGCCGTTCGGACGGCAGCACAGGCCTGGTCATCGGCGCCATTGCGGGCGGCGTGCTCGGTAACATGATCGCGCCCGGCGGATCGGAAACGCTCGGTACAATCTTTGGCGCCGGCGCGGGGGCGCTTGCGGGCCGCGAGATTGATCGCGATACCCGTTGCCGCTGAAGCAGCAACGGCATGGGATCGAACATTGCCGATCCATCCGCAGTGAGGGGATGGATCGGCAGGAGATAGGTTATGTCCATCGGTATCATCCTCATCATCATCCTCGTCATCCTATTGCTGGGCGGTTTCAGTGGCCGCTTTGGCGGCTATGGCTATGGCTATGGTCACGGCGGAGTTGGGGTGATCGGCGTTATTCTGATCATCGTTGCGCTGCTGTTTCTGACCGGTCGGCTGTGAATATAGTTCCCGGCGCGCTCGCAAGCGCGAGGGGGCTTCAGCTTCATTGATGATAATAGAACAGCATCAAAGGATATTTTTCATGCGCGCATTCATTCTCATGGCGTCAGTAGCCGCACTGACCATACCGCTGGTGTCGCTCGCTCCTGCGGCCCAAGCCCAATCAGGATGGTCGCGGCATGATCGGACATCGGCCGGCTATACCTTGAGGCAGGTCAGTATGTGGGCCGGGCCGGACACCGATTATCCTGGCATACGCTCCATCCCCGGTAACCGCCGGGTCGATATTTACGGCTGCCTGAACAACTGGAGCTGGTGCGATGTGGGCTACCGTTCGGATCGCGGCTGGGTTGCCGGCCGCTTTCTGGGTGCCGATTACCGGGGGAGACGGCAGTCGTTTGTCACGGTTGCGCCCTATATGAGCATCCTTGTGTTGTCGTTCCGGTTCGACGACTATTGGGACAATCATTATCGCAGCCGTCCATTCTATTCCGATCGCTCTCGTTGGGAGAGTCACTATTACGACAATTACAGGCCTGAATGGGGACCCCGTCCCACCACCCCGGATCGGTATCGGCGCGGGAGCGACTGGCAGCGTCCGCAGATGGCGCCGGACAGGCGTGGGTCTGGGTACAGGGATCAGCCGGTAAATCCTTACCGCCGCGACGCGACCCCCCAGGCAGTACCGACGCCCGACCACCCCAGCGTTAGCCCCGGTGCGATGCGGCATCGTGATCAGCGGCCTTGGGAAGCCACGCCCCCTGCGCAAGGAAGGAATGACTCCGCTGCCGGGAAGCAAGACGATGCCCAGGAGCACGCCAGGAGGAAGGCCGAGGGCGACAATATGCACAATGACCGGCAATAACGATCCGCGTCGTCGAAGGGCATATACCCTCATGAATGAATATGGAGCCTTATTGTGAGAATTTCACATTATATTCGATTTGCAATTTTGCTGGGCGGCTTCGCCGTTGCGAGTTGCAACACTGTCGAAGGCGCCGGAAAGGATGTGCAATCGGCGGGTAGAGCTGTTGAGCAAACGGCGCAGGATGCAAAATGACGGCGCGTAACAGGAATTTATGAAATCAGCCCGCTGGAACAGCGGAGGGATTAAGGGTCTGAAGTGCGGCCTGACCTCCGCGATAAGCGATGAAAAAAGCTGCCGTCTTGCCGCTTCACCCGAAAAATCGCGAAACGTTTCCTATGAATTGCAACAGGATTTGGTTGCGCTGGCTGATGAACAAGGTGGCATAGGATGAGTGAAATTCAGGTTCAACCGGCTCGCAGCATGGCTGAAGGCAAACCAGCCGCACGCGTTGCAGATCTTGCCCAGCGATTACTGGAGGGAGGGCTGTCCGAACTTTCGGTGCGCGAACAGCGGGTCATTTCCACAATTGTCGACCGGCATCATGTCACGCGCAGCGTCAATCGTGCGGTAGACGACGACCAGACCATTGGCGACCATATCGCGGACCGGGTCGCGCGCTTTGGGGGTTCCTGGACCTTCATCATCATTTTCGTGGTGGCGCTGGTTGCATGGGTCGGACTCAACACGCTGGTGCTGATATATTTCGGTCCAGCGCTCGACCCATATCCTTTCATTTTCCTGAACCTGATTCTCTCGATGATCGCCGCGCTGCAGGCACCTATCATCCTGATGTCGCAGAACCGCCAGGCTGCACGCGATCGGATTTCGGCCGGCCTCGATTATGAAATCAATCTTAAGGCTGAACTGGAGATCATGGCCTTGCACGAAAAGCTCGATGCTCTGCGGATCGACCGATTGGAAATGTTGCTAAGGAGCCAGGGTGAATTGCTTGAACAGCTTGTTCAATTCAGGCCAATGGAGCGCGCTCCAGTCGTCTCATGAAGCTCGACAGCCTTCCGACGTTGATGACGTCAACCCCAGGAGTATGAGGATGCCTATCCTACGTCTGGATGGGATATCTGATCGAACGATTGCCCCGGCTTTACCAATCCCCGTGTTACACCGAATTTGACCCCGGCATCTTCGTGTGGCCGGATATAGACACGATAGATGCTGGGAAAGTCTGTTCGCAATATCTGCTCGATCTCCCTGATGATACGCTCGACATCTCCCGCCGAAATCCGATTATCGAAATCGACATTTACAGTGGCAATGATTTCGGTCGGTCCGTTGTGGACGGTGACGATCTCGCCGATACCCATCACGCCTTCCCGGGTCGCGGCGCGGCGAATGCCGGCGATAAGTTCAGGATCGGCCGCTTCACCGATAAGTAGGCCTTTCGCTTCCCTGGCCAAAAAGATAGCCACGGCCCCGAGCAGGAGGCCGATCAGGATCGACGCAACACCGTCAAACCGTGGTTCACCGGTCGCCTGGGAAAGGCCAAGCCCAATCGCGGCGATAACAACACCGACCATTGCTGCACCATTTTCCAACAAAATGATGACGGTCGCCGCATCCTTGGTAGAAGTAAGCGCCTGCCACCAACGCTTGTCGCCCCGAGCCGCGTCGAACCGGCGAAACGCTGCTGCGGTCGAGGCTCCTTCCAGAAAAAAGGCTATTGCCAAAACTGTGTAAGCTATGAGCGGTGAGACAGCTGGTTCGGGGGCCAGTAGGTGAACGATTCCTTCATAGATCGCCACACCCGCGCCGAGCGCAAAGACAAGGAGCGCCACGACAAAGCTCCAGAAATAAAATTCGCGGCCGTAGCCTCCAGGATGAGCAGCGTCCGGAGGCTTGGCTGCCTGCTTCTGGCCATAGATCAATAATAACTCATTGCCCGAATCGACGAGGCTATGCACACCCTCGGTCAACATCGCGGACGATCCCGTAATCGCTGCCGCTGTGAACTTGGCGATTGAGATTCCTCCGTTCGCAACGAGTGCGATTACGAGAATCTTTGTTTCTGAATTCATCCCACCTGCCATAGCGGTCATTCTCAGAATATTGCTCATTCTTGTTACCATATACGGCCTTGCACGTCGTGATTCTCAGCGCGTGTACCTTCAGACCAGTACCTGCCTCAAAGAGAGAACAGGCGTGAAGGCAGACCCGGCGTTGGCAAATTGTATAACCGGCCTGCGCACAAGCGAACGGCAAATTCTTGCGGCCTAGTTCCGTAACCGTCATTCCGAAATGTCCGACATCCCTGCCGTGAGCGCTTACCCTCGACAATGACATTTGAAGCATGATTCGGTAGAAATAGGGCCGACGAATCGGCCTTATTTTTGGTCTGTGTTTCCGCGTTTGAGAATCGAACCCATTTTGATTCCAGCGATGATGGACCGATTGATGGATTCATTTGTCATACAAGTGAAATTTTGTTTATTTTTCATTATCTTATTTAAGTAATTCGATTCCGGCTCGGGCCTCCAGATTGCTGTCAGCCAATGCTCGCTGATAATTGAAAAAACCCATGATTTCCGCTAGTTTACAGGTAATCGCTGATTGGCAGCGACTGCCTCTATTTGCCTGTGACCGCAGACGATGGGGGCCTACCTTGGGGGCCTCGCGAGGCCCGCTGACATCCAAAGCGGTTGCCGAGACCTTTTTGAACATGGCCATCGCAGCCTGCCTCATTCCGCTGATCATGGCGTGGCTCTGGCGTCGTTTCCAATACGAGACCGGCAGGCTGCGGAAGCCACGAGAGCCAATCTACGCGAACGCCACCGACGAGACGCGGGAAGCGCTTGAAAAGCTCTTTGCCTATCTCCAGCGCGAAAGCGCACCAAGGGCCTACTACCGCAACTGGAGTGGCACCCCGATCTATCTGGGGCGCCGTTATTTCTTCGGAAATTTACGAGTCCTGCTTCTGTCGGAATTTGCCGCCGTCCGGGCGCTTTGCGTCTCGCCGGGCGGGAACCGGATTTCCGGCGCGATCAAGATCGAGAAAGACCCCGACGAGGTTATCAAGGAACTCGGCATCAAACCCAAGCGGGCCGGTGGTCCAGGCCGGAACGCGAAATATGCCTATAGCGACGCTCTTATATCTCTGATCGGCGACGCTCGACTGAGCGCGCTGGACATGAGCAACCGGGCAGCGGCGATCAGGGCAATCAAGAAATGGCTGTCGGAATGGTTTGAGGAACATGCAGACGAGACCGGGGACGTGCCACGTGGCGACCTTCTCGCTCCCTATGCAGAAAAAATTTGCGTGCATTTAGACAGAGCGAGAAGCGGCACCATAGGCCGCACCCATCGGCAGCCACACTGGGCTAGAATTCATTCACACATCTATTCAAGTTCGAATGTTTCAAACAACAATTATGCACCATTGCACTGCACATAAAGGATGACCGCTAATCCGCCAAAGCCTTCCGTGTCGTACACGCTTCAAAAGGCCACGAATATCTCGGATCGGTTCCTGCCACGAAGTTATATCAAGCCTGTGTCATTTGCGTAACAGCTTGTTTGAAAATTTCTTAAATCACAATAGTTTATACTTTACAGCTTTGCTCGGGGAATTAACCTGACCATCGCATTCCGCAAGGGTTCGGTTGGGGCGGGATAGTGGGCGGGGGGCGCCTATTTCCAGAGCAAGGGGACTGGAGCATGAACAGAATTTTGAAGACCGCGCGTCTGCGCGCGGGTGCAGCCACGGCTCTAGCCGGGGTCGCTTTGATGCAGGCGTCACTGCATGCGCAGGAACAGGCGCCTCAAAATGAGCAAGGCACCGTGGAAGCCGGAGAAACGATTATCGTGACGGGTTCCCGCATCGTGCGGCCCGAACTCGATGTCGCCAATCCCATTGTCGCCGTCACCGCAGAGCAGATTGAGCAGACCGGCCGCACCAACATCACCGACGTCCTGCTACGCAATCCGGCCTTGTCGGCGTCGACCGGCAGTTCGCTCGCAGGCGGCGCGGATGCGGGCTTCGGCGAGACAGGCGTAAACCTGCTCAACCTGCGCAACCTGGGCACTGATCGCACGCTCGTCTTGGTGAACGGCAAGCGTCATGTCGCCGGAATCGCAAATTCCGCGGCGGTTGACATAAACTCCATTCCACAAGATCTGATCGACAGGGTCGACGTGCTCACGGGCGGCGCCTCCGCAATATACGGGGCAGACGGCGTGTCGGGCGTGGTCAACTTTATCCTTAAGCGCAACTTCGAAGGGCTTTCCGTCCGGGGCCAGTCAGGCATCTCCTCAAAGGGGGATGCTGCGAACCGCTATTTCAGCCTGACGGCTGGCCAGAATTTCAGCGAAGATCGCGGCAACATCGCTTTCGCTTACGAATATAACAAGTCAGACCGCCTCAGCCCCTTCAAGCGGAGCTTTTCGGGCGATCCCGCCCGCTATGGCGAAATCCTCCAGAATCAGGACGATCTGGGCGACGATCCGAGCGTCCCTGATCGCATTCTCTACCGCAATCTCACATGGGCAGACAGCGCACCTGATGGCGCCGTCGATATCGATCTCGACGGCATTCCCGACTTCACGGGCAGCGGTTTGCCTTATGATCGCGGCATCCCGTTGATCGGCGGCAACGCTCGCGCCGTTGGCGGATCCAACACGCCGGTCGCAGGCTATTTCGGCGACCTGCAGCCCAAAACCGAGCGGCATGTTTTCAACATGTTGACCAGCTATGAATTCTCGTCGGCCATCCGCTTCTACGCGGAAGGCAAATATGCCGCGACGCAGGCCTATTCGGTCGGACAGCCCAGCTTTGACTTTTTCACTTATCTCCAGCCCGACAACGCTTATCTGGTCGATCGCTTTGGCGCCGGTGCAGCGCCAGACGGCGCCTATGTCTCGCGCGACAATTTCGATTTCGGCATTCGCGGTGAAACCGTAAAGCGCAAGACGATGCGCTTCGTTGCCGGCTTCGACGGGGATCTGGGCAGCAACCTCAAATATGATATTTCCTACATTTACGGTCAGACGAAAGTACGGAACCGCCAGACGGCAAATCTGATCGGTGATCGCTACTATGCCGCACTGGACGCGGTCCGCGATCCGACGACGGGTCAGATCGTCTGCCGGTCGACGCTCGAATATGACGGCGTGATCGATCCCGACAATTTCGGCGGGCCGGCCACCACCTTCTCGCCGGGCGCCGGCAGCGCCTGCCGTCCCCTCAACATCCTGGGTAACGGCGTGGCGTCGCAGGAGGCGCTCGATTTCGTGCTGGCGGACAATCTTAGCCGATCGAAGATCACTCAGGAGGTCCTTACCGGTTCGATTTCGGGCAATCTCGACTCTGCCTTCACCTTCCCCGGCGGCGGCTCCTTCGGCTTTGCCCTGGGCGGGGAATATCGGCGCGAGAAAAGCTCCGATACGCCCGACCTGCTGATCCAGAATGGCGATTTCCGCGACACGGCGGCCTTGTCCCCTAGCAGCGGCAAGTTCAATGTGAAGGAGTTCTTCGCCGAAGTGAACGCTCCGATCCTGTCCAACATGCGCTTTGCCGAACTGCTCTCGGTTGGCGGAGCCATCCGCTTTTCCGACTACAGCACGGTCGGCAAAACGACGACATGGAAGGTCGACGGCATCTATGCCCCGATACGCGATATCCGTTTCCGGGGTTCCTACTCGCAGGCGGTGCGTGCGCCCAACATCGGCGAACTGTTCCAACCTGCTACCGGAACATTCGATTTTGTCGATGATCCCTGCGATTTTCGCCGCATAAATGACGGCACACAATATCGGCAGGCCAATTGCACCACCATCCTGTCGGGGTTGGGGTTGTCACCAGCAGAAATCGCCGCCTTCAGTCCGACAACCGATCCGCAGGCCACCACATCACGGCGCGGCACGACCGGTGGGAATCCCGACCTGACGGAAGAAACGGCCAAGTCCTGGACTGCGGGCGTCGTCCTCCAGCCGCGCTTCATTCCAGGGCTGACGCTGACGTTCGACTGGTACGACATCAAGATCAAGGATGCGGTCAACACACCGACGGCTACCGAGCTCGCCGAACTGTGCGTCGATCAGCCAACGGTCGACAATGTGTTCTGCGAGAACATCTTCCGCGACACGGGCACCGGCTTCGTCCTGGGCGATGGCGACGATATCCAGCGGCGGATCGGCTTCAATGTCCGGCCGCAAAACGTCGCAGCGATCAGAACGGCGGGCGCCGATTTCTCCGTTCGCTATGCCTTCACTCCAGCGGGCAATCTGGGCTCCTTCGCCGTCAGCCTTGTCGGCGGCTATCTCGACAAGAAAACCGAGGTGCCTTCTATCGGCGCTGATGTGGATGACGATATTCTCGAATCCTACAACCCGCGCTGGCGCGGAACGCTGGACCTCGTCTGGAAGCTCAAGGGGTTCACGGCCAATTATTCGTTCAACTATTTCAGCAAGACACGCCGCTACACGACCGAGCAACTGGCGGCCAATCCGGACCTCGTGGACCCCAAATATGTCTGGTACAAGGAACTCAAGCAACACGACCTTCGCCTTGCCTATGACGTCAACGACCGGTTTCAGTTCTACGCAGGCGTCAACAATTTGACCGACCAGACGCCGGATATCGGTCAACTGAGCTACCCGATTTCGGGTGTCGGACGGTTCGTCTACGCAGGCTTTAAGGTGCAGACCGACCGGCTGTTCTGACCGAGGACGGGCAGCGGTCTGGCCTTTAGCGTTCTTCAGATTTTCAGGATCGGACGCCATGGCGCCAACTTAGGGCCGGAACAGGAGATGACCGATGGTTCGATAGGTCGGCCGGCGACCCGTGAAGCGTGATGCACGTCACGCGCAAACTCGAAAGAGACGCTTATTGTCCGGGCCGCGACCCGAGGAATTCAGGCTTGCCTGATTTCCAAACTTTTGGGCCCGGCAGCCTTCGCGCTGCTGGGCCTTTTTTTAAGAGCCATCAGCCGGTAGGTTCGACCGCGCTGGCCCACAGGGTTTTGGGGGAAAAGCTTGCTTGAGGCGGAACGGCTGGCCGTTATCAGAAGCGTGTTCTCGTGCGGGCAGGCTGGTGCCGAGGCTCTGGCATCTGCCGTTCGCGACGCGGTCTTTCCACACAAGGCCTTCGTCGCGCATCAGGGCGACCTGGCCCATCATTGCTGGGTCGTCGTGGAAGGGGCTGCGCAAGCCCAGATCAACTCGGCTGACGGTCAACGGACGTTGCTCGCTTCCCATGGTCCCGGCGAAATCTTCGGCAGCTACCCTGTGCCAGCAGTGTTGCGCAGCGACATCGTCGCCCAAGGTTCGCTCCATCTACTCTGTATTGAAACGGCGACGCTGGTGGACCTTGCCCGATATAGCGCGGAGATTGCCCATGGCCTGAGCATGCTGTTCGCCCGGCAGCTGGATGTGATGCTTGACCGTATGGCTGCACGAACCACTTTGACCGCCTATGGCCGGGTCTACGCCGAACTGCTGCGCCTGGCCGGCCCCTCTAACCGGATTGAGCCGCCACCCGTGCTGTCGGCGCTTGCATTGTCGGTTCATACCACGCGCGAAACGACATCCCGGGCGATCGCACACCTGTTGCGGCGTGGTATCGTTAGCAGGACCGATGAGGCGCTCAACATATTGGCGCCCCGCCTCCTGGCCGACTTGGTAGCCTGAGAACACCAACCAAGACTTGCTTAAAAAGCCGTCGGTCCGCTCGCACCATTCCAAGCGTTGCGGGCTGAAAGTCAGCGACTCTGCCCTAATTAAGGAAACAGGCCATACAGCGTCAGATCGCCCAGCGCCGTCCTGATGTCGCCCATCGGTTGGACATTTGCCTCCGGCGCATGCAAGGCAAGGGCCAGGGCGGCGGCTTCGCTGAGAACCACCGCCCCCTTGAGATCCGCCACGGCAATCATGAGCACGCGATCCCAGCGCCCCGCCCGCGCATCTGAGACGGCCCGGTAATCCAGTCCCAGCCGGGCATCAGGATATTCACTCCGCAAGTCGGAAACCCGGCGAGCAGCTTCGCCGAGGGAAGGCAGACGATAGGCGCGCTGTCCCTCCTGCCTCGCCAGATCCACGCCGTCCCCATTCAAGCAGAAATGCAAAGATTCGGGTATCGCGATCAGGGCAGCAGCCTCAGCCTCTGTCGACAGGGTGACCCGTCGACTGTCGCTCCGTTCGAGTTCCAGACGATCCAGCCGAAGCCCGAGGGCCTCCCAGCGGGCCATGCACTTCCCGCGCTCCTCGCCCCGTCCGACGATCTGCAAGGCGCGGGCCGAAGATTGCAGGCGCTTTGCCTCGCACAAGGCAAGTCCCATGGCGGCCTGCCTCGACACCTCGACGGACGCATCGCTGAGCGGCTGCCAATCATCCATTTCCTTCACCGCGACTGCCTGCTCCAGCAGCGCATCGAACCGATCGGCCCAGCTAGGTCCGAAGGGCTCGACCGAGGTGGTCCGGAACAGTTCAGCCGGACAGGGCAGAACGACATGCAGTTGTCGGCCCGCGACGACGGCGGCTTCTGCCACCAATATGTCGGTCCCGGCCGCCAGCGCACCGACCACCATGGAAGGTGCCAATGCATCCACCGCCCCGGCAACCGCCTCGGCCGCCCGGTCATCATCCGTGGCAAGGCCCAATATGCCTTCGAAATAGAGCGGCGAGGCCGGGCGATGACGGTCCAGCCAGTCGACGGGCTGCCCCGCCTCGGCCAGGATCATGGCGAACTGCCGCAGCGTAGAGGCATGATCTTCCCATGCTTCGGGCTGATGTCCGATCGCTCGCCTCAGCATCCGTTCGGCATCCCGAGTCCGGCCCAGCAGCAACAGCGCTTCGGCGCGCGTCGCATCAATCCAATAAGGCGTCTCGGCGGCGCGCAGCGGATCATCGAGCAGCGCCATTACGGCATGAGCCAACGTTGTCGCCGCCTCGCCTCGTCCGGCAAGAAAAGCGAGCGTCGCCGCGTTGATTAATGGATAGGTCGCGCGCGAAAGAGCCGAAGCACGCTCATAAGCGGTGATCGCGCGGTTCAGCAGATCTTCCCGCACGGTGCCGCTTTCCGCCGCCGCGCGATCCTTGAGAAGGCGCCCGTAGACCGTCAGGACATCCGGATCGTCCGACTGTGGCGACAGGCCGGCGGCATGAAACGTTGCCCAGGCTTGTTCCAGCGCGCCCGCCCGCGCCAGTCGCGTAATGCTGTTAAGCTGCGGCCTGATCATTGCCAGCCTTGTCCCATAAGCGCCTGTTCGCCGCCACCGAATTCGCCCGCTGCGCTATTTGCGCGGCCCTTTGCTGACGCCGTCCGGATCGATCGCCAGGACAACGCCGCCATCGCCGCCATGTTCATAGCGACCGCGAATATACAAGTTGAAGATGAAGCCCTGCTCCTCCCCTTCCTTCAGCGGTTCGCCCGTATAGCCGTTGCACATATAGTTACGGCACCGCAGCGCCGGATAGCCGCCAATCTCAATCATCTCCAGGTCGAAGAAGCTGCGGTTGGGCGCCACCGGGGCGGGCGGCGGAGCCAGCGAGCTATTCTCCTTCTTCTCCAGGAACCAGAGCGGATCGGTATCCTTCCCATCATGGAAGCTGTAGCCGGGCGCATCCAGGATGATGGTGAAGAAGCACATATATTCGATGAACTCGATATTCTCGAATCCGTAGCCCCTGAATTCGGCATGGTGCGCGGGATCGCTCGACTGCGCCAGCTTCAGCAGGCGCGCCTCGGTGGCCTGTAGCCCCCGTTCGCAAATCGTCGCGAACCAGCGACTCACATTCCATACGCCTTCCCGCACGCGAATGTAGAGCAAGGTGACATGGTCGATCTCGTCGCCGGGTCCAACGGTCCTGACACTGTTTCCGTAAGGCAGCATTCAATCCCCCTTTGCCAAAGCCCTGTTATCGGCCTGCGCTATAGCATCCAGACGCTTGATCGACGTAATCCGAAATGCCGGATCTGCCGCGGCATTCGGGCTTGCGTCGTGCATGATCCGACGGGCCTGGCCGACGAGGCGATGGACCTCTGCTCCCTGGTGGCGCGCCCTCGCCACCTCTGCCGCATCCATCAGCAGCCGCAGATGCTGTTCGAACCAGTTCTGGTTTTGCGGGTCGCGCCGGCGGAGCGCCGAAGACTGGATTTGCGCATCCTGAATCAGCCTGACCGCCTTGGCCGTCTCTCCGGTTTCGAACGCGATTCGCGCGAGGGAACGAGTCGCCACCAGAGTATCATAGGCAATGTCGCCATTTTGCGGGTCTTCCCGCCGCAGCGGCTCGAGCAGCCTTAATTGCTCCAGCCGATGCTGGGCCGCGGCCTGGAAATCACGACGGTCATACTGCACGTCGGCCAGCCGCGCGTGGCGTTCGGCCACCTCCTTGCGAATGGTGAGAGATCGTGGGTCGGCCTGCTGCGCTCGCTGGAACCAGTAAAGCGACTTTTCATAATTCCGGATCGCATCGGCATGGTCGTTCTTCGCCTCCGATTGGACTGAGGCGATATTGCTGAGCGCATAACCCACTTCCGTAAAGCTGCGCGCGGCATGGGGTTGATGCTGCAAAAGCTGACGGGCCCAATGCAGATAGGCCCAATAATGGTTGAGCGCCCTATCGGGCTGCCCGGACAGCTGATCGACCTGCCCGATCCAGAATTCGCTCTGCGCGTGGACGAAGATCCATTCGGGCCGTTCCGGATCGTCGTTCAGCAGTGCGGTTGTCGTGCGATGCGCTTCTTCGAACTTGCGCCGTGCAGCAGGCAGGCTGCCGCGGGCAATGTCATCCTCCCCCATGGCCTGAAGGATACGCGCACGCCTTTCCAGACTGTCGTCCGGCAGATCGTCGAGATTTCCCTGATCGCGATAATAGTTCATTGCCCGGTCGTTGACGACAGAGAGGGCATCCAGGCGACCGACGCTACGCAGACGTTCCCGCAAATCGGTCAGCATGAATTCGATGATCCCTTCTGCTTCGGCGCGTTGCCGCTCGGCTTCTCGCTGCGCCTGCAAAGCCGCAACCGACAGCGCGACGAAAGCTAGCATGATCAGCAACAGAGCCAGCGTGACAGCCATCACGCGCCGGATGCGCCTTTGCGCGTCGCGCTGCACCAGCCGGTCCAGACCGATCCCAGCCAGCCCGGCAATGATCTTCAAGGTGCCGAGCCGGACGCCATCGCCCTCCCGCCGAAGGTCGGCCGCAAGCGGTTCGACCCCATCCCTCAGCGCCGGCGGGAAGGCATCCGTCGGTTCGCCATCAATGATCGCCGCCAGGATCGGCCGATCGGGATGGAGGGCCCGGAACAGGCGAATTTCCTTGTCCACCCATGGCGACGCCGCTGAATTGGGTGAGCACAGGACCAGCAATGCCGCGGACTTTGACAGCGCCTGCTTGACGGCCTCCGACAGGTCGGCCGTTGCGGGCAATTCATCGCGGTCGCGAAAGATCGGCCCCAATTTGCGCTTACCATCCGAACGGACCGTCCTGCCTGGAAAGCGATAGGATTCCAGTCGCCGCTGCAACGGGCGCGCCCACGCAACGTCCCTATGATTATAGCTCAGAAAGGCGGCATAGGTCGCCTTCGTTCCGTTGTCCTCCATCACAAGGATTGACCCTGTTCCTCTCTTTAGCGGGCGGTGCACCACATCGTCGTCCAGTGCCATAATTTGCACGCTCGCCCAATGGAGCCGAGGGGTTTGGCTATCGAAAAAGCCGCCGTGGGGGAAGGTTGCCCGCAAAGTTCGCATGGCGGCGCGGTGCTGTCAAAGCAAACCGGGGTTCGGTAAATGGTGGGTCATGACCAAGCCCGCCGTTAATCCGTTTCGGTATTTCAAATCCTCCCCGGAGGTGATCCGGTTGGTGGTGATGATGTATGTCCGTTACCCGCTGTCGCTGCGGAACGTCGAGGACCTGCTGTTCGAGCGCGGCGTCGATATCTGCCACGAAACGGTGCGGCTGTGGTGGAACCGGTTCGGCCCGCTATTGGCCAGCGAGATCCGACGCCAGCGGATCAACAGGATGTGCAGCTTTCGCCACTGGCGCTGGCACCTTGATGAGATGTACGTGAAGATCAACGGTAAGATGGTTTACCTCTGGCGCGCCGTCGATCACGAAGGCGAAATTCTGGAGAGCTACGTTACGAAGAAGCGGGATAAAAAGGCAGCTTTGGCCTTCATGAAGAAGGCATTGAAACGGCACGGATCACCAGGAAAAATCGTAACCGACGGACTCCGATCCTATCCAGCAGCAATGCGTGACCTGGGCAATATCGAGCAGCAGGAAATGGGGCAGTGGCTGAACAATCGGGTTGAAAACAGCCATCTCTCCTTCCGACGACGGGAGCGGGCTATGCTCAGGTTTCGACAGATGCGATCCCAGAAATTCGCATCCGTCCACGCCCACTTTCACAATCACTTCGCCCTGGAGCGCCATCTCGTCGATCGAGAGATTTACAAGCAAAGACGCTCGGCCGCCTTGGCCCAGTGGCAGTCTCTCGCGAGCTGAGTTTCTCCGTTCTAAGCCCGAAGTGCATCGTGTGGAGAGCGGTTCGCCTTTGTCTGACAGCACCGAAAATTCATATAAAACTGTAGCAAGTTGGATTCCGGCTCGGCAGATATTTCGCGGCTAGGCGATCAGCCGCCATCCCACCACCACCAGCACCGCAGCCAGCAGGGGCTGGAGCACGCGATCCGACGTGCGCGTGGCCAGCAGCGATCCGATCACGATACCGGGCAGCGACCCCGCCAGCAGGTTGACCAGCAGCACCGGATTGACGTTCCCGATCCACAAATGGCCAAGTCCGGCGACAAGCGTCAGCGGCACGGCATGAACGATATCGGTCGCCACCAGCCGCTGCATCCGCATGCGGAGTGGATAGAGCGCCAGGAGCAACGTCGCACCGATCGCGCCCGCACCGACCGAAGTCAGCGTCACCATCGCACCCAGCAGGGCGCCGGCCAGCACAGTCAGCGCCGGCTGCCAGCGGGTGAAACCGTCGGCCGTGCCCACCCGGCGGGCGAGCGCCCAGCTATGGAAACGGCCGCGCAGCAGGGTCGCACCTGCGGTAGCGATCAGCACCACGCCCAGCGCCGCCGTGATCACGCCCGTCTTGATCTGCCCAAGGTGCATCTGCGAAAGGATCGCCAACGTGATCAGCGAGGCGGGGATGCTGCCGATCATCAGGCGCTTCACGACTTCATAATCCGGACCGCCCTCGGTACCGCCCTGATGGTGGTGAACCGCGCCGCCGACCGCCTTTGTGATCGACGCGAACCACAGGTCGGTGCCGACCGCCGTGGTGGGCGCGACGCCGAACAGCAGGATCAGGATCGGCGCCATCAGCGAGCCGCCACCCACTCCGGTCATGCCGACCATCAGGCCGACGAAAAGGCCTGCGATCGCGTGCAACAAATCCATATTTCGCCCCAAATTCGTTACGTCGTGTAATCCGCGATGTGTAGGACCGAAAAACCGCGCCAGCCAGCCCCCTTTTGGATTGGAAATTTATCGCCTCCAAAACAAATGCTGTTGAATGCAAGAGTGACGCGATGCTCTCGACTTTCCTTGCCACCGGCGTCTAAGAGACTATCTGGCCAAAATGCGTTCCTCCGCGAATTTCCCAACAGGCTGTAAAGACAGGGACATGATGAAGCTGTTCATTGGCAACAAGGCCTATTCAAGCTGGTCGCTACGCGGATGGCTGGCGTGCAAGCTGTCCGGCCTCCCCTTCGAGGAGGTTGTTGTGCCGCTTTACGACGAAGCGTGGGAAAAGCGCCGCGAGGGTGACGAATTCGCCCCTTCTTCCGGGAAGGTGCCAATATTGTGGGACGGCGACGACGTCGTCGTGTGGGACAGCCTGGCGATCGTCGAATATCTGAACGAGAAGTCGGGCGGCGACCGATTCTGGCCGGCAGACATCGCCGCGCGCGCCATGGCCCGGTCAATGGCGGCGGAAATGCACTCCAGTTTCGCTGCGCTGCGACGTGAGCACAGCATGAACATCCGCCAGATCTATGCTCCCGTCCCTCCATCCGAGGCCGCGGCTCAGGATATCGCGCGCATCATGCAACTCTGGGCGGAGGCCCGCGCCCGCCATGGCGGCGAGGGAGAGTTTCTGTTCGGGGATTTCAGCGCGGTCGATGTGATGTTCGCGCCGGTGGTGACCCGCTTCATCACCTATCAACTCCCCGTTGCCCGCTTTGCGGAAGCCTATATGCGCGCCATCATCAATCATCCCTGGATGCAGGAATGGATTGGCGGCGCACAGGCGGAAGAATGGGTGATCGACCGTTTCGAAGCGCCTCCGCAATTGGGATAAGGCAAGTTTTCGGTCATCTGCGGAGGTTGGGCAAATGTCGCGAGCAGATGGCCCGTTCCGCCATTTCCGCCATGGAAAAGGGGCGGCAGGCATATCACCCCCGGCCCTTTCCAGATTATCGTGCCCGATCAGCCGACGATTTCTTCAGGCTTGAAGAAATAGGCGATCTCGATCGCGGCATTTTCCTCGCTGTCGGAGCCGTGGACCGAATTGGCTTCGATCGATTCGGCATATTCCTTGCGGATGGTGCCTTCATCGGCATTGGCCGGGTTGGTGGCGCCCATGATGTCCCGATTGCGCTTCACCGCATCTTCGCCTTCCAGAACCTGGACGACAACCGGGCCGGAAATCATGAAGGCAACCAGATCGGCGAAGAAGGGGCGCTCCTTGTGCACGGCATAGAAGCCTTCAGCCTGTTCACGGCTCATGCGGATACGCTTGGAAGCGACAACGCGCAGACCCGCTTCCTCCAGTTTCCTGGTCACGGCGCCCGTCAGGTTGCGACGGGTCGCATCGGGCTTGATGATCGAAAAGGTGCGGGTAACGGCCATAAGGCTCAAAAGCTCCGAATTGTTGGGATAAGTTGGCGCGCCCTTTAGACCGGGCCGGAGCCTATCGCAAGAGGGCTGATGGGGCAGGGCCCTGCTAGGGGCCTTGCACCCATTTGCGGCCTTCCTGCCGCCAGAAGCGGGGGGTGACCCCGTCCCGTTTCGAGAGATCGCGCCAGTTGGAGCGCGCGCCCTCTATGGTTTCAGCGTCGAAGAAGTAGAAAGCCCGCTCGAAACCCATCGCTTGCTCACGCCAGAGGCCATCCGCCAGTGCGACATGCCGTGCCCCGTTGGCGGCCAACTCGCCCGCCGGGCAATCCTGTGCGAGCAGTATCGGCTGCACCGATTCGGCACCCTCGCCGGCCCGGCCATGCGCCAGGAAGCTTTCGGGCGGCCCGGCCCATAGCCCGGCGGAAATCCGATCCAGCCGCTCAGGCTCCCTTGCGACCACCATCAGCCGCGCGCCCATGGCCAGGATGCGGCCCGCAATCGCGGGCAGCACCTGTTCCACCGGATCGCGGCTGAGCTGGTAGAAATCGACCTGCATTATTTCTCTATCTTGTCAGCCACATAGCGGTCGAGCAGCCGCACGCCATAGCCTGTCGCGCCCTTGTCCCAGGTTGCGCCGGGCTTGTCGGCCCACACCATGCCAGCGATATCGAGATGCGCCCATTTGACGCCCTCCTCGACGAAACGCTTGATGAACTGCGCCGCCGTGATCGACCCGCCATAGCGCGGCCCGATATTCTTCATGTCGGCGATCGGGCTGTCGATCAGCTTGTTATAGGCATCCCCGAGAGGGAAGCGCCACAGCGGATCGCCCGCCGCCTTGCCAGCCGCGATCAGATCGTCGGCCAGCCCGTCGTCATTGGCGAAGATGCCTGCATATTCATTGCCCAGAGAGATGATCATCGCCCCGGTCAATGTCGCGAGATCGATGATGATCTCGGGCGCATAGGTTTTCTGCGCCCAGGTGATGACGTCGCACAGCACCAGCCGCCCCTCGGCATCGGTGTTCAGCACCTCGATGGTCTGCCCCGACATGGAGGTTACGATGTCGCCCGGACGCTGCGCATTGCCGTCGGGCATATTCTCGACAAGGCCGCAGATGCCGACGACGCGGGCCTTCGCCTTGCGTCCGGCCAGCGCCTTGATCGCACCCGCGACCGCACCGGCGCCGCCCATGTCCCATTTCATGTCTTCCATGCCCGCGCCGGGCTTGAGCGAAATGCCGCCCGTGTCGAAGGTCACGCCCTTGCCAACGAAGACCAGCGGCTTTTCGGTCGCGCCGCCCGTCCCCGCCGAATCTGTGCCATCCCATTCCATCGCCAGCAGCCGCGGTTCGCGCATGGAACCCTGCGCCACGCCCAGCAGCGCGCCCATGCCCAGTTCCGCCATCGCCGCCTTGTCCAGGACGGTGATCCTGACGCCCAGTTCCTCCAGATGCCTGCACCGTTCGACGAAGCTCTCGGGATAGAGGACGTTCGCCGGCTCCGCCACCAGTTCACGGGTGAAGGCCACGCCCGCGGCCACGGCAGCCTGTCTTTCCCAGGCCGCCCCTGCGTCGCTCGACACCAGCGTGACCTGCTTCAGGGTCGGCTTGGCCTTCTCCGCCTGCCGGGTACGGTAGGTGTCGATCCGCCAGCCGCGCAGCAATGCGCCGAAGGCAAGGCGCGCCGCCTGTTCGCCGCCGGCCGCGCCCACGAACTCCACCGCAGCGTGAACCGCCCCGCTTGTCGCCAGCCGGGCCGTCAACGCGGCGCCCGCCCGCTCGAAATCCACATCACCGCCGGCTCCGGTACCCACCAGAACGACGCGCAGCACCTTGCCGCCCTCGTCCACGAAGCTCTCGAAGCTGGATCCCGCTTCCCCCGTGAAACGCGCGGCCGCCGCCCCCCCGACCAGCACGGACGCGGCGCTCAGGGGCAAGGCGTCGAAGCCGCCCTTGGGCACGGCGAAGACCAGTGTATCGGCTTCGGGACGGACAGGGCTGAACGCGATTTCCATCTGGGGTCCTTTATTTCCTGCAAGGCTTGTATCTCTCTGCCCAGATAGTGCGGCCGGCCCGGTCTGGCAAAGCCGTTCGACTGATTTTCCGGCAAAACTCTTGGCCGAGACGATTGCAGCGCAGACAAAGCGGTGCAATAGGGCAGTGCAATAGTCCGGGAAACAGAACGCCCCGTCAAAGAGGCCCCATTCTTTTGCAGAACCGCCCCTTCCTTTTGCGTTTCAATCGGCTCCTGGCCGCTGGCGTCGCCTTTCCGTGCCTGGCGGTCATCCCGCATGCCGCCGCCCAGCAACTCCAGGAACCGCAGACGACGATCAGCGCGCCCGACGCCCCGGTGCCGGAGAATGACGATCAGATCGGCTTTTCCGCCGATGCGCTGGAATATGATAGCAATAAGGAGGTCGTGACCGCCAACGGCAATGTGCAGTTGCTGCGCGACGGCAACCGGCTGCGCGCCGACAAGGTCGTCTGGAACCGTGATACCGGCAAGGTGGAGGCGAGCGGTAATGTCTCCGTCACGGATCCCGAGGGCAATATCGCCTATGGCGACAGGTTCGACGTCACCGACAGCCTGCAGGACGGCATGGTCCAGAACATGCTGCTGGTGCTGCAGTCGGGCGGGCGCCTGGCCGCCGTGAACGGCGAGCGGAAGGGCGGCGTCTACACCCTGCGAAAGGCGGTCTATACCGGCTGCGCAGTGGAGGATCACAAGGGCTGCCCCAAGGAACCGACCTGGCAGATCAAGGCTGTGAAGGTCATCTATGATCCGGTGAAGGCCAGGGTCAAATATACCAATGCTAGCGTCGAGCTGTTCGGCCTCCCGCTCATCCCGATGCCCGGCTTCTCCCACCCGGTCGGCGACAATGGCGGCAGCGGCCTGCTGGTGCCGATATTGCGCTACAACCGCAACAACGGCTTCGAACTCGGCTTGCCCTATTATATGAAGCTGGGACCCAATCGCGACATCACCGTCACGCCCCACGTCTTCACCAACGCCCTGCCCCTGCTGGAGAGCAACTATCGCCACCTGTGGGATCGGGGCGCCTATCAGATCACCGGCTATGCAACCTATGGCAGTCGCGTCGCTACCGGCAGCACATCCACCACCACGCCGGCCGATACGCAGAAGGATTTTCGCGGCTATCTCGATGCCAGTGGCGCGCTGCAGCTGACGCCGGAATGGAACATCAACGGATCGATTCGCGCGACGACCGACCGCACCTTCCTGCGCCGCTACTATATCAGCAATGATGACCGGCTGCGGTCGACCATCAATGCGCAGCGGATCGGGGACAACAGCTATTTCTCGATCGCCGGGTGGGCCGTGCAGACTTTGCGCACCGGCGATCCTCAGGGGCAGATGCCGATCGCCTTGCCCGTCGTCGATTATCGCTTGCGAATGAAGGACCCGCTGCTGGGCGGCGTCATCCAGTTCCAGGCCAACAGCCTGGCGATCACCCGCACCCATGGAGAGGATACGCAGCGCGCTTTCGCGGCGTTCGAATGGAATCTGCGCAAGCTGACGCCGATGGGTCAGGAAGTCACCTTCACGACCTATTTGCGCGGCGATGTCTACCACAGCGACGAAAATCAGCTGGCCACCGTCGCCAGCTATGCCGGCGATCCGGGGTGGCAGGCGCGCGGGATCGCGGCGGCGGCGATCGACGTCCGCTGGCCGTTCATGGGTGAGGCCTTTGGCGGCGTGCAGCGTATCGCCCCGCGCGTGCAGATCGTGGCGGCGCCCAGAATCGCCAATCTGACCGTCCCGAACGAGGATGCCCGCTCCATCGACCTGGAGGACAGCAACCTTTTCGCGCTCAATCGCTTTTCCGGCTACGACCGGTTCGAGGATTCGACCCGCGTCACCTATGGGCTGGAATATAGCCTGGCGCTGCGCCATTTCTCGCTCGAAAGCGTGATCGGGCAGAGCTACCGCCTGAACAGCCGGGAAAATATCCTACCGGTGGGCACGGGCCTGTCAGACCGGCTGTCCGACATCGTCGGTCGCACCACGATCCGTTATCGGGACTTCCTCAGCTTCACGCACCGCTTCCGGCTGGACAAGGATAATCTCGCCATCCGACGGAACGAGATCGACGCCACCATCGGCAGCAAGAAGACCTATGCGATGGTCAGCTATCTGCGGCTCAACCGGAATGCCGACCTCAGCCTGGAGGATTTGCGGAACCGGGAGGAGCTCCGGCTGGGCGGCCGCTTGCAGTTTGCGCGTTTCTGGTCGCTGTTCGGTTCCACCGTGATCGACCTCACCAATGCGAGGGAAGATCCGTTGAGCGTCGCCAACGGCTATCAACCCGTCCGACACAGGCTGGGCGTCACTTATGAAGATGACTGCCTGACGCTCGGCCTGACCTGGCGGCGCGACTATCAGGTGCTGGGCGACGCACGAAAGGGCAACAGCTTCCAGCTTCGGCTGGCTTTTCGCAATATTGGCATATAAGGATCAGCCGTCCCGTTTCCTGCTCAGGGCCGGTTAAGGCGGATCGGCGCATCTCGTGCCGACCCGATTGGAGAGTTTTGTCGACGATGCAGCCTGTCGTTTCCCATTATGCCTTAAAAGGGTTTTCCCGCATTGGCAGCGCCGCCGCCAAGGGCCTGCGTACCCTGCTTCTGTCCTCGGCCCTGCTGGCCACCGGCGCCTCCGGAAGTTTCGCCCAGACGGTGAATGACGATGACAATGTCGCCACCCAGCAGCTCAACCTGCCCAAGGACGTGACCATCTTCGGCAAGAGCGATCCCAATGTCCGCAAGGCAACGGCGATCGTCAACGGCCGCATCATCACCGGCACCGACGTCGACCAGCGCCTCGCCCTCATCATCACCGCCAATGGCGGCAAGGTGTCGGACGAGGAAAAGGAAAGGCTGCGCGTGCAGGTGCTGCGCAACCTGATCGACGAGACGCTGCAGATCCAGGAAGCCGCCGCCAACGATATCAAGGTGGACAAGGCCGAGATCGACCAGAGCTATGAACGGGTCGCAGCCAATTTCCGCCAGTCCCCCGCGCAGTTCGACCAATATCTGCGCCAGCAGGGCAGCTCCGCCGCCAGCATCAGGCGCCAGATCGAGGGCGAACTGGCCTGGAGCCGCCTGCTCCGCCGCAACATCCAGCCCTTCGTCAACGTGTCGGAGGATGAGGTGAAGTCGGTGGTCGACCGGATGAATGCGGCGAAGGGCAGCGACGAATTCCGCATCGGCGAAATCTACCTTTCGGCCACGCCGGAAAATCAGCAGCAGATCATCGCCAACGCCCGCAACATCATCGAACAGATCAAGCAGGGCGGCAGCTTCGCGGCCTATGCGCGGCAATTCTCCGAAGCCTCTACGGCGGCGGTCGGCGGCGATCTGGGCTGGGTTCGCCCCGCACAATTGCCCGATGAACTGGCGCAGGCGGCAGCGGAAATGCAGGTCGGCCAGATTGCCGGGCCCATCGGGGTGCCCGGCGGCATATCGATCATCTACGTCATGGACAAGCGCAAGGTGCTGACCGCCGATCCGCGTGATGCGCTTCTCAGTCTCAAACAGCTCTCCGTGAGCTTCCCCGCAGGCACGACCAAGGAGCAGGCGAGCACCAAGGCCGCGGCCTTTGCCGCACAGGTCAAGGCGATCAAGGGATGCGGCCAGGCCAATGAACTGGGCGGCAAGATCGGCGCGGACGTGGTCGACAACGACAATGTGAAGCTGCGCGACCTGCCACCGCAATTGCAGGAAATCCTGATCAACCTCCAGGTCGGCGAAGCGACGCCGCCATTCGGATCGATCAATGACGGCGTGCGCGTGCTGGTCGTCTGCGGCCGTGACGAAGCCTCTACCGCCGCTGCCCCCAATGCCGAACAGATCATGGCGCAGCTTGAGGAAGAACGAGTGAACAAGCGCGCCCGCATCTATCTGCGCGATCTTCGCCGCGATGCCGTCATCGACTATAACTGATCCTGCGGCCCCTCCGGCAATGGGGCCGCCCTTCGCCGTTTCGCTCGGCGATCCGGCCGGCATTGGCCCGGAAATCGTCGCCAAGAGCTGGGTGATGCGCGAGGCGCGCGGCCTGCCCTCCTTCTTCGCCGTGGGCGACGCAGCCTCTCTGCGCGCCGTCTGGCTTGGTCCGGTGGAGGTGGTCAGCACGCCGGAGGAAGCCGCGGAAGTCTTCGGCAAGGCCCTGCCCTGCCTGCAAGTGGCCGACGCGGGAGAGATCACGCCCGGCATGCCCAGCATCGACGGCGCGCGCACGGCTTTTCAGGCTCTGGAAGTGGCGGTCGGCCTCGCCCGCAGCGGTTCGGCCGCCGGGATTGTCACTGCCCCGGTCGGCAAGGAACAGCTTTACGGTGTCGGCTTTACCCATCCGGGACAGACCGAATTCATCGCGGAGCGCTGCGGCGTAGCGCCGCATAACGCCGTCATGATGCTGGCGGGACCATCGCTGAAGGTGGTGCCGATCACCATCCATATCCCGCTGGCCGAGGTGTCGTCCGTGCTGACGATCGACCTGATCCGCGCCCGCGCCATTACCACGGCAAAGGGGCTCCAGCGCAATTTCGGCATCGGTCGTCCCCGTCTGGTCGTCGCGGGCCTCAACCCCCATGCAGGCGAGGGCGGCGCGCTGGGGCGGGAAGAGATCGATGTCATCCGGCCGGCCGTGGAGTCGCTGCTGGCGGAAGGATACGACATTCAGGGACCGATCGCCGCCGATGCCCTGTTCCACAGCCGCGCCCGCGAAACCTATGATGCGGCGCTCTGCATGTATCACGACCAGGCGCTGATCCCGATCAAGACGCTGAATTTCGACGAGGGGGTCAACATCACCCTGGGCCTTCCCATCGTGCGCACCTCACCCGACCATGGCACCGCATTCGGCATTGCAGGCAAGGACAGTGCCAATCCCGGCGCGATGATGGCCGCGATCAAGATGGCCGCCGAGGCCGCGCGTGCACGATTGACCCCTGGCTGCTAAGGTCGATGACCGCCGATACCCACCCCAGGCTGTCACCGCCCAAGCTCCCGCCGCTGCGAGACGTCATCGCCGCCCATGGGCTGCAGGCGAACAAGGCGCTCGGCCAGAATTTCCTGTTGGACGAGCAATTGCTGGACAGGATCGCCGCCATTCCCGGACCGCTCAAGGACCAGCCTGCCTTCGAGGTTGGGCCTGGTCCCGGCGGCCTGACCCGCGCCGTCCTGCGCGCCGGGGCGCGGCTGGTCGCGGTGGAGCGCGACCGGCGCTGCCTGCCAGCCCTTGCTGAACTGTCGGAGGCATTTCCGAACCAGCTTCGTGTGATTTCCGGCGACGCGATGGCCGTCGATGTCCGGGCCGAAGCCGGCGAAGGGGCGCATATCATCGCCAATCTTCCCTATAATGTGGGCACTGCACTGCTCATCGGCTGGCTTTCAGCCGACTGGTCTCCGCTCCCCTGGTGGTCGAGCCTGACCCTCATGTTCCAGATGGAGGTCGCCGAAAGGATTGTCGCAAAGCCCAATGGCGATCATTATGGCCGTCTGGCCGTGCTCGCCCAATGGCGCGGCGACGCCCGCATCGCGATGAAGGTCCACCGCAGCGCGTTCACCCCACCGCCCAAGGTCATGTCCGCCGTGGTTCACATCACGCCCAGGCCAGCCCCCCAAGGCGTGCAGCTCAAGCATCTCGAACGCCTCACCGCCGCCGCTTTCGGTCAGCGCCGCAAGATGCTGCGCCAGAGCCTCAAAGGGCTGCCCGGCGCTCTGGAAGCGCTGGAGACCGTCGGCATCGACCCGCAACGCCGCGCCGAAACCGTCAGCGTCGAGGAATTCGTGGAGACGGCGCGCGTACTGGGCAGTCTTTGACCTTCACGCGGTTTCGGATGGATCCACGACGAGTCGACAGCCACTTGCCCTTGCGAATTCAGCCTTCTGTCGGGACGAAGGCGCCCTTTTCCCTATCCTTCACGACCTTGTCGGCCCGGAACACCGATCCGCTCATCGTGATGTAAACCCCAGGAGCGGCGACCTGCACCGTCGCAAAGGCCATGCCGAGGTTGAAGCTGGCGTCGCTCTCGCCAAAGCGTGCCGGTGCGAGCGCGCCGACCAGCACCACTGTCTTGCCGGCAATGGCGGACAGCAGCTTCGCAGTCTCGGTCATCGTATCGGTGCCATGGGTGATGATGATGTGGCTTTCGGGCGCCGTCGCGACCCGGTCGCGGATCAGGGCGCGGTCGGCATCGTCCAGCTCCAGGCTGTCCTTGCGCACCACTTCCTCAATGCGGAATGGCCGCTTGACCCGGGCGATGTCGAGCAGCTTCGATACTACGGTCTCACCCACCTGATAGTCCGACAGTGCATCGAAATAGATCTTGTCGATCGTTCCCCCGGTGGTGAGGACAAGAATGGGCATTTCGGGGGACAACATTGCAGGACTCCCATAGGAACGCCGAGCCTGTAGAGCATTTCCAGGCCAAGGTGAACCGCGTCGGCGCTATTCGCCCCGGGCCATCGCATCGCCCCGGTCGCGGGCAGCGGCCAGCGTGTCGGTGAGCAGATCCAGCAATCGATCGTCGGCATCGAGCACGTTCAGTCCCTGCCGCGTCATGCCGCCAGGGCTGGCCACTCGATCCGCCAGCACCGCCGGGCTTTCGCGCGCCATGGCAGCCATGCTTGCCGATCCGCGCACGGTGGCCAGCGCCATACGCTCTGCCTGATCGCCGGGCAGACCGATCGACTCGCCAGCCCGCGCCAGGGCATCGATGAAGCGGAACAAAAAGGCGGGGCCACAGCCGGACAGCGCGGTGACCGCGTTGAACTGGCCTTCATCCTCAATCCATTCGGCCAGACCGAGCGGAGCGATGAAGGCTTCGACCGCTTTTCGCGAGAGCGCCGCGCAAGCGTCTTCCGCATGCAAGGCGATGACGCCCTCCCCGATACCCACCGGAAGGTTGGGCATTGCGCGCACGATTTCTCCTGCTGCAGGAAAGGCCGCGCGCAGTTCGGTCAGACGTGTTCCCGCGAGAATCGAGGCGATCCGCATATCGCCGCGGCAAAGAGGCGCGAGACAGCCCGCGACATCGCCAAGCTGATAGGGCTTCATGCCCAGCAGGACCGTAGTGCCGCCCGGCAGCGAGGCGGGATAGTCGGTGACCACTCTTACTCCCTCGGCCACCGGCTTGCCGCTGGGGCGCAGCACGGTGACTGTTGCGGGATCAAGACCGCAGGCGAGCCAGCGCTGCAGCATCTGCCCCGCCATATTGCCGCAGCCGACAAGGAAGAGATGATCGGGCCAGATGTCGGTCATCGAATTGCGCCTCAGGCTTCGCCGCGCGTTTCGATGAGGCTGGCGGAAATCGCTTCGGTCGGCGTCTTGCCGCCCCAGAGGACGAACTGAAACACCGGGTAGAAGCGCTCGCATTCGTCGATAGCGGTTTCCACAAGAAGCTGCGCCTGATCGAGGGTCAGCGTGCCGCCCGCCCCCAACAGCGCGCCGTGGCGGAACAGCACGATGCCGCTGGAGGACCAGAGTTCGAAATGGCCAAGCCAAAGCTGTTCGTTGATCAGGCCCAGCGTTTCGTAGATGGTGCTGCGCTTGTCGTCGTTCACCCTTATGTCGGGGAGGGCGAGCATTTGCAGTACCTGATCCTCGTCACGCCAGATGCCGCGAAGTTCATATTGTGCCCAAGATCCCTGGGTACTGGCGACGATTTCGTCCTCACCGACCTGATCGTAGCTCCAGCCGTGCGCCTCGAAAAAGGCGGCCAGCATGTCGATCGGTGCGGCCTCCTGACCGCCATTTTCAAATTCGTCGCTGTCCATCATCTGCGCGCCTTAAAGCATTTTTTGCGCCGGTGGAAACCGGGGCGGCATGGAAAATGCGTGGACAACTCCGCTTTCGCCCGAAACCGGCCGCTTATTCTGCATCCTTGGGCTTGGCGCGGACCGTCTGCTTGACGGGTTCGGACGCCTTGCCCTCCAGCGCATCGAGGCGGGCTTTCAGCGATTCCACCTCTTCACGAGCAGCGGCGGCCAGCGCCTTGACGGCGTCAAATTCGTCGCGGCTGACGAAATCCATGCCGCCGATCCACTGCTTGGCCTTTTCGCGGGCGTTGCTCTCAAATTCGCGGCTCATGCCCGCGACCGTTCCGGCCGCGCCGTTCACCAGCTTGGCAAGGTCGTCGAAAAAGCGGTTTTCGCTCTGCATGATGCTATGTCCTTCCGTGCAGCACCACGGTCGTGGCGCCAAAAATCATATCTGGGTCTGGAAAGCCGGTTTGCCAAGGCTTTCCGCGTCCGGATTGAGGCGGCCGATCTCATAGTTGAGGTAGGAGGCAAAGGCCAGCCAACACAGATAGGGCAGCAGCAGAAGCCCCGCGACACGCCGCACGCGCCAGAACAACAGGATCGTGACGGCCACAAGCCCTAACAGCGCGACGATCAGGACCAGCGCCTGATCCACCAGATGCGCACGAAAGAACAACGGGGACCAGAGAAGGTTGAGCACCAGTTGCGCGAGGAATGCGACTATCGCGATCCCCCGGCCCCTCGCGCCCCTGGCATGCAGCACGACGGCGAAGGCGAGCGCCATCATTATATAGAGGATGGTCCAGGCAAGGCCAAAGACCCAACCGGGCGGGATCAGGTCGGGCTTGGCCAAGGCCGCGAACCAGCGATTGCCATAGCCGCTATTGGCGAGCTTGCCTGAAAGAAAGCCAAGGAAAACAAGCGCCGGCACAGTAACCAGTGCCCAGCGCGCATAGGCAAGACGTAATTGACCCGGAGACGCAATCTCGTTCATCGGCAACGAAGCTCCACCTTTTACTCGGCGGCGTCGGGCGAATCCTTCAAGGCCGAGTCCAGCCGCCGACTGACGGTTTGCGGTGAAACGGTTCGTCCTGCAACCCGTGAATAGAGAATCGGGATCAGGAACAGCGTGATCAATGTCGCCAGGCTGACGCCGGAAACCACCACCACCCCGATCGAATGCCGGGCCGCCGCGCCTGCGCCGCCCCGCATGACCAGGGGAACAGCGCCGATGACCGTTGCGATGGAGGTCATCAATATGGGGCGCAGGCGACGGACGGCAGCGTGACGAACGGCCGCGCTGATCTCCAGCCCTTCGTCCCGCAACTGGTTGGCGAATTCGACGATCAGGATGCCGTTCTTCGCCGCCAGTCCCACCAGCATGACGATGCCGATCTGGCTGTAGAGATTGATCGACCCGCCTGCCAAGGCAAGGCCCAGCACCCCGCCCGCCACGGCCAGCGGCACGGTGGCGATGATCACGCCGGGATGGACGAAGCTCTCGAACTGGGCAGCGAGCAGCAGATAGACGATCAATATGGTCAGGCCGAAGACCAGCCAGATCGATCCGCCGGTTTCACGCAGCGACTGACTCTCCCCCCTATAGCCGACGGCAAGGATTTCCGGCGACTGGCGCGCCTGGTCCTCGAGAAAGTTCAACGCCTCGCCCAGCGAGTAACCCGGCGCCAGAGCCGCTGTCAGGGTGATGGCGCGCAATTTGTTGTAGCGGTTGAGCTGGCGCGGCCCGGCAACTTCGCGAATCGTGACGACGGCGGACAGGGGCACCAGCGCGCCGGTGCGGCTGCGCACATTGATCCGCTCCAGATCGGCCTGGGTCTGGCGCCCCTCCCGCTCTGCCTGAAGCAGCACGCGATATTCCTCGCCCCGGTCGACATAGGTGGTAACGCGGCGGGACCCAAGCAGCGTCTGCAGCGCCTGGCTGATGTCGTTGGCGGACACGCCCAGATCGCCCGCGCGTTGCTGATCGACATCGATCCGCATCTGCGGCTTGGTTTCCTTATAGTCGGAATCCAGATTGATGAGGCCCGGATTCGCGGCCGCGGCGGCCATGATGCGATCACGCGCGGCGACCAGCCCCTCATAGGTCGCTCCTGCCAGCACGAGATTGACCGGCAGGCCCCTTCCCCGGCCCAGCCCCGAACGCGGCGCGACATTGCCCCGGACGCCGGGCTGGTCGGCGATCACCTTGTTGATCATGTCGGCCACCTGCACCGTGGTGATCGTGCGGTCCTCCCACGGCCGCAGGAAGGCGATGATATTTCCGCCGTTGAAATCGTCACTGTTCGAAAAACCGGCGGGCGCGCGTATGTTCAGCACCTGGAGCGTGCCCTCGTCCCGAAGCGGCTGCAGATCGGTTTCGATTTTCCGCATATAGCCTTTCATGCGATCGAAGCCGGTGCCCTCAGGCGCCGTCACTTGGCCGTCGACGACGCCCGTATCTTCCGCTGGGACCAGTTCGGTCGGAAGCATGGTGAACAGGCCGCCGGCGACGGCAAGGAACAGCGCAACGGCGACGATGGCGCCCGCAGGCCGCGTGAGCACCCGGTCGAGAAGGCGCGCATAGGTCCCCTCCAGCCGCTGGAATCGCGCATCCACCCAGAGCGACAGGCGTGACCGCTCCGAACGTCGCAGCAGCTTTGAACAGAGCATCGGCGCCAGGCTGAGCGAAATGAAGCCCGAAAAGGCGATGGCGGCGATCATCGATATAGCCAGTTCGCGGAACAGCAGGCCCGTCTGCCCCGCCAGGAACATGACCGGCACGAACACCGCGCAGACCACCAGCGTGGTCGAAATGATCGCAAAACCCACCTGCCGCGTGCCGAGATAGGATGCGACCAGTGGATCCTCCCCCTGTTCTATGCGGTGATAGACATTCTCCAGAACGACAATGGCATCATCCACGACCAAACCGATGGCCAGCACGAAGGCGAGCAGCGTCAGCAGGTTGATCGACAGCCCCAGCAGCCACATGACGGCACAGGTCGCCAGCAGGCAGATCGGCACGGTGATGGACGGAATGATCGTCGCCCGCAGGGAACCCAAGAAGAGGAAGATGACAAGCACGACGAGCAGTGCCGCCTCGGCCAGCGTATCATAGACATTGTCGATGGCGCGGCTGATGAACAGCGACTCGTCCGATCCGATCGTGACCTTCATGCCCGGCGGCAAGGTGGGCCGCAGCTCGTCGATCAGCGCCTTGGCCTTCTCCGCAACTTCCAGCGTGTTGGCGCCCGACTGACGGATGATGCCCACGCCGATGCCCGTCGCCGCGTTGGAGCGGAAGGACGTATAGGGGTTTTCGGCGCCCTGCTCGACCCGCGCCACGTCGCCCAGCTTCACCTGGTAACCGTCCGCGCCACGTCCCACGACCAACCCGGCAAATTGTTCTGGCGTCGAAAAGGCCCGCTCTACGCGCAGCGTCTGGTTCTGGTCCTTCGATTCGAAGCGCCCGGCCGGCAGTTCCACATTCTGCGCGCGCAGCGCCGCCTCTATGTCGCCCGGCGTGATGCCGAAGGCTGTCAGCTTCTCCGCATTCAGCCAGATGCGCGTGGAGGGCCTTTCCTCGCCCCCGCCGGTCACTCGTGCGACGCCGTCAATGGCGGAAAAGCGATCCAGCACATTGCGGTCCAGATAATCCGCAATCTGCGTCGGGGTCCAACCATCCTTGGTGAAGACGATGAACAATATCGCCCGCGCATCGGCGTCGACCTTCCGGATTTCCGGCGCGAGCGCATCCTCCGGCAGATCCTCCACCACAGCGCCCACGCGATCGCGCACGTCATTCGCTGCCGAATCGATGTCCCGCGAGGGGTCGAATTCAATACTGACTGAAGAAACGCCATCGCGCGAGGTCGAGGTGATGTTCTGGATGCCCTGGACCCCGGCGACGCCATCCTCGATGATCTGGGTGATGCGCGTTTCCACGACCGAAGCCGCCGCCCCGGTATAGCTGGTCTCGACCGAGACGATGGGCGGGTCGGTATCGGGATATTCGCGGATGGAAAGGCTGAGATAGCCGACAATGCCGATGATGCAGAGCAGCACGGCAACCACCGCCGCGAAGACCGGACGACGGACGGACAGGTCCGAAAGCTGCATCGCCTCGCCTCCTCAGCCGGCCGCTTGCCCGGCGCTGGCGCTCTTTGCTTCCGGCTTGCCCCCCGGGACGCGCACCGGCACGCCGTCGGTCAGTTTGACAACGCCGTCGGTGACGACCGTCTGGCCCGGCTTCACTCCCCCCAATATCTCGACCAGGCCGTTCTGACGGATGCCGGTATCGACCTTGACCCGCTTGGCCTTGCCCTTCTCCACCAGGAAGACGAAATGGTCGCTGCCGTCGCCGACCACGGCCAGTTCAGGAACGGCCAGTGACTGGCGCTGCCCTGCAACCACATTTACCGTCAGCAGCATGCCCGGCTTCAAGGCGCGGTCGGGATTGGGCAGAATGGCGCGTATCCGGACGGCGCGGGTGGCGGGATCGATCACGGGATCGATGGTGGCGATCGTGCCGGCGAAGCGCCGGTCGGGCCAGGCGGCGGACACCGCCTTGATCGGCTGCCCCTCCCGCACCAGCGACAGGCGGGTTTCCGGGATGGTGAAGTCCAGCTTGATCCGCGAGATGTCGCTGACCGTGGCAATCGGCGTGCCTGCCGTGACAATGGCGCCAGGCGACACCATACGCAGGCTCACCCAGCCGGCAAAGGGCGCGCGAACCACCCGGTCGCCGATCGAGGCGCGGGCCTGCTGTGCACTGGCGCGGGCGGCGTTGGCGAGCGCGACCTGGCTCTCCAGGCTGGCAGCAGTGGCAAAGCCCCGCGCCTTCAAGGCCTGAATACGCTCCAGTTGCTGCTGGGCTGCAAGCGCCTGGGCCTGGGCGGCGGCAAGTTCCGCCTTCTCCTGCCCAACGGCCAGGGTGGCGATCACCTGCCCGTTGCTGACATAACCGCCATCGCTGAAATGGAGGGATGTGATCCGCTCCGTCACGGGAGCGGACAAGACCACCTGCTCATTGGCGAATGCAGTCCCGACCGCATCCAGATTGTCGGTGAAGGTATCGTGCAGAATGGGCGCGGCCTCAACCAGCGCGGAAGGGCGCGGCTTTTTCTCCTTTGGCGCGCCGCAAGCGGAAAGGCTGAGCGCGATCAGGAAGATTGGCAGGAAAATGCGCATCGGATCAGGCTAATCGGCCTCTGCAAGCGACTCAAACCGGCATTTGTCGCAAATGGTAATCATAGCGGCGAAACGAACGGAGTGCGATTATCCGCCAAATGTTGCGAAGAGGAGAAATTCCACATTGCCCTGCGGGCCGGTGATCGGGCTGGCGGTGATCCCTTCGACCTGCCACCCCCGACCCGACACCCAGTCCCGCACCTCGTTGCACACCCGTTCATGGATGGCAGGATCGCGCACGACGCCACCCTTGCCGACTTCCTCTCGCCCTGCCTCGAATTGCGGCTTGATCAGGGCGATCAGGCGCGCGCCGGAACGGGCAAAGCCCAACGGGCAATCCAGCACCTTGGCGAGCGAGATGAAGCTGGCGTCGCAGACGATGACATCCACAGGCTCCGGAATGTGATCGGCAGTGAGGATGCGGGCGCTGGTCTGTTCATGGACAATGACGCGCGGGTCCGAACGCAGCTTCCATGCAAGCTGGTTGGTGCCGCTGTCGACCGCATAGACCCGCACCGCGCCGTTGGTGAGCAGGACGTCGGTGAAACCGCCGGTCGAACTGCCGACATCGATGGCGACGGCATCCGACACGTCGATATGAAAATGCTCCAGCGCATGCGCGAGCTTGATGCCGCCGCGCGAGACCCAGGGATGGTCACGGCCCTTCACCTCCAGCTCGGCATCGGCCGCGACCTGTTGCCCGGCCTTGTCGACCTTCCGCTCCCCCAGGAAAACGAGGCCGGCGAGGATCAATGCCTGGGCGCGCGCGCGGCTTTCCGCCAAGCCGCTATCGACGAGGAGCTGGTCGGCGCGGACCTTGGCCATCAGGACACCAGCGCCGTCAGCGTGGCAGGGGTCAGGAGCTGGGGCAATGTCTGCGCGTCCCTGCCCGGCGCATACCAGAGATAGAGCGGAACGCCCGAACGCCCCTGCGCCTCCAGAAAGCGGGTGATGGCGGGATCGGCATTGGTCCAGTCCCCGACCATCATGGTGACGCCCGCCTTCTCGAAAGCGGCGCGGGTTTCACTGCGGTCGATGGCCGCGGCCTCATTCGCCTTGCAGGTGAGGCACCAGTCGGCGGTGAAATAAAGGAAAACCGGCTTTTTGGTGGCACGCAGGCTGGCCAGACGCGCCTCGTCAAAGGGGATGCCATGGGCGGAGGCGGTGATGGCAGGCGCACGGGTCGGCAGCACGAAGGCGGTTCCCGCAAAGAGAATGAGCGCGGCGCAGACCACGGCAAATCCGCCGTGCCGTCCGTGATGCTGCCTGCGCCCAAGCCACCAGAGCACAGCGGCCAGAATCAAGGCTGCGCCGGCCCCCAGCAGGATGGCAACCGTGCCGCGTTGCTGCCCCAGCAGCCACAACAGGCCCAGCGCGGTCAGCGCCATGGGAATAGCGAGTATTTTCTGGAGCCGCCCCATCCAGGCGCCTGGTTTCGGCAGGCGTGTACGGATTGGGGGGATGTAGGCCAGAGCCAGAAATGGCAGTGCGAGGCCCAGGCCAAGCCCCGCAAAGATTGCCAGAGCGGCGCCGATCGGCAGTACCAGCGCCGCCCCCATCGCCGCGCCCATGAACGGCCCGGTACAAGGCGTGGCGACGAAAGCGACCAGCGCGCCGGTCCAGAAGGCGCCGGACGCGCCTGCCTTTCCCGCCAGCCGCTCGCCGCCACCGAAAGCGCTGAGTTCGAACAGGCCGGCAAGGTTGAGCGTGATCGCGGTCACCAGCAACAGCAGCAGCAGGATGATGCGCGGATCCTGCAACTGGAAGGCCCAGCCGACCGCCGTTCCCGCAGCGCGCAGGCCAAGCAGCAGGCCGCCCAGGGCAAGGCAGGTGAGAATGATGCCAAGGCTGTAGGCTAGCGCCTCCCGCCGGACGATATGCTCGTCCCCCCCCGCACGCGCCAGTTTCATCGCCTTCAGTCCCAATATGGGGAACACGCAGGGCATGATGTTGAGCAGCAGGCCGCCGAGCAGTGCACCGCCCAGCGCAAGGAAGAGGGTCCGGGCAGTGGCGGATCGAGCAGCAGGCACGGTGCCGGGACGGGCCGTCAGCAGAAAACCGACATGGTCGCCGGTGCGCAGCACCGCCTGAACCGGGCCGGACAGCGGGCCTTGCCCGGCTTCGGTTTCGATCAGCAGCCGGTCACCCTGCCGCGCGACGCTCTGCGGAGCCGCGTAACGGGTGAGACCATCGGCCAGCGCGAAGAGATGGACGTCGCGGGCTTCGGCCGCTGCGGGAAAGGGGATGGAGAGGCGCAGGCGGCCGTCAGCCAGGGCATAGGTCGCATCGCTGCCCAGCGGACGCGGCAAGTGGCTGCGCCAGCCATCGAACTGCGCCCTGCCGCCCGGCAGGACAGATCCGTCGCCCGCTATCAGGTCCAGCGACAGCTCCGCGCCTTCTGGAACGCAAACCTTGTCGGTGCAGGCCAGCCAGTTGGCGCGGACGCGGATCGGCAGCTTCGTACCCCTGGGCACGTCCGGCGCCACGGTCAGCTTTGCAAGCACTCCATAAGGCCCCTCATAGACATGGTTCATGAGGCCGGCGATCAGCAATGTCTCCGGCACGGGATAGCGCAGGGGACCGACCATGACTCCCTTGGGCAGCGTCCATTTGACCGTCATGCCCAGGCCGGCATCCCCCGGATTTTCCCAATAGCCGTGCCAGCCGGATTCCGGCGTCATGGAAAAGGCGATCGTCGTGCCACTGCCCCGATCCTGGCCCGGCCGCGGCGCATTGCTTTCGGCGGTGAGTTCGGCCGCAATGTGGGGGACGCCCTGGCCAAACGCACCCTCCGCCCGCGCCGCCACCGGCGCGAGCAACAGCAGCATTGTCATCAGAAGGACATGAAAAATGCGCATCGGGCCTCTGTTCCGGTGGACGCAAGGGGGCTAGGTCTCGATGCATCCGCCGTCAAGGCATGAGAAGGTACTCCATAATGTTGAAAAATGTCGCGGCAGCCCTACTTCTTGCCGGTTCGCTGCCGGCCCTGGCCCAGACCGAGGCTCCGCCCGCCGTGGCGGCTGCCGCGCCCGCCACGCCGCCCAGGCTGATCGTCGCCATCGCGGTGGATCAGTTTTCGGCCGATCTGTTCAGCGAATATCGTCAATATTACAGCGGCGGCCTCAGGCGGCTGACGGAACAGGGCATCGTCTTCCCCCGCGGCTATCAAAGCCATGCCGCCACCGAAACCTGTCCGGGACACAGCACCATCCTGACCGGCAGCCGCCCCTCGCGCACCGGCATCATCGCCAACAGCTGGTTTGACCTTGGCACCGCGCGCGCCGACAAGCTGGTCTATTGCGCGGAGGACGAGACGCAGCCGGGCACCGACAGCGAACATTATCAGGCTTCTCCCGTACATCTGAGGGTGCCGACGCTGGGCGGGCGGATGAAGGCCGCCAATCCGGCGACACGCGTCGTATCGATTGCGGGGAAGGACCGTGCGGCGATCATGATGGGCGGGCCAACCGCCGACCAGGTCTGGTGGCTGGGCGGACCGGAGGGCTATGTCAGCTACAAGGGAGTGGCGACCCCACCGCTGGTCGCCAAAGTCAATGAGGTCATGGCGCGGCGGCTGGCAGAGGGCAATCCCGGCTTCGAGCTGCCGCCGCAATGCGCGGCCAAGGATTTCCCCGTGAAGGCCGGAGATCGCACGGTCGGGACAGGTCGCTTCGCGCGGGCGGCGGGCGATTACAAGGCCTTCCGCATCTCGCCGGAACAGGATGCGATGACCCTGGCTTTTGCCGCCGCCGCCATCGAGAGCATGGCGCTGGGCAAACAGGCGCAGACAGACATCATCTCCATCGGCCTGTCCGCGACGGACTATATCGGTCACACCTACGGCACGGAGGGTACGGAAAGCTGCATACAGGTCGATCGGCTGGATCGCGAGCTGGGCGCCTTTTTCGACCGACTCGACAAGGACGGCATCGACTATGCCGTGGTGCTGACCGCCGATCATGGCGGGCATGACCTGCCCGAACGCCACCGGTTGAATGCCATGCCGATGGAACAGCGCGTCGACAAGGCGCTCACGCCCAAGGCGTTATCGGCCGCCATCGCGGAAAAGACTGGCATCACGGGCAGGACGCTGATCTGGGGCGATGGCCCGGCGGGCGACCTGTATTTCGACCGCGGCCTGACGGCGGCGCAACGCGCCAGGGTGGAAGCGGCAACTCTCGCCCTGCTCCGCGTCCATCCGCAGGTCCAGACCGTCTTCACCAAGGCGGAGATCGCCGCCACCCCCGCTCCATCCGGTCCTCCGGAAAGCTGGTCGCTGATCCAGGAGGCCAGAGCCAGCTTCGACCCGCAGCGTTCGGGCGACCTGCTGCTGCTGCTGAAGCCGCGGGTCATGTCGATCCCCGAAGCGGCGGTGATGGGGTCGGTCGCGACCCATGGATCGCCTTGGGATATGGATCGCCGCGTGCCTATCCTGTTCTGGCGCAAGGGGCTGCCCCACTTCGAACAGCCGCTCGGCGTGGAAACGGTCGACATCCTGCCGACCCTGGCGGCGCTGATCAAATTGCCCGTAGCAAAGGACCAGATCGACGGACGCTGCCTTGACCTGATCGCCGGCGACGGGGATAGCTGCGCTGAATAACGCATCTTCAAACTGATCGTTAAGGCCAACGCCTCGGAAACGCGGCATCAGATGGCTGGGGCTTTTCCGCTCATGGTGAGAATGCTCCAGCCATCGGCGCCATATTCCTGCGCATAGGCCCTCAAATATTCTCCGCTATCCCATCGCGTCCTTCCTCCAGCAGCGCGTGGACGCGATGGGGGGCGGACACCTCAACCCGGCTGGTCACTTCATAATGCGCCTTGGCCTGCCGGACATTGCTGTCGGCCGGCACGCTGTCGGTCAGCCAGACATTGCCGCCGATCACGGACCGGCTACCGATGATGATGCGGCCCAATATCGTCGCGCCGGCATAGATCACCACATCATCCTCGATGATCGGGTGACGCGGCAGGGCCTTTTCCAGCGCGCCCTTGCCATCGGCCGGAAAGCTGCGCGCGCCCAGCGTCACGCCCTGATAGATGCGAACCCGATCCCCGACGATCGCCGTTTCCCCGATGACGACGCCCGTGCCGTGGTCGATGAAGAAGCTGTGGCCGATCTTCGCGCCGGGATGAATGTCGATCCCCGTACTGCCATGCGCGATTTCCGAAATGATCCGCGCCACGAGCGGTGCTCCCAACCGGTGCAGCCGATGTGCCAGGCGATGGTGCGTGATCGCCATCATCGAGGGATAGCAGATCAGCACCTCATCGACGCTGCGCGCGGCGGGATCGCCCAGGAAAGCCGCCTCCACGTCGCTGTCCAGCAGTTCGCGGAGCGCTGGCAGTCCTTCGGCGAAATCGCCGATGATGCGCGACGCCTCCCTGTCGACCTGCTCTATCGGTGCGTTCTTCATCGCATAGATCAGCTCCAGCCGGATCTGGCCGTAGAGGCGGCTGAGCACCGTCTGAAGGGTTTGCGCGACATAGGCGTCCTCATTGTGCAGACGCACGAAGCTGGGCCCCAGACGAAGCGGAAACAGTGCGCCGCAAAGCGCCTCCATGATCTTGGTCAGCGTCGCGCGCGACGGAAAACCCTCCGCCCCATATTCGGCATGATGTTCCTGACCCTGGCGCCAACGCCGCCGGACCGTGCCCAGTTCGGCCGCCAGCCTGTCAATGTCCCAATAACCCTGGGCGATTTCCTTTTCGCCTTCTGCCGTCATACATGCCTCTTTCCGAACAGGCGTCCGGCATAGCGCGGCATGGCGCCCGGCAGTAAATGAGTTTTGCTTGGGGGTGGGCAGATTCTCTTTGTCAGTGCTTCTGGGGCTGGGCCGGAAGATACAGGCATATTTCGGCCCGCAATCCGCCTTCGGGCCGGTTGGCGAGGATCAGTTCCCCACCCTCCAGTTCCACGGTGCGCGCAACGATGGCAAGGCCCAGGCCCAGCCCGCGCGTGTTGCGCTGCCGGGCCTCATCCAGGCGGGCAAAGGGCTTCAACACCTCCTCCAGCTTGTCGCGGGGAATGCCGGGACCGTCATCGTCGACCCGGATCAGCACTTCGCGATCGCGACGCTCCAGCGCGACCCGGGCGCGGCTGCCATAGTGCAGCGCATTTTCTATCAGATTGACGATCGCCCGACGCAGGCTGAGCGACCGAACCGCCATTTCCAGGTGGTCGGGCCCGACATAATCGACCGGCCTGTCCTGGTCCTGAAAGGCGTCGACCACCGTCGCGACCAGCACGGCGAGGTCGGTGCGGACGGGCGGCTCTCCATTTTTCTCCCCGCCCAGGAAGGCAAGCAGCGAATCGATCATCTCGCCCATTTCGCTAAGGTCGCCCTCGATCGCCTCCCGCGCTTCCGTGTCCGGCAGGTTCTCCAGCCTCAGCCGCAGCCGCGCGAGTGGCGTCCGCATGTCATGGCCGACGGCGGCCAGCGTCTCCGTCCGTTCCGTGATCAACCGATGAATGCGCTTCTGCATGGCATTGAAGGCGCGGATGAGGTTGCGGACATCGTTGGAGCCACCCTCCTCCACAATGACTTCATCGCTAAGGCCGATGCGTTCGGTTGCGCGGGTGAGGTCGCGCAGTGGCGCCAGCGTACGCCGGATCAGGATGCCGCCCACGAGCAGCAGCGCCAACACCGGGATCAACGCGAGCCCCATGCGGCCGATGGTGAAGGTCCATTTGCCGCCGCTGTGGCGCATGCCGAAATAGAGCCAGCTTCCGTCCGCGAGGCGCAGGCCGCCGTTGATCTCCGAAACGCGTCCGGGCGAGGCCAGACGCAGCCACAGGCCCGACTGTTCAAGGGTCGGTTCCCAGTTGACGATCTGTCGCCGCATCCTCTCCAGCCCCGGCGCAAGCGCGGGTGGCGGCGGCGAGGACGGGGTCCAGTGCACGTCGTAGCGATCCGTGGTGAGTTGCAGTGACAGCGCATGCCGCTCATCGGGCGCATGCTCCGTCAGCAACTTGCGGGCAATCACCAGATGTTCGGCCAGGCGCCGGGCCTCGTCATCCTGCAGCGAAAGATGATTGGATCGTTCATTCAACAGGATGCCGACGGCGAATTCCAGCGTCAAGGTCAGCAGCAGGATCGCGAAGATCTGCCCGACCAGGCTGACATGCCGTCTCAAGCGCGGCTGACCTCCGCATTGAACATATAGCCGACGCCCCGCACGGTGGTGATCGGCGCCGTGCGATCCTGCGTCGAGAGCTTGCGGCGCAGGCGGCTGACCAGCACGTCGATGCTGCGGTCGGAACTGTCGCCCATGCGGGTGCGCGAAAGTTCGATCAACCGTTCGCGGGCGATCACGCGCTGCGGATGGCTGAGAAAGCTGCCGAGCAGATCGAATTCCGCACCGGTCAGGTCGACGATGGCGCCAGTGGGCGAACGCAGTTCGCGGCGCGGGAAATTGACGATCCAGCCGTCGAACCGTGCTTCATTCTCGCGATGCTCGTCCGGACCCCGCTCCACCCCGACGCGGCGCAATATGGCGCGGATGCGCGCGATGAGTTCACGCGTGCCGAACGGCTTGGGCAGGTAATCGTCGGCGCCCAGTTCCAGCCCCACGATACGGTCGGTCTCGCTGCCCTTGGCGCTGATGAAGATGATGGGAACGTCGCTCTTGCGCCGGATCTGGCGGCAAAGATCTATGCCGTTGGTGCCGGGGAGCATGACGTCGAGCACGACAAGGTCGACAGGACCGGCGTCGAACGCTACCCACATTTCGGGGCCGGAAGAAGCCGGGCGGACCTGATAGCCATGCTCCTGCAAGGCGCGCGCGGTCAGGGTACGCAGCGGCGGATCATCTTCGACAAGGATTATGGTCGGCGCGGTCATGACAATGTCGGCACGGCTTTGAGCATGACAGCGGGATAGGGGTGGCCGGAGCCATGGTCAACCGCAGGGGCGGCCGGAAAGCCCCGGATGCAACAGCAGAAACAATTTGTCACAGCCGGGAAAGAAGCATGGCCGGGCCTGGGTCCACCAGGCCCGGCGCAAGGGATCAGAAAGCAGCGGTCAGCGAGAAGAGGACCGTGCTGCGCGCGATCGACTTGCCGAAATCCTTGCTGTCGTTGACCATGAAGTTCGGGCGCAGATAATTTTCCTCCACGCGCGCGATATCGGTGTCGACATAGGCCACGCCAACGGTCAGCGGCGTGCCGGGAATGGCGAAGTCGGCGCCCACCAGCCAGTCGAGATATTTGCCGGTAGGAGCGATCGAAGTGCCATTGGGACCAAGGCCCGGATTGCCGTCCGACCAACCCAGATGGGCCTTCACCGTGACGGGAGTGTCGGGGATGGCGGCATTGACGTCGCCCCAGACATAGAGATTGTCTTCCTTGTCACCCGGATTGTCGATGCCGCTGGATGCGCTGCTCTGCCAATTGCCCAGCGCCTGCTGCTTGGGAGCGTAGGCGACACCGACCAGGCCCTTGACCGGGCCGAACTGGTGCGACAGCTTCACATAGGGTTCAGCGAAATCCGTCTTGTCGGCACCCGACGGATACATGTACCAGGTCAGGCCGACATCGACCGTCGTGCCCTCGCCCAACGACGTCGAATAGCCGCCGACCAGGTCGAGTTCCATGTTGGCGCCGCCGAAACGACCCCAGCCGCCGAGGTTCGAACCCCAGGTGCCGATGTAGAAGCCGCTTTCATGCGTTGCCGTGATACCGCCCTGAATGGCCATGCCACGGTCGCTCTGCGATACGCCGCGGAAGCGGTAGTCGGACACCAGGCCGACGCTGCCGGTAACGGTGACGGGGCCTGCCGGCTCCTCCTGAGCGAAAGCCGGAGCACTGGAAAGCAGCGCAAGTGCGGCACAGGCAATCTGATACTTCATGAACATTCCCCTTTTAGGCAAGAATGTTCCGTCCTGCGTCCATTTCGTCCGAAGATCTTTTGTGTTGTCGTCGTCGGTACGGCGGATCGCAGGCAGGTTATGAGGACTATGCCAAATGGGGAAACGACTTTTCGCACCTGCGAGAAGGAATGTCGTCACTGTGTTGCCTGCAACACGATTATTGTCTTTTGGATTTCCTAATATTTCTATATTGTTTCTAATATATATCATAAATAAACCGCCGCATCGCTTCAGGAGCGATGCGGCGGCTCGTTCGACGCCTGACGAGGGGGTAGTATCAGGCGGCGAGGTGGCGCATGCGGCCGGTGGCGCCGAACAGTTCGACCTGCGCTCCGGTACCCCGACGACGGTCCACCCATTCGCGGACCATTTCCGCACAAGTATGGTCGATATGGCTCAGGCGCTCGACGTTCAGGATGACGAGCCTTCCGGAAGGAAGCCCCTCAAGCCTGGCCGACAGCTTCGGCAGGTTGAGGAAAGTGGCCGTGCCGTGCAGTGCAACTTCATGCGCTTCTTCGCGGCTTTCCTCGTCCACGCTCAACCGGAGACGGCGGGCATGGGGCAGAAGCTCCAGCAGCGAGAGGCCGATGCCGACCAGAACGCCGGTCAGCAGGTCAGTCGCCACGACGCAGATCAGCGTCGCCGCCCACACCACGGCGGGAAGCGGGCCATAGCGGTGGAGAAGATGCTTTACATGGTCGACGCTCACCAGACGCACGCCGGTGACCACAAGGACGCCTGCCAGCGCCGCCATGGGAATTTCGCGCAGCAACCAGGGGAGCAGGGCGACGAAGCCCAGAATCCAGACGCCGTGCAGGATCGCCGACAACCGCGTCCGGGCGCCGGCCTGGACGTTGGCCGAACTGCGGACGATCACGCCAGTCATCGGCAATGCACCCGCCACGCCGCAGAGCAGGTTGCCCACGCCCTGTGCGCTGAGCTCCCGGTTGTAGTTGGTGCGAACGCCGTCATGCATCCTGTCGACCGCCGCCGCGGACAGCAGCGTTTCGGCACTGGCGATGAAGGCGATGGCGATGGCCGTGGTGATGGTCGTCGGATTCAGGAGCTGCTGGACCAGGTTATCGCCCGGCAGCGAAATGGCCGAGACGATCGATTCCGGCACCACGACGCGCGCGACGGGCAAGCCGAGGGAAAAGGCGACCAGGGTCGCCAGCACCACGCCGACAAGAGCACCCGGGAGCAGCTTCATCGAGGCAGGACGCAGCTTCTCCCAACCCAGCATGCCGCCGATGGTGACGAGGCCGACCGCGAAGGCGGTGGCTGCGTCCTGATTGCTGAGGCCGAAAATCTGCCCTGGCATGGCGACCAGATTGGCAAGGCCGCTCGAAAGCGGCTTGTCGTCGAAAAGCACATGAAACTGGCCGACGACGATCAGCACGCCGATACCCGCCAGCATGCCGTGCACGACCGCGGGCGAGATCGCGCGGAACCAGCCGCCTACCCGCAGCAGCCCTGCAATCACCTGAATGGCACCGGCCAGGATCAGGATCGGCCCGAGAGCGGACAGCCCCTGTTTCTGCACGATTTCGAAGACGATGACCGCCAGGCCCGCCGCCGGGCCGCTGACCTGAAGGGGCGAACCCGCCAGCAGGCCGACGATCAGACCGCCGATCATGCCCGTGATCAGACCCTTTTCCGGCGGCACCCCGGAAGCAACGGCGATACCCATGCAGAGCGGCATCGCCACCAGGAAGACGACAATGGAGGCCGTGAAGTCGCGGCTGAAGGTACCGCCGGAAAATGCCTTGAGCATGGGTTTACTCCGCGGCCTCGGCATAGGCGATGTCGACCGCCAGTCGCTTGGCGTGGGGCAGCGCCACGGGCAGCGGCTGACCTTCACGCAGAGGCAGGAAACGGCCGGTCTCGCCGTCAAGGCCCAGAACGTGGCCGGCATGGATATCGACATACCAGCCGTGCAGGGCGATCTCGCCGCGGGCAATGCCCGACGCAACGGACGGATGGGTGCGCAGATGGGCGAGTTGCGCCACCACATTCTCAAGTGCCATGTTGCGCAGCTTCTCCGCATCGCTGAGATCGGCGGGGTAGCTTTCGCGACAGACCTTCTGCGCGGCATGGCTGTGACGCAGCCAGGCGGCGACATTGGGCATGGCGCTCAGGTCGGCATTGGTGGACAGCGCCTTCATCGCGCCGCAATCGCTGTGGCCGCACACGATGATGTCGCGCACGCCCAGTACCATGACGGCATATTCGACCGTGGAGGTCACGCCGCCATTCTGCGTTGCATGGGGCGGCACGATGTTGCCGGCATTGCGGCAGACGAACAGGTCGCCCGGATCAGCCTGCATGATATGTTCCGGCACGATGCGCGAGTCCGCGCAGGAGATCATCAGCGCCTTGGGGTTCTGCCCATCGCTGGCGAGGCGGTTGTAAAGCGCGCTCTGGTTCGGAAAGACATGGCTTTCGAAGCTGAAGACGCGACCGATCAGATCGTTCATGTCGTTGCATCCTTCTTGTCTGGTGACCGGTCAGGGGCAGACCGGCCTTGAGGATGCACAATAGGGAAGCGTTTTTGCTGCGTCGCAGCGGCTTTGTTAAATAATATGTCTGAGCGATGGAAAGCGCGATCAAGCTCGCGGTTCGTCCGATTTTGCCGCAGAATCAATGCAATGGAAGAGAAACATTCAGCCGCGCCCGGGTGGATCAGCGCCGGTCGACCTCGGCGCTGAACATATATCCGCCGCCGCGCACCGTAACGATGGGCGCGGGCCGGCCGCCATGGCTCAGCTTGCGCCGCAACCGGCTGACCAGCACGTCAACGCTGCGGTCGGAGGATGGCGTGTCGCGCACGCCGGCCAGTTCCATCAGGCGCGGACGGGCGATCACCACCTGCGGATGATCGAGCAAAACCAGAAGCAACGAAAATTCGGCTGCGGTCAACTCGACCTGCGCACCGTCGGGATCGAGAACTTCGCGCCGGGAGGAATCCACCACCCATCCTTCGAACCGCGCCTCGGCCGGGCGGCGCGCGCCCAGGGCTCGTTCGCTGCGTCCCCGCCGCAGCACGGCGCGCAGGCGGGCGGCCAGCTCGCGCGTCGAATAGGGCTTCGCCATGTAATCGTCGGCGCCCAGTTCCAGCCCGACCACGCGGTCGACCTCACTGCTGTTGGCGCCGACCAGGATGATCGGCACGTCGCTGCGTTCGCGCACGTCGCGACACAGATCCATGCCGTCCGGACCACGCAAAGCAGCATCCAGCACGACCGCTCCAACGGGCATGCTGTCTATCGCATTCCAGATTTCGTTCGCGGAGGCAGCGGCGAGGGCCCGAAACCCGTTCTCCTCCAGCGACTGGCGCACGTCGTGGCGCGCATCCCGCTGGGCCTCCGCGATCAAAATGAGCGGTGGACTCATTCGCGGGTTACGAACCCTTTGTGGACAGTGCCTGAATGCCGTCCAGTTCACCCAGCAACACGGCACGGTCCTGCTGCGCCACGGCTACGGCCTGGGCCGCACGGGCGCTGTGATGGCGCGCGACTTCCGCCTGGATTTCATCGCGGGCGGCAGTGCAGCTGCCGGCATGGCTGCCCGACAGCGGAGCAAAGCGGTGGATCGGCTTGGCGACGGCAGCCAGCGTGCGACCCTGCGTCGCGACGTCGCGGTTCACCACCAGTTCGGCCTGCCAGCGGCATACCGGCATGGACGGACGATTGGCCAAACGCGATTCGACCTCACGGAAGCGGACGGTCGATTCGGTTTCGTAGCGCGCCTGATAGGCGTTCGATGCATGGGCGATTTCAGCGCTGTGGATTGGCGTGGCGACGGCGAGCGCCGCCGCGCTGGACGCAAGAATGAGCAACATGGAGCCTTCTCCCTGACAACCGGAAATGGTCATCAGGCTTTAGGCGGACTGAATGTCTCCGAAATTTGCCGAGCGTTACAAATTGTTGCTCAAGCATTTTCCGACCCAGGCGGGTGGGAGGACATGAGGCGCGACCCGTATCCTTCCCCACCATCTATTCCGATGGCCGATCTGTCACGCCATGCGCATCAGGATGGGAGCCTCGACCTTGTGACTGGCGACATGTTCCAGCAGTGACGACAGCCATAGCGCATCACTCGCCGCCCGGTGACGTTGCGGGTGAAGCGCGTCGGCAAAGGCGACCGCATCCATGATCTGCCGCTCGCTTGCGCGATGTTCGTCAAGCAGCAGCGAAACATGGTCGATCAGGAAGGGCGTGGCCTGCCCTGCCGCATCAGCCAGGGTGTCGAGCCAATATTGGTCGATCATGCTGTCGGCCACCATCCGCGATTTCCCGCAGGCATCGGTCAATTCCGCCAGCACGGTTTCGACGGGCAGGCCCTCGCGGAAGACCCGATCGAGGGTCAGGCCGTGCAGCCCCTCCGCCTCGGCCGACCAATGCCAGCCCGCCCAATCGTCATGCGGCCGGATCAGCCAGCTTCGCGCCTTGCCATTGCAGGCTATGCCGACTTCGATGGGATAGGACAGGCCATGCCGGGGCAGGCACGACGCCTCGAAATCGATCGTGAGGATCGTCAACTCGCTCTCCATATTCCAAGGCCATGTCCGCCCCCTCTTCGGACCGGCCAGCCAGATTCTCGCTGAGGCTTTCCTAGGTGGCGACTATGTCAGACCGAAGTCAGCGGCTTGGAAAATGATGCGGACGGGCGCTTTCCGGCGACCGGCCGAGCAGGCTCACCCAACGGAAAAATCCTGACATGAAAGCGCAATGGCCATGCAACCTGCAGGCCGTTCACGCTTTTAACGATGGGCGCCCATCGCAGGTCGGGGGATCGGTGGAGGCGCTCTCTTCACGAAAGGGATGCCCCCGACCATGAAAATCGCACAAATCGCTCCGCTTGCCGAAAGCGTGCCGCCGCGCCTCTATGGCGGCACCGAACGCATCGTGTCCTATCTGACCGAAGAACTGGTGAGGCAGGGTCATGAGGTGACGCTGTTCGCCAGCGGCGATTCGGTGACCCAGGCGGAACTGGTGCCGGTGACCGACATGGCGCTGCGGCTCAATCCGGACGTGCGCGATCCCATTCCCTACCATATGATCCTGCTCGACGCGGTGCGCCGTAGGGCGGATGAATTCGACGCCCTGCATTTCCACATCGACCTCATCCACATGCCGCTGGTGCAGGATTTCCTCGGCCGCTGCGTGACGACGCTGCACGGCCGGCTGGACCTGCCTGATCTTCCCGCCTTCTACCGCGCCTTTCCCGATCACAGCCTGGTGTCCATTTCCGACCATCAGCGGCTGCCGATGCCGCCGGTGAACTGGGCGAGGACCATCCATCACGGCCTGCCGGCCGACCTGCTGCTGCCCCGCATCGGTCAGGGCGAGGGCTATCTCGCATTTCTTGGCCGGATTTCGCCGGAAAAGCGCCCCGACCGGGCCATCCGCATCGCCGCGCGATCGGGATTGCCGCTCAGGATGGCGGCGAAGATCGACGCGGTGGACCGCGCCTATTGGGAGCAGGAGATCGCACCGCTTATCGAGCGTTATCCCAATGTCTACTATGTCGGGGAGATCAACGAGGCGCAGAAGGCGGAATTTCTGAGCCGTGCAAGCGCTCTGCTGTTTCCCATCGACTGGCCCGAACCCTTTGGCCTGGTGATGATAGAGGCCATGGCCTGCGCCACCCCGGTCATCGCTTTTCGCTGCGGGTCCGTCCCGGAAGTGATCGACCATGGCCGGTCGGGCTATATCGTCGAAAGCGAGGACGAAGCAGTCGAGGCGGTCCACAGGCTCCACGAGCTCGACCGCGCGAAGGTACGCGCCGCCTTTGACGCACGCTTCACGGCAGAGCGGATGGCCGCCGATTATGTTCAGCTTTATCACGATCTTCCCGGTGCGCGGACGCAGGCCGCGATGCTGCGCCGGTTACGCGGCGAAGGTTCGGAACTTCAGGCCGTGGGATAAGATCAGGAGAGAGGCATGACGGCAAGCCAGTTGCAGCCGGAAAACCCGACCCCTCCGGTCCGGAATGTCGATCCCGGCGCCATGGACCCCGGTACCGGCAATCCAGGACAGGCGCTGTCGCAGGCGCAAACGCAATTCTTCATTCCGGCGACGGCGTCGCTCCATGAGCGACGCCCCCGAACGCTGAAACATGGAGACAGCTTCGCCGTCTTCGACCATAGCGGCGACGCGATCGCGGGTCCGGGCAGTCCGGAAGGGCTGTATCATCGCGACACCCGGCATTTGTCGCATCTCTATCTCACCATCAACGACACCCGGCCGATCCTGCTCAGTTCAGGCCTTCGCGACGATAACGCGATGCTCACCTGCGACCTTACCAATCCCGATTTCACGGGCGAGGACGGACAAGTGGCAGTGGAACATGATCTCATCCACCTGCGTCGCACCCGTTTCCTGTGGGAAGGTGCGGTCCATGAACGGATCACGATCCGCAATTTCGACACCGAAGTCCGCACGGTGGAGGTGAATATCAGCTTCGCCGCTGATTTTGCGGACCTGTTCGAAATACGCGGCATGACCCGGCTGCGGCGCGGAACCATGCGTGAGCCGGTGATTGGCCCCCGGTCCGTACGGCTTGGCTATGACGGGCGCGACGACATGCGGCGCGAAACCTTGCTGTGCTTCGACCCGGCGCCGCAGATTCTGACGGAAAGCCGGGCGCGGTTCGAGGTGAGCGTTCCGCCCGGTGAGCGGCGCACGCTCTACCTGCTCATCTGTTGTCAACCGCGGGACGACGAGCCGGCAGGTGACCTGTCCAAGCATTTCCTCAAGACGCTGCGCGAATCGATGCAGGCGTTGAAACAGGCGCGTACGCGCGGGGCGACCATCATATCATCCAACCAGTTGTTCAACGAGGTTACACGGCGATCCGTCGCCGACATTACCATGTTGTCGACCGACACCGAATATGGGCCCTATCCCTATGCCGGCATTCCGTGGTTCAGCACTGTGTTCGGGCGCGATGCGATCATCACCGCGTTGGAGACGCTATGGCTGGACCCGGCGATCAGTCGGGGAGTCCTGGGCTATCTGGCCGCGAACCAGGCGACCGCCTACGACGCCGCCGCCGATGCAGAACCGGGCAAGATCCTGCATGAAGTGCGCCATGGCGAAATGGCGGAACTGGGGGAAGTCCCCTTCCGCCATTATTATGGCAGCATCGATTCGACGCCGCTGTTCGTCATGCTGGCCGGCGCCTATCTGGAACGAACGGGCGACGGCGGCTTCATCGCCTCCATCCTGCCAAATGTCGAGGCTGCGCTCAGATGGATAGACGAGCATGGCGACCGCGACGGCGACGGCTTCGTGGAATATGGTCGACTGACCGATCAGGGGCTGGTCAATCAGGGGTGGAAGGACAGCCATGATTCGGTCTTCCACGCCGATGGCACCATTGCGCGCGGCCCGATCGCGCTGGCGGAGGTGCAGGCCTATGTCTACGGCGCCTGGCGGGCGGCGGAGGCGATCTTCACTGCGCTGGGCGACCGGGACAAGGCGCTGAACCATCGGGCGCGGGCGGACGATCTGCGAGACCGGTTCGACGCCGCCTTTTTCGACGCCGGGATCGGCACCTATGTGCTGGCCCTGGATGGGGAAAAGAGGCCGTGCCGCGTCCGCTCCTCCAATGCCGGACACGTGCTGTTCACCGGACTCGCCAGGGAAGAGCGCGCGGATATGGTGGTACACACACTGATGGCGCCCGCTTCCTTTTCCGGCTGGGGCGTGCGGACCATCGCCTCGACAGAGGCGCGCTACAACCCGATGAGCTACCATAACGGATCGATCTGGCCGCATGACAATGCGCTGATCGCCGCAGGCTTCTCCCGCTATGGCTATCGCGCGCAGGCGGCGCAGATCTTCGAAGGGCTGTTCGCCGCCGCGACCTATGTCGACCTGATGCGGTTGCCCGAGCTGTTCTGCGGCTTTCCCCGGCGGCGGGCGCAGGGCCCGACCTTCTACCCCGTGGCGTGCAGTCCGCAGGCCTGGTCCGCGGCGGCGCCCCTGTCGCTGATCCAGTCGAGCCTGGGCCTGACCTTCGATGTCGCAGGGGCAGAGATCGCCCTGCGCGACCCCACCCTGCCCCGCTTCATCGACGAGCTGACGCTCTACGGCCTGCGCCTCGGGGACGCGGCGGTCGACATCGCCTTCGACCGGATGGGCGACAAGGTCGTGGTGAAGCCGCTCGACCGGAAGGGACATGCGCGCGTCGTGACCATTGCCTGACAAATGGCGCTTGGCATTGCCGCAAATCGGCTTACATCCCCCGTCATTGGCTGACAGGATGGAATGAAGCATGGCAGGAACGGCGCTGATCACCGGAGCAACCGCTGGCATCGGTGCCGCGTCCGCGCGGCGCTTTGTCGCTGCCGGATGGAAGGTGGTCGTCACTGGCCGCCGCGCCGAACGGCTGGAGGCGTTGGTCGGGGAACTGGGCGAGGAAAAGGTGCATGCGATCAGCTTCGACATGCGCGACGAAGGCGCCATCGACGCCGCCCTGGCCGAACTGCCCGCGGACTTTGCCGATGTCGACCTGTTGATCAACAATGCCGGACTGGCGCTGGGTACGGCGCCCGCACAACAGGCCGATCTCGACCAATGGCGCCAGATGATCGACACCAATGTCACCAGCCTGGTCACCATCACCCACAAGCTGTTGCCCCGCCTGATCGCGCGCAGGGGAGCGATCATCAACATCAGCTCGGTCGCGGCGACCTATCCCTATACGGGCGGCAATGTCTATGGCGGCACCAAGGCGTTCGTCAGCCAGTTTTCTCTGGGGCTGCGGTCTGACCTGCATGGCACCGGCGTGCGCGTGACGTCGATCGAGCCGGGCATGGTCGAAACCGAATTCACCCTGGTCCGCACCGGCAGCCAGGCGGCTTCGGACGCGCTCTATGGGGCCGCCAATCCGATGACGGCGGAGGATATCGCCGAAACCCTGTTCTGGGTCGCCAGCCAGCCGCCCCACATCAATCTCAATCGCATCGAACTCATGCCGGTCACCCAGTCCTTTGCCGGGTTCCAGGTCGCTCGCGAGGGTTAGGGAAATTCACGCCGTCACTGCCGGGCCATGCATGCACCGGCATTGTGACAGCACCGTCACGGAAACGTCTCCCTCCCGTCAAACACTCCACATCGCAGTGCAACATTGAGCCGCTAGGGCGCCCCCCAATCCACGATTGCGGAAAAAGGGGAAGTTCACATGCGTATCACCACAACCTTGCTGATGGCCTCCACGGCCATGATCGCCATGCCAGCCTTCGCGCAGGAAACCGCGCCTGCGCCATCAGCGGCGGAAGCAGCAGCCGAAGATGCGAACATCATCGTCTTCGGCCGGGGCGAAACCCGTCAGGTTCAGGAAATCCAGGCGCAGGACATCGTCACGCTGACGCCCGGCACCAACCCGCTGAAGGCCATCGAAAAGCTGCCCAGCGTCAATTTCCAGTCGGCTGATCCGTTCGGCAATTATGAATGGTCGCAGCGCGTCACCATCCGCAGCTTCAACCAGAATCAGCTCGGCTTCACCTTCGACGGCATTCCGCTGGGCGACATGAGCTATGGCAACCATAATGGCCTGCACATCACCCGCGCCATCAGTTCTGAAAATATCGGCAATGTGCGCGTTTCGCAGGGGGCCGGCTCCATCGGCACCCAGGCGACCAATGCGCTGGGCGGCACTGTGGAAACCTTCTCCGCCGATCCGGCCGATTATCTGAGCGGCGGCGCGCTGGCTGGCCAGGGCAACCTTACCTATGGCAGCAATGAAACCTGGCGCGCCTTCGCCCGCCTGGCGCTGGGCCGCCGCGACGGCATCCGCGGCTATGCCTCTTATGCCTATGGTTCGACCGACAAATATAAGGGCAATGGCACGCAGGACCAGCATATGGGCAATGCCAAGGTCGTGATCCCGGTCGGTGACGTGACGGTCGACGGTTGGCTCAGCTATTCCGACCGGCGTGAACAGGATTATCAGGACATGTCGATGTCCATGATCCGCCGGCTCGGCTGGAATTGGGACAACACCTATCCCGACTATGCCCGCGCGATCGATTATGCCAGCCGCCTCAACGACGTGGACCGGGTCAGCAACAGCGGCGGGTCGCCCTTCCCCGATGGGCGCTACGACTATAGCGGGGCGCTGGTCGCCACGGGGCAGGTCTATCCCGGCAACGTCACCAGCGCGGACGACGCCTATTATGATGCCGCCGGCCTGCGCAAGGACTGGCTGGGCGCGGTCGGCATCGCCGCACCCTTGGGCGAACAGGCCAGCTTCAAGCTCAAGGGCTATTACCACCACAATAAGGGCATGGGCCTGTGGGCGACGCCCTATGTACCCAGTCCCAATGGCGTGCCGATGTCGGTTCGCACCACCGAATATGAGATGGACCGGATCGGCGTCTTCGGCAGCGTCGACTTCGCGCTGGGCATACAGAATTTCACCGTCGGCGGTTGGTATGAGAACAACAGGTTCAACCAGGCCCGCCGTTTCTATGCGTTCGCCAGCCGGACCGAGCCGGGCCTCAACTTCCGCGACTATCCGACAAATCCCTTTGCAACGCAGTGGGAATTCGACTTCACCACCGACACCGCCCAATATTATGTCCAGGACAAGATCGACCTTGGCATGGTGAAGATCAACCTGGGCTGGAAGGGCTTCAAGGTCACGAACGAAGCCGATGCCGTCGTCAAGGCCAGCTTCCCGGAGGGGCGCATCAAGGCGGAGGACTGGTTCCAGCCGCATGCCGGTTTCGCGGTGGAACTGTCCCCGCAGACGGAAGTTTTCGGCGGGTTCACCCAGGCGACCCGCGCCTTCGCCAGCGCGACGACGACCGGCCCCTTCTCGACCAGCCAGGCCGGCTTCGACGCGATCAAGGGCAGCCTGAAACCCGAAGCGTCGGACACCTATGAACTGGGCCTGCGTCATCATGACGGCATCTTCAACGGCGTGATTGGCGCATATCTGGTCAACTTCCGCAACCGTCTCCTCGCGGTGCAGGTCGGCAGCCCCATTCAGGGCTTCGCATCCGCCCTTCAGAATGTCGGTAATGTCCGCGCAATCGGCGTGGAAGCGGCAGGCACGCTGACGCTCGGCCGCGGTTTCAGCCTCTATGGTTCCTACAGCTACACGGATTCGACCTATCGCGACGATGTGGTTGACGCCAGCGGCACCGTCACGCCGATCAAGGGCAAGACTGTGGTCGACAGCCCCAAGCATATCGCCCGGGCCGAGATCAGCTACGACCATGAGGGCGCGTTCGGGCGGATCGGCGTCAACTATATGTCGCGCCGCTATTATACCTACACCAATGATCAATCGGTACCGGGCCGGGTGATCGTGGATGCCAGCGTCGGCTATCGCTTCAACCAGAATCTGGAGTTGCAGCTCAACGCGACCAACCTGCTCGACAAGCGCTATATCGGCACGATCGGTTCGGGCGGCTTCGGCAATAGCGGCGACGCCCAGACCCTGCTGGTCGGCGCCCCCGCGCAATTCTTCGCCACCTTGAAGGCCGGGTTCTAAGGCGATGAACAAGGTCGCGCTGCTGCTGGCCGCCCTCGCCGCTCTTCCGGGAGCAGCCATGGCGAACCCGGTCCTGCTTATCTCCATCGATGGGCTGCGCCCCGGCGACGTGCTGGAGGCAGACAAGCGCGGCCTTGCCATCCCCAATCTGCGCCGCTTCGTTCGGGAGGGCGCATACGCCTCCGGAGTGACCGGGGTGCTGCCCACCCTGACCTATCCAAGCCATACGACATTGATCACCGGCGTGGCGCCTGCGCGGCACGGGATCACGGCCAACAACAGCTTTGATCCCACCGGGATCAACCAGGGCGGCTGGACCTGGTATGCTTCCGATATCCAGGTGCCGACCCTGTGGGAAGAGGCAAGCAAAGCGGGTCTCACCACCGGCAATGTCCATTGGCCGGTCAGCGTCGCGGCGAAGGGCGTGACCTGGAACCTGCCGCAAATCTGGCGCACCGGCCATGCCGATGACGTCAAGCTGCTGGATGCTTTGGCAACGCCCGGGCTGCGAGCGGAACTGGAACGCGCCACGGGCACATCCTATGCCATGGGGATAGACGAAAGCCTGGCGGGCGATGAAAATCGCGGCCGCTTTGCCACTGCGCTGATCGAAGCGCATCGGCCGGATTTCCTGACCGTTTATCTGACCGCGCTTGACCATGAGCAGCACGCAAAGGGTCCGGACACACCGGAAGCCCATGCTGTGCTGGAACAGATCGACGAGATCGTCGGCCAACTGGTTGCCGCGGAACGCAAGGCACATCCCGATGCGGTGATCGCGCTGGTCAGCGACCACGGGTTCGAGGCTACGCACAGCGCCGTCAACCTGTTCCGTCCCTTCATCGACGAAAAGCTGATCACGCTGGGGCAGGACGGCAAGGTCGCCTCCTGGCTGGCCATGCCCTGGATATCCGGCGGATCGGCCGCGATCATGCTGGCCCGGCCGGATGGCAGGGCGCTCGCCGCGCGGGTCAGGGCGCTGCTCGACAGGCTGGCGGCCGACCCCGCTTATGGCATTGCGCGCATCGCCGACCGCGCACAGATCGCGCAGATGGGCGGCAATCCGCTGGCGGCCTTCTATGTCGATCTCCAGCCTGGCTTCGTGACCGACATCTTCCGCGGGCCTGCCGCGCCGCTGGTCGCGCCTGCCCCGATCAAGGGCATGCACGGCTATTTTCCGGGACCAGCCCATCTGCAGTCAACCTTCCTGCTGATGGGTGAGGGCATTCCCGCCGGTCGGAAACTGGGGCAGGTCGACATGCGCGCCATCGCCCCGACGCTGGCGCGGATCATGGGCGCAAGTCTGCCCGATGCAGAGAAGCCGGCGATCGATCTGCGCCCCTGACCGATATGCCGTTGCGGCAAAATCCCGCGATCAAACCGCCGCTTCGAAACCCCGCATGAGTGCAATGGCGGAGTTGCGGAAACGCAGGTCGTCGGTCACCTCCTCCCCCACCCAATCGGGCAGGTCGAACCGTTCGTCCAGGGATCGCATCTCGACCTCTGCCAGCACCAGTCCCTCAGCTGCCCCCGCAAAGACGTCGACTTCCCAGATCTTGCCGTCATGCGGCACGCGGTAACGCGTTTTCCTGATCAGCGTATCGGTGCAGAGCCGGTCGAGCATGTCCGCCGCATCCGCAGCCGGTATCGCATATTCGAATTCGTCCCTGACCATGCCCGCACGGGCGCTCTTCACGGTGAGCCATGCCTGGTCCCCCGACAGGCGGACGCGGACGCTGGCATGCCCTTCATGCGAGACATAACCCTGGCGCAGGGGCCGCCCCGCATCCGCCATCCTTCGCCATGCATCGCTCACGACCAGGAATTTCCGTTCGATCTCGACTGCCATGAACGCTCCGACAAAGGATCGCCAGTCGCCGGCGAACTGATCCATGTTTAGCGCATGCGGGACGTGAGCGGGAGTCGGTTCGTCGCAGCTGAACAATCATGCTTCCCGAAACCACCGGTGCACGGCTTCGGGCCGATGGCTGGAATCGCCTTCAGGGGTCGATCGTCCGCCCGATCAGCAATTTTTCCCGCATCACCGTCTGAGACATGGCAATCACGTGATCCACGCCCTCAATGGTGATCGCCAATGTCCCATGCTCGGTAATTTCGATGAGGCCCTTCGCCTTCAAATACCAGAGATGGAATTCAAAATGCGCATCTGAACAGCCGAGCATCTTTTGAACATAATAGCGCCCCACGCCGGCATCCTGCGCATTCTCCCTTCTCCTCTTGTACAGGAACAGCAGAATTTTGGAGTGGGCGTCCGCGTCGTCATAAGCCGATTGTTCGCCATCCCCTTCATCTTCCGCCTGAAACCGAAAGCCTGTCCTGGCCGAGTAGAGGAGGTCGTATTGCGCGCGTTGCTCCGGGTTTCTGAGCGCCTTATATGCGGCAACCACGTCGTTGAACTTCGTGACGTCGGCGGTTTCCGCATGATCGGGATGGTACATCTTCGCAAGCAGGCGATAGGCGGCCTCCAGCCTGCGCGCATCGCAGTTCGGGCTGACCTGCAAGACACTGTAGTAATCAATGAATGATTGGCCATCAGCCATCACGACGTCCCCCGAACAATATCCCCCTGCATATGCCCGCCCGGACAGCCGCCAGCAACAACTCTGACGCTGATGTCGACTGCCCGAGGGGTAGGCCATATCGACCCCGGCCAATCGGGCAGCATAGCCACAACATCCAGATCGAAATCGCCTAGCGCCGCCGCCCCATTCAACCCAGGCCGGTAGCGGCAGAGGGACGATGAGAGCAGGCTGGCAACGCGGCCGTCCCGCGTCTAAGGAGCGGCCGACGAAAGCGAAGTGAAAAGGCGACCGGTTTTGAACTTGCAGGTACGGGCCTATGCCATGCTGGGCATGACCATGACCTTCTGGGCGGGCAATGTGATAGTCGGACGGGCGGTACGGGGCGAGATTCCGCCGCTGATGCTGGCCTTCAGCCGCTGGACGCTGGCGCTCCTGATCCTGGCCCCGTTCGCGTGGCGCCGGGCCGTCGCCCAGCGCGCGCTGATCCGCCGCCATTGGGGCGCGATCCTGCTCCTCGGCCTGGCCGGCGTCGCTGCGTTCAACGGCTTCCTCTATTCGGGGCTGCGCTACACGACCGCGGCGAACAGCATGTTGCTGCAGGGATTGATCCCGACATTGGTGGTCATCGTCGGCAGCGTTGTTTTCGGCGACAAGGCGCCCTGGCGCCAGGTCGCCGGCATCGCATTGTCGACGCTGGGCGTGACGTTCATCGTGTTCCGGGGCGAGCTGTCCGAAATCCTGCGGCTGCGATTGGGCATGGGGGACTTTCTGGTGCTGTGCGGCTGCGCCTCATGGGGGATCTACACCGCGTCCCTCCGCATGCGCCCACCCATCGATCCGCTGGTCTTCCTGTTCGTGACCTTCGCCATCGGCGCGCTGGCAATGGGTGTCGGCGCCCTGAGCGAAGCGCAGGCGATCGCGCAGATACACTGGAACACACACATGGTCGCCGCCATAGCCTATGTTGCGATCTTTCCCTCCATCCTCGCCTATATGTCGTTCAATGCGGCGGTCAGCCATGTGGGGCCCGGCGCGGCCGGACAGGCGATCAGCCTGATGCCGCTGCTGGGCGCCGTCCTGGCCGCGATGATCCTGGGGGAACCGCTGTTCGCCTATCATCTGGTTGGCATGGCGCTGATATTGGGCGGCGTATTGCTGGGCTGGGGCGCACGCACGCGGATGGCGGAGAAGCGAGGCTGACCGATCCCGTCCTGGACGGCGTCGCGGACCTTAGAGCATCGTGCGCAAAAGTGGGAACCGGTTTTGCGCAAAAACGATGCGGCATCAAAAACATAGAGCGGGTTTCGATCTGATTGAATCAGATCGCCGCTCTGGTTTCCTTGTTTGCCGCGATTTCTTGACCAGCGATCGGTTCCGATCGCTTGGAAATCGCTCTTACCGATCGCGCCCCGGCCTTGCCGCGTACAGGCCATGGTGCGAGAGGATGAAGAGGGTTCTGCCCCCTTCCCCGCCGAAGAGAAGTTGCAGGGGCCGTTCGGGCACATCGATGCGGCCGATCTCCTTGCCGTCGGGGGCATAGACGAAGACCTGCCCATTGGCGACATAGACCCGCCCCTGCGCATCCACCGCGACGCCCTCCCCTCCGCGATCCGCGAAGGGCCGGAGGTCGGTGATCTCGCCGCTCGCGCCCAGCAGGCCGCTATAGGTGCGGTTTTCCGAACCATTGGTCAGGAAGACGCGCTGGCCCGGCTCTCCCTGGATGAAGCCGTAGCTGTCGAGCGAATCGGAGAAGCGCAGACCGCGATGGTCGGCCGGACCCTGCGCGAAGGTGCGGAAGGCCGGCAGGGCGATGCTGCCGTCCGGGGAGACATATTCGCTCGCCTTGGGCAATGCCATGTCGCGCGCGAACATCTCCGCCAGCGTCGTGAACGCGTAGCTTTGGGGATCGATCTGGTCGCGGAATTCGCCATTGTTCCACCAGTTGACCGGCAGCACCGTCCTTCTGGCCGGGCGGGCGGCGACGGGCGTTGCCGGAATGACGCTGATCTCGCTGTCGGGCGCGCCGGGCCTGACGCTGTAGACCGTGCCGTTGCGTCCGTAGGAGGAGAGGACGAGCAGATTGCCGGAACGGTCGATGCTGAGGTTGACCGGATCAAGGGAGGCGTCGCGCACCATCTCCAGCCTGCCCGCGTCCGACCAGCGCCAGATGCGCTGGAACCGGCGATCGATGAAATAGAGCCGCCCCTGCGCGTCCACCGCGCCGCCGCCTGCCGAATGGAAGCCGTCGGCCAGCTTCTCCACATTTCCACCCAGGAAATTGGCGGACTTCACCGGCGCCGGTCGGGCGGGCACATCCAGCACGGCGAATTCCCGTTCACGCACCTCGAGCCCGTGGGTCACGTCGCGAATGGCGTTTTCGAACGGGAATTTGGTGAGCCGCAGGAAGGTCGCGCAGCCATTTTCATCGCAGGTGCCAAGGCCGCTTTCGCCGTTCACATGGACATTGCGGAAACGGATGTCATGGGAATTGTAGAGGGTGACGGCGGCGGGTGCGGGCTCCCGGGTGCGGGTGACGCGATAGCCGTGGAAATTGGCGACCAATATGTTGCGCGAATCCCTGATCTCCAACGCCACGGCATCGCCGCTCTCGCCCGCTTCGCCCTCCGTCTGGGGGGCGAGCAGTTCCCAGTTGGCGACGCGGTTCAGGCCGATTTCGGTGCGGACATGATGTTCGACCGACGCCTGGATGAGGCGGCCGGGCGTGTCCGTGTCGGAAATCAGGATGCCCGGATGGCCGAAGGTGCTGGGGCTCCAGATATTGGCGAAAGTTCCCCCGCCGCCCTGCGTGACCCAGAGGCTGGCATATTGGCCGGCCCAGCGGCGGGCGGCGTCGGGATCGCCGGTCGCATTGTTGTTGTAGGGATCGACCCGGCTGCCGTCGAAGCGGTCGGTGCCATGGCCGCCCTGGAATTTGACATCATTGACCATGGAACGGGCGCCGGCCTTCCACAACAGCGCCGTGGCGCGGGGATTGGCGCCGTTGGTGTTGAGGCCAAGCCCCGCGACGATGGCGTCGCCGCCCTGCGCGCTTTCCACCAGCGCCTTGGGCGCGCCCACTCCTGACCAGGCGGGCGCGCCGTCGGGCAGCACGATCTGCGTCAGGCTGGGGTGCAGGCCCAGCAGCACCGTATCGGGGCGCAGACGCAGCGTGTCGCTGACATGATAGAAGCCGGCGGGCAGATAGACGACGCGGTGACTGTCGATCGCCTTCTGAATGGCGGCGGTGTCGTCGGTCTTGTCATCCCCTTTGGCGCCGAGCGCGCGGACGCTCACCCATTCCGACACGGGCGGCAAGGGACGGATGGCAGGAGCCGGCAGGGCCGGCAGGGCGCCCATGGCCTCCGCCTGCATGTCCGTCCGGTAGGCGCCCATTTGTCCGACCCCCGGCAGCGTCAGGCCGTGGGTGAAGGAGGCGATCTTGTAATCCGGCCCCTTGCCCGCGATGGTGCGGCCGCTTTCCCGGAAACGGGCGAAGACAGGCGTGTTGGCGGCCAGCACGTTCTGAAAGCCGATCTGGGTATAGACATTCTTCTCGTTCGAGATGACGATGCCTGCCTTCGCCACATTTTCGAACCGCAGGTCCTGGCCCCAGAGCCAATCGCCATAGCCCCGGTCGATCTCTATGCCGACCGGCACGTTGCGGAAGGCGACATTGATCATCGTCAGCCCGGCCTCATGTTCGCGAATGGCGGCGTCGCGCTGCCCCTCGAACGTGGCGTCGACCAGCGCGAAGCCCCAGGCGGGAGACGGCTTTTCCGCGAGGATGCCGTAGCGCCCGCCCCTGAAATGCAGGTCTTCCGCTTCATTGGCGACATGGTAGAGGCCGGCAAGGCCCGAGCCGATGTCGAAATCGGCATGGCTGACGAAGCTGTGCTGGGCGGAATGAAAGCGGATCGCGGTGGCAGCCGGATTGCCGTCCATGATGCGGAAGTCGATATTGCCGAGCGCGGAATAGAAGGTGCCGGAATTGGCGTCCGCGATATTCCTGTTGAACGGAACGCTGCCCGCCGGGGGGAAGGCAACGGGCGGGCTGTCCCCGTCGGTCTGGCGCCTGTTGGCGGTGAACATCAGCATATGGGCGACGCCGTGCTGAAAGCCCGGCGTGCTCCTGCCGAGCAGGATGACGGGGCGCTTTTCCCCGATGCCGAAGATGCGGACACCGGACCAGAGGAAGATGGTCCGGCTGATGCGGTAGGTGCCGGCCGGCAGGAAGACGATGCCGCCGCCCTTTTCCGCCGCCGCGTCGATGGCGCGCTGGATCGCCGCGCTGTCGTCCGCCCGGCCGTCGCCCACAGCCTTGACGGTAATGGCGCGCGGCTCGTCGGGCGCGCGCGTATAGACAGAGGACGAAGCGAGAGCAGGCTCCTGCGCCGCCAGCAACAGCAGCGCCGCCGCGCAGGCCCCGCTCAATCCACGAACCATCGACATACTCCGGTTACAAAGAAGTCCCGGCCGGTGAAGGCCGGGACGAGGTGGGGGAGAGAGTGGCAGGTCAGAAGTTGAAGCGAACCCCCGCGCGGTAGATGCGGCCCAGCGTGTCGTAGAGCGCGGGGTTGATGTCCAGCCCGGTGTTGGTCTGCGGAGCGGCCACCGGATCCTTGTCGAAGAGATTGTCCACCTTGCCGTAGATCGACAGATTGTCGCCGAATTTGAAGGTTGCGCCGATGTCGACGTAGAAGGCGCCCTTCATCCTGTTATAGTCGATGGTCGGGTGGTTGGCGGTCGAGGGCGGGCAGGACGACTGGCACACCACATATTGGTTGCCGAAGGTGCCGTCGCTGATCCAGCGTTCCTGCACCGTGAAGCTGAACCGGCCGCTGTCATAGGTCTGCACCGCCAGCCATTTCCAGTCCGGCGTCGCGCCGTTGTTGGCGCCTGCCTGATCGACCGGATCAACGCCCGCAATGCCTGCATTGACGATGAACTTGCGGATGTGCGTGCCCAGCGCCCGGATGGTGAAGGTGCCCGGCAGGCCCAGCGGCTGTTGCCACTGATAGCTTGCCTCTATGTCGAAGCCGCTGGTCTTCCAGGAGGCGAGGTTGAAGGGCTGGACATTGACGAAATTGGTGCCCTGCGGCCCATCAAGCTGGAAACCGCCGCAAAAGGCCTGGTTGCCCTCGAAGCAGAAGCGGACGATCTGGTCCGCCGACAGGGAAGAGACGACGCCTTTCAACTTGATATCATAATAGTCGAAGGACAGGCTGAGGCCCGGCAGCCAGGACGGCCGCGCGAGCACGATGCCCAGTTCGGTGTTGCGCGCCACTTCGGGCTTCAGATTGGTGTTGCCGATCGTGTTCTGGAACACCTGCACCGCCTGGTTGCGGAACGGGTCGTTGAAGTTGGGCAGCGTCGTCACCGTGGGCGCCGCGAACAGTTCCGACAGGTTCGGCGCGCGCACGTCCCGCGAGGTCACCGCGCGCAGGCGGATGCCGTCGAGCGGCGTGTCCCATGTGCCGCCGACCTTCCACGTCCAGACCGTGCCCGACGTGCTGTAGTTGGTGACGCGGGCCGCGCCGTTCAGGTTCGCGCGACCCATGGCGTCGCTGTTGATCAGCGGCAGGTCGACTTCGACATAGCCTTCCCACACTTCATATTTGCCGCGACCATTTTTGTAGTTGCCGGCTGCCCAGTTGCTGCCCAGCGTCGAGTTGAGCAGCGGGTCCGTCGGATATTCGGCGCTGTTCGGGCTGAGCGGCGATACGCCCGCGCCATAGGGATCGGCGTTCACGCGGTAGAATTCGCGGCGATATTCGCCGCCGAACGCGACCGAGACGGGTCCGGCCCACAGTTCGAAGGGGTTGCCCGAAAAGTTCAGGCTGGCGACGTCCTGCGTCAGCTTCGTATGCTGGAACGGTCCGTTCTCATGGGGCGCGACATAGGCGAGCGCGGCGTCCGACGGGGTGAAGCCGCCGAAGATGTTGATCGGCTGGCAACCGGCCGCCCGCGCCGCCGGATCGGCGCAGACGATGGCGCCGTTGAGCGTGATGGCGTTGGTCGCGGCGACATAGCGGTTCTGGAGGACGATATCGCGCACCCGGATGTCGGAGATGGTGATGCCATGTTCATAATAGGCGTCGTAATTCCAGTCCGTCCCGCCGACGCCGACCTTGCCCTTCAGGCCGCCGACGAAGCGATATTGCCTGCGGTCGGTATGGACATTGGGGTCCGGGAAGGCGCCGTTGCTGGAGCCGAAGCCGAATTCCGTGATGCCCGCCGTGGCGCAGCGGTCACGCACCAGTTGCGGCAGGAAGGGATTGGCGCACTGCACGGTCAGGCTGGGCCGGTTATAGCCGGGGCTCGGCTGGTTGCTGGTCTTCACCTGCGCGACATTGACCGTCACATAGGCTTCATTGTCGTCGGCAAAGTCGTAGCCGATGCGGGTATAGCCATTGATGCGTTGCAGCGCCGATTTCAGCGAAGCGCCCGACCCCGGCGCACCCGACAGGTCCCCGCCCTCGCAAAAGCTGTTGCCGCGGAAGCAATTGCTGACCTGCCCATTGCCCAGGGGCTGGCCACCCGATCCATAGTTGAAATTATAGGGCATGCCGTTCCGGTCGAAGGCTATGCCCTGCAACGGGCCGTTGTTGATCAGGCCGTATAGCGCATATTGATAGGGCTGCGCATAATCGCGATAATTGAACTGCGGCAGGCCGTTATTGGCCTGGCCGGTGTTCATCAGCGTGGTCGCGCGGTACCAGTCACGGCTGCCGGCAAGGTCCGTGCCGAAATTGCCGGCGCCCACGCCGCCTTCATGGTCATATTCGCCGCTCACCACGACATGCAGGCGATCGTCGAGGAAGGATTTGCCCCAGGCCGCCTGCACCAGCGCGGTTTCATCGTCGCCATATTTCGTGATGCTGCCAAGGATATTGCCCTTGAAGCCTTCGAACCGGGTGTCGGTGATGAAGTTGACGACGCCGCCGACCGCGTCGGAGCCATAGGAGGCGGAGGCGCCGCCCGTCACCACGTCGACGCGCTTCACCAGAAGCTGCGGGAACATGCTGATGTCGGGAACGCCGGTGACGTTCGCGCCGACGACGCGCTGGCCATCCAGCAGGGTCAGGGTGCGGATCGGCTGGAGGCCGCGCAGGGAGAAGGAACTGAGGCCCTGCAGGCCGCTCGACGTGCTGAAGGTGCCGGTCGCCGCGCCGGTCGACCCCTGCAGCGAGGGGAGCTGCGCGATGGTGTTGAAGACATTGGGCTGTGCATTGTTGATGATCTGCTCCTCACCGATCACCGTGGTCGGCGTCGGCGCGTTGAAGCCGCTGGTGGTGATGCGCGATCCGGTGACGACAATGTCGGCGCTGCGGGGCGCGCCTGCATCTTCCGTCTGGGCCTGGGGCGCGGCTGCGGGGGCCGGGGGCGCTGCCGCGTCCTGGGCCTGCGCCATGCCGGCCAGCGCCATGCTGGCCATGACGGCCAGGCTGGCGCCCGTCAGATGTCGATGTGCGATCTTCACTTTCATGGATCCTTCCCTGCCTTCTGTCTATGTTATCTGTCCGCCTGTTGCCGGCTGACCGCGCCCCCGCCGGCGATCCTGCAAAGCTTATCCTCCGGCCCGTTCGACCGCACTTACGACATAGGTCGTAGGCAGGGCGGCACGGCGTTTTTCATGGCTTCGCGGCGTAAAGGGCATGATGCGTCAGGATGAACAGCGTGCGCTTGTCCGGCCCCCCGAACAGGATCTGCAAGGGACGATCCGGCACGTCGATCCGGCCGCTTTCCTGGCCGTCGGGGCCATAGACGAAGATCTGCCCGTTCGCGACATAGACGCGGCCCTGCCCGTCCACGGCCACGCTTTCCCCGCCGCGATTGGCGAAGCGATGAAGGTCGGTCAGCGCGCCGCCCGCGCCGACGGTGCCGCTGTAGGTCATGTTTTCCGATGCATTGGTGACGAACAGGCGATCGCCCGACTTGCCCGAAACGAAACCATAGGCGTTGAGGCTGTCGGACCAGCGCCAGCCCGTATGGTCGACCGGCCCCTGCTGCCAGGTGCGGAAGGCGGGCAGCGAGAGGCTGCCGTCGGGCGACAGATATTCCTGCGCCTTGGGCGTTCCGGCATCGCGCGCGAACATCTCCGTCAGCGTCGTGAACTGATTGGTCCTGAAGTCGAACTGGTCGCGAAACTCGCCATTGTTCCACCAGTTGACGGGCAGCAAGGTTCTGGCCGCACCGCCGCTGCGCACCGGGGTGGGCTGGATCAGCGTCATGGCGTCCTTCGGCCCCGCCGGATCAAAGGAATAGACGCCCGCCTTCGATCCCAGGGAGGACAGCACCATCACATGGCCCGACGCGTCGATGGCGAGGTTCACAGGATCGAGCGCATGGTCGCGCACGATCTCCAGCCCCTTGTCCTCGCTCCAGCGGTGGATGCGCTGGAAACGGCGGTCGATGAAATAGAGTGCGCCCTGCGGGTCCACCGCCGCGCCGGAGATCGACCAGAAGCCGTCCTCCAGCTTCTCCACCTTCGTCTTGCCGGGCGGCGTTGCGGGGATGCTGCTCCCTGCCGGGCCGATGTCCAGCCTGGCGAACTCCCTTTCCCGCACGAAGAGCTTGCGCGTAACATCCTCTATCGCATTGTCGAACGGATATTTGCTGGCCCGCAGGAAGGTGCCGCAGCCCTCCTCGTCGCAGGTCGCATAGCCGCTTTCGGCGTTGATGTGGACGTTGCGGAAGCGGATGTCGCCCGAATTGGTGAGCTTCACCGCGCTTTCCTCCGGCGCATAGGTGCGCGTCACGCGATAGCCGTGATAATTGGCGAACAGCAGCTTGCTGGAATTGCGGATGTCGAGCGAGATGGCGTCTGGCCCGTCGCCCACTTCCTGCTCGGTCTGGGGCGCGAGAAATTCCCAATTGTGCACATTGTCGAGCACGAACTCATTGCGGGCGTGATGTTCGACCGACATTTCATAGACATGGCCGGGCGTGCTGGTGTCGGTGACATAGAAACCCGCCTGCGCGAAGCTGTTGGGGCTCCACACATCGACGAAGGTGCCGCCGCCCCCGTCCGTGACCCAGATGCTGGGATATTGCGCGTCCAGCCGGTCGTCCGTGACGGGATCGCCAGTGTGGACGCGCAGGGTGCCGAGCATCCTGCCGTCGGCCGTCGGCGTGCCGCCGCCGCCCATGATCTTGACGTCGTCCACCAGGCTGTTCGCACCCGATCGCCACAGCAGCGCGGAGGCGCGCGGGTTCACCCGGCCGGTGAAGAGGCCCAGGCCCGAGAGGATATTGTCGCCGCCTTTGGGACTTTCCAACAGGGGCAGCACTGCGCCCAGGCCGGCATGTCCGGGGTTGTTGTCCGGAATATAGAGCTGGGTAATCGCCGGATGCAGGCCGATCAGCACGCTGTCCGGGCGCAGTTTCAGCCGGTCGGTGACCTTGTAGAAGCCGGTCGGGAAATAGAGGATGGGGTGGCTGTCGATCGCCTTCTGGATCGCGGCGGTGTCGTCCGCCTTGCCGTCGCCCATCGCGCCCAGCGTGCGGACATTGACCCATTGCGCCATTTCAGGAAGCGCGCGGATGGCGGGCGCGCGGGGCGCTGGCATGGCGGGCAGCGCCTCCACCTCCGCCTGCGTGCCGTACGCACCCATCTGGCCGAGCGCGGGCACGTCCAGACCGTAGGAGAAGGAGGTTACCTTATAGACTTTGCCCTTGCCGTTCACCACCTGCCCGCTGTCGCGGAAGCGCGCGAAGACCGGGCTGTTTGCCGCGATCGCATTTTCGAAGCCGATCTGGGTGAAGACATTCTTCTCATTGGAAATGACCACACCCGCCTTCGATACATTTTCGAAGCGGACATCCTTGCCCCAGAGGCTGTCGCCATAACCCCGGTCGATATCGATCCCGACCGGCGTGTTGCGAATTGTGACGTTGACCAGCGTCAGGTCCACCTCATGTTCCCGGATGGCGGCGTCGCGCTGACCGTCAAAGGTGGAATCGAGCAGGGTGAACTGCCAGGCGGGCGAGGTCTTTTCCGTCACGATGCCATAACGGCCGCCCTGGAAATGCACATTGTCCATGACGTTGCCGGCCTGATAGACGCCCGCAAAGGCGGTGCCGAGGCGAAATTCCATATGGCTGAGGAAGGCGTGCTGCGCCATGCGAAAACGAACGCCCGCGGCCGCCGGATTGCCCGGCGCGATCTCTATATCGACATTGCTCATCGACGAATAGAAGGTGCCTGAATTGGCGTCGCGCACCACCTTTTCGCGCGGGACGACGGTGGGCACCGGCACGGGCACTTGGCCGACATTATACTGGTCGCCGCCGCCGAAGACGATCATGGTCGACACGCCCTGCTGGAACCCCGGCGTATTGGCGCCCAGCAGGATCACGGGGCGCGTCGGCCCCACGCCATAGACGCGCACGCCCGCCGGGATCACCAGCGTGCGCGTGATGCGATAGACGCCGGACGGCAGGAAGACGATGCCATGGCCGGTCTGGTCCCGCGCCCTGTCGAGCGCCTGCTGGATCGCGGCGCTGTCATCGGCGCGGCCGTCGCCCTTCGCCCTGACGGTGACGGCATTGGGTTCGTCGGGAGCGCCGGGGAAGACCGATTGGCCAGCAGGGGATGCCTGTTTCGCCCGGACCTGTTCGACGTGGCCCTGTTCGACGTGGTCCTGTTCAGCGTGCACCTGTTCGGCCCCGGCCAGGGCCGTCGCCGCCAGCAGAGCCGCCATCATGGCTGGTCGGATCATCGCTCTCTCCCAAGATGGTTGTCGCCTTGATCCATGGCTAGAGCCGGTGGCGCGCCTTGGCACTTGCGACAAAGGTCGTAGTTTTCATCCCTCTATCGGCAAAGCTATAGCGATAGCGATAAGGGGGCGGTCCGCCAGGGCGTGCCGCCGCCCGCCTGCAAGGGACGCCATTTTGCCATCATCCGCCGATATTGCCCCTGCCCCGCCGCTCGTCGTCATCGTCATGGGCGTCAGCGGTTGCGGCAAGTCGACGCTGGGCGCGCTGCTGGCAGACGCGCTCGGCTGCCCGTTCCTGGAGGGCGACGATTTCCATTCGGCCGATGCGGTGGAGAAGATGCGGGGCGGACGTGCCCTGACGGACGAGGACCGCTGGCCCTGGCTCGACCGGCTGGGACAGGCGGCAGCGGCGACCATGGCCGCGAACGGGGCAGTGGTCCTTGCCTGTTCGGCGCTGCGCAGAAGCTATCGCGATCGGCTGCGCGTCGGGATCGGGGCACCTGTCCGCTTCATCCTGCTGGAAAACAGCCGCGACCTGCTGCTGGCGCGCCTCGGCAACCGACCCGGCCATTATATGCCCGCCTGCCTGCTGGACAGCCAGCTCGCCACGCTGGAGCGGCCCTTGCCCGACGAAGGCGCGATGATCCTGATCTCCGACACGCCCGCCGAGGCGTTGCGCGACATCGCGCTGGACTGGTTGCGCTGATCGCCCTTACGGCATCAGCCGGCGGCGTCCTTCCCACAAATGCCATCGCATGGCGAGGGCCGCACCCTCCGGATCCTGCGCGCGGATCGCGTCGACGATCAGTTCATGTTCGCGCAGCATGGTCGCGATAACCTCCGGCGGGCGCGAGCGGGAGATGTCGACGCCGGCCCGCATGATCTTCTCGACATCGCCATAGAGCGCATCGAAGGCGATGACGAAGGCGGGATTGCCGGTCGCTTCGGCAATGCGGCGATGCAGGTCCATGTCCTCCACATGGGCGGGCTCGCTCGACAAAAGGGCTTCGCGCAGCCGGACCAGGCCTTCATCGACATGCGCCATCTCCGCCGCGGTGCGGCGCGTCGCCGCCAGCCGCGCCGCCTCTGCCTCCAGCACGAAGCGCACCTCATAGCTGCCGAGCGTCGTCGGCAATTCGCTGAGCGGCATGAAGGCGGTCAGCCGCTCCGACGGGCGGCTCTTGACGAAGGAGCCGGCGCCTCGCCGCGCCTCGGTGATGCCGTCCGACGCCAGCCTGACCAAAGCCTCCCGCACGATGGCGCGGGACACGCCGAACATTTCCGCCAGTCGCGATTCGGAGGGCAGGCGTTCCCCGACCTCCAGACCCTCGGACTTGATGATCTCGACTATGCCGGCATAGACGTGATCGGAAAGTCGTACCTGCGTCATCGGGATGCCTGCATGTCTGCCCAAGTCATCGCTGCCCCCCTTATTGGAAGATACTGCTCGCCACGAGCACCAGAAGCAGGCCGACGACGGCGACGACCGTTTCCATGATCGACCAGGTCTTGAAAGTGCCGGGCATGTCGGTGCCGAGATAGCTTTTCACCAGCCAGAAGCCGGGATCGTTCACATGAGAGAAAAACAGTGACCCCGCCCCGATCGCGAGGACCATCCATTCGGGCGCGACGCCGGAGGCCGCGACCAGCCCCTGCATCACGCCCGCCGTGGTGATCGTCGCCACGGTGGCCGATCCGGTCGCCAGACGGATGCAGACGGACACGCCCCAGGCGAGCAGGATGGGCGAGATCGCCCCGCCCTGCGCCAGCCGCACCAGCATGTCGGAAAGTCCAGCCGTCACCAGCACCTGCTTCAACGCGCCGCCGGCGCCGATGGCCAGGATGATGCCGCCCGCCGGCGTCATCGCCTCCGTCCAGATGGCGTTCTGGATGCTCCGGTCCGCGATGCGCCGTCCGAACAGCAGCGGCAATGCGGCCAGCACCGCCACGAGCAGCGCGACCACCGGGTCGCTGATCCAGCGCAGCCACTGGAACAGCGCCGCCATGTCCGGCGGCATCAGCGCGACCGCCTGCCCCGCCGCGATCAGCACGACCGGCAGCAGCACGGCGATCAGCGCACGGCCCACGGAGGGCGTCGGGACATCCACCCGCACCGGATCGAGCAGCGGCGGGCTGAGCTTCACACCGGGCGCTGTGAAGCGCGCCAGCAACGGGCCGGCGATGATCGCGGTGGGAATGCCCACGATCAGGCCATAGACGAGCGTCAGGCCCAGATTGGCCCCCAGCGCATTCACCGCGAGCAATGGACCGGGATGCGGCGGCACCAGCGCATGGACCACCGAAAGTCCCGACAGGGCAGGCAGCATCAGGCGAAGCTTGGCCGTGTCGTTGTTCTGGCCATTGGGCAGGGCCGCCGCCGCCGATGCGACGATGGGCAGCAGAAGCACCAGCCCCGTTTCGAAGAAGAGAGGCAGGCCGATCACGATGGCGGTGAAGAGGCTGGCCCAAGGGGCGCCCCTGATGCCCGAAATGCGCAGCGCCCCGCGGGCAAGGCCCCCTGCGCCGTCGGACAATTGGAGCATGGCGCCAAGGCCAAGGCCCAGGGCCACGACAAGACCCGTGCCGCCCAGGATCGCGCCAGCGCCCTTTTCCACGGCCTTGGCGGTTTCCTCCATCGGCAGGCCCGCGAGCAGGCCGACCGTGAAGGCGCCGCAGAGCAGGCCGACAAAGGGGTGCAGCCTGCCCCGGATGATCAGCGCAATAGACAAGGCTATGCCGACGATGGCTGACAATATCAGCCGGTAATCCGCCGGGCTCATGGCTTGCCCGCTCCAACCCTGGCGCGCGGCTGCGGCCGATTGGGAACCAGCGCCGCCATGACTGATGAAAACGCCATCCTCTCCCCTCACTTTACATGGCGATCCGGCTATATTGTGGTCAGCCGTTCCAGAAACCTGTTGGACAGGTCATAATCCCGATTTCACCGCAAAACCACAATCATGGGGTCGTATATCGCATTTTCCGCTTGAAGCTGTCTGACTGATTCCGATATGTTAGCGTTATCGAATCCGGCATTGCGGCCGTGCCGAAATCCGCGCCGCAGCAGGCCGGGCATAACAGGGAGAGAGAGGATGCACATCGCATTGGATCTGCATGAGAGCCTCGGTCATCAGGATCAAAGGCCCCAGGGCTTCAGAACCGCCGAACCGCCTCCGCTTACCCCGACCCAGATGAAAGTGCTGCGCTGTGTCCATTCGGGCCTGCTGAACAAGCAGATCGCCTATGAGCTTGGCATGGCCGAAGCGACGGTCAAGGTCCACATGACGGCCCTGATGCGCAAGCTGAACGTTCGCAACCGGACCCAGGCCGCCATTGTTGCGCGCAATCTGGGTTGGCTGCGCCCTGCGCTAGGCCGCGCCAACGACTAGGACGGGGTTCGATCTGACTGGATCGGATCGTCGCCCCGGATTGCCCGTTGTCCCGCGATTTCCCGACCAGCGATCGGTTCAGCTTGCCGGGAAATCATTCTGAAAGTCCCTTCATCCTCCGAACATTGGGAGACCCGCATGGCGATCACTTCCCGTCGTGAAATTCTGGGCGGCCTTGGCGCCGGAATGGTTCTGGCCGGCATGGGCACGCATGCGAACGCCGCACCGGCGCGCAAGATCGGCTATGCCGTGGTCGGGCTCGGTTCCTACGCCACGCGCCAGATCATGCCGAACTTCGCCGGTTGCGAGCAGGCCCGGCTGGTGGCGCTGGTGAGCGGCACGCCTGCCAAGCTCGACCAATATGGGACGCAATATGGCATCCCGAAGACCCATCGATACAGCTATGCCGACTTCGACCGCATTCGCGACAATCCGGATATCGACGTCGTCTATGTGGTGCTGCCCAACAGCATGCATGCCGAATACAGCATTCGCGCCGCACAGGCGGGCAAGCATGTGATGTGCGAAAAGCCGATGGCGGTTTCCGTCGCGGAGTGCGAGGCGATGATCGCCGCCTGCCGCAAGGCCGGAACCAAGTTGATGATCGGCTATCGCTCGCGCTTCGAACCCTATAACCGCCTGGCCATCGAACTGGCGCGCAGTGGTCATGTCGGCCCTACCCGCCTGATCACGGCCGAACATGGCTTCCCGGCCGGGCCGAACCAGTGGCGGCTCGACCGGCCGCTGTCGGGCGGCGGATCCATGATGGACATCGGCATCTACAGCCTGAACGCGGCCCGATACCTGACCGGGGAAGAGCCGGTTTCGGTCAGCGCGGTCGAGTCGACTGACCGATCCGACCCCCGGTTCAGGACGGTCGAGGACCGGATCAGCTTCCTGTTGCGCTTTCCGTCGGGCATCGTCGCCAACTGCATCTCCAGCTACAGTTCCTCGCACAACAGCTATCGCGTCATCGGCACGCAGGGCTGGATCGATATGGAACCGGCGACACCCTATGAAGGGCACAGGATGACAATTCGCAAGGACGGCGTCTCGACCCCGCGCACGCTGCCGACGGCTGCCAAAAACCAGTTTGCCGGGCAGCTGGATCATATGGCCGAATGCATCGTCAATGGCACGACCCCGATCGTTCCAGGCGAGGAGGGCCTGGCCGACATGCGCGTCATCGAGGCGATTTACCGTTCAGCCGCCGAGCGGCGGGAAGTCGCCGTAAAGGCATGATCGCGCGCCGAATGGTCCTGGCCGGTCTGGCAAGCCTGTCGGCCGGCGCCCGCCTGAACGCGGCCGCCCCTTCCGCGATCGGCTCGATCACCCGGCTCGATCCCGGCCTGGACCGGATCGTTGCGCCATCGGCCGTGGTGACCGTCCTTGGCACAGGTTATAAATGGGCCGAGGGTCCGGTCTGGGTGCAGCGGGACAATTGCCTGCTGTTCAACGATCCACCTTCCAACATGCTGTATCGCTGGCGGGCGAAGGATGGGGTGCGTCCCTTCCTGTCTCCGTCCGGGCTGCAGAGCGCCGTTCCGCCGGGCATAAGGGAGCCGGGCGTCAACGGCATGGCGATCGATTCCTCGGGCGCGCTGATCGCCGCCGACAGCGGCACGCGTGCGATCGTGCGGATCGACCTGCGCACGCGCGCCCGGACCATCTTGGTCGATCGGTTCCAGGGCAAGCGGTTCAACAGTCCCAATGACCTGTGCATCGCGCCGTCGGGCATGATCTATTTCACGGACCCCCCCTATGGGCTGACGGATGGCGACGCATCTTCGCTGCGCGAACTGGAGCATTGCGGCCTTTATGCGCTGAGCCCGGACGGTAGGCTGTCGTTGCTAGACGGCAGCCAGCGTCGGCCCAATGGCGTCGCGACCACCCCTGACGGCAGGACGCTTTATCTTGCACTGTCGGATGAACGGCAGCCGGAAATATTGGCCTATGCGCTGGACGAGCGCGGCTTTCCCACGGGTCGGCGCCTGTTCCACGACATGCGCGCCCAGCAGGAGAAAGGCCTGCCTGGCCTGCCCGACGGCATCAAGCTGTCCAGGCATGGAAATATATTCGCGACGGGTCCGGGGGGCGTTCATATACTGACGCCGGACGGCCGGGCGCTGGGCATGGTCGGGACGGGCAAGGCGGTGGCCAATTGCGCGCTGGACAGCGCCGAGCGGCGACTGTTCCTCACATCCTCCGACATGCTGGCGGTTGTGCCGATCCGTTCGGCTTGAGCGGCCGATCAGGCGACCCGACCGGGAGATCAGGTCGCGGCGCCGAGCCTGCCCAACTCTCCATCGGCGCGTGCCCGCCTTCCATAGAATATCTCGAAGAGCGGTCCCGCCATCATGGTGGTGACGATAGCCATCAATACGAGCATGGAGAACAGGGCCGGTTGGATAATGCCCTTCTGAATGCCGATATTGATGATGATCAGTTCCATCAGTCCACGGGAATTCATCAGCGCGCCTATCCCCAGCGCGGTCCGATTATCCTCGCCCGACAGGCGCGCCGCCGCATAGCAGGCGCCGAACTTGGCGAGGATGGAGGCGACCAATATGCCCAGGGCGATGAGCAGGAAAGACAGGGAATTCACCATGTCGAGCCGCGTGTTCAACCCGGAATAGGTGAAGAACATCGGCAGCAATATGACGACGGCAAGCGGTTCGACCTTCTTTTTCAGCTCTTCCACGAACAGCCCGCGCGGCATGAACACGCCCAGGATGAAGCCGCCGAATATGCCGTGAATGCCGATTGCGTCCATGATGAAGGCAGACAGGCAGAAGAGCGCCAGCGTGATCGCCAGCACGGTCATGCTCATTTCGCCCCGCGCTTCCACCGCGCGCCCGAGCGGCGCGAGCAGGCGTCGCCCGAACAGCAGCAGGAAGCTGACATAGAGGAAGGCGCCGACGATCGCGAGAATGGCAACGCCGCTGCCACCGCCGAACAGGGCGAGGACGATAGCCAGCACGCACCAGGACGCCGCGTCATCAAATGCTCCGGCGGTCAATGAGAGCGTGCCGAGCGGGCTGTCGGCCAAGCCCCGTTCGTTGATGATCCGGGCGAGCATCGGAAAAGCCGTGAGCGCAATGCAGGCACCCATGAAGAGCGTCGCGCTGCCCTGGCCAATGCCCTCAGCGAAGAGGCCGGGCATGGTGACAAGCCAGGGCGTGATCAGGATGGCGATGACGAAAGGCGCGAACAGTCCCGCCGCCGACACCATCGCGGCATTCCGCGCCTTGGACTGGAAATGATCCAGGCGCAGGGTCAGGCCGACAAGGAACATATAGAGCGCGACGCCGAATTGCGCGCCGGCATAAAGCACATTGTTGGTTTCCCGGGGGAAGACCATCGCCTGCAGGTCGGGCGCGACAAGGCCGAACAGCGAGGGGCCCAGGATCACGCCGGCGATCATTTCGCCCACCACCTGGGGCTGCGCCAGATATTTGTGGCAGAACCAGCCCACCCCCCTGCAGGCAAGGACGATGAGCGCGAGTTGCAGGAAGAAATGAATGCTGTAGTCGCCGGGAACGAAGCTCATCAGTTTCGCGCCTACCGGCGGCCCGTGAGGCGCCAATATGTTCGCCAGCGACGGAAAAATCTCCCCAGCCATCTCCACCCTCTCCTCTTATTGTTGGGAGCGCTACCACATATTGCGGGCGGAAGAAAGGGTTTGTGCCCGGCCGGCCCCTGCGCAAATCGCTGGATGCCGCGGGAAGAGGGAGGAGAGGCCTAAGGCAGGGCGGGGGAGGGGGAAACCGCCGCTGCCATGGTCCGGACAAGGCCCGGACACAAACCTCTCCCCAGTTCAGCGTCATGCCGTCTGGCGCGCTTCGTCGCGCACGGCATGGTCTTTTCGTGCTGCCTGGAAATCGCCTAGAAGCGGAAACGTACGCCCGCCCGATACATGCGCCCGACCACATCGTAGAGCGCGGGATTGACGAAGAATGGGGATTTGGCCGGGTCACGATCGAACAGATTGTCGACCTTGAAATAGGCCGTCACCTGCGGCGTGACATTATAGGTGCCACCAATGTCCATGTAGAAGGCGCCGGGCATGAAGTTCTGGTCGATGGTCGGATGATTGTTGGTGGATGCGGGGCAGGTGCCCGGTTGGCAAACCACATATTGATGGCCCAGCACACCATCGCTGAACCAGCGTTCCTGGACCATGAACGAGAATTTCTCATTCTCGTAGCTCTGGATCGCCAGGAATTTCCAGTCGGGCGTGTTGCCGGTATTGACGCCCGCGCTGTCGACCGGGATCGTACCGATCAGGCCGGAGTCCGTCACGAACTTGCGGACATGCGTCGCCAGGCCGCGCAGCGTGAGGGTGCCCGGCAGTCCCAGAGGCTGGCGCCACTGGTAGCTCGCCTCTATGTCGAACCCGCTGGTGTCGATCGACGCCAGGTTGAACGCCTGTACGTTGATGAAGTTCGGCCCCTGCTGGTTGTTCAGATTGAACGCGCTGCAGGTTTCGGGACGGACATTCTGGAAGCAGAGGTTGACGATGTCGCCCGCGCCCAGGCTGGAGATGACGTCCTTGATCTTGATCTTGTAATAATCGACGGAGACGCTGAGGCCCGGCAGCCATGATGCACCGGAAAAGGCGATGCCCGCCGTCGTGTTGCGCGCGGTTTCCGGACGCAGGTTGGGGTTGCCGATGCTGTTCTGGATCGCCAGCACGTTGACGCCCCGGAACGGGTCGAAGAAATTGGGCAATGTCGTGGTGACGGGCGCGGCGAACAGTTCCGATAGGTTGGGCGCGCGAACGTCCTTGGACGTCACGCCCCGCAGGCGGAAGCCCTCTACCGGCAAGTTCCAGGTGCCGCCGACCTTCCACGCCCAGATGGTGCCGGACGTGCTGTAGTCGGTCACGCGCGCCGCGCCGTTGATATTGGCGCGACCAAGCGCGTCGCTGTTGATGACCGGTAGGTCGGCTTCGAAAAAGGCTTCCTTCACGCCATAGGCGCCGCCGCCGCTCTTGTAATTGCCGGCATACCAGTTGTTGCCTCCCGGCAGCAGCGTAGGATCGAACGGGTAATCGGGTTCGTTCGGCTGGAAATTGGTGCCGACGCCATAGGGATCGGCCCTCACGCGATAGAATTCGTGGCGATATTCGCCGCCGAACGCGATCGACAGCGGCCCGGCCCACAGTTCCACCGGCGAGCCGGAGATGTTGATGCTGACCACGTCCTGCGTCTGGCGGGTCCGCTGATAGGGTCCGTTCTCCGGCATGATATAGGCAAGGGCCCCCGCCGACGGGTTGCCGCCGAAGATGTTGAGCGGCTGGCATCCGTTCGCCCGCGCCGCCGCGCTGGCGCACACCACCGCGCCGTTCAGCGTGGTCGCGTTGATCGCGTCGTTGAAACGGTTGGTGAGCAGGATGTTCGAGACATCGACGTCGGTATAGTTCGTGCCGTGCTCATAATAATTGTCGTAGGACCATTCGGTGCCGAGGAAGTCGAACTGACCCTTGGCGCCGATCACCGCGCGATATTGGCGGCGGTCGGTGTTGACCTGCGTATTGCCGAGCGAGGCGTTGCTGGTGCCGTAGCCGAAGCTGGTGATGCCCGCAGTGGCACATGCAGCGGCGATCGACGCGGGTACGAACGGGTTGGAACATTGAATGGTCAGGCCCGGACGGTTCATGCCGCCCACCGGCTGGTTCTGCGTCTTCACCTGACCGAAGTTGAAGGTGAAGTAGAGTTCGTTTTTATCAGCAAAGTCAAAGCCGAGACGGGTATAAGTGTTGATCCGTTCTATCGACGACTGGAGCGAACGGCCCGCGTCGACATTGCCCGACAGGTCTCCGCCAAGACAGAATCCGGGGAAGCAACCGCGCACGTTGGTCGTGCCGTCCCGCGCGGGAACCCCGTTCGATCCATAGTTGAACTGGAACGGGCTTCCGTTCTGGTCGAACGCCGTGCCCTGCAGCGGACCGGAAGTGATGAGGCCATATTTGGTGTAATTATAGGCCTGCGCATAATCGCGCAGCACATAGCGCGGCGATCCGTCATTGGTGATGCCGCGGTCGATCAGGCTGGTCTGCTTGAACCAGTCGCGGCCGCCAGCCAGGCCGATGCCCCATTCGCCACCCCCTACGCCATCTTCATTGGCATATTCGCCGCTGACCACCAGATGCGCGCGATCGTCCAGGAAGCTGGTGCCGGCCGCAAGCTGGACCAGCACCTGTTGATTGTCGTCATATTTGCTGATGCCACCCTGGATATTGCCCTTCAGCCCCTTGAAACGGGTGTCGGTGATGAAGTTGACGACGCCGCCCACGGCATCCGACCCGTAGGACGCGGACGCGCCGCCGTTCACCACGTCCACTCGCTGGATCAGCAATTGCGGAAACAGGCTGACATCGGGAACACCGGTTACGTTCGCGCCGACAACCCGCTGGCCATCGATCAGCGTCAGGGTACGGATCGCGCCCACGCCACGCAGCGAGAAGGAACTGAGGCCCTGTTGGCCGCTTGACGTGCTGAAAGTGTTGACCGTGGTGCCGCTCGACCCCTGGAGGGACGGCAACTGGGCGATGGTGGTGAAGATGTTCGGCTGCGCATTGGCCTGGATCGAGCCTTCGTCGATCACGGTCGTGGGCGTCGGCGCGGTATAGCCGCTGGCCTTGATGCGTGATCCGGTCACGACGATGTCCGACGTGCTGGCACGCTCTTCACCGCCTTGAGGCGCCGAATCCTGGGCCGTCGCCTGCGCGAAAGCGGGCGCATGGACAAGGCCGACGCTGAGCGCCGCCATGCTTGCCACTGCGCAACCCGCGCGCATCAGGCTATGCTTGAACTGGAAATCCGACATCCTGCTCTCCCCAATATTATGATGCTTTGCATCTGGATGCGGGGCAGCCGCCCCGACGCCACACCTTTTCCGTCTGACGATAACAATGAATCGACGGTTTTTTAGTTAGCGCTAACAATCCCTATTGATTGGAGCGGGATTATTGTCAATACTCCTACAAGATTATTGGGAGGGGACGTTGCTTTCGAACCACAAATGCCCACATCGCGCGATGTGGCCAGACGATGGCCGTCCGGCTCTCCACGCCCGAAAACAGCGGCGGTTCCATGCTTCGCGGGAGAGCGGGGCGCCATGCTGACCCTGGCCGGCAAGTTCCGCTGGACGATCATCGGCCTGTTTGTGGGCGCGATGGTCATCAACTATCTCTCGCGCTCCGTGCTCGGCGTCGCCGCGCCCGTGATCCTGGCCGAGCAGAAGATCAGCAACATCGAATATGGCTGGATCACCGGCGCCTTCCAATTGGGCGTGATGCTCCAGCCGGCCGCCGGCTATTTCCTCGACAGCGTGGGGCTGCGCGTGGGCTTTGCCCTGTGCGTCGCGCTCTGGTCGCTCATCACCATGGCGCATGGCCTGGTGAATGGCTGGTTCGGTTTCGCCGCGCTACGCGGACTGCTGGGCCTTGCGGAAGGATCGGCCCAGCCGGCCGGCCAGAAGCTGGTGGCGGAATGGTTCCCGTCCAGGGAACGCGGCGCCGCGGGTGGCATCTACAATATCGGTGCTTCCTTCGGCGCGGTCTTCGCTCCGCCGCTCGTTGCCTGGGCCGTAATGGTGCATAGCTGGCGGCTGGCCTTCGTCGTCGCGGGCGGCATCGGCCTTATCTGGTCGGTCCTCTGGTTCCTCAATTACAACAGCCCGGCGCGGCATCGCCGCCTGGGCCAGGCGGAACGCGACTATATATTGAACAACCAGGAAGTGCGCCTGGCCGCTCGCGCGGAACGGCCCTCGGTGCTGGCCCTCGCGCGGCGGCGCGACCTCTGGGGCATAGCGCTCCCCCGCCTGCTCGCCGATCCGGTCTGGGGCATGCTCTCCTTCTGGATGCCGCTCTATCTGGCCCGCGTGCGCGGCTTCGATCTGGGGCAGATCGCGCTGTTCGCCTGGCTTCCCTTCCTGGCCGCGGACCTTGGATGCCTGTTCGGCCCGGCCGTCGTCGCCTTTCTCCAGCGCAGGGGGATCGACCTTATCGATGCGCGCCGCGCGGCCTTTACGCTGGGCGCCGTGCTGATGACCGGCATGGCCTTTGTCGGCCTTGCCACCAATCCCTATGCCGCGATCGCTCTGCTTTGCCTGGGCGGCTTTGCCCATCAGACCCTGTCTGTGACGGTCATCACCATGGCGTCCGACCTGTTCGCCAAAAATGAGGTGGCGACCGCCGCCGGCATGGCGGGCCTGGCGGGTAATCTGGGCGTGCTGATCTTTTCCCTCTCTCTGGGGCAGATGGTCGACCGGGTCGGCTATGAACCCTTCTTCATCCTTCTCGGCGTGCTCGACCTGGTCGGCGCCGCCCTTTTGTGGACGCTGGTGCGCAAACCTCGATGACAAACATTTCCAACCCGATTTTGCGGGGTTTCAATCCTGATCCGTCGATCGTGTGCGTGGGCGACGATTTCTACATCGCGACATCCACCTTCGAATGGTATCCGGGGGTGCAGATCCACCACAGCCGCGATCTGGTGAACTGGCGGCTCGTCGCCCGCCCGCTCGATCACGCCGCGCAACTCGACATGCGCGGCGATCCCGACGGCTGCGGCGTTTGGGCTCCGGATCTCAGCCATGCGGACGGCCGCTTCTGGCTGGTCTACACCGACGTCAAGCGGTACGGGGCCACCACGGTCCAGGGAGCGAAGGGCATGTCGCTGCGCGACTTCCCCAATTATCTCGTCACCTGCGAGACGGTCGATGGTCAATGGTCGGACGCGGCGCACCTCAACAGCAGCGGTTTCGACCCGGCGCTGTTCCATGACGATGACGGGCGCAGCTGGATGCTCAACATGCTGTGGGACCACCGCCCCGGCCATGGCCGGTTCGCCGGAATCCAGGCGCAGGAGCTGGACCGCGCGACGCAGAAACTGGTCGGCGAACCGACGCTGATCTTCAAGGGTACGGAGCGCGGCTTTACCGAAGGGCCGCATATCTACAAGCGGGGCGGCTTCTATCATCTGCTTGTCGCCGAAGGGGGCACTGGCTGGGACCATGCCGTCGTCATGGCCCGCTCGCGCGACCTGCTCGGTCCCTATGACGTGCATCCGGATGGAGCCGTGCTGACCAGCGCGGGTCGCAGGGATGCGCCCATCACCCGTGCCGGCCATGGCGATCTGGTGGAACTGGCGGACGGCAGCCCCTGGCTCGCCTATCTATGCGGCCGGCCATTGCCGGGACGCGAACGCTGCATCATGGGGCGTGAGACCGCGATACAGCCGATGCGATGGGGCGAGGACGGGTGGCTGCGCACCATTGCGGGCGACGCGCAGCCCGACGAAACGCCGCCGGCGCCGGATCTGCCGCCCGCCCCATGGGATATCGAGGCCTGGGACGGCCGCTTTGACCTTCCCCATCTGCCAAAGGATCTGCAATGGCTGCGCAGCCCCGCCCCGGAACGGCTGTTCAGCTTGACCGCGCGGCCCGGCTTCCTGCGGCTTTACGGCCGCGAAACCGTTGGCAGCCTGTTCGAACAGGCGCTGGTGGCCCGGCGGCAAACCGCCTTCCGCTTTACCGCGACGACCACACTCTCCTTCGAACCTCAGGGGTTCCAGCAGGCGGCGGGCCTGATCCATTATTATAACAGCACCAAATTCTACTATCTGTGCGTCAGCGCGGAGGGAGGCCGGCGGCAGCTTCAGCTTCTTTCCGCGTCACCGGAAAATCCGGAGGGCAACAGATTCGACATCGCCGTTGATCGGCTGCCCGACGGCGCGATCGATCTGCGCGCCGATGTGGATGGCGACCGGCTGACCTTCGCCTGGCGGGTCAATGGAGAGGTGGGGTGGCATATCCTTCCGGATGTCCATGACGCCAGCATCCTGTCAGATGAAGTCACCCATCCCGGACTGCCGAATTTCACCGGCACCTTCATCGGCATGGCCTGTCAGGATCTGTCGGGGCAGGCCCATCCAGCGGATTTCGCCAACTTCGTCTATGTGGAGGAAGAATTCGGCGCTCCGGTGGACTGACGCTCCACGATCCGATGCTCCAAAATCCTCTCACGTGGAACGCGGGAACGACGGGGCCCCGCCGCGATTTCCGCGACCAGCAGGCTCAGAGCCTCCGCCGCCAATGCGCGCACCGGCTGGTGCACGGTCGTCAGCGGCGGCCACAGCGTCTGGGCGGCGGTCGTATCGTCGAACCCCACGACGGTCAGTTCCGCCGGAACGTCGAGATGGCGGCGGTGCGCCACGGATACCACGGCGGCCGCCATGTCGTCATTGCTAGCGAAGATCGCCGTGGGCGGTTTGTCCGCGCCCAACAACTGCTCCGCCGCGGCGAGGCCGGACATATAGGTGAAATCGCCCTGGGCGACCTGCACCTCCACCCCGCCCCGCTCCCGAACGGCGGCGTAGAAACCGGCCATGCGTTCGGCGCTCGCCGCCTGATCGGGATTGCCAAGGATGAACCCGAGACGGCGATGCCCCTTGTCCAGCAGCAGCCCGGTCATCTGATAGGCGGCCGCCCGATCGTCGATCCGCACGCAAATCGTCTCTGGCGACTGATAGGCGCCCACCGCCGCCATGACGCAATCCCTGTTCCGCAGGACGCGGAGCAACTCCGGCGCTTCGCCCAACGGGGGCGCGAGCAGCACGCCGCTGATCCCCGAATCGATCCAGTCCTCCAGCACCGCGCCGGACGGAGCCCGACCCCCTTCCCCCTTGAGCAGCACCAGCCGCGCGCTGCGGGCGGACGCCTCCTCGAATACCCCGGTCAGGAATTCGCTCATGAACGCGGCGCTGGGATTGGAGTAGATGACGCCGATCCTCAGTTCGCTGGACGTCACCAGGCTGCGGGCCGCGACGTTCGGGGTGTAGGAAAGCGCCTTGATCGCTTCTTCCACCACGGCGCGTGCCTGGGCGCTGACGCCCGCGCGCCCGTTGATGACGCGCGACACCGTCATGGACGACACGCCTGCCCGCGCCGCCACATCGACGATCGTCGCCCCGCGCGCCGGACGCTCCGGTCTCGCCATGTCCACCCCCAAGTCTTCGCCAAACCCGCAAATGATCTAAGCCAAGGATCGCCTTCGGCAAAGGGGCAAAGAGGCAGGTGCAGGCACGGTTGGCGTCGTCGCTGGGTAGCGCGGCCGCGCTGCCGGGTGGCGAAGCCGCGCAACGCCATTGCAAGCACGCGTCATGGCCTGGTGCGCGGGCGCCATATCATTTCAAACTCATCATCATAAGGACTTTCCTCCCATGCGCCGATCGCTGTTCCCCTTCCTTGCCCTTGCCGCCATGGCCGCGCCCGCTTTGTCGCAGGACGCGGCGCCCGGGAGCAATCCCATCATCCGCGACAAGTTCACCGCCGATCCCGCGCCCATGGTCGATGGCGAACGCCTCTACCTCTATGTCGGCCATGACGAGGCACAGCGGGACGAGATGTTCAACATGAAGGAATGGCTGGTCTATTCCACCACCGACATGCGCCACTGGACCGACCATGGGCCGATCATGAAGGTGTCCGACTTCAAATGGGCGAAGAAGGATGCCTGGGCGGCGCAGGCGATCAGGAAGAACGGCCGGTACTGGTTCTACGCCGCTGTCGAGCATGATCAGACCCATCCGGGCAAGGCGATCGCCGTCGCGGTATCGGACAAACCGACGGGCCCGTTCGTCGACGCCAAGGGTTCGGCGCTCATCACCAACCAGATGACGCCCAAGGGCACGCATAGTTGGGAAGACATCGATCCTACAGTCTTCACGGACGATGATGGCACGACCTGGATCGCCTGGGGCAATCGTCAGGCCTATATCGCAAAGTTGAAGTCCAACATGATCGAGTTGGACGGGTCGATCCGCGAAATCACGCCGCCCCATTTCGAGGAAGGCCCCTGGCTGCACAAGCGCGGCAAATTCTATTATCTGACCTATGCTTCCCTCGACCGGGCGACGCACCGGGACGAGCGCATCTCCTATGCGACGGCAACGTCCCTTGACGGTCCATGGACCTATCGCGGCGAACTCACCGGATCGGGCAAGTACAGCTTCACCATCCATCCGGGGATCGCGCAATATAAGGGCGACTGGTATATTTTCCTGCACAACGCCTCGCTCGCGATCGGGGATCTCAACGGCGCCATCGGTCGCCGGGCCGTCACCGTGGAGCGGCTGGAATATAATCCCGACGGCACCCTGAAGCCGGTGGTGCAGACGGAGGCCGGCATCACGGCACCCCGCGCGCAGAACTGAGCATCCCGCTCGACACATGGTGATGGTAGCGTTATCAATACAGGACGCCGCGGGATGGTCGGCACTTCGAGGAGAGATTGATCGTGACGCACCGGACCCTGCGCCTTCTGCCCCTTTCCTCCGCGCTGCTGTACGTTGCGCTGGCCATGCCGGGCGCCGCCGCCGCCGCGCCCGCCCGCTTCGATCGCTTTGCCTATGAGGGAACATCGATCGAGAAGATCGCGGTCAAGCCCGGTGAGTATCGCAACCCGATCCTGACCGGCTATTATCCCGACCCATCGGTCATGCGGGTGGGCGACAACTATTATCTCGTCAACTCCTCCTTCGCCCATTATCCCGGCCTGCCGATCTTCAGGTCGAAAGATCTCGTCAACTGGACGCAAATCGGCAACGCCATCGATCGGCCGGAACAGCTCGACTTCAACGGCCGCCGCATTTCGCAGGCGGTATTCGCACCAGCCATAAGCTGGCACGACGGCACCTTCTACATCGTCAACACTTGCGTCGAATGCAGGGGCAATTTCATCATCACGGCGAAAGACCCCGCGGGCCCATGGTCCAACCCCATATGGCTGCCGTTCGAGGGAATAGACCCGTCCCTCTACTGGGAAGGGGACAAGGCCTGGATCGTCAACAACCGCGCCCCCGACGAGTCGCCTCGCTATGATGGCCATCGCGCCATCTGGATCCAGGAATATGACTGGCGCGCGGGCAAGATGGTGGGGGAAAGCACGCAGCTCATCAATGGCGGCGTCGACATCAGCCGGAAGCCGGTCTGGATCGAAGGGCCGCACATCTTCAGGAAGGACGGCTATTATTATCTGACCGCAGCCGAAGGCGGCACCAGCGTCAACCATTCGCAGGTCGTGTTCCGATCCAAGGAGCTGCGCGGCCCCTACACCGCCTATGAGGGCAATCCGATCCTCACCCAGCGCGATCTAGCCCCCGACCGCCCGGACATGATCGCGGCGGCCGGCCATGCGCAGCTGGTCGAAACGCAAAAGGGCGACTGGTGGGCGACCTTCCTTGCCGTGCGCCCCTATGATGCCGCCGATCACTATAATATCGGGCGCGAAACCTTCCTGCTGCCGGTGACATGGAAGGACGGCTGGCCGACCATCCTGCCCCGCGGTCAGGCTATCCCACATGCAGGGAAAATCCCCGACCTGCCGCCGCAGCCCAGACCGGCAATCCCGCCGAGCGGCGACTTCTCCTATGTCGAGGAATTCGACGGCGCGCATCTCCCCATGCAGTGGATCGGCATCCGCACCCCGCACGCACCCTTCTACCGGCTGAGCGGCGGCGCGCTGGAACTGGAGAGCGGGTCGCCGATCGGCGACCTCAACGGCGTCCCCGCTTTCATCGGGCGACGGCAGCAGCATGCCAATGCCACCTTTTCCACCACCCTGCGCTACACGCCGGTCAAGGACAGCGATCGCGCCGGGCTCGCCGCCGTGCAGAGCGATCGCAGCAACCTTTTCTTCGGCCTGACCCGCCTGGCCGGGAAGCCGGTCGTTGCACTCTACACCCGCGATGCGGCCGACGCAGACACGCTGGTCGCCGCCGCGCCAGTCTCCACGAGCAGCCCCCTGACACTCACGATCCGCATCACGGGCGGAACGATGGCGTTCGACTATGGCGTCGGCGGCAAGACCCGGACGCTGAAGCAGGGGGTCGACGCCACGCTGCTCAGCACGAAGAAGGCCGGTGGCTTCGTCGGAACGATCGTCGGCCCCTATCACTACACGCCCGCCTCATGAGGAAGCGCACCATGCTCCGCCCCGTTGCCGTCGCATTGGCCGCCAGCCTCGCCGCCGCCGCGCCCGCGCAGGTGTGGCGCGCCGACCAGGGCGACGGCACCTATCGCAATCCCGTCCTCTTCGCCGACTATCCCGATCCCGACATCATCCGCGTCGGCGAGGATTTCTATTTCGTCTCGACGACCTTCGCCAATTCCCCGGGCGTCACGATCCTGCATTCGAAGGATCTGGTGAACTGGCGCATCGTCAGCCATGTCGTCGACCGGCTCGACGGCGACCCGCGCTATGACCTGAAGGATGGCGGGGACTATCGCCACGGTTTCTACGCCGCCAGCCTGCGTCGCCACAATGACATGTTCTACGTCGCGGTGACGCCCGTCGGGCACCGGACGCGCATCTATCGCTCGGCGTCCATCACCGGCCCCTGGACTTACAGGGAACTGGACCGCGAGGCCTTCGACCCTGCGCTGTTCATCGATGCGGACGGAACCGCCTATCTCGGCACCTCGATCGGCACTGACGGCACGGTGACGTTGCTGACCCTCAACAAGGACTTGAGCGCCGTCACCGCCGCGAAGGTCACCTATTACAACAAGGGCGCGGAAGGATCGAAGATCATCCGCCATAATGGCTGGTACTATCTGTTCAATGCCATTCCCGGCAAGCTGGCGATGACCGTCTCACGATCCCGCAGCCTCTGGGGACCATGGGAGACAAAGCGCTCCATCGACGACAGGACAGGCGGCCATCAGGGCGCGATCGTCGATATGCCTGACGGCAGCTGGTACGGCTTCGTCATGGTGGACGCGGGCGCGATCGGCCGCATGACCAACATCAGCCCGATCTTCTGGAAGGATGACTGGCCCTGGTGGGGCACCCCCGACCGGCCCGACCAGGTGCCCGAACGATCGCCCAAGCCGATCAAGGGCCGGGGCTTCGCCGAACCAGCCTCTTCGGACGATTTCTCGTCACGCGTGCTTGGCCTGCAATGGCAGTGGAACCATAATCCCGACGACCGCAAATGGTCGCTGACGGCGCGTCCTGGCTATCTGCGCCTTCACGCCACGCAGGCCGACGGCATCTGGACCGCGCGCAACACGCTGACTGAGAAGGCGCAGGGGCCAAGGATGCGCGCCGTGGCGAAGATCGACACCGCCGGCATGCGGCCGGGCGATGTTTGCGGCCTTGGCAGCTTCGGCAAATATAGCGCCCAGCTTTCGGTTGTCGGCGGCGCCAGGGGCAGGCGGTCGCTTCGCATGATGCTGACCGAGAGCATGAAGGACGGGCCCAGGACGGAGGTGCGCGTCCCCGCCCTGTCCATCCCCGGCCGCACGCTCTGGCTGCGCATCGACATGGATTTCGACAGCAGCCGGGGGCGCGTCGCCTACAGCCTCGATAACCGGAAATGGGCAGAGGCGGGCGGAGCCTTCCCGCTCGCCTTCGACTGGCGCACCGGCACGTTCCAGGGGCAGCAGATCGCGCTTTCCTGCTACAATCCCGCGCCGGCGGGCGGTTATCTCGACATTGACAGCTTCACCCTCATGCCGCTTCCGCAGGGTGCGCGGCCATGAGCTCCATCCGCCGCGCTGTAGCGCTGATCCTCTCCGCCCGTCACCGCGTGAAGGGCAATTCGAACGATCCGACCGGCAGCGGCGCTTCATCATAGAGGTTGACGACCGGCGATTCCGCCCAAGCATAGCGCACACGCGTCGCCGGCAGGCCATCGCCCGCCAGCATGACGCGTGCCCCCTCGACCCGGCCGGGTACGAACCGGCAGCTTCCCGCCTGCGTACCGCATAGTTCGAAGCCGATTGCCTGGCTCGCGCTGCGCAAGCGCAGCATTCCGGTCAGCCCGGTGAATTCGACCGCCGCGCCGCCGTCAGCGGTGGCCGTCACCCGCGCCGCCTGCGGCCCGATGCGCGACACCGGCTCGCCATAGGCGACGGCCCGCATCGCGCGGGCCAGGCGGCGACCGACCTCCTGCTTCTCGCCCGGATGGATATCGAACGGGTCGCCCAGATCGATGGCGGTGGCGAGGCCGCCATGCGCATCCCGCGCCATCGCCTGATATTGCACCTGCCGCATCGCCGCCCATCCGCTTTCGCCCGGCTGGGTCACCGGCCGGCCGTAAGCGGCAAGCTGGACAGCGACGAAGGCAAGGTCCGGCGCGCCAAACTGCCGCCGCCAATCCTCCATCATCGCTTTCATGCGGTCGGCATAGCCCGGCAGGTCGACATCCGATTCGCCCTGGTACCACGCGACGCCCTTCAGCCCGATGGAACCCAGCGGCGCGATCATGCCGTTATAAAGCGTGCCGGAGCCGGTCGTATCGCCCCATGGAACGCGCGGGGCGCCCGCAGGCGAAATCGCCGGCACCGCATAGCGCCAACCCTGGCCCAGCGGCAGTTCCACGCCCTGCCCAAGCCCCAGTTTCATGACCTCCGCCGGGCCCGACAGCCCGCCATTGGCGTAATTGTCCTGCACATTGACGATCAGCACATTGCGCCCCGGCTTCAACATGCCGGGCGGCACGTCGAACATGCTGGGCTGCCAGCTTCGCGCGCTCATCGCCACTGGCTTGCCATTGATCCACACGCGCCCGACATCGTCCAGCAGACCCAGGGACAGCGTGGCCGCCTGCCTCGCCTGCGTCGCCGTCAGATCGATTTCACGGCGGAACCAGATCATGCCATTATAATCCGCCAGCATGGGAACACCCCATTCTTCCCAGGGGCCTATGCGAGGCACGTCCTGCCACGCAAGGCTGCTGTCCGGCTGCCAGGGTTCCTTGCCGGGGGTGTCGCCGGTTTCCTTGCGCCACCATTTTTCCCATTCGGCGCTCGCCGCCCGTTCTGCCGCGAAGGGGTCCCGCCCATGCAGCGACACGAGCGCAGATTGCGCCGCCTGGCCAATGGCCGCCTGCGCCCGCGCGCCCATCCACGGGCTGATCCGCGATCCGCCCCAGCTGCTGGCGATGGCGCCGACCGGCACCCCTGCCGACGCCCCTGTCATCTTCCGCAATTCCCGCGCCATATAATAGCAGGCCGCCGAAAAATCAGCGACGCTGTCGGGCCCGGCCGGGCGCCAGGACGGCGCCTGCGGGAAGTCGCGCAATGGCACGTCCGCGACCGCGCGCGGCACCAGCATCAACCGCAACTGGGCGTCGGCAGAAGCGCGAATCTGGCCAACCGCATCCTGCGCGTTGCGGACCTCCAGCTCCATGTTCGACTGGCCTGAACAGAGGAAGACATCGCCCACCATCACGTCCTGCGCGACGATGCTGCCCGAAGCGGCGCGCGCCTCCAGCACCACCGGGCCAGCGGTGGCGAGGGAACCGAAGGACGCCGCGAAACGCCCTTCCCTGTCGGCGCGGACCTGACGAACCTGATCCGATAGCGTGACCGCGATGGTTTCGCCGGGATCGGATCGGCCCGTAACCGTCACCGGATGGTCACGCTGGATCACCGCATGATCGCCAAACATCGGATCGAAGCGCGGCGCTGCCAATGCCGGAACCGCACCCAGCGCTGCCACTATGGCAGTCAGGCCGGAATAGCGGATGATGTGGCGGGAAAACATGGGCCGTTGCTCCTCCCTCTGGCATGGCCCTGTGCCGGGCCGTTGCGCGCCGGGATAATCCACTTTCCTCCGGCGGCAACCGTTTTTGTTATCGCTACCCAAAGCCTGTTCTATTTCGTCGCTCCGAAATCAAGATGGGTGGAGAAGAAGGGGAGCACATCGTCCTGAAAGCGCTGCGTGATCCTGTTGCCATGGTCGCCGTCATAGATCTGGAAGCTGTTGGCAATGCCGTAGCGGTCGAGCGCTTCATGCAGCGTCTGCGTATCATCCTTCAGGCTATCCTTGTCCCCCACGTCGATGGCGATGGCCCGGTAGCGGTGCAGATTGCCGACATATTGGTCGACAAAGGCAAGCGGCGCGTTGGCCGCCCAGCGAGCCAGGACCTGCGGCTGCATCTGGCCGTCCTTGATCGGCAGGTCCAGATAGAGTGGCGGATTTTTGGGGTTGGGAGACCAGGCGGCAGCAGCCGCGAGTTGCGCCCGGAGGAAGAAAGGCAGGCCAGCCGAATCGGCGGGGGCCTTCAGCGCCTCCAGCGTCTTCATCGCTGCCGCGTCCATCTGCCCGGCGGGGCGCGCCGACATGCAACAGGGGCTCATGATGTAAAGGGCGCCGAACATGTCCGCATGCTTCATGCCGATGCGGCTGGCGCCATAGCCGCCCATGCTGTGCCCCATCAGGCCGCGACTTTCCCGCCGGGCGATCGTGCGATAATGGGCGTCGATATAGCGGATCAGGTCACGCGCGATGAAGGTTTCGAAGTCGCCCGTGGTCACCGAAGATGAATACATCGACCCGTTATGCGCAGTCTTCGAATCGGGAAAAACGACGATCATCTCCCTGGCGCCCTTCGCAAAGGCATTTTGCGCAGTCGTCGGGACATTGAGATCCTTCGTCCATTGTTCAGCGCTCAGGGTATAACCATGCAGCGCATAGATAACGGGATAGCGCCTGGCCGGTTCGCGGCCATAGCTGGGCGGCAACAGGACCAGGACATCGCGATCGGCGGCGTCTCCTTCCAGATTGCCCTGGATGGTCGGCGCATGCACCTTGATGCGCTCGATGGTCGCGGCTTTCGCGCCTGCTGCGGCCGCGGGTCCGTCCGTCGCCGGCTGCGCCTTGCCGGGCGCGACGCCCATCGCCAGTGCCGATCCGATCAACGCCGCCATGATCCTGTTCTTCATATCGTCCCCTCTTCTTCCTTTGATTTGTCGTTCCGGCTTAGCCGCCGCGCAGCAGGCGCATGACCAATGTTCGGATGCGGCCGTAATTGCCCTGCGCCAGCGGACCCAGGACGCCATGCCGTTCATCCGGCAGATGCGCCAGCGGATGCCCGTTCGGGCGAAAGACATAATGGTCGAAATAGGCCCGCCACGCGGCGCGTTCAGGCGCGGGCCGCTCGGCAATTGCGATCATCGCGAGCAGCATCGCCGTATAGGGCGCGTCAGGCCCTGCCGCGAACCCATCCCACCAATAATTGGCGAGGATGTTGACGTTATCCATGGCCTCGACCTGATGCCACCAGAGCTTGGGCAGGTAGAGAGCGTCCCCCGGAAGGAGGTCGACCACCAGCGCCCTTGCCTGCGCGGCAGCGAAACGGGGATAGGTCGTCGCCGCATCGGCTTTGCCCGCCGCCATGGAAACGGGCTGACCGGACAGCGTATGATCCACCGGCCCGACATAAAGATCACCGATCGCATCCGGCGGATAGAGGGTGAAGCGCCGTCGCCCCGCCACCACGCAGGCGAGATTGTCATAACCGTCATAATGACAGGCAATCGTCGATCGATTGCCGATCCACAGGCGCGGATGGACCCCTGCACTCACCAGTCCGCAGGGATTTTCCTCCGCGAAACCGGGAAAATAGGCATCCGCCGGCAGCGACCCCAGATAGGCGGTTTCCGCGCCGCTCTCCGCATTGGCTGCGATCCGGCCCAGCGCGTCGCCGACGCTGGCCGTTTCCCGCCTGAAATTATAGCCGCCCGGCCCCGTGCCATAATGATAACGTCCACTCAGCTCGGCGCCGGCAGTGAAATATTCCGCGCTCAGTCCGGCCGCGAAACGGGCGATGTGCGACAGTGCCGACGCTGCGCTTTGCCTGCCTGCCGCCACCGCCGGCCAGTCGCTGAACCCCTGCCGGATCACTGCGGGCCGGCACAGTGCGGCGAGCGAGCGCAGGTCATCCGCGGTCGCCATGTCCGCTGCCGCAAGCTCCACCATTGGCCCGGAGCCGCCCATGGTCAGGCCGGCACCGCCAGCCGTTCATTGCGCCGGCGCGCCATCAGCGCGATATGCCGGAGCGAGCCGGTCATTGCATAAGCGCTTTGCATATGGCCAGAGCGGAACAGCCTGAGCACCGTCGCGTCGTCCAGATCGCCGAGCGCGTCGAGGCTGATGGTATAGAGGCCGTCGAGTCGCAGCCGATCCCCGTCGTCGAAGCTGAGCGAGATGTCGATCGGCTCTATCAGCCGATGCTCCAGCATGGCCGCGATGAAGGCATCGGTCGCCTCGGCCCCCGCCATAAGGCGCCCCAGCGCGTTCTGAACAGCCTTGAGCGATGCCGTCGGCGCGCCCTGCGCGTCGAACAGCGATTCGCCGTCCCACTCGCCAAAACGGCTGTGCGCCGCGTCGAAGGCGATACTCTCCCCCATCGCGAAGAAGCCTGCGCGATCCGCCTCCAGCGGCCGGAACGCCGGGCGCCCGTCCGGCGAATCGATCAGGCATTCTCCCTTCCTGAAACCCATGAGCGCGCCGACATAGAATGCGCCGGTATCCGCATGCTTGGAAAAAAGCAGCGGACAGGCAATGGCGGCGGCCGGAAATTCGCTGATCACGATACGGACGAAGGGATCAACCTCCCTATATGCCGGTCGCATCCGCAAGGCCGCGTGACGCGCGCTGTTCAGCAGTTCCACCTTCTCCATATCCTCACCCTCCCGATTCGCCGCCATTCGACTTGCCTTCCCGGCCAGCTTCAGGCGCATGCGGAGACTGCATCCTGGCGTATAATGATTACACCTACAATTCCGCTTGATCACGCTTTTAGATAGCGCTAACATTTTCCCACAGAAAAAAGAAGAGAAGGGTGAGGATGATCAAAACCGCTTAAAAAGAGCGGCGCAAATCACCCCGATCAAGAAAACATGATCGCCGCAGCAATAGTGCAGCGGCGTTCGGGCGAGATATTGTCTGAACAAGGGGAGGATCATGACGCATAGAATGAACAAAGCACAGTCGGGGCGTGGCCGGGCCGCGCTTGCTGCCACGGCAAGCCTGCTGGTTCTCGCCATCGCGACGCCGGTCCATGCGCAGGAGACGGCGAAGGATGCTGCTGCCCCTTCGGCGAGCGATGCGGACATCATAGTCACGGGCATTCGCGGGTCGCTGCAGCGCAATCTTGATATCAAACGCGAATCATCCGGCGTCGTCGATGTCATTTCTGCCGAAGATATCGGAAAATTCCCGGACTCGAACGTTGCGGCTTCATTACAGAGACTGCCCGGCGTGTCGATCCAGCGCAATGGATCGCGCGGTGAACCGCAGGGAATAACGGTACGCGGCTTTGGTGGCGACTTCAATGAAACGCTAGTGGATGGACGACGTCTTTCCACTGCATCAGGCGGTCGTTCGGTGGACTTCACCACCGTTGGCGCCGACTTTGTCGGACAGCTCGCGGTCTACAAGACGCCGGAAGTTTCGTTGTCGAGCAGTTCAATCGGCGCGACGCTGAACATTTCCTACCCCAAGCCGTTCGACAAGCCCGGCACCCATGTGGCGCTGAGCGCCGCCGGATCGATCCAGGATGATGCCGGAAAGATCGTCCCCACCGTGGGCGGCCTGTTCAGCACGACCTTCGCCGACGACACGATGGGCATATTGGTGGACGCCATCTACACCCGTCGCGACACGCAGACGAACCGCGTCTATGTGTCGGGCTGGCAGGGTGGCCGCTATGCGCCGTGCCAGATCGCGGGCAGCACCGCGGCGGCATGTTCGCCCACCTCCGATCCCACCTCCGCGGCCTGGGCAACGCCGACCAACAGGCAGAATGTGGTCGGCTGGTACCAGCAGCAATATGGCGCGGACCAGCGTTATACCAAGGATGAGCGCCTCGACGGCCGGATCGCCTTCCAATGGCAGCCGTCCGAGGATGTCGTGCTGACGATCGACGACAATTATTCGCGCCAGAAGGTGGTGACCGACATTGCCGGTTTCGGCATCTGGTTCAACCAGGGCGATCTGCGCAATGTCGAACTGGACAGTAACGGCACCACGGTCAACTTCCTCCAGGCAGGCTCGCCCACGGACTTTACCGCCGGGACCGACAAGAACATCCTGGAAACCAACCAGGTCGGCGGCAACATTAAATGGGAAGCGACCGAGAATCTGACGATCGATGCCGACGCCAGCTATTCCAAGAGCCGGCTCAACCCGGATGGGCAGGTCAGCAGCGAGAATGGCGATATCGGCTATGGCGGCCTGCTCGGCACCTCGCTGGGCGTGCGGGTGACCGGCAACAGCAGCAATTCCTTCCCGGAACTGACGACCTACGGCCCGGCGGGGGATCAGGCACGCTGGACCGACCAGTCGATCATCGGTTCGCATGTGACCGTCCGCCAGGCGCAGAAGAACAGCGACACCATCAAGCAGTTCCGGCTGGGCGCGACCTGGAAGCAGGACGACCTGACCATCAAGCTGGGCGGTCGCTATATGGAGGATCGGTTCACCCTCCAGAACAGCAACACTTTCGCCAATAATTTCTGGCAGGCCTATGCCGGTTACGGCACGCCTTCCGGCCGCACCAGCGGCGTGCCGATCCCGGCGAGCCTGATCCAGGGCACGATCAGCACGAAAGGCTGGATCCCGGGCTTCTCCGGCTCGCTTCCGCCGGTCCTGCTCAATTATGATGCGCGCGCTTACCAGCAATATCTGGAAGGGCTCTGGACCGGGCCGAACACCCCCGGATATAATAGCGGCTGTTGCACGGGCTTTAACGGTACATTTGATCTCGCCCTCGACCCGGGCAGCGTCCAGGATATCAAGGAAAAGAGCTGGTCTGCCTGGATCAGCGTAAACTTCAATACCGAAGTGGCCGGCATGCCCTTCCACTTCAACGCGGGCGCACGCGAGGAGATCACCAGCCTGGTATCGTCCGGCATCGGCCGCTTGCCGGTATCGATCACGGGCAGCGCGGCGGACCCCACGCTGCTGACCGTCGCCTTCTCTCCGAACCAGGCGGTTACGGAGCGCAATAAATATTCCTACTTCCTGCCCGCCCTGGACATGAAGCTGGAACTGACGAACAATCTGCACCTGCGGTTTGATGCGTCGCGCACCATGACCCGGCCCCGTCTCGATTATCTCGGGCCGGTCCTGAACGTCGGCGCCGGCCAGCGCGTGGGCGCACTGGGCGCGACGGGCAATAATCCCTTCCTCAAGCCCTATCTGGCCGATAATTTCGACCTTGGGATGGAATGGTATTACCAGCGCAACTCCTACGCGGCGGTCAACCTGTTCCTGAAGAATGTGTCGAACTTCATCGTCGCGGGCACCCAGCGCCAGACCATCAACAATGTCATCGATCCAACGACCGGCCAGCCGGCGATATTCACCGTGTCGCAGCGCGTGAATGGACCCAATGCGACGGTCAAGGGCATCGAACTGGCATGGCAGCATGTGTTCGGCGACAGCGGCTTTGGTTTCAACGCCAACGCCACCTTCGTGGAGACCAACAAGCCCTACGATCGGACCGACCTGTCGCAGAGCGGCTTTGCCGTGACGGGCCTCGCTAATTCTGCAAACCTCGTCGCCTTTTACGACAAGAATGGCTTCGAATTCCGGACCGCGGTGAACTGGCGCGACAAATATCTGCTCCAATTCGGCCAGGCGCAGAACAATTCGGCCTTCGGTGCGGAACCGACCTTCGTCAATTCCGCGCTTCAGATCGATCTCAGCACCAATATCCGGTTGACCGACCAGTTCAGCATCTTTGGCGAAGCGCTGAACATCACGAACGAAACCTACAGCACTCATGGCCGCTTCAGCAATCAATTGCTTGACGTCTATGGCTATGGCCGGCGGTTCACCGCGGGCGTTCGCTATCGCTTCTGAACTATCTCGCCCTGGAGGGGGTGTCGGTTGACATCCCCTCCCTTTTTTACGGGTAATTTCGATATGGTCCATCCGGTCCGCAACATCGTGATCGTCGGCGGCGGCACCGCCGGCTGGTTGACGGCAGGCGTGATCGCTGCCCGCCATCGCAGCCGCATCGGCCGCGGATTCAGCGTCACGCTGGTGGAATCCCCCAATGTCCCCATCATCGGCGTGGGCGAAGGGACATGGCCGACACTGCGCACGACCCTGTCGCGCATGGGGATTTCCGAAACCGACCTGTTCCGCGAATGCGATGCCGCATTCAAGCAGGGCGCGCGCTTCGCCCGCTGGACGACGGGAACGCCAGACGACGGCTATTACCACCCCCTGATGCTGCCCCAGAATTTCGGGCAGGTGAACCTTGCGCCCCATTGGCTGGCGAGCGAGGGGGACGAAAGTTTCTGCGACAGCGTCTGTTCGCAGGGCCGCATCTGCGACGACGGCCTGGCGCCCAAGACGATCGCCACCGCCGAATATGATGCGCTGGCCAACTATGCCTATCATCTGGACGCCGGCAAGTTCGCCCCCTTCCTGCAACGCCATTGCTGCGAGAAGCTGGGCGTGCGTCATGTCCTGGCCGATGTGGAGCAGGTGCTGATGAAGGAGGACGGCGACATTCGCGCCATCCGCACCGCCCAGGCCGGCGAGATCGAGGGCGACCTGTTCGTCGACTGCACCGGATTCAAGGCGCTGCTGATCGAAGGCGCGATGAAGGTGCCGTTCAGGGACTGCGGGGACGTGCTGTTCTGCGATACCGCGCTTGCGATGCAGGTGCCCTATGAACGACCCGACAGTGCCATGGCGTCGCACACCATTTCGACGGCGCAGAGCGCGGGATGGATCTGGGACATCGGCCTGCCGACGCGGCGCGGCGTCGGCCATGTCTATTCCAGCAGCCATATTTCGGAGGATGAGGCGGAACGGGAACTGCGTGCCTATATCGGTCCGCTTGCCGACGGGCTGACCGCGCGGAAGATCGCGATCCGATCCGGCCATCGCGAAACCTTCTGGAAGGGCAATTGCGTCGCCGTCGGGCTGGCGGCCGGTTTCCTCGAACCGCTGGAAGCATCTGCCATCGTCCTGATCGAATTGTCGGCCAAGATCATCGCCGAACAGATGCCCGCCTGCCGCGAGGTGATGGACATCGTCGCTGCCCGCTTCAATGCGACGACCCATTATCGCTGGGGCAGGATCATTGATTTCCTGAAGTTGCATTATGTGTTGACCAAGCGAACCGACAGCGAATTCTGGCGCGACAATGTCCGTGATGACAGCATTCCCGATCGGCTGAAGGAGTTGATGCTGCTATGGCGCTATCAGTCGCCCTGGTTCCTTGACGAGTTCGACCGGGTTGAGGAAATATTCCCCGCGGCGAGTTATCAATATGTGCTCTACGGCATGGGCTTCCGCACGGAAGTGGAGCAGCCTGCACTGGCGCGCGACGTTCATCTCGCAGAACGCGCGCGGCGCGAAAACGCGGCCATGACGGCGAAGCTGCTCGCCGGCCTGCCGCGGCATCGCGACCTGATCGACAAGATCATGAGCCATGGGTTGCAGCCCGTCTGACCTGCAGGTCTGGCGATCGAAGATCGTCGAGGGTGCCGGATAATTTGTCAGAGAAGATTGCGTTCACAAAATGGTAGCGCTATCGTGAAAGTTATAACAGAGAGGATCAGCATGCCCAAGATGTTGCGCGCCGCAGAGCGATTTCCAGCCAATCGGGCCTGGTCGCAGGTCAGGACATTTGCGCAGGCCGCGAATCGGGAGCGGCAATCTGGTTCAGGAAGATCGAAACCTGCCCTGGAAGTGCTGCCGCTCGCCGTCCTCTTGCTCACCGCCGGGTGCCAGCAGTCGCAGCCGGCGAACGAAGCCCAGCCAAAGACTGAGGCGAAGCGCGACGCGTCCGAATATCTGTCCCAGCCTCTCGTCAAGGACATCTACACCGCCGATCCATCTGCCCATGTGTGGAACGGGAAGATCTATGTCTATCCCAGCCACGACATTGACGGGCCGACGCCGGAGGATGACCTGGGCAGCCATTTCGAGATGCGCGACTATCGCATCCTGTCGATGGACAAGATCGGCGGCCCCGTGAGCGTCGGTCCCGTGGCGCTGGACGTCAAGGACGTGCCCTGGGCCGACAAGCAGATGTGGGCGCCGGACGCGGCGTACAGGAACGGCACCTATTATCTCTACTTCCCGGCCAAGGACAAGGCGGGCGCCTTCCGCATCGGCGTCGCCACTGCCAAGAACCCGATGGGCCCGTTCAAGGCGCAGCCGCAGCCGATCAAGGGCAGCTATTCGATCGATCCCGCCGTCTTCACGGACGATGACGGTTCGAGCTACATCTATTTCGGCGGCATCTGGGGCGGGCAGCTTCAGCGCAATGTCGGCGGCACATATGATCCGGACGGTTCGAAGACCGACCTGGGCCAGGACGACAAGCCCGCGCTGGCGCCGCGCGTCGCGAAGCTGACCGGCGACATGCTGGAATTCAGCGAAGCGCCCCGCGCGATCCAGATCCTGGACGACAGGGGCAAGCCGCTGCTGGGCGGCGACCATGACCGCCGCTTCTTCGAGGCGTCGTGGATGCACAAATATAAGGGCAAATATTATTTCAGCTATTCGACCGGCGACACCCATTATCTGGTCTATGCCGTCGGCGATTCCCCCTATGGCCCCTTCACCTACAAGGGCCGTATCCTGGACCCGGTGGAAGGCTGGACCACCCACCATTCCATCGTCGAATGGAACGGGAAATGGTGGCTGTTCTACGCCGACAGCCAGTTGTCGGGCCAGACCCGCCTGCGCAACGTGAAGGTGACCGAACTGCATTATAACCCCGACGGCATGATCCGGACGATCAATCCCTTCGTCGCCAAGGGCGCGAAGGGGGGCGCCGCCCAATGAGCGCGCCGGGCGCGGGGGAAGTGCCATCCCCCGCGCCCACCTGTTTGACTGAAAGCGACGGGCGATGCCGAAAACGGCGCGCTCATGGGGAAATGATCATGAAGACCGCACTCGCCCTTCGCGCGGCCAGCGCCTTATTGTGCCTTGCCACATCCCCCATGGCCCATGCCCAGGCCAGCGACATTTGGGCGGAGGCCGACAGCAAGGCGCAGGCGATTGTCGACAAGCTGACGCTGGACGAGAAGGTCGCGCAGCTTCTGAACGTCGCGCCTGCCATTCCGCGGCTCGGCATACCCACCTATAACTGGTGGACCGAATCCCTGCACGGGGCGATCGGTGCGGTGCCCACGACCAATTTCCCGGAGCCGATCGGCCTCGCCGCTACCTTCGACGCGCCGCTGATCCATCAGGTCGCCTCCACCATCGGGACAGAGGTCCGCGCGCTGCACACTTTAGGGCGGCAGACCGGACATCTCGGACGGATCGGCACCGGCCTCGACAGCTGGTCGCCCAACATCAACATCTTCCGCGATCCGCGCTGGGGTCGGGGTCAGGAAACCTATGGCGAAGATCCCTATCTGACAGCGCGGATCGGCGTCGCCTTTATCCAGGGCATGCAGGGGGACAATCCGGACCTGCCGCTCGTGGTCGCGACGCCCAAGCATTTCGCGGTCCATAGCGGCCCGGAACCCAGCCGCCACACCGACAATATCTTCGCCACGCCGCACGATCTGGAGGATACATATCTGCCCGCCTTCCGCGCCGCCATTGTCGAGGGCAAGGCCGGGTCAATCATGTGCGCGTACAACCGCGTCGACGGGCAACCGGCCTGCGGCAGCCATATGCTGCTTCAAGATTATCTGCGCGGCGCCTGGGGCTTCAACGGCTATGTCGTGTCCGACTGCGACGCCGTGGTCGATATTTACGAGCATCACAAATATGCGCCCGACGCCGCCACCGGCGTCGCCGTTGCCCTGCGATACGGGGTCGACAGCGAATGCAACAACGCGACGCTGGGCGGGCGCACCGACCTGGGCGATCGATACAAGGAATCACTGGCGCGGGGCCATATCGGCATGGCCGACATCGATACCGCCCTCGTCCGGCTCTTTTCCGCGCGATACCGCAATGGCGACCTGCCGGGCCTGTCGTCCCGCCAGCCCGACGCGACCCCGCCGAGCGCCATCGGCACGCCCGATCACCAGGCGCTGGCGCTGCGCGCGGCGGAAAAGAGCATCGTGCTGCTCAAGAATGACGGCGTCTTGCCGTTCAAGCCCGGCACGAAGATCGCGCTGGCCGGACCTTTGGCGGATGCGACCCGCGTGCTGCGCGGCAATTATTCCTCCGCCCGCAGCGCGCCGCCCATTTCCGTTGCCGAAGGCCTGAAGCAGGTCATGGGCGGGGATGCCGTGACCGTGATCCCCTTCAGCCCGTCCATCACCGACGGCGACCTCGTTCCGAGCACCGCGCTGCTGACGCCGGATGGCAAGCCCGGCATCAAGGCCGAATATTTCAACGCCACAGGCAAGGACCAGTTTGCAACCCGTCCGGTGCTGACGCGGACCGAGACCAGCATCGTGTCGCGGGCGAGCGAGTTCAGGCAGGTATCGGAAAAGCATCGGGTCCGCTGGAGCGGCTATCTGGTTGCGCCCGAAACCGGCCTTTATCGGTTGGCCCTGACCGGCGTGAAGGGCGACGTCTCGCTGAACGGCAGAGCCGTCGTCTCGGCCGGCGAATATTCGCGCTGGGCAGAACCGCTCAAGCTGGTCGACGTGCGGATGACCAGGGGCGAGCGCTACGCCATCCACCTGCAGGGAGAGAGCGCCGTCGCCGCCAGCCCGGCCATCTTCTGGAAGCGTGTCACTGACGATGTTGACCGTGACCTGACCAACGGCGCGAAGGATGCGGACGTCGTGGTCGCGGTGGTTGGTCTGACCTCCGACCTGGAGGGCGAGGAAATGCCCATCAAGGTCGATGGTTTCGACGGTGGCGACAAGACGACGCTGGACCTGCCCGCCGACCAGCGCGCTTTTCTGGAAAAGGCCAAGGCGCTTGGCAAGCCGCTGGTCATCGTCGCCATGAACGGCAGCGCCATCGACCTGTCCTGGGCGAAGGACAATGCCGCCGCCATCGTCGAGGCCTGGTATCCGGGCCAGTCTGGCGGGCTGGCGATCGGCAATGTCCTGTCGGGCAGGGTTGATCCGGGCGGCCGGCTGCCCGTCACCTTCTACAGAAGCGTGAATGACCTTCCACCCTTTGGCGACTATGGGATGGAGGGACGCACTTATCGCTATTTCAGGGGGAAGCCCGTCTATCCCTTCGGCCACGGCCTCAGCTACACCAGCTTCCGCTACGCGCCGCTGGCGGTCGAACCGGTGAACGGTTCGGTCGAGAATGGACTGCATGTGCGCACCGCCATTACGAACACGGGCGCGCGGGCCGGCGACGACGTGGCGCAGCTCTACATCACGCCGCCCCGCTTCGAGGGCGCGCCGCGCCTTGCCCTGCGGGGCTTCCAGCGCGTGACGCTGAAGCCCGGCGAGACCAGGAATGTCGAATTCACCTTGAGCCCCCGGGATCTCAGCTTCGTCACCATCGCGGGCGAGCGCGGGCTGATACCGGGCGACTATGGCCTGAGCGTCGGCAGCGGCCAGCCGGACGAGGGCGTGCAGGGCCAACAGGCCCGCTACACCATCACCAAAATGATCCCCCTGCCCAAATAGGTTTCACCCATTCCGCCGCCAATTTCCCAAGAGGACGACCATGATCAAGACCCTGCGCCGCAAGACTGCCGCGTTGCTCCTGTGTGCCAGCGCATTGGCAGCGACGACCGCCAGCGCCGATACCAACGGCAAGCCGACCACCGCCACCGTCCATGCCGACCGGCCCGGTCCGATCTATGACCGCCGCATCTTCACGCAATTTGCCGAACATCTGGGGCATGGCATCTATGGCGGCCTGTGGGTGGGCAATGATCGGTCGATCCCCAATACCAACGGCTTCCGCAATGACGTGGTGGCCGCGCTGCGCAACCTTTCCGTCCCAGTGATCCGCTGGCCGGGCGGCTGCTTCGCGGACGAATATCACTGGCGGGAAGGCATCGGCCCCAGGGCAAAGCGCCCGACCAAGGTCAACACCAATTGGGGCGGCGTGACCGAGCCCAATAGCGTGGGCACGCATGAATATTTCGAGCTGCTGCGGCAAGTGGGCGCGGAAGCCTATATTTCCGGCAATGTCGGCAACGGCACACCGCAGGAAATGGCGGAGTGGGTCGAATATATCACCGCGCCCGCCGGCAGCCTGGCCGATGAGCGCGCGAAGAATGGACATAAGGAACCCTGGGCGCTGCCCGCCTTCGGCATCGGCAACGAGCTTTGGGGATGCGGCGGCAATATGCGTGCCGAATATGCCGCCGACGTGACGAAGCGCTATTCGACCTTCCTGAAGGTTCCCGCTGGCAAGACAATGGTGCGGATCGCGTCGGGCGCGAATGGCGGCGACTATAACTGGACCGAAGTGATGATGCGCGATGCCGCCAAGCAACTGGATGCGCTCTCCCTCCATTATTACACGCTGCCGCAGGGTGGCTGGCCGCCCAAGGCCGACCCGGTCAATTTCGACGAGACCGCATGGGCCGACACGCTGGCCGCCACCTGGAAGATGGACGAGCTTATCACCGGCCACAGCAGGGTGATGGACAAATATGATCCGCAGAAGCGCATCTTCCTGGCGGTGGACGAATGGGGCACCTGGTATGCGCCCGATCCCGGTACCAATCCCGGCTTCCTGCGACAGCAGAACACGCTGCGCGACGCGCTGGTCGCCTCGGTCAACCTGGACATATTCGCCAGGCATGCCGACCGGGTGCGGATGACGGCCATCGCCCAGATGGTGAACGTGCTCCAGGCGATGATCCTGACCGAGGGCAGGAAGATGGTGCTGACGCCCACCTATCATGTCTTCGAGATGTACAAGCCCTGGCAGGACGCGACGGTGCTCCCGATCGACATCGACACGCCCTGGTACAACAAGGACAGGTTCGTCATGCCGGCAGTCAGCGGATCGGCGGTGCGGGCACGGGACGGCAAGGTGCATGTCGCCCTGTCGAACCTCGACCCCAACCAAGCCAACACGGTGACGGTGAAGCTGGACGGGCTGAACGCCGCGAACGTCTCAGGCCGCGTCCTGACCGCCCCGGCCATCAATTCGCACAACAGCTTCGACGCGCCGGAGGTGGTGAAGCCCGCGGCCTTTGCAGGTGCGCAGATCAGCGGCGGCGCGCTGACGGTGACGTTGCCGCCCAAGTCGGTGGTTGTGCTGGACCTGCAATGAGAATGGATGATCAGAGGAGGATGACATGATGCTTCTATCTGCCGGCGACGCATTGCGGCGCCCCTTCCGTTTCCCGGCGGCATGCGCCCTCGCCTTCGGCATCGCCGCATGCGCCCTTGCTGCTCCGGCGCCGGGGCAGGCACAGGACGACAGGATGACGCCCATTGCCGCCCCTGCCCAGCCCGACGCGATCGAACTGGGCACCGGCGCGCTTCCCGGCGCCACGGCAAAGGAAAGCTGGCACCGCCAATATGGCAGCCGCTTTGCGCGCAATGTCACGGTGGCGACATTGACGCCCTTCCTTCCCGATCCGGCCAAGGCGTCGGGCGCGGCGGTAGTCGTGGCGCCCGGCGGCGGCTTCCGCACGCTTTCCATGGACAATGAGGGCTATGACGTCGCGCGAGCGCTGGCCGCCAGGGGCGTTGCGGCTTTCGTCCTCAAATATCGGCTGCGCCAGACACCGGCCGACATGGCTGGTTTCGAACGGTCGATGCAGGAAATGTTCTCCGGCGCGGCCAGGACGCCGCTGCCCGCTCCCACCTCCGCGGCGACCGACCTTGCTCCGCAACTGGCGGATTCCACGGCGGCCTTTCGCCTGATCCGCGCCCGGGCGTCACAATGGCATGTGGATCCTGACCGGATCGGCATGATCGGCTTTTCCGCCGGGGCGATGCTGACCATGGCGACGACGCTGTCGACCACGGAGGCGAAGCCCGCCTTCGTCGGCAACATCTACGGCCCGCTGGGCAGCATGACCGTGCCCCAGGACGCGCCGCCGATGTTCGCGGCCATCGCCGCCGACGATCCGCTGTTCGGCAATCGCGACTTCAAGCTGATCGACGACTGGCGTGCAGCGCGTCGCCCCGTGGAATTCCACCTGTACGAAAAGGGCGGCCATGGCTTCGGCATGTATCCGAAGGCGACCACCAGCACCGGCTGGTTCGACGCCTTCGTGCGGTGGATCGACATGCACGGAATGCTCAAGCGGACGCGGTAAAATCGGGATGGAGGGGTTGATCTCATGCGGCCGGATCGCCCCTTTTCCTATCCTGAAATGACTTCTTGCAAAGGGATCAGAAAGCGTTTCTGTGCATCAGAATCTGGATGGTGCCGAAAAGGATCACGATGTCGCGCATCAGGCTCCAGCCATTCATATATTCAAGGTCGGCCTCAACCCGCCGTAAAATATCCGCCCGGGTTTCCGTTGCACCCCTGAATCCGCGAATCTGCGCGAGACCAGTGATTCCGGGCTTCAACGCATGCCGCTTCCAATATTGGTGGTCGATGCGCCAGAACAATATGTCCTCCGCCGTCGATCCAATGGCATGAGGTCTTGGCCCGACAAGACTCATCTCCCCCAGAATGACATTGATGAGCTGCGGCAATTCATCGATGCTGGTCCGGCGAATGATCCGGCCGACCCGCGTGGTCCTGTCGTCAGTGCGACTGGCCGACCGGACGCCGTCCAGGTCGCATCGCTCCGCCTTCATGCTGCGAAACTTCAGGATGCTGAACAAGGTGTTGCCCCGCCCGATCCGCTGTTGGCGGAAAAAGACCGGACCGGGCGAATCCAGCTTGATCGCAATGGCGACGGCAATCATCAGCGGCAACAATCCGATCAGCAAGGGCACCGTGACGATCAGGTCCAACAGTCGCTTCGTCGCCCGGTTCGCCAGGTTCAACGGCCCGCGCGCGACTACCAATGTAGCCATGTCCTGCCAGCGCCCGACCGTCAGCGGCGCCATGGATTCGACTTCGGGAGAAATGATCTCGCCCAATATATTTCCGCCCTTCAGCATCTGCGCCCAGACCACACGCCGATCAGCTGGACAGGCGACGACCACCCGATCGTGATCACGCAGCAGCATACCCAGTCTGTGCAGCATATAGGGGTCGTCCAGATCAGCGCGAAGACCGATGGCCTGCGCATCGATCAATGCCAACCGGCCCGGATCCTCGGGGATCGGGCAATCGTCCACGATCAACAACTCGGCAAACAGCCGATCCCCGAAATGACGTTCGATAAGACGGCTCAGCAGCAGCCGTTGCGCAAGCAGCAGCCCGCCCGCACAGCTCAGCCCGGCCAGCACTGCGGTGCGTGAGAAGGTCGAGGCGGATTTCACCGCGAACAGCAGGAGGAAGAAGATCAGCACCATGCCGGCGAAGGCCCTTCCGGCATTGCGGCAACTGGTCGTCGCGTTGGTAAGGCTGCGGGGGTCATAGGCCTGATTGTGGAAGGCGATGATGAGATAGGCCATGAGCAGCGCCGCGACAGAAGCGCCGCTATCGCGAAGCCCGACATCCAAGGGCGCAAGCGCCAGTCCAACGCTCAGTCCGCATGTCAACGCCACCATGTCCCACAGGGCAAGTGCAAGGCAAAGCCCGATCCGCACCGCGCGATGCGCCGTGGCGGGACCCCGTCCGCCGGCTGGACGGGTCGCCATCGCCAGGTCAATTCTCGACATGCACACCTCATTTTGCGCGCTCGGAGGGCTCTCCGCGCCATGGCACGCATTCGATCGAAACGCAGTTGTCGCAGAATATCCGTTCCTGCAACCGATCCTTGCCCCCTCCAAATCAGACATATTATCGCTTTACGTACAATCCGGAAGAATACAGAGGGGTGGACGGCTCGTCCCGATATCCATCGGTGCGTATTCCTGCGTAGATGACAGGTGATCACTTTCATCTATATTTTGTCTGAAAACAGCTTCGCGACGCATCCCGAAGAGCTGCGATTGGATGATGGAGCAGGATGGCAATGATTATCGCGATGGCAGTCCTCTCCGGGATATGGGTTCATGGTTCCTGCAATCTGTGGCGATTGCAGAACAAGTCGCGGAACATTGTGAAGGTTGGATGGCGCGATCGGCTCTTCGCGATCATATGGTTGCCGGTATCGCTTTATCTTCTGGTCATTTCGCTGCCCTATCTCACCTGGGATCTGATCAGGCGAAAGCGGAGAGGACGTTCATGGCGCCGGTCGGTTCACGCCAAACGGGCCTCGCTGCGGCTGGTGAAATCGTCTGTCCAGCTGGACGGAAAAAGCAGGAAAACCAGCCTGCCGCATGCCCCCAATGGCGGATCGCAATTGCAGGTCGTCAGGAACGGGGCAGCGCCCGACGATGCCCTGTTCACGATTAGATTGCCAGCAGGACGACCGCGCTGAACTTCCAGAACAAGGAGGAAAAGGCATCGTCGCGCCATGGAACGGAGGACGAAGGCTCGGCATCCAGGCGCGACAGAGCGGTTCGACCGAAAACATTGCCGGTCGAACCGCTCTTATGACTCATTCATCCGAAGTGGCGGCCGAACGCGATGCATTTTCAAGAAACTGCCTCTTCAGCGCAGAAAACCTACAGGTCGCAAATCGCCAGTCTTCTCAACAATCCAACTGCCCGCCGATCCCTGCGGCAAAGGCCACGCGCAACGCATCGGACAGGCTTCGCGTCTCCAGTTTGGACATCAGATTGGCGCGATGTATTTCCACGGTACGTGGGCTGATCCCCAATTGCAGCGCGATATGCTTGTTCGGCAGGCCCATGGTCAGGCCCGACAGCACGTCGCGCTCCCGGGGCGTGAGCTTTTCCACCATGGCCCCGGCGCGTATCGCCCGCTGACGGCGCGCACCGCTATCCTGGAACAGCGTCCAGCAATTTTCCACCGCGCGCAGCAGCGTTTCCCGCTCGAACGGCTTCACCAGGAAATCGACCGCGCCCATCTTCATCGCGGTCACGGTGGAGGCAATGTCACCGTGGCCGGTCAGCATGATGATTGGGAAATAGAGCTCCGCCTCGTTCAGACGCCGCTGCACCTCTATCCCGTCCATTTCCGGCATGCGCAGATCCATGATCACGCAACCCGTCGGCTCATTCGCGGCCGCAGCCAGAAAATGCGTGCCGCGCTGCCAGGTACGGACCGTATAGCCCTCCAGCTCCAGCAGGAAGGCCGTTGCGGCGCGAACGGAATCTTCGTCATCCACGATGTGGATCAGCTTAGTGACTTCCAATGGCGTTTCCCTTCTTGCGTCTGAGACTGAAACCGAAGCAGCTTCCCGTGGCGCTCGGTTCCAGCCAGATCCGTCCGCCATGGGCTTCGACAATGGTGCGGCAGATGGACAGGCCGACGCCGGTACCCTCTTCCTTGCTGCTGACGAAGGCATCGAAAATCCGGTCCTTGATCGCGGGTGGAATGCCCGAGCCTGTGTCGGAAACGAGAAAATGCGTAGTGAGGTCATCTGCCGCCGCGACCCGCACGGTCAGTCGCCGTTCCGGCTCGTCGCGCATGGCGTCGATGGCGTTCCGGCAGAGATTGCCGATCACCTGCTGAATCTGGATCGGATCGGCAAATATTGACCCGGTGTCCGGCGCGACCTCCATTTCCACGGTGATGTCCGCCGCCGCGGCCATGGCCGCAATCAGCGCCAGGCTGCTGCGCACCACATCTTGCGCATCATGAATTTCCAACAGCGCCTCGCCGTCGCTGGCGAAATCCCGCAGGCGGCGCATGATCGCGCCGGCCCGCACGGCCTCTTGCGCGGCAGAGCGGAAGATACGGTTCAGCTTCGGCCGGTCGGCCTCCTGCCCGCGCATCAGCAGGATCGAACTGCCCTCCATATAGGCGGCGAGCGCGGTCAGCGGCTGGTTCAGTTCATGCGCCAGCATCGATGCCATCGCACCCATTGCGCTGTAGCGGGTACCGTGCAGCATCTCGGTCTGGAGCAGTTCCAGCCGCGCCTTGGTCGCCTCCGGTTCGGTCAGGTCGCGGATGAAGGCAGTATAGTGCGTCTCATGCGCGCCCTCCATCTTCACGAAGCTCATCTCGATAGGAAAGTTGGAGCCATTGCGGCGGCGACCGATCAGCCTGCGTGGATAGGATAGCGGGGTATCGCTCTCGACATGGAGAGGCTCTTCGCGAACCTCTCGCGGCGGCTGCGCCCCGGTCAGGAGAAGATCGAATTCTCCGCCTTCCAGTTCGCGCAGACCATAGCCGAACATGCGACAGGCGGTGCTGTTCATATAATCGATCCGCCCCGAAATATCGACGACGAACACTGCATCGGGGGCCGTTTCCAGAATGGAGCGCAGTTCCGCTTCCCGTTCCTGCAGGGCGACTTCCTGCGCCCTTTCCGCCGTCACGTCGCGTACCAGCTTGGCGAAACCCTGGAGCCGACCCTTGCCGTCCCGCAGCGCCGTCACCACGCAATTCTGCATGAAGGCACTGCGGTCGTTCCTGATGAAATAGCAGTCGAATTCGCAACTCCCATGCTCCTTGGCAAGGGCGAAGGCTTCGGCCATATTGTCCCCCATGCCGGGAAGCTGTGAGTAGAGCAGCGATACGGGGCGATTCATGATGTCGCGGCTGTCCCAACCGGTGAAGCGTTGGGCGCCCCTGTTCCAGTGGACGACCCGCCCCTCCACATCGGTCATATAGAGGGCATAGTTGACCGATCCGTCAGTCAGCAGCTTCAACTGCTCGGTCAGCCGGTTGACATAGGCGCCTTGCCGCTCCGCCCGCGCGCGCCAGAAGGTGGATTTAAACGCCACCCCATTGGCCGCCACCATGACCAGCAGGAAAGCCAGGCCGTCCTCGCCGCTTCCGCCCCTGATCTGCACGTCGACAATGGCGTAGATGACCGTCAGCAGGCCGGCAGTAGTGACAGCGGCCGGGCCAATTCCCATCAGGGTTGCGACGGAAATCACGATCAGGGTCAGGATCGCATAGTCCTCGGCAGCCAGCGACGCGACCCCGTCGCGGAAAATCCAGGAGGAGGCGAGAAAGACGATGATCAGCGAGGCAATATATTTGCCAAGGCCGCTCCAACGCACTTCGACAATCCACGCGGCAGGGGTGAACCGCTGCGACGCATTACGCATGAGTGCCAGCGAGAAACGCCGCTGAAGACGCTCATCGGCGCCGGTTGCAAGCATAGTCTTTCACTCCGCGCTTATAGCCCAGAACTATTTCTTGCGACCTCGGTTTACCGTATTTATTGGACCCGGCCGGGATCGGCCCGGCTCAGCTCATGCATCATCCCATACGCCAGCCCCTTTAAGGGAAATAGCTTAAGGGAAATTGCTGCGTTGCAATGGTCGTAACAGCATGATCGGGGATTGCCTAGTAGGTATTGCTACGGAATTTTACATCTTTACGGCAACAAAATCGCCCAAGAGCAATATGCTAGCATAGGTTACACTGTTCCGTACCGCCCCTTGGCGAACATCAACAGCTGAACCAGAGCGTTTCGCCCGAGCAACAAAAGGGCCATGCCATAGGTCAGCGCTCCGATGAGGATAGTGAGGGTCAGGACTTCCGCCGGCGCCATCTCGACAAGAAAAGGCCGCGCGCCCAATACGCATCCCGCCATGGCTGCGGACGCGAACAAGCCCGGCCGAACGGCCTTCCAATAGTCCTTCCAGCTGATCGGCAGCAACAGGATCACGCCCAGGACGGAGAGCGGATAAAGCAACCAGGCGCGGAGCGTGAAGGCGGCTGCGATCGCGCCCGGCCCCTGATCCGCCGCCGCCAGGAAGAGGGTGCAGTTCACCACGGCATAGAGGGCGGCCAACCACGTCTGCCATTGTGGCTTACCAAGGGCAAGCATAAGCGATTGATTATAAATGCCGATTGCCTGGAGCGCGCCAAAGAAGCTGAGACATTGCATCACCGGCACCGCTCCTGCCCAGCGCGGCCCGAAGAAGAGATGGATGAAGGAATCGGCCACCAGCGCCATGCCGACGAAGGCCGGGGTGGTGATCAGCGATGTCGCGGAGACGAGCTTGAGGAAGGCCGCAGCCAATCGCGGCGGATCATGCTTGAGCTGCGAGAAGGCCGGGAAGGCGATCCGGGAGAGAGCCCGCGCCAGCAGCAGATTGGCCGCCAGCAGCGCGCGCTTGCCGACCGTATAGACGCCCGTCGCCGCCGCACCCAAGACAACGCCCACGATCAGCACGTCGGAGTTGGAATTGAAGAAATTGGCGATGCCCGTCAGCGTCACATGGCGGCTGTAAAAGAAAATTTCCTGTCCCTTCTTCCGAACGAAGCGAAAGCGCGGGCGCCGGGAACACCCCGCCCAGAGGATCGCAGTGCCGACCAGAGCGGTCGCCATATTCTGCATCACGAGCGCCGTCAGCCCATAGCCCGCCATGGCCATCGGAATGCCAATCAGCGCGCCTGCCAAGGTCGACAGGGTGGATCGCACCGCCAGCGGTCGCATCATCAACGCCCGGGTCAGCCAGGCTTGGGGCACGACGTTCAGCGCGGAGAGAAAATTGGCAATGCTGAGCCAGCGCAGCACCCACGCCAGTCCCGGCTGCTCCAGCGCCCGTTCCGCAACGCCCGCGCAGGCCAGGGTGAGCAGCAACAGCAGCGCGCCGATCGCGAAGGCGATCCAGAAGGCGGTATCATCCAGATCTGGATCGTCGCGCCCCGCGCTGACCATCGGGGCGCTTATGCCCGACAGCAAGGTCATCTGGAAGAACTGCCCCGCCAGCAGCGCCATGGCTACCACACCCAGCGCGGCGGCGTCGACATAGCGGGCTACCATCATGAACCCCAGAAACTGAATCGCCTGAACGCCCCAGCTTTCGACCAGCGACCAGGCCATGCCCGATCGGATTTTTCCGGCTATGCCGCCAGTGGTTGGGGACATGATGCTTCCCTTATCGCCTTATGAAATCGTCGCCCGCGCGGACATGCTTGACGAAACCCGCTGGATTGCCGCGCCAGAGCTGGCGGGCGGGAACATCCTCGAATACCACTGCACCTGCAGCTATCACGCTGTGATCGCCAATCGACACGCCCGGCAGGATCGTGGCGTGGCGCCCGATCCAGACGTTGCGGCCGATGTGGATCGGCCGGGGCCGTACGGCATGCCCCTCATGGACCGCATGGAAGCTGGTGTCGAACAGGCTCGCATGGTCCCCGATCCGGCTGAAGGCGCCGATCTCCACGCTGGCGGCGCTGAAGATGGTGACGCCGCTGTTGAGCGACACCTGATCGCCCAAGACGATCCGGCCGCTTCCAACGGCCTTCAGCCTGATGCGGGCGGGCTCGTTGCGCAAGCGCACGGCCTCACCCAGAACAAGTTGCCCAGCGAGATAGGGCACGCCACCCCGCACCCGCAGAGCACGGCCCCCTTTGCCGCCTGCCACCCGCAGACGCCAGCGGGTCCATCGCGCATAGAGGTCGTCGAGCCGGGCGGTGACGAAGAGCCTCATCGGCGCATGAACACCAGCTTGGCGGGATTGCCCGACATGACCGACATAGCGGGCACCCGGCCCGACACCACCGCGTTCGGCGCTATGATCGCGCCATCCTCTATCTGGCTATTGTCCAGGATCACCGCGCCCGCGCCGATCCAGACATTGTTGCCGATGCTGGTCGGGCCAGCCGACTGCACCCCCTGTTCGCGGATCGGCAGGTCGGCGCGGTCATAACGGTAATTGACGCCGATAATCGATACGTTGGGACTGATCAGGCAGTCGTTGCCGATGACGATGCCATGGCTGTGCCCGGCGATGAACACGCCGCAGCCTATGTCGGTCCGTTCACCCACCCTCACCGGCCCTTCGCTCGCCTTGATCTTCACGAAGGAGCTGATCTGCGACTTGCGACCGATCTTCAGCAGCCTGCTCCATTCCAGTTCCGCGCGCGGGCTGACGATCGCGCGCCCGACGAACAGATGGTAGAGGCTGTGCACGAAGCCTGGAATGGCGAAACGGCGTATGGCGACACCCAGGCGCATGGCGTCATGCCTCGCCCAATGTCTGCGACAATTGTTCCACCGTACGTATTCCGGCAATCTGCTCCATGCTGAGGCGCACGCCATATTGTGCTTCGAACGCCGTGATGATCCGCAGATGGGCCAGCGAATCCCAGCCGGGAACCCCGTCCCGGTCCAGACGCCGGTCTATCCGGGACGGATCGACTTCGATGATATCACCGACGAGGTTCAGCAGGTCGTCCATATCCACAATCATCATCTCGCCTCCAGCATGATCCAGTCGCATTCCCTGAACGCGACATCCGCCCGGGAAAGCGCGTAGTCCGTGCCGTCGCCGCCCTTGATGGCGGCAAAGCCCTGATCGTTGAAAAAGCCGCGCACCGGATCGTTCTTGGCCGTCGGAACGTAGCTGCCGTGCAGGAATGCGGCGTCGCTTTCCAGAAAGCGACGCTTGACTTCATTCATCATGGCATGTTCCAGGCCGCGGCCCATGGCGCGGCAACTCATCAGCAAATGCCCGATATGGAGCGCTGTGCCCTCTCGCCTCAAGGCGCAGATCGCGACCGTGCCCAATTCCCCGAAGCGGTCGCGCAGATCCGCAACGATGAGCTGCCATGCCGGGCCGGTCATCATCGCCTCCACCTCCCCCATGGTCGGGCGGCCGGTGGTCAGGTTGAACTGGTTGGTCTTGTTGAAAAGCTGATGCACTCTCAGCAGGTCTGCCGGCCCCGCGGCGCGGACCGCCGCGCGCATGTCAAGGTCGCGCAGATAATCCATCGGATCGCAGGAAGCACACAGAGCCTCCCGCTTGGCAGCCAGCGCATATTGTTCGGTCCTGGCCCTGTCCTCCGCCGTCAACCGGCTTTTCTCGAACCAGGGCAGCGCGTCCAATATATCGACAAAGTCGGACGGATCTGGCGGCAGAAGCACGGCATGGACATCCGGGCAATATTGCCGCACGGCCGCGATCTCCGCCGCGTTGTCATCCAGGAACACCAGAGCGTCCAGACCGATATTGAGCTGGCTCGCGATCTTCTCTATACTCGCATATTTGGTATTCCAGCCTATCGCCGTCGCCGCCATGTCCGACAATTGTAGCGGCATGTCGGTACGCAGGCGAAACACTTCCTCGACATCTTCCGGATTGTTCTTGCTGCACAATGCGAGCATGATGCCGCGTTCCTTGAGCGCCTTGATGCGGAGTTGGAAGGCACGGAACGCCTCACCCACCATGTCGCCGCGGCCGACGCGGATACCGTGCGGCCCGTCCTCGCCCACCACCCCGCCCCACAGGCTGTTGTCGAGGTCCAGCACCAGGCATTTGCGCGCCGCTCCGAGTGCGCCCACAAGCGCATGGGCGAAGACCGCGCCGAATTCCCGCATCATCATGTCGGTCCAGCCCAAACCGGCGAGATAGTGCATCCGGCGGTCTATCGCATGCCGCGCGCCGACCCGGCCCATCGCTTCGACCACGTCCAGCATCATCGCCCTGGGGCGCGCCCGCACGGCGCGGATCAACGCCAGGTTCAGCTCCAGGAAGAATTCGCGCTCGCCATATTCACTGCTGAGGTCCGCGACGCCCAGCGCGCTGGAAGGACAGGGGAAATTGCCTACCATCAGCGTCGCCGTGGTGCGCATGACCGCGCTGTCGATCCAACCCTCTATCTCCGCCGCCATATCGTCCCGCAAGCGATGACGGTCCTCAACGGAGAGTTGATGGAACCGTGCGAAGGCATCGGGCCGCATCACCTCCGTCGACAGTAGCAGAACGATGACGTGGGGATCGAAGCACTGCAGCGCCTCGCCATGCAGATCCTGCATATATTGGCCGAAGGGGCTGACATGGAATGCGGACATCTGGCCGGCCTTCGCGGCCTCCACACGCAGGAAGGGGGTGAGAAGGTCCAGCGTGACATTACCCATCAGCGCGACGCGCACGCCGGCCTGCGCCTCCATCTCGCGCAATAGCCTGCCGGTCTTGCGATAATCAAGCGACGCCGATCCGGTATACAGGGATTGCATCATCTCAGAAAAGCCCATTTGGGTGGTCATGTCTCAATCCTTTCCAAGCCGACGCCAGGCGAGGTGCAGGGTAAAGAGCGTGGGGATCGCACCGCCCAGCGTCGCGCCCCATAGCAGCCCGGTGATGCCGTAAGCGGCCCCGGCCAGCGCACCGCTAACCGTCAGCGCCAGACCCACCACGCCCCATCCGTTGAGCAGCACCAGATCGGCGGGCGATCCCGCCGCCGTGAGCATCGCTCGAGGGAAGGCCATGGCGACCTTTCCCACACCGTTCACGCAGGCGGCGAAGACCAGGGCCGGACTGATGGCGTAGAGGCCACCGGTCACCATCGTGGCGAGCAACGGGCCGCAGACGGCAAGGCCCGCCGTCGCCACGATGATCACCGCGAGCAGCGGCCTGGCCTCCGCCAGCACAATGGCCTGTCGGCGCGCCGGTTCCGCACCGATCAGCCGGGGCGCGAGGGTGAAGCCAACGCCGGAAGCGAGCAGGCGGAAGGGAAAAATCGCGACCGACGCCAGCACGCCGAACAACGCCAGATCCTTCAGGTCCAGCAGGATCGGAATGACGATCCGTTCGATCTGTAGCGACAGCGTGCCGAGGGCGACGAGGCCCAGCATTGACCCCGCCTCGCGCCAGCGCCGGGCGGGATGGCCGACATCGCCTTCCTTCGCCCTGCATCGCAAAAGACTCCAGCCGATCGCGCCGAAGACGATGTTTCCGGCGGCGAATATGGCAAGAGGCGTCGCCCCATGCTTGATGCCGAGAAGGACAGTCAGGGTTCCGGCAAGCAGGAGGATGAAACTGGCCGAAATCGCGAGCAGCATGGAGGCACCGGGCATCTCCCAAGCGCGAAGGCCGGTGCTGGTCGCCGCGACAAGCCCGCCGCCGGCAATTGCCAAGGCCGTCAGCCATGCCTCGCCCCGGTGCAGTCCGCCCAGCAGGCCAGTTACCGCGCCCACCACACCGCCCACCACAAGGCCGGAGAGGATGAGGAAAGCCAGCAAGCCCCTTCCCGCCCGCATCGGCCCGCGCAGGAACAACTGATCCACGCCCATCGGCGTCAGCAGGCCGAAGATATTGAACAAAGCAACCGCCAGCGTGAAACGGCCATAAGCCTCCACCGGCAGCACCCGCGCCAGCAGAAGCATGCCCAGGGTGAAGGCTGCGCCCGACAGACCGAAACCCAGCGCGGCGAACAGGCTGGAGGGTGCGCCCTTCACCACCCGCGCGCTGGTGCCGATGGCCGTCATGCGGCCTCCAGCGCCGTGGGCGAAGGGGGTGTCGTGACATCTGACGAAAGCACGGCATAGGCGCTCCGCAGCCGCTCGACGAAGGCGGCATGGCCATAGTCGAGCCGAGCCCTTGTGGCCGCCGCCTTCCCCAGACCCTCTCTCAGCGCGTCGTCAGCGCAGAGCCGTCGCAGCCCTTCCGCCATGTCCTGCGGCGTTACCGGTGTCAGCATGGCGCAACGACCATCCAGAACCTGGGAATGGCTTTCGATATCGGTTGCCAGCAGCGCCCTGCCCGACGCCATATAGGAGAAGATCTTCATCGGCGTGTTCCGGCCCTTCAGGCGCGGCGAGCAGAGGATGTCCGCCTGCGCCAGATAGTGGCTGAGGCCATCCAGCGGGCGCGGCCCCAGCAGATGCACGTCGCCTTCCAGCCCGCGTTGCAAGGCGAATTGCCGATGCTGCGCGACATGGTCCGCCTGGCCGCCTATCACGACCAGCGCGGGGCGCTCAACAGGCGCAAGGGCCGCCATCGCTTCGATCAGCAGGCGGACACCCTGATAGGATTCCAGATTGCCGACATAGAGCGCGAGCGGACGATCCTTCGCATAGAGGCGCAGATCTTCGACGGGTGCTGCAGCGGCGGGTCCTTCCATCGCGACGTCGGGCAGCAGATGGATGCGCCCGGGGGCTGCGAAGCGGCTGGCGCTTTGCAGGATGGCGGGGCAGACGGCGATCACCAGATCGCTGCGGCGGAAGACGAATTGCTCGCATCGCTCGACGATCCAGGCGAGGACGCCGGCTCCGGGCCATTTCTCGACGATCTGCTCGCTCAGGATCGAGTCCGCATCATAGACGAGGCAGGTTCCGAAGAGCCGGGACAGGGGCAGCGCGAAGAAGGCCGCCTCCTCGACAGCGTGGATCACATGATGGCGATAGCGCCGAAGCAGGCCGATCGCGGTGAAGAGCATCCAGAAATCGCAGGCGAGCTTCTTGAGCGAAAAGCCGATCGGGACATTCCGCACCCCCGGCGGAGCCGCGATGCGGTGATGCCGCACGCCGGGCATCGGCACGTCGCGCCCCTCATGGAAGCTCAACAGATCAACGTCATGTCCCTGCGCAGCCAAGGCTTCGGCTGCCATTCGCACGGCAATGGGCGTGCCGCGCTCCTCGTAAAAGGGCTGTGGCGCCAGCATCAATATCTTCATGAGGCCATTCTCAAGCGGAACTGGTTGCCGAGGAAATGCAACGGCCCGGCGAGCGCACCATAATGCCGCGCCTGCCTGCCGGTCGAGCGGATCAGCAGGCGCAGGTCGCGGCCGGGACGATCGGCCGAAAGCCTGCCCTGCACCATGGTCCCGAAAGTACCGATCCGCCGGGCATCGCCCCTCAACGGCAAGGGGTCCGATCCGCGCAGCACCGTCCGATGGCGGAAGCGACGCTCCGGCCAGAAAGCAGGACGCCCGCCATTGTCGCCCAACAGCAGTCGCTCCTCCGAATCTCCGGCCAGCAGCCTGTCGACCAGCCGCCCTCGCGCACCGGCCCATTTGCCGACCCCCCAGGGAAGGATGATCAGCGCGTCCGCAGCGTCCATCGCCTCGATCAATTGTTCGGCCGGCGCGCCATCGGCAAAGTCGGCGGCCGTAGCCAGCGCCAGCATCTCGAGCCTTTCGGCGCTGACGACCTGCCTTCCGGCCAGCACCAGCAGGTCGGCCGAACCGGTTTCCAGCCAGAGGCTTTCCGGTTCCGCCGTGGTCCGCGCCGATGCCTTCAACGTTCCGAACGCATCGCACCCCTGTTGCTCCGCCAGCATGAAGACAGCCAGGCAATCCTTCCCACCCGCCGCCGCCATCATGCGTTCATGCGCCTGCATCAACCTGTCCCATGGGTCGTCGCCGGGATGCAGATGGACGTGCGCGTCGATCATCAGTTCAGGCATGACGCGGTCGCCATCCGCCGGTTTGCGGCAAGAGCGCGGCGGGCCACAGGCGGCGCGCCACCTGTTCGCTCAGCAGCGGCGCGGTGGTCAGCTTGCCGCCCAATAGCATATGATAGCCCTCCGGCCCGGGACGCAAATGCCGGTCTCCGGGATGAAGCGCCCGCCCGCTGCCGTCACGATCCGGCAGCAGACCGGCATAGATGGCCAGCACCGATCCTTCGTCCAGTTCAAGGTTCGGAAGGCATTGGCGAATGGATGCGAGGGCGGACCGGACATCCTCCGCCGTCGGTTGAGGCGAAAGGCTGCCGGGTCCGGGACGGTAGAAAGTGCCGACCAGCGTCGCTGCGCCATAGCGGCGAAAGAAGAAGCTGCGGCCGCGGCCGGGCGTAGGCGACAGGGCATAGGCGTCGCTGGCGGGGGGCGCGGGAATGTCCATCAGCAGGTTGAAGGCGAGGACCGCCGCGCTCGGCACCCGGCGCGCCGGACCGAGGCAGCGCCCCGCTTGCGCGCCACCGCAATCGAATAGCAGGTCGGCAGCGATCCTCTGCTCCCGCCCGTCCTTCACGTTCCGCAACTGGACGGCCCGGACGCCTCCGCCCTGCTCGATCAGGCCGGTTATCTCAGTGGAGCGCAGGACGACGCCGCCGCGCTGCTCCACCTCAGCCAGCATTTCCCTCAGCAACGCGGGCGGGTTCAGCAACTGCGCATCATACCAGACCGCGCCGCCCAGCAGACCGTGAGTCGCGACATCATAGGCCTGCAAGACCTCCTGCCGCGAACAGGCCCCGTCTTTGGGAAGCGGCACATGCTGGCCGAGTGCCGTTCGCAGCATATGGTCAAGTCCTCGCGCGAGGGCGAACAGGCGGGGCGACCGGGGGGTGCCGTCATAGAGCGGCATCACACAGCGCAGTGGCCGGACCTGATGCGGATAGCGGTCGATATACCAGTTCTGCGCGCGGCGGCTGCGCACCCAGCGGGGGATGTTCATCGACTGGAGGTAACGCAACCCGCCATGGATGATGCCATAGCTGTTGACGGACGCGCCGGAGGGATGATCATCCCGATCGACCAGGACCGGGCACACGCCCCGTTCGAGCGCGGCCAGTGCCAGCGTGGTGCCCTGGATGCCTGCCCCTATTATTATGGTTTCAGGCATCGGCGGACACATGCTCCACGATCTTTTCGACACGATAATGCTGCTTGCCGTCGCCGCGGGTGAAGATGACGATCTCCGCGATCAGGCCGATCGCCGCGATCTGGATGCCCAGCACCAGCAGCAGCACGACCAGCACCAGCAATGGCCGGTCACTCAGCGGAATATTGCTGACCTCCCGCTGGAACAGCAGGAAAGCCATCAGGGCCAGGCTACACAGGATCGACGCCGCGCCCACAGTGCCGAAGAAGCGGAATGGACGTTGCATGAAACGGACGAGGAAGCCGACGGCCAGCAGGTCCATCATCACGTCGAAATAGACGCCCGGCTTATGCTGCGGCCGGCCCGCGTCGCTTTCCGCCTGAGGCAAGGTGAGTTGGACGACCTTGAAGCCATGCACCTCCGCCAGCAGGGGCAGGAAGCGCTGCTTTTCATCCTGGATCGGAATCTCGTCGAACACACTCCGATGGACGGCGCGGACGAGGCAACCTGGATCATCATATTTGGCCCCGGCGAAGCGCGCCATCTTCTGAAAACCCCAGCCGCGCAGCCGGTTGAACATGGCATCCGCCCGCCTGTCGCGACGGGCGGCGACGACGTCGGCTTCGTCCAGATGGTCCAGAAGTTCGGAGATCGCCGCGCCACCGATCTGGAAATAGGCGGGCAGGAACAGCAGGTGTCGTCCGGTCGACTGGCGGATACCTTCGCGCAGGCAGGCCGATTCGCCGAACTCCCGGCCGAAGCGGATGATCTCTATGGGTTCGCCGTCGCGCTGCAATTGCTCCAGCGTGGAGACTGGGTAATCCGGCTGTCCATCGACGACGAAAATGAACTCATAACTTTTCCCCGAGGCCACGATTCTATCCCGATATTCACCGTAGACGCTTGCAACATCATCGAAACGCTTGAGGACAGGGACGATGACAGAGATGTCCATGACTTTGACCAGATCCAGCTTTGCCGTGGCAACCATTGCTCAATTCCCCGATTTGATTTGGGTCGACAGTTTCGCGCCTAGCGACGCAAAATCGGAAACATTCCCGGTCAGGCTGGCGAGCATCTGTCCGATCACCGCCCAACCCAGCAGGAACAGCGCCAGCGACAGCCAGAGTACGCCAATCGCCAGCATCGGCAGTGCCAGCCCCTCGCCCCAGATCGCTACCGCGACGGACAGCAGGCCAAGCAGGGTGATGCCGACTATCATGTGCCGCGGCCATGCCATGGGCCGCCGCACGAAGCTAAGCAGGATGCGGATCGAAACGATGTCCAGCATCACCTTATAAATCCGCGAGAAGCCATATTTGGAGACGCCGAACTGACGCGGATGGTGCCGGACTTCGATCTGCGCCAGCCGCGCACCGGCAAGGCGCGATAGGGCCGGAATGAAGCGGTGCATCTCTCCATACATGGGCAAGCACTTGATGAGGATGCTGCGGAAGGCCTTCAGCGAACAGCCGCTATCCCGTACCGCCACGCCCATCAGCCGGGCCATGATGCGGTTGGCGCATTTCGATACGAAGACGCGCAGCCCGCCATCCTGTCGCTTCCTGCGCCAGCCGACGACGATGTCATGCCCGGCGTGGATCAGCTCGACCATGCGCGGTATGTCCAACGGGTCGTTCTGCAGGTCGCCGTCCATCGTGACAATGATGTCGCCGCGGGCATTCTGGATACCGGCCGCCATCGCCGCGGTCTGGCCGTAATTGCCGCGGAATTTTACTATGCGCACACGCCTGTCCCGCTCGACAACTTCCGCGGCGCGGACAAATGTCGCATCCCTGCTTCCGTCGTCAACCAGCACGACTTCATAGCTGGGTTGAAAATCCGCCAATGCATGGCTGATCGCTTCATGCAAGAGCCCTATATTGTCCTCTTCATTATAAAGAGGGACGACAATAGAAACATCGACCATGCGTTCATTCCTACAATATTATAAAATATTGCCGGCGATGCCCTCAAGATTTCCACAATCGGGTTCCACGCCAATCGATTCCGCGACCTCAGAAACACATTCACATGAATTGCAGAAACATACCATTATGTAGTCATACCTACGGCTAGGCGTTCTCCCGTATATTGACTTGAATACTGTTAGATCGAATTCTTGGGCCATCGAACATCCTGTCGGCTTTTGCCGAATGTGAGATCATATTCATGGCCACCATATCAGAGAATCTGGGATCGCGTGTTGCCCTGCCGTCGCAGAATGGCTGGCGCGCGCCCATGGCGCTGCCCGGAGCAGCCGCGTCCCTGCTTGCGGCATTGTTCGCGTGCCTGGTCTACGCACTGACCATTCAGACGCGCCCGGCCCATATCGACGAATTCTACCATCTGCTGGCGGGACGTAGCTGGGCCGCGGACGGCAGCTTCGCGATCCTGGACGGACGTTATGAGCGGGCGCGCCTGTTCACCGTCATGGTCGGCAGCAGCTTCGATCTGTTCGGGCGGTCCGACCTCTGGGCGGCACGCATTCCCGCGCTGCTCTGTTCGGGCATCAGTGTGGGATTGGTCTTCCACTGGTTGCGACAGAGCGGCGGCATCTGGAGCGCAGTGACCGGCGCCGCATTGTTCGCGCTTGCCGGTTATACACTCGATATCGCGCATTTCGCTCGCTTCTACGCCCTGCACGCGCTGGCGATCCTGGCTGCGGCGGGAAGCCTGTTCGTGGCCACGCGGCCGGAGAGCCGTTTCAAGCCGGGATGGCTGACTGCGGCAGCGTTCTGCCTTGCCATCGCCGCCCATCTGCAACCCGTGACGGCTATCGCCGCGATGACCATGGGATGCTGGCTGCTGGTCGATCAGCGCAAGACCATCGGGGCGATGCGCCCACTGCACCTTGTCATACTGGGCACAGTCGCGCTCGCCGGCGCAGCCATTGTCCTGTCGCAGGCGGATTCGGCGCTGGAAAGCTATCGCCATGCCGAACGCTGGGCGGTCGGATCGCAGCATGATGCCTATTATTATCTGCGAGAATTCTGGACGCAAATGCCCCTTATGCTGATGCTCTGGCCGGTCGCGCTCGCGGCGGCTTGGCGATGCAATCGCTCGCTGGCCAGCCTGTGCGCGGTCATGGTGACGCTGTGCCTGGCGCTCCACAGCTTCGCGGGGATGAAGGCGTGGCGCTACAGCTACTATGTCTTTCCGTTCATCTGCATGGCCTATGGCCTCGCGATAAGCACGCTGATCGAACGGCTCGGCGGCACCGGATCGCCGTTGCGCCCCGTCGCGCTGGCGGGCACGGCGCTATTGCTGTTGATGGGCGGAGACTTGGCCTATCGTCATTCCGCACGGCTGATGGCATCGGCCCTTGCGCAGGAACCCGCCTCACTCGCCGCCCGGGTACCTGATGGCGAATGGGACAAGGCGACAGCTGAACTGCGGCATATCGCGCAAGGCAGCAGCCTGCTCATCACCGGTGACGACCTGCGTACCCTGGCGCATATCGGACCGTTCGACCTGTTCATCAGCCACAGCCGGCTGGGCGAGCTCAAGCCGCCGTCCGATTTCAACAGCGACTTCCGCACCGGCCGCCCGCTGATCGACAGCAGGGCAGCCCTATCCGAAGTCATCGACTGCATGGATAGCGGCGTGGTCATCGTGTCCGATCATCAGTGGCGCAACCCCATGGGCGTGCGCCCGGAAATCGCCAATGAGATCGAGCGGCGGCTGACCCCCGTCCCGACGCACAGCAGCTTCCACGTCTACAGCTGGCGGCACCCAACCGTGCGGCGCGCCTGCCCCCATGTCGGGAAGCAGGCCCTTCCCGGCACAAAAGGTGCGTCCGTGGTCAGGCCCCTGCCGCCCCGCGGGCGGTGCGTGCCGTCAGGCCAGTCATGTCCGCATGCGTTCTTGAGCATTGCAGCAACCGCAGGCGCGGCATGACTGGTTTGCTTCCTCCCCCTGACCTGGAAACAGGGTCTGTCCAATATGCCCGCCGCTTTGCAGGGCCCTCGGGCGCCTATCTGCTCGACATTCAGGAGCGAGGGCTGCGCGATCTGGTCGACGATGGACCGCCCGTCCACCAAAGCGCGCTGGATGTCGGCGGCGGTCATGGACAACTTGTCGGCGGGCTGCTGGGCATGGGGCTGAAGACGACAGTCCTTGGCTCGACGGCGGACTGCGCCGAGCAATTGTTTCAGGGCACCGACACCGGCAGGGTGGACTATGTGACCGGCGATCTGCTGGCCCTTCCCTTCCCGGACGGCAGTTTTGACCTCGTTACGAGCATCAGGCTGCTGGCCCATATCGACGATCCGGACAAGCTGATGGATGAACTCTGTCGCGTCGCCCGCTACAGCGTCATCATCGATTATCCGACATTGATCGGCGCCAATGCGCTGTCGGCAGCCACCTTTCCCATCAAGCGGCTGATCGAGAAGGACACGCGCTCCTATCGCAGCTTCTGGCCGGGCCAGATCGAGCAGGCCTTCCGCCGCAACGGCTTCGCATCCCGACGCAGCTTCAAGCAATTCAGCGCGCCCATGGGCCTCCATCGCCTTGCGGGGAAACCGGTACGCATGATGGAGGAAGGATTGCGCCTCATTGGCGTTACCAGGCTGATCGGCAATCCGGTACTCCAGCGCTTCGACCGGGAGAAGGAGGCATGAGCGGGGACGAGCGCCCTGTCGTGGCGGTCACCGGTGCAACCGGCTTCACCGGCGGAGCGCTGGCACGCCGGCTGATCGGCATGGGCTATCACGTCCGGTCCATGACCCGCCGCCCGCCCAGCGCCGCCGAAAGGGAGAGCGGCATCGAATGGATCGACGGATCGCTGACCGACACCAATGCCTTTGGCCAATTGGTGGAGGGTGCGACGACCTGCTTCCACATTGCCGCGATGTACCGGTCCGAAGGCACGCGGGAGGAATTCCTGCGCGCCAATCGCGACAGTACGGCCGCGTTGCTGGCAGAATCGCGGAAGGTGGGCGTAGCGCGCTTCGTCTATTGCTCATCCATCGGCGTGCACGGCGATGTGGCGGAAACGCCAGCCGACGAAAGCGCACCCTTCGATCCGCGCGACGCATATCAGGAAAGCAAGTTGCTGGCGGAGGACCTCTGCCGCGACGCGATGATGCAGCCCGGCATGGACGTCGTCATCATCCGCCCCTGCGCCATTTACGGGCCGGGCGATACGCGCATGCTGAAGATGTTCCGTCTGGTGCAGCAGGGCCGTTTTCTGTTCATCGGATCACGGCGACCCAATTTCCACCCGGTCTATATCGACGATCTGGTCGATGGCTTCCTGCTGGCGATGACGCGCAACGCAGCACCCGGCGGCACGTTCATCATTGGTGGCAAGACTTATCTGCCCCTGCGCGATTATGTTGCGACCGCGGCCAATGTGCTGAACGTGCCGACGCCCAAACGCACCGTACCATATGGGCTGGTCAATCTGGCCGCGCACGGCTGCGAACTGCTCTGCGCGCCGCTGGGCCTGCAGCCCCCTCTGCACCGCCGCCGCCTGACCTTCTTCAAGCATAACCGCGCCTTTTCCATCGCGCGGGCGGAGGGAGCGCTGGGCTTCCAGCCCGCCGTCGGGCTGGAGGAGGGCTTCCGCCGCACCGTCGCATGGTATCGCAATGAAGGGTTGCTGGCGTGAGCGCTTCAACCGACCAGGCGCTTGACGCGCCCCCGGTCACGCCGGTCCCGGCGATGGAGGCCGAGCGCGGCCGCGCCCGCGACCATGCCCGCCAGGGCCGTAACCGGCGCGACAACCCCGCACAGCGCGGCGATACCGCAGACCGTGCCCGCGCCGGCGCTCCATCGAACGAAGCGGGAAGCACCCGCGCCATATTGTCGCAATATGGCCTCCAGATCGGCTATGGCGATCCAGTCCCGGCTGACCGGTGGACGCACAGCGATCGGCCGCACCGCACCATCGGGGCAGGTCAGCGATTTCACCAGCAGGAAATCGCCCGCCGCGATAGCCATGGAAATCGGGAGGGAAAGCGACAGCAAGGCGCCCGAAGACCGCCGATAATGGATTGGCCGGGTGCCGCCCGGTTGAGGCGCGCCGAGATCTACGACCCTGCCCTTTTCCTGGAGCAATCCCACCATGCCGAAATGGGTAGGCACATTGTCGGCACCCTGAAACCAGGAGAAGGCATCCGTCTCCACCATGTCGGGTGGGGGATCGCCGGGCAGGGCCTTTGCGAGCAGGTCGGCTTTCGCGCTCATCATGTCTCCTTCCCTTCAGCACCTAGCGGGGACGCAGGCACATCGCCATGGCAACAAAGGGACTTCATCCGATGAGGGTGGCAACTCGCCTCGCCACGGCGCCGCTGCTGATGCTGCTGGCCCTGCCGCTGACTGCCGAGCAACCTGCCACCGGGCGCGCACCCCTGTCGGGCGTCAACATAGCCGGTGGGGAATTCAACTCCGCCCGCAAGCCCGGTATCTTCGGGAAGGATTATATCTATCCCGACGCAAAGACGGCCCAGCCCTTCATTGACATGGGAATGCAAGTTGTCCGCGTGCCGATCCTTTGGGAACGGGTGCAGCCGACGCCGTTGAAGCCACTCTCCACGACGGAGATGGCCTTGATCGACAAGTCGCTCGCCAGTCTGGCGCCGTTCCGGACCATCGTGCTGGACGTCCATAATTATGGCCGGTATAACGGCCAGAGGCTGGATCAGATTTCCAATGGTTCCGCCATGCTAGCCGATCTGTGGCAGCGGCTGGCAGAGCATTACAAGGGCGATGACGCCATCGCCTTTGGTTTGATGAACGAGCCCTATGGCATGACGCCCGACGCCTGGCGACTGCTGGCGGACGGCAGCGTCGCGGCGATCCGGCGAACGGGGGCCGCAAATCTCATCCTGGTGCCGGGCTCAAAATATAGCGGCGCACACAGCTGGACCGCTGGCGGATCGAACTCCAATGCGCTCGCCTTCGCCAATTTCCACGATCCCGGTAGCAATTATGCCTTCGAAATGCACCAATATCTCGACACAGACAGTTCCGGCACTGCGACGAGCTGCGTCAGTCCGGACATGATCGACGCGCACCTGGCGGCCGCGACGACATGGCTGCGGACCAATGGTCATCGTGGCTTTTTGGGCGAATTCGGTGCACCGCCAAACGACAATTGCCTGCACGGTCTCGACATTCTGCTCACCCATTTGCGCGCCAATGGCGACGTCTGGATGGGATGGACCTATTGGGCAGGCGGCGCCTGGTGGGGCACGCGCTATCCGATGAGCGTTCAGCCGATCGACGGCCCGCGTCCACAGGCTGCGATCCTCAGCAAATATATCGTTGCAAGAGAGCCCTGATGAAGCAGTTTTCCGTCATGAGCGCTGCCGCCACGGCGGCCTTCATGATCCCGCAGGCGGCCTTGTCCCAGACCGAGGTGGAGGTTCCACCCGACGGCTTGCGAGTCAGGCCGACCGTGCGCCTGCTCTACGACAACAACATCCTGCGACAGAATGACGATCTGGTCACGGGGGAACAGGACGACCTGCGCATCACGCCCAGCGTGGATGTGACCTACCGGCGGCAGTTCGGCCTTCACCAGCTGACGGTGATCGGGTCGGCAGGTTATGATTTCCACCAGCGTTTCGAATTTCTGGACCGGGAACGGATCAGTCTTCAGGCCGACGGCGATCTATCCGTTTCCGGTTACTGCCATGTCCATCCTCGGGCGCGCTTGAACTTCGCACAGTCGAATCTGTCCGATCAGGGTGTGATCGACGGCAACACCCAAAAAACGCAGGATTATCGCATCGCCGTCGATTGCGAGAAGCCCTATGGTTTCTTTCCCGTGGCTGCCGTCGGCTATCTTAACACCAGCAACAGCGCTTCACGACGCCGCGTGTTCGATATCGATACGTCCACGGCGATGGCGGGCATCGGCTATTCCATGGCCAGCTTGGGCGAAATCCGCGTAACGTTCCAATATGAGCGCTTTCGTCGCCCCAATGCCGACGAGGCAATAGACGATCTGCCCGACGGCGCCGAGAATCATCGCGCGGGCATCCTCTTCCGTCGGGCCGTTGCCCCGCGCCTGAGCTGGCAGCTGGGCGCCAATTATTTCAGGACCAAGCCGCGCGCGCCAGGCATTGCGGATTTCTCTGGCCTGGGGGTGGAAGCACGGGCGGCCTATACCCCCTCCAACCGGCTGTCGATCAGGTTCGATGTCGATCGCAGCTCGCGCAATCAGAGTAATACGGGCGCGACCTATATCGTACAAACCGACTTCACCCTGCGCGGTAATCTGAAGCTCGGCGGGCGGTCGAGCCTCTCGCTCGGCGGAACCTATAGCCGCCGCCTGTTCAAGGGCGAGCTGCAGCTCGACACTCCACTGCTGCGACGGTCGGACCGCACCAGCGCAGTCTTCGCGGGCTATCGTTACCAGTTGCGCGGCCGCCTCAATGCCGGAGCGGAGATACGCCACGAATGGCGAACAACGGCCGTCGACCAGTTCCGGTATAAAAGTACGTCGGGCCTGCTGTTCGTCGGACTGGATCTATGAGGTACTGGCCATGAAACCGATCTTCCCCGCCCTTTCCGTCCTGGCCCTCGCATTCCTTGCCGCTGCCGTCCCGGCGGTGGCGACGGATGCCGCGCCTGGCGCGGCTCTGGCGTCCAGTTATATATTGGGCGCCAATGACGAGATAAGGGTGTCCGTCTTCGGCGCCTATCCATTTGACGTCAAAACCCGGATCAAGGAGAACGGCAACGTCACCCTGCCCAGCGTCGGGGAAGTCATGGCGCAGGGCGTGACCGCCAGCACACTGGCGACCAAGGTGCGCGACCAGTTGAAGGCGGGCGGCTATTTCGTCAATCCGATCGTCAATGTAGAGGTCGTGAGCTATGTCAGCCGGGCCGTAACAGTGTTCGGTAATCTCCAGAATCCCGGCATCTATCCGCTGGACCGGCCACAGACAATCGCAATGATGCTGGCCCGCACCGGCGGCGCGCGCACCGATGCAGCCGACTATGCCATATTGCAGCGCCAGGGCGAGGAGGACCGCCGCGTCCCGCTCGAAGATCTGAGCGGCGTGACAGGAACCGGGCAGATGCTGCGCCCCGGCGACTCCCTGTTCGTGCCCAAGGCCGAGGATGTGTTCATCTACGGCCAAGTCAACAAGCCCGGCAAGATCCCCTATGAAAGCGGCATGACGCTGCGCCAGATGCTGGCGCAGGCGGGAGGTCCGACATTGGGCGGATCTGAAAAGAAGATCAGCCTCAATCGCGGCAATCAGAGAATCAAGCGCGCCGATCTGGACATGCTGGTGAAGCCCGGTGACGTCTTCACTGTCCAGGAACGCATCTTCTGACCAGGCTGGGAAGGATCCCGAAATGTCCCTGTTTTCCAGGATACTTCAATGGCTGAGGCCGAGACGCACCAAGAGCGAGGAGTTGGCGCGTCGCATGGCGGCCATCCGCACCGCCGTCGCTGCACCTGCTACGCCACAGTCCTCGACAGCCGACATGTTGAAGTCGGCCATCCGCAAGGGGTTCAACTCGACCCAGCCCGTCACCAGTTCCAGCCATCTTCACGGCCGGCAGGACCAGTTGGAACTACTGTGCGAGGGCGTACTGGACCGGGGCAATCACGCCCTGATCTACGGCGCGCGCGGGTCCGGCAAGACCTCGCTGGCGCGTGTCTTCGCCAATATGGCCGACGAACGGGGTTTGGTCGTCCTCTATTCAGCCTGCGAGCCCGATCAGGATTTCGGCGCGCTCATCAAGCCCTATGTCGATGCTATGGCAGGGACGCGGATAGAATGGCCCGCGGATCGTCCGGTCAATCCGCGGGACGTGATCGAACAGATCGCGCCTCGCACGCGTCGTCGCTTCGTGCTGATCCTGGACGAATTCGACCGCATCACCGACCGTGCCGCGCAACATGACGTCGCCAGGTTGATGAAGATGCTTTCCGACGCGGCGATACCGGTCCATATCGTCGCAGTGGGCATCGCCGCAGGAGTGGACGCCCTGATCGCGGGTCACGCCTCCCTGCGGCGTCACATGTCCGTGATTCCGATTTCGCGGATAGAATCCCAGGCCGTGTTCGACATCATAGCCAGGGGTGCGGCGTCGGTCGGCATGAGCTTCACCGATGCCAGCCGCGAGACCATTGCGCATCTCGCCTGCGGGTCGCCCTATCATGTCCGGCTGTTCTGCGCTCTTGCCTGTTTCGAGGTGATCAAGCGGAAGGAACGTAAAGTAGGCCTGCCCGCCACGCTGGCGGGGGTGTCGCGGGCTGTGAATGACTGGGCGCTCACCAATGCGGAGGATGCAGCGCTGTTCCGGAAGGTGATCACAACGAACAGCCCGCACTGGAACATCATCGAAACCATCGTCCGTACCACAGCCGCCCAAGGTTTCATGACCCGGGCTGCAAGGAATGATGAAAGAGGCGATTGCATTTTGTTCCAGTTGAAGAATGCATTGATCATCGATGCGGAAAATGATCGCATTACATTCCAGGACAGTCTCGCACCGCAATTTTTTCTGGCCATGCTGTTCGCGGCCCAGAACAGCGAGAAAATCGACGAAAACATCATCAGCATGAACGATTTTCATCGCCAGATCGCCGCTGAATAGATCGGATCGCCATCAAACAGGATAGTGACTATGCTGATATTGGACATAATTCGCGCGATATTGCAGCGTTGGCGACTGATGGCGGGAATATTCTGTGGCGTGATGCTGCTCACCGCGATCTGGATATTGATGACGCCGCGCGAATATGTGGCGTCGGCCACGCTGCTGTTCGACACTCGCGCGCCCGACCCGCTGCCGGGCGAGACTCGCACGGCCAGCGAGCCCGCTGCCATGCTGGCGACCGAGGCGCAGATATTGCGCGGCGAGGCAATCACGAGCCATGTCGCCCGCGTCCTGGGTCTCGACAAGGATCCCGAATTGCACAAGCAATGGTTCGACCAGACCAATGGAACCCAGACCTTTCAGGGATGGCTCAACCGGCGCGTCCAGAGCGGGCTGGAGGTCACGCCCAGCTCAACAGGCAGCACCATCGACATCGCCTATCGCAGCACCAATGCGACGAAATCGGCTGAGATGGCGAATGCCTTTGCCGACGCGTTCAACAGGACGCGCCTGTCGATGAGCAATGAATTCGCCCAGCGCTATGCCGAATGGTTCAAGACGCGCCTCGGCGAATCCGAAACGCGGATGGAAAGGGCGCAGGGCGAACTGGCGAAGTTCCAGCGCGAGCATGGCATTGTCTCGACCGGCGCGATCGATGCGGAAAGCACGCGGCTGAGCGAACTGTCGTCCAAATTGTCCGCCGCCGAGGCTTCTGCAGCCGATGCGGGCGCCCGCGCCGCGGCCGGGGCAAGCATGCCTGAAGTGCAGTCGAGCGGGGTAGTGCAGGGATTGCGAGCGCAGATCGCGACGAAATCGGCCGAAATCCGCCAGATGTCGGCAGAACTGGGGCCAAGCCATGAACTGATGCGTGCGGCCCATTCGCAACTCGCCCAATTGCAGACAACACTGGCGCAGGAAACGGCCAAGACGTCGGGCAGCCTGTCCGCAGCCAGTTCCGCTGCTGCGGCCAACCGGGGCGCCATGCAGTCGCTGCTGAACCAGCACCGCGCCCGCATGCTGTCGCTGGCTGGCGACCGCGGCAAGCTCAATGTGCTGGAAAGCAATGTGGAATCGGCCAAGAAGCAATATGAGACCGAGACGCAGCAACTGGCCGAACTGCGCGCCAAGAGCAGCATCCCCTCGCTGAACGTGCTGCATCTGAACGCGGCGGAGGCGCCGTTGCTGCCGAACGCGCCGAACATCCCCGTGCGGCTGCTGATGATGACGATATTGGGCCTGATGCTCGCCATCGGCACGGCAGTCCTGCTGGAATGGCTCCAGCCCCGCGTCCGCAGCCGCGATACCGTCGGATATCTGACCGGAGTGCCTATGCTGGGACAGGCCGATCTCCGTCACATCGGCCAGCAACTCCGCCTTGAAGGAACCAAATGGTCATGAGACTCCGATCCACCGAAAGAACCGAGGAACCCGGCGCGATCTTCATCGCTGCGGGCCAGAACAAAGAGGCCGGAATGGAGGCCCCGGCTCCGGTCCAGGTCGATCCGCTGGTCGTGGCGATCAGCGACCCGGAAGACCGGCTGGCGGTGCAGGCGCGGGACATACAGTCGACACTGGCTGCACTTCGCCTGGCCGACGGACGGGTGCCCTCCTCCATCGCGGTACTCACGATCGGCGCGGTCGACGAGGCGGCTATCCTGACCGCCAATGTCGCCGTATCGGCGGCGATGAGCGGGCTGCGGACGCTGCTCGTCGACATGAAACAGTCGGACTTCCTGCAGCACCGGCTGCTCGGCCAATCGCCGGTCATGGCGACCGATCCGGACGACGATCTCCATGCCTTCATCCGACCTGCCTTGATCCCCCGACTATCGCTTCTCGCGGCGACGTTTGACTGTCGGGGCCTGGCCGACATGATGGCCGATTTCGATTTGTGCCTGGTCGATGCCAGCCATGTCGAGGATCTCGCTCTGGCAGCGGCCAGCGCGGAGGTGGCGATATTGGCCGTCAGCCGCGACGCCACTACGACCGCGGACCTCAAATCCACGATCAACAAGCTGTCGATACTGGGCATGCCGTTGATCGGCACGGTCATGATCGTGTGACACGCATGAAGATCGTCCATATCTCGCGCCAATATTATCCCGGCATCGGCGGGCTGGAGAATTTCACCCGCAACCTCTGCGAGGAGCAGGCACGGGCAGGCCATGATGTCCGCATGGTCACGCTGAACCGCATCTTCGACGGCGACGGCGCGGAACTGCCCGCGCGGGAGACGATGGGCGGCGTGGAGATCGTCCGCCTGCCCTTCCGCGGTGGACGGCGCTATCCGATCGCGCCCTCGGTGCTGCGCCATGTGCAGGATTGCGATCTGATCCATGTCCATGCCATGGATTTCTTCGTTGATTTCCTCGCGCTCACGCGATTCTTGCACAAGAAGCCGATGGTGCTCAGCACGCATGGCGGCTTTTTCCACACCAATTATGCGCAGCGGCTGAAGCAGGTCTATTTCCACAGCATATCTCGTCTGTCGCTGAGCCGTTTCAACGCGACGATCGCCTGTAGCGAGGCGGATCAGAACAGTTTTGCGCGCATTTGCGGCCCGAGGCTGATGCTGGTGGAAAATGGCGTCGACATCGACAAATTTGCAGCCACCGCCGACCCGGATGCGCGGACAATTCTCTATTTCGGCCGCATCGCCCCCAACAAGCGGATTGACCGGCTGATCCGCTGGTTCGCCGCGTTGAATGCGCTCGACCCCGGCTGGTCGCTGGTCGTCGCGGGCAAGCCGATGGGTGTCGCCATCCCTGACCTGCGCCGGATCGCTGGCGAACAAGGCGTAGTCGAGAAGATCGAATTTCACGATAGCCCCAGTGACGAGGCGCTTCGCGCGCTGATCGGGCGCAGCAGCATCTTCGCTTCGGCCAGCGCCTATGAAGGGTTCGGTATATCGTTGATCGAAGCGGTCTCCGCCGGCCTCTATCCCGCCGCCAGCGACATTCCGGCGCATCGCCGGTCCTGCGAGAAACTGGGTATCGGTACGCTCATGCATTTCGACGATCCACTGTCCGCGGCGCGGCTGTTCAAGGATTTCCGCACGGCCAGAGCCGGGGGAGCCCTGAAGGACGCGGAGGAACCGCTGCGCAGCTATAGCTGGCCGCAGGTCTCGGCGCGCATCGTACATATTTATGACCAAATATTGGGCCATCGCCAACGGACCATCGGCCCGGTGAAGGTTGCCGTACTCTCCCAGGCGGAGGCACTGGCGCAAATCCGCTGCCACATACGTGCGCAAAACCCCAGGATCATCGCCTTCTGCAACGCTCATATGGCCAATCTGGCGCGGCAGAACGACCGGTTGGCCAGAGCTCTGAGTGACGCGCTGGTGCTGAACGACGGTATCGGCGTCGATCTGGCGAGCCGCCTGCGCTACGGTCGGCCCTTTCCCGTCAACCTCAACGGCACGGATTTCATCCCGCTCCTGCTGAAAGATCATCCCGAACGGCTCCGGTTGTTCCTAGTCGGCGCGGCTCCAGGCGTGGCGGAGCGAGCGGCGGCGACACTCTCCCGCCTGTGCCCGCGCCTTTCCATCGTGGGAATGCGGCACGGCTTCTTCGACCAGCAGGAGGAAGCAGACCTCAGCGAACAAATCCGGACAAGCAAAGCTGATCTGGTGCTCGCCTGCATGGGCAATCCTCGGCAGGAAATCTGGGCGGCGCGCTGGGCGCCGGAATTCGGACGACCCGTTCTCTGTGGCGGCGCTTTGCTCGACTTCCTCGCCGGACGGGTGCGGCGCGCCCCGGCCTGGGTGCGGCGGGTACGGTTAGAATGGGTCTGGCGGCTGTGGCAGGAACCCTCGCGACTCGCGGATCGCTATCTGCTCGGCAATCTGAGCTTCATCGTCCGTGCATTGAAGGATGCCCGGCGCGGGCATAATTGGGAGGATATGCCTCCGCCTGCCCCAACCACCGCCCTGCGGGGGACCGATGCAGCCTGACCCCAGCATGGCTCTGGGCCGAACGGACAGCCCGAAGCGCATATCGGTCATCATCCCGTTCTTCCAGAGAAAGCGCGGGCTGCTGCGCGAAGCTCTCCGGTCGGTCGCCTGCCAATATCTTCCTTGGCCTGCCGAAGTTGAACTGATCGTCGTCGATGACGGTTCGCCGGTCGCGGCCGATCTCGATGCCCATAACCTCGTCCTCCCCGACTGGATCAGGCTGCGCATCCTCCGCCAGGCCAATGCGGGCCCGGCTGCAGCGCGCAACCATGGTCTGGACGCCATGTCGCCAGATTCCCACTATATCGCCTTTCTGGACTCCGACGACCAATGGTCGACCCACCATCTCGCCTGCGGGATCGACACGTTGGGGACGGCGAATGATTTCTACTTCTGCGACAGCGCCATGCCGCCGACGACCATGTTTGCGGCCATGGCATTTTTCCGGACACTGCCGACCCAACATGGTGTCGAACCACTCGACGGCACGCGCAGCACATATCGCTTCATCGGGGCAAATGGCGGATCGTCGATGATGCGTGATTACCTGTGCCAGACGTCGTCGGTGATCCTGCGCGCTTCGGCTGTGGGACCACTGCGGTTCGAGGAGAGCCTGCGTCATGCCGGGGAGGACTGGTTGATGTGGGCGCGGCTGGCGCATCGGGCGCGGGGCATCTCCTTCTCGCTTTCCGCTAACAGCGTGCGCGGCGAAGGCATCAACCTGTATCGCGACGCTCATGAGCGCCTGAGCGGGCGCAATCTGCGTCGCATCCTCTCCATGATCCGGATGAACGAGTTGATGGGCGCGATCGACGGCATCGATGCGCAAAGCCTGATGCTGACACAGCAACGGCGACGCAGCTTTCAAATGGAACTGGCGGCGATTCTGATGCACCCGCGGCTTTATCTGGGCCTGACGGACCAGCTCCAGCGAGCGACGATCGCAAGGGCATATCGGCATCTGGGACGCGAACTGCCCGGCTATTGGACGGAAATAGCGCGCCGCAAGCTACATCCCGATATGCGGGAGGTGTCCGTATGAAGCTCTATTACTATCGGGCGACGCAGGGAAATTTCGGTGATGACCTGAACAGCTGGCTCTGGGAAGAGCTGGCGCCAGGCCGCTGGTCGGACGAGGATGATGGGGAGCTGTTCTGCGGGATCGGCACGATCATCGGCAACGACATGCCGCAGGCGAAAAGGATCAGGGTGTTTTCCAGCGGAATCGGCTATCGTCCCCTGCCCGCCGATTTCAACAGCGAACGTTGGAACGTCACGGCCCTGCGCGGGCCGCTGACCGCACAGGTGGTCGGGCGCCCGGAACTGGCGGTGGCAGATGGCGCGCTGCTGCTATCGACGCTGCCGCGGCTGAGGCCTCTGGCCGCGGAAGAACGGCACGGAACGATCCTCATTCCCCATTATGAGGCGATGGATGAAGGCCCTTGGGAAACGGCGTGCAGGCTGGCGGGCGTGGAACTGGTCGATCCCCGGCAATGCGGGCATCGTGTTATCGAGCGCATCCGAACAGCGCGGTTGGTGATAGCGGATTCCATGCATGCCGCGATCATCGCGGATACGATGCGGGTGCCCTGGGTTCCTGTGGCATCCTCCCGGCGTATCAACAGCTTCAAATGGCTCGATTGGACCCTGTCGCTGGACCTGCCCTATGAACCGATCGTGCTGCCATCGATCAGCCTAGGAGCCTATTATGAGGGGCAGGTGCAGCGCTGCACCGGACAGGATTTCCGTTTACCGCGGCCGGACAGGGAGAGTGCCATGGCACATTACCGGCGGATGATGCGCCGGGAAGGCAACAGGCTATGGCAATCCGTGCGGCCCAAGCTGAGACACCATCTGCGTGCGCTGCCAGGGCGCCTGCCGGCGCAAGCAGCCGCGCGGGACGCGATGGCGCGGTGGGACAGGCGGCGAACGGAGCGGATGGCAATGGTTTTGCATCAACTGGACAGTGCGCCTGCCTTCATGAGCGGCGACATGATTTTCCAGCAAAGGGTCGAGCAATTGAGCAGTGCGCTGAATGGGATCGCAGGAGGGCGGTGAAATGGGTGGAAAGGAAACGGTTTCCTTGCGCTGCTTTTTGACTGGAAGATCGCTGATGGCAGATTTTGCACCAGGTTGCATTGTCCCTACCGCGCCGACGCCCGCGCCCGATGTCGCCGGACAAGGTGGCGGGCCAGCATTGGCCAACTGCGCCGGTCGCGCAGCATTTCCATCAGTAGTGCCCACGGCCGCCGGGCGCGCAGGTGGGAATAGGCGCGATTCCAGATCGCCTGATCGCGAATTGCGTCCGCCCTTTTCGACAACAGGCGCGCCAATGCCCTGTCTGCCCGAATGCGCGGGCGGGCGAGCAGGCCCAGCGTATGCTCGCGCATAGACTGGAGGTTGAGAATAGTGCGCGACTGGCCCGAACTGTCCGAGGAGATCGAACCGATGCGCTGGGTGAAGAGATAAAACCCCTCGCCCATCAACATGAAGCGCGCGCCGGCCAGCAACCAGTCCAGAACAAAGGCGAAATCCTCCCCATGACGCAGATCGGGCGGATATTGCAGCCCGCGTGCAGTCAGGAATCGGCGGTGAAATATTGGCTTGAGCTGGCCATAATCGAAGGGGGAACGGCCGGTCATGCAATGCCCGACGAAATCCGCCGCGCTGACCTGCTGCACATGATCGTCCGCCAGCCTGAACGCCCGGCCCGCCAATGCCTGCGCCTGCCAGTCGAAGAACAGCAGATTGTCGGCCACCAGATCAGCCTCATGCCGCCTGGCCAGCCCGATCATACGCTGCAACCGACCCGGAAGGAACGCATCGTCGGCGTCAAGTATCGCGACCCAGTCGCCCTGCGCTGCGGCCAACCCCTTGTTGCGCGCGATCGAAGGTCCGCCATTCTCCGTGCTGACGATCAGGCGGACATTATCGTGTGCCAGCGCCAGTTCCTGCGCCACTCGAACGGTGTCGTCGCTCGACGCATCGTCGATGATCAGGACTTCGACGGATATCTTTTGCGCCAGAGCCGAACTGACCGCGCGCGCCAGCGTATCCTGCGCGTTATAGGCCGCAATTATCACGGAGACACAAGGGGTTAGGTTCCGCTGCATAGGTGTTATGCCTTACTCGAAACAGCTGTGGGCTTTGGATATAACAGCCGCACAGGCAGCAGCGAATTGAGGGAATACCCCTAGGATATATCCCGAGGGTCGGAACCTGCTCTTCCCAGTGCGGACAGATATCATGCCCATGGTCGCCATTTACAGACGCGGTTTCCTACCCTTGTCCGAAACATTCATCGTGGACCATATCCGTTCGCTCCGCCGGTATCGACCCTTCGTCATGGCCGACGATATTGTAGGTGGACATTATCGGGATGGACAGCAACTGCATCTCCTCCATCGACCGGGCTCTGGAAAGTGGAAAAGGATCAGCAATCGACTGACCGGACATTATGAGAATCTTGGCGGACAATTATGCTCACGCTCCACCGGCCTTATCCACGCCCATTTCCTTCAGGACGGCGCGGCTATCCTGCCGCTCGCCTTGCGGCGAGGCATGCCGCTGGTAGTGACGGCCCATGGCTATGACGCCACCGTCACCGCCCGCGAACATGCGCGGAGGACTGAAGGACTTTGGTACCTGATGCTGAAGCCCGTCCTGATACGCTATGCCGACGGCATCATCTGCGTGTCGAACTGGATCAGGCAATGCCTGCTGGAGGCCGGCTATCCCGAAAACAAGCTGCGGGTCATTCGCTTGGGCATTGATCCCGCCGCGCTGCCGCCGGTCGATTCCCCCTCGCTGCGCCGCGGCGCGCTGTTCGTGGGCAGACTGGTCGAGAAGAAGGGCGTCAATTTCCTGCTCGATGCCTGGGCCAGGCTGCCGCTCCGCCTGCGTGAAGAGCCGCTCACCATCATCGGGGACGGTCCGATGAAACCGGCGCTGATGGATCAGGCGCGGAAATTGGGCATCCAACCGGCCTTTGTCGGTCCGCAACCCCGTGAGGCGGTGTTCGCGGCCATGGCGCGGCATCGGATTTTCGCCATGCCCAGCATGCGCGCCGCGAATGGCGACAGCGAAGGGCTGCCCATCGTACTGATGGAGGCGCAGGCGATGGGTATGGCGGTGGTCGCCTTCGACGACGGACCGATGCGCGAAGCGATCCTGCCGGGGCAAAGCGGCCTGCTGGCGGAGCGACGCGACACGGGCGGCTATGCCGCGCACCTCGAACGACTGCTGCTGACAGCGGACCTGTGCGAAAGCTTCGGCCGAACCGGACGGGAATGGGTCAACAACAGTTTCCACATCCGCTCGAACATGGCGGAGCTGGAGGATTATTATGACGAAATCGTCGGCCGCAGGGAGAAACGCCATTGAACATCCCCTTTTCGGCCGCCCTCGCTCCCAATGGCATCTCCAACGCCCGCATCCTCATCCTGTCGCGCCATGACTATCGCACGGCACGGCGCGCCAGCGTGCATTTCATCGCCCAGAAAATGGCCGAGAGGGGCCACGACGTCGCCTTCCTTTCTATCGGCTACAGCTGGCTGTCGCGGCTGCGCGGCGACAGCCGGGCGCGGCTGGACCCGCGCGCCAACCGCTGGGAAAGAGTGGACGGCCTACACGCCTGTCTGTGGCGGACGCGCTGGCATCCGGTAAAGATGCCGCTACCCGACGCGCTGACCGGATGGCTGTTCCACCGCTGGGCCGGCATGGCCTGCCCTGTTCTGGATGAGGCAGCGGCGAAGGCGGACCTCATCCTCATCGAATCCGGCATCGCCCCCGCGCTGATCGGACGCGTGCGCGCCATCGCCCCGCATGCGCGCATTGTCTATCGTGCGACCGACCTGCTGGCGACTGCGGGCGTGCCGCAATGCATCGAGGCGACGTTGCAAAGGCACGCGCACGACATCGACATGGTCGTGGTCGTCGCCCGCAGCATGCTGCCGCATTTCGACGCCTTCGATTGTCCGCGCATCTTCATTCCCCATGGCGTCGACCTGCGCAACCTGCGCCGGCCGACCATCAGCCCCTATGACCAGCCCCATAATGCGGTGGCGGTCGGATCGATGCTGTTTGACGAGGGCGCGATCCGCACGCTGGCGCAAGCCGTACCGCATTTCACCTTCCACATGATCGGCACGCCCAAACGCGCCTTCCCATCCAATGTGGTGCTGCACGACGAGATGCCTTTCGAACGGACGCTGCCCTATATTCAGCATGCCGATGTCGGCATCGCAGCCTATCTGCCGGCGGAATCATCGGCCTATCTGGCGGATTCCAGCCTCAAACTGATGCAATATGGCGCTATCGGCCTGCCGGCCGTCTGCCCGGATTTCGCGGTGGGCGAGCATAAGCTGCGTTTCGGCTATCGCCCGGGCGATAGCCGGGACATGGTGCAGGCCTTCGCCAAGGCCGCCCAGACGCGCAGGCGGCCCGCGCCGACGCAGGATTGGGGTGATGTGGCAGACCGGCTGGTGGAGGCCGCCCTTGGCTGAGCTTGTCCTGCAAAGAGACGTCCGTATGCGAAGCGCCGTGGACATGCCGCGCGCGGTCATGCCAGTGGCGGCCGTTGCGCTGTTGGCGGCGACGGTCCTGTTCAACCCGCTCCTCGCCTGGGTGAACAGCCATGTGGCGCAGATGAGCGGATCGATCGTTTCCGTGATGCAGGGAGGCATCGTCATTTCCGCGCTACTGATGGGCCTGTTCCAGCCGATCGCACTGGCGGCGCGATGGTGGGTGCTGGCCGCGCTGCTGGTTATGGTCGTGCTGCTGACCAGCGCAATCCGGGCGCAGTTCAATCCCAAGATATTGGGCGACGTGCTGCTGATCCCGGCCTTCATCCTGCTGGGCACGGCGCTTCGCATCGATCTGTTCCGTCGGTCGATCCTTGTCATGCAGGCGTGCATCCTGCTCGTGGGCATATGGGAACTAGCGCGGCCGGACCAATATGGTGCATTCTTCAACGTGGTCGACTATTATGTGAACACGCGCGGTTACGACGCCAATGCCTTCTGGGCGGGCGGATCGCTGTTCCTGAGTTCGGAACGGCCGGGCGGGCGGCTGCTGCTGAACGGCTTCGGCTTCCATCGCGGATCATCCCTTTTCCTGGAGCCGGTGTCGCTCGGCAACTGGGCGGTTGTCGCCACCATCTTCACGGCGGCCTGCTGGCGGGAACTGTCGCGCTGGTGCCGGACCTTCATGGTCGCGTCCACCTTCGCCTTGCTGGTGATCTGCGACGGGCGGCTGGCGATGACGGTCATCCTGCTCTTCTGCCTCTATCTGCCTCTCTGCCGTTATCTGCCTGATCGCTGGAGCGCGGTCTACCTTCCCGTCATGCTGGGCCTGCTTTGGCTGGGGGATGCGCTCGGTCTTCTGATGCCCAATGGCGACAATTTCGCCGGCCGGCTGGGCATCGGCCTGCATGCACTGGGAACAATGGACGCCACCGCATTGCTGGGGGTCAATCCCGAATTCGCGCGACTGGACGACGCAGGTTGGGCAGATTTCATCCAGTCCCAATCCGTGCTCATCGCACTTGGCCTATGGCTGACGCTGTCGCTGACGGGGTTCGGCACGGCACCCGGCGATCGCATGGCGAAACATGGCATCATGCTGTTCCTCATCCTGTGCCTGCCGATCAGCAATTCACTACTCTCCATCAAGACTGCGGCGCTGATGTGGGCGCTCTATGGCTTCTGCTTCGCACGCGGGCAGACGGCGGCGAACGGCATAGATACGGCATGAACGGGCGGCATATTCCAGCGCTGGACGGACTGCGCGGCTTTGCGGCGCTGATCGTGATGCTGTCGCATTTCCCCGATGTCGGGCTGCCGTCCTGGGTCAATCACCGCCTGGGCGATCATGGGGTAATGCTGTTCTTCGTGCTCAGCGGCTTCCTGATGGGCCATCTCTATCTGCGGCAGAGGCCCGACGCCCAGGTGCTGCTGCACTATGGAATCGCGCGGGCGGCGCGGATACTGCCGCTCTATCTGGGGGTATCGCTGCTGTCCTTCTTCCTGTTCAACTATGCCGATCCCGCCTTCATCTATCGCATAGACGGCCAGCAACTCCTGCGACTGCTCAGCTTTACAAGCGCACAGCCGATCTTCTGGTCCATCGGCCCAGAATTCCAATTTTACTTCCTCTTTCCGCTGATGTGGATGGCATTCTACAGCAGCCGCCGAAACAGGCCCATCGCCTTCCTGGCGCTGACGAGCGCGATCTGTCTCACCTATGCGATCAGCAGTTGGACGCCCGGCTTTTCCGTCTTCGCAAAGCTGCATATCTTCATCGCCGGGATCGGCGCGGCGCTGCTGGTCTGGGCCGGACCCCCGCGCCCGCTCCCGGCCATGCTGGTGCTGGCAAGCGCGCTTGCCTTCCTGGCGGCGATCCTGCTCTCCCCACCGTGGGCGGAGCCCTTCCTCTTCCCTTCGACGCGCGGCGACCCCAAGCATATCGGCTATTATGGCGATCTGGCGAAGGTCCTACTCTGCGCCTGCGTCATCTACAGCGCGACCATCGATCATAGGCTGAACGACTGGTTGTGGGGCAATTGCGTCATGCGGCGGCTGGGGGCATGGAGCTTTTCGCTCTACCTGCTGCACATGCCCGCTCTTTATCTGGCGGGATATTTGCCGATACCGCAGGTCCCACGCGCCATGGCATCGCTGCTGCTGGCGGTCGGCATCGCGGCACTGTCCCATCGCTTCATCGAAGAACCGGCCAACCATCGGTTGCGCCGCCTGCTTGCAGGGCTGTTCGACCGGCAGTCCAAGGTCATCATATTGTCCCCTTATTGCCCGCCGGACACGAGTTCCCCCACATCATAATATTTGCCGTTGGCAATGACTTTCCTGACATTGAAAGTGTTGGCGATGTTCTCACGCGGATCGCCGGCGAGCAGGGCAATGTCAGCGAGCTTGCCCGCCTCCAATGTTCCTGCGTCCAGGTTGAGCGACCGGGCCGAATTGACCGTCGCCGTCTGCAGCGCCTGAAAGGGCGTCAGCCCGGCATCGACATAGGAGGACAGCTCCGCATGCAGGTTGGTCGCGATCATCGTGTCCGTGCCCGCCGCAACCAGCGTGCCGGCATCGAACATCTTCTTCAGGCTGGCCAGGCTTCCCGCCATCATCGGCCGCAACAACGCCATCATCGGCTCACTCTCCGTCACGGTCTTGCGCGCCCAGATCGGATAGAGGCTGATGCGCGGGTCATCGCGATAGGAAGGGTTCTTCTCCAGATAATTGGTCAGCGCGCCGAAATTGGTGGGTGTCAGCGTCCGGCCGCTCTTGCCGAATAGCTGGATGACATCCTCATAGGCCATGCCCGTCGGCCCCTGTTTGGGCGAATAGCCGCGACGGCTGGTCGCGCCCAGATGCTCCGTCGCATCGACGCCCGTATAGGCCGCGGGGAAGATTTCATGGCCGGTGACCGGCACGCCCATCTCGTGCGCCGCTTCCACGATGCGACGCTGGTAGATATCGGGCATTCGGACATAGCTTTTCAATATGTCATATTTGAGGATGCGGGCGCGCTCCAGCTCCCGCTCCAAATGCGCCGGGCCGGATATGGCGACGCCCATCTTATAATAGACGCGCTGCCATTCGAGCAGCGGGCCATTGACGTAGAGACGCGGGCTGATGCGCGCGCCCGCTTCGGCCGCCTCCCTGTCCTCTATCGCGTCATAGACCTGATTGCCCGGATCGCGCACGGTGGTGATGCCATAGGCCAGCCATGCACGCTCCAGATTCGAGCCGAAATCCTTCTGCAGATGGGCATGATGCTCGATCAGGCCGGGAATGGCGGTGAGGCCCGTGCCATCAACGAAGCGGTCCGCCCGATGCAGCACCGGATCATGATCGCGGATTGCAAAGATGCGGTTGCCCTCGATCACGATGTCCTTGTCGTGCTGGGTTTCGTCGCGGACGGAGTCCACCAGATTGCTGACATGGATTACCATCCGCCCGGTCGGGTTGGCGAGGCGGTAGGTGAGGTCGACCGGAATTTCCCGGATGACGCCCGTTTCCGTGTCGATCGCCTTCAACTTGTCCGATGACTGATAGAGAATGGTCCGGCTGTCGGCGGTCCAGCTGGGAAAATAGGCAATTTCGGAGGTATAGCTGCGCGGCGGCCCCATCGGCTTGCCGTCGGCGGCCACGGGCCAGATCTTCAGCAGGCCTTCATAAATGGCCGCCATCTTCGTGCCGTCGGGCGACCAGGCAGGCCCGCCCCCGCCCCGCGTGTCGGTTCCGGCATTTTCCTGGGGCACTTGCCAGAAGGGTTCGCCCTTGCCGTCGCTTGGGATCATATAGATCTGATTGTCGCCCTCGCGGAAGCTGTTGGAATATTTGTAGGAAAGTGCGATGGCGACATATTTTCCGTCAGCCGACCAGCTGGGGTTTCCCGGCTGCCCAAGCGACGCTTGGAGCCGCGTCACCTTGCCACTCGCCACGTCGACGACGCACACGCCCGCCACGCCCCAGCGCCCATCGACATCAAGGAAGGCAATGCGACTGCCGTCATGGGACCAGGCGGCGGCCAGAGGCTGGGTCTCGATATTGGTGAGCCTGCGATCCTTGCCCGTCTTGACATCGCGTATCCACAGCTGCGGCAGGCCGCCGCCCTTGTCGGAAGTGTAGGCGATGCTCTGCCCATCGGGCGACCAGGCAGGATCGGCATCCATCGCGGCGTCCCTGGTCAGATTTTCGGGCACGCCGCCCTTGGACGACAGGAGATAGAGATCGCCCAGCGCCACGAAGGCAATACGGCTTCCGTCGGGCGAAATGGTAGGATGGACGATGCCCAGCGCCTTGCGCGGCGCAGTGGAATCCCAGTCGCGCTTCGCCCTGGCATAGCTGGGCTTCACCACTTCCAGCGTGGCAGCGAAATCGACGGTCGACGATCGCCCGCCGCTGCGGTGCCTGATCTTGCCGTCTGAGACATAATAATAGCCGCCCTTCCCCCAGCCGATGCGGAACGGAAAGACATTCTCGGTTCCGCTCACCACCTTGCCCTCGATTTCCAGCCGGCTGCCCTTCGCGTCCTGCACCACATAGGCGAGTTCGCCGCCGGGACCGAAGGAGGGCGCGTCGATCCTGCCCTCCGCCTGTCTGAGCAGGCTTTCCGCGCCGTCCGCCAAAGCGGTCGTGTAGAGCGCCGTCTTATTGCCTTCCGTCCCCGCATAGACGATCCTCGCGCCATCCGGGGACCAGCTTGGCATCCTGTCCTCACGCGGATTGCGGCTGACCTGTTTCACTACCCCGCTGGCTACGTCCAGCGTCCAGATGTCGTAATTGCCGCTGCGGTCGGAGGAGAAGGCGATGGTCTTGCCGTTCGGCGACCAGGCTGGTTCGCGATCGTCCCACGCGCCATCCGTCAGCTTGCGCATGCCGCTGCCGTCGGGCTTGATCGTCCAGAGATCATAGCCGCCGTCGCGATAGGCGAAATAGGCAAGCCGCGATCCGTCGGGCGACCAGACCGGCTGGCGGGCATCGTTGAAATAGTCGGTGATGCGCCTCGCCCTGCCGCCTTTGGCCGGGATGATCCACAAGGTGCCCTGAAGATCGACCGCCAGCCATTTGCCGTCCGGTGAGACGGACACACTCATGGACGTACCCTCATGCACGTCGAAGGCGATGGGCTTCTCACCGCCCGGCGGGGGCAGATTGGCTGGCTGGGCGTAGGCCTGCACGGCGCAGGCCGAAAGCAGGGCGATGGACAGATATTTCAGCGGAGATTGCATAGAGCGGTCCTCTTACCAGCCGAAGACATAGCGTTCGCGGCGCACATCCGCCCCGCCGCGCAGGGTGCCGCTGTCGGGCACGACACCGGCGGCAACGATGCCGGTGGAAACAGCGAACGACCCCAATACATCGAGCTTGTGCCCGCGGGCGGCCAAATCGTCCCGCACCGCCTGCGGCACGCGGTCCTCGATTTCCAGCACGCCCGGCTCGTCCTTCTTGATCGCGAAGGAGGCGTGGAAATGATTGCTGTTGATGCGGGGCGCTTCGATCGCGGCCTGGAGCGGCTGGTCGAAGGCCAGCACGCGCAGCAGCACATTCATGATCTGCTGGTCCTGATTGTCACCGCCCGGCGTGCCGATAGCCAGATAGGGAGCGCCGTCCTTCAGCACCATGCAGGGGGAGAGCGTCGTGCGCGGACGCTTGCCGGGAGCGAGAACGTTGGGGCTTTCGGGATCCAGGTCAAAGACGGTCAGGCGATTGCTCATCGGCACACCCGTATCTCCCGCAATATAGGCGCCGCCCAGCAGCCAGCCCGAACTTGGCGTCGCACTGAACAGGTTCCCGTCCTTGTCCACCACTTCGATGGCGGTGGTATCAGCGGTCGGACGCGGCGGAGCCTTTAGCACATGGGGCGTGAAGACGGGCGTTGTGCGGGCGCTTCCCTCAAATACCCAGGGATCGCCATAGCGATGCTCCAGCGAGGCCTTGGGGCCGATCTGCCTCGCGCGTTCCGACGCATAGGCCTTGGATAGCAAGCCCTTCATCGGGATGGTCGCGAAATCAGGGTCTCCGAAATAGGCGTTACGGTCATCAAAGGCGAGCTTGATCGATTCCGCCACGACATGGAGGTAGGCGGCCGATCCCGGTTCCATCGTCGCGATGCCCGCCGCCTCTGCAATATTGAGCGCCATCAGCATGGCAGGGCCCTGGCTCCAGAAGCCCCCCTTGCAGACTTCATAGCCGAAGACGCTGGTCATCGTCGGCGTCTCGACCTTGCCCCTGTAGGCCGCAAGGTCTTCGTAGCGCATCAGACCCCCGTCGCGCTCCATCGCCGCGCCGATCCGACGGGCGATGTCTCCCTTGTAGAAGGCGTCGCGTCCAGCCTGGATCGCGGCCTTGCGGTCCTTCTTCTTCCTGTAGGCGATCCGGTCCGCTTCCGCGATGATGCGGATAGTCCTGGCCAGATTGGGCTGGCGGAATATCTCGCCCACTTTGGGCGATTTTCCACCCGGATAATAGGTTTCGTAGGCATCTTTCCACCGGGATGTCGCCTTCTTCTGGTTCGCGAAGACTTCAGCCAGGAAGTTGTACATCACGAAACCGTCCGCCAGTTCCATGGCGGGCTGCAGAACCTGGCTCAAAGTCATGGTGCCGTTAAGCTGTAAGGCCAGCGCCATGGCGTCGACCATGGCGGGAACCGTTCCGCCATTGGGACCATTGCCGGGAATAACGCCCGCCTTGGCGAACTTGTCCGGCGTGGCGAGCGCAGGGGCCACCCCTTGCCCGTTCACCACGGAGACTTGCTTCGCCTTCGCGTCGTAGACGATCGTCGGCGCCTCGCCGCCAAAGCCGAAATGGGAAATTTCCGTCACCGCGGCGGCAAACACGGCGGCGACACCCGCGTCGGTGGCATTGCCCCCCGCCATCAAGATACGCGTTCCCGCGGCGACCGCATAATGGCGCCCAGCGGCGACGATACCGAAATTCCCCACGATCTCCGGGCGCAGCGTTTCGCCGGCGCTCACCAGCCGGGTAGGTTCCAGCGGCGCTTTTGCCGCCGGTGCGGCGCCCTGCGCGAACGCCTGCCCCTGCGCCAGGGCGGCGCCTCCGACAGCCAGTGTCGCCAAGTCGCGACGGCTCAATCCCTGTCCTGCGGTATCCGTCATGAACGAAGATCCCCTGTAGTCGACATGGATAGCGCTGCCCAAGGGCAAGCGGGCATTGGTCCTGCCAGTTCCTTTTCCCTGTAACGATAAAGAACCCGCTTTCCGCTATCCTTGGGATATTTCACGCGTCCCAGGAAAATATTCGTCTGAATATGGCGGAAATCTTGATCTCATTAGTTCTACCCATTTGAACGGGCGCGGAAGTGGGCGCTGCGCCCGCCGATGCATGCTGCCGGCAGGGAGCCGGCAGCACATAGGCCCATATGGGGATGATGCCGGAACTCCAGCTACCGGGGTCCGCAAATGCACAGTCCGGAAAAATACAGAACTTACCAGATTCTTTGCCGGTCATGCACGATCTCCATCGGCGCGCGGCCGCCTGATAGCTGAAACCACGCAAAGTCCTTTGACCGCAACGTCGGAAACAAGGACTTCTTTACAGGGGAACAGAAAGATGAGGGTAAGAAGAGAGAGATTTTCAAAATTGGCAGGAGCCAGTCTTTGGGTATTGTCGGCCGGCGCCGTGCATGCGCAGACGGATAGCGTCCCGCTGTCAGAAATGGACAAGGGCGCTGAGATCGTCGTTATCGGCACCCAGATCAGAGGCGCGAACACGACCGGCGCGCTACCTGTCAGCGTCGTGGGCGAACAGCAGATCGAAGCAGTGGCTGCAGTCTCAGGCGCCGATCTCTTTCGTTCCATCCCGCAACTGGGCGGCGTGACGTTCAACGAGCAGGTGCTGGGCGGCGGCAACGCGAACGCCGCCCGTGGCGACGTTTCCACCGTATCCCTGCGCGGCCTGGGCCAAGGCAATACCCTGCTGCTGATCAATGGCCGCCGAACCGTGCTGCATCCGACATCTCAGGCCATATCGGGCGTCATCGATTCCGGCGTTCCGACCTTCGGCTATAATGCCAATACAATTCCCGTCGGCAATATTGCGCGCGTGGAAGTGTTGCGCGATGGTGCTGCGGCCCTTTACGGATCAGATGCCGTTGCCGGCGTCATCAACAATGTCCTCAATTCCGATTTCAACGGCGCGAAGTTTGACGCGCAATATGGCGGAGCTGAAGGCACGAACCTGCGCGAGTTCACGATCAATGGGCTGGTCGGCAAGGACTTCAGCGAAGGGCGCGGTAACATCACGCTGTTCGCCGGTTATGCGCGGAAGTCGAAGCTGTATCTCAGCGACCAGGACTATACCGCCAATGTCGACCGGCGTGGTTATGTGGCCGGCACCAGCTTCGCCAATGTCGCCGCGTTCAACGGCACCAGCACCAGCACGCCGTGGGGCACGTTCCGCGCGCTCAGTCCGGCCGCCAACGGATCCTTCCTCAACCGGACGATCACCAGCAACGGCATCGCCTTCACCAACAGTTCGAGCCAGTTCCACATTCAGCCAAGCGCCAACAGCGGATGCCGCATCCCCTCCGGCCCCGCAGGTACCTGCTATGACGACGGCAACGGCGCGACGGAGATGGCTACGGTCGACAGCAACCTGCGCTTCAATGCGCCCGCAACGTTCCAGAACCTCACCACGCAGCCCTCGGTCAAGCGCGTCAACCTGTTCGCCAACGGACATTTCGACCTGACCGATAATCTGACCCTCTATGGCGAAGCGGGCTTCTATCGCGGCAAGACACAGGCGACCATCGGTGCGCCGGGCTCGCTGGCGAACATTCCCATCACAGTCGCCGCCAACGCCTATTGGAACCCGCTCGGGCCCGTCGGCTCGCCCAACCGCCTGCCCGGCCTCAATACCGCGGTCGTTCCCGCCTCAGGCCTGCCTGTACAGATCACCTCGTTAAGCTATGTCGACTTCGGATCGCGCAAGGTCGACGTCACCAACTACCAATATCGGTTCCTCGGCGGCCTCAAGGGGAATATCGGGAACTGGGACTGGGATTCGGCAGCCCTGTACACCTGGGCGACCGCCGCGGACACGCAGGAGAACTTCTCCAACAGCTTGCTGCAGGCCGCAATCAACCGTACCACGCCCGATGCCTACAATCCCTTCAACGGCGGCTGCGTCGATACGCCGTCGATCGGGGACTGTACGCCCAACAGCGATGCGACCATCGACAGTTTCCGCATCAAGGCGACGCGCAGGACACGCACATCGCTGGCGCTGTGGGACTTCAAGATTTCAAATGCTAATCTGCTGGGCCTGTGGGCGGACAACAGCATCGGCATTGCGGCGGGCGTCGAATATCGCCGCGAGACCTATCATGACAACCGCTCCCCCTATCAGGGCGGAATAAGAGGGATCGATACAACCTATACCGATGCGGTCACCGGCATCTTCTACGGTTCCGACCTGGGCGGGGCTAGTCCGAGCCCGGACGTGCGCGGCAAGCGCGACGTAAAGTCCGCCTATGCGGAACTCGCCATCCCGATCTTCAGTCCGGAGATGGAGGTTCCCTTCTTCCGCAGCCTCGATTTCCAGATCGCCGGACGCTATGAAGATTATAGCGACGTCGGGTCGGTCGCGAAGCCGAAGATCGCGGGGAGCTGGGAACTGCTTGAGGGCATGCGGCTGCGCGGTTCCTGGTCACAGGGTTTCCGCGCTCCCAACCTGGAGGTGATCAATACCTCTACGCTGGACCGCGTGAACACCGGCATCGATTATGTGCTGTGCGAAGCGGACCTGCGCGCCGGACGAATCGCCAATTTCTCGCAATGCAACCGCAGTATTTCCGTGCTGCGGCGCAGTGGAGGCAATCCCAATCTGAAGCCTGAGGAGTCGGAAAGCTGGAGCTTTGGCGCGGTCATCTCGCCGCCGCTGGGCGAAGGATGGGGCAAGGTGACCTTCACCGTCGACCGCTGGCGCATCAAACAGAAGAATGTGGTCGGTTTGCTTGACTATCAGAACGGCCTCAACCTCGACTATCTGCAGCGCGTGCAGGGCAGCAACAATCCCAATGTCGTACGTCGCGATCCGACTGCGGATGATATAGCGCTGGTTGCGGGCACCGGCCTCGCGCCCGTGGGCGAACTGCTCTATGTGGTCGCCAACTTCGAAAATCTGCTGCCGGTGACCGTGCAGGGCATCGATTTCAACCTCGACTATCTGCTGCCCACCGTGACCGTCGGAACCTTCTCGCTGAATGTCAACGCATCGCGCCTGATCAGCTATTATGTCGATGCTCCGGCGGGCGTGACGGCGGTCATCAATGGGCGGTCCGCGGGCCTTGTCAATGCGGGCGTGCCAATCCAGGGCGGGGGCGATGTCGTAGGGCGCGACGGCCAGCCGCGCTGGCGTCTCGCCGCGACGCTGGACTGGACCCTGGGGCCGGTGAAGATCGGCGCCTATACGCAGTTCATCGACAGCGTCTATGAAAACGCGGCACGCGACGCCTCGACCAATCCCTGGATCGTAAAGGGGCAGACGACCGTCAATCTCTATGCCCAATATACGTTCAGGAATGGTGGCCCGCTCAAAGACACCAGCATCCAGATCGGCGCCCGCAACATCTTCGACAAGGATCCCCCACTGGCATCGACCGGCTATCTGTCGAACCTCTACCAGCCGCAAGCACGCTACTGGTACACCAGCATCAAGAAATCCTTCTGATGCGGCAGGGTGCGGCGCCAGGGTTCCCACGCCGCACCCCCTCCTCCCCTTGCCATGAGGATCAAAGGTTGACCCATGTCCGCTCCCAATAAGCCCGTGCGCCCGGAAGCGCTCCATCGTCGAGAATTGCTCGCCGCCGGCCTTTCAGGCATGGTCCTCGCCGGCTTTCCTTCCGCTGCCCGCGCGCAGTCGGGCTCCCGTGCACCGGATGCGCCCCGCTCCGGCGGGACTAGCGTCGCAGCACACCGCGTCGAGGTGCCGATGCCGCATGGCGGCGTCACCGCCGGTCATCCGCTCGCCGCAATGGCGGGAACGCGCATGCTGATGCAGGGCGGCAGCGCGGCCGACGCGGTGGTGGCGGCCATGGCTGTGATGAACGTCGTCGAACCCTGGGCGTCGAGCGCGGGCGGCAACGGCTTCGCCACCTGCCTCGACCGCAAGGCGGGCAAGGTCCATTCGCTCGCCTTTACGGGCGGTGCACCGCGCCTGCTCGATCCACAGGTTGATCCCAGGGCGCTCGACCATGGACCAAGGGCACTCACCGTGCCGGGCGCGTTCGGTGGCTGGATCGCACTGGCCCGACGCTTCGGCAGGCTACCGCTCGCCATATTGCTGGAACCGGCGATCGGCTATGCCCGCGACGGTCACCCCCTCGATCCGTCGATCGCTCTGTTCATCGGCCGGGCGCAGAAGACGCTGAGCCTCTATCCGACCAGTGCCGCCCTGTTCCTGCCGGACGGGCAGCCGCCGTCACCCCGCTCGATCTTCCGCAATCCCAATCTCGCCCGCACCTTCCAGACGCTGGCCGATGCCGAGATGAAGGCGCTGGACGGCGGCGCTGACCGCGACCGGGCCCTGCAAGCGGCCTATGACTATTTCTACTCAGGCCCCATCGCCCAGGAATTTGCTCGCTTTTCGAACGAAAGTGGAGGCTGGTTGCGCCTTGACGATCTCAAGGCCTATCAGCCGCGCTGGAGCGATCCGGTCAGCACGCATTATCGCGGGCTGGACGTCTACAGCAGTCCGCTCACATCCCGCACCGGGCTGGAACTGTGCGAGCAGCTTAATCTGGTCGAGGGTTTCGACCTTGCCGCCCTGCCCGCGGACGGACCGCAACTTACCCATTTGCTGATCGAGGCGATCAAGGTCGCCAAGGCGGATGTCTACCGCTATGCCGCCGATCCCCGCTTCGCGCAGACGCCGGTCGAGGGCCTGCTGTCCAAGCCTTTCGCGGCAGAACGGCGAAAGTTGATCGATCCGACCAAAGCGGCCTCCTATCCGGAGGGTGGCAACGCCGCCGCCTACGGCCGGATGGCGCAGCAAGGATCGCGACCCCGCTTTGCCGCGCGGGGAGACGACCGCACGCGTGACGGCGATACCACCAGCCTTTCCGCCGTCGATGCCGAGGGGAACGCCATCGCCGTCACGACGACCATCGGCGGCGGTTTCGGTACGTTCCTGGTAATGGGCGATACGGGTATCCTATTCAACAATGGCCTCCGGCTGGGATCGACGGCGCCATATGACGACCACCCGAACAAGGTAGTGCCAGGAAAGCTTGCGCTTTTGGGCAATGGTCCCACCATCCTCCTCGACAAGGGCCGGTTGCATCTGGTGTTTGGATCGCCAGGCGGCGAGACGATCGGACAGACGCAGTTCCAGTTCCTGGTGAACATCGTTGATCGCGGCATGCCTATCCAACAGGCCATAGAGGCGCCGCGCTTCGCGCTCGATGCGGATCCGAATTTCTACAAGCCCGGCGCGGCCATTACCGTGCAGGCGGAGGGGCGATTTGCCGATACTGTGCTGCAAGGGCTGACCGCCATGGGCCATCGGATCGAGAAGGTCGGTCCCTATGCGATTGGCAGCGTCCAGGGAATATTGGTCGACTCATCGGGCGCGCGCATGGGCGGGGCGGATTCCCGCCGCATGGGTTATGCCGTGGGCTATTGAGGCCGCGGATCTTACCGCTTCTGTAGCGATTCCGGTTTATGCGCGGCCTCTTGCCCTCATCCGTTTCCAGGACAAACTCAGGACTGTCAGGCGTGGCTAGGGCCTTGTGGTCCTTGATCCGGGTGGTGCCGGTAACCTCCTTCACCACCTTGCCATGAGCCTCTCCGCCACGTCTGTCATGTCGCGGCGTCGCCTTTCCTAAGGGTTTTAGCCATTAGGCGCGCCCGGATCGGCCGAGAGAGCGATCTCGCGCCGAGCCATTTCGTCGACCACGGCCCGGAGGAAGGGAAACAGATTTTCCGTCTCCTCCCCCGATGCCGTTTCCCAGCTGTCGATGAGTTCCTCATCGGTCATGTTCGCAACTTCGGCTCGATGATCGCCGGGACTACTTCCAGTCATGACGCTTCTCCATGCGGAAAGCTGGAGTCAGCCCCCATCGTCCATGATTGCTTCGCCGCTTTCCTCCTCCTCCAGAAGAACCGCTGCGGCGCCCTCCGCAGAAAGGCGGACCTGATTGCCTTCGACCGCCGCGACCAGTCCGCCGGCGATGAAATGATGATGGTTGCCGTGCGAACCACTGTCAGCCTTCACCATCTTGATCCGGTCACCCTCGACCTTGTCGACCGTACCGACATGAACGCCGTCGGCGCCGATGATGTCCATATGTTCCCTGATTGCGCTCAAATCTGCCATGGCTCTCTCCTTCTTCGTCCTGAACGACCGGACGCCGCAAGAGATGCGTCAGCCATCGCCGATCGGCGCGCTGAAGCCACGGCTTCACGCAGAACCATCCATCAAGCGGTCAAGGCGGGCACAGCAACACCGCCTTCCTTCCCTCCAACGATCGGCCGCGTGGACAGCGATGACGATCTCTTCAGAAGGCATCGGCGCCGAGCGCCATGATGGTGGCTTCACCCGCCGCGATGCCGCTGGCCAGCCCGTGGGCCTGCGGCAGCATATGTTGCGCGAAATAGTCGGCCACCGCGCGCTTCGCCTCATGCAGCGGCGTGCTTCCCTGCGCCGCCACGGCCATTCGCGTCCACATCCAGCCCATGGAAACCAGCGCGAACAGGCGCAGATAATCGACTGCAGCCGCGCCCACCGCGTCCGCCCCGGCACCACGGAGCGATATCGTCACCCCGCGCAGCAGAGCGAGCGCTTCGGCAGTCTTCGCGGCGATGTCCAGCCCCGCCGCAGCATCCAGATCCGCTTCGACAAGGGCGAGGAAGCCCTCGACCACCGCGCCGCCGGCCATGGGCAGCTTGCGTCCCACCAGATCCATCGCCTGGACGCCGTTGGTGCCCTCATAGATCTGGGCAATGCGGGCATCGCGGACATATTGCTCCATGCCCCATTCGCGGATGTAGCCATGACCGCCGAACACCTGCTGCGCCTGCACCGCGCTTTCGAAGCCGAAATCGGTGAAGGCCGCCTTCACCACCGGCGTCAGCAGCGCGACGAGCGCATCCGCCTTTGCCCGCTCGCCAGCGTCGGGATGGTGGTGCGCCCGATCGAGCTGCAACGCCGTCCATCCCGCAAGCGCGCGCCCGGCCTCCACAAAAGCGCGGACGTTGAGCAGCATGCGCCGCACGTCGGCATGCTCGATGATAGCGACCGGATTGCGCGCTCCATCGGCGCTGCGTCCCTGGAGCCTCTCCTTCGCATAACCCGCCGCCTGCTGGTAGGATGCGCCAGCGATGCCCAGGCCCTGGATGCCGACCATCAGCCGCTCGGCATTCATCATGGTAAACATCGCGGCCAGCCCCTTGTGCGGTTCCCCCATCAGCCAGCCGGTCGCGCCATCATAGTTCATCACGCAGGTCGGCTGGGCATGGATCCCCATCTTCTTTTCCAGCGCACCGACCGACATGGCGTTGCGGATCGTGAAGCCGCCATCGGCATCGGGCAGATATTTGGGCACCAGGAAAAGGCTGATCCCCTTCACCCCGGCGGGAGCATCGGGCAGGCGGGCCAGCACCAGATGGATGACGTTGCCGCCGAAATCATGGTCGCCCGAGGAGATGAAGATCTTCTGCCCGGTGATGGCATGGCTGCCGTCCTCCTGCGGCATCGCCCTTGTCTTGAGCAGGGCGAGATCGGTACCCGCGCCGCTTTCGGTGAGCGCCATGGCGCCGGTCCAGGCGCCGCTCACCATGGGCGGTACATAGGTCGCTTTCAGGGGAGCGCTGGCATGGGCGATAATCGCTTCGCACGCCCCGCGCGTCAGGCCGGGGAACAGGCCGAAGGAGAGATTCGTCGCGGCGAGCATCTCGTCCAGCCAGAGCTGAAGGATGAACGGCAGCCCCTGCCCTCCATATTCCGGATCCGCCGACAAGGACGGCCAGCCGGCCGCCGCGAAATCGCGCCAGGCCTCGGCAAAGCCGTCCGGCGTCTTCACCGACCCGTCGACCAGGCGGCTGCCCTGCTCATCACCATGGCGATTGAGCGGGTGCAGCCGGTCGGCGCACATGCGCCCGGCTTCCTCCAGCACCGCCACCGCCAGATCGGCATCCACTTCCTTGCCGATGTCCGCCATCGCTTGGTCGAAACCGAGCACCTGCGTCAGCAGGAAACGATAATCGTCGATCGGCGGAACGTAGCTGAACATCGGAATCTCCTGAAGGTGTGGAGTTCATACACCAAACATCTGTTACAATCAATCTTATCCGAGCGCCGGCCATCCCGTAAAGCCGCTATTAACGTTCCGGAAACCCGCTTGCGCGCATGAAGGGACCATGCCCATTCATGCAACTGTCGATCAGTCACCCGAGTCCGACAACAGGCGCGACGCCCCGCGCTGGCGCATCCGACTCGAACTTCCCGGCACGCCCGAGGATGGCGCCGCCAGTCTGGTGATCCATGATATTTCGACGGCCGGCATGCTGGTGGAGACGAAATCGACGCTGGAGATCGGGCAGAGTGTCATGCTGTCCTTGCCAGACGCGGACCAGGTCGTGGCTCGCGTCGTCTGGCAGAATGATATCCTGTTCGGCTGCCGTTTCGAGACCACGCTTCCCCAAGGGGTGGTAAGCGCGATCAGGCTCCGCAATCCCGGCCGCGACGACGACATGCGGCCTGCCGCCGAGCGCCCGGAAAGCCCGGCCGAGGAAGATCTGGGCGCGCGCCTGCTCCGCCTGCGCCACGAAAAGGGGCTGAGCCGCACGGCGCTTTCGGAACGGACGGGGTTCAGCAAGCCGACCATCTGGGGCTGGGAAACGGGCCGAACCACGCCGCGACGGGAGAATCTGCGTATTCTCTCGGCCGTTTTCGGCCTCACCGAACAGCAGCTGCTTTATGGCAAAGGACGTCCGGCGGTTCAGGAAACGGATCGATCGGGACGGGAAGCCTATGCCCGATCGCTAAAGGACATCATCGATCAATCGAAGACGCGCATTGCCGAAGCTGCGGGAGTGGACCGGCTCAAGGTGCACATCTCCATCGAATTCTAGCGCTCACGGGCTGCCCGTTCCCCCATCAGGCAGGGATCATTCGTGCCGGAAGACGGCAACGACCTGGGCAGCCAGTTCCGCCGGCGTGAGCTTGCCGGGCCGATACCAGTCCGCGGTCGAATTCAACTGCGCAAGAAGCAGATTGCGATATACCGACCGGTCGATATGAGGTGGAAGCGGCAGTTCCTGCACCAATGCGCGAAACAGCCCCTCGAACCGGTCGCGCCGCGCGATCAGTTGCTGGCGCACATCCTCGGCCACTTCCCGAAAGTCGTTCATCATCGGGGTGGTCAGAGAATCGGGGGCGAGCTGAATATCCAACAATGTCTCGCAAGCCGCCTTCAGCCTGGCCCATGGATCGGACTGCGCCTGCACCGCCTGGATTATCCGCGTTTCCGCCTGGTCAAGGGCGGCATTGTGAAGTTCGACGAACAGCGCGTCCTTGGACCTGATATGATGGTAGAGCGAACCGCCCAGCACGCCGGCCTGCTCCCCGATGTCCCGCATCGACGTGCCGCGATACCCCTTTCTGGCAAATAGCCGGGCGGCAATCTCCAATATCTGGCGCCGCCGCGTCGATGGCTCCTCATGCGGTTCGGCGGGTGGGACAGGCTTTGTCATCGTCGGGGCGCTAGCATATCCTCGATTGGCCGCGAAGCCTCTGTTCGAGTGGGGGCCGTTTCCTTCAGATGGCAGCGTCGAGCCGGCGCATGATCTCACGGCGGCGCCGTAGCGCTTCGAACCGGGCCCGCTCCGGGTCGCCGTCGAGGATCGCGGCGATGATGGCGCGCCGCTCCCGCTTCCAGCGCTGCTTGCCGTCGCTTCCGCCATAGACCGGGCCACGCGGATATTCGGCATAATGGTGCACCGCCACGCGGGAGAGAAGTTCCATGAGCGGCCGGTCGACCATCAGATAGAGGATGTCCAGCATACTCTGGTCAAATGCGCCGCGCTGTCGCGCCGTATTGCGCCCGTCGATGGATTTGACGAGCGCGGCAAGCTTTTGCCGAAGCTCCTCATTCGTCGCCCGGGCAGCGGCGGCCATGAGTTCGCAGTCAAGCAAGGTGATGATGTCGATCGCTTCGGGGTGCGCGGAATGGTGCATGGCCAGGAAGCCGGAAATCGCCTGGCTGAGGCCCTCTGCATCGGGGCGGGTGCCGTAATAGCCGCCGCCGGGCCCGCGACGAACCTTCAGAAAGCCTTCATGCTCCAGCACGCGCGCCGCCTGCTGAACGGTGACGATGCCCACGCCCAGCGCCTTCGCCAGATCCGGCAGGGATCCGATCTGCGCTTCGGGCGGCTGCGCCACGATCATGTCGCGAAGCTTCGCCACCGCCGCCGTCACCAGTCCTTCGCGGGAATTCTGCTTGCGAATGCTCATCATGCTCCTCGTCTGGATCCCCTGCCCTTAGCGAATTCGCGCAGGAAATGGCACTGCTGTTCCGCCATCCTCAATTATATGCATATTATTTGTTGGAATTATAACGAATCGACGGTATGGCGATTCATAAAGGTCGATAATGGGCACATTAGACCAGGCTGGGGATGTGGCGGCTTCGGCCGGATCAGGGGCGCGCCAACGCAGGACGAGGGTGGAAATAGTGAAAATCGGCATAGTGAAAGAGATGGCGCCTGGTGAGCGCCGCGTTTCCGGCACGCCGGAAACGGTCAAGAAATTCACAGCGCTGGGCGCGACGGTGGCGGTGGAAACGGGTGCAGGTCTGTCCGCCGCCATATCCGACGCGGATTATGTCGCCATGGGCGCGACGGTCGCCGATCGCGCCGCCACGGTGGCGGACGCGGACATCATCCTGGGCGTGCAGGGACCGGATGCGGCCAGCGTCGCCGGCGCCAGGCCCGGCGCCTGGATCGTCGCCGGGCTCAATCCCTTTGTCGAGCGCGCGCGGATAGACGCCTATGCGGCGGCCGGCTTTGAAGCCCTGGCCATGGAGTTCATGCCGCGCATCACACGGGCGCAGTCGATGGACATATTGTCGTCGCAATCCAACCTTGCCGGATACAAGGCGGTGCTGGACGCCGCGGCCGAATATGGCCGGTCCTTCCCGATGATGATGACGGCAGCAGGCACGGTTTCGCCGGCCAAGGCCTTCATCATGGGCGTGGGCGTCGCGGGCCTTCAGGCGATCGCAACGGCGCGGCGGCTCGGCGCGCAGGTCTCTGCGACCGACGTGCGCTCTGCGACCAGGGAACAGATCGAGAGCCTGGGCGCCAAGGCGATCTTCGTGGAAAGCGTCGCGGGGATCGAGGGTGAAGGCAAGGGCGGCTATGCCACCGAAATGTCCGAAGAGTACAGGCAGGCCCAGGCTGAGCTCGTGTCGTCGCACATTGCCAAGCAGGACATCGTCATCACGACGGCGCTGATCCCCGGCAAGGCCGCGCCGCGGCTGGTTTCCGACGCGCAGATCGCGTCGATGAAGCCGGGCAGCGTCATTGTCGACCTGGCCGTCGAACAAGGCGGCAATGTCGAGGGCGCAGTAGCGGGCGAAGTGGTCGAGCGGCATGGGGTGAAGATCGTCGGACACAGGAATGTGCCATCGCGCCTCGCCGCTGACGCATCGGCGCTGTTCGCGCGCAATCTCTATAACTTCCTCTCCGCCTTCTGGAACAAGGAACGGAACGCTCCAGTGCTGGACGAGGAAATCGGCAACGCCGTCCGCGTGACGCAAGGTGGGAAAATCGTCAGCGAAAGGCTGCTTCAATTGGCGGGGGGAATGCAATGAGTTCGCTAAATCCCGATTATCTGTTCGTCTTCATCCTGGCGGCCTTTGTCGGTTTTCAGCTTATCAAGAAGGTGTCGCCGCTGCTGCATTCGCCCTTGATGTCGCTGACCAACGCGATCGCGGCGGTGGTGATCGTCGGCGCCATTTCCATCACCGGCGAGGAAGGCGCGACGCCGCTGGCGAAGACGCTGGGCTTTGTCGCCGTATTCTGCGCCACGGTCAATCTGGTGAGCGGTTTCATGATCACCGACCGCATGCTCAAGATGTTCAAGCCGCGGGGGAAATGAGATGAACGCATTCGTACCCTTTGCGGCGATCATCGCGTCGTCGCTGTTCATCCTGGCACTGATGTGGATGAGCCATCCCTCGACCGCGCGGCGGGGCGTGCGCGCGGGCGAGATCGGCATGCTGGTGGCGATTGTCGGCGCGCTGGTCCAGCATGAGGTGGTCGACTACAACCTCATCATCATCGCCATGATCGCAGGCGCGGCCGCCGGCATCCCGATGGCGCTGCTGATGCCGATGACGGCGATTCCGCAGCGGACCGCCATCTCCCACGCTTTCGGCGCGCTCGCCGTCGGCCTGATCGGCGCGGCGGAATATTACAAGCATGCCCATGGCGAATATGCCGGCAGCTTCATCATGTGGGCGCTGATGTTCGAGATGCTGCTGGGTTTCCTGACCTGCACGGCATCGGTCATCGCCTTCGCGAAGTTGCAGGAGATCATGGGCAGTCGCCCCGTCTCCTTCGTCGGACAGCGGGTGGTGAATGGCGGCGTCGCGGTGGCGACGGTGGCGATCGGCGCGATGCTGGCGATCGATCCGACCCAGACGTGGCTGTTCCCCGCCTTCGTGGCGCTGGCGCTGCTGTTCGGCATCCTGCTGGTGATCCCGATCGGCGGAGCCGACATGCCGACCGTCATCGCGCTGCTCAACAGCTATGCCGGTCTGGCGGCAAGCGCCATGGGCTTTGCCCTGGGCAACAAGCTGCTGATCGTGGCGGGCGCGCTCGACGGGGCGTCGGGTTTCATCCTGGCGGTCATCATGTGCAAGGCGATGAACCGCAGCTTTGCGAACGTCATGTTCGGTGGCTTCGGAAAGGTCGTGGCGGGCGCCGTGGGCGGCAAGGACGACCGCGTCGTCCGATCCGCCTCTGCCGAGGAAGCGGCGCTGCAGCTTGAAAATGCCAGTAGCGTCGTCATCATTCCCGGCTATGGCATGGCGGTGGCGCAGGCGCAGCACAAGGTGAGCGAACTGTATCAGGCGCTGACCAAGAAGGGCATCGACGTGAAGTTCGCGATCCATCCGGTCGCCGGCCGCATGCCGGGCCATATGAACGTGCTCCTGGCCGAAGCGAATGTGCCCTATGAGCAGCTGATCGAACTGGACGACATCAATCCGGAGCTGCCGCAGGCGGACGTGGCGCTGATCATCGGCGCGAACGACACGATCAATCCGTCGGCGCGCGACGATCCGCAGAGCGCGATCGCGGGCATGCCGATCATCGAGGCGGATCGAGCCAAGTCGGTATTCGTGATCAAGCGGTCAATGAATGCGGGCTTTGCCGGGATCGACAATCCGATCTATTACAACAGCAACACCCAGATGCTGTTCGGCGATGCCAAGGATATGGTCGGCACCATCGCCAAGGAGCTGGCGGGCGGCGGTTCCGGCCTGCACTGAACGACGGACCGGCCGCTCCTCGCGCGCAGGTCCGCCTTCCTCCTGAAAGGCAACAAAGGTCGTTCCGGGATTATGTCTCTGGAATGGCCTTTGTTTTTGCGGCATGTCTTGCACGGTTGGCGGAGGGAGCTTCGATGCGTCTGATATGTTCTGCGATAATATCGGTTGTCGTTCTGGTTCCCCAGCCGCTTTTCGCTCAATCATCGACCCCGAACGCCCAGGGCGATCTGTCCGTCACCATCTACAATAATGATCTGGCGCTGGTGCAGGACGTCCGCCGTATCGCGCTCCCCTCCGGACGCTCGCGTCAGGAATTTCCCGATGTCTCCGCGCGCATACGCCCCGAAACAGTGACATTGTCGGGCGAAGGCATCGGCATAGTCGAACAGAATTTCGACTATGACCTTCTGTCGCCCGCATCGCTGATGGAAAAAGCGGTCGGCCAGACGATCACCCTGCTCCGCACCAACCCCGCCACAGGCGCGGAAACGCGGGAACAGGCGCTGGTGCTGGCGGCCAATGGCGGCGTGGTGCTGAAGATCGGCGAACGGATCGAGGTGCTGCGCGACGACGGTCTGCCGGTGCGGGTCATTTTTTCCTCCATTCCGCCCAATCTGCGCGCGCGCCCGACGCTGAGCGTCACCATGGATGCGCCGCAGGGCGGTGCAAGGCCGGTGACGCTGAGCTATCTGACGCCGGGCATGAGCTGGAAATCGGATTATGTCGCCCTGTTCGACGAGAAAGCGGGCAAGCTCGACATGCAGGGCTGGATCACGCTCAACAACAGCACCGGCACCACCTTCGCCAACGCCCGCGCCCTGCTGGTCGCCGGGGAAGTGGGACAGGTGCAGCAGGGTTATGTCGGATATAATGGCGGGCGACCCCAGCCTCGCGGAAACCGGCCCGGGACGGAAAGTGGCGGCGGCGAGCAACTGGGCGATTTCCATGTCTATCCGATCGAGGGCCACACGACGATCGCCAATGCGCAGACCAAGCAGGTGAGCTTCCTCGACGCTTCAGGCGTCCCGGCGGAACGCGGTTACGAGTTCCGCAGCAACTGGATGGAGAGCAAGGATCAGGCGGAAAGCGCTGCATCCGTGCTCAAATTCTCCAATGCCAAAGCATCGGGTATCGGCGCGGCGCTGCCCGCGGGCACGGTTCGCGTCTATATGCGCGATACGCGGGGGCAGGCCCAGTTCGTGGGGGAAAGCGGCATTCCGCACACGCCCGGCGGCTCCACCCTTGCCTTGCGCACAGGCGACGCCTTCGACGTGAAGGTGCAGCCGGTGGTGGAACAGCGCGACACGATCACGACGGACGAATGGACGAAGACGGAACGCTGGCGCGTCACCTATCCCGACGGCACGAAGGCGGAAGGCTATGCCGAGCGGCCGCAGAAATATTATCGCACGCGCATGCGCTATATCGTCACCAATGCCAAGGCGGTGCCGGTGAATGTCGATGTGGTCCAGTCCGGCCTTTCCCAATGGTGGTGGTGGCGCGACCTGCGCGTGCCGGAGGAGAGCATTCCCGGCGTGCAGGAAACGGCTGACGTCCGGCGATGGGTCGTACCGGTGCCCGCCAATGGCAAGGTCGAACTGACCGCCACTTTCCTCACTCCCTGGTAAGCGCCGTCATGCCCCGCCTGTGGCCGTGGCTGTTGATCCTGCCGCTCTGGACGCCCATGGCGGCAAGGGCGCAGTTGCCGGTCGTGATCTCCAGCGGCCCGGACAAGGTCGCGGTCACGCTCTACCGCGATCCGGCGCGGGGAGAGGAGCCGCTCAACCGCGATGATCCCGCTGCCTTCGCCCTGATCGCGGAGACACGCACGGTGATGTTGCCGCCGGGCGAAGCCGTGATCCGGTTCGAAGGGGTCGCAAGCGGCATCGTGCCGCAATCGGCGATCCTCTTTGGCGCGCCGCCGCGGGAGCGCAATCGCGACGCGGCGCTGCTGTCGCAAAAGGGGCTGGTCGACGCCTTCACCGGGCAACGGGTGATCCTGCGCCGCACCGATCCGGCGAGCGGCAGGACGGTCGAGGAAAGCGCAACCGTCCGATCCGCCGCCGACCGGCTGGTGGTGACGACGGCGCGCGGAGTGGAAGCGCTCTATTGTTCCGGACTGCGTCAGACCCTCCTCTATCCGGGGGCGCCCGCGACCCTCTCCGCAAAGCCGGTGCTGACCATGACGACCAGGGACCAGCCCGGCGGCCTGGCCACGATCACGCTGGCCTATATAGCCACCGGCTTCGACTGGGATGCGACCTATGTCGGCACATTGGCCCCGGACGGCCGGTCGCTGGACCTGCTCGGATGGCTGACGCTGGCGAGCGCGGACGACACCAGCTTTGCCGATGCAACCGCTTCCGCCGTGGCGGGAAGGGTGAACCGGTCGGATGACAGTCGCGACGAAAGCGGGGAAAGGGCACGCGATGAGGCCCGCTATCTGAACAGGTCCAGTGCCTGCTGGCCCGCCGGGACGACCAGCGACCTGGGCAACGGCCTGTCGCCGCCACCCCCTGCACCGCCGCCCATGGCCATGATGATGGCAGGCGAGGATATCGTCGTGACGGCCCAGCGGCGACAGGAAGTCATGCTGTCGGCGCCCATGCCGGTCGCCGTGGTCGCCAGGGCGGAAAATCTGGGCGACCTCAAGATGTATCGCATTCCCGTTCCCGTCACGGTCACCGCCCGTGCACAGAAGCAAGTGGCGTTCCTGGTGAAGCAGAAGGTTAAGGGTAGCCTGATCTATCGGACGGCAATGAACTGGGAAGAGCCGGACGAGATCCGGATGCTGTTCCGTTTCAACAACAGCAAGAAGGACGGGCTGGGCGACCCTCTTCCGGCGGGCCGAGCGGTTCTCTATCAGGACAGCCCCTGGGGCCGCATGTATGTCGGGGAAAACGCGACAGGCGACAAGGCCGTCGATGAGGAGGTCGAATGGTCCTTCGCTGAAGCCAGCAACGTGACCTTGGACCCAGAACAGGAGGCGGCGGGCAAGGGGGTCATCCGCCACAGCATGGTCGTGCGGAACGCCAACCCATTTCCCATCCGTTTCGAGATCGATTTTCCAACAAACAGCGGGCGGCTGTTCAGCGGCTTCAGCGGTCGCCTGACGAAAAAGCCGGGCAAGCAGGTCTGGGCCATGACGGTGCCGGCGAACGGGACGATAAGCCTGCACTTCCGATCGGCCGAGCGGACCAACTAGAGCTTCGCGCGGAAACCTGCCCCCTCATACAAGGCAGCGCGCGCCGGCTCTGGATTCTTTGCTTTCCGCGATTTCTCAACCAGCGATCCGAACCGATCGCTTGGAAATCGCTCTATTCCCCGCACTTATCCAGACCCAGCGCCCCTTCCCCGTACAACAGGATGGAATCGGAGCGCGCCAGCGCCACCAGAGCAAGCCCCGCCCCCGCCGCCCTTTCGGCGGCAAGGCGCGTCGGCGCCGAAATCGTCACCAGCAAGGGGCAATCCGCCAACACGGCCTTCTCCACCAATTCGTATGAGCAGCGCGAGGAGAGCAGCGCGAAGCCGCCATCCCATGCCCATCCACGCTGCCACATCGCGCCGATCAGCTTGTCGAACGCATTGTGCCGCCCGACATCCTCCCGCGCCAGGCGGATCGTGCCGTCGGCCGCCACGAGAGCCGCTGCGTGGGCCGCCCCTGTTCTCGCATTGAGTGGTTGATGTTTTTTCAAATCCCCCAATGCCCGGAAAACAGCCTGGCTGTCGCTCATTGAAGAGGCCGTGACGGACGGCAGGGGCCGGATCGCCTGGTCCAGATTTTCCAGCCCGCAAATTCCGCAGGAGGATTCCGAGGCGCGATGCCGCACCCGGCTCAGCAAGGCTTCGGTTCGCCCTTCCGGCAGGGTTGCGCGGGCAATGATGCCTTGCCCGGTCGCATGCACATCTACATCAAGGAGCGCATCCTCCCGCCCGATCAACCGCTCCGCCAACGCAAAGCCAAGCACCAGTTCCTCTATGTCGGCGGGCGTGGCCATCAGCACGGCATAGCCGATACCGTTAAATTCGATGGCGATCGGCATTTCATCGGCCAGTTCGCGCGTCACGGGCGCGATGGGGCCTTCCGGCACTATTCGCCTGAAAATGAAGGATCGATCTTCCTGCTCCGCGCTCAAGGCGCCGTGATCCGTCCGACAGCTGCGGCGGCAATGGGCGACAGCGCATCGGGGCGGGCCGTCGCCAGCACAGCAATGCGCTGCTTCATCGCCGGATCCCAGAAGGCGCGGATATGATCCGCCGTCATGGCGACCGCCTCCACCTCACCCAATGCCGCGACATTGCGGGCAATCTGGTTGGCCATGTAGATCAGGCGGTCCTCGGTCGACATGACCTCATTTTCATCGCTCATGCGCGCTATCCTATTCGGCCGCTTCCAGGGGCGCAATGCGTCTGCTCTGGCGGGCCTGACTTGCATAATCGCGCTGCCAGTCGCTCGGCCCGTTCGAACGCATGACCTGTACCGCCGTCACCTTATATTCCGGGCAATTGGTGGCCCAGTCCGAATAATCGGTCGTGATGACATTGGCCTGCGTGTCGGGATGGTGGAAGGTGGTGTAGACCACGCCCGGCGCCACGCGCTCGGTGATCAGGGCGCGCAGGCTGGTTTCGCCGGCGCGGCTCTTGAGCGACACCCAGTCGCCGTCATTGATGCCCCGGTTTTCCGCATCGGTGGGATGGATCTCCAGCCTGTCCTCTGCATGCCAGGCCTCATTGGCCGTGCGCCGCGTCTGCGCGCCGACATTATATTGGCTGAGGATGCGCCCTGTCGTCAGCAGGAGCGGGAAGCGCGGCCCCGTCTTTTCGTCCGTCGGCACATAGTCGGTGACGACGAACTTGCCCTTGCCCCGCACGAAACCGTCGATATGCATGGTCGGCGTCCCGTCCGGAGCGGCGTCATTGGCGGGCCACTGCAGCGACCCTTCCTCCTCCAGCCGGTCATAATGCACGCCTGCGAAGGTCGGGGTCAGGGCCGCGATCTCGTCCATGATTTCGGACGGATGCGCATAGGACCAGCCCAGCCCCATCGCCTGCGCGACGAGCTGCACGATCTCCCAATCCTCAAAACCATTCAACGGCGCCATCACCTTGCGCACGCGCTGGATGCGGCGTTCAGCGTTGGTGAAGGTCCCGTCCTTTTCCAGGAAGGTCGATCCCGGCAGGAAGACATGGGCGTAATTGGCGGTTTCGTTGAGGAACAGATCCTGCACCACCACGCATTCCATCGCCGCCAGTCCCGCGGCGACATGATGGGTGTTGGGATCGGACTGAAGGATATCCTCGCCCTGGATGAAGATACCCTTGAACGTCCCGTCCGTCGCCGCATCGAGCATGTTGGGAATGCGCAGCCCCGGCTCGGCATCCAGCGTGACGCCCCAGGCCTGTTCGAACTGGCCGCGCGCCGCATCGTCCGACACATGGCGATAGCCGGAAAGCTCGTGCGGGAAGCTCCCCATGTCGCAGGCGCCCTGGACATTATTCTGCCCGCGCAGCGGGTTCACGCCAACGCCTTCGCGACCGATATTGCCGGTCGCCATGGCAAGATTGGCGATCGCCATCACGGTGGATGACCCCTGGCTGTGTTCGGTGACGCCCAGCCCGTAATAGATGGCAGCGTCGCCGCCGGTCGCATAGAGCCGCGCAGCCATGCGGACTTCCTCCGCGCTGACGCCGGTCAGCGGCTCGACGGCTTCTGGCGAACGCTGCGGTTCGGAGACGAAATCGGCCCATTCGGCAAACTCGTCCCAATCACAGCGCTCCCGGATGAACGCCTCGTCATAGAGCTTTTCCGTGACGATCACATGCGCCAGCGCCGTCAGCATGGCGACATTGGTGCCGGGCCGCAGCGGCAGATGATGATCCGCCTCGACATGGGGCGATTTCACCAGGTCGATCCGGCGGGGATCGATGACGATCAGCTTCGCGCCCTGCCTGAGCCGCTTCTTCATGCGACTGGCGAAGACCGGATGGCCGTCGGTCGGATTGGCGCCGATGACAAGGATCACGTCGGCCTGCATGACGCTGTCGAAATCCTGCGTCCCAGCGGACGTCCCGAACGTCGTCTTCAGCCCATAGCCGGTCGGCGAATGGCAGACCCGGGCACAGGTATCGACATTGTTGTTGCCGAAGCCCTGGCGGATCAGCTTCTGGACGAGGAACGTCTCCTCATTGGTGCAGCGGCTGGAAGTGATGCCGCCGATGCTGCGCGTGCCATATTTCGCCTGGATCCGGCGGAACTCGCTGGCGGTATGGGCGATGGCCTCCTCCCACGACACCTCGCGCCAGGGTTCGTCCACCGATGCGCGGATCATGGGATTGAGGATGCGGTCGCGATGCTGGGCATAGCCCCAGGCGAAGCGCCCCTTGACGCAGCTATGCCCGCGATTGGCCTTGCCGTCCTTCCACGGCACCATGCGCACCAGTTCCTCGCCCCGCATCTCCGCGCGGAACGTGCAGCCGACACCGCAATAGGCGCAGGTGGTGACGACCGCGCGATCCGGCGTGCCGACCTCCACCACCTTCTTCTCGGTCAGGGTCGCGGTCGGGCAGGCCTGTACGCAGGCGCCGCAGGACACGCATTCGGACGAGAGGAAATCCTGTCCCTGGGACGGCGCGACCTTCGAATCGAAGCCCCGCCCCTCGATCGTCAGGGCGAACGTTCCCTGCACCTCGTCGCAGGCGCGCACGCAGCGCGAGCAGACGATGCATTTGCTGGGGTCGAAATCGAAATAGGGGTTCGACTGGTCCTTGGCCTGGCCCATATTGGTCGCGCCATCATAGCCATAACGCACGTCGCGCAGGCCGACCGCGCCCGCCTGTTCCTGCAACTCGCAATCGCCATTGGCCGGGCAGGTCAGGCAATCGAGCGGATGGTCGGAGATGTACAGTTCCATCACGCCGCGCCGAAGCTGCTTCAACCGCTCGCTCTGCGTGCGCACCACCATGCCCTCGGCGATCGGCGTGGTGCAGGAAGCGGGATAGCCACCCCGTCCCTCCACCTCGACCAGGCAGAGGCGGCAGGAACCGAAGCTCTCCACATTGTCGGTCGCGCACAGCTTGGGGATCGAGCAGCCGGTCAGCGAGGCCGCCCGCATGATCGACGTTCCCTCCGGCATCGTCACCGGCTGTCCATCGATGGTCAGGGTCACGCTTTTGCCCGTCGCGATGGCGGGGGGCGTTCCATGGTCGGTTTCGCGTGTGTAGCTCATTCCGCAGCTTCCTTGATCGGGGCGGGGGCGCCGAAATCCTCAGGGAAATAGTCAAGCGCGCTCAGCACCGGATAGGGCGTGAAGCCGCCCAGCGCGCAGAGCGAGCCATATTTCATCGTGTCGCACAGGTCGCGCAGCAGCCCCGTCTGCGCCTCCAGCCCGACATCGATCCGGTCAGGCGTCCGGGAGTTGAGCGCCTTTTGAAGATATCCCTCCCAGCCGCGGTCCGGCGGCGACGCGGCGACACCATCGCGCGCCGCGATGATCCGGTCCATCACTTCGATCCCGCGCGTCGATCCGATCCGGCAGGGCGTGCATTTGCCGCAGCTTTCGACCGAACAGAATTCCATGGCGAAACGCGCCATATGAGCCATGTCGACGCTATCGTCGAACACCGTGATCCCGGCATGGCCGATCAGCCCGCCCGCCTGGGCAAAAGCCTCATAGTCGAATGGCAGGTGGAACATGCTGGCCGGGAAATAGGCGCCCAGGGGTCCGCCGACCTGCACGGCGCGAACGGGCCTTCCGCTCGCCGTGCCGCCGCCGATGCCGTTCACCAGTTCGCCAAGGGTGATGCCGAAGCCGATCTCATAGAGGCCGCCATGCTTCACATTACCCGCAAGCTGCACGGCGATGGTGCCCCGCGACCGGCCGAAGCCGACCGCCGCATAGGCCTCTGCCCCCTCCGTCACGATGAAGGGGACGGCGGCGAGGCTGAGCACATTGTTGATCACCGTCGGCTGACCGAACAGCCCGGCCAGCGCCGGAAGTGGCGGCTTTGCCCTCACCTGCCCCCGCTTGCCCTCCAAGCTGTCGAGCAGCGCAGTCTCCTCCCCGCAGACATAGGCGCCGGCGCCGACGCGCACTTCGAGCGTGAAGGGCGCGATCCGATCGGCCGACAGCGCGATCGCATCCTGCATGGTGGCAATGGCGAAGGGATATTCGCTGCGGATATAGATATAGCCCTGGCTCGCCTGCACGGCATGACCCGCAATCGCCATGGCTTCGATCAGGCAGAAGGGGTCGCCCTCCATCAGCATCCGGTCGGCAAAGGTGCCGCTGTCGCCCTCATCGGCGTTGCAGACGATGAACTTGGTGTCGGACGCCGCATCCAGAACGGTCTGCCATTTGATCCCGGTGGGAAAGCCCGCCCCGCCCCGTCCGCGCAGCCCGGATGCCTTGACCATGTCCACCACCGCCTGGGACGGCATCGACCGCGCCGCGTCCAGACCGCGCCAGCCGCCCAGCGCGGCATAGTCGGCCAGGCTGAGCGGATCGATGATGCCGCAGCGCGCGAAGGTGAAGCGCTGCTGTCCGGCGAAGAAAGGCAGGGCCGCCAGCTCACCCAGCCGGGAGGCATGGCTGCCATCCAGCACGGCCGCCACCTCTTCGGGCCTTACCGGGCCGAAGCCAATCCGCTTCCCGTCGCTCTCCACCTCGACCAGCGGTTCGATGGAGAAGAGGCCTCGGCTGCCAGTGCGCACCACATCGCATCCAGCCGCTTCGAAGGCGCGCGCGACTTCGTCAGCGCCCAGGGCGACCGAGGCCATGTCCCGACTGATGTAGACGCGCGTCATGCCGCGATCTCCTGCGCGATCCGGTCAAGCGCGGCGGCGTCGATCCGGGCGACGGGCCTGCCGTCGACCAGGGCATTGGGTCCGATGGCGCACAGGCCCAGGCAATAGACAGGTTCCAGCGTCACCTGACCATCGCGCCGCGTTTCGCCCATGGCGACGCCCAGCCGATCGGCCGCCGCCCTTTCCATCGCTGCGCCGCCGCGGGCCTGGCAGCTTTCGGCGCGGCAGAGTTTCACCACATGGCGGCCGGCGGGGGCGCGGCGGAAATCATGGTAGAAGGTCACGACTCCATGAACGTCCGCGCGAGAGAGGTTGAGTGCAGCGGCGATGGCGGGAATGGCCGCGTCATCGACAAAGCCTATCTCTTCCTGCAACATGTGCAGCAGCGGCAGCAGGCGGTCGCGGGTGCGGCCATGAACCTGCGTCCATTCCTCTATCAGCCTTGTCGTCTCTTCCTGCTGCATCTTCCTCGCCTTTCCGGGGCGCTATGCTGCGCCCTGGAAGAGGCTGCGTCAAATTGAAGAGGATCATGTTTGATAGAAATTATCTATCAAACTCCTGGAAGGGTGCTCATGGATCGGCATCGGGCTGGACCGAGGGATGGGCGGCCGCGAACGGGGCTAAGGCCCGCGCCTTCTCTCCTGCCGCGACGAGCGCGGGAAAGGGCGACAGGTCGACCTTGAACCGCTCCGCCGAATAGAGCTGCGGCACCAGATAGCAGTCCGCCAGTCCCGGCCGGTCGCCAAATGCGAAACCCCGGCCGTGGCGCGCCACCCATATTTCCAGCGCGGCGAAACCCTCGGTAATCCAGCGGGCCATCCACCTGTCGATCGCGCCCTGATCCCCGCCGAGATCGGCCTTGAGGGCCTTCAGCACGCGCAGATTGTTGAGGGGATGGATGTCGCAGCCGATCAGCGCCGCCATGGAGCGCACGATCGCCCGCTGGTCCCGGTCGGACGGCAGCAGGGGCGGCCGGGGCCAGCGTTCCTCGATCCATTCCAATATCGCCGGGCTCTGCGCGAGGATGAGGCCGTCCGCCTCGATCACCGGGACCAGCCCCTGGGGCGACAGCGCCTGATAGCCCGCATCCCGCTGGGCGCCGACGCGCAGGTCATGGGCCACCTGGTCATAGGCCAGGGCCTTCAGGTTGAGCGCGATCCGCACGCGATAGGCGGCGCTGGACCGCCAATAGCCATGGAGCGTCAGCGCGCTCATCGCGCAGGCCCGACCAGGGCGCGGCATTCGCCAAAGCCGATGGATATATGGCCCGGCGCCCGCGCCACCGCGGTCAGCGCCAGTTCGTCGCCATCCTCCAGGAAGGCGCGTTCCTCGCCGGTCGGCAGGGTGATCCGCACCTTGCCGCCTTCGGTCAGTTCCATGAGGCTACCATAGCTGTCCGGGGTCGGGCCGGAGAGCGTGCCCGTGCCCAGCAGGTCGCCGGGATTGAGATTGCAGCCGTTGGAGGCGTGGTGGGCGACGATCTGCTGCGCGGTCCAGTACATCCACGAGGCAGGCCCGCGCGAAAGGCGCATCGGCGCCATGCCGGCCGCCCGCATCCTTGCGCTCGACAGATGGACCTCCAGGTCGAGGGCCAGCGCGCCGCCGGCCTGATCGGCTTCGTCCCACAAATAGGGCAAGGGCCGGGGATCGCCCTGCGGCCGGGGAGGCTGGGCGATGCGGAAGGGGGCCATCGCCTCCGCCGTCACCACCCAGGGGGAGATGGTCGAGTGGAAATTCTTGGCAAGGAACGGGCCCAGCGGCACATATTCCCAGGCCTGGAAGTCGCGCGCCGACCAGTCGTTGAGCAGGCAGAAGCCGGCAATATGGTCCGCCGCCTCGGCGATCGGCACGGTTTCGCCCAGCGCATTCCCGGCGCCGATCCAGATGCCCAGTTCCAGTTCATAGTCCAGCCTTTGGCTGGGTCCGACGACGGGCACTTCGGCATCGGGGGCCTTGCGCTGGCCCTGGGGGCGGATCACCGGCACGCCGGACGGGCGGATGGAGGATGCCCGTCCATGATAGCCGATCGGCACATATTTATAATTGGGCAGCAAGGGATTGTCGGGACGGAACAGCCTGCCGATATTGGTCGCGTGGTGAATGCCGACATAGAAATCGGTATAGTCGCCGATCGCGGCGGGCAGATGCAGCGCGCAATCCGTCGCCCGGTGCAGCAGGGGTTCGACCGCCTGCCGCTGTTCCTCATCGCTGAAAAGCGCGCTCAACCAGCGACGCAGCGCCAGCCGGTCCGCCGCCGGGAGCGCCATCAGGGCGTTGAGGGTGGTTCCGCCCAGCACGGCGGCGGCCGAGGCGGGAAGCAGGCCCGCCTCCGCAGCGACACGCAGGTCGAATATCCGGTCCCCTATCGCGACGCCCGCCCGCGCTTCCCCGCCGGGGGGCGAGAAAATGCCGTAGGGCAGGTTCTGCACCGGGAAGTCGGTATGGCCATTGGCCCCCTCCACCCAGCTCGACCGGGCAGGGTCATGGGTTTCATCGATCTGCGGAAAGCTCATGCCCCCTCCTCTTCTGTCGAACCATCCCCCTGCGGCAGTTGCGCCTTGGCAAAGCCAGACCAGCAATCGTCATAATCCAGTTGACCGAGGGGCGTTTCCATCGCGAAACGGGTCGGGCGGAAAGGGAAGCGGCTTTCGAACATGAAGGCCATGGTGTCGCTGATCCGGTGCGGCTTCAACTGCGCGGCGAGCGCGCCTTCATAGCTGGCCCTGTCCGGGCCATGCCCGGCCATGCAATTGTGCAGCGAGGCGCCGCCGGGCGCGAAACCGCCCGCCTTCGCATCATAGGCGCCGTGGACCAGCCCCATGAACTCGCTCATCACATTGCGGTGAAACCATGGCGGGCGGAATGTATCCTCTGCCACCATCCAGCGCGGCGGGAAGATCACGAAGTCGCAATTGGCGGTTCCGGCGCGATCGCTGGGGGAGGTCAGCACGGTGAAGATCGACGGATCGGGATGGTCGTAGCTGACCGTGTTCATCGTGTTGAACCGCCGCAGATCGTAGCGGCAGGGGGCGAGATTGCCGTGCCAGGCCACCACGTCGAAGGGAGAATGGTCCTGCGTCGTGACCCACAGGCTTCCGCCGTATTTCTGGACGATTTCATGAGGGGTATCGTCATCCTCATAGCAGGCGACGGGCGTTTCGAAATCGCGGGCATTGGCAAGGCCGTTGGCGCCGATCGGGCCGAGATCGGGCAGGCGGAACAAGGCCCCGTAATTTTCGCAGACATAGCCGCGCGCCGTCCCGTCGGGCAGGTCCACGCTGAACCGGACGCCACGGGGGATCAGCGCGACCTGTTCCGGCGCGACCTCCATCACGCCCAATTCGGTGGTGAGGCGCAGCCTGCCCTGCTGCGGCACGATCAGCATTTCGCCGTCGGCATTGGTGAAGGCGCGCTTTTCCATCGGGCGGTTGGCGGCGTAGAGATGGACGGCCAGCCCCTCGCCCGCCGCCGGATCACCCGCGCCGCAATAGCTGACCAGCCCGTCGAGGAAATCGACCGGATGTCCGGGCAGCGGCATCGGATCCCAGCGCAGGCGGTTGGGCGTGGGCGGCACTTCATCGAAGGGGCCGCTGCGCAGCAGCGTATCGCGGGCATAGGGCCGATAGGGCGGATGGTTGGCCGCCGGCCGCAGGCGGTAGAGCCAGCTTCGCCGGTTCTCGCCGCGCGGGGCGGTGAAGGCGGTGCCCGAAAATTGCTCGGTAAAAAGGCCATAGGGCGCATGTTGCGGCGAGTTGCGGCCCACCGGCAGCGCGCCGGGCACGGCCTCCGTCGCGAAATGATTGCCGAAGCCGGGCATCATGCCTGTCATGCCGGCGGCGTCCTGCCCGGCGTTCCGTGCCATCCCATCCTGCCTCACTTGACCGAACTCCTGGCCGATTCCCCGGCCGCTATCTGGTATCAATTGTTACCATCATAGCGCTTTGCCAGGGAAGTATCAAATGTTACCAGATGGCAATGACCGGGAAAACGCTGCGCCTTGACGATTTCATCCCCTATCGCCTGTCCTTCACGGCGGCGTTGCTGAGCGACAGCATCGCGCAAAGCTATGAACGGCTGTTCGGCATCAGCATCGCCGAATGGCGTGTCATCGCCTGGGTGGCGGAGCGGGGGACGATCACGCAGCAGCAGATCTGCGCGCAGAGCCGCATGGACAAGGTGACGGTCAGCCGGGCCGCCATCGCGCTCACCGAACGCGGGATTGTCCAGCGCCTGCCCCATGCGCAGGACCGGCGATCGCATCTGCTGGCGCTGACGGAGGAAGGGCAGCGTCTGCATGACGCCATCGCCCCCAAGGCGCTGGAACTGGAAGGCCGGGTTTTTTCGCATTTCAGCGCGGAGGAAGTGGAGACGTTCGTCGCCATGTTGCGGCGGATCGATGCGATCGTGCTGGGTGATGCGGGATGAGGAGCGGAGGGGGAGATGCTCCTTAAATCCCGTCGATCCGCCCCGAAATGTCCCGCGCCACGGCCAGTACCGCCTGGGCTAGCGGCCCCAGCGGCGCACGGTCCGAGACGATCACGCCGATGCGGCTGCCGTCCTCCGCGTCGGGCAGGGCGAAGGTGCGTACCCAGTCCAGCCCGTCCAGCAGCATCGCATGGCTGTCGGGCACGATCGAGCAGAGCCGCCCCTGCCGGACCAGCGCGAACAGGGCGACATAACTGTCCGCCGTCACCACCGGACGCAGCGCGAGGCCCCGCTCGCCCAGGCGCGCGTCCAATATGCGCCGGTTCTGCATGCCCTGGTGCAGCAGGCACAACGGCAGGGCGGCCACATCCTCCCATTCGGGCGGACGCTTTTCATCCAGCACGCCCCGCGCCGCCACGAGCATGTAGCGTTCGACATAAAGCGGGGCGGCCAGCATGTGGGAGGGCGGCTCGAAATCCAGATAGGTGAGGCCCGCATCCAGTTCGAAGGCGGACAGTTCCCGCTCGATCTGGCGCGAGGTCAGCGCACGCACCGAGATGTTGAGGCCGGGATGCCGTTCCAGCAGCGACTCGACCAGCGGGCCGACGGCCGGCATCGCCGCGGGGATCGCGCCCAGCCGCAATTCGCCCTGCAACGGCCCCTTGGCGACGGCGGCCGCCTGCATCAGATTGTCGGTCGCCGCGACAAGCTGCTGCGCCCAGGGGAGGATCGCCCGGCCTTCCTCCGTCAGGCCCGCATAGCGGCGGTTGCGCAGGATCAGCCTTTTGCCCAGTTGCGCCTCCAGCGCGGAAATGCCGGCGGAAAGCGTGGGTTGCGACACATGGCATGCGGCCGCCGCCCGCGCGAAATGCCCCTCCCTCTCCAGAGCCAGGAAATATTGAAGGAGACGGGTCTGCATGCGTTTTACTCGCTGTTTTCCGGCTGATAGGACAAAGTGGCGCGCGGTAGAAGCCGGGTCTGGACGATGGGCGCCATCCGCACTATATACCGCTCGGTATGGAAACACAGACTCAGACAACGAGGGGAAGGCCGAGGGAGTTCGATCCCGAACAGGCGCTTAGCGCTGCGCTCACCGTTTTCTGGCGGCGCGGCTATGAAGGCGCGTCCATGGCCGAGCTGACCGAGGCGATGGGCATCACCAAGCCCAGCCTCTACGCCTGTTTCGGCAACAAGGAGTCGCTGTTCCGCAAGGCGCTCGACCTCTATGAGCGCGACAAGCTGTGCTACATCAGGTCGGCGCTGGATGAACCCACGGCGAAGGGCGTGGTCGAGCGGCTGCTGCGCGGTTCGCTGGCGATCCAGACCGGGGCGACCGATCCGCATGGCTGCCTGGGCGTGATCAGCGCGGTCGCCTGCGCCACCCAGGCCGAGTCGATCCGCGACGAGGTCATTGCGCGGCGCGCCTCATCCGACGCGGCCCTGGTCGCCCGGCTGGAACGGGCGCGCGAGGAAGGCGACTTCCCCGAGACGATCGAGCCGCAGGCGCTGGCCACCTATCTGACCGCCGTGATGCAGGGCATGGCCGTGCATGCCAGCGCCGGAATGTCGCGGGAGCTGCTGGAGCAGCTTGTGGAGACGACCCTGGCCGTCTGGCCAGGCAAGTGACGGAAAAGCAAGCCTTTCGGAATTAGATACCGAAAAATTACCAATCGGTATAAAAGTCCCTTGACCCTGCTGCTGCAGTACATTATATACCATTCAGTATTGAATGGACCTGCCACCGCAAAGGGGTCATAGGATGCGGACATTTCTGAAACTCTGTCGTCGCTGACGACCTGACGCGTGCAGCCCACCGGGGCAGCGCGACCTGACCATCATTTCATCCTTCGACGCGTGGCCCGACGGTCGCGCGGCGGAGAGGTTTTTTCCACGTTCGGCCGGGATGGCTTGCAGCGGACGACGACTTGTCGGCCCGGACATCCCGCCCTTGCGTCCTTTACAGGGGAATTGCCATGGCATTTCTGCAACTTGCCACGCTTGGCGAAGATGGCGGGACGATCGGTGCGGCAGCGGCGCCGAATGCCGGTTTCGCGCCCGTCGAATGGCAGATCATCCAGCTTGCACGGCGGGACGGGCTGGCGTCGCTGCGCGCGCCGAACCGTTGGGACCGGCTGATAAGCTGGATATTCGGAGAGCGGGCCAATCCGCGCCTTGCCAACGGGCGGCTGGAAAGCCTGCGCCGCCTGGCGGTCGACGCCTGGCATCGCGGCTATACGGTGCGCCCGTCCTTCCTGAAGGCGTTTCTCAAGGCTGGCTTCAGCGAAGGCCAGCTTGAGACGCTGCTCGCCAATATCAGCGCGCAAAGACGCGCCGCCTTTTGATCAGGGCGCCTGCCGCCCCAAGGTTCCCGGAGTTGACACTATGAACATGCACAGCCCCATCGACATCGACACCCGGTCGGCAAGCCCCCTTGTCCGCTGGCGAAAGCGTCATGTTTCGCTGGGCGTCATCGCGCTGGCCCTGGTCGGGGGCGTGACGTGGAAGCTGCTCGACAGGCCGGAGGCGCAGGCCGCCGCCACCCCGCTGGTCACCGTGGGCATATCCGCCCCGCTGACCCGCGCGGTGACGCAATGGGACGAATATGTCGGTCGCTTCGCCCCCAGCCAGACGGTGGAGATCCGCCCGCGCGTCTCGGGGTCGGTGACGGCCATTCATTTCAGGGACGGCGACTATGTGAAGGCCGGGCAACTGCTCTTCACCATCGACCAGCGGCCCTTCCTGGCGGCCCTGGCGGAAGCGAAGGCCAGCACCGCCAGCGCCCGCAGCGCGCTGCTGCTGGCGCAGAATGACTATAGCCGCGTCCAGCGCCTGACCGGGGACGAGGCGGTTTCGGCCAGCGAGGTGGATTCGCTGAGGTCCCGCCTGCAGGCGGCGCAGGCCGCGCTGGCGGGCGCGCAGGCACGCGAGCGGCAGCGGGCGCTGGACGTCGAGTTCACGCAGGTCCGCGCGCCGATTTCGGGGCGCGTTTCGGACCGGCGGGTGGATATCGGCAATCTGGTCTCGGCGGGCGAAGGCACCGGCGCGACGCTGCTGACGACGGTCAACAAGCTGGACCCCATCTACTTCAACTTCGACGCGTCGGAGGCGCTGTACCTGAAGTCGCAGCGTGACAAGGGCGCGGGCGGCGCGGTCGAGGTCCGGTTGCAGGACGAAGCCGACTACCGGCACAAGGGCCGGCTCGACTTCACCGACAATGGGCTGGACCCGCGTTCGGGGACGATCCGGGTGCGCGCCGTGTTCGACAATGCGGACATGTTCCTGACGCCGGGGATGTTCGGCAATATGCGGCTGGCCAATGGCGGCAAGGTCAATGCCCTGCTGGTGCCTGACGAGGCCATCCAATCCGATCAGGCGCGCAAGACCGTGCTGGTGGTCGGGCGGGACGACAGCGTCGCGGCCAAGCCGGTGGAACTGGGCCCCGTGGTCGACGGGCTGCGCATCATCCGGTCGGGGCTGACGCCCGGCGACCGGGTCATCGTGTCGAACATCCAGGCAGCCATGCCCGGCGCGAAGGTCGCGACCAGGCCGGTGGTCATCACGGCCAGCCCGGCGCCGGTTGCGCCGACGGATAGCGCCGCGCCGATAGCTGCCCAGGCAACCTTCGCGCGATAGCCCCCGGAACAGCGTGCTCCTGCCTTCGCAGGGGCACCGAGAATATAGCCGATCCGTCCCCCCGGATCGCAAACCCCTTTTCACGCCATCGAGGAATTCGTCCGATGCGCCTCTCCCGTTTCTTCATCGACCGGCCGATCTTCGCCGCCGTGATCGCGGTGGTCATCACCGTGATCGGCGGACTCGCCTTTGTCGGCCTGCCCGTTTCGCAATATCCCGACATCGTGCCGCCCACGGTCACGGTTTCGGCCCAATATCCCGGCGCCTCCGCCGAAACCGTCGCGTCGACCGTTGCCGCGCCGATCGAGCAGGAGATCAACGGCGTCGACGACATGCTTTACCAGAGCAGCCAGTCGACCGGCGACGGCAAGGTCACGATCACCGTCACCTTCAAGGTCGGCACCGACCTGGACGCCGCGCAGGTGCTGGTCCAGAACCGCGTCGCCGTCGCCATTCCGCGCCTGCCGGAAGAGGTGCAGCGGCTGGGCGTCGTCACCCGCAAGACGACGCCGGAATTCCTGATGGTCGTCAACCTGCAGTCGCCCGACGGGACGTTCGACCGCAATTATATCTCCAACTATGCGCTGACGCAGGTGCGCGACCGGCTGGCGCGGCTGGACGGCGTGGGCGATGTGCAGCTTTTCGGATCGCGCGACTATGCCATGCGCATCTGGATCGACCCCGATCGCGCCGCCGCGCTCAACCTGACGGCGGGCGAGATCGTGCAGGCCCTGCGCGCCCAGAATGTGCAGGTGTCCGCCGGGGCCATCGGCCAACCGCCCTATGACGCCGGTTCGCATGGGAGTGAAGCCTTCCAGCTTGGCGTCGAGATGCAGGGCCGCCTGACCGAGCCACAGCAATTTGCCGACATCGTCATCCGCAGCGATGCGGACGGCCGCCAGGTGCGCGTGGGCGACGTCGCCCGCGTCGAGCTGGGCGCGCAGGATTATGGCATCAACACCTATCTGTCGAACAAGCCCACCGTCGTCATCGCGGCGATGCAGCGTCCCGGCTCCAACGCGCTGGACGCGGCGGAGAAGGTGAAGGCGGAGATGGAGCAGCTGTCCAGGCGCTTCCCCAAGGGGCTGGAATACAGCGTCATCTACAATCCGACCGAATTCATCAGCCAGTCCATCGACGCCGTCTATCACACGCTGTTCGAAGCCGTGATCCTGGTCGTCATCGTCATCCTGGTCTTCCTCCAGAACTGGCGCGCCGCGGTCATCCCGATCATCGCCATTCCGGTTTCGCTGATCGGGACGGCGGCGGTCCTGGCCGCCCTGGGCTATTCGCTGAACAACCTCTCCCTGTTCGGGCTGGTGCTGGCCATCGGCATCGTCGTCGACGACGCCATCGTCGTGGTGGAGAATGTGGAGCGCAATATCGAGCGGGGCATGTCGCCGCTGGAGGCCGCCCGCATCTCCATGGACGAGGTCTCGACGGCCCTGATCGCCATCGTCCTCGTCCTGTGCGCGGTGTTCGTGCCCACGCTGTTCATCACCGGCATTTCGGGCGCCTTCTACAAGCAGTTCGCCGTCACCATTTCGACCGCGACGATCATTTCGCTGATCCTGTCGCTGACGCTGTCTCCGGCGGCGGCCGCGCTGCTGCTGAAGTCGAAGCATGACGGACATGACCTGCGCGATGCGCCGCGCTGGCGCCGGCTGGCGGCGCGGGCCGCCGACCGCTTCAATCGCGGCTTCGACCGGCTGAGCGCGGGCTATGGGCGGCTTACCCGCTTCCTCGTCGCGCGGCCCAAGAAGATGCTGCTGACCTATTCGGGGCTGATCGCCGCCACCATCGCCCTGTTCTGGGTGACGCCCGGCGGCTTCATCCCGGCGCAGGACCAGGGCTATTTCCTGGCGGTGGTGCAGCTTCCCTCCGGCGCGTCGCTGGAGCGCACCGACAAGGTGACGCGGGACGTCGCGGCGAGGATCCTGCCCATCAAGGGGCTGCGCGGCGCGGTGATGTTCGCCGGGTTCCACGGGCCGTCCCAGACGCAGGCGCCCAACAGCGCCGCCATCTACTTCCCGTTCAAGACCTTCGCCGAGCGGAAGGCGGAAGGCGTCACCTATGCCGGGATCATGGAGCAGGCGAGCAAGGCAGTCGCCGGTTATGACAAGGCCCGCATCCTGTTGCTGCCGCCGCCGACCATCACCGGCCTGGTGCCGCCGGGCGGTTTCCGCATGATGATCCAGGACCGCGAGGACCATGGCTATGCCGAACTGAACAGGCAGGCGCAGGACTTCATCGCCAAGGCCAACCAGACCCCCGGCCTCAAGATGGTCTACACCCTGTTCGACGTCGGCACGCCCCGCATCTATGCCAATGTGGATCGCCGCAAGGCCGACCTGCTGGGCGTACCGCCGGAACGCGTGTTCGAAGCGATGCAGGTCTATCTGGGTTCGGCCTTCGTCAACGACTTCAACCTGCTGGGCCGCACCTATCGCGTCACGGCGCAGGCCGATGCCGGCCATCGCGACACGGTGGCGGACATCGCCAACCTGAAGACCCGGTCGAACAGCGGGCAGATGGTGCCGATCGGTTCGGTCTCGACCTTCAGGGACAAGACCGGCCCCTATCGCGTGGTCCGCTACAACCTGCTTCCCGCGGTGGAGATCGACGGCGATACGGCGCCCGGCTACAGCAGCGGCCAGTCGCTGACGACGATGGAGAAGCTCGCCTCCACCACCCTTCCCGCCGGTTATGGCAGGGAGTGGACAGGCGTCGCCTATCAGCAGGTGATCGCCGGCAACACCGCCGGGATCGTCTTCGCCATGGCGGTCTTCTTCGTCTTCCTGGTGCTGGCGGCGCAATATGAAAGCCTGACCCTGCCGCTGTCGATCATCCTGATCGTGCCGATGTGCCTGTTCGCGGCCATGCTGGGCGTGAACCTGCGCGGGATGGACAACAACATCCTGACGCAGATCGGGCTGGTCGTGCTGATCGCGCTGGCGGCGAAGAACGCCATCCTGGTGGTCGAGTTCGCAAAGCAGGCCGAGGAGGAACAGGGGCTGTCACCCGTCGACGCCGCGGTGCAGGCCGCCCAGACCCGCCTGCGGCCGATCCTGATGACCAGCTTCGCCTTCATCCTGGGCGCGGTGCCGCTGGTGATCGCGAGCGGGGCCGGCGCGGAACTGCGGCAGGCCTTGGGTACGGCGGTCTTCTTCGGCATGACCGGCGTGACGGCGTTCGGCCTGCTCTTCACCCCCACTTTCTATGTCGTGTGCCGCGCATTGGGCGACCGCTTTTCCCGCAAGGGCAAGGGTCAGGCCCCCGCCGCGCTGCAACCCGCCGAATAAGGAACGGCACGATGATCAAGACTCTCCTCCCCCTCCTGCTGGGCGCGTCCGCCCTGACGGCCTGCGCCGCGGGGCCGGACTACAAGGCCCCGGCAACACCCACCGCCGCTGCGGGCGCGTTCATCGGCGCGACCGGCCCGGCAGTCAGCACGGCGCAGGCCGACGACCATTGGTGGCGGCTCTACAGCGATCCGGTGCTGGACGGGCTGGTGCAGGATGCGCTGAAGGCCAACACCGACATCCGCGTGGCGGTCGCCCGGCTGGAAAAGGCCCGCGCCCAGTTGCGCGGCGCCCGTTCCGACAGATTGCCGCAGACGAGGTTGAGCGGTTCGCCCAGCTATGGCCGGGCGTCGGCCGCGCAGACGCTGCCTGGTGCAGACCGCGAAAACTGGACCATCGATGCGGGGATGAACGTCGCCTATGAGGTCGATCTGTTCGGGCGCGTGAAGCGCAGCATCGAGGCGGCCAGGGGCGACGTCAACGCCGCGTCGGCCGATGCCGACGCCGTGCGCGTGGCGGTGGTCGCCGACACGGTGCGCGCCTATGTCGACGCCACCAGCTCGGCCGAGCGCATCGCCGTGGCGCAGCGCACGGTCGCCCTGCTCGACAACAGCATCCGCATCACCAACGCCCGGTTCGAGGTCGGCCGGTCGGACCGGCTGGACGTGATCCGCGTGACGGCGCTGCGCGACCAGCAGGCGGCGATCATCCCCAGCCTGATCGCGGACCGGGACGGCGCGCTGTTCCGGCTGGCGACGCTGACGGGCCGGGCGCCGCAGCAATTGCCCGCCCCCATCCGCGACCAGGAGAAGACGCCCGACCTCAGCCAGCCCATCCCGGTCGGCGACGGCCGCGCATTGCTGGCCCGCCGGCCGGACGTGCGCGCGGCGGAACAGAGGCTGGCCGCCGATACCGCACGGATCGGCGTGGCGACGGCGGATCTCTATCCGCGCATCACGCTGGGCGGATCGATCGGCACGACGGCCATTGGTGGCGGCGATATTCTGGGCGGCGGCCCCTTTCGCTGGCTACTGGGGCCGCTGATCAACTGGGCCTTTCCCAACCAGGAAGCCAATCGCGCCCGGATCGCGGCGGCCAGGGCCGATGCCGACGGATCGCTGGCGAGCTTTGACGGGACAGTCCTGCAGGCGCTGGAGGAAACGGAAACGGCGCTGTCGGTCTATGCCCATGCGCTGGAGCGCCGCGATACGTTGAAGGCGGCGCGGGAGGCGGCGGACAGGGCCGCGCGCATCAGCCTCGCCCGGCAGCGGGAGGGGCAGATCGACTTTCTGACCGTGCTGGATGCGCAGCGGACGCTGGCGGCGGCGGAAGGCGACCTTGCGGCGGCCAACCGCGCCGTGGCCTTCGCGCAGGTCGACCTGTTCAGGGCATTGGGCGGAGGGTGGACGACAGGCTGACCGTTTGGGACTTGGCGGGGACGCTCTATGCCGGCTCCACCCGCCAATAGGTCGCATAGCGTTCATGCGCGATGCGGTGATAGGGGATGAGCCGGACCGGCGTGCCGTCCTTCGCCGCGATGGTGAATTCCAGCGGGGCTGCGCCGGGCCTGATCTGTTGCGCCAGCGCCTTCGGATCGCCGGCAAGGGTCGGCACGGCGACGGCGCCCCCATTATATTCGCCATATTTGCGTTCGTTGACGATGATGTCGGCGCCCGGGGCCAGGCCCTGCCTGCCAAGCGCGCCCGCCAGGACGATCGGTCCATAGGTGAAGGCGACGATGTCCGGCGCGGCGGGTGTGCTTTCGACCACAGCTTCCATGGCGAGGCGCAGCTCCACCCGGTCGCCGTCCTGCCACAGGCGGTCGACCTCGACATAGCTGCCGGGCGTCGAGGAGCGCAGCACCTCCTGTCCGTTGACCGACACCGTGGCGGTGCGGCTCCAGCGGGGATGGCGCAGGCGCAGCGCGATCTGCGCTGGGGCGCGGAGTTTCCATTGCAGGCTGGTCACGGGTGCGTCGGGGAAGGCGGTGCGCTGGACCAGTTCCGCGCCCTTTTCCCGCCACAGCACCGAGGATGGCAGGAACAGATTGACATAGAGCGCGCGGTCATCGTGAAAATAGATGGAATCCCGGTATTTCACGTGATTTTCCATGCCGGTCCCGGTGCAGCACCAGAAGCTGTCCTCCGGCGTGTGGTAGAGCTTCATATAGCCGGGCCGCGCGCCCTGGAAATAGGTCGTCATGCCGCTGTCCGGATCCTGCGAGGCGAGGATGCCGTTATAGAGCGTGCGTTCATGATAATCGGCGTAATCCGCCTGCGGATCCTGCATGAAGAGCAGCCGCGCCAGTTTCAGCATATTGTGCTGGCAGCAGGTTTCCGATCCCTTGGCCGAGAAGACGTGCCGGTCGAAATCCGCCATGGCGAAGAAATGTTCATTGTCGCCATGGCCGCCCGTCGCGAAGGAGCGGGTGTGGGCGACCGTGCGGAAGAAGAAGGCGGCCGCCCTGGCGTAGCGATCATCGCCGGTTACTTCATAGACGCGCTGGAAGCCGACGACCTTGGGCACATTGGTGTTGGCGTGCATGCCGTCCAGCAGGTCGCGGCCCTCCGCCAGGGGTTCCATCACCGCCTGGTGGGAGAAGCGCCGGGAGAGATGCCGATATTCCTCCCTGCCGGTCATGGCGAAAAGGTCGGCATAGATTTCGTTCATGCCGCCATGTTCGGTGGCCAGCATCGCTTCGAACTGCGCGGCGGAAAGCGGGCGGGTGGCGGCCACGCCCCAGTCGGCCAGCCGGATCAGCACGTCGCGCGCCGCTGCGCTGTCGGCCAGCAGCGCGCCGTCGCGAAGGCCCGCATAGACCTTGTGCAGCGTGTACCAGGGAACGCCGGTGATCCTTTCCCCGCGGATGTGCGCAGCCACCAGCGCCGGGCCGTCGGGAAAGGCACAGACCAGCCCCGATCCCGCCGCCTTCTGACAGGCCGCCAGTTCGCCCGCTATATAGTCGACGCGCTGCCTGAAGCGCCGGTCCTTCGTGGAGCGATAGGCAAGCGCGCAGGCGGAAAGATAATGGCCCAGCGTGTGGCCGTGGCAGTTTATGTCAGCCCAGGTCGGTTCCGATTCCCATCCGCCATAGACCGGCGCCTTTGGCTTCAGCCCCGCATTGGCGCGGAAATTATGCAGCATCCGGTCGGGCTGGAGCCGCAGCAGATAGGCCTCCGTCATGCGCTGGGCGTGGAGGAACGGCCCCTCCCCCAGGGTCACGTCCGCCATGTCGAAGGCTTTGAGCCGGGGCGGCCGCGCCACGCTGTCCGCCGCACCCGCCTGCGCCGCGAAGGATGGCTGCACGCCGCCGAAGCCGGCGGCGATCGCGGCCGCACCCGCGCCGCCGAGCAGCCCCCGACGCGTGGGTTGGATGCTGGGCAGTTGGTGGGACACGCGCTTCTCTCCTGGCCGGGCATGGGTCGCCATGCCGCTGCCGAGAATTGGTATCGTTATACTCATACAAAATGCAAGGCCGATGATCGGCTGGTTGTTGACGACGGCGCCGACCGGACCAGCCGTCGCAGCGCGATCGGGCGGCGGTCAGGATGCGATCGCGGCGTGCCGGAAAAGATGGGATCGCTCCTTCTCCATCCACTCCGCTGTCTGGGACGCGCCCTCCGTCTGTCGATCGAATGTGAAATCAGGCAGGTGGATGTCGATGGCGAAGCGCAACCGGCAGCGCCTGCCTCCCACCCGCCGCGAGAGCAGGACGCTGCCGTCCGGCTGAAGCGCGAACGTCCCCGACGCGATCTGCCGGCCGACCCTGCCGCCTTGCGTACTGTGCGTGATGGTCCGGCCATCCAGCGCCACCGACACCTCATAGCTTTCGATCTCTTCCGGCGTGAGCAGCCGGTCCGTCAGCGCCTGGTCCAGACCGGTGGCATTGCGCAGGGCCGCGTCCAGTCGCGGCAATCGGGATTGCGCATAGGCGACATGGTTTCCCGCGATGATCAACCCGCCGTCCATCGGCAGGTCCTGCCCCATATCCTCGTCATGCAGGCTCAGGAGCCGCAGGCCAAGGAGAGGGCCGCGAAAGGATTGTTGCCGCCAATCCTCGACATAGGCGCCCGATGGGGCGAATTCGAGCACGCTGTTGCCCATGAAGCGCAGCTCCGCCGGTTCCGGCCACTGGTTGCGCGGCTGGTAGCTTCTGGCGATCGACCAGGACATTTGCTGCCTTTCCTCATCCCACAGCGTGTCGCCGACCCAGCCCTGCCGGTCGGACACCGATGTGGCGGCGCCGTCGGGCAGCCGCAGGTCGAGCGTGAAGCTGCGCGACTGGAACCAGTAGACCACGGTCGCCTCATCCGTCACGCCGGTGCAGAAGGTGATGCTCTTGCGCCGGAAAGCCCCCAGCAGGCGGCGCGGAAAGGCCGGCTGGGCCGGAACCACCGGGGGCAGCGCATGAGGCAAGTCGGCCAGCCTCATGCGCCCGGCTTTCCCGCACGCCGCCCGAAGGAATCGAGCGGCATGGCGTTGGCCAGCACCAGTTCCCCCTTCGCGATCCGGCGCTTGAGATAGGCGAAGGTCTGCGCCGTCTGGTTGAACAGGTGTTCACCACCCCTGAGCGGCGGATAGCGGGGTGTTTCGCCCGGCACCAGCGGGGCCACGACATAGTCATAGTCGCAGGCGTGGAAGAAGGGGAAGGAGTAGCGCTGCTGCGCCACTTTCTTCACGCGATGGGTCGTCGCGACATAGCGCCCGTTGGACAGGATCTCCATCATGTCGCCAATGTTCATGATCATCGCGCCATCCATCAGCGGCACGTCCACCCAGTCGCCGTTCCGGTCGAGAATCTGCAGGCCCGCCGCCGTGGCGAAGAGCAGGGTGAAGCATTCATAGTCGGTATGGGCGCCTATGCCCGGCCTGTCCTGCGCGCTGGAATCGAACGGATAGTGGATGAGCCGCAACTGGCTGGGCGGGTTCCGGCGATGCGCGTCGAAATGATCCTCCTCCAGCCCCAGCGCCAGCGCGAAGGCGCGGAAAATCTGGCCGCCAATGTCCGACAGGTGCCGGTAATATGCCGACACGTCCTCGCGAAATCCGGGCATTTCGGGCCAGTTGTTCGGGCCCAGCAGCGGCCGGCGATCGTCAGGCCGCAGATAGTCGCGGTTGATGTCATAGGCTTCCTTGAGATCGCTGGTGCCCGTGCCGAACTGCTCCTCTCCCACGGGCACATAGCCGCTGTGGTTCTGCGAATGGCCGATATAGCTGGCCATCTTCGCCTCATGGTCCAGCGCGAAATACGCCTTGGCCCGCGCGACAAGGCGGCGAAACAGTGCCCAGTCCAACTGCGCCCCGCCAATATAGAGAAAGCCCGCATCGGTGCAGGCGCGGTCCAGCGCGCGGGCTACGTCAAGCCTGTCCTTGCGGGAAGCGCTTGCCAGCCTGGATATGTCGACAAAGGGAAGGACAGCCATGGCGCAACGCTAGGCGAAGCGGGGCATAGGCATAGATGGGACGATTCGATGATTTCCATTGATTTGATCTATGACCACGTCATTCTGGCGAAGGAGGCGGAACATGAGTGATCGATCGATCCTAGTCGACAAGAGGTTCGCAAGCCGTGTCGACTGGAACCTGATGCGCACCTTCGTCGACATCGTCCGCGCCGGCGGGATCGGTGCGGCGGCGCGGCAGCTCAACCGGCAGCAGCCGAGCATCAGCGCGGCGCTCAAGCGGCTGGAGGATCATGTCGGCGTCACGCTGCTCCACCGCACGGCGACCGGCGTGGAGATGACGGCGGCCGGCAAGGCGATGATGGCGCTTTGCGAGGACATGCTCGAATCGGCGCAGATGATGCCGCACCAGATCGCCCAGGCGACCAAGCGGGTCGAGGGGATCGTTCGCATCCAGATCATATCCGGTCTGGTTTCGCCGGAATTCGACGAGGCGATCGCAAGCCTGCACCGGCGCAACCCGGCCATCCACATCGAGATCCGGGTGTCGCCCTGGCGTCAGGTGCTCGATGCGCTGGAACAGGGGGAGGTCGAGATCGGCGTCGGCTATGACAGCAGCGTTCGCGGCAGCCTGATGTACGAGCCGCTCCTGGTGGAGCGCCAGCAGCTCTATTGTTCCCGCTACAGCCCCTATTTCGGATATCGGCTGAACCGCCTCCACGACCTCAGGGACGAGGGATTCGTCCTTACCGGAGACGATGAGATCGAGTTGATCACCCATCTGCGCCGCCGATACCGGCTGGGAACGAAGGTGAACGGCCTGGCCGAGGACATCAACGAGGCGAAGCGGCTGATCGTCCAGGGTGTCGGCATCGGCTTCCTGCCGGTGCTGGCGGCCGAGGATGATGTGGCGCGCGAAAGGCTGTGGCCGATCCTGGATGTGGATACCGAGCCGTCCTACGACATCTTCCTCCTGTCCCGTTCCGAACGCGCCCGCGACACGGCCACGCAGCTTTTCTGGGACGAGGTGATCCGCAGGTTGCGGGCAAAGACCAGGACATAGATCTGATCTATGCATTGCATCAAAACTTTGCGTCTGCCCGATTGACGCAGCGCAGCACAGCCTTCCCATCCGAATGAAAGCCACGCCTGTCCGACGGAATCGCCTGTCGGCGCAAGCGGGCGGGAAACGGCCGGGGAACGGGAAGCGCGATGAAGGACAGGATCTTCAACTCCATGCCGCCCGCGATGATCGCTGCGGTGTTGCTGTTCTGGGCCTATGGTCCGAAGGCCTTGCTGGATCACCCGTGGACGTTCGTGGTGATGTCGCCCCTCATCACCATCATCGTCCTGCTCCTGGAGCTGGTCCATGAACGCCATTCGGGCTGGCGGATGAACAGGCAGGAATTCTTCACCGACCTGTTCTACAATATTCTGAGCGCAACCGTCATATCCTGGGTTTCGACGAAGCTTGCCGAGGATCCGCTCAAGGCGGCCAAGGCTTCGCTGGGCATCACCACGGAATGGGCCATGCACATGCCATGGCTGCTGCAGGTGGCGCTGGTGGTGTTCCTGATCGAATTCGGCCAATATTGGATGCATCGGTTGATGCACAACAGCACGCCCTTCTGGCTGACGCATGCCCCGCATCACCACCTGACCCAGTTGAACGCCGCGAAGGGCGCGGTGGGCAACCCCATAGAGCTGGTGCTGATCAGCCTGAGCGTGGTGGCGCTGTTCGACCTCGACAACAGCGCCGTGTTCGCGGCGATCAACGTGCTGGGGGTGATCTCCACCTTCGCCCACGCCAATGTCCGCGCCGATCCGCCGATCTGGTACGCCTTCTTCTTCACGACGATCCGCCACCACAGCCTGCACCATTCGACGGATTATGAAAGCACGCGCTGCAATTACGGCAATTCGCTGATCCTGCTGGACCGCATCTTCGGCACCTATCGGGAAGGCGAGTCCGCGCTGGTCGGCCAGGATGACCGCCGCCGCCTGTCGATCTGGGAACAGACCCTATTCCCCTTCCAGCCCCTGATCGACAGGGCCCGGGCCGGCAAGGGCGCGGCGCGGGTCCGGGGGAGCATGGCCGACGGCCAGATCGAGGCCGATGCCGCCGTCCAGAACGCCGTGGAAGGCGCGGCACCGGCATGACGACGATGTTCGCCCGGCAGGTCAGCGCCGCGCGAAACGCGCTGATGCGGGGCGACATCCAGGCGACGCGCCAGATTGCCGCCACAATGGTGGCGAACAATCCCACGGAGGCCGAAGGCCATTTCCTGCTTGGCGTCGCGGAGTCGAATGCCGGGCACATCCAGGCCGGGCTCCGCCATCTGGATCAGGCGGTGGCGATCGACCCCAGGGGGGAATATCGCGCGCAGCTCGCCAGGCTGCTGATCATGATCCGCCGGGACGGCGATGCCGCAGCGACGCTGCGGGAGGCCGAAGCGGCGCCGCCCGCCGATGCGTTCAGCCGCGATACCATCGGTTGCGTCTATGCCCGGCTGGGGAACCATGCCGCCGCGCTGGCGCATTTCAACGAAGCGGTCCGGCTGGAGCCGCAGAACGGCAATTATCGCTACAATCAGGCCGTCACGCTCAACTTCCTGGGCCGGGCGGAAGAGGCCGATGCCGCGCTGGAGGCGCTGATCGCCCTCGCGCCCGGCGATGCCCGCGCCCACCATCTGCTGGCCGGCATCCGCAAGCAGACGCCGGCATGCAATCATGTCGAGCGGCTGGAACGGACGCTGGGCGGCACCGGCGACGGTCGAGGGCGGCTGCTGCTCAGCTATGCGCTGGCGAAGGAGCTGGAGGACATCGGGCGGCCGGACGACGCGCTGGCGCGGCTTTGCGTCGCGAACGCCGAACATCGCCGGACCTTGCCCTATGCCTTCGCGCGTGACGCCGCGCTGTTCGACGCGATCGAGGCAGCCTGGCCGCTGCCGCAGGCGATCGGGCCATCCACGGCCGATCCGATCTTCATCATCGGCATGCCGCGCACCGGCACGACGCTGGTCGACCGCATCCTCTCCTCCCATCCGCAGGTCGAAAGCGCGGGCGAACTGCAGGCCATGCCGCTGGCCGTGAAGAAGGCTGGCGGCACGCGCACGTCCACGGTGATGGATGCGGAAACGATCGCAGCCGCGGCGCAGGCCGACATGGCGGCGATCGGGCGCGACTATCTGGAACGGGCCAGCCACCATCGGCGCGACGCAACCCTTCGGTTCATCGACAAGTTTCCCGGCAATTTCTTCTACGCCGGTTTCATTGCGCGGGCGCTGCCCTCGGCCAGGATCATCTGCCTGCGCCGCGATCCCATGGATACGGTGCTCAGCAATTTCCGGAACCTGTTTGCCGTCGGCTCTCCCTATTATGACTATAGCTACGACCTTCTGGATACCGCCGCTTATCATGTCCGCTTCGATCGGCTGATGGTCCGGTGGCGCCAGGCCCTGCCCGGCCAGTTGATCGAGCTGCGCTACGAGGATCTCGTTGCCGATCTGGAGGGTGAGACGCGCCGGCTTCTTGCCCATTGCGGGCTGGACTGGTCGGAGGATTGCCTGTCCTTCCACAGCAATAATGCCCCGGTTTCCACCCCCAGCGCCGCCCAGGTGCGACAGCCGATCTACACCGGATCGGTCGGGCGGTGGAAACGGCATGCGGCGGTGCTGGAGCCGGTGCGCCGCTATTTCGAGCAGGCCGGGATCGACATCCCATGAAGCGAGGGACGCCAACGCCATGACCCCTTTCGGCAAATTGATGCTGGGCGCGATGCTTGCCGCTGCCGCAACGCCCGCCCTGGCGACCGAAGAGCCGGGCACCCGGCTGGTCCATTGCCGATCCGGCAGTTGCCTGCTGGTGTCGGGCCGTCGCGATGACGCGGGCGCCCCGGTCATGATCAACGGCCATGCGGTATCGGTGGACGGCGCGCGCAAATGGCGGGTGCGGCTGCCTGTCGATACTGTCCGCCAATGGTCGCTTCCCCATGCCCGGACGATCACGGTTGCCGTTGGCGGTGGCGAGAGCGAGGTCCACCTGCCAACAGGCCTGTTGGGCCGGAGTGAAAGGCTGACGATGCTGGTCGTTCACGCCAAGTAATAAAACACTTCGCTATCAGTAATAAAATAACGATTTGAAGTCTTGTATTGAAAGTTTCATCTCCCGGAACTATGTGATCCGCAGTCGCCGGAGAGCGGCATTGGTTCAAGACACAGGAGATGATGATGAAGATTGGCCTTGCCGCCCTTGCCGCTGTCGCATGCGCCATCCCGGCGATTGCCAGCGCCGCCGACAATCCCTTTGCGCAGGATCAGGCGATATTGGACCTGAGGGGTCTGGACCTGTCGTCCGCGCAGGGACAACAGCGTCTTGCCATCCGCATGGAGCAGGCGGCCAATGCGGTCTGCGGTGACCGGCTGGCTGGCATCCACCTCGCCCTGGAAGCCAAGGCCCGCGCCTGCCGCGCATCCGTGGTGGCCGACATCCACGCCCAGGTCGAAGCGCAACTGGCAATGACTCCGGCGCCGGTGCGCGTCGCGGCGCTCCGCTAGAGCATTTCCACCATGAGCGGAAACGCTCTGGTCTTTTGATACCGCATTTTCAAGCGATCGGAACCGATCGCTGGTCAAGAAATCGCGGAAAACAAGGAATCCAGAGCGGTGATCTGATTCAATCAGATCGAAATCCAGAAGGACGGTCTGGAAATGCGCCTTTGACGCATTTCCAGACAAATTCCGGAAGAACAAGTACGCGACATGATCAGGGCAGCGCCCCGGTCATTTCGCCAGCCTGGCCGGATGGGGCCACCAGCTCAGCGTATGCACGTCATGCGCCGATGTCCAAAGGCCCTTGCGGGTATAGCGCAGCGCGCCGCTGCCTTCGACCTTGCCGACGCGAGCCTTGATCGTCAGCGTTTCGGGATCAATCGCCACGAAGGTCTGCCCTTCGGTCGTGCGCAGCCATATGACGCCGCCGCCCGTGTCGATATCGCCATATTGCAGCACCTCGCCCACCTTGACGCGGCCGGTCACCTCGCCGCTGACCGGATCGACGCGGGCGACCGTCCCGTCGCCCTGTTCCTGAACCCAGACGGCGCCTTCGCCGGCCGCCAGAAAACCCGGCTGCTTGCCCAGCGCCGTGGTCTTGACCACGCTGTTGGTCGCCGGGTCGATGCGCTGGATCGTCGCGCCGTCGCTGCTCACTGCCCAGACCGAGCCGAAGCCGGAGGCGAGATAATAGGTTCCCGCATTGACCGGGACGGTCGCCGTCACCTGGTTGCTCGCGGGATCGACGCGAGAGACGACACCCTTCTGGTCGCTGGCGACCCAGATCGATCCGGCTTCGGCGACGATGTTGAGTTCGCCCTTCGGATTGGCGATGCCGGTGGCTATGGTCGCCGTCTTTTCGGCGGTGGCGGTGTCGATCCGGACCAGTGCATTTTGCGCGCAATCGGCCACCCATAAGGATCCGGCCAATATCGCCATGGCGCCGCAGGGGCGCCCCATGGCGACTTCCGCCTTCTTGCCCTTCCGGGTCCAGCGTTCGACGCGACCGGCGTTGGTCACCCAGACGCCGTCGCCATCGACCGCCAGGAAATCAGCAAAGCCCGGCACCTGGATCACCTGCTCGGCGCTTGCGGGGGAAGCGAACAGGAAGGTGGCGCAGCTTGCCGTCAGCGCGGCGGCAAGCGCGGATTTCCTGGCCAGCGATCGGCGCCGATCGCCGGGAAATCGCCCCATGATGCGGAGCTTCGGCATCGCTAGGCCCTTCCGTCCATATAGGCGCGCCAGCCGCCCAGCGCCGTAATGTCCTCCGCGCCCGTCAGCGCGCGCGGCTCTGCGACAAAGCCCTTGACGCTGCTGCCGTCCGCCAGCGTCACCGTGCCGATCGCCAGCGGCGCAGGCACTTCGGCCACGAAACTTCCGAACTCCGCCACACCCAGCTCGTAAACCTCAAGCGCGATCGGGCCGCCATCCTCGCTGTGCACGAGCGCCGGCTTGGGCGGGACGCTGTTCGCCATGGCATAGAGCCGGTAGGTCGGCGCCGTTTCAAAGGCGCCGACGAACTTCGCCTCGCGCGATGTCAGTTGCCAGTGAAGCGGCATGTCCTTGAGATGAGCGCCCACGACGGCGAGTTTCACGGTCTGCATTTTGCCCTCCAGATCAAGCGGGGGTGGGGAAGGAAGATCAGCCTTGGCGAGATAGGCGTCCGCCGCGTCGAGCAGGGCGCGATCGCTGTCGGCGGGGCCGATCAGGGTAATGCCGAACCCGGTGCCATTGGCCCTGATGCCGGCTGGAACAGCCACGGCAGCCATGTCGAGCAGGTTCACGAAATTGGTGTAATAGCCAAGCGCGCTGTTGAGCGCGACCGGCGCGGCGAGCAGTTCGGCAACGCGGAAGGTGGTGCCTGTGGTCGGGAAGGCCATCAGGTCGATATCGGCCCATTGCTGGTCGGAATGCCGCTTGAGTTCGGCCAGGCGATAGATGCCGTTGAACAATTCCACCGCGCCAATCGTCAGCCCGGGTTCCACGACCTCCCGCACGGTGGGGTCGATCGCGTCGGGATCGTCGGCGAGCAGCGTCGCCATGGCCGCGGCCCGCTCCGCCACCCAGGGTCCGCCGTAGAGAAGTTGCGCCGCTTCGAGGAGCGGTGCGATGTCGATCTCCACAATATCGGCCAGCCCTGCCAGCCGCTGCAATGCGCGATCGTACAGATATTCGGATTCCACGTCGCCGAACCAGGCGCGCTGGTCCCGGCGGGGCACGCCGATGGTCCTGCACCGGCGCGGGAGGTCCGACAACGGCTTCGAATAGGGGTCCGCCGGATCGAAGCCGGCAATGATCCCGTCGAGCAAGCCGGCGTCAGCGGTATCGCCGGTGAAGACGGTGATGCAATCCAGCGTGCGGCAAGCGGGCACCAGTCCGCGATTGCTCCATCTCCCCTTGCTCGGCTTGAACCCGACCAGATGCTGGAAGGCGGCGGGCACGCGGCCCGAACCGGCCGTGTCCGTCCCCAGCGCGAAGGGGACCAGCCCGGCCGCCACCGCCACCGAGGAACCCGAACTGGACCCGCCACTGACATAGGCGAGATCATAGGCGTTGCGCGGACTGCCATAGGGGCTGCGCGTGCCGTTGAGGCCGGTGGCGAACTGGTCGAGATTGGTCTTGCCGACGCAGATCGCGCCGGCCGCGGCCAGGCGTTCGACGACCGTCGCCGACCGTCCCGGACGATAGGCGAAGGCCGGGCAGGCGGCGGTCGTGTCGAACCCGGCGGCGTCGATATTGTCCTTGACCGCGAACGGAACGCCGGCCAGCGGCAGGTCCTCTCCCGCGGCGAGGCGGGCGTCGATGGCCCGCGCGGCCGCGATCAGGTCGTCGGGCCTTGCCCGGCTGATCCAGATCTGCGGCTGCACGGCGTCATAGGCGGCGATCCGGGCAACCGTCTCCTCCATCACGGCAACCGCACTGGCATGGCCCGCCCTGATGTCTCCCGCGATTGCCGCAGCGCTGCGCCGGTCGAACGCGGTCATGCCCCGGCCCTCAACGCCAGCACCGGTGCGCCGGGCTGCAATGCCTGCCGCTCCTGCACATAGATGGCCGCGACCGTGCCGGTGAAGGGGCTCTGCACCGCGCATTCCATCTTCATGGCCTCGATGACGGCAATCGTATCGCCCGCCTTCACTTCGTCGCCGACCTCAACCAGCAATTTCCAGATACTGCCGCCAAAGGGCGTTTCGACCAGATCGGCCCCCTCCGGCACGTCGATCACGTCCGGCTCGGCCGCGTCGGCCTCCGTCAGGCTGGTGATGCGGTCGAACTCGCCGCTGCGCTGCCATTCGGCACGCTCCTCGTCGAAGGCGTCCTGCCGGTGCGCCTCGAAGGCGGCGATGGCATCGGCATTTTCAGCCAGGAAGGCGCGATAGTCGGCCAGCCGGAACTCCGACGGTTCGATCCGGATGGAACGCCGCCCGCTCGGGAAATCGCGGCGCCATTCGGCCAGTTCCTCCGCGCTGACCGGATAGAATCGGATCTGATCGAAGAAGCGCAGCAGCCAGGGCTTCCCCTCGACAAAGACATCGGTCTGGCGATGCGTGTTCCACACCTGGATGGTCCGGCCGAACAGTTGATAGCCGCCCGGTCCTTCCATCCCGTAGATGCACATATAGGCGCCGCCGATGCCCACGACATTGGGCGGCGTCCAGGTGCGGGCGGGGTTGTATTTGGTGGTGACGAGCCGGTGCCGCGGATCGACCGGGGTCGCGACCGGCGCGCCCAGATAGACGTCGCCCAGCCCCAGGACGAGGTAATTCGCCTCGAAGATCAGTTGCTCCACCGCCGCCGCGTCGGGAAGGCCGTTGACGCGACGGATGAATTCGATGTTGTCCGGGCACCAGGGCGCGTCGGCGCGCACGCCGCCCATATATTTCTCGATCGTCTCGATCGTCGCCGGATCGCGCCAGCTGAGCGGCATATGGACCACGCGGGAAGGAATGGTGAAATCCTCAAGGTCGCCCAGGCGCTCCTCCGCAGAGATCAGCGCTGCCAGCGCGGCACGCTGATCCAGTTGTTCGCCGTCGAAATGCAGTTGCAGCGAACGGATGCCCGGAACGACATCGATTATGCCGGGCAGGGCGATCCGTTCCAGCTCCGTCATCAGTGCGTGGACCCGAATCCGCAATTCTATGTCGAGTATGATGGGACCATATTCGACCAGGATGTTGCGATCACCCTGCTGGCGATAGACAGTCCGTGGACGGCCGGGCTGCTCCGGCATCTCTGCAAGGATGGGCGAGAGCATTTCGATCGGCCGCACCGGCGCGGCATCCTCCACCGATCCGGAGGCGAGCAGCCGCCGCTGCAACGCATCCGCCACGGCCGCATCGTCGATGTTGACGGGGGCGAAACGCAGCTTGTCGCCCGGCGCAAGCTGGCCGATTTTCCACCGATCGGCCGCGATCACCACGAAGGGGCAGACGAAACCCCCAAGCGAAGGGCCGTCAGGGCCCAGGATGATCGGCATGTCGCCGGTAAAGTCGACGGCACCGATGGCATAGGGATTGTCGTGAATGTTGGATGGGTGCAACCCGGCCTCGCCGCCGTCGGCGCGGGCCCATTGCGGCTTGGGTCCGATCAGGCGGACGCCGGTGCGATTGCTGTTGTAATGGACCTGCCATTCGGCGGCGACGATGGCCTCTATATCGGCATCGGTGAAGAAATCCGGCGCGCCGTGGGGACCATAGAGGACGCGCAACGTCCATTGCGTCGAAAGAGCCGGCAGGTCGGCGGAAGCAAGCGGCGCGCCTGTTCGATCGCGCGCGAGGTGCAGGGTATCGCCCGCCAGCAGCCGGCGAGCGGCGTGCCCGCCGAACTGGCCGAGTTCGAAGGTGCTGCGGCTGCCGAGATAGGGCGCGATGTCGAGACCGCCGGCGAACAGGATATAGGCCCGCAGGCCGCCGCCGGACGCGCGGCCAAGGGCAAGCGTCTGGCCGGCCACCACGTCGATCGCGACGCCCCGTGCCACGGCCTGGCCATCCAGCGTCGCCCCGAAATCAGCGCCCATGAGGCAGATGCGCGCCGGCGCGGTGAAGTCCAGCGTCGGGCCGGTCACCGTGACTTCCAGTCCGGCGGTCCCTTCGGGATTGCCCAGCAGCCGGTTGCCCATGCGGAAGGACTGATCGTCCATCGGCCCCGAAGGAGGGACGCCGACCGCCCATAATTTCTGCCGGCCCGGCCAGTCCTGAACGGTGGTGGCGGTGCCGCCGCTGATCACGCGGATGCTGCTGGGATGGGAAACGACGCCGTCAAGAGCGCGGGTGGACACCTCGCCGCTGACGAAGGCGTCGGACCGGACCACATCGCGCAGCCAGCGCAGATTTGTCTCTATGCCATCGACGCGGCTCTGGTCGAGCGCGGCCTGCATCTTTGCGATCGCCTCATCACGCGTCGGGGCATGGACGATCAGCTTGGCCAGCATCGGATCGTACCAGATGCTGACGTCGCTGCCTGCCATGCACCAGGTTTCGGCGCGGATGTCGGGGGGGAACTGAACCGCCGTCAGCGTTCCGGAAGTCGGACGATAATCGAGCGTCGGATCTTCGGCATAGAGCCGCACCTCCACCGAATGGCCGCGCGGCTGGGGCGGCGGCGCGTCGAGAAAGGCAAAGTCGCCCGCGCCGCCGCGGATCATCCATTCGACCAGATCAATGCCCATCACCTCTTCGGTGACGCCATGTTCGACCTGCAGGCGCGTATTCATCTCAAGAAAGAAGAATTGCTGGCGCTCGGCGTCGTAGAGGAATTCCACGGTTCCGGCGGAGCGGTAGACGGCGGCCTGGCCCAGGCGGGTGGCGGCGGCGATCAACTCGCGGCGGACGGCGGGCGGCAACAGGGGCGCGGGGGATTCCTCGACCACCTTCTGGTTGCGGCGCTGGAGCGAACAGTCGCGCTCTCCCAGCGGCATGACCCGGCCTTCGCCATCGCCGAAAAGCTGCACTTCAATGTGCCGCGCCCTGCGGATATAGCGTTCAAGGAATATGCCCGCGTCGCCGAAATTGCTCTGGCCCTGGCGCGCCACGGCGGCAAAGCCCTCCCGAACGTCGCTTTCCTCCTCGCAGATGCGCATGCCGATGCCGCCGCCGCCGGCCGTTGCCTTCAGGATGACGGGGAACCCGATATCCCGCGCCGCCGCCACGGCCTCCTCCTCATCGGTCAGCAGGCCGGTGCCCGGCGCCAGCGGCACGCCATGGGCCGCCGCCAGGGCGCGCGCGCTGTGCTTCAGGCCAAAGGTGCGGATATTGTCGGTCGTCGGGCCGATGAAGACGATGCCGGCTGCGGCGCAGGCTTCGGCAAACTCCACATTTTCGGCAAGGAAGCCGTAGCCCGGATGGATCGCGCCGGCGCCCGTGGCGCGGGCGGCGCTCAATATGGCATTGATGTCGAGATAGCTGTCCGACGCCCGCGCCGGGCCGATGCAGACCGCCTCGTCCGCCTGCGCGACGTGCAGGGAATTTTCGTCCGCTTCGGAATAGACCGCGACCGAGCGCAGGCCCATGCGCCGCAAGGTGCGAATGATGCGCGTGGCGATAGCGCCGCGATTGGCGATGAGGACCGTATCGAAGCTCATGCGGTCACGATCATGCGGACGGGGGTTGGGTTGAAGCCGTTGCAGGGATTGTTGATCTGCGGGCAGTTCGACACGACGACGATCACGTCCATTTCCGCCTTCAGGTCCACGGTCAGGCCGGGCGCGGAGATCCCGTCGACGATGCCGAGCGAACCGTCTTCCTCGACCGGCACGTTCATGAAGAAGTTGATGTTGGAAACGATGTCGCGCTTGCCGCGCCCTTCCAGCAGATTGGCCTCCAGGAAGTTTTCCACGCAGGCATGTTCGGACTTGGTGTGGTGGCCGTAGCGCAGCGTGTTGGATTCGCACGAACAGGCGCCGCCGATGGTATCGTGATAGTCGACCGACGTCGCCGCGATGGTCATCATCGCGCGCCCCTCATTGGATCGCAGCACCGTGCCCTCGCGCAGGAACAGATTGCCCTGCGCGGCCACGGTATCCTGCGCGCTGTACCGTTCAGCGTCGTCCGCCGCCGAATAGAGGAGGAAGTCGACGGCCTGGTTGCCTTCCAGGTCGACGATGCGCAATGTCTGGCCGGCATCGACATGATGCAGCCACGGCGCCCGTGCGGGCACCACGACATCATGGACAATGGCCCCCGAAAGGCCCGTCAAATGGGGATCAAAGCTCATGCGGAAACCCGTTCTTTCCTGGGCATTTTTCCAGTTGGCCCCTGATGGTCGACAATCCGGAAGATGCGGGATCAAAAGACAGAGCGTTTTCGCTCAAAGGCAAAGGCGCTCTAGCGGCGATAATAATCTTCGACATTCAGGAAGGCGCGCAGTCCCTCCGGCGTGGCATTGCGGATGACGTCGTCCTCCGGCGTCACGGGGCCGCGCCAGGCGCTGGCCCGCAGCGGCGTCACGGTCCACCGCTCCCGCGGGTCCAGGACATGGGGGCAGTTGGCGATGACCAGTGTCACGTCCATCTCGGCGCGCAGCACGACGCTGCGGCCGGCGGGAAAGGGTCCGATCAGCGGCGTGATCGCGCCATCCACCTCGATCTTCGCGCCCTTGAACAGCGTCACGCAGGGATGGACGTCGCGCCGCTGCAACCCGTGCTTCGCCGCGCCCAGCAGGAAACGGTCGCGTCCGTTGGGACAAGGCCCGCTATTGGCGCCATTGCCGTAGCGGGCGGCATTGGTCGCGGCGTTGGAAGTCCCGCAGAAGCTGTCATGCGTGCCCGCGCTGTCCTCCAGAAAGCTCATGAGCACCCTGCCCATGTCCGACAGCAGCAGCTTGCCCTGGCCCAGATAGGCGTTCCATTGCACCTTCACCGTATCGGCCACGTTGAGCCGCTCGGTCGGCATGTCCGCGTTGAACAGCAGCATCGATGCGCAGGCATCGCCCCTGAGGTCGATCAGGCGCAGGCGCGCGCCGCGCGGCAGGCGGCGCGTGGCATAGCCGCCGGCCGCGATCGTTTCTTCCCACAACAGGTCCTGGGCAGGCACGTCGGCCGGAAGGTCATCCGCCGCCGGCGGCAACAGCGGCATCGCCTCCACCACCGTCCCCGCCATGCTGCGGGCGTGATCACGGGCGGCCAAGGGATTGGCGAGAGATCCGGTCATGCGGCATTCCCCTTCTGGCTGCCGTTTTCCTGCTCATAGAGCGGCGGCAGCAGCGCGGTGGTCGTGACGAGCTGAAGCTGGTGGACCCCCCGGACCCGGCGCAGCGCGTCGCACAATTCCTTCAACAGGGACGCAGGCCCCTGCACCAGCAGCACTTCAAGCGACTGGTCCCCTTCCAGGAACACATGCTGGGACGAGATCACCTCCTTGAGATAATCCGCCTGCGTCTGGGCAAGCTGATGCCGCACCCGCCCCCGATCGCCGCGATAGACGATCGTGATGGTGCCCGCGAGCATCTCGTCCGGGCGGGTGAAGGCCTCATGCTCGGCCAGCGCGTGGCGGATCAGTTCGGCAATGAGCTGGGACCGCGACGGCAGCCCGCGTTCCTCCACCATGGCGTCGAGTTGCCGGAACAGATCGCCCGGCAGGCTCATGCTGAGCCGCGCCAGAGTTCCGGTGTCGCTACTCATGATCCGTCCTTTCCTCTTCATTCCGTTCGCTCTCGTCCGGAGCGTCGGATTCTTCGCTCGCCGCCGGTTCTGACCGGTCGCGCAGCGGCAGGTCGTAAACCGCGGTCGCGCCGAACCGATGGGGCGCGTGCGGGTCATGGCGGCGCTTGTCGAGCGCAAGCACCCGCGTGCCGAGCGAAAAGGCTTCCCTGATGTCGTGGGTCACCATGATGATCGTCAGCGAATAATCCCGCCAAAGCCGCGTGATCAGCACATGCATGTCCGCGCGGATGCCGGGATCCAGGGCGCCGAACGGCTCGTCGAGAAGCAGGATGCGAGGCTGTTTGATGAGGGCCTGGGCGATGGCAAGACGTTGCTGCATGCCGCCCGACATCTGCGCGGGATAGAGATGCATCGAATCGCGCAGGCCGACCGCGTCCAGCATCTCCTCCGCCTCCGCCCTGGCTGCGCGGCGCGCATGGCCGAACAGCCGGCCCGCGAAGGGAGCCTCGGCGCATTCCAGCCCGAAGATCGTGTTCTGCAGGGCGGAAAGGTGCGGGAACACCGAATAGCGCTGGAACACGACGCCGCGATCGGGCCCGCATTCCGGCGTAAGCGGCGTTCCGTCCAGCAATATGGTCCCGCGGCTGGGCACTTCCTGGCCCAGGACGACGCGCAGCAGGCTGCTCTTTCCGGCGCCGGAGGGCCCTATGATCGAGACGAAGGAACCCGTTTCGATGTCGAGGTTCACCTTCTCCAGGACGATCTTGTCGCCATATTCGACCCAGATGTCGCGAAGGGACAGCAGCGCGCTCAATGCCGCTCTCCATGTGCCCAGGGGTAAAGCCATTGGCTGGCGAGGGTCAGCGCCACATCCATCAGGATCGCAAGGATCGCGATCCAGGCGACATAGGGTATGATCACGTCCATCGAGAGATAGCGGCGGACCAGGAATATCCGGTAGCCAAGACCCACATCAGACGCGATCGCCTCCGCTGAGATCAGGAACACCCAGGCCGGACCAAGCGACAGGCGGACCGCGTGCAGCAGGCGCGGCATGGCCTGCGGCAGGGCGACGCGGATCATGATCTGCCAGGAACTGGCACCCAGCGTCTGCGCCTTGATGATCTGCTCCCGCGGGAGGGCTGCCACATGGGCGGCGATGTCGCGCATCATGACGGGCGCGATGCCGATCACGATGAGCGCAACCTTCGCCGTCTCCCCCAGGCCCAGCGCGATGAACAATATCGGCAGCAGCGCAATGGGGGGGATGACCGCGACCGCCGTCACCAGGGGTCCGAAGGTCGCGCGCACCGGCGGCAGGACGCCGAGCACAAGCCCCGCCACCAACGCCGAGAGCGTGGCGATGCCCAGGCCCAGCCCCAGGCGCTGAAGGCTGGCCAGCGTGTCGGCCCAGAAGACAAGCTGGCCGGTCAGCGGGTCCGGTTGAAAGAGCAGCGCGGCCATCGCCGTTGCCATGCTGCCGGGAAGCGGCAGGATCTTGTCCAGCGGATTGGCGGCATGGCGCTGCGCCGCGATGAACAGGTAAAGCAGCACCAGCAGCAGGATCGGCAGCGAACCCCAGAAGATCCGTTCGCTTCGGCGCGCATGTCGATTCACCCAACGCATCGTCTCATCACCTTCGGCAGGATCGAATGAACGCGATCAGAGTTTTCCGTCCGCCGCCAGCTTCATGAAGCTGTCGTCGAACCGCAGCGTCACCCGCTGCGGATCGCCAAGCGTCTTTCCGCCGGGAAAGGCGATGCCCACGGCGTCGGCCGACGACGCGCCCTTGAACAGCCCCTTGGAAAAGCTGAAGTCGCGAACCTGGGTCATGGTCTTGACCAGCGCCGGAGCAACGGTCGCGGCCACCGCTGCCTTGGGATCGGCATAGAGATGCGTGGTCGACAACTGGCCGTCGAAACTTTCCGGCGTGGCGCCCGACAATTTGGCCATGGCGGCGCGCGCCGCCTTGCCCTGCGCGTCCTGCCGCTGCATCAACGCGACGGTTTCATACCAGATGCCTGTCAGCGCCTTGCCAAGATTGGGGTTCGCCTTGAGCGTCGCGGTATCGACGGCGAGCAGGTCCAGTATTTCGCCCGGGATCTGGGCCGAGCTGAACACCTGCTTCACGCCCGGCTGCGCCTTCATGACCGAAAGCTGCGGATTCCAGGCCACCGCCGCATTGGCCGCTGGGCTGCCAAAGGCGCCCACTATGTCCGCGTCGGACGTGTTCACCGTCCGGACGTCGGTGGGCTTGAGGCCCGCCGTCTGGAGCCCGCGCGCCAGCAGATAATGCGACACGGAAAGCTCGACCAGATACACCTGCCGCCCCTTGATCGCGGCGAGCTGATCCGCGCCCTTCAGCAGGATGCCATCATTGCCGTTCGAATAATCGCCCACGATGATCGCGCTCGTATCCTTGCCGCCGGCAGCGGGAATGGTGAGCGCATCCATGTTCGTGACGGTCACGCCGTCGAACTTGCCCGCAGTATATTGATTGATCGATTCCACATAGTCGTTGACCTGCACGACATTGATCTTGATGCCGTATTTATCGGCCCACTTCTTCACGATGCCCGCCTGTTGCGCATAGGGCCACGGCATCCATCCGGCGTAGATTGACCAGCCGATGCTGAACTCTTTCCGCTGCCCGGTCGCGGGATCGGGCGCCTGTGAACAGGAGGCGAGCATGAGAGCCCCGGCGAGCGCTGCGATCATGCCTGCCTTGCCAACCGTCCTGATCATGATTCGATCCCCTTTCGCAATGCAGCATCGCCTTGCTGCATGGCCTTGTCCATAGAAAATATTACGACATTCATAAGATGTAATAACGTCGGAACCAGACATGGGCCGGCCCGGCGCTGTCGGAAAATCGTCAACGTGCGGGGACATCGTCGAGATCCTTCTCCCATCCTGCTGCATTAAGCGGATTATCAGACGATTCGGAACAGGTTCGCCACCGGGGCGATTCGCCGGGTCGAAGCCTTTCCATCCTTGGGCGGCACACGGGTCTGACGAGGTGTTGCAAGAGATGCCATCTTGTCGGACAAGATGCTCATCCCGCCAAAATCCGCCATTTAATGCAATGCAACACGTTCCGTCCTTCATACTGAGCAGGTGCGGAATTATTACGCTTGACGCGATAGGTAATATCCATACCGTGTCCTGTGTCGTTCATGCGAGCGGCGGAACGGGAAAGGGCGATCTGCCGCAAAGTGAGGGCATGTGGATCGAACAGGGGTCAGCGATGCAGCAGTGCCGGGCGAGATACCGGCTGTCGCCCGCATAGCGCGCGCGGCATTCAAGCGCGGAACTCCATGTGATTTGCGCGATGTTCGGAAATGTATCGTCACCTTTCCGCTTCGCCATGACAGGCTGTTCAGAAACGGCTGCAGTGTAAGCCATTATAAAAATGATCGGTCCTGCGGCGGGCAAATTATGTGACAAGACGCCGGCTCGTCCAGAGCGTCAAGAGGAAGGATGTCACTCAAGGCTCAACGGCAAGGGGGTCGGAGAGACTATGAAATTGCTACGCAATACGCTAATGGGCGCGACCATTTTGATGGGCGTCGGCACCAATACGGTTTTCGCGCAGGATGCCGCGGAAAATGACGGATCGAGCGGCGACCGCAACGAGATCGTGGTCACGGCCACCCGCCGCGCAGCCACCATCCAGGACGTTCCGATCAACATCAGCGCCGTGGGCGCGGAGCAGATTGCCAAGCAGCGGATCGACGATGTGCGCGATCTCGCTGACTTCACGCCCGGCATGACCATTTCCGACACTGGCCCCGGTTCGACCGGCACGATCGTGCTGCGCGGCCTCAACGCGTCGGACACGGACAGCTCGGGCAATTCCTATGACGATGCGATCGGCGTATATCTGGGCGAGGTTCCGCTCTATTACGACTTCAAGATGCTGGACATCGCGCGGGTGGAAACGCTGCTGGGTCCGCAGGGCACGCTTTACGGCCTGGGCACCCTGGCGGGCGCGATCCGCAACATCCCGAACCGGCCCAACCTGACGACCTTCGGAAGCGAGGCGCATGGCCGCCTTTATGGCAAGGATCATAGCGGCAATACCGGCTTCCAGCTGGACGGGGTCATCAACATACCGATCTTCCAGGATCATGTCGCCTTCCGGTCGGCGACGGGCTATTATTACGATCCCGGCTTCATCGATTCCCCCCTGCTGTTGCAGCAGCCTGGCGTGTCCCTGCCGCAGCCGAGCGGTCCTGACGCCGTCACCCCCGCGGATTATGCCGCGAATCTGAAAAGGCGGGACGACGTCAACTTCGAAAAGACCTTCACCACACGCAACCAGTTGCTGGTGCAGTTCAGCGAGGATCTGCAGGCCAATTTCACTTATGCCTATCAGCAGACCAGGACCGACGGCGGCCAATATAACAGCAACGGCGTTCTGGGGACGGGCCGATATGAAAATGCCGCCCGTTATCTCGAACCTGTGAAGCGGCGCGCGCATCTTGGCAGCATGGAAATCAACGCGAATCTGGCGGACTTCGCCGATCTCGTCGCGACGACTGCCTATACCGACGTCAGGAACCAGAGGCGGAGCGACAATACCGACCTGCTGCTCGACCTCGATTATGGCTATGAGACGTTTCCGGCCTTCTCCAGCTGGAACGAGTCCGTCGATCGACGCAAGCAATTCAACCAGGAGGTCCGCTTCGTTTCACGGCATGGCGGGCCGTTCAGCTGGGTGCTGGGTGGATTCTTCAACCGTCAGAAGCTGCATCGCGACTATGTCGAGCATGTGCCGAACCATCCCTGGGTCGAATTCGGAACGCAGCCCAATCCGGACGAAGTCGAATATGCATCCTATGTGAGCTCGAAAGTCACCGAAAAGGCAATCTTCGGCGAAGGCACGTTCAGGGTGACGCCGAATTGGCAACTTACGGCAGGTGCACGATACTTCGGATATACTTCGAAGATCGCCGGCGCGCTTGTGGTGCCGCTGATCGGTGATCCGGTCAGTCCCTATGACATGCCGCCGGCCGGGGGCAAGGCGAAGAAGAGCGGCTGGGTGTGGAAGTTCAACAGCTCCTATAATTTCACGCCCGACATCATGCTCTATGGGACATATAGCAAGGGCTATCGCATCGGCGGTCCGAACAGTGTCGCCCCCTGCCCCAATCCGCTGCCCAACGATCCGGACGGCGACAATATCAACAATACCCAGCTGCCCTGCGGCCTGCCGAACGAAGTCCAATATGGCCCGGATACCACCAAGAATGCGGAAATCGGCATCCGCACCCAATGGTTCGACCGCAAGCTGACGTTCAATTTCAACATCTTCCATATCAAATGGGATGGTATTCAGCTTGATTCGGCCACGCTGAACGGAATTGTCGGCATCACGGTGAACGGCGGCAAGGCGAAGTCAGAAGGCTTTGAAACCTCTTTCCAGGTAAAGCCTGTCGACGGCCTGTCGATCCAGGGCACCTATTCCTACACGAATGCCAAATTGACCCAGAATGTGCCGGACAACATACCCGTCAACGATCCGGCGGGAACCTATCCCAGCGTTCCGATCAAGCTCGACGCGCTATCCGGCGACCGCCTGCCCGGTTCGGCGAAGAACAGCGGCAGCCTGGGCGCGACCTACACCCTGCCGTTCAAGGAGGGCAACATCGTCGCAGACTGGACGGCGACCTATCGCGGCAGCGTCGTGACGCGGCTCGGCTGGGATCGCGCCTTTGGCGACAAGCTGCCCGGCTATGTGCTCCATCGCGCCTCGCTGGCCTATGAAACCGAAAGATACAGCCTGGGCATCTTTGCCAACAACATCTTCGACAAATATGCGGTGTCTTCGGTCGCCAACGACCGATCCCGCGTCGGGCTGAACGATGGAGTGGTCCTGCGTTACTACAAGCGGGCAGTCATCAGCCCACGAACCTTCGGTATTGAAGCACGGTTCAAATATTGAACCACATCCGGGAACGGGGAGTATCCATGACGGATCGCTCCCCGTTTTCCATATATCGATCATTTTGAAGTCGATCTCTTGCATCCGATGTTACCGAGGATTCGACATCTACGGAAAGCTTGCTTTCCTTCCCATGAGAATGTTCCGGAAGATATTGCAAGGAAAGGGAGGCGGGACATGACAGCGCGCGGCACTGCGGTCGTTCGATCGGCCAGGCTGGCCGGGATCATGCTGGCGATCATGGTCCCTTGCGGCCAGCCATCCCTGTCGGCCAAGGGAGCTGCGGCGCCCCGGCTGTTTGCCGAGAGTTGGATCGACGGGACGTTGCCGCAGGAACCGGAAGTCCAGGTGCAGGCGCTGGACAACGACAGTTTCGTCATCCGCCAGTCGGTGAAGACCAATTTCGAGGCACCTTTTCTCTACCTGCTCTTCGGCCGCGACAAGGCGCTGCTGATCGACACCGGCGCGGAGGGCGGCCGCATCCGACCCGCGGTGGACCGGCTGGTGGCGCAATGGTCGGCGGCGCATGGACGCCCCGCGGTTCCGCTGGTCGTGGCGCACAGCCACAGCCATGGCGATCATGTCGCCGGCGACAGCGCCTTTCGCGACCGGCCCGACACGACGGTCATCGGGCTTGAGCCCCAGGACGTGGCCCGCTTCTTCGGCATTGCGCGCTGGCCCGACAGCCTGGCCACATTCGACCTTGGCGGCCGCGCGCTCACCATCATTCCGACTCCAGGCCACCAGGCCGCGGCGATCATGGTCTATGATCCAAGGCTGAAGATCCTGCTGTCAGGCGACACGCTTTATCCCGGCCGTCTCTATGTGCCCGTCAATTTCCTGCCTGACGATCGCGCCAGCGTCGATCGGGTGGCGGCGTTCGCGGCCCGGCATCCCGTCCGCGCCGTGCTGGGCGCGCATATCGAAATGACGCGGTCGCCCGGCCGGGATTATCCCCACGAAGCAAAGGCGCATCCTGACGAACATCTGCTGGAATTGCCGGCAGCAAGCATCACGGAGCTTCAGACCGGGCTCAAGGCCGCCCTGAATGTACCGGAGCAACCGCAGGTGCATGACGATTTCATCATATATCCGGTCGCCCCACGTCCCAATTGAGGATGCATGGCCGGAGCGTTTTCGCTAGAGCGCGTTGCGTTAAATCCGAGTCATGCAGCGCGCTCTATACTTTTGACGTCGCATCGTTTTTGCGCAAAACCGGTTCTCACTTTTGCGCACGACGCTCCAGGCGGACGGAAAGACGCTATGCGCCTAGCAGGCTCTTTCGAAACAGCGACCTGACCAGCCTGCCTTCCAGAACGCGCCCGACGACATAGAGGCAGGCGAAGATCGCGGCGAAGATATAGGCGGCCCTGGGGGAAGGTTTCTTGTCATCCTCCTCCGACTTCGCCTTGTCCTTCTTCGGCTTTTCGGGCGCGGGCGCACCCAGAAACTTGTCGATCGGATGCAGCTGCAGGATCGCATCCTTTTTCTCGGGCTTTTTCGCCGTCGCATGGGCGGTTGCCTTCTCGATCTTCCCGGCGACGATGGTCAATTGGGCAAAGCCCAGGAAAAGCAGGGGCGCCAGAAAGCAGAACAGCAAGGCCCGGCTGCTGAGATGATAGTGCAGCACAAGTCCCGCCGCACCCTTCCTGATCTGAAGCACGCCGCCGTCGAAGATCGACATCCTGTCCTGCGCCCCCTGCCCCTTTTTGCGGAAGGTCAGGGTATCGTCCGTCCGGTCGTGGCTGGTGCCCGCCTCGCGGAACAGGGGGTCAAGCCTGCCAAAGGCGTCGTCACGCGATTGCCCCGGCGCGAGCGGCAGGCTGCCCCGGACGTGCCAGAGCCAATCGATGAAGCGACGGTTCACAGGATGTCCCCTTGCAGGCACCGGGGGTCGATCATTCGGCCGGCTGGGCGGTCACCGGGGCGGAACGCGCCTTGCCGAAACGCTCTTTCAGCGATTTCCAGCCCTCGGTGAAGGGATAGGTCATCGTTTCGGCGATCGACATCTTGCGCCCGCCCTCCATGCCCAGCAGTTCCGCCTCGCCATCCACGCAGGTGCCGAAAAGGCGGTCGATGACGATCCAGGTGCTCGCATAGTTGCTGCGCGTGGCTTCATAATCCTGCGAATGGTGCATGCTGTGATGTTCCGTCGTATTGAACAGGAAACGCCACCAGCGCGGCGAGTTGAAGCGGACATTGATATGCTGGTAGGTGCCGACGGCCAGGCCCAATGTACCCGCGAGCAGGGCGGCGCGGGGCAGGAAGTCGAAGAAACCGCCTATGCCGAGGCCGATCAGGAACAGTTCAACCGGATTGCCGACCGCGCCCTTGTTGATGTTCAACTGGGTGATGTAATGATGCGGCGCATGGGTCAGCCACAGCGGATACCAGTTGTGCATCCCGCGATGCATCCAATATTGGCCGAAATCGAAGATGAACGAGATCAGCAACGCCTGCAGCAGCAGGGGCAGGCCCGTGAACCAGGCCAGCTTGTCCCAGTCGAAATCATGCTGCACCGCTTCGATCACGACATCGCTGCCGATATAGCGTTCCACCAGGTTCAGCAGCGTATAGCCAAGCCCCACATAGAAAAGATCGCTGGCGAGTTCCTTCCATGTCAGGCGCCAGCTTGCGTGGCGCGGGTTCACCCACTCAAGCGCGAGCAACAGGATTCTGACGCCGATGCCGATACCGATGGCGGTCGATGCCTTGGCGATCGAATTGGGCGCATAATACCAGAAGGCGATCAGCGCGAACAGCAAGCTGGGCTGGAACCAGGTGAAGACGAACCGCTTCAACGGTCCTCCTTCCACGCGCGGTATGTTTTCCCACCCCACGACGACGGGCGCCTGCGCGCCTATGATCCTTTTACCTACCCGAACTCCGTCCATACCGTCCTCACATCGCTGCCCGGCCGTTGCGGGTCCTGTACGGCGCGCTCCAGGACGAGGACCATGTCCCGCCCCCGTGCGCATGACGTCGATGCAGGTTCGCGAAACCGCCCCCATCACGCCAGAGGTCATTCCGCTATATATCCCATAGATGGGGTCTATGCCTTAGGCCGCGCCCGGCTATTCCCGCTGATGCCGCCTGGATGATGGACCAGGAGCGCTGACCGGCTGAATCGCGCCTCGGTCCGCTTCAACCTTCTGTGCCGACCACAAGCCTGAAACCGGCGCCGCGCGCTGTTGGGAGCAGGTGGAGTTCGCCATGATAGGCGTCGAGCAGCGACCGGGCGATGGCGAGGCCAAGGCCCGTCCCGCCTTCTCCCCTCCGGGTGGTGAAGAAAAGGTCGAAGATGCGGCTCCGGTCCCCCGGCGGTATGCCGGGCCCATCATCGGCAAAGTCGATCCATGCCGCGCCCTCACGCAAGGCGACGTCGATGTCCAGGCGCGACGCCCCCGCCTGCCGCGCATTTTCCGCAAGCGTCGTCAACACGGCTTCCAGCGCCCCGGCGTCCACTTTCAGCGGCGGCAGGTCCTGCGGCAGACGGAGGTTGATGACGAAATCCTCTGCGGACAATGCATCCGCCACCGACGCCAGCAATGGCGCGGCATCGGTTCGCGCATCGCTTTCGCCCACCAGCACGTCGGCGCGTGCCAGTTCCATCAGCCGCCGCACCAGCCGCGCCAACCGCTGGGCATCGGCCGCCATATTGGTGAGGAAGCGTTGCCGATCGGCGGGCGCCATGTCGGCCCCATGATCCTGCAACAGTTCGATCGCGCCGGAGATGCCGGCCAGCGGCGTCTTGAATTCATGGCTGACCGAAGAGGCAAAGTCGCGCAGATAGCGGGATCGCTTTTCGATACTCTGGGCCATCTGCTCGAAATCCCGATAGAGGGCCCGGATTTCCACTACCTGCAGGGAGGGATGGCGCGGCGCGACGCGGCGGCCCAATGCCAGATCGCGTGTGGCGCGGCTCAGGCTTTCGATCGGGCGGACTATGGCGCGCGACAATATGGCCGACAGCAGCACCAGCATCAGGAAAATCGCCACCACGCCGAGCACGATCTTGCCGCGGTCCTCATATAGCCCCAGGGAAAGGGCGCGCGGCGAGCGCGACACCAGCAGCACGCCCGTCACTTGCCCATCGACGCTGATGGGTCGGGCATGGTGCAGGCGAATGCCCGCCGCCCGGCTCAGCCATTCCAGCGGATAATGGGTGGCGATGCCTTCATTCTTCCGCAGCACGGTCACGGCCCTGCCGCCGAGTGCTGCCCTGATCTCCGGCAGGGCAGCCAGGCTCCGTCCGCCTTCCGGGCCGTTCAGGACTATGCCGTGCCGATCCAGCATCAGGATCGAGGACAAGGTCGTCACCTTGGTTTCGGCAAAGGCAGGCATCATCCGCTTCGCAAGCGCAAGGGCGGCGCGATCAGGGCCGACGCGCGTCGCCGCCGCCCGGGGGCGCGACGGCAGGATCGGGGAAGAACGCAGGTCCACCTCCGTCATCCGGTCATGATAGCGCACCGGCGAGGCAGCCGCGGCGTGATCGGCGCCCATGCCGCTCCCCACGACCGCCGCGCTCGCCGCCAGCGCCGCGCCCTGCGCCACCAGTTCCGCCTCGGTCCGTCGCACCAGGGCATTTTCATAGACCCGCAGGAAGATCGCCCCCAATCCCGGCAGCGCCGCCACGAACAGCAGGGTGCCGAGCAGGATCGTGCGCAACCGCAAGACCGGCCAATGCCGGGCGATCCAAGCCTTCAACGCCGCGCTCATGCAGGCGGCGCCGTCCCGTTGCATCCGCCCAGCCGATAGCCGATGCCGGGGCGCGTCTCTATGATGTCGATGCCGCCGACATCGGCAAATTTGCGGCGCAGGTTGCGGACATGGCTGTCCACCGTCCGATCGGTCAAGGCAAAGCCTGGCCCACGAAACCGATCGATGATCTGGTCGCGGGAGAAGATGCGGGAGGGCATGGCCAGCAGGGTGCGCAATATGGTGAATTCCGTCACCGTCAAGCTCACCTCCTCCGTGCCCCAATGCGCCGACCAGCTTTCGGTATCCAGGGCAAGCCGCCCATGGCGGATCGTGCCAATCGCCTCCGCCGCCGGCGGCCGGGCCGAGGTGCGGCGCAGGATCGCCATGGACCGCGCCACCACCTCCCGCGGGGAAAAGGGCTTTACCACATAGTCGTCGCCGCCAAGCTCTATGCCCAGCACCCGGTCGATCTCATCATCGCGGGAGGACAGGAAGAAAATCGGCACGTCATTATGCGCCCGCAGTCGGCGACAGACCTCCAGCCCGTCCATGCGCGGCATGTTGATGTCGAGGATGACGAGGTCGGGCGCGTGCCGTTCGACCTCCGCCAGCGCAGCCTCTCCATCGGCGGCCTCGATCGTCCCGAGCCCCGCCTTGCCGAAGGCGAAGACGAGCAGTTGGCGGATATGGGGATCATCGTCGACGATCAGGATCGTGCTGGGCATGGGGCATAGGATCATCTCCCCGTCTCCGCTGTCAACGCGCGATCCGTCTGCGGACCAACATTCCCATTGGGTGCAGCCGCCGCCGCGGGCGGAATCAGCGCGCCAGAGCAATCCCTCGCTCCCGCATCGACGGCGACAGACCCGATCGCCGCCGTCATGGTCCGCGCCATTTCCAGCCGCCGCTGCCCAAGCAGGGTCCAGCGCTGGCCAAGTTCCCGCGCCAGCCTGGCATGAAGGTCCATCCTCACCGTCCTCACCCGCTCGCGAAAATCAGGTCGCAGGTCGGTCCGTTGCTCCAGCGACAGCAAAGGCAACAGCGCGGAATCGCCCAACTGGCGCAGGTAGCAGAGGTCCAGCGCTACGCCTTGTCCACCGACATCCCGCGCATGACGCACATTCCATTGGGCCGCCACCGCCCCCAGATCGACAAAGCAGATCACGCCCAGCACCAGCCCGGCGGCCGCCAGATTGACGTTGATGAGCCATGCCGCGCTTCGCGCCCGCAGCAGCCGCCAGCAGATCGCGGCGAGGCCGAAGGCGACGAGCGCCATCCAGACCAGCGCGGCGATCCGGAGCCGGGTAAGTGAATAGGCTTCGATATAATCCGCCGTGCGCAGCATGGACGATGCGACCAGAAAGACATTCTGTCCGATCCAGAACATCACCAGGCTGCGGACCACCCGATTCTGCGCCGTTTCCGATCCGGGCCGCAGCGTCACGAGCACGAACAGCGCCGCAAGCAGTGCGGTGGCGACCAGCGGATAGGCACCGCGATGGGCATAGCCGGCCATGGTCATGCCCGCGGGCATCGGCGCCCAGCCCCAGAGCCAGGCGACATCCATCAGGTTCTGAAGCGCGAAGATCAGGTTGAAGACCACCAACGACAGCGTGACCGAAGCGACCGACACGCCCGGCAGGCGCCGGTCGTTCCAGCCATCAAATGCCGGCAGCAGGCGCCGGGGCAGGCGCGGCCGCAGCAAGGCCCAGGCCATCGCAAACAACACCCCCCAAAAGGCCAGTCTGACGATCAATTCAGGCGACAGGTCCGGCAGCAGCAGCGAGGAGAAAAATTGCTCGAACAACGGATTGGCCGCGGAAAAGAGAAGCAGGATCACCGCGCTGCCGATCACCGGCAAGGCCAGCGTCCCCAGCGCCGCATGCAGGCTCCAGGCCCCTGCGCGTCCCGCCGCGCGCAGCTTCAAGATGCGCTTCAGATCGATCAGCGGCCCGAACGGCGCGCGCAAGCCAAACCAGATCAGCCGCTGGAACCAGCGCCAGCCATCGTCGAAGCGCGCCGTTGCCGGGATCAAAGCCGCCACCCCCGCCGCCGCCCAGAACAGGGTCCAGGCCAGCAGGCTTGCGTCGTAGAGCAGGGCAAAGGCGAACAGCCCCGCCGCCGCCATCGCCAGCAAGGCCCCGCCTTCGCGCCGCAGCACGGGCCGCCCCGCCAGCAGAGCGCCCAGCACGGCCAGCGCGAAAAAGCCGAGATAGCCGCCATATAGATGCCGCTGGTAGAACAGCCAGTCCCCGGTCCCTACGATCAGCAAGGCAGGCGCCAGCTTCCAGCGAAAGCGGGCAAAGAGGGGCCATGATGCGGCCAGGGACGGCCGCGCGGCGGAGTAGCGCATCAGTCTTTCTCCCTGAATGTCCGTGCCAGAATGCCGCTGTCCCAAGCAGATCGGTGAGAGCCGCCGATCAATAATCGGCGCAGTTCCGGTGCAGAAAATGTGCAGGCCACCGCGAGAAGGACGGAATTCCGCCGAAAAGATACGAACCCCGGCCTCGACACTCATCGATGCGTGCCGTTCACCATCGATTCGTCGCTTGCAAGCCTCGCTTTGCCGCCCCTATTTCTCTCTATCGAAACAGTGGAGAAACGCGCATGCGATCACATCTGGCGATCACCCTCACCCTTCTGCCCGGCCTCCTGCTCGCGGGCTGCGGCCAGGCTCCCGGCGGTTCCGTCGCCTATGAAGCCGTCAACGATGCCGGTCCGGCCGCAAGCAACGAGCGCTATGACGGTCATCCTGTCAGCCCGATCCACCAGGTCGCGGCCGAGCCGGTCTCAACCTTCGCGGTCGATGTGGATACGGGCGCCTACGCCAATGTCCGCCGCATGTTGCTGGGCGGCCAGGCCGTTCCTGCGGAAGCCGTGCGCACGGAGGAGATGATCAACTATTTCCGCTATGATTATCCGCTGCCCGATGACCGCTCGGCGCCGTTCAGCGTTACGACGGAGGTTTCGACGACACCGTGGAATGCCGGCACGCGACTGTTGCGCATCGGCCTGCGCGGCTATGACGTCGCCCGGTCGCAACGGCCGCCCGCCAATCTGGTGTTCATGGTCGATGTGTCCGGTTCGATGCAGGACGCCGACAAGCTGCCTCTGGTCAAGCAGTCGCTTTCCATATTGGCGGACGCGCTGCGGCCGGACGACAGCATATCCATCATCACCTATGCCGGGTTCGTCGAAACCTTGGTCGAGGGCAGCCACGATCCGGCGGAGATCAAGGCCGCGCTGGACGGGCTGGACGCGAATGGTTCGACCGCTGGCGGCCCGGCCCTGGCACGTGCCTATGACCTGGCCCGCGCCCACTTCATTCCGGGGGGCATCAACCGCATCATCATGGCGACCGATGGCGACTTCAACGTCGGCCTGTCCGATCAGCATGGCCTGGAAGAGATGGTGAAGCGCAACAGGGACGACGGCGTAACGCTCACCACCCTGGGCTTCGGGCAGGGCAATTACAATGATGCGATGATGGAGGCGGTGGCCGACCTGGGCAATGGCAATCACGCTTACATAGACAGCGCGATGGAAGCGCGCAAAGTGCTGGACGATGAACTGTCCTCCACCCTCTTCACCATCGCGAAGGATGTGAAGGTACAGGTGGAGTTCAACCCGGCCCTGGTCAGCCAATATCGCCTGATCGGCTATGAGAATCGCGGCCTTGCCGAACAGGACTTCGCCGATGATCGTGTCGACGCGGGCGAGATCGGCGCCGGTCATCAGGTGACGGCGCTGTACGAGATCGTCCCGGCCGGCGAAGCGGGTTGGGTCGCTCCGCGCAGATATGCCGGCAATCGCGCGCCTTTCCCTCCCGCGGCGGACAACAGCGAGTTCGCCACCGTCCGCCTGCGCTACAAATTGCCCGAAGAGACGCATAGCCGGCTGATAGAGCGTCCGGTTGCCGCCTCGCTCCTTGCCGACGCCAACAGGCCGCGGGGCGACATGGCCTTTGCCGTGGCGGTCGCCGCCTTCGGACAAAGGCTGCGCGGCGACACGCGGCTGGGCGACTACAGCTATGCCGACATCGCCCGGCTCGCCGGCGGCCAGAATGACTATTGGCGGCAGGAATTCGTCCAGCTTGCGCGGTCGGCCGGCCGGGACGGCGATGCATGGCTGCGGTGAATTTTCCGCCGCCCGGCAGCAACCCTCCCGGCGTCAACCGGCGCCCGCCGTCCACTCCAGAAGAACGCGCCGGTTGAGGGGCTCTTTCGCCGGACCGTCGGATGATCGGGCCGGGGATCGCTCCCCGGCTCCGGAAATTTGCAGCTTCGACAGCGGCACGCCCATCGCCACCAGATGCCTGGCGACATTGTCCGCGCGCATCAGGCTCAACCGATCATTATAGGCGTCAGGCCCTGCACTGTCGGTGAAGCCCGTGACGGAGAGCATCCCGCCGTCAGGGCCTGCTTCGGTCATGAAGGCGGCCAGGTCGCGCTGCGCTTCTTCACTGAGAGCGGCCTTGTCGAAATCGAAATGGACAGTGAGCGACCGGGGCCGGACCGCCGGAACCGGAGGTGGCAGCGGTCCGGCGGCGGCCTGCGGTTGCGCGGGAGGATAGACCATGTCGCGACACGACGCGTCGCTCCAGGCGATGCGTTCCAGCCGCATCCGCCGATCCCAGCGCAATTGCAGGCGGCAGATCCGATATTCCGTCCCCTGCCCGGTGTAGAAGTCCAGAATATAGTTCCACCGCCGTTCACCCAGCAGGCCTTCATGAAAATGCGGGACGCCCAACAGGGCATAGACCTGCCGCTTCGTCATGCCGGGCGTCAGCAGGCGCGGCGCCTGCGGCGGCAGGAAGACGCCCTCGCGCCGTGTCGCGCTGCCCGCGTCGGGAAATTCCGACAGGGGCGCAACTTCCGGCAGGAACTGGGGCTCCGCCGCATGGCCGGGCCATGGATGCAGGGCCAGCGCCAGCAGGGCGATCCACCGCCGGTCAGAAAGCAATGCCCATGCCCGCATTGGCGCCTCCCTGATTGCGGCTGTTATAGGCTGCTGAAGCCCGGATGATGAAGCGGCCATTGTCCGACACCTTCGATATTCCCATGGCGATCGCATGTTCCCCCTGCCAGGTGCTGACGCCGACGCCCAGCGTACCGCCACCCGCCTCCGACAATTGGGGTATGCCGGCAATCGCCATGGCGGCGGCGGTACCCCCCTCCGCGTCGCGCCGCAGGTCGCGCAGGCCGGCATTGATCAGGTTGAAGCGGATGTCGGTATAGGCGTTGGCGCTGTCGACCGCCCCTGCCATCCCGCCCTGAAGCTGGCGCAGGTTCACCGCATCGGTCGGCGCGATGCCGTCGGCCACATGGACGATCTGCCGTTCGGCCCCCGCGCTGCCCACCGATACCGTATTGGCCCGGTCCGCGACGGAAGCATAGCCCAGCGCGACGCTGCCCGGCGCGATCGCCTGGGCCTGCGTCCCCAGCGCCAGGCTGCCGCTGCCGGAGGCGACCGCGCCCGCGCCGGCGGCCATGCTGTCCGCGCCGCTGGCGACCGGCGTGGCGTAGCCGGAACTGTTATTGACCTGTAGATAGCCTGCGCGCCCTTGCTGAAGCTCGGTGATCGCGGTCAGATTATAGGCCAGTTGCACATTGGTCGCATGAAGCTGCGCACCGTTGACCGCCTGTGTCGAGGTTTCGCTCAACTCACCGGCGGCAACGCCGCTGATCGTCTGGTCGATGCCGCCGCGCGCCGCATTATAGGCCTGGATCGACGGATCATAGGGCAGCGCGTCCTGCGGTGCAGTCCCGCCTCCGCCAGTTCCGCCGCCGCCGCCCCCGCCTCCACCGCCGGTCCCTCCGCCGCCGCTACCCAGTTGCGACAGGTTGACCGCGTCGGTCGGGGCGCTGCCGGCCGCGACATTGGCTATGGTCGTGCCGCCCGCGCCGCCCAGCACGACGGTGGCCTTGCTGCTGTCCTGATATTTGACGGCAAGGTCGTTCAGCACCGCCAGGTCATAGCTCAACTGGGTGATGGCCGCGCTGTTCTGCGCCACCAGATTGTTGGTCGCCTGCAACTGGGAACCGTTGATCGCGTCGCTGCTGGTGCTGTTCACCGCCCCCGCGCCAACATTGGTGATGCGCGTGCCGCCCGAACCCTGCAACGTCACCTGCGTCCTGGTGCCGTCATCATATTGCACCGCATTGCCGGCAAGCGTTCCGAGCGCATCGTTCACCGCCTGCAATTGGGCGACATTGACGGCGTCGCCGGGATCGGCGCCGCCCGCCAGCCCCGTCAGGCGGCGGCCGCCGATATTGACTTCCGCGCTGGCCGTGCCGCCGATCAGGAAGGCGGGCAGGTTCAGCGTCATGCCGTTCGCCAGCGATCCCGAACCCAGCGCCACGCTGCCCGCATGGGTGGCGGACGCGCCCGCGCCGATCGCGATCGCCCCATAGGCGCCCGTGGCCGTGCTGGCGAGATTGCCGATGGCGATGGCGTCCAGCTCGCCCGCGCTGGCTTCGGACCCCGGCGTGCCCAGTCCGGTGATCTTGTTGCCGCCAAAGGAGATGCCCTTGGGCGTGGTCAGGCTGAAACTGTCGGACGTGGTTTCGCATGTCGGGTCCGACAGCAGGTCGACGGCATTGCCGTTCACGTCCAGAACGTTGAGGGTGATCGGCGCGCCTGCCGCCGCGTTGGCCAGGGCGGCGTTGATGCCCAGATCAACCGTCCCGAAGGTCAGGGTGCTGAGGGTCGATTCAACCGGCGCCAGCACCGGCGTGATGACATCGCCGATCGTGTCGGTCAGCACTGATTTCGGCAGGCTGACGCCCGAACAGGCGCTGACCACATTGGCATGGGCGGTCATCCCTGGCGCCAGGCCGGCGATCAGGCCGGCGCCCGCCAGCCAAGCCCAGCGGCCCTTCCCCCGGCTGATGCTTCCGGCAGTCCCGGTTCGATGCCATTTCGCCCCTCGGTCCATAGATCCGCCCCCTGAAGGCAGGCCTGATCATCCCGGTGACGGCTCGATCAGGCTTTGCGATGTCCCCAGGCCAGAATGGAGGCGTCGCCGCTAAGGCCGCGCGAAGGCGAAAGGACAGGATTTTACGCAAAATTCGTATCTGCGCATTATGCTGGAACCATCTTGCCCGTCTGGCCCTTCTGCATTTTCCGAAGGCGGATGGGCGAGTCGAGGAAATATCTGATCGGCAAAGACAAAATCGTTACGATTCCGTTTTGATGATTTACACCCCTTCGAACATATAATACCGATATCGACAGGGATGGAGGCAAAGGGGAGCCAGTCCGTGGACGATCTGCCGCCCGGCCAAGTGGTCACCGCCACAGCGTTGATTCGGCATTTTGCCGTGCATTCGCGCCAGGCCATGACCGAACCCGTCCATATCATGAACCATGGGCATGTCGGGCTGACGCTCATCGCGACGGACCTGTTCCATCGGCTGGCGGGCGATCAATCCACCGGCCCCGACCAGGGCGCGCAGCTGGAAATCCTGCTCGACATGATTCCGACCCAGGTCCTGCTGACCGACCGGGATCTGAAGCCGGTGCGGGTCAACCTCGCCGCCCGCCGGCGGCTGGGCATCAGCGAGAAGCATGTCGGCAAGCTGTTCCTGCCGCAGATGCTGGAGAGTTCGGACGCGCACTTCCTGTTGCGCGCGCTGGAAAGGGTCCATGACACCGGCGTGCCGGAGACGTTCGAACATAATGTCGCGGGACCGCCGCCGCTGGTCTATCGCGTGCAGGCCGCGGCCTTTCCGGGCGGATTCATCGTGCTGGTCGACGAGATTGCCGATCGGGTGACGCTGCGCGCGCAGGATGCGCAGATCGCGGCCTATGAGGATCTGATCGACGGGTTGCCCGGCCTTGCCCGCGGCGCATTCAACGTCCGGTCGGTCATCACCGACATCTCACCCGCACTTGCGGCGCTGGTCGGGACCGAGAAAGGCCGGCTGGCCGGCACCCGCTTCGCGACCCTGTTCGATGCTTCCGCGCGCGGCGCGATCAACGATGCGGTCGAGGAACTTCTCACCCACGGCAAGCCGTTCGGCATGAGGGCGAGGCTGCTGGGCGGCCATGGCGAAAGCCAGCTCGTCCAGGTCAAGGCCGTGCCGCTTCTGTCTGCCTCCGGCCAGAGGGAGGGCGTCTTCATGATCGGCCCCGTGGCGGCGGACGCGGGCAGCTGAAGCCGAAGGTTCAATATGTGATCGTGACGATCAGGCTGTCGGCATAGGCCCCCGCCTGGGGCCACTGGCCCGCGGCTATTCGGCCATAGACGGGGACGGTCTGGCTGAACGACAGCAATCCGTTCAATGACGCGGTCACGGTGCTGGTCCCCGACGATCCATTTCCCCAAATGGTGGTCCGGCTGGCGGTGGTGTAGAGATTATAGTTGAGCCGCGCACTGCCCTGCGCCATCTGGCGCGCCAGGGCATCGCCCGACAGGCCGGGGCTGATCGCTATATCAATGGTGCCGGCCAGCGAGATCACCCCTGTGCAGCTCAGCGTCACGCTGCCCGCGCCATCCCTGGGCGCGGAGGCGGTGGGATCATAGCCGCCGAAGCTGATCCCCGTCGTCGATGCCGAACAACTGCAAAGCGTGCAGGCCCAGGCCGGGCTTGCCAGCCCCAGGCCAGCCGAAATGGCAAGCGTCCATCCGATCAGCTTCATCATTTCCCCTCCTGATAGGGCAGGCAGGCACGAGGCGCCGATTGCGAGATACCGGCGTCGGCCCGCCTCGTCGGAACGGTCGCGCGGCACGCGATGGCCGGCCCCGCCAGCAGGATTTCCTGCCCGTCCTGCGCGTCGGCCAGGTAGATTTCGCCATCATGCCCCGAAATGCCCGACGACGTACCCTCCAGCGTTACGGTCAGCCCCGCCGGAACGGGAAGGCCGCTGCCGTCCACCAGCCGCAATGTCAGTGGCCGGGCGGCCGGGCCGCCGAAGCTGACCCTCACCGCCTGCCTGTACCCCGGCACCACCACCTGCTCGGCCGCGGTCACAAGGGTATCGATCGGCAAGGCATCCAGATCAATGGCGATGCGGTTGGCGGCATAGGGTTGCAGGCCCGCGACGATCGCCGACCTGCCCGACCCGGCCCGACCCGCGACGGGCCGGTTCTCGAAGAAGACCGTCACATCCTGATCGGCCGACACGTCCACCACCGCGAAGGCATAGTCGAGCTGCGGCGCGGCGACGATCTGTCCCCCCACCCGCAGCAGCGCGCCATGGGCCTGGAAACGCACGCCCTCCATTCCCCCCATATGCGATGCGGAAAGGTCGAGATCGCCGGCCGCGGTGCGCCATGTCACGCCGCCTTCCACCTGCGTTGGCGCGTCGGACCCGCGCGACGCCAGCATGCGATAGCCCCACCCCTGGTCGGGCGGCGGGCTTTGGTTGAAACTGGCGGCGGTACGCCCGCCATCCGCGAACAGGCCGACACTTGAACGCGCGCCGAGCGGCAGGGTGAGCGACCCGAAAAGACTGCTGGTCCGGCTTTCCGAGAGGCGCGTCCGCCGCGCGCCCAGCGTAATCCAGGCCGGGCCCAGGCCAGCGGCATAGGAAAGCGAACCCATGGAGAAACGGTCTCCATCGCTCCGGCTTTCCAGATAATGGGCATTGATGCTGCCGCGGCGGCCCAGGTTGATGCTGCCCGCGACCGCCAGTTCCCGACGTCCCGCGGCGGCCCGCTCATCCTCTCCGACCTGCGTGAAATGCGCATCTTCCTCCATATAGCTCGCCGTCACCGAATAATGCGGGGTGATCCGCTGGACCTGCGCCCGCCACATCAGGCCGTCGCCGTCGCGGCTGTGCGATGCGGCGGCCGACAGCGACAATTCGCCCCAGGAGGACAGGAGCGCGCCAAGTCCCAGCCCAGCCATCTGCACCTTTTCGCTCGCCTCGCCCCGTCCAGCCAGCGTCATCCCCGCCGCCAGTCCATGACGCCAGAAACCCGCGGCGAACGGCGCGCCATAGGAAAAACTGCTTTCCCCGAAATTCCTGCGCAGAAACCCCGCTTCCAGCGAAAAATCGTCCAGCCCCTCGCGCAGGAGCCGGGGGCTGGCATAGAAGCTCTGCGTGACGACACGGGCGGTGCCGGTCGCGTCGCGGATGGTCATCGTCACCTCGCCCGCGCCGTTGAAGAGCGGCTGATAATCGATCCGGAAATCGCCGGGCTGGACCGCCATGCTCTGGCGACTGCTGGCCGCCGCCAGATCAACGACCGAGGGCAGCGCCGCAGAGCCCGAAAGCCGGGGCAGCGGATAGGTCACGGCCTCAGGCGTCAGCGAGAAGTCGGTGCCCAGCCGCAGCCCGGCGAAACGGACCGGCCGGTTCCAGTCGGCCCCCCGCGTCATGGTGTCGCCAAGCACCAGCCGCAAACGCCGATCGGGAAAGTCGCGGATGACATTGCTGTCGAGACGCACCGCAGCCGGACCATCCACGCCCTGCTGCACCAGCGCCGTCGTACCGGCGACGCCCCAGGCGCCCGACAGGCCGGCGTCCAGCAGCAGGGAAGCGGCCCAGTCCCGCCCCCATCGCGCGACCGACAGGTCATAGCCGACATATTGCAGCGGCACCGGCGCCATGACCGGTCGGCCGCGCTGTTCGGCACCGACATGGGTGGGGGAAAAGAGCGAGGGCGCGGCATCGATCAGCAAGGTGCCGCCTGAACTGTCGAGTTGCGCCGAAAGGCCGTCCATGCCGTCCAGCAGGGCGTAATCCGCTCCTTCCACCTCGATGCGCTGCAGTGGCACGGCCCTTTGCAGGCCCCATTGGCGCAGCACGTCCTGGCGGACGAACAGCCTGCCCCGGTCCAGCACGACAAGGCCGGTATCGCTGATCGGTTGGCCGTTGATGATGACGCCCACGGGCACCGGGCGTTGGCTGTCGCCGGGCCTGCCCATGACGGCGAGCGTCATGGGAAGATCGGACGCGGCGGACGGCTGCGCCAGCGGCAGGCAAAGCGGGATGAGCGCCCTACCCAGCATCGAAAGCCCCTGCCTTGCGCCAGGCCATGCCGGAGCGGGCGACATCCGCTGCGCGCCTTCACTGCCCAGACGCTGCGGGGCGGGCGGTGAGCGGTCCCTGGGTCGTCTCCACCTGGACGGTGGCGACCGCGCGGCCGTCCGGCGGCTGGACCGGAAGGTCGATGCGCCCGCCCGCCAGCAGGTAGAAGCCCCTGTCGACGCGCGCGATCGCGTCTCCGCCCGCGGCGGTGCGAAGGGTCATGCCGGTCACCTGGACATGCCGGTCGCCCTGGTTGAACAGGCTGAGCGTCCATCCTCCGTCGGCGACCTTCGCGGTGGACCAGCGGAGCGAAGGCGCTGCACCGGGGGGTGCGCGGAATATGGGCATGCTGATGCGCAGCAATGCCCGCACCGTGCCCGGCACGGTCGTAGCCGTCGGCAGTTCATCGATGATCAGGCGGTAACTTTCCTCGCGCGGTCCAGTGCGCGCCGGCAGGCTGCATCGCACGAGCCTGCTCGCTCCGCCGGGGATGCTGACGATGGAGGGATTGACGACCGGGCCGTCAACGGGGTCGAGCTGGTCCGCGCCGCTTGCATCCTTGCGCCAGCCAAAGCCCCTGATCTGGACCGTCGCAGGGGTCGCGTCATCATTGGAAATGGTAAGCGAGCAGAACTGCTTGTCGGCGGCCATCTCGATCCGCACGGGCAAAATGCGCAGCGTCGCGGCGTCCACCGCCTGCGCCATCCCGAAAAGCGCACAAAGTCCTATCGCCGCCAGAACCCGCGCGGGTCCGGCACCATGGCATGATCCTGTCATGACGAAATCCGCCTTCAATAGCTGACGGTTACGGTCACCGTATCAGCGTAATTCCCCGCAGCCACGCTCTGCCCGACCGGAATGCGGCCGTAAACAGTGAAGGCCGATGGCAGGATGGTCGACGCGGTCTGCGACACCGTGTCCGATCCAACCGAATTTCCCCAATTGGTGCTGCGTCCCGTATTGCTGTACAATCCGTAGTCCAGGGGAGTGGCGCCATTGAGCATCTGGCGCGTGGACACTGTCGCTCCACCGGTACTTCCGGCATTCAAACCTATGTTGAATACTGTTCCCGGCGTACAAGTCACTGTTATGGTACTGGTCGTATCCTTCGGCGTTGCCGATGTCGGATCGTAACTTCCAAACGCCATGTCCGTGGCCGAGACAAGACAGGCATTCAACACTGTCGCGGAAACACCCATTGTCGTAGTGGCGTCTGTCGCCGCTGCCTTGCCTGGCACGAGAGCCAGCAGGATAAACGCATAATATTTGCGCATGACGATCCCCGTCCGCTGAAGTCGATACGCCTTAATCTGCATCAACATTGCATCCAGAAGGTTAGAAAAGCGTTAGCGAAACCATGCATATGCCCGGAGAAGAAGGAAATTTGACGCCCAAGGAGCTGATTTTTAAAGGATATATACCCTTTGGAGTAGCCATTTTTGATATCTTCCCGAATTGGCGCAAACCGGATATTCGCATCCTCTATCCTTTACAGTCTTCGGTGACTCCGGAATACAAACATGATCTGAAAACAATTTTCAGATCTGAAATATTCTTCGCCATTCACCCATTGCCTGTCCGCTTCAACTGTTTTCAGTTCGTCATTATCAGTTCTCAATGCGCGATGATTGTTCTGCCATTGCCCCGGCAAGGCACCCGATGACGCGCGTCGTGGAGGCATTTCGACGCAGCATCCACCCGCAATCACCACTACCCCTGCCTTGTCGATCGGAACCATCCTCCTCATGCGGGCGAAGGTGGCGTAAACGACCTGCCCCTTGCCCTTGCGTTCCTGATTGCCTGGACGCGATCTTTTGTTCAGTCTGGGCCGGATGAAGACAGAAGATGATCGGCAGGAATTCCCATGGGCCAGAATTTGACCTTCCCGCGAAAGCATCCGGTCGCCGTCACGCTGCTCCTGCTGTCGCTGTCGGGGATCGGCCTGGGCGGCGCGCTCTGGGCCTGCGCCGACTCCTCCTGTTCGCCGGGCTGGCAACTGGCTTCGCCCGATTATGATTGCGGCGGGCGGGCGGCGATCAGTCCGGGCAATGATACGCGGATCAACATCCTGCTGCTGATGCGCAGCCTGAAACCCGTGAACAGCGATCGCGCCGGGGCCGACGGCGATGTGAACAATCCGCAGTTCGGCCGTACCTTCATGACATGGCCCGGCCTGCGCGCAGCCTTCTGGCCACAAGCGGGGGAGAAGGACCAGGAAAGCAGCGCCATGGGCAATGGCGATGCCGCCGGCTGCGCGGTTTCCCCGGATGGCGTGGCCGCGTTCAACGCCGCGCTTGCGGTCGAGACGGACCTGCCGGCAGCCGAAAAGACCGAGCTGACCGGGCTGCGCGCCAGGACCGGCTGCGATGCCGCCCATTGGGACGATGCGCCGATCTCGACCAGGCTCGGCCGCGAATATCTGTCCTATCTGAAGGCGGCCGACGCCTTCCACAAGGGCGACTGGCAAAGCGCGCGACAGGGCTTTGCTTCGCTGACGCGCAGCCGCAGCAAATGGGTCGCGGAAACCGCCCAATATATGCCGATCCGCATCGGCCTGCGCGCGGCGGTGACCAAGGCGGTGGACGAATATGGCGATTTTGCCGGGCCGGAAAAGGTCGATGCGGCGGCGGTCAAGCAGGCAGGCGACGCCATCGGCGCCTATCTCAAGGCCTATCCCAAGGGCCGCTATGCCACGTCGGCACAAGGCTTGACGCGCCGCGTCGCATGGCTGAGCGGAGACATGGCGGCGCTTGTCCAGAGCTACGAAAAGCTGGTGGCCACGATGCCCGGCGACGATGAAGCGGCAGCCGACCTGGCCGAGGAAATCGATATCAAGCTGCTGGAGCGCCCGGATGCGGGCAGGATCATCGGCAGTCAGAACGGCGTACCGCTCTTGCTGGCGGTCGCCGATCTCAAGCAGATGCGGGGGCAGAATACCGATCCCGCTCCTCTTTCCGCGAGCGAATTGACGGCGCAGAAGAGGCAGTTTGCGGCCCATCCTGATCTTTATGGACTGCTTCAGGCCAGCCGGGCCTATTATGGTGGAGACGATCCGAAGGCGATATTGGCGTTGCTGCCGGATGCGGCGCGCAGCAGCGGCTTCACGCCCCTCGCCTTCAGCCGGCAGGTCCTGCGCGGCATGGCCCTCGGCCGGACGCGCGATCCCAATGAAGCGGGTTTCTGGCGCGACCTTCTGAAGGGAGCAAGCCCGCTTTATGAGCGGCCCCTGGTTGAAATGGGGCTGGCCATTCGCTGGCAGCGCGACGGACGGGTGGAGCAGGTCTTCGCCCCCGGATCGCCGATCACGGACAGCATGACCCGGACGATCCTGCTGCAAACCCTGGCGCCGCCCGCCATCCTGCGCATGACGGCCAGGGATGGCACCCGTCCCGCGCGCGAGCGGGACGTGGCCCGTTTCACCCTGCTCTACAAGGATCTGACAAGGGGTGCCTTTGGCGATTTCGGCAACGATCTGACTCTGGTGCCCGCCAATGCGGGGAGCGAAGGCGGACTATGGGACTTTTCCCAGCAGGACAGGATCCCGACCGGGCTGTTCCGAACCGGGCAATGGTCCGACGGCTTTCCTTGCCCCAGCATAGCGCAGATCGCCGCGACACTGGCTAAGTCGCCCGGCGATGCAAAGGCGCGGCTGTGCCTGGGCGATTTCTACCGGCTGAACGGTTTCGACGGGTTCGGCCTGTTCAATGCGAGCGAGGACAGGTCCATGCTCGGCAGCGGGCCGGACGGATTTTCCGGCCGTTCCCTCTCACGCTCGGATATCTACGCCGCGATCATCGCGGACAGGCGAGCGGCGCCCGACGACCGGGCCTATGCCCTCTACCGCGCCGTCATGTGCTATTCGCCATCCGGCTATAATGGCTGCGCCGGTCCCTATCGGACCTCGGAAGAAATGGATGCGGCGCAGGCGCCCCAGGCCGATCGGAAGGCCTGGTTCACGGAGTTGAAGCAACGCTATCCGCAAAGTCGATGGGCCAGGTCGCTGCGCTATTATTGGTGAGATATGGGCGCGGGCAAAGGCACGATGGCGCTGCTGGCGTTCCTGGCGCTGGCCGGTTGCCGGCAGGAGGCGGAAACGGACGCGGGAAAGGTCGTTCCGGCGGCCTATGACGCCTTCTACCTTTGGCCCGGCATACGTCCGACACGGGATGTTCATGCCAGGATCCTCTATCTTCTTGATGGAGAGGTCCGGCGCGGCGGAACGGCCCGCATGGAAAGATTGCGCATGGGCACGCCGCGCCTGCCGGGCAAAAAGGTCTGGCTGGTCGTCAGGGCGGATCGGCTGGATTGGAATGACGCCGTTTACAGCGCGATCTTCGATGATCTGGCGCATTGGCGGGCGGCAGGGAATGAAGTCGTCGGGCTTCAGGTCGATTTCGATGCCGCCACGCGAGGCATCGACGGCTATGCGCGCTTCCTGCACGATCTGCGCAAACGCTTGCCGCAGGACTGGAAACTGTCGATCACGGGTCTGATGGACTGGAGCGCGCATGGCGACCCAGATGCCTTGCTTCGACTGGCAGGACTGATCGACGAGGTGGTCATCCAGACCTATCAGGGACGCAGCACCATTCCCGGCTATGAGGATTATTTCCGCCGGATGAAGGACTTTCCCATCCCCTTCCGGGTCGCGCTGGTCGAGGGAGGAAGCTGGCAGGCACCGCTGATGCTGTCACGCCATCCACAGTTCAAGGGCTATGTGGTTTTCCTGCTGTCCCGCACTGGATCCAAGGAACGCTGATCTTCCTGGTCTTTCGTGGAAGGGCAGTCGCATCAGGCGGTTTGAGGCTGGTCTTGGGCTGTTAGAGCGATTTCCAAGCGATCGGAACCGATCGCTGGTTAAGAAATCACAGCAAAAAAGGAATCCAAGGCGGCAATCTGGTTCAATCAGATCGGAACCCGCGCTCGACTATTTTCGAATTGACCGTTTACGGCCAAGGGCTCGGAAAATGGCATCAAAAGACCAGAGCGTTTCCGCTCATAGTGAAAACGCTCTAGATTTTGGGGTATCAGACGCAAGAAAGCCCGCCGTTGCGGGCGGGCTTTCTTGCGTGAAGCAGATATTGTGGATGGGTATTGAAGCGCGAGCTATAATGCCTGGCGACGCCCTACTCTTCCGGGGCTTGAGCCACAGTACCATCGGCGCAGACTGGTTTCACGTCCGAGTTCGGGAAGGGATCGGGTGGGTCACAGACGCTATGGTCACCAAGCAATAGAGCTTGCGCTTCGTTTTTTAATCGATGTTTTCCGTGCAGATTATCTGGCTGTTTGATCACCACATTTGCTGACGTTTGCTGGAATATCCAGTGTTGTCATTGATGGTGGGACTCTCAGGCGCGATCAGAGCAATTAGGACCGGTTAGCTCCATATGTTACCACACTTCTACATCCGGCCTATCAAGGTCGTGGTCTACGACCGCTCGAAGAAATCTTATCTTGAGGGAGGCTTCCCGCTTAGATGCTTTCAGCGGTTATCCCGTCCATACATAGCTACCCTGCTGCGCCCTTGGCAGGACGACAGGTACACCAGAGGTATGTTCAACCCGGTCCTCTCGTACTAGGGTCAACTCCTCTCAAATTTCGACGCCCACGGCAGATAGGGACCAAACTGTCTCGCGACGTTCTGAACCCAGCTCACGTACCACTTTAATTGGCGAACAGCCAAACCCTTGGGACCTGCTCCAGCCCCAGGATGTGATGAGCCGACATCGAGGTGCCAAACGATTCCGTCGATATGAGCTCTTGGGAATCATCAGCCTGTTATCCCCGGCGTACCTTTTATCCGTTGAGCGATGGCCCTTCCACGAGGGACCACCGGATCACTATGACCGACTTTCGTCTCTGCTCGACTTGTCAGTCTCGCAGTCAGGCGGGCTTATGCCATTGCACTCTAACAGACGGTTTCCAACCGTCCTGAGCCCACCATCGCGCGCCTCCGTTACTCTTTAGGAGGCGACCGCCCCAGTCAAACTACCCGCCACAGAGGGTCCCTGCACCGGATAACGGTGCGAGGTTAGACATCAGAAAACAACAGGGTGGTATTTCACCTATGGCTCCACGACAACTGGCGTCATCGCTTCAAAGCCTCCCACCTATGCTACACAGTTCTTTCCTAATGCCACTCTGAAGCTGCAGTAAAGGTGCACGGGGTCTTTCCGTCTAACCGCGGGTACTCCGCATCTTCACGGAGAATTCA